>NZ_JBNPTM010000030.1:0-1389 GCF_051167655.1 Bradyrhizobium sp. HKCCYLS2038 | reverse complement strand
GCTCTGGTCGATCGCGCCGGTGCCGGTGCGGTCCCATTGCGTCGTCACCGATAGCCCGTTGGCGCTCGTGGTCGTGACCGTGCGGTCCTTCAGCGCGCCATTGGCCGCGAAATCGCTGACCGTCTCGGTGCGGCTGCCGTCGGCGTTGACGACGACGACGTCGGTCCGCCTCTGGTCGAACACCGCATTGCCGCTCGCGTCGACCGCGCCGGTCGTGTCCTTCTGCGTCGTTACCGACAGGCCGTTGGCACTGGTCGTCGTGAGCGTCTTGCCGAGCAGCGCGCCGTTGGCGGCGTAGTCGGTCACCGTCGTGGTCACGCTGCCATCGGCATTGACCACCCGGCTCTGGATCTCGTCGTAGACGCCATCGCCCTGGGCGTCGATCTGCGCGGTCACCACGCGGCGGTCGGCGCTGACAGTCGTGACGGTCTTCGCCTGCAGCGAGCCGTCGGCGTTGCGATCGGTCACCGTCTCGACGCTGCTGCCGTCGGCATCGCGCACCGTGACGTCGGTCTCGCTGAGATCGAACACGCCCGTCCCGGTCGTGTCCTGCTGCGCCGTCACCGACAGCCCGTTGGCGCTCGTCGTCACGACCTTGCGGTCGATCAGCGCGCCGTTGGCGCTGCGGTCGGCGATCGTCTCGGTGCTGCTGCCATCGGCATTCAGCACCACCACGTCCGTCCGCACCTGGTCCAACACGCCGGAGCCCGTCGTGTCCTTCTGCGTCGTCACCGACAACCCGTCGGCACTCGTGGTCTTGACCGTCCGGCCCAGCACCGCGCCATTGGCGGCATAGTCGATCACCGTCGTGGTCACGCTGCCGTCGGCGTTGACCACCCGGCTCCTCGCCTCGTCGACATGACCGTCGCCCTGGGCGTCGATCTGGGTCGTCGTGGTCCGCCGGTCGGCGCTGACCGTCGTCACCGTCTGGTCGCGCAGGCTGCCGTCCGCATTGCGGTCGGTCACCGTCTCGACCTTGCTGCCATCAGCGTTCAGCACCGTGACGTCCGTCTCGGTCTGGTCGAACACGCCCGTGCCGGTGCGGTCCAACTGCGTCGTCACCGACAGCCCGTTGCCGCTGGTCGTCTTGACCGTGCGGCCGAGCAGCGCGCCGTTGGCGCTGCGGTCGGTGACCGTCTCGGTGCTGCTGCCGTCAGCGTTCAGCATCACCAAATCGGTCTCGCTCTGGTCGATCGCGCCGGTGCCGGTGCGGTCCCATTGCGTCGTCACAGACAATCCGTTGGCGCTCGTCGTCGTGACCGTGCGGTCCTTCAGCGCTCCATTGGCCGCGAAATCGCTGACCGTTTCGGTGCGGCTGCCGTCGGCGTTGAGAACCGCGACGTCGGTGCGCTTCTGGTCGAACACGGCGTTGCCGCTCGCGTCGATTGT
>NZ_JBNPTM010000029.1:0-1426 GCF_051167655.1 Bradyrhizobium sp. HKCCYLS2038 | reverse complement strand
GATCGTGTCCCGTGTCGTGGTGTAGCTCGCGGTGGGTGACCGCGTTCGCCGGCGAGAGCCGGGCTGGTCAGCTGGCGATAGCCTGAAGGCTGACGGTGGGATCATCGCTTATCGGTGCGATGGTTTCCAGTGTCACATAGCGGGCTCGCTGGACGGCCCATTCGTCGTTTTGCTCGAGCAGGATCGCGCCGATGAGGCGGACGATGGCATCCTCATTTGGGAAGATGCCGACCACCTCGGTGCGCCGCTTGATCTCTCCGTTGAGCCGCTCGATCGGATTGGTGGAGTGCAACTTGGTCCGGTGCTGGGGCGGGAACGTCATGTAGGCGAGTACGTCGGTCTCGGCCTCGTCGAGGAAGCCGGCCAGCTTGGGCAGCTTGGGGCGGAGCTGATCGGCGACCTTGCGCCACTGCGTTTTTGCGGCATCGGCATCGTCCTGGGCGAACGCGGTGGCGATGAAGGCGGAGACCACGCGGCGCCCGCTCTTTCCGGCATGGGCCAGCGCGTTGCGCATGAAGTGGACGCGGCAGCGCTGCCAGCTGGCGTTGAGCACCTTGGCGACGGTGGCCTTGATGCCCTCGTGGGCGTCGGACACGACGAGCTTGACGCCGCGCAGGCCGCGGCGGGCGAGCTTGCGCAAGAACGCGGTCCAGAACGTCTCGGCTTCGGAGGGCCCGACGTCCATGCCGAGAACCTCGCGCCGGCCGTCGCTGTTGACACCGACTGCGACGATCACCGCCACCGACACGATGCGCCCGTTCTGGCGCACCTTCACGTAGGTGGCGTCGATCCACAGATACGGCCAGTCGCCCTCGATCGGACGGCCGAGGAAGGCCTTCACCTTGTCATCGATCTCACCGCACAGCCGGCTCACTTGGCTCTTCGAGATGCCGGTCATGCCCATGGCCTGCACCAGGTCATCCACCGAGCGGGTTGAAACGCCTTGCACATAGGCTTCCTGGACCACGGCGGTGAGCGCCTTCTCGGCCATCCGGCGCGGCTCTAAGAAGCCAGGGAAATAGGAGCCCTTGCGCAGCTTGGGAATACGCAGTTCGACCGTACCGGCCCGGGTCTCCCAGGTCCGGTCGCGGTAGCCGTTGCGCTGGGCCAGACGCTCGGGGTTCTTCTCGCCGTAGCCTGCTCCGGTCTGGCTTTCGACCTCCAGCTCCATCAGGCGCTGGGCGGCAAAGCCGATCATCTCGCGCAACAAATCCGCATCAGGGGTCTTCTCCACGAGTGTTCGCAGGTTCATCATGTCGTCGGTCATCGGTGGGTCCTCGGTTGCGTTGGCGTGTCGCAACCCGATCCTACCGGAGAACTGCCGATGACCACCGCAAAGCCGCCCGCCCGCTACGGCGCTATGTGAGAGCGCGCGTCCGGGCGGCTTTGCTCTACCGAGCTACACCACTACCCGGGACACGACCCA
>NZ_JBNPTM010000028.1:0-1499 GCF_051167655.1 Bradyrhizobium sp. HKCCYLS2038 | reverse complement strand
ATGTACTCCGAGATCTCCATGTGGTGGCTGTTGTAGCCGCTGTCATTGAGGCTCTTGGAGAGGTTGCGCGCGAAGCAAGAGCCCATGGTGAAGAAGCGCGTGCTCTTGTCGAGGAATTTGGGCGCGGCGGCGAGGTTGACCGCGATGTGGTTGGTGATCAGCATCTGCAGGTCGCCGAGGAAGTCCTTGGTCTCCGGATAGCGGCCGACCTTGGCGCGTTCCTTGACCTCCTTGGCCTTGCCCTTCGGAGCGCTGCACCGCGCGAGCTCCAGCGTCTCGCGGTTGGCCGGGACGTCATAGCTCGGGTCGAGCGCGATCGCCTTTTCCAGCGCCGCCACCGCCTCCTCGAACTCGTTGTCGCGGGACAGCATCTCGCTGAGATGGAAATAGTCGGAGGCGTCATTGGAGAGGACGGCGAGCCTGCGATACAGCGCCTTCGCACGCTCGAGCGGGCCAACATGGCTGCAGCGGACCGCCGCGGCGCGGATGACATGCAGATTGCCGTCACTCGTCTCGTCCATCATCCCGGGATAGTCATCGAGGATTCCCAGCAGCATGTCGCGCGCCTCGGCGCGCTTCTTGCTCGACGAATCGTCGATCAGTTGCGCATAGGCAAAGCGGGCGCCGATGTCCTTGGGATCGAGCTCGAGCAGCTTGCGGAACGCCAGTTGTGCGCTGACATAGTCGCGGTCCTCGATATATTTGTGACCGAGGGCCCTGATCTGGCCAATGATGGCCTGGAACTCCGCGTGATTGTCGAGGGCCGTCGTGCTCATGTCGAGGATCGCCTTTGTCTCTCGTTGCGTCGCGCGTCGCGTTCCGGCCGTCGATCCGGCATGCGGCGGCGTCGAAAGCTGCCGATCGGCCAGGCGTCGGGTCGAATCGGCACGCGCGCGAGCATCGCAGCGCCGCGCGTGAGACGTCTCGACCATGACCTTGGGATACTCATCGCCACCGGCATCGCCGCTGACGTACGCCCGAGCGCAACCGGCCCTACAAGGGCGCGATTTGGGTTAATCAATTCTTAACCGGCCACGGACAGGTGGAATACAGAGGGACATGAGGCACCGAGAGCCGGCCGCGGGGCTATGCCTGCGCCGGCCTCGGGGTCTTACTCCGTGGCGCAAGCGGCTGCCCTGAGGCAGCCGTGGCGGAGCTTTGGCTCAGGCGGGCGAGAACGTCTGCACGAAGGCGCGCACGGTCGCCGAGACCTTGTCCTCGGAGACGTGCCAGGCGGCGCCGTCGTCGGCGGCGAAGAAGCTCGAGGCGTTCGAGCCGCCCCAGCGGAACACCTCGAAGGACGGCCAGTACCAGATGTCCTCGAGGTTGGAATTGTTGACGATCTCGTGCGCGACCAGCCGCATCGTGCTCTTCGACAGGCAGTCGGCCTGCACCACCGATTCATATTCGAACGAGGTCAGCAGCGGCACCGGCGAGACGGTGACGATCACCTTGATGCCGGGGCGAACGCTCCTGATGAAGTCGATCAGATAGCGCAC
>NZ_JBNPTM010000026.1:0-1774 GCF_051167655.1 Bradyrhizobium sp. HKCCYLS2038 | reverse complement strand
ATCATGCAGGCGGCCTCGCTGCTGGCCAAGACGACGAGCCCGACCAAGGAGGAGATCACAGCGCACATGGACGGCAATCTCTGCCGCTGCATGACCTATTCGCGGATCCAGAAGGCGATCCAGCGCGCCGCGTCCGAGATGCGCACCGCGTCCAACACCAGCGACCGGAGGGCGACATGAACCAGCACGTGAAAGCAGCGCCCACCATGACACCAGATATGGCCCCCGATCTCAGCCGCCGTTCCTTCCTGGTCGGCACCGCCGCCACCGGCCTCGTGCTCGGCTATGCCGGCCTTGCCGATTCCGCGCTTGCCGCGACGACGCCGTCGGCCTTCGAGCCCAGCGTCTGGTACTCGATCGCGCCGGATGGTCTCGTTACCGTGACCTGCGGCAAGGCCGACATGGGTCAGCACATCGCCTCCACCATGGCGCAGATCGTCTGCGAGGAGCTGGGTGCGGCCTGGAAGGACATGCGCGTCCAGCTCGCCTCCAACGATCCGAAGTTCAACGATCCCGTGCTCGGCGCCCAGATCACCGGCGGCAGCTGGAGCACGATGATGAACTTCGACGCCATGAGCCGCGCCGGCGCCGCAGGGCGCATCGCGCTCACCGAGGCGGCAGCCGCGTCGATGGGCGTGCCGGCCAAGGAGCTCACGGTGCGCGACGGCATCGTGATGCATGCGAAGTCCAAGAAGCAGATGAGCTATGCCGAGATCGTCAAGAGCGGCAAGATCACCAAGAGCTTCACGCCGGACGAGCTGAAGGCGATCACGCTCAAGACACCCGATCAGTACACCATGATCGGCGTCTCGGTGCCGCAGATCGACATCCCGTCGAAGACCAACGGCACGGCGAAGTACGGCATCGATACGATGCTGCCGGGCATGGTCTACGGCAAGGTGGTAACGCCGCCGGTGCGCTTCGGCGCCACCGTCACGGCGGTCGACGACTCAGAGGCCAAGAAGGTGCCGGGCTTCATCAAGGCGGTGACGCTGGATGACAAGACCGGCTCGACCTCGGGCTGGGTGGTCGCGGTGGCCTCGACCTTCGCCAACGCCAAGAAGGCGGCGGACGCGCTCAAGATCAGCTACGACAAGGGCCCCTACGCCAACGTCAGCACCGACTCGATCATCACCGAGGCGATGCGGCTGCAGGCGCAGGACGATGCCGGGCAGTTCTTCGTCAAGGACGGCGATGCCAATGCGGCGCTCGCCGGTGCGGTGAAGGTGCTGGAGGCGGAATACACCACCAGCATCAACATCCATGCGCCGATGGAGCCGATGAACGCGACCGCCGAGTTCAAGGGCGACATCCTGCACATCTACTCCGGCAATCAGTTCGCGACCCGCTCCGGCGCGATCGCGGCGGGTGCTGCCGGGATCGATCCGAAGTATGTCGTGATGCATCAGGCCTGGCTCGGCGGCGGCTTCGGCCGCAGGCTCGATGCCGACATGATGGTGCCGGCGGTGCAGGCGGCGAAGGCCGTCGGCAAGCCGGTCAAGGTGATCTATTCCCGCGAGAACGACATGACGATGGACTACTCGCGGCCGCTCACCTACCAGAAGGTCAAGGCGGGGCTCGACGCCAGCGGCAAGCTGGTCGCGCTGAGCCACGACGTGGTCTCGGCCTGGCCGACGGCGCGCTGGGGCATCCCGGACTTTCTGTCGCCCTCGGTCGACAAGAAGGGCCCGCTCGACTCGTTCACGGTCAACGGCGCTGACTTCTTCTACACCGTGCCCAACCACCATGTGCGCGCGATCAAGAACGAGCTCGC
>NZ_JBNPTM010000025.1:0-2969 GCF_051167655.1 Bradyrhizobium sp. HKCCYLS2038 | reverse complement strand
AGGGCGACGTAAGCGTCCGGCCGCTGCACATACCTCAGGTCTTGATATGATCGGCCAGCTTCCAGCTCCACGGCAGCAACTCATCAAGTCGGTTGACGGGATGTCCGTCGATCATCCGCTGCAGGACGTCCCGGAGGTAGGCGTAGGGCTCTACGTCGTTCAGTTTGCAGGTCGTGATCAGCGAGCTGACCACCGCCCATCGATGGCCGCCGCCGTCGCTGCCCGCGAACAGGTGGTTCTTGCGGCCGAGCGTGACAGGACGGATTGCGCGCTCGACCGGATTGGTATCGAGCTCGACGCGGCCGTCGTTCAGGAAGCGTGTCAGGCCATGCCACCGCGAGAGCGCATAGCGGATCGCTTCGGCGAGCGTGCTGCGGCCGGAGACCAAGCGGAGCTGGGTATCGAGCCAGACATTCAGAGCGTCGACGATCGGCTTGGAGAACGTCCTGCGCTCGGCAAGACGGTAGGCGGGCGATTGCCCGCGGATGCGCGCCTCAATCGCATAGAGCTCGCCGATCCGGCGCAGGGCTTCCGTTGCCACGGGAGACGCGGTGGCTTCGGCTACGTCGTAGAACTTGCGTCGCGAGTGGCTCCAGCATGCGGCGAGCGTGATGCCCTCCTTGTCAGCCAGTTGCTCGAAGCCTGGGTAGCCATCGACATGCAAGATGCCCTTGAAGGCGGCAAGATGTGCGACCGGTCGCTCGGCCTTGCGATCCGGAGCGAACAGATAGATTGCGGCCGGAGGTTCGGGTCCGCTCCATGGTCGCTGTTCGCGTGCGTAGACCCAGAGCCGCCCCGTCTTGGTTCGTCCGCGGCCAGGATCGAGCACCGGGATCGGCGTGTCATCGACAAAGAGATGGCTGGAGGCGAACACGTTCTTGCACAGCCGTTCGTGCAAGGCCTCGAGCCACCAGCATGCGCCACCAACCCAGCCCGCGAGCGTCGAGCGGCAGAGATCGACGCCGTGACGGTCGAAGATCTGCGACTGCCGATAGAGCGGAAGATGATCGCAATACTTGCTGATCAACACGTGCGCGAGCAGCGCTGGCGTCGCCAAGCCGCCAGCGATCAATCGCTCTGGCGCTCCGGCTTGCACGACCTTGTTGCAGGTTCGGCAGGCGTATTTCGGACGGGTCGTACGCAGGACGCGAAGCTGCGCCGGGACCCAATCCAGCATCTCGCTGACGCTCTCACCAATCAGATGGAGAGCGCCGCTACAGCAGCTGCAGACTCGATCCTGCACGTCGAGCAGAACGTCTTCGCGTCGCAGATGATCGGGCAGCGGGCGGCGTCGCGGCGAAGAGTTGGCTTCCGGTGTGATCTTCGGTTGCGCTTCTTCGACGCGGCCAATGTCGCTGTCGAGATCCTCCAGACCGAGTGCAAGCTGGTCGGGATCGATGCGCTCGGAGCTGCGGCCGAACTGCATTCGCTGCAGCTGTTTGATGATGGACTTGAGACGCTGGATCTCAGTATCGCGATGGTCGATCGCAGCAGCAATGTCACGCACCAGGCGCTGCAGAAGCTCAGGATCGGATGGGAGATTGGTGAGATCGAGCTGCATGTCCGATGGTACTCGAACACACTGATTCGTAGAAGAATCGCAACTCAGTTCAGCACGACATTTTGCAGATTATCCTGCAATGGCAGGCTTCCAGACACGCTCGGGCGCGCGCCAGTCGATGCCTTCGATCAGCATCGCGAGCTGCGCCGGCGTGAGCGTGATCGAGCCATCATAGCCCGCCATCACCGGCCACACGAAGCCGCCCTGGTCGATGCGTTTGGTGAACAGACAAAGGCCGCTTCCGTCCCAGAACAGGACCTTCAGGATCGATGCCTTCTTGCCGCGGAAGGCAAACAGATGACCCGAGAACGGATCCTTCTTGAGCGTGTCCTGCACCAGCATTGCGAGCCCATCCATGCCTTTGCGCATGTCAGTGTAGCCGAGCGCCAGGTGCACCTTCACGCCTGCAGGAACGAACATCATGATGTTGTTTCTCCGCTTTCGATCTGCGCTCGCACCGCATCCGGATCGCTGCCGGCGGGAGCGAAGACGCGCCGTCCATCACGGAGATCGACGACCATCATGCCCTCCGGTGGACGCACGAGATCGCGCAGGGCGCGTGCTGCGGGCAGGTCGTCGGGCAACACGACCCGGGCGAGCTTGGAGCGCTTCTTTTGCGCGATGCCGAACTGCGCGCGCCAGCGGAACAGCAGCCCGGTGACGATGCCGTGCTTGCGGGCGACGGCAGAGACCTTGGCGCCTGGTAGCTCGGTTTCCCTGGCGATCGCGAGCTTTTCCTCGTCGCTGAAGAAGCGGCGGGCTGGCATTTTGGGCGCGGTCGGATCGCCGATCTCGGCGGCTGTCAAGCGGCATTCGGGCTGTAAGTTCCTAGCACTAGTGCTAACGGCGGGACGGGCGGAGGGATGAAGATGGGCACGCCAGTCGATCGTGACCTCGCCGGCGGCCAGTCGGTCGCGCCATTTGCGCAGCGAGTGCGGCGACAGCTGCATCGCCGAGGCGTAGGCGCGGAGCTCCATTCCGCTCCAGTTCAGTGCCTCGACATGCATCGCCCAGAATGCCTGGGACGCCCGATTGCGCACATCCGAGGTGACCGTGAACCTGCACTGCTTCTGCTTTCGGAGTGCCTCTTCTCGCTCTTCCCGGGCGCGCTCGCGGCGCAATTCCGTCTGATATTTCTCGAGCTTAAGCGCAGTCTCGTTGCCGGCCATCCGCTTCAACCAACGGCGCAGAGTGTTCTCGGTCAGACGTTGTTGCTGGCAGTATTTGCGGATCCCGAGACCGCTGCGACGCCACGCTTCGATGTGAAGCGACCACCATTCGCGGCGCGCTCTGTTCTCGAAATGTTTGGATCCCACCGGAGATTCTCCACAGCAGCAGAGAACCCGAAATGGAACGACAACACACGAGGGGGAAGGTGTGCAGGGACCGGACGCTTACAGGGCGACGT
>NZ_JBNPTM010000024.1:0-4428 GCF_051167655.1 Bradyrhizobium sp. HKCCYLS2038 | reverse complement strand
AAAACTGGGTGCGGATATTTTGCGGCGGTCATACAGCGAGATTGCACGACAACTGAATGCAGCGGGGGTTATGACGAAGACCGGACGGAGGTTCTTCCCGCAGACTGTCAAGAACTACTTAAATCGTTTGCCCACGCCGGAAACATCACTCCAGGAATGAGCAAGCCCTGGAACTTCATTGCTCCGACGGGCCATTACCCGTTCTCCTCCGGAAAGCGGCACGCGGCGCTATCACCTTTGAATGCCTCTTCAGGGTAGCCAGAAAGCACGGCCCAGAACGGTTCTGAAACCTGAGAACGGAAGTCTTGAGGCGTTTGGATCGCCTCTAGCGGTACAGTAAACAACCAAGAGCGCTCGTGCCAATTCGTCGAGCTTAGCGTTTCGCTCGGATGTTCCAGTAGCCGTCCGCCGGCATGCCGAACGAGATCACCTGAATAAACTGGCCATCCGTCGGAAGTATACTTTAAGTAGTCTACATCGTAGATCTCTTCGGTAATTCGCTTTCCCGCTATGAAGCAGCAAGTCAAAAGCGATATTTCAGCGTGCGCGAGCTTTTCCCGCTGCATCAACGAGGCTCGATCCCGGTATAGATCGGTGCATAGAATAGCCCTTCCGATTACCTTAGGGCCACGCTGTCCTTCTTTAGATACGTCAGCACCAAGTGAGGCCCATCGGCACACCCATTTTCCTAAGCCTCCCCATTCCTCATGCTTGTTCCAGGAGAATGCAGCTACAGACATCCCGGACCGAGATCCAAATAGATCTCGACCCGATTGAGGAAGGTGCTCAAGCTCATCCGTCACTTTGACGACATTAGAGTAGGAATCAAAGATTATTGACATATGCTCTCCAAGCCTTGGGACCTTGAAACGTGGTCAGACCGACACTTCGAAGGTCTGTCCACCGAAAGCGCCTCAACGCAAACGCAAAGGACTTTTGGGGGATCGGTCTAATCGGCACGGCATGGAGACCCTCAAAAGCTCCGATCCCCAATTTACGCAGGAGCAGTGCCGCATCGCAGCACCATTCTGCTGCAACCCTCGAAATATCGGACGGAGCGTCCCCTGCTACTTTTAGATCGCGCAGAACGCTCGACCACTGGCGTACATGGCTCGATTTGTATCGCAATGCATCAAGGGTCGCATATTTGACTAGAGAGATATGACGTAGTCGACTCGTGGCCGGTATCGAGGCAGTGCAGCTGGCGACCTGAGCTCTTTGCTGGCGCACATCAAGCATCGCGTCCCACTTTATCTCGAATACGAGTACTTCCTTGAGTGATCCGTATTGCAAATTGACGATGAGGTCTGGTTCTACGTAGCTTGAAGATGACTTACTAGAATACGATGGAAGTCGAGGCCACAGATCAACTCGACACTCGTCAGCAACCCGGCGGTCATTCTCTCCTATAACTATCGATAAGATCTGGCTTACATCCGGAGGGGACATAAAGCGAAGTGGGGTGAACAAGGTTGATGTTATCGCATCCTCGATCACTCGACGGCTGCCGACTTCTGCTCCTAGTTCCGTTGGAAGCTGAGCTCCCTTGCGCAAAAAGGCGTCGAGCATGAGTATTGACCGAGGATTAGGGAATTCGCTAAGCGCGCTACGCTGATCATCTTTCTAACTTTAAGTCGCCCAACAATCAACGATTGCATTAGACGCAAGATGTTGCAAATGACATAATCAACCTATAGGTGCTACATGAAATTTTGGTGGGTGAATCAGAATCAGACGGGTCGACATGAAATCGCTGGTGGCTACATGTGGTCACCGAAGCGCCGCCAAGATGGTGCCTTCAATCGCTTTTATGAGAACATGCGCTTGGTCGATGCAGGCGATGTTGTTTTCTCGTACATCGATCAGCGGATACCCTATATTGGAGTGATCCAGGGCCCCGCGGTTTCCGCAGATCGCCCCATTGAGTTGGCTAACAGACCCTGGAATAGCGATGGATGGTTAGTCCCTGTCGAATGGCACCGGCCTCCGGTCGTCATCAAGCCCAAGGATTTAATGGATGTTTTGCGTCCGTTGCTTCCCAAAAAGTATTCACCAATACAAAGCGCTACAGGGGACGGTCTCCAGAGTGTCTACTTGGCAGCTGTACCGCAGCTTATGGCTGCTGAACTACTCCGTCCGCTTGGCGGCTGGAGACCCGGCGCGGACTCAACCATTGCTGAATTGGATAGATCAGAAACGGCCATCGATCGGCTGGACGACGAGCTAGAACGACAGATTCGGAACAACACCTCCATCGACAGGACCGAGCGTCAGGCGGTTGTACTTGCTCGCCGAGGCCAAGGGCGATTTCGGAGAAATCTGATCGGGATAGAGAACTCGTGTCGAATAACCGGGATTGTCGACGAAAGATTGTTGAGGGCCAGCCATATTAAGCCTTGGCGTGCTTGCGCAAACAATCATGAAAGGCTGGACGGCAACAATGGTCTGTTACTAGCGCCACATATAGACCTGCTTTTTGATCGCGGCTACATCTCGTTTGAAGACGGCGGGACCCTGTTACGTTCGCCTCGCATTAGTTCCGCTGATTTCTTGCGGCTCGGCATATCGACCGATACGGGCTTCGCCGTAGCGCCTTTCAACGAGAGCCAAGCCAAGTATCTCGACTACCATCGAAGCACAATTTTTTTGCAGAGCACGCCTGAAGACGAGCGTCAGAACTGGGATCCCCGATGAATCTCCTTCAGAAGACGGCTTTCGATTTTGAACGCTTGTGCACCGCGCTTCTGATCGCTTCTGGCTACGGCATCGAGCAGGAAGCCGACTTAGCCTCGCGTGAGAGTGGGCGGTTCGACATTGTCGCCAGAAACGGAGCGACAACTTACTTCGTTAAGATTAAGTGGACCAGGAACAACCCGGTCACGCTGCGCCAGCTCCGCGATTGGTCAGCAACGCTCGCAAGCTCTATCCGGCTTCATTCCGCGAAGTTGATCGCTGAACCTCCCACCTCGCCTGTTTGTTCTTCTGTATCCGGCTTATTGATCGTTTCCAGCAATGTTGATCCCTCCCACCGGAAATGGCTCCAGTCGGAATTCGCAGTGCAGGTTTGGGACAGAAGCGATCTAGGGGAGTTGGTCCGTGCACATTCGGGGTTGAGCAACCAATTCGCTGAGGCATTCTCTAAGCTCGATCGGTTACGAGCGGAAATGTTGCTGGAAAGGCCTGGCGACGACAGTGCTGGTACAGGCTTCGCTGAAGCTACAGTGCCGCTTGCAGGCAATCTTCGTGGTGCTGAGCTAGCCCTCAGACTTCGCTCGCTTGAGTCGGGCCGCGGGTCAGCACACGATTACGAACGATTGTGTGTCGAGATTATCGAGTATCTCTTCGGAGACAATCTTCTTGACGCAAGACCGCAGTCAAGAACTGAGGACGGCTTGAACGTGCTCGATCTCATCTACCGCGTCAATCCGGCCCACTTGTTCTGGGAGACACTGACGCGCGACTTTCGATCCCGCGTTGTAATATTCGAATTTAAGAACTATTCGGAAGTTGTCGGACCTCATCAAGTATACACCACTGAACGTTATCTAAGTGTGAGTGCCTTACGGTCTGTATGCTTTCTATTAAGTCGGAAAGGGCCTCACGAGCATGCTGAGCTTGCGGCTTTCGGCGCAATGCGTGATTCAGGGAAGCTCATAGTTTTCTTGGACGACGACGATCTAGTCGAGATGCTCAACGTTAGGGATGCCCAGCGTGCCGGCGCGAATGCGCAGGATAATGATCCAACGATTCTTCTAGACCAGAAGATCTACGACTTCATCGCTAGACTTCCACGATGAGGTAGCTGCACCTGGCGCGCTTCGGATTTAGAGAGCCTCACGGCAATAAGAATCTAAGAATTCCAGTGTCTGAAATATTAAGGCAGTTTCATGTGACCTTAGACTAGCTTACGCCAACAAGCCCAATTCTCTTTGACATGCCGCAACAAGATCAGATGGATACCATTATAGGCGCCGAGCGGTTGCAACTTCTCACGCAATGGAAGTCGCTCATAGATCGCAATCCAGATTGGATTGCGAGCCCATTTCGGCAAGTTGACCTGCTGCATGCTGCTAGCCACGGCGCTCCAATTAAAGGCCGTTCTCTAGCCTCGTATATCCGTCAACTTCATGACAAGCTCGGCTTCAAGGCCAAGGGCCCTCTGACGACCGGGGGCCTGTGCGCTGGGACGATTTTCAGGACGCAGGCATTTATTGACACCCAATATCGGGTTGGTAGCAAGCTTGGACAGTCAGTTCACGTCGAACACACATTTCCAGTTCGTCAGATCGCGCTGGAGATCGTAAGGCATCCACTCCCAGATTATGTTGCCACGCTCGTTTGGTTCCTGACTCATTCAGTTGCTACCGCGTTTCACGAGAATGAAAAAGTATACTTGCGCGGGCGGTCAAGTACGTCTGACGCTTTGAA
>NZ_JBNPTM010000023.1:0-20632 GCF_051167655.1 Bradyrhizobium sp. HKCCYLS2038 | reverse complement strand
ACAGGTTCGCGCCGTACAGGTCCGCGCCGGACAGGTTCGCGCCGTACAGGTCCGCGCCGGACAGGTTCGCGCCGGACTTGATGGCCCATCGCACAGCAAGACCAATCTTGACGCTCGGCAACGCATCGTCAGAACATTCAATCTCAGCAGTGAACTGCACAGCGCCCGTGAGGCGGTTCAGAACGTCAAACTTGACCATGGTTTCTTTCTCCTGGTTGATGATTTGCAGACTATTCGCTTCGAATGTTGATTGTCAACAAAGAATAAATCGGTTCTCCCGCCACGGTCACCGCGTCGCCGTCCTCGGTTTCGAGGCATCCCACGGCATCCTCGGGCACCCCGTGCTCGTGCGCGACGGTCTCGACGATCCAGCCCCACACGTCGCCGCCGGGAAGGAAACCGGCCGATGCCCACGGGCGGCCGTCGAGATGGGTCAGGGTTACGGTGCGCATTACTGCGCCGACTTCGCCGCAAGAAACTTCACTGCCTCGCTGGCCAGGTAGGGAAGATGCGCAATAATGCGATCCTCGGACCAACCAGCCGCTTGAAGTTGAGCGACACCGGCCTCGACGAGCTGTTTAGCATTCCGGATGGCGGCGTTCTGCATGTCCGTGTCCTCGGTTCGTGTTGATGCAGTCACCCTAACTGCGCATATGTTGACTGTCAACATAAAAGTGAGACAGCAGTGAACTATTTTCGCAACGGTACCGGGCAGGGCGGAAACATCAACGCGAACGCTTCATCAACGCTCTTTCCGTCGAGCAGGGCGCGCAGCATCGCCTCACGGTTCTGTTCGGTGCCGCCACCGGCCGCGACAACACGCAACCACGCCGCGCGCCATTCAGCTTTCTGCGCCTCGGTGGTCGCGCGCCGCGCCTTTGCGGCGATCCTATCGCGGGCGGACTTGGCCATTAGGCAGCCGCCGAAGCGAGCGCGCGGAGGATAACATCGCGCTCGAGAAAACCACCGTGCTTAACGATCCAGGTCTGGTTGCAGGTGTCGCGCTTGATCAGCTTGTGCTTGGTGTAGACGTTCAGCACCTTGTAAGCGTCCGCCTCGGACACGCCCGCGATGCGAACCACCTGCGCCGCGAAATTGATATCGCAGTTCGCCAGGCGCTCGGCAAAAGCCTTGGTGCCGGTGATGGTCTCGCGGGTCTTGGTCATTGGTCCGTCTCCGTCTTTGATGCACTCACCCTAGTCGGGCCAATGTTGATTGTCAACATAAATGTGAGCTAATCGGCAATAAAACTGGAAAACCCCGCCTTTTGAGGGGCGGGGCTTTGCGCAGGCGACAGGATGCGACCTCGGGTGTATCTCTTTGACGCCCTTTGCGTTGGGCTGACCTCAATCTCACCGCGGCCCGTCTTATGGTTCGAATGTACGGGCGCGTATGGTGATTGTCAACATAAATTTGCTCCCGAACCGCGAACCGCCGCGGTTCTTGGTGCGGTTCTGGCGCAAGCCATTCATTTTCCAAGTGTTTTGCTTCTTTACTAACTAGAACTCTATCTTCAGTCCAAAAAGTGTAAGAGAAGATTCGAAAAAGTCCATGCAGTTGCATGTAAATTGTAAGAGAAAGCGTTTTAGTGCCAGGAAAGTTTGAGAAGGGGGGTCAGCGCGGTTCGATGTAGTAAACGCCAAAAACAGCAATGATCACAATAACATCTGCGAGAACCGCACAAATAGGTTGGCGGAACCCCCGCGGATCCCGGTTCGCGCTTTGCGGCATATTTGAGGCATTTGCGTGTCATTGTGTTCCAATTCAGGCCGAATTGTGTCGAATAACCGAGAACTGGAACTGCGAACCGTTGGAACTTTCTGTTTTTCCGTACCGAATAACTGAGAACTCCAGCGGTTCTGCGGTTATTCCGAAGTTGACCGGTTCTCAGTTCTCTGTCATATGTTGAAAATCAACAGTGGAGCAAATCATGTTGCGCAAATTCTTGAGGTTCGTCGACGCCAATGCGCCTGCCGAAGCGGTGAGCATCCGAGCGCTCGCAAAGCGGTTCGTCGACGAGTGTTCTCGCACCGATGTCGATCCGAACGATTCGATCAAGATGACCGCGTTTCTCGGCACCATTCGTCCAGGCTATGTCACGGCACGCGACGCCGCGAAGCAGATCGGCAAAGAAACGATGCACGATCGACTGCGGCACCTGCAGACGGCCGATGTCATGCGGCGATTGGGCTTCGAGCGTGGAAACGTTGTGATTGGCGGCGTCAAGACCAAAATTTGGCTACGTGGCTGGACCGGCAGCAACCTCACCCGTGCCATTGCGAGCGGTACGTTCCCGGATCTGCTAGGACCGCCAAAGTCCATGCAAGTGCATGAATATCCGCCGGCCCCGCCTATTCCGTCCGTTTCGTTCCCACCGCCGCCCTGCTAACGGAGCGACCGCAGCAGCCGCTCGTCACGGGAAACGGGCGGCTGTGCTTCAAACGCCGATCGCAGACGCAAGATGGTCTCGCAATCCTTGCGATCGTTGGGTGCACAATAGCGCTCGGCAGCCGACACGGGCGGTTTTGCCGGCTCCTGGTAATTGACCAGCGCCGCGAGCCCGGCAAGGCAAGCGACGATCCAGATGGTGGCGAACAGGGCGTTGCGCATGCCTTATGAGAGCACGCGCCGAGCCGATGGTCAATGTGTGGTAGGCTAAGGCGGCACTAGGCCGCCGCTACCTGCTCGAGGATGCGCGCCTTGGTTGGGCGAGAGAAGAACCCAAACTTTTCGTCCTTGTCAGACGACTTGATTGTCGCGTTGAACTCGACTTGCTGGCCGCGCTTCAAATCGGCTAGCAGGTTCGACGGAACAGATCCCCACACTTTCCAACCGTCCGCGTGCTGCACGAGCATACGGATCGGTCCGCAGTCGCCGCGGTCATAGTCCGGAACGCGGATGGTGATGACCGTCCCGCGGATGGTGACGCGCTTGTCACTGACCGGCAACGGCGCCGCTGCAGCGTGTTCGGCCGCACGGGCAGCCATACGATCGGCGCGGGTTTCGATATTGTTCAACAGCTTGCGAACGAACGCGATTTGCTTGTCGCTGATCGATCCGTATTTGACCAGCTTCATCACGATTTCACAGATGATTTCTTCCTCGCGTCCGGCCGGTGAGCCGTTGACGTCCCAAATATCGTAAGCCTTTGCGATCCCGGCATCAGTCAGCACCGCCTTAGCCTTGGTCTTACCCTTCGCCTGCTCGCGCGCGTCACGTACAACCTTGCGGAAGGCGTCCCAATCGCCGCAATCGAGCTTGTCGGCGCAATCCTGACCGACGCGGATGTATTCATTCGAGGGGACGTGATGGAACAGCGCCGTATACATCGCTGCAGCGCCGCAGACATTGCAGGTGCCGCCGTGCTCGTGCGTCGCGCGCTTGCCGCCGGTCCGCTCCATATGACAAGCGATGAGGCGGCGCTGCTCACCGAGATAGATAGCGTCGCCCATCGATTCGACCTTGATGTATTCGAAAGCGACGAAATGATAGTCGGTCGGGTTGATAGCGGAAGGGCGGTGAATGTCGTTGCGCATGATGTTCGCTCCTGTTTCGGTGCGCTCACCCTAGCAGCCGTATGTTTATTGTCAACATAAATTTGAGGTCAACGCCTCGGAAGTGGAATCGGTGGTGCCGGCAGCGCAGCGCCGAGCGCCGGCCGCAGCACGACGCGCGGTCCGCCGTTCGCCTGCACATCGACCTGATATTGCGGCAACCGATTCGGGATGTCCTTTGGCGGCACTTCGCCGCGCGCCCGATACCAGATTTTGACCTTCTCTTTGCCGCCGAACCTAGACAGTGAAGTTTCCTCGTATCCGAGCCGATACATCACGGTCCGCACGACCTGCGTGAGATTCTTGCGGCCGGCGGCGTCGCACAGCCGCACAAGATCCGCCTTGGTGACGAACGCCTCGACGTCGGCGCCGAACCAATCGTCGAACAGCACCTCAATGTCGGACGCCTGGCGCGCGTGCTCCTGATGATGCCCCATCACTTCGTACATGGTCGGCGGCAGCTCGAACCGCTCGCCGCGCGTCTGCATCGCCGCCGCCTCGCCGACCAGTTGCCGGATGTCCCGCGCGAACGCCTCAAGGTCGATCGCCTGGCGCACATGCACCGGCAGAAAGCGCCGGTTGCCGGTCGGATCGGTCAACGGCTGGTCGTCGTTCGTGGTGCCAATGAAGATGTTCCGGCGCTTGCGCTTCGTTACGGCGCGCGCGTAGGCGGTCCGGCCTTCGTCCTTCGGTCGCGAGATCATCGCCTTGACGTGCGCGACGTTGGTATTGCTGCGCGTGCCCATTTCTCCAATCTCGGCGACCAGCACGCCCGCGAGCGACAGCACTAGTTCCTTGGCGGCGTCGCCGAACATCACATTGTCGGTGAAGTTGCGCCCGAGCCCGGCCTTGATGCCGGCAAGCGACGTCTGTCCCATATCGGCGAGCACCGCGGCGAGCGTGCTCTTGCTGCTGCCCTGGACACCGTACAGAACAGGCATGAAATCGAACTTGCAACCCGGCACGCGGGCGCGGAGAACCATGCCGCCGATTGTGAGAATGCCAATCCAGCGATGCACATCGTCAGCCGGAGCGCCGCAATAGCGCGTGAGCCATGAGGCGAGCCGCGGCGTGCCGTCCCATTCCGATTCGAGCGTCGCGAGATGATCTAGGATTGGGTCGACTTCGTATTTGCGCGATTCGGTGATCAGCGTTTCCCAAAGGAAATCTTTGCCGGGCCGAAAACGCGTCTTGGTCCGCCGCGATCGGGTGAGGAGCTTGGCAATCACGGTGTCGTCGACGTAGGTCCATTCGGGCCATCGAAACTCCGGATCGGTGCCGCCCTGGATTTCCATTTGCTCGAGCCACGCATTCCAGCGGACTTGCAGCGACAGCACGCCGAGCAGCACGACTACGTTGTCCGGGTTGTCCGACTGGATCTCGCCCTTGCTGTCATACTCCCATTTGTCCTGCGTGACGGTGACGCGCTCGACAGCTTCCTGTAGCGCCGCGGAGGCGAGCCGCACGCGCCGATCGTCGAGCTTGTGCCCGGCCAGGCGCAGCCGACGGCACACCGACTCGAACACGTCCGGATGCAACTGATGCAGCACCGCGAGCGGGTCGTTCACGCGGGACGGCTTGAACTTGGGCGCATCGGCGAGCGCAAAGACGCGCGCGACGCATTCCGTCATGATGGAGTAGAGACCGTGACCCGCCATCGTTTCGGGCAGCGTCGGGAAGTCAGGATTGAGCGGCACGCCCGGCGCGTCGGTGGTCACGGTCAGGAATTCTTCGAGCAGCGGCGTGGCGAGGCGTGTCAATTCCTCCTGGCCGGCGAGCATGGGCACAGCGCCCGGCAGCGCGGCGCCGGCGCCCGCTGCGATCTGCGCCACGACGCCACCAAACATCGCCTGCGCGCTGCGGCCGATTGAGCCCTTCCACCCGAGTTTGTGTGCGCGCTGCATGAACGAAAGCAGGGTCACGCTGTGCGAATCGGGCTCGGTGGCAAACGATTCCCATTTGCTCGCCGCGGTGTCCGGCGTCACGGTCTGGTCATGGCACAGCGACCAGAGATCGAACCCGGCGTCGCCGAATTCGAGCTTGAGCGCCATGCCGATATGCAGCCAATCCTCATAGGATGTGAACTGCTCGCGCTCATTGAGCCATTCCAGCAGCGTGGCCGTGCCGGCCGGATCCAGCGAGCCCGGCGGCGTGGTGGTAGCGCGGACCGGCGCAGGCTTGCGGGTGCAGTGCTCGACGAGCGCGGCCGGCGCAGGGTAGGGCGCGGCGTCGGAGAGCAACTGATAGTGGCCGGACTCTTCGCCCTTGGCGGTGCCGTCGTAATAACTGCCCGCGGCGACCACATAGCCGATGCAGCGAACGTTGATGTGCGACTTGATTGCGTCCGGTTGGCGCAGTGTCGAGGGGTCGAGGTCGGCGGGGACGGCGAACAGGACATGCCAGCCGCCGCGCGCCGATCGAACATGCGGCATGGCGACCGGAATTTGCCACTCGGCGCACAGCCCGCACCACAGCGCCCACGCCGCGTCAATGCCGATCTTGGTGTCAATATCGACCACGATCAGCCGCGAGGCGAAAGCGACGAGCCCGAAATTGCAGCCCGGATGCTCGGCAGACCAGGCGGCCCATTGTGCCGGGTCGGATGAGTGGTGCTTTTTGAAACTGCCGGCGGCCCCATCGACGGACCAAAACGCGGCGTTGCCTGGCGCTTTGCTGCCCGCCGGAATCGGGAATAAGGCGCATTTGTGGCGCGCGTAGTAGTCGAGCGGCGCGGTGGTCACTGTCATGCGGGGAACAACTCAGTGAGCAGGCGGCGAGCCTCGTGATCGGCGGCAATCTGCGCGTCAAGGCTATTGCCGAGTCGCCGCTTGATATCGGTCACGTATTCGTCCTCGCGCTCGCACAGGATCGCTCGAAAGCCGGCCCGCACCGCCGCGGCGCCGGTCGTGCCCGAGCCCGCGAACGGGTCTAATATGACGCCCTGTGGAGGCGTGATCAGCTTGGCCAGCCATTCCATGAGGCTGATCGGCTTGACGGTCGGATGCTTGCTGCCGGCGCGATCGGCTTTCGACGCCTTGGCGCTGTAGAAGAATCTGGCGGCAGAGCCGGAGTCGCTGTACTCGGCGCCCGTCTGCGTCATGCCCCAACCTTCGCCAGCGGCTGCGCCGCGCGGCTTTCCAATACGACTCGGCGCGGTGGTCGGAAACGCCGCAATCACTTCGTCCGACCCGTCGTGAACCACGTTGGCGGGCCATCTGCCTGCAGCATTCCCGGCAACCGGTTCGGTACGAGTTCCATCAATCCCCTTGGCGACGCTGAAAGTGTTACCGCCAGCACCGTTCGGGTACGAATAGGGTGTTTCACCTTCTGCGAGACCTACCCGACACGCATCAATATTCAGCGCGCCCGTACCCCATCGCAGCACGTTCGCCGCAACCGTGCCTTCTGACAGCGGCTTGCGCGCGAGCACGATCGGCTCAAACGCGGGCTTCAGCGCGGTGCCCCATCCTTCCCACTCGGCGGCGGCAGCGGTGTGCCCGCCCGTGCGCAACGCGCCAGAATGACCAAGGCCGATAACCGTTTCGTCGCCGCGCCGATCAAGCGCAACCCCGATCAATTCCCGTTCGTCGGTACTATAGCCAAGCAACTTGGCCAGTTTTGCGCGGTATTTATCAGAAGGAACAAGCCATTCAATCGCCGCGCCGGTAGCGCGTGCGCGTCCTTCTTCCCAATCACGGACACTGGAGACTGTGCATCCGATTGCAGCCGCCAGACCTTCTCGCGACACGCCAGCCGCTTCGCGTCGCTCACGTAATAACGCAGCCTGATCGCGGGGCGAGATACCACCGGCCCTATCAATCCCCTTACTGACATCATGCGATTTCGGAAAGCCCGTTCCGTAAATCCACATCAGCGAATCGCGGATCTCAAAGCCCGCATCTTCGATCGCGCAGGCCATGCGATGATAAGTTCGCGATGCGCTGAACGCGGCGAGGTGCCCGCCCGGCTTCAAGACCCGCAGCACTTCTGCCCATAGCGCCGGGTCGTTGGCGATGCCCGTGTCGTCCCAGCCCTTGCCCATGAAGTTGAGTTCGTAAGGCGGATCGCACGGCACCGCGTCGATCGAATTGTCAGGCAGCGACCGGAGCGCATCGCGGCAATCGGCGTGAAACAGTGTCACGCCGTTCGGGAGACTGATGCGGGTCATGTCGATTCCCGCTGCTGCATTGTCAGGCCGGAAATCAGGACTTGCTCGCCGAGGCGCAGTTTGGCCCTAGTTTCGTCGTCAAGCGTGCTCGACAACACCCACTGTTCGCGGAGCGTCTTGTGTCGCTTGTCCACGTCGAACAGTTTGACCTCGCCGTTCGAATAGAGCCGCGCATAGGTCGACACGACCCTTTCGGGGGCGAACTGCTTAGATTGGAAAATGACGATTCGGGTCATGAGCGCACCCTATGCGTCGCGCCGAGCGCGCAGCGCGGTCCGCCATCATTCTCCGGTCGACCACATGCGCACACCATCGGTGCGGACGGCGGAGGCACCGGGCAGGGCGGGATCGGGAACAGGGCGCATTTGTGGCGCGCGTAATAGTCGAGTGGCGCGACTTGCACGGGATGGCTCATGCGGGGAACAACTCGGCCAACAGGCGGCGGGCTTCGCGATCGGCGTCAAGAACGGCCAGGATGTGCGCGAACGGATCTGGCTGCTCGGCGCCGATTCGCCGTTGGCAGATCGCGAAATATCCCGGGTCGCGTTCGATGCCGATGAAACGTCGTCCGGTGTTGCGCGCGGCGACTCCCGTCGTTCCCGATCCCATGCAGTTGTCGAGCACGAGATCGCCGGGGTTCGTATACGTCCGGATGAGGTATTCCATCAGCGCGACGGGCTTTTGTGTGGGGTGTACCGGATTGCCCTCGCTACCTACCGGCAAAATTGACGTCGGATAGCCGGTGAATTCCTGCAGCGCGTCGCGATCGGATTTACCGTAATTCGTACCGTTTCCGCCGCCACCCTTGCGGATGGTTGGAACAAGTTTCCGCGCGAGTCCTTGCGGATTGTAAGTCGGCTGACGACGGTAAAACACGAGCACGTTTTCGTGCGCCTTCATCGGCTGCAGTTTCGCGTTCAGATGCCCGGTAGCGCGGCTCTTTTGCCAGATCCATTCGTATTTCATGAATTCAAGGCACGACGCGCCGAGCAACTTGTCGAATGGAGGCTGTGCTGTCAGCACAATCGCGGCGCTCGGCTTCGCGATGCGCCAATACTCCGCCCAAAGCCGGTCGAGCGGAATCACGCTGTCCCATTTGTTCTGCGTCGTCCCATATGGCAGATCGCAAAGGATCAAGTCCACGCTCGCCGCCGGCAGCGTCGGCATGATGTCGAGGCAGTCGCCATTGAACAGTTGGGCAATCATGAGCGCGCCTTATGCGTGGCACCGAGCCGACAGCGCACGCCGTCCATCTCGGCTTTGCCGCACGCGCAGATCGCAGGCGGAGGCACCGGGCAGGGTGGAAGCGGAACGGGGCAAGGGGGAAGCATGGGAGGCGCAGTATGGGAGCGCCAATGTAAAAAGTCAACATTGAAACGAAAAGCGCCGATCGGCGCTAGATGTAGTATCAGGGTCGCCAGCGCGTGCCGCGTTCCTTCAATTCCTTGATGAGCCGGCGGTGCAATCCGTCTTGCGGGTCGATCCCCTTCGCGGCAAGCGCCTTGATGGTCTTGGTCAGTTCGCGGGCATCGTCGAGGCTGATATGGTCGGCCGCCTTCGGATCCATGACGCCGAGCTTCAAAAACGGCCGCTGGTCGCCGAGATGATACGACGCGTGATAGGTGACGTTGCCGTCTTTGGTGATGATCGCGCGGAGACCGGTCACCAGGTCGTCGGAAATAGTCGTCCGATCCAGCGCGAACCGCCGGCTTTTCAGATCCTTGGCCATTGCCGCTAGATTTGACTCCGTGAAAACGGACTCCTCTAGAGATTGCAGCGTCTTGCGTTTCGCCACGGTCTTATTTCTCCCGCCTCTAATACCAATTGCCCGGAAATTAACGGGAGAAATGGTGTTGTCAATAAGATTTTGAGTTGAAAGACAACATTTTTTGTTTCACGCGCGAGGAACGATTCGCGTCGCTGTGGCGAATTTATGTTGACAATCGTCATTGCGTGTTTACTTTGCGCATTGTTGCAACCTCCTAACAAGGGACTAATCATGACCCTCAGGGTGACTTTCAAGCGATCGTCGGTGGAAGCGGAAAGCGAATTCGGCAGCCTCAAGGAACTGGCCGGCTACATCGAATCCGAGTCCGCGCTGCTCTCCAAGATCTTCGGCGAAGACATGGAGATCGTCGCGCGCGGCCTGCTCGGCGGCGACGGCGCCACCCCCGCGGCGGCGAACGATGAGGCGACCGGCACCGACAGCGAGAAGCGCAAGCCCGGCCGCCCGAAGAAGAACCAGCCCGAACCGGCCACCGCGACCGCCCCGCCGCCGGCCTCGATCCCGGGTGCGGCTCCGGACACCACGCCCGGCCCGAACGGCGTGCCGGCCTTCCTGGATCGCACCGGCCAGACTGCCGCCGCTCCGCCCCCGCCGCCCGCACCGCCCGCACCGCCTGCGCCTCCGCCGGCCCCGGTCGTGCCGCCGTCCGGCATTCTCGCCGGCAAGGTGATTGCGTCGCTCGAGGCGCGCGCCGCGGGCTCGGACGACAACAAGAAGGCGCTCGTCGGGTGGCTGTCGGCCCCGCCGTTCATGGTCGTGTCGGCCGGCGCCGATTGGGAGGGCACCATTGCGGCGATCCGCCTGATGAACGACGAGCGACTCGCCGGCGTGGCCACGGCGCTGCAGATCGCCTGATCGGGCTGGGGTGCGAACGGGCGGGGTAATTCGGCCCCGCCCGACTGCAAACTAATAGGGGTGGTGTCATGCAAATTGAACTGACAAAAAGTAACTACGTGTGGAAGCGCGGCGAGGTTTTGAACGTCGAACGCGTTGTTCCGCACGGAGGCTATACCGATGATAGTCATCAGTATGTCGTCAGACACGATGGACGCGAAATCTTCATCGGGTCCGGTTGGGCGCGTGAGGTATGGCCATGCTAATCAGCGTCATCGTCACGCTCTGTCTCGCTGCCGCACCCGAGACCTGCATCGAACGCACCGTCACCGATGAAGCGACGATGATGCAGTGCAGTGGCGCCATGGCCGCGCAGGTGTTGCCGGCATGGATGGCAGAGAACGGCTACACGGCGCGCGGATATCGCCTCGCGAAGTGGGGATGTGTTCCAGGCGGATTTCGAAAGGTGCGCGCATGAAAACTCTCGAACGACTTGGCGCGATCACCATCGCGGTTATCGTCGTCGGACTGCTTTGGGCCGGCGCGGGGACCGCGATCCGCTGGTGGTCCGATTTGCCGCCGATCTGTGCGAGCATTGGGGGAGGTTGCCGATGACGTCTGCCGCGACGAGACGCATTGAGAAAGAACGGTTGATGACAGCCGACCGTGTGCGCGAGATGCTGCACTACGATCGATCAACCGGAACGTTTCGTTGGCGTGCGTCTCGTCGTGGGTTGAACGCAGGCGATATTGCCGGTCGAACGTCAGGCGCCGGTTACTGGCAAATTTGTATTGATAAAATGTATTTCTACGCGCACCGCCTTGCATGGCTTTACGTCACGGGCGAATGGCCTCGCAGCGAGATCGATCATCACGATTTGAACAAACGAAACAACGCTTTCGACAATCTCCGAGTCGCAGAACACGTTCAAAATCAAGGGAATCGCGCTGCAAACCGCGAAAACAGAACGGGCTTCAAAGGGGTGAGATGGCACAAAGGCGTGGGCAAGTGGCAAGCACGAATCAGCGTCGACAGTAAGTCACAGCATCTCGGATATTTTGAACAGAAATCCGATGCGGCGGAAGCGTACCGCATAGCTGCCGAAAAGAAATTCGGACAATTTGCGAGGATGTCATGAGTCTCCACACGGACCCTAATGCGCAACATGCTATCTATAGTCCTAGCAGCGCACATCGGTGGGTTAACTGCACTGCGAGCGCGGAAGCAATCGCTAGGTTGCCTGAACAGGAAGAAGGTGAAGCCGCAGTGGAAGGCACCGCAGCTCATGAGGAATTGGAACGATGTCTGAATGACTCTGTGTCGGTGGATCCCGATCATTTCGCCGCCTATGGTGTTGCGCTTGCAATCTCGTTTGTTCGTCAATTGCCTCCGGGAACGCTTTGGGTTGAACAGCGCGTTGCGCTCACCGATCAGATTTGGGGTCGTTGTGATGTCGCGCACTGGCACCCCGAGACCGGTGTTCTGACCATCGTCGATCTGAAGAATGGAGTTGTCGGCGTCGACGCGGAGGAGAACGAACAACTCCGCATCTATGCGGCGGCGTCGATGTTCACGCACAAGCTGCCGGTGAAATGGGTGCGCTACGCGGTGGTGCAGCCAAACGATTTCCGACCGGTGCCGCGCGTCAAGCAATGGGTCGAGCCGGTCGAATCGCTCTACGCTTGGGCGGAGAAGGTCGCCGCGATCCCCCGCGGGCCGAAGTCGTTCGTCGCCGGCGAGCAATGCACTTATTGCCCGTTGTTCGGCCGATGCGATGCGAGCCGCGACATGCTTGCGCAGATCGGCGCGCTCGTCGCCGGCCTGATGACTGCTGACCAGGTGCCGCCCGAGCAATGGGCGCTGTTCATGAACTGCAAAAAGCCGATCGTCGATGCGTTCAAGAATGCCGAAAAGGCGTGGCAGAAAATCGCCCTGGTCAAGGGATCGGCGCCGGAAGGCACCAAGATCGTCAAGGCCGAAGGCAACTTGACCTGGACTGATCCGGTTGCGGCGCGCGCACTCGTTGTGAGCAAGCTCGGCGTCGACGCGCTGGATCTGCCGACCGCCACGCAGGCGATCGAACGCGGCATCCCGGAAGCGGAGGTCAAGGCGATTGCCACCCGTCCGGATAACGGTCCGGTCCTGGCGCTCGCCTCGGACAAGCGCAAGCCGTGGGCGCCTCGGACCGCGCAGGAGATGTTCGGACCGAAGTAAATGTTGACAATCTGCAACCATGTTGTAAATTAACAAAACTGAAAGCCTTCGAAAACTAGGAACCTCAGATGCCCCACAAAACGGCTCGTTCGGACTACATCGCGACTCCCGTGATCCGCGGCGCTTATTTCTATATCCACGAGAAGCGCACCAAGGATGGCAACGGCCAGGCAATCCCCGCCGAAAAGCAGCGTCATGAATTCGTCGGTCTCGTTCCGAAGCTCAACAACGACTCGATGCAGTGCCCGAACTACAAGATTTTCTCTGATCTCGCCATGCAGGCCATCAGCCGTTGCACCGATTTCGGCGGCCAATTTCCGGCCGGCGGCAATTGGCCGATCCAGGACGGCGACAATCCTGCGAAGCTCGCGAAGTCGCCATGGCGGGCCGGATGCTGGATCGTCAAGTTCAGCGCCAATTTCGCTCCCAAGGTCTGCGTGAGGCAGAACGGGACGGACATGGAGATTCCGGCGCGCCGTGTCGGCATGCAGGACATGTACAAGGGCGGCGATTATTGCATCGTCTCGACGAACGCGTTCACCTACGACGACCGCGCGAAGGGCGTGAAATTCAACTTCGACGGCATCCTGTTCGTCGGTGTCGGCGAGGCGATTGGCACCGCGGCGCGCTCGGTGCAGCAGATGTTCGGCGGATCGACCGCAACGCCGCAGCCCGCTCCGGCTCCCGCACCTTCCTACGCTCCGCAATATGCCCCACCGCCGGTCGCCGCCGCTCCGGCTGGTCTGCCTCCGATGCCCGCCGCAGCGCCCGCACCGGCTCCGCAGTATGCCCCGCCGCCGGTCGCCGCTGCCCCGGCTGCGCCCGTCTATGCCCCGCCGCCGATCCCCGGCGCGGCGCCGGCCGGTCTGCCGCCCATCCCGGGCCGGTAGACTTCACGAGATCCGGCGGGCGTCGAGGTAAGTCTCGCGTGCGGCGCCCGCCGCGACTTTTCCGGGAGGTCGCTGGATTGCGCCGGCAGATATGTCGAGAGGGTTCGATTCCCTCGCGGGAAAGTGCGGTTCGAGTCCGCAGCCTCCCAACCGTTTTCCAGGGGTGATCAATGCACCGAGTTCTCGTCTGCGGCGGTCGTGACTTCAGCGACGCGGGTTACCTGTTCGTTGTGTTGGACCACTACCAGCGCGAGGCTAGCGGGTTCGAGTGCATCATTCAGGGTTGCGCGCGAGGCGCCGATACGCTTGC
Organism: Bradyrhizobium sp. HKCCYLS2038; assembly: GCF_051167655.1. NCBI lineage: Bacteria > Pseudomonadati > Pseudomonadota > Alphaproteobacteria > Hyphomicrobiales > Nitrobacteraceae > Bradyrhizobium > Bradyrhizobium sp. HKCCYLS2038. Next base: position 6,875 of record NZ_JBNPTM010000023.1, on the reverse strand, counting down.
AGGCGAATACGGCGATGCTCGGGGCATCTATGTGCTGCCATTCCCGGCCGATTGGGAACGCGACGGCCGCGCCGCCGGCCCGATCCGCAACGGTCGCATGCTGCGCGAGGGGCGGCCGACTCTCGTGATCGCGTTCCCGGGCGGGCGCGGGACAGCCGACATGATACACCAGGCGCGCGCGGCCGGCGTTCCGGTCTTGGAGATCCCTGCGCGTGTTTGAACGCCCGCCGCGCATCCCGATCACGCTCGACGATTTACATCAAGCTGTCGTTTTTGACATTGAAACGATATGTAACTGCTTCAGCATTCACGTTCAGCCGCTATTCGGCGATTGGGAAGCCACGTTCGAGATCAGCGAGTTCCGCGACGATCGGCGCGAACTCCTCGCATGGTTCGAGCACTGGCGAGCGCACCGCGTGCCGATGATTTCGTTCAACGGACTCGCGTTCGACTATCCCATCTTGCACTTCATCTGGCAAAATCCCGGCTGCACCGTTTGGGATATTTACGAAAAGGCGCAGGAGCAGATTCACGACCGAACCATGTTCAAGATGGTTTGGGAGAGTGAGCGGTTTGCGCCGCAGATCGACCTTTTGAAGCTGTGGCACTTCGATAATAAGGCCCGCATGACCAGCCTCAAGGCGCTCGAGATCAACATGCGCTCCGAGACGGTTATGGAAATGCCGTTGCCGTTCGACGAGCCGATCGCGGCTTGGAATGTCGACTCGGTTCTGATTCCCTACAATCGCCACGACGTCAAGGAAACGAAGCGGTTCGCGCTGATCTCGCTCGACGCAATCAAGTTCCGCATCGAACTACAGGACATTCTCGACGGCGACGTTCTCAACTGGTCTGACTCCAAGATCGGATCAAAGATCCTCGAACAGCGTCTCGGCGACGATGTTTGTTACGAGTGGGTCGACGGTCGCAGGCAGAAGCGCCAAACGCGCCGGCACCGCGTCGCATTCTCCGAGATCATTTTTCCCTACATCCGATTCGATCACCCCGAGTTCAACCGCGTCCTAGATTGGATGCGCGGCCAGGCGATCACGGAAGACGAGATCACCGGCAAGCTCAAGACCAAGGGCGTTTTCACCGACGTCTGCGCGACCGTCGGCGGTTTCGATTTCCATTTCGGTATGGGCGGCATTCACGGATGCGTGCCGGCGCAGATCGTGCGTGCCGACGCAGAGACGATGATTCGCGACATCGACGTTGCGGGTCTCTATCCGGCTATCGCGATCGTCAATCGCCTCTACCCGGAACACCTCGGCGAGCGATTTGTTTTCGAGTACGCACAGCTGCCCGTCGAGCGCGCCAAATACAAGAAAGGAACGCCGCGGTCGAACGCGTTCAAGCTCGCTGCGAATGGCACCTACGGCAACAGCAACAGCGAGCACTCGATTTTCTACGACACGCGCTTGACCATGGCGATTACCATCAACGGGCAGTTCCTGCTCTGCATGCTCGCCGAATGGCTGCTGACGGTGCCCACGGTGCGGCTGCTGCAGGCGAACACGGACGGCATAACCTACACCATCCGCCGTGACATGCTGCCGCGCGCCGTCGAGATTGAGGCGGCATGGCAAGCTTACACGCGTCTCGTGCTTGAAGACGTCGAATATTCGGCAATGTGGATTGGCGACGTCAACAACTACGTGGCGCAGGCGACCTCCGGAAAGCTCAAGCTCAAGGGTCGGTTCTGGTACCCTGTGAATTTTCCAGACGACATCAGCAACGCGAGCCCGCCCGCCTGGCACAAGGATCTCTCGGCGCTGATCACCATCAAGGCCGCGGTCGACCACATGACCAGGGGCGTTCCCATCGCGCAGACGATTCACGAGTGCGACGACCCGCACCTGTTCATGCTGCGGGAGAAAATCAAGCGATCGGATAAGCTCTACATCGGTGACACTGAGGTGCAACGAACGCTGCGCTACTATATCGCCCGCGACGGCGCACCGCTGCGCAAGGTGATGCCGCCGAAGGGGCCGGCGGGGCACTACAAGCGCAAGAACGGCATTGGTGATTCGCTTTATTACTCGGTGTTGCAAACGCTGCCGCCCGACACGCACGACCCGCGAATCCACACGGCGAACAAGTCTCGGTATGAGATCCGCGAGCAGGGGTTACAGGCCGGCTATTTGGTGGCGGACTGCTGCCGCGCGTCGGACTTCGATTGGAACCGGGTGAACTATGACTGGTACGAAAAAGAAGCGGAAAAACTAGTCATTCGTTGACACGACGAGGCGCAATGTTTATTGTAAACAAATGCCTCGCCGATCAAACGTTCTCCCGACAACAATCTACTGGCTGATTGATATTCGGCCGGAAACGGTTGCCTCCGGGTGGCCCTCGGGATACCCGTTTTATTGCGGCAAAACCGTTAACGAGCCGCGCAAACGGCTGATTGCCCACTTTTCATCGGCACGGAAATTCCCGAACAAACCAGTTTCTCAATGGCTCACCGCATGCGGTGAGAGTTACGTCCAAGTCAAAATAGTAGAGATTGTGCCTACCGATGGGGACTGGCGAGCACGCGAACGATTCTGGATTCAGTCATTAAGATTACTTTACCCGAAAACAGCAAACGTTGCGGACGGTGGGTCTGGCACTCCCGGCATGGTTCACTCTGATGAGGCGCGAGCAAAGATCAGCGCCGCTCAGAAAGGAAGAAAACTTTCCGCAGAGTGGTGTGCGAAAATTAGTAGAGCACACAAGGGTAGACTGATCTCGTCGGAGCAAAGGGCAAAGATCAGCGCGACTTTGAAAGGGCAAGAAATCCCCGTCGAGACGCGAACCAAGATCAGTCAAGCTTTGAGAGGTCGAGCACGATCCGCCGAACATTCTGCAAAGATTGGGGCGGCACACAAGGGGAAGATAATCACAGTCGAACAGCGAGCCAAGATTAGCGCCACCCTGGCAGGTAGAGAGTTGTCAGCAGAGCATCGTGCAAAATTGAGCGCAGCGCACAAAGGTAAAAGTCTTTCGGCAGAATCGCGCGCCAAAGTAAGCGCAGCGCGAAAGGGTAAACCGCAGTCAGCCGAGCATAGAGCCAATTGGAAAGCAGCAATGCTTGCACGCAGAGAACGTTTGAGGGTGTCAAGTGCCGCAACCGAGTGAGTTTCAGATCCAGAGAGCATTTTTCCAGTGGTTAGTTGGATGGCCCGACAAACAAGGTGTTCCTACGAAGTCGCCAGCGTTGATTCCGGGTGTGGTGTGTTGGCATACACCTAATGGTGGGACACGCAATGCGATTGAAGGCAAACGACTAAAGGAGTCTGGAGTCGCTGCAGGAATCCACGATCTTTTGTTTCTGCGCCCGACCCGATTCGCAGAAGGCACGTTTGGATTGCTGTTCGGAATGGAGTGGAAAAAGCCAGGTGGTCTGCAGCCTCCCGAGCGGCAGTTGTCACCGGCTCAACGCGAGATGCACCCGCGACTAATGCGCGCCGGCATGGCTGCTACGGTCGTGGTCGACAATCTCGCCGAGGCGAAAGCGTGGTGCATCCGGCACGCCTTGGCGATTGAATGTTGACAATCAACATACGCGCGCGCAACCTCTCGTTAGGCATAGGGCAGGGAGATCGGACGATGCGGGTTCTGTTGGTCGAAGACGATGCGGCGGTCGCACAGTCGATCGAAATGATGCTGAAGTCGGAAAGCTTCAACGTCTACGTGACCGACGAAGGCGCGGATGGCGTCGACCTCGCCAAGATGTACGACTACGATATCGTGCTGCAAGACTTGAACCTGCCCGATATGTCCGGCTTCGACTGCATTAAGCAAATCCGTGCAGCAAAAATCCGCACGCCAATCCTGATCATTTCCGGTCTGCACGGCATTGAGGACAAGGTGCGCGGTCTCGCGCTTGGCGCCGACGACTATCTGACCAAACCATTCCACAAAGACGAGTTGGTCGCGCGCATCCACGCTATTGTGCGTCGATCGCGCGGGCATGCGGCGAACCGTGTCACCGTCGGTAACGTGACGATCAATTTCGACACCAAGCGCGTCGAGGTGAACGGCCAAGACGTCGCGCTGACCGGCAAGGAATATTCCATGCTGGAACTGCTCGTTCTGCGCAGGGGCGTAACGGTGACCAAGGAAATGTTCCTCAATCACATGTACGGCGGGATGGACGAGCCCGATGTCAAGATCATCGACGTGTTTATCTGCAAGCTTCGCAAAAAGCTTCCGCCGAACACGATCGGGACGGTGTGGGGCCGGGGCTACTATCTCGCCGAGCCGCCAAGCGCGGTAGGAGGTGAGAGCGTGCGCGACTTCGTGGGGATTTCGTCAGACGACGATCGTTTGATGAGCACGAACCAGCCGATCAGACACGCAGGGGCGATCTGACCATGACGTTTCAGAGGCGTGTTTTGAATTGGTTGATGGCTTGTTTTTCGCAGGAGATCTGCCGCGACACCACCGAGCGCAATCACCGATTTCTTGAGGAAGCGCTCGAACTGGTGCAATCGACCGGTTGCACGCGCAGCGAAGCGCACCAACTCGTCGACTACGTGTTCGGTCGACCTGTGGGCGATCCATTTCAAGAAGTCGGCGGCGTGGCAATCACCTTTTCGGCGTTGTGCTCATGCATTGACATTGACCACGACGACGCCGGTGAGGCGGAATTAGCTCGCATCTCTGCTCCCGAGATCATGGAGAAGATCCGCGCAAAGCAGGCGGACAAGCCAAAACATTCGCCGTTGCCGATGGTCGAATCTTCCGCGACTGGTTGGGCAGCCTGGCACCCGACCAAAGGGTTCTTCGACGAGTTCGAGCCCGACGGGCCGATCGCCTCCGCGTCGCTCGACGGCGCCGCGCGCCGGGTGCGGACGCTGAACAGCGACGAGGGCACCAACAACCGGAACGGCTGGCGCGCGGTCAAGGTGCGGATTGAGCGGGTGCTGTGACCACTCCCGGCCCCGACACGCCTCTGCGCCTCGCTTCCGCCGCGGAGATCGCCTTTCCCGGCGGCGGCATGACCGCCAGCGGTCTGCGGAAAGAAGCGGCGCGAGGTCGACTTGTGATTGAGCGGGTCGCCGGGAAAGACTATACCACCTTGTCCGCAATTGCCAGGATGAGGGAACTGTGCCGCGTCGAGCCAAAGGTCCGCGATTCTGGTTGCGCCCGGCACGATACGACACCGCCGGCAAACTCACCCATGAGCCCGCTTGGCTTATCCTCGACGGAACTAAGCAGCACGCGACTCGACTTGGCATTGGCGCGAGTGAGCGCGAAAAGGACGAAGCGCTAAAGGTCTATCTGGCGCAAAAGACTGCACCGACCGTCGGATCGCGCGACCCGTCACAGATCGACGTCAACGACGTCTTGGCAAAATACGTCACCGACAAAGATCCACCTTACGAGACGCTGCTGCGGATCAAGGCGCTCCGCAAGTTTTGGGGCGACAAAAAGCTGTCCGAGGTGATCGGCGATACCTGCCGCGAATATGCGGCGACCAGGACGGCCGGCGCCGCTCGGCGCGAGCTTGAGGACTTCCGGGCCGCGATCAATCACCACCGCCGCGAAGGACTGCACGACCGAATTGTCTCGGTGGTGCTGCCCGAAAAATCTAGACCCAAAGAGGACTATCTCGAGCGCGGCGAGGCCGCGGCGCTGATCTGGCACGCCTGGCGCTATCGCGAGCAGCAGAACCTCCGGGCGACCGATCGCGCGACCCGAAAGCACGTCGCCCGGTTCATGGTTGTGGCGCGGTACATGGGCAGCCGCGCCGGGGTGATCTGCGAGGCGTCGCTCGAGCCGCGCCGACCGAACGATCGGGCATGGGTCAACCTCAAGACCGGAATGTTCTATGCCCTCCCGCCGGGGCAGGCGCAGTCAAAGAAGCGCCGGCAGTTGGTTCGGGTGCCGGGGCCGCTCCTGGCGCACCTGCGCCGCTGGCAAGCGCGCGGGCAGCGCTACGTGGTCGAATGGAACGGGGAGCCGGTGGCGAAGGTCCGGAAGGCGCATGACGCCGCCGTGGCGGCCTGCCAGGGCGTTCTAGGCCGACACGTCTCGCCGCACATCTGGCGGCACACCGTCGCTACGTGGCTCATGCAGGGCGGCGGCGAGCCGTTCAAGATCGCCGGGTTTCTGGCAATGTCCGTCGAGACGCTGGTCAGGGTCTACGGTCATCACCACCCCGACCACTCGGCAGACGTGCACGAGACGATTCGGAAGAAGCGACGGGCGGCTTAGGAGCGTTTGACTGCAATCAGGCAATGGCGCAGATGGTCCAACCAAGCTTCGGCAGACATCTGGCCGACGTATTGGCCGTTCAGTCGCAGCGTATACATGCCCGATCGGTAGTTTGCTTCCATGCCGAGAGCCTTGGCGATCTCGACGACCTTTGAATTTGCTTCGTGAGCGTTCATGCTGGTGTTTCCTGGTTGAGCTGTGCGGCGGGCGGCTTAGTCTGCCACCCTCGGCGAAACCAGCACGTAGCCGTTTCGGAGCGTCTTAAACGAAACGCGGGTTCTCCGGGTCGAAGGATTTCCGAGACAATCCGTCAGCGTGATGGCATGTGCCTTTTCACCCTCAATTGCGGTGATCTTGATGGTGCGGTATTCTTGCCGACCTTCGTTTAAACCGTCGAAGTAAGTATCGCGATAGATTTGGCCGATTTCAATGTTGGTAGTTACCATGGCGGCGCTCCGTTGTTGATGCGCTCACCCTACAGCCATTATGCAAATTGTCAACATAATTTTGAGGTCGATTTGCCAAGTGTCCGCCAATGAAAAGCCGGAACGAAACGCGGTCAAACGAGATCAATCGTCGTCAAAAACGTAGCGATTTCAACGGATGCAACCAGCGCCGCAGCGTTCGGGACGCAGGGGTCGCAGGTTCGAATCCTGCCGCTCCGACCA
>NZ_JBNPTM010000022.1:0-30004 GCF_051167655.1 Bradyrhizobium sp. HKCCYLS2038 | reverse complement strand
GCTTCGCCGCTTTGCGGGTCAGGGAGCCGGGCTCGGCCGCGCCACGCGTAGCCGCAAAGCGGCGAAGCGTGGTGCCCTGGCCGGCGTCCAAAAGGACATCGAAGTCATTGAAAAAAGAGCAAGTTCTTTCGACCGAATTGAACCGATACCAGCAGCCATAACACGCCAGCGTCGGGGAATCTTGGTTCGGTTCCGGGAACACAAGCGTCTGCGCGGGTATCGATCAAATTTCCGCTAGGAGCAGGTCAACGATCTCAATGCTGAAGATCATGGAGAGCGCTAACAGGTGCCGTGCAGAGGGCCTCGATCAATCAGGCACCCGCTTTCCGCAGCAGATGTTTGTGTTTGGCAAAGAGGTACTCGATCAGGTTCAGGTCGGGAGAGTATTCGCCGGGAAGAAGATCCTTGCGCGATAGACTGGATCAGTTGGCGGACCGTCTCGCTCTTGCTGCTGCCTCGATTGTCGAGGACCACGATATCGCCCGGGCGGAGCGTCGGTAGCGGAAATTTTCTAAGACGAAAGCGCTCGCCATCGATCGGTCTCTCGATAACCAGGGCATATCGATGCGATCGTGACGCAAGCCGCAAGGAACGTCATGGTCTGCCAGCGTCGGTACGTAACTCGGGCGATCAACCTGCTGCCGCGGGATGCCATCCTCCAGTGGGCTATGTCTGTCATGGTCCGGGTCTCATCGCGATGATCTGAGGTGCGATCAGGAAGATGTCGGCTACCGATGGGGCGCAATCGACGTCCATCGCTCCGAGCCCGAGGCTTGCGAGCAATTGCGCCTGAGCGGGCTGATTTTCGATGACGGTCGATGTGATCGCCGCGCGACGTTCGGCATCATTCATGGTCACGACGAGCGAGATCGTAACCGTAGTCCATTCGAACGCCGAATCCTGGTCGATCGGGTCAGACTGAAGCGCTGTGACCGCGACGGTCGCGGTCTTGCCCGGAATCGGCGGGGCCGCCGGCAAGACGAGGCAGCCGATGATGCCACCCTCGATCAGCGAATCCTGATTGATCGCGGGGCTGACCACGCCGCCCCACAAGGCCGCTGGCAATCTTGCAGAGATGGGCTCGACCAGGAAGTGATCGGTCACGTCGACCGATGTCTCGACGTTGACGATCGTGACGGAGGCGACCGTCGTAACCGAGCCGATCCCCTGATTCATGGGCGCGATTCCGATCGGCGCGCCGGCAGCCGAAGAGGGGCCGTCGAGCTCCGTCAACGGGATCGCGCTGCCGATCTGGAACAGCAGCTGCGAGGCGTTGACGATCCCCAGGTCCCCCGGTGCGAGCGTCTTCGTGACCGGGGTCGCGCCTCGCGCCACGGCATGAGACCAGTAAGCGTCGGCGGCGGGCAGGAACGAGGATTGAAACTGGGCCCAGTTGAGCGGCGGAGGTCCGCTGCGGGATGCGCCGCCAAAGTCCAGCGTGAAGCCGATGCCATGGACGTCGATCGTGGCATTGCCGGAGAAATCGGGTCCCCAGATGTCGAGCGAGGCGCCCATCTCCAGCGACAGCGAGGTGGATATGCCGAGGATTTCGCCATGATAGGAGATGTCGAGGCTCGCATAGAGCTCGGCGGTGTAGAAGAAGGGCTTCCAGCCAATGACCAGGTCGAAACCCATCGTGAAATCGGCCCTGAGTCCGCCATCGGTCCACACGGCCTGCATCGATCCGCCCGCCATCAGCAAATGCGGGCAGAGCGCGAAATAGACATGGCCTTGCACGCTGAGCGACGGGCTGATTTGCCAGCTGAGGGCGAGCGGCTGCGGATTGGGATAGTAATACGGGGGATCGAATGCTCGATTATAGCCACCGAGAGTGAAGACGAAGTCACCGGCGTGCGCATTGCCCTCATACCAGACGGAAAGGGCCAGCCCGCCGGTGAGATGGCATGACGGAGACAGCAAGTAGGACGCCGAGGTGAGCTGGGCCTCGAGCAGGAACGTGCCGAGCGTCGGCTGCCACGATGCCAGCAGCGCGACCTGGACTCGTGCCAGCGGCGAGACCGTGTCGCCTTCCTCCGGGACCGGGAAGGTCGCAGTGGCGAGGCCGACCAGGTTGAGGCTGAAATCGTGACCGAATGCCGCTTCCAGCAGCAGGAAGGCATCCACCATCTGGAAGCTGCTGACCTTGACTCCGAAGGCTGCGAAATCCTCTCCCTCAGCGGGGGGGAAGTAGCTGCTCAGTGCGCTGAGGGAGGCGGCGAGCCCGGCGCCCTGCTGCGGCGACTGCATCGCGGTTGCAGCCGATGCCATCGGATCGTTGGTCCCCAGGACGGCGGCGACCAGCGGATAGGTGGAGACCTGCTGCAAGGTGGGCGCGACGAGACTCCGATTATACCCGAAGCCGGCCGCCAGACCTTCGACGGTGAGGCAGGGAGGTCCGGCTGCGAACCCGCCGACATAGGCATAGACCACGAGCGACGGGTGATCCTCTGCATCGGGCGCATAGGCTCCGATCGCCCCGATCGAGATGGCCTCCGTCTCCAGATTGGCCGAGCCTGCATAGACGCCGCCCCCCGCGTTCAGGAAGGCGGCAGACAGCTGGAGACCGGGCGAAGCGAAGGCGAATCCCAGACCGGCGAGGGAGAAGCTGGGGCTGAGCGCCTCGATCGGAGTCGAGACGCTCAACCCCTCGAGATTGACCTGCAAAGACGACAGGACGATACCGGCGTCGAGGTAGAGGCTGACCACGCCGTTGCTCGAATCGAAGCCCAGTCCCGCCTTCTGCACGGTCAACGGTCCGAGCGTCTTCTGGATCGGGTACCAAGTGATGTTGGGCGCGTCCGCCTCTCCTCGCGGGACGCTCTGCGGGAGGGGATATTCGGAGGGGTTGAATGGAAGTGCCAAAGGGATCGAGACATTGCCGATGGACAAGGTGCAAAGGCCCGAAAGACCAGAGGCGATGCCGCCGGAGGGTGCCGGCAGCTGCGGTGCTGTCGGCGGCATCAGCTTGTTCAGCTGCCCCAGCTGATCGGCTGTCCAGGCATTCTCCGCCGCGGCGACCTGGATATCGAAACGGAGCATCGTCGACTGGCTGAAGGCCATGCCGACGACCGGCAGGTCGGCCAGATTGACGCCGCCGTCGATCGAGACGGAAAAGAGCGCATTCGACGCCGTGCCGGCCGCATAAGCGAAGGCGGCGTTCGTCAGCTTCACCTGCAGTGAAGACGGCACATCCTGGGCAAGACCGGGGAACAGCGCCGCGACCAGATCCTGGACCGATATCTCGCCGCCGTTCAAGTTCTCGTAGATGCCGAGAAACGTCTCGCTCATGAGCTGCTCCCGTCATCGAAAACGAGTGCGAATTGCTGATTGTCGATGTTCACGACGCCGCTGAAGTCCACTGCATAGCCGCCAGTCTGTGTCTTGGCATAATCGATCGCGATGACCGCATCGAGCGCCTGGCCGCCGATCGGGAACCGGGTTTCCAGGCCGAGGCTGACGTCGAAGCTCTGCGTGTTGAAGCTGATCGTCAGATTGTCGATGACGAGGCCGGCAAGTGAATCCGGCAGCGTCGTGGTGGCGCCGAACCTGGCCAGCATGTCGGCGACGAGGTCGCCGATGGCGATCGTCTGCCCGGGGCCGGTTTTCCCGGTCAGCAGCCACCCACCCGTGGACGAGTCATAGTCCGCCGCGAGGGCGATATTGATTCCGGCGAGGTCCAGCCCGACTTCGAGCACGGCGCTCAGGTCGCCTTTGGCGTAGACAATTCGCACCCCGACATCGAACAGGGTGAGGTCTTCGAGGAGTTGCCAATCCTCCGTGACATTGATCTCGAAAGTGTAGGTGGAGGCGGACGGAACTGCGAGGATGTTGAGCGACGCGATGGTCAGGGTATTGCCGAAGCCGGCGGAGCTACCGACGCCGTGGCTGCCGGCCATCATGCCGGCGAGCGACGGCGGGCTATCATTCTCATCTGGCAAAGATCCGAGAAGAGCGAAGTTTGGAAATTGGGCAGCGACATCGATAACGATCGGTTCGCCCCCCGAAACATCGAGGCTCAGCATGCCCGTCACGGTGCTCGAGAAGGATCGTGACGACCCGAAAGGGTCAGAGACGTAGAGATTGAGCGACACGCCTCCGACCGTCAGCACATTGGGAATGATCGACCAAGCGCCGGCGACGCTCAGCGCGCCCGTGACGCTGATGATCTTTTGGGACTGAACGGAGATGACGATATGGAACAGGGTCAGGGAGAGCCCCGCGGTGTCGATTCCGGCGGGAATGCCTTGCCCTTCAAGCTCGTTGCCGCCGATCCACTCGGCAATCTGGCCGACCGTGACCGCAACGGCCCTGCCGGTGTCGGCGCTGATCGTGACCATAGCGAAGTTTGATGTCAGTATCGCCGAGGCGGGCACGGTCACGGTCCCGCTGCTGTTCGACAACGTCGTGACCAACTCGTAGCTGCCTGTGCAAGTGCTTGGGGCTAATGGGGTGATGCCGGCGCTGACGAGACTGACGATTGTCAGCTGGAGCGTGAGCCCTATTCCGCCGATGCTTTGCTGTTGGGGCGGTCCGACCGCGAACGCGGCCTGCGGAAGACCGGAGATCACCTGCAATGGACCCGCCACGGCCATTTGACCGAGGTTCCCGCCGAACAGCCACGCGATCGCCTCCAGCAACGGCGGCGGTGTCCAGACAGCGTCCAGCCAAAGTCCAGCCGGCTGACTCGCGCCGGCAACGGAGCGCAGGGTCCAGCTCGGCGTAGCAAAGCTGAGCTGCGCGAGCAGCGGATCAGTCATTGGGCCGAAGCTTTGCGCGAAGCTCCAGGCGGGCGTTCCGCTCTCCTGCGCATTCAGGATCAGCTGGGGGATGCCGTGCTGCAGTGTGAAGGTCGCCCTGGCGTCCATCGAGAGTGCGACCAGGGTGATCGTACCAGAGACCAGCACCGATTGCGTCTCCTGGTCGACTGTCGTCTCGGCGCCCGAGATCACTAGCATCGCGCCGAAATAGAGGTCCAGCACTGTCGTGATGCTGGCGGAGGACAATGCTCCGCCCGTGACGGTCACAGTCCCGTCGACCGGTGTGAGCAGGGCCTCCAGTTGGGCGAGGTTCACATCCTACCTCCCGAAGCCAGGGGGTGTGTCACGGCAGGGCTACCTCGATGGCGATAGGAAAATGGTCGCTGATGAGTCTCTTATAGAAAAGGGCAGCGTCCGCCACGGTCGGAAGATTGGGCGGAACGGCACGGCCGTTCACGTTCAGTGGTGTCTGAGTGAGCGACGGCTGGACCACTGCGGTTAGTTGACCGGCCGCCGCCGTCCAATTGCAGGGCCCCGCCGTATTTGTCTGCCAACTGCCGAGGCTCGCGAGCATACTTGGCAGTGCGGTCGTGAATGGATTGGCGACACTGATGGGATATTGGTAGCCGAAATTGTCATATGCGCTGACGCCGACATAATCGGTGCTGTTGTAAGGCAGCACCTTGAGAAAGACCGTCAGAATTTCCTTCTTGTAATCTTCGAGGGTCTTGGGCGGCAATCCCTGAGCGACCAGCGCGGCTCTGATTTGCACATTTGCTTCATCTAGACCGCAAAAATTCGCGCCTTTCAATGTCGCGAGTGCCTTGCATATTGTCAACAAGGTCGGTGTGGTCGCGTTCGCCTGGAGTGCGCTGAACCCGGCCTGGCTCCAGGTGTATTGATAGGGCTGATCGGAGTCGTTAGGGCAGGTTGTCAGGATATCCTGGAAGGCGATCCCGCGCGCGGTGTGCCCCATTATCGCCGTGGAGAGGCTAGTATAGGCATCAATTTTGCCGGTGCAGCCTGGGACCGACAGAAGGTCTGTCTGGCGTTTGTCGTAGCTGTTCAGATCGGGACACTCGATGTTGAAATCGCCAGCAAGGATGCAGTAGTCAACGGCGACCCCCTCGACTTCTTCATCCACGTCTTCAAACGGATTGGGGACATTCGCTTCGTGGATCATTGCGGCTGCATTTCCGCCAACGCTCAACGTCGCATCGTAGCTCCACGTATTGCAAACCGGATTTGCCATATAGTTGCTCAGGGCCGTCGCGGCGGTGCCGTTCGGCATCGGCCAAATCTCCTCCAGAAACGCCGCCGCCGCCGTCACCGTCTGCAGCATGAGCACCCGGCAGCGGTTGAGATTGCCCGGCTGCCAAGGCTTTAGGATGATGGTGTCCAGCACCTTCTGCAGCAGCTCGACCCAAATCCAGTTGTCGTAGACGATGAGTCGTTCGCGAAAAGCCACGATGTCGAGCACTTTCACGATCTTGTCGGTGATCAGGTCGACCTCCTTCGGCGCATTGGAGATTTGGGCCGCCCCGAGCAGCGCCCGGATGGTGGCCGAAATCCCGTTAATGTTGATCTTGAGCGCCTCTAGGTTCTGCGTCACGCTGTTGAGACACGGGCGCGTTGTCTCGCGAGCCCGCCCGTACTGGCGAGCTCCGTAGGCTTGGATATTCGATGTGCTTAACGGGGAGTGCAGCCCGGCCACGATGAAGGGCGTCTGCGGCGCTGCCGCCGTCTGGAATAGCATATAGGCGGGACGGCGACCATTCGGTCGTTTTTTTGCGTTCGTCCAGAGGGTTCCTCTTTGGGGAAAGTAGATTGGTCGGTCGTTCGCATTGACGCAGATGACGTCGCTCGCCAGCCGCCCAACCTTCTGTCCTGCCACGGCTTGCACGACGCTGCCGTCCCAGACAAATCCAACGGATTCATTGCCAACATTTATTGACGCAGTGTTCCACTGGGTGTTGGTTCCCTGGTTCAGGAAGGTGCCGATCGGAGTTAGTGTCTGTGCGGTGCCGCCGCTTTTTAGCTCGAGGATGACGAGGATATGGACGCCCTCCTGCAGGATGGTCTCGGCCACAAGTTGGGGAAGGAAAGGCGAGTTAGTCAGCTTCGGAATGCCGAAGTGCTGGATGTTCCAGGACATCACCTTGACGTTGGTCACAATTCTGTCTCCCGATTCATGATCGCGCCGCTTGCAGCAAGACGAGGGACGGCGCGTCCGTCCCTCCGAACTACAGCGCTAGTCGGCTCCGGTGTTCGAGAACTTCATGATGAAGTAGACTGAGGTGAACGGCGGCACGATATTGAACGGCACCGCCTCACCTACGTAATCCGTGGTGTCGTTCAAATCGCCTCCGGTGCCATTGCCGGGGGAATCGTGGCCGCCGCTCTTCCAGTCGTTGCTCCCCTCGAAGAATTTCGAATAGCCGTGGGCGTGCGGCGGCAAATTCTCTTCTGTGAGCGTGATCTCCTCGCGACCGCCGCGGCTCCCGAGAGGATATTTGTCTCCGGCGCCCATCGGCATCCGTCCCATCAGATCGGGCGTGCCGTTCTTGCCGTTGCACAAGGTCCAGCCAGTGGGGATCGAGACGGGATCGCCGTACCACATGAGGATCGTGCCGATCGGCAGCGGCGCCAGCCTCTCGCCATTATCCAGCGTGAAGGACGAGGCCCGCACGTTGCCGGAGACGCTCAGGGCCGATGCGGCGTCGCCGGGGACGGCGCCGATGGCGAGCTTCTGGCCGCGCAGGACGGCGGGCCCCTTGCGGATGAAGCAGGTTACCTGACCGTCCGCGAAGCCAGGCAGATCATAATAGTCGAGAAAGACCGTGGCGTCGCCATCGGCCATGCCGCTGACGATGCCCGACAAGGCGAAGGAAGCAGAGCTGCCGGCCGGCAGCGTGCTGTTGGTCGTCGTGATGATCCATTCGGGTACATCGGTGGTCTCGTTTGCGGCGACCGACCAGCTCGAATCGGGTTCGGTGACGGTGATCTCCTGGACCTGGCTGACATTGCCCAGCGACCAGGGGCGGTTCTCACCGCTTCCCTCGGTGGCGAAGCGAAGCACGAACGTCGTCGGGTTCACTGAAGTGGACGGAGTCAATGTCAGCGCACCAGTATCGGCGGCGTTGGCGATGAGCAGCGCGAGCGCGTTCGGAGTTGCTCCGTCGTTGAGGATCGTATTCGACCCGTTGAAGCCGAACCATAGGGGAGGGACGATGGCGCTACCGGAGCTTTCCGGCACGGTCTGCAGGAAGGCGGTGCGCTTCCCGCGGAGTTGCGCCTCGAGCTGAACGTTGGTCAGCTGGTAGCTCATTCCGACCTGGGTCAGCGACAGCGTGGCATTGGTGGCAACGGTGACGTTCTGCAGGGTGAGGACGATCACCGACTGCGGTCCGAAATCCTGCCCCGCAATGCTAGACACGTAGAGGATCGTGCCGCCCGAGGAATCCGCCTCCGCCCGCAAGCCCCAGCCGGCTTCGGCGAGGGTCAGCGCACCCAGTTGGCTATTGTCGAGGACGCCAGGCTGGAAGGTGAAGCGGAAATGATGCCCTGCCTCGTCGGGGGGATCGTCCTGCGCCGGAAGCAGCAGCGGGAAGCCCGAGACGTTGGTCATCGTCAGCTGCAGAGTTTGCGTCCCGGTATAGCTCAGATAGAGAACCGGGACGCTGCCATTGCTGAGCGCCAGCGAGACCGGATAGGAGGCCGAGAAGGCCGGACGCTCGCTGTTCATCATCCTCAGAGTCATCGTGTGCCGTCCATGAATCGGGTGGGAGCGGGCGGGCCGGGCGCGAGATCGTCGCCCAGATTGAGGTTCAGCCAGCCTTCGCGCACCACCCGGCGGTCGCCGAAGGTGGCGTTGCTGCGGAACGGGGAGAGCTTTTCGGGGCGCGAGCGGCCGTCATCGGTGGCATACCAGCGCCATGTCGCGCCCGCGATCTTGGGCAGGGTCAGCTCAAGACGATCCTCGGGCATGACGACCGGTCCGCTGTAGAAGGTCACTGCAAGCGACCGCATCGCAGCGCTGAACAGCGCCGGCGACAGTTGCAGGCTTTCTTCCGGAGCCAGGCCGCTGCGCAGGAAGACGGGCGCGCGCGGATCGATCAGGGCGGTCACGACCACCGGCCCGTGGGCAAGCGACATCGGCAGAGTGATTGGACTGCCCTGCGTCGGCACCGCGATCAGCGGGCAAGGCGGCGCCGCTTCGCTGTCCGGATAAAGCGGCGCGTAGAAGGTCTCTTCCCAGACATCGTCGCCGCCGCCGATCCAATAGCCCACAAGGCCGTTGGCGGGCATTGCGGGGTCGCCGAAGGCCACCGGAATCTGCACGTCGGCGACACCCCAGGAATCGCGGATTCGCGTCTCCAGATCCTCACGAAAGCCGTTCCAGCTCTGGTCGATCGCGAGCAGGCCGTCGACCGTCCAGTTCAGCCGGAGCCGGACCATAGCCAGCGGTCTGCCGATCATCAGCGGAAGCGTGGAAAGCTGGGCGCCGGAGCTCGGAAGGTTTAGCGGCGCATTCTGCTCCATCACATCCATCAGCGAACCGAAGAAGGAAGAATCCACGTCCCCCTCGCTCCCCGGATAGCGCCGCTGATAGGCGAGCATCGCGTTGACCAGCGACTGGAGATGGCGATTGCGGATGCTGAGTGTCGATGTCTTCTGGGGCGCGGACGGGGAGGGCTGCCACATCTGAGCCGGATCGGGCGAAAGCGCGCCGAGCGGATCGCCATTGGCTTCGTAGAGCATGAGGCTGTTGTCGAGGTAGTTGGGCAGGATCCAGCCGCAGATCGGCGAGAGGGCGTGATCGTTGCCGGCGACGATCGGGTTGCCGTCGTCGTCGAGCCAGTCGACCGCGAGGCGCGAATATTGCGGCAGACGGGGCGGCAGATAGGCCAGGCCCGGCGGCAATTCGGGGTTCAACAGGGTCATGGCGAGACCGCAATCCGGCCCGTCGATCGCCAGCACCTGCCCGAACCGATCGAGGATTCGCAGCCGGAGAATCTTCATGCCGCCGGCCCGAATGGGCAGGAAGATGTTGAGCGGGACCGGCGCCAGCCGGTTGCCGTCGGCGATGTGCCCGGCCGCGATCGCGGTGAAGGCGGCGCCTGCGGCGAGGCTGATGGGATCGGTCACCGGCAATTGCAACGTCTGCCTGAACATCAGCAGGGCCGCGTTGAAGCCGGCGATGCGCTGGGTCAGGGTCGGCGTTCCAAGCAGCGCGGCCAGGCTGCGCAGCGCACTGTATTCGACATTCTCCGCCTGTTGCGCCGGCGACTGTTTGGCGATTTCATAGGCCTGCACGAACCAGGCGGTGACGGCGGCGAGATTGGCGATCAGGTCGAATCCGGCCTGCTGCTGCGGCGGAATATTCTCGGCCTTGAAATAGGGCGGAAGAACGCTCGCGCGCAGATAGACGCACAGTGCGGTCTGCAGGGCGGCGGGGCCGTGTCCGCTGAGCAGGCAGCGGCCGGCATACACCGCGCCATTGCCGCTCACGATCGTTGCCGCTGGATCGAGCTCGAGATCGGGGCCTGTGCCGATCGTAAAATTGTTGGTCAGATATTTGGGCGAGAAGCCACCTGCCGCGACGGGGTCGGCATGGTCATCGGCGAGCGGCAGGATCTCCACCTCCCACTCCATCGCGATCGGAATCCACGGCTGGCGTGTCCACTGCCAGGTTGCTGCCGCGGTGACCTTCTCGTTCATCCTGGTCGCCATGGCGGCGAGCAGCGCTCCGGCGGTGGCACCGGTCTGAGGAGGACCAACGGTGAGGTCCTCGACCAGGCAGAACAGGTCGGGCTCCTTCGCGTCGGACGCAGCTGAGACCGGCAGGATCGGATTGCCTGCGAACAGCAGCACCGGCTCCGCCGGCGCCCGATAGGGTGCCGCTTCGCGCCGGCGCAACGTCCAGCCCTGATCGCCGATCCGCACGCTGAGATCCTTGAGGGCGGCCGCCAGCGCCACCGCCAGGCTGCTCGCTGCGCCGTCCGCCTGTGCGTCGACGAAGTTCAGGCTCACCGGGTCGACCGTAATGTCGATATCGCCGGTTGCCGCGGCGAGACCCTCGATCGGCGCGAAATCCTCTTCGCGCATGAAGAATTCGATCTTGTCGGGATCAGGGTAATCCTGCTGCGAGAAATCGGGCGGGAATTTGCTGACCATGTATTTATACCAGTCGGCAAATATCCGTTCCTTCCAGCCGCCGATCTCGTTGACAGCGTCGCTATAGGCCTGCTGCAGGCGATTGACCGCGGCGAGCGCGTCGGCCAGCGCCTCAGGGGGAGAAACGGCGGCGCCGCCGTTCGCGACCAATTGCCAGCTGGCCCCGGCGCTGTGCGACCGGAAACCCTGCCGGTGGAGCGCCGCGGCGAAGCCGGTATCCTCCATGCCCTCGGCGCTTGCGACGCAGCGCAGTTGGATTGCGTCGATCTGCTCCTCGATCAGGGATGCATAAGGTGTGTCGACCAGGGTCGAGAGATAGGCGGCAAGCGCTTCGCCGCCGGTATTGCCCATCCACAGGGACAGACCAGATCCGTCAGGGACTGAGGGCGCGATTCCGTTGGTGGTGTTGAACTCCAGCACCCCATAGACGAGCAGGGCCCGGGGCATGGCGGTGGCGATGCCGGTGAGCGTCCAACCGAACGTCGAGTCGAGGCCTGCCGGGAGCTGTTCCAGGCTGGTGACGCCGCTCCAGATCGCGATCGGATCGACCGCAAGGTCGCTATACCAACCCAGCACTTGGTAGGTGGCGCCGTTGAGGTCGGTCTCGAGGTTCGTGATGCTGTCGTCGTTCAGGCCGAAGAGCGAGAAACAGTTCGGATAGGAAGCCAGGAAGTCTTCGACACCGTAGCCCGGCGCCACTAGCGACGCGATCCGCTGTGCGGTCATGTCCTCCTGCCAATCGGCGAGAGGCACGACTCGTCCGACATAGCGGAAGGGCTGTGTCTCTCCCAACTCGGTATCGGGCGTCCAGGGCATTGTAATCGCCGAGCTGTATCGATCCTCGCCTTCGGGCCAGACATAGTCGCTCTCCACGACCCAGCCTGCGGGACTGCCGCCGCCGCCGGTGCGTGCCACCAGCCAGCGATTGGGCAATTGGGGGAAGGTGGCGCCACCGGAGCCGTTGGAGACGCCGCGCGTGAGCGCCTGTGGTATCGACCAGGAAAGATGCACGCCAGGCGTGAGCCAGAGATTGAGGTCGTTGAAGGGCGGGGCGACCACATTCTCCGAGAGGAAGGCGTTTTCCGGATTGTACAGGCCGGCGGAGGTGCGGAATGGCAGGTTGCTGAAGTCGGCCGCGGGCTCCCGCGCCGCTATGTCGTGCGTGACGATCAGGGCGTCCAGCGCCATTGGTACAACGAGTAGACTCATTGGCCCTTTTCCGGGTCTGTGATCAGGAGCCGTGCGCAGAATTCCGACTGGATCATCTGCAGCGCGAAGCCGGAATTGGTTAGCGGCGGACCCCCGAGCACCTGCGCCATGTCCGCGCACAGTGTCGACAGGCTGAGGACTCCGCCTGCCTCGGCGCCGCGCCAGGGCAAAGGAGCGACGCTCTTGGCGGGCTCGATCTCTCCGTTCGCCGGATTGCGGAGGAGCTTAACGGCGGCACCGCCGATTTCGTCGATACCGGAGTGAAGCACTTCCGGTGCAGGCTGGATGTCGACCGCGGCGATTGTCCCGTCGAACAGGCAGATCAGGACATTGGCGCCGAGCAGTTCCTGCCGGCGAATCTGCAAAGGCGAGCCTGCGCTCGTGCCCCTACCGGTCGGAATCGATTCATAGCCTGTCACCGACAGATTGGGAAAAGCGGCGGCGACGGCTGATCGTATAATGAAGCCGCTGCATGGCGAGATGAGCTCGGGCGGTATCGGAATCGCATCATCGGCATACGTGTCCGCCGCGGTAACCCGGCCGACGCTGAGCGCGCCGTCGAACAGGGCCCGGAGCCAGCAACTGTCGAGCGTGAAGAAACGGATCGACTCGGCCGGAAGCATGTCGGCGTCGGGGACGAGGTAGGCAAAAGGCAGGTTGTGCAGACGGGAAAGGTCGGCGAGCCAGTCGAGCACGTCCGGCGGCAGCAGCGCTTGCTCCGATCGCGGCGTTCGAATCGATGTGCGCAGATGCGGCCGACGCGGCAACGCGACGCGAAGGGCCGCGTTCTGGTCCCGGGCGACCTTCCACGCGTAGAGACTTGCCGCGACGGTGGGCGAGGCCAGCATCAAGGCCCGACCGAGCGACCAGGCCGAAGCATAAGTGACGTCGAAGAAGGCAACATCCTGCTGATAAGAGAGCAAGGCGTCCGGGCTGAGGACGGGCAAGGCAGTAGGCAGCCGGCCCCGATTCGCGCCCCGCAGCAGCGGTCCCCGATACCAGGCGGGCATTTGCGATCCGTCCCGCATCGCATAGGGAAGTGCGACGAAGCCTTCCTGCAGTCGCGCGAGTGCCACCGGGTTGTTGATGGCGGTGTTCGGGATCACAGGCAGCAGGTCCGACTGGGACAAGGCTGCCATCATCGCGCTGAAATCGTAAGCGGACGGATCGGACGTCGCCGTCCAGTGCTTAAGCACGATCAGCCGCATCAAATCCTCCGGTCCTGCCCCCCGGAGGTCGAAGCCGTCATCGGTGTAGCGCCCTTCCAGCGAGACTAGGAAGAACGTGCTGAGGCCGGTTGATGGGACCAGGCGATTGCCCAGCACAACCGCCTGCTGGCTGACGACCTGGTCCTTGCTGTCGAGCCCCTCGCGCACATGCGCAATGAGCGGCAGCTCCGCCGATGTGGGCATGGTCGCCTCAGCAGTGGCAACAGGGACATCGATAACCAAAACGATGTCGGTCGCCAGCTGTCCTTCCTCGAGCGGATAAGCGGGATGCCACGGACTGGCCGTTGATGCGGTCGATAACGAGCCGGCCGTAACGCTCTGGACGATCGGGGTCTCCGCCTGGGCGAAGACTAACACGGCAAGCCAGGAAGCATCCGCCGGCGCCGCTCCGCCGTCGACATAGGGCGAGCGCTCCCACGGAAGGGTGGTGCGTCCGAGCAGCAGATGGGGAAGGCAGGTCCCGAAATCCCCGTTCGCGCTCGCCGCCGGGAACAGGCCTGCTATTTCGTCCGGGTTCAGCGCGAAGCGTTCACCGGCAACGGTGAATGTGCTTTGTAGTGAGAAGGGGGAGCCGGAAACCTGCTCCTGGTTGAGCTCGACGATCAGTTGCGTGGTCAGGCTGTAGGAGCCGGCCTCGATCGAGGGCACGTTGGTATCGCTGAACCTTGCCTGCGTCGGCGCAGCAGCGAGAGATCGGTTTTTGTTACGTTGCAACATGCCGCCCCGAGTACGCTTTGCTGATATGTTGAACGTTGACCGCCGCGAGCAGCACCGTCGTCTTGTTCGTGTGGCGGCTAATTCATGTGGCCGCTTTCTGGGTGAGTGATGAGGATAGAGTCGAGGTCTGGCTGGCCGGCCAGGAACATTTTGCTTTTTCGCGCTGCTCAGACAGCAGATGCTGTCTGCATTGTCGACCAGTCTAGGCCACAGTCGATCACAATTTTCGCGCCGGCTGGGGATGTTGTAGGCGTGCAGTCGCCGTGACATTCAATAAGGCACTGACATTAAAGAATGTGCAGGAGGAATTGCCTTGAACGGTGTCGAAGTTTGTAGGTTTTTTGTGCGATTTTTCGAGCCTCCTCCACTTCGGAGCGCTTATTTTCGTATCTTTTCGTTCTTGTATGCTCGGTAATTTATCCTCCATCCACGTGTCAAAGATTGTTGTTCGTCCTGATTCTTTCAGGATGAAAGATCAAGCCTTGTTGCTTCTTGCGTCGGTGTTTCGAGTGTTCGCGTCCGGCAGGAGACTTGTATGCTCAGACAGTCAATCTCAAATTGGTGTCGGTTAGTGTACGGGAGGGTGGATAAGAAATCCTCGAAGAACTCTTCAGGATTCATCAAAGAACTCTCAAAGTTGAGCGACGAGTAGGAAGAGCTGCCACGGGGCATAGGGATTTATCAATCGTCGCCCCGGCTTTATGACCGCGGAGAGTTGTGGCCGTGGAGAAGCTGTTGGCGCGTATGTAGTTGCGCTTGTCTAGAAGATCGCGACGATGCCGGCTTGGTCATCTTGTTGTGATCTCTGAAGTATCGGAAGAACAAAATGACGCGCACGCAGGTGTCCTTTCTCGGAGCGTTGGGCGGAATCCTGCCGGTGCTGGTCAGCATGGTGACCGTTGATCTTGCTCCCATCATCAACGACCTCGGCGCGATGTCGCCCGGCATTTACATCGAATAGGCAATCCGCGTGTTCGGGCTCCTGGTGATCGGCGGGTTGATCGCGGCATTGAACAGCGGCGTGCAGCAACCACTTGCGCTCGTGCAGCTGGGGGTTGCGGCGGCGGCTCTGGTGACGTCTTTCATCAACAATCCGGTGCCGGCCAAGCCGGCGAGTGCGCATAGTCCGATGGCGATCGTCTCTCCCGCCTTGGCGGCAGAACAGGGGGGGGGCGCCGGGCAGGATTCGATTGGCCGGCAGCTTTCTCAGCGACATCGCGATCGGTTTGGAGTCGAGGCTGGACGCCGTTGTACCCAAGGACGGCGTGAAGCGGCAACTGGAGCAGGCGCCGGGATCGTCTCCCGGCAGCGCAACTGCGGTGTACCCATCAACAGAGGCAGCGCATCCCGCAGATGCAACCGGCCGGTTTTGCCAGACCCCCACGGGACGTTTTGGACCTGGGCCTGCCAACCCGTTGGGCGCGGCCTGCAGTGTCGACGGTCCCGCTGGCCGTGTGGTCGGGACCGTCACGAACTAAGCCGGCGATGGCGTGCCGTCGGTCTGCGACTGACGCATCGACCGCGTCGCAGTCGGAGGCTGGGACGGAGATGGGCGGCCGCAAGGGCGCGGGCATGGAATCAAAATGTCATGCATGCATAAGTTGTATCGTTGATCGTACTTGCGTTCGATGGAACTCGGCTCTTGCGCGTCGCCGCGCGGAATAGGAAGATGCGCATCAGTCGATGCCCATCTTCGAGCGAAGGCACATTTGTCTGTCTCGGATCGGTCTTGGGAGGTAGGCACCCCGCCGACGTCGCAACACCGATCATATGGTGAACCGCCTGATGTGTCCGGACGAACGCCCGAAGTTCCGGTTCGACCGATTTGAGCTTGACCTGCGGTGGGGAGGCCTGTTCGATCCGAGAGGTGAAATCGAGCTTCGCCCAAAGACCTTCGAGGTTCTCTGCTATCTGGTTGGCAATGCCGGGCGTCTTGTTCGCAAGAACGAGATCATGGATGCGGTGTGGCCGCGCGTCACCGTCAGCGACGGATCGCTGACGCAGTGCATCAGCGAGATCCGGTCGGCGCTCGGTGATCACGCCCAGCAGATGATCAAGACCGTGGCGCGACGCGGCTATGTGTTCGCGGCGCCGGTGTCGCTGTCATCGCCATCCGGCACCGCGAGCGAGCCGCCGGCCGGCTCGGCCGTTGCCGCGATCGATGCCGCGCGGCACCCCCCGGCGAAAGAAGGCTGGCGATCAGCCGGGGCCGGCGGGCTCGAACGGCGTGAGCTGACGATTCTCGCCGGTGAATGGGTCGACCTTGCCGCGCTGTCGGCCTCGCTGGATCCCGAGGACCTGCAAGTTGCGGTGGCCGACTGCTTCGATCGATGCACCGCGATCGCGGTCCGATATCACGGTCATGTCGCACGGAAGCTGGACGACGGCGTGCAGATCTACTTTGGCTATCCGCTTGCCGGCGAGCACGATGCGGAAAACGCGGTACGTGCCGGCCTCGACATGATTGCGGAGATGTCGATGTTGTCGGTCGGCGCGGGTGCGATGGATTCAGCAAGCCCGGCGCCGCGTATGCGTATCGGCGTCGCGAGCGGCATGGTGCTGATGGCCGAGAGGACCAGCCGCGAAGCGACGCAGCTCGACGCCGTGGGTGCGACGCCGCATCTTGCTAAACGGCTGATGGCGCAGGCTCCGACCGGCCGCGTGCTGATTGATGACCGAACGCGTCGGCTGGCCGGCGACTTGTTCGAATGCCGGGCTGCCAAGCCGGTGCAACTCGACAATGCCACGGAGCCGGTCGAGGCATGGCAGGTGGTGAATGCCAGCGAGGTCGACAGCCGCTTCGAGGCGCTGCGCGGGGCTGCGTTGGCGCCGTTGGTCGGGCGCCGCGTGGAGACCGAGCTGCTGCGCCGCGCGTGGCGACGCGCCGTTGGTGGCGACGGGCAGGTCGTGATGATCTCGGGCGAGCCGGGCATCGGCAAGTCCCGATTGGCCCGCGCGCAACTGGATCGGGTCGCAGGCGAACGTCACGCCGTCGTCCAGTATTCCTGCTCGCCGCAGCATTCGAGCAGTTCACTTTATCCGTTCATCCGCCAGCTCATGCGCGCGGCCGGCCTCATCGAAGCCGGCGAACCGTCGCGCCACCTGGACAGGCTCGATGCGCTGCTGGTGCAGTCGCGAGCCGATCAGCGGGCCCGGCTCGCCGAGTTGCTGGCGATCCCGGCGAACGACCGATATCCGCCGTTTCAGGGAACGCCTCAGGAGCGGCGTGACCACACGATCGGGTCGCTCATCAGCTACATCGAGAACGAGTCCCGGCGGCAGCCGTTGATCATCATTTTCGAGGATCTGCAATGGATCGATCCGAGCAGCCTGGAGGTGCTGGGCAGGATCATTCCCGGTCTGGCGCGCTTGCCCGTGCTGATGATGCTGACATTCCGTCCCGAATTCAAACCGCCCTGGACGAAGGCAGGGCATTTGACGCAGCTGGCATTGAATCGGCTGACCGCTGGTGAATGCCGGACGCTGATCGGCCAGATCGCGGGACCCGCACGATTGACCGACGAAGTGACCGAGCAACTCGTCACGCGGGGTGACGGCGTGCCGTTGTTCCTGGAGGAGCTGACTCGGGCAGCCACCGGGGCAGGCGTGCCGCCGTCACGTCCACGACCGGCGCCGACGGCTTCGCCGATGCCGGTGCCGCCGACGTTGTTGGGCTCGCTGCTCGCCCGCATCGACCGGCTCGGCCCAGCGCGGGAATTGGCGCAAGTCGGAGCCGTGATCGGGCGCGAGTTCTCCTCTGAACTCGTTGCCGCTGTCACCGGGTGGGAGGCAGGCAAGTTGAACGCGATGCTCGACCGGTTGGTCGAGAGCGGCCTCGTGACGCGGGATGCCGGACCACCGCATCTGACGTTCCTCTTCAGGCACGCGCTGGTCCAGGATGCTGCCTACGCCACGCTCCCGCGCGAGGCGCGGCGAGGGCTGCATCGGCGCGTGGCGGACGTGCTTCGTGTGCAGCAAGCCGATCTCGGCGGCACTCCGCCGGAGATCGTCGCGCGCCATCGCTTCGAGGCCGGATCTCTGCAGGACGCGGTCATGCTCTGGGGGCAGGCCGCCGACATTGCGACGCGGCGTGTTGCTCTCGAAGAGGCCATCGTGCATCTGCGCCAGGCGATCGAGGTGGCCGACGGTGCAGCTCGGACCGGCGCTGGCTGGGCCTCGAGCAGCCTTCGTGTCAGGCTGTACATCGCGCACGGTCAGGCCCTGCTGTGGGCGAGATCGATCGAGGAGACGGTCGAGGCATTTGCTCGCGCCCGCGAACTCGCCGCCGAGCTCGACGACCTGTCGGAGCGGCTCTCCACCTATTACGGGCTGTGGGCCAGCAGTCTGGTCTTTGCGCAAATCACCTATGCCGGCGAGACGGCCGACGCCTTCATGCGTGATGCAAGGAGCGGCGCACGGCCAGACGTGACTGCGGTTGCCCATCGGATCGTGGGCACGACGCTGTGGCACCGCGCCGACTTCTCTGGCGCCAGGGCTGAGCTCGAACAGGCCCTCGCGATCGGAGAACGCGGCCATGATCCGCGCTTCGGTCCCGATCTCGACGCGGCGGCCTCGATGATGCTGGCCGCGACGCTGTGGTGCGAGGGCGACCTCGATCGCGCGAGACGGCTGCGGGAGCACGCGGTTGCGCGCGCGACGGAAAGCGGGAACGTCCTGACGATGGTGTACGTCACGATGTACCATCTCATCATGGATCTGGTCCGCGGCCATGCAACGGCGGCTGCGCTGCGCTCCCCGCAGCATGTTGCGCTGTGCCGCGAGCACGGCCTGCGGCACATTGCATACGCCGAGGTCTGCCGCGCGGCATCGCGCTGGGGCACGGGCGAACGCGACGGCACGCTCGATGAGCTCAGGCGCGCCATCGACAAGCAGTGCGCCTACGGCCAGACGCTCGGTCTGCCCTGGTCGCTGTCGCTGCGTGCGCGGGCGGAATGTGAGGTCGGGCAGATCGAGGACGCTCTCCGCTCGATCGAGACGGCTCTGAAGACCGCGGAACAGGCCGGCGAACTCTGGTATGTCGCCGAACTGCATCGTCTGCACGGCGAGATCCTGCTGGCAAACGGTCCGGCCACAGCGGATGCAGGGGAGGGTGCGCTGCGGGCGGCGCTTCTCGCGGCGCAGCGGCAGCAAGCCCGAAGCTACACGCTGCGAGCGGCCTTTTCGCTTGCGCAACGGCTCGCCGGCACTGGACGTCGCGCCGAGGCCCATGCGGTGCTTGGGCCGGCGCTCGTCGGATTGTCAGCAAGTCCCGAGCTGCCCGAAATCGAACCCGCACTCGCTCTGCAGGCCAGCCTCGCGGCTGGTCTGCCGGCTCAGCCGAAGGGCCGGCAGACGGTTCAATAGGTGGCGAATTTTCCCGTGACGATTTTTTTGTACCGCCTCTTGCACGTCTTCGCACGAGGCGCGCCGGTCACGCGGCTGGCGCAATGGGCTTGATACGATACGGGAGCGGCAAATTTTGAGAGTTCTTTGAGGACTTCCGCCTGCTCCCAACTAAGTTGAATCGAGCCGCTCTCCCGAACGGCAGCCGAAGCTGTTTGCTGCGCACCAGTGGATTGCCGGTCAGGAGAACCGACTTGAACGTGCGGGCCGAGGGGCGTCTGCGTCTGGGGAGAGGTGCGTGCAGGGTACCCGATTGAGAACGCTGACGGCAGCTCTGCTGTCCTCGGTGGCCATCTTCAAAGTCCCAGCATCGGCCGATCCGCTGCCGACCGGTGGCACCGTGACTCAAGGTGCAGCGACGATCGGTGTCTCCGGTGCGAACAGCCTCGTGGTCACCCAGTCGAGCTCGAATGCGATCATCAACTGGTCGAGCTTCTCGATCGGCCAGAACTACCAGGTGCAGTTCAACAACGGCGCTGGCGCGACCCTCAACCGGGTGACCGGCAATGTGCCGTCCTCGATCGACGGCACGCTGACGGCGACCGGCAGCGTCTATCTGGTCAATCCGGCCGGCATCGTGGTCGGCCCGACCGGTGTGATCAAGACCGGAGGCAGCTTCGTAGGCTCCACGCTGGATATTCAGGATACCAATTTTCTCAATGGCGGCGAGCAGACCTTCGGCGGAACGAGCAAGGCCTCGGTGGTCAATCTCGGCAAGATCGGGTCTTCCCATGGCGACGTGGTGCTGATCGCTCGCCAAGTGCAGAACGACGGCGCGCTGTCGGCGAAGAACGGCACCGTGGCAATGGCCTCAGGCAGCGAGGTCGTGATCAGCGACGGCTCGCTTGGCAACGGCAAGGTCTCGGTGCGGCTGCCCGCGCAGGACGGCCTCGTCTTAAATCGAGGTGCCATCCGCGCCGCCGAAGTCGAGTTGCGGGCCAATGGCGGCAATGTCTATGCGCTGGCCGGCAATACGGGTGGCGTGGTCAAGGCGACTGGTGTGTCCCGCAAGGGCGGCCGGATCTTTCTGACCGCACAGGGCGGCTCGGTCGTCGCGACGCAGAAGCTCGTGGCACGACGTGTCACCTCGCCTTCCGCCACGACGACCAAGGCCGGCCGATCCTTCAGCGGGGGCGACATCGTCATCGAAGGCGACAGCGTGACCGTCGGCGGCCTGGTCGTCGCGCGCGGCCAGGACGGCTCCGGGGGCACGGTCGTGATCACGGGGGGCGACGTCCAACTCACGTCATCAGCCGCGATCGATGCCTCCGGCACCAGCGGCGGCACCGTGCTGATCGGCGGCGATCGCGGCGGCGGCGCCGATCCGGAGCTCAAATTCCTGGATCGTCCCGTGGCGAGCGCGCAGACCACGACCATCGATGCCGGCGCCACGGTCCTTGCCGACGGCACGAGCGGAACTGGCGGCCACGTCGTTGTCTGGTCGAACGGCCTGACGTCGCTCTCCGGCACGATCAGCGCCACAGGTGTCGGCGGCGGCTTCGTCGAAACTTCCGGACATGCGCTGGCCGTCACCGGACGCGTCGATGCAGGCAAAGGCGGCAACTGGCTGCTCGACCCGGATGATCTCGTCGTCGACGCGACGCTTGCCGCAAGCATCAGCGCTGCCCTCAATGCCGGCACCGACGTCACGGAACAGACGACGGTCTCGGGCAGCGGTGGTTCGGGCGACATTGCCGTCACCAGCGCAATCGGCTGGAGCGGCAACGCCAAGCTGACACTGAATGCCTATCGCAACGTCACGATCGCCGCGCCCGTCACGCTCGACTCCGGTACGCTCGCGCTGAATGCCGGCAGCAGCGGCAATGGCAGCGGCGCGGTCGCGATC
Source organism: Bradyrhizobium sp. HKCCYLS2038 (assembly GCF_051167655.1). Taxonomy (NCBI): domain Bacteria; kingdom Pseudomonadati; phylum Pseudomonadota; class Alphaproteobacteria; order Hyphomicrobiales; family Nitrobacteraceae; genus Bradyrhizobium; species Bradyrhizobium sp. HKCCYLS2038. The sequence continues at coordinate 8,666 of NZ_JBNPTM010000022.1, read as the reverse complement.
AACAGCACGGTCAGCGTGACCGACGCCGGCAGCGTCGTGATCAACGCGCAGCCGATCGCGACGATCAGCTCGACCGGGTTGACCTTCGCGCAGGGCGCCTCGATCGACTACGGCGCCACCAACAAGGGCGGCACGTTCTCGCTCAACAGCCAGAGCTACACGCTGCTCTACGGCATGAGCGACGTCGAAGCCGTCAACAACAACCTCGCCGGCAATTATGCGCTGGCCACCAGCCTCGATGCCTCAGGCCGCACCTACAACATGGCGGTGATCGCGGGAATCCTCGGAATCTCGGCGCTGCCGACTCCTTTCAGCGGACAGCTCGATGGGCTCGGCCATGGCATCAGCAATCTCACCATCGACGGCGGCAACAACGCCTGGATCGGCCTGGTTGGCTATCTCACCGGCACGGTATCCAACATCAACGTCATCGGCGGCAGCGTCTCCGGCCTCGCTGATGTCGGCAGCCTGGTGGGAACCAACGACGGCCTGGTGCAGACCAGTACCAGCTCCGCGCGTGTCAGTGGAGACAGCGACATTGGCGGGCTGGTCGGCGTCAACGGGCTGATCAATCGTGGTACCGTCCAGGCCAGCATCAGCTCCGCGCGTGTCAGTGGAGACTTCGACATTGGCGGGCTGATCGGCGTCAATCATGGTACCGTCCAGGCCAGCATCGCATCAGGGACCGTCTCGGGTGATACCTTTGTCGGCGGCCTCGTTGGCAGGAATGCCGACACCGTACGGACCAGCAGCGCCACCGGTGCAGTCAGCGGCATCAACTTTGTCGGCGGACTGGCCGGGCGGGACGCGGGTGTGGTCCAGAGCAGCTATTGGGACAAGGACACCAGCGGGCAGACGACCAGCGCCGGCGGCACTGGCTTCACCACTCCGCAGCTGCAGAGCGGCGCGCTGCCATCCAGTCTCGATCCCACGCTGTGGGGAAGCGGCGCCGGGCTTTATCCTTATCTGAAGACGTTCTACCCGAACGGCGTGCAGGCGATCTCCGGCATCGCCTATCAGGACGGCGGCACCATTGCGCTGGCCTCGACCGCAAGCGGGGCCAACTTCGTCTCTGCCGCCGCCGGCGGGTCGACACTTGCGACCGTCTCGACCGGCGCCAACGGCTATTACTACGTCGCATTGCCGGGGGGCACGCTCGGCAACAATCAGGGCGTCGTCGTCTACACCACCGCCGGCTCTGGCCCGGGCGCCAAGAATGCCGTCAGCTTCACCACCACCGCCGCGACCGGTCCCGTCACGACGGTGCCCAGCCTCAACGTCTATGGCGGCTATCTCGGCATCACGACCGCGCAGACTGCGTTCTCCTCGGTGCAGATTGCAACGCCGAGCCAGATCGGCGGCATCGCCGGTGCCAGCAGCCCGGCAACGACCTTCGTGTCCGGACTTCCCACCTATCTCAGGGCGACCGGCGGCGGCTTCACCGTCGATCAGCCGCTCGATCTCACGAAGAGCCTCGTCATCGAGGCCACCACCGGCAATCTGACCGTTGCGGCTCCCGTTACGCTGGAGGGCGCCAACGCGCTGACGCTGACCGCCGATGCCGGCGCGGTCGCGATCAACAGCACGGTCAGCATCACTGGCGCCGGCAGCGTCGTGATCAACGCGCAGCCGATCGCGACGATCAGCTCGACCGGGTTGACCTTCGCGCAGGGCGCCTCGATCGATTATGGCTCGACCAACAAGGGCGGCACATTCTCGCTCAACGGCCAGAGCTACACGCTGCTCTACGGCATGAGCGACGTCGAAGCCGTCAACAGCAATCTCGCCGGCAACTATGCGCTGGCCACCAGCCTCGATGCTTCGGGCAAGACCTACACGACCGGTGTGATCGCAGGCGGCATCGGCCAGACGCCGCCCACTCCCTTCGGCGGCAGGCTCGACGGCCTCGGACACGGCATCAGCAATCTCACCATCGACGGCGGCAACAATGTCTGGGTCGGTCTGGTTGGCGATCTCACCGGCACGGTATCCAACATCAACGTCATCGGCGGCAGCGTCTCCGGCCTCGTTTTTGTCGGCAGCCTGGTTGGAGACAACAACGGCCTGGTGCAGACCAGCACCACCTCCGCGCGTGTCAGTGGAGACACCACCATTGGCGGGCTGATCGGCGTCAATCATGGGACCGTCCAGGCCAGCATCGCATCAGGGACCGTCTCGGGTGACACCAATATCGGCGGCCTCGTTGGCAGGAATGCCGGCACCGTGCGGACCAGCAGCGCCACCGGCGCAGTCAGCGGCATCAACCTTGTCGGCGGGCTGGTCGGAACCGACACCGGTGGCCTCGTCCAGAGCAGCTATTGGGACAAGGACACCACCGGGCAGGCCAGCAGTGCCGGCGGCACCGGCCTCACCACGGCGCAGCTGCAGAGCGGCCTGCTGCCATCCGGTCTCGATCCCACGCTGTGGGGAAGCGGCGCCGGGCTCTATCCCTATCTGAAGACGTTCTACCCGAACGGCGTGCAGGCGATCTCGGGCTTTGCCTATCAGGACGCCGGCACGACGGCGCTGGCCTCGACCGCAAGCGGGGCCAACTTCGTCTCCGCCGCCGCCGGCGGGTCGACGCTTGCGACCGTCTCGACCGGCGCCAACGGCTATTACTACGTCGCATTGCCGGGGGGCACGCTCGGCAACAATCAGGGCGTCGTCACCTATACGCGGGCCGGCAGCGGCCCCGGCGCCAGCGACGCCGTCAGCTTCACCACCGCCGCTGCCACCGGCGCCGTCACCACGCTGCCCAATCTCGATCTCCATGGCGGCTGGCGAATCGATCATGCCGGCGCGAGCACCAGCGCGTTGTCCGCTCTCGAAACGGCCTTCGCTGCGGCGGCCGGCAGCGCTTCGCCGGTTACGGGTCTCATCCTCCCCAACCGGCAGATCAGCTTTGCCAGCCCGACCTTCGCGCTCGACCAGGCCCTGTCCGTCACCGGCACGCTCGTGCTCGATGGCAGCGGCAGCTTGACCCAGACCGCGGGCTTGACTGCCGGCACGCTGGTGCTGCGCCAGGGCAGCTTCGATCTCAACGCGGCCAACCAGGTCGCCACCATCGCCGCGGATGCCGCCACGGTGAGTTTCAACGACGCGGCCAGCCTCTCCGTCGGCAGCAGCGGTCAACTGCCGGGTGGCAGTGCGATCGTCGGCGTGACTACGTCCGCTGCGGTGACCTTGACGACCTCGGGCGACCTCACCATCGCGAGCGGCGCCGGCATCACGGGGGCGAGCCCGGTGCTGTCGGCCGCGGGCGCCTTCATCAACGACCAGGGCAGCGGCGCGGTCACCGCGAGCTCCGGCCGGTGGCTGATCTATTCCAGCGCGCCGGCGCAGGACACGTTCGGCGGCCTGAACAGCGCCAATGACGCGATCTTCGGCCAGACGATCCAGTCGCTCCCTCCCGGCAGCGTCGGCCAGAGCGGCAATCGCTACGTCTTTGCCAACCATCCCGCGCTGACCGTGACCTCGCTCGATCTCGCCGACAAGACCTATGGCGACGTGGTGACGCTGGCCAATCCGGTCCTGGGGACGAACTACACCATTTCGGGATTCCCCGCTGCCGTCGCCGGTGCCTTCACGGTCGATACCAGCGCCGCTGCGGTCACCGGCGCGCCGGTGCTGACATCGGCTGGATTTGCGGCCACCGCCAACGCCGCGAGCTCGCCCTACACCATCCAGGTCGACGTGACCGGCATGAGCTCGGCGGCCGGCTACGCCTTCACGGCGTCGAACAGCGGTACAGTCAAGGTTGTACCCCGCGCGATCACGGTGTCGGCGGACGCGCAGAGCCGCGCCTATGGCGACGCCAATCCGACACTGACCTACGCCGTTGGTGGCGGAGGTCTCGTCAATGGCGATGTGCTGACCGGAGCGCTGGCCACGGCAGCGAACGCGACGAGCAACGTGGGCGCTTATGCGATCACCCAGGGCAGCCTCGTGGCATCCTCCAATTACGCGGTGACCTATGTCGGCGCGAACCTCCAGGTCACGCCGCGGTCGATCACGGTCGCCGCCGATGCGACGTCGCGGGCCTATGGCGATGCCAATCCCGCGCTGAGCTATACGGTCGGGGGCGCCGGCCTGGTCAATGGCGATACGCTGAACGGCGTGCTGGCGACCGCGGCCAACACGGCGAGCAACGTCGGCAGCTACGCCATCACGCAAGGCAGCCTCGCCGCGTCATCGAACTACGCGCTGACCTACGTTGGCGCCAACCTTCAGGTCACGCCGCGATCGATCACGGTCGCCGCGGATGCGACGTCGCGGGCGTACGGCGATGCCAATCCTGCGCTGAGCTATACGGTCGGGGGCGCCGGCCTGGTCAATGGCGACGCCTTGAGCGGGGCGCTGTCGACCGCAGCCAATGCCACGAGCAATGTCGGCGGCTACGCCATCACCCGGGGCAGCCTCGCCGCATCCTCGAACTACGCGCTGACCTTTACCGGCGCCAATCTGCAGGTGACGCCGCGCCTGCTCAACGGCACCGCCGTGATCGCGGGCATCGACAAGATCTACGACGCAAGTACCGCAGCAAGTGGCGGTTCTGCAGCGCTCACTGCCGCCAACAACCTCGTCAACGGCGACAGCGTATCCTTCTCCTACACGTCCGGCAGCTATGACAGCGTCAATGCCGGCGCACGGAGCGTGGCTGCGCTCACCGGCATGACGCTGAGCAGCGCCAATTACGCGATCGGCTCGCTGTCGGTCGCCGTGTCCGGCACCATCAGCCCGCGACCGATCACGGTCATGGCCAATGATCTGGGCAAGCTGGCCGGAGCGATCGATCCGCCGCTCACCTACACGATCAGCTCGGGTGGTCTCGTCGGCAATGACGCGCTGAGCGGTCAGCTCGCCCGGGCGCCGGGCGAGTTGCCGGGCGTCTACGCCATCAGCCGAGGGACGCTGTCGGCATCCTCGAACTACACGCTCACCTACCGCGGCGGCACTTTCACGGTCGTCCTTCCGCGCGATTTTCCGACCACTTTCGGCTCATATGCGCGGCCGATGCTGACGCGGCCAGCGTGGACCACCGCCAGCCTGACGCGAAGCCCGAACCAGGGTCGTTCCGGCCAGTCAAGGAGCACATGCATCTCCGGCCAGGGCAGCTGCCTCTGGTTGCCCCATGCGGACAACCGCGACCTCGGCCCCTACGTCAGATTTGCCGCGCCATGATCATGCGAAAGGACGTTTGGAATGACAGCCGAAGCGAATGCAGGACGATGACGACGTCGAATCTTCCCAGCCGGTCGAGGCGCAGAGCCGATCTTGGCGGATCGCAGCTCCGCCGGATCGCCCTGATCATGGTGAGTTGCCTGCTCCCTCAGATGGCTGCGGCTCAGCCCCCCAGTGACAAGACCGAGTCCCCACCGCCCCCGCCCGCGACCTTGCCGAGCGGCGCCAACGCGCTTCAGGAGACGTTTCAGGATTGGCAGGTGGCCTGTGCGCCGCAGGGCGGCGTGTCGCGCTGCGCGCTCTCGCAGCAACAAAGCGACCCGCAAAGCAAGCAGCGCGTGCTGCTGCTCACGCTGAGCGCGTCCGCGACGGACAGGGCAGAGGGCATCCTGGTCCTGCCATTCGGGCTCGCGCTCGACCCCGGCGTGACGCTGCAGGTCGATGACGGAGCGCTGCTGCCGACGCTCCGATTCCGCACCTGCCTGCCCGCAGGCTGCATCGTGCCGCTGAGCTTCGATGGCAAGGCAGTCACCGCCCTCCGCAAGGGCACGACGCTCAAGCTCAAGGTGACCGCGGCCGAGACCAGCAAGGAGATGACCTTGCCGATCTCGTTGAAAGGGTTTCCCGGCGCATTCGACCGCACCCTGGCGTTGTCACGTTGAATCCGGAGGTGAGAAGCGTGGGCGTGCCGAAGCGCGTCTGCTACCTGGCGGACGCAATCGTCGCGGTACTACAATTCATGCGCGCAAACTTTGTATCAGGAACGCCACACAGGCCACGAAAGCACGCGCCGCAAGGTTCGGTTAACCGGAAGCTTCTCGACCTGGCTCATCCTGCATCACTAACGTTGATTCGGATACTTGGCGCGAGGCAGATGATGGCCGCATGTGGAGCCGGCAGCTTGTCGCGGATATCGGCGTGCAGTCGTGCCAAGGCATTGATCGGGATTGCGATCCTGCTGGCCGGGTCGATGACGTACTCGGTCGCGCGTGCGCAGACGGCTGTCCCCACGGTCGAGCGCTATCTGCCGCCCGAGCCACCGCATCGCTCGCCGATCATCCGGATTGATCAGGATCTTCAGAAGTCCGATGATGCGAGCCCCCTTGGGGTCGACCTCAGGGGCATCTCCCTGACCGGCTCCGGCGCGATCGCGAAGAAGCCCAGAGCGTCCGGAATAGCCGTCGAGGGGATCGAAGGCATCGACGCGGCTGTGGTCGCCAGCAGGCTCGATCGCTACATCGGCCAGCCGCTGACGCGCAAGCTCATGTCCGAGATCCAGGCCGCGATTGCAGCCGCCTATCGCGAGGCAGGTCACCCGTTCGTCTCGATCACCGTTCCGCCCCAGGAGGTGACGACCGGCGTTCTTCAGCTCCGGGTCATTGCGTTCAAGGTGGGCAAAGTGGCCGTGAGCGGCGCGCCAGCTGCTGATTTCCCGCCGCAGCGCATCCGCACGTCGCCCGGAGAACTCGTCGATGCACGCCGGCTCGAGACCGACCTCGATTGGGCCAATCGCAACCCATTCAGGCAGGTCGAAGCGGTGTTCGGCCCTGGCAAGGATCTGGCCCAGACCAATCTGACGCTGCAGCAGACAGCCAGGCTGCCGTGGCAGGTGTTCGGTGGCTATGCCAACAGCGGCACGCGATTGACCGATCGCGATCGCGTCTTCGTCGGTGCTGCTGCTGCGCCGTTCACGTCCCTGTCCGCTCCTTACAACGACATCTATGCCTCGTTCCAGTTGACGAGCTCCAAGAACTTCTGGTCGGCCCAAGGCCAAGCCTTTGGTGACGTCGGCGAATCGAAATATTTCAGTCCCGCAGCCCGAGTCGTCATCCCGCTGGGCTGGCGCTCAAGCCTGGAGCTGACGGGCGACTTCGTGCAGACCAACGAGCGACCTTCCGAGCCTTTTCGCATCAGGACGCTCACGACCGAGGGCGCTGCGGTCTACCGCCAGGCGCTCTCCGATATCCTGCCATGGGGACGCGGCGATCTGCTCGGCGGCATCGAGCTGAAGCGGCAGAACCGGACAACCTTCTTCACCGGGGTCGATGTGGCCGACGGCCAGGCGGAGGTCGCGCAATGGTTGATCGGCTGGACCGGTCGCTGGACCGACGGACTTGGCAGCAACAGCTTCGAGATCAGGCTCAAGAGCAATCCCGGCGGCGTGCTCGGACATAATACGGCGGCCGATTGGAGCTTGTTCACCAACGGTCGCGTCAGCGATGTCCGAACCACCTTCGCGACCCTCAGCTACAACCGGATCACGCCGCTTGCCGACTGGTCGCTGAAGACCGACGTTCTGGCACTGGTGGCGGCGAGGCCGCTCCCCGATACGGAGCGCATCGGCCTCGGCGGCAACGACCTGGTGCGCGGCTATGTGACCGAGGACGGCACCGTCGACCAGGGCATCGTGATGCGAAACTCGCTGTATCTGCCCTCGTTCAGTCCGTCCCGACGGCCGGGCTTCAACGACACGCTGGCTCCGTTCCTGCTTGCCGATGTCGGCTGGGGCCGCGACGTCTTCTTCAACCGCAGCACCTCGCTGTCCTCGATCGGCCTCGGCTTCGACTATCGCATCGGCCCGAATTTCTCCTCGACCGTCACCGCCGCGACCGCGCTCTCCCCAGGACCCGACACGCCCTCCGGCGCCTGGCGCATCCAGGCCCGCGCCGTGCTCAGCTTCTGATGCGCGATCGAATTTGCGGTACTTGGTCCGTACTGCGCCCCAAATGTGAGTCGCCATTTCATGACTGCGGCGATGGCGCCGCTCAAGACGGCGGGCATGGTGCCGGTCGCCAACATTGCACAAGCTCGCCTACGAGACCCAGGCCGCACCTGCGGCGCGACGACGCCGGTTTCGTGCTTGATGTCAGCGGCGGTGAGTTGTCGGGCGTGATCTGCGCCCGTGGCGTCGGCGATCCGCGTGTCGTGGGGGAGGCAGCGTGACGAAGGTGTGTCGTTGGAAGATCGCCGTGCAGAGTGAACCCAAGGCCGATCAGCTTTGCCGAAGCGAACGAAGAAGATCGTCTCTCAAAAGGCCAGCTTCGCTATGAGCGTCGCGAGGCTCGTTCTCCCGGTCTTTGCTGGCAAACTCGATCACATTTGAAATCCCTGGCAATCCGGCCTTTGCTTTGATAAAATTGGGATTATATTCAACTCTTAAGAGTGAAGGCCGACCCTCATAGTTTGTTGGTGAGGCCAGATGACGAGATTGGGTCTCGATTACAATTTTGCGAGCTTGTCGATTTGCGACCTGCTCGAGGCTCGCGATGCGTACCGTTATCACCTTCTAAGCAAGGCCAATGTCGGTGACGGTGCATTCTTCGAAAAATAGCCCCGGCGGATCTGAATTTGCAAAGGTGTTTGATGAACCGCAGACAATATGGTGATCTGATTGCGCAGCGCCTCCACGCAGAGCGTCAGCGGATGAAGGCCGATTTTCAAGCTCATCCGATCCAGAGCTGCTTCATCGACAACCTTCTTCCCGA
>NZ_JBNPTM010000021.1:0-31041 GCF_051167655.1 Bradyrhizobium sp. HKCCYLS2038 | reverse complement strand
TGCGCGGGACACCAGCGTCGGGGTGCCAGCACGCTGCGACTTCACGTCCGCGCCGAACCGTTCGTCCGCGCATCCTCATCAGGACACGCTGCGGCTCATCGCGGCCATCGCCTCCCCGCCTCGCGTGTCGTGACGATCGCGCGCAACGCCCCTCCGAGTGAGGCAGGATGCGCACACTAGAACACGATTTCTGAATTTCGTAAAGCAAAATCTGTCATCGACGCCAGACAATTTCATTCCGCGCCGCACGTCATCCGGTGTCTCGCGACTTGAGAACGCTGGATGCCCGACGCCCGGGGGCTCGCCACAGACCTCCGGCCGGCATCTTCCGCCAACCGCAATGCTCTGCTGCGCCGAGCCGGATCAGAGTACGAGCAGGATGCCGGAGAGCAGCAAAATGCTCAGGATCAGTTTTCTGAACAAGGCATCATTGACCCTGCGGAAGGCAAACACGCCCAGCGCCGTGCCGGCGAGCAGCGCCGGAATGCTCAGGGCGAGGTCGACGATCACCCTGGATGACAGATCCTGCCGCGCCAGCATCACCGCGAGCGAGGCGACCTGCATGGCGGCGATGAAGGGCTGCACGAGGCCGCGCTGCTCGGCCTTGGGCAGGCCATGCATCTCGCACCAGATGGTCGGCAGCGCGCCGGGCATCGCGGTGAGGCCGCCGATGAGACCGCCACCGAAGCCCACGATGGCCGTGCGGCTTCTGCTCATGTGCTGGACAGAGCCCAATGCCGGCTTGAACAGCATGTAGCCGGCGTAGAGCGCAATGGTGACGCCGAACACCTGCTGGAACAGCCGGGCGTCGGCATTGTGAAGCAGCCACAGCGCCAGGGGCACGCCGAGCAGACCACCGAGGATCAGAACCAGGCTTTGCTTCCATCGGATGCTGTTGCGAAGCGCCCAGAGGTTCGTCGCCTGCACGCCGACGCTGCACGCCATCATCAGCGGAACCGCTTCCAACGGCTGCAGCATGTGCAGGAGAATGGCGCCGGCGACGGCGGAAAACGCGAAGCCGGCAAGGCCGGAGACGAAGGCGCCGATGAAGACGGCGGCGCTGAGCAGCAGGAACGAGTCGAGCCCGGGCATGAAATATCTCCGGCTGATGCGGCTGAAATGATCGATCTTCAATCGGTGAAACGGAGCGTCGAAGCCGGCCTCAGCTGCGCGCCATCGCTGATGGCCGCGCCGAGCATGACGGCGCCGGCGGCGAGATGCAGCAGCAGGAAGATCAGGAGGACGGCCGCGCCTAGCGCCGCTTGCGGCGTGATCGACAAGCGGCGCCGCGGCGAAGTCTGTTTGGCCTGCATGTGCGTCGTCTCCAGCAACTGCAGTCGCGTTGCTAGCACCGCACCGTCCCCCGTTCGTCCCCCGAACGAAGTATTGTCTTCGTATCGCGAAGGCGGTGTTCGTCGGACAGGTGTTCGCGGCTTGGGTCACTGCCGAAAGCGCGGCATCGAGACGGCATGCCGCAAACCGGACCCTCCTCACTGCAGCCGACGTCCAGCGCACCGAAGCACGATTTGCAGCTTCGCAGCCATGGCACGGCACTCCTTGGCCGCAAGGACCTCGACACTACTTTTAATAGATAATATTTGCAAAACTCGCGTAGCGAGATGTGTCAAAAATGACAAAAATGAGTCGAAATTTATCTCGCTCAACCGCAGGTATCTGTTGCTGCCGCGCGCTTGTTGTTAGTTGGAACTATCCAGGCTTCGATGCCGCTCAACGCCGCGAGAGCGCGCAAGACGGATCGGCGCGACGAGCCCGGATGGGGGCACTGATGTCGACTTGCGTTCGGTCAACAAACAACAAGCGTCTCTCGCTGACCGAGTGGCTGAAACGGTGGTTCGCAAGACCTCATCGGAACGAATGGGAATTCGTCGTCCGAACGGGCATGTACGTGCCGCTGGGGATGCGCCGGCGCAAGTCGGACGGTACATGGGAGTATCGTGAAGCGACCGAACAAGAGATCGAAGAGTACATGGAAGCGGAATCGTGGTGACGGTTCGGTTTTTCGTACGCTCGCTCTGATGCTGTCTGGTCACGATCGGCGAAGTGACGGCGGAGCCGGTTGAAAGTCGAAGACGTGCGACAATTTGCGCACGAACATTGTGGCCGAACAGCCTATTCCGGCCGCCACACTTCTCTCAATGGTTGTAGAGCACAGACCCGCGTTGCAGCTGATGGCCGCTGCTACTCCGCCGCCTGCCGTACGTGCCGCTCCGTCACCGTGCGCATCGTCACCAGCTCTTCGGCGGCGGACGGATGCAGCGCGACAGTGGCGTCGAAGTCGGCCTTGGTCGCCTTCATCTTAATGGCGATGGCCACGGCCTGGGTGATCTCGGCGGCGGCGTCGCCCACGATGTGGCAGCCGAGCACGCGATCGCTCAAGCCGTCGACGACGAGCTTCATCAGCACGCGGGTGTCGCGGCCGGACATCGTCGCCTTGATAGGGCGAAACGTGGCCTTGTAGATGTCGACGCGATCATAGAGCTCGCGCGCCTGGGTCTCGGTCAGGCCGACGGTGCCCACTTCGGGCTGGCAGAACACGGCTGTCGGGATGTCGGCGTGGTCGACCCGCACGCTCTTGCCGCCGAACACGGTGTCGGCGAAAGCATGGCCCTCGCGGATCGCGACCGGCGTCAGGTTGAAGCGGTGGGTGACATCGCCGATCGCATAGATGCTCGGCACCGAGCTCTGCGAGAACGCATCGACCGCGATGCCGCCATTATCAGGATTGATCGCGACACCGGCCTTCTCCAGGCCGAGATTGGCCACCGCCGGATGGCGGCCGATCGCGAACATCACCTTGTCCGAGGCGATGCTGGAGCCGTTCGACAGATGCGTGGTGTAGTCGTGGCCGTGCTTGTCGACACTCGTCACCGTGCAGCCGGTCAGGATGGTGATGCCTTCCTTCTCCATCTCGGCGCGCACATGCTTGCGGACGTCCTCGTCGAAGCCGCGCAGGATGTTGTCGCCGCGGTAGATGACGGTGACGTCGGAGCCGAAATTGGCGAAGATACAGGCGAATTCGAGCGCGATGTAGCCGCCGCCCTGGATCACGATCCGGCGCGGCAGCTGCTCGAGGTGAAACGCCTCGTTGGAGGAGATGACGTGCTCGATGCCGGGAATGGGCGTGCCGTGATTGGGCGCGCCGCCGGTCGCGATGAGGATGTATTTGGCGCGGACGGTCTCGCCCGTCATCAGCCGCACCGTGTGTGCGTCCTCGATCACGGCGCGGGTTTTGACGATCCTGGCGCCGGACTTCTCGACATTGCTGGTGTAGGCCGCCTCGAGCCGGGCGATCTCCTTGTCCTTGTTCCGGATCAGCGTCGGCCAGTCGAAGGTCGCTTCCGGGATCGTCCAGCCGAACCCGGCGGCGTCGGCAATCTCCTGGCGGACATGCGAGCCGATCACGAACAGCTTCTTGGGCACGCAGCCGCGGATCACGCAGGTGCCGCCCATGCGGTACTCTTCGGCGATCATCACGCGGGCGCCGTAGCCGGCCGCGATGCGGGCGGCGCGCACGCCCCCCGAACCGCCGCCGATCACGAACAGGTCGACGTCGAATTCAGCCATCTGTCCTCCGACCCGACCTGTCCCGCCGCATGCGTCAGATCGGCTTGTTGCGCTTGCGCATCTCGGCGCGGAACTGCGCGGTCACCGTCTCGGAGAACTCCGCGGCCCACTGGTTGGTCGCCGCCATGCTCATCTGGATCGCCTTCGGCTCGGCGTTCAACAGCTTCTGGCCGAGCGGCGTCTTGTAGAAGGCGACGAGATTGGCGATCTCGGCATCGGTGAACTCGTTGCAGTAGATCTGCGCCATCTTCTCGCCGATCTCCTTCTCCTTGCCGGCATAGGTCTGCGCGACCAGCACGGCGACCTCGTCGAGGTCCTTCTGGTAGTTGAGATTGGACTGCAGCAGCGCCTGCTTGGCCTGCTGCACCATGCCCGGAACGGCATTGGCATAGAGCGCAGAGGCGTTCTTCATCTGCAGAATCTCCTTGGCGCCGGCCATGCACGCGGCCGAGGCCGGCTTCAGCGGCGGCACCTGGCCCTGTGCCTGAGCGGCAGCGAGGTCCGCCGAGCCGATGGCCAGCACGAGTCCGGCGGCCGGCAAGATTCTGAACACGCTCTTCATTCCAAGTCTCCTGTGAGATTGCGGCCCAAAGTGCAGACGACTGCTGCGCACTCAGGGCCGCCGGATAACGCGAATTCCTTGTGCGCCCGCCAGGATCGCCGTGCTGCCGAGGCCGATGAACAGCCCATGCTCGACAACGCCCGGAATTGCGCTCAAAAGTCCCGCCAGGCGCGGGGGATCAGCGATCTCCCCAAGGCGGGCGTCGATAATCCAGTGGCCGCCATCGGTGACGAAAACGTGGCCATCTGCGGACTTGCGCACGCTCATCGGCCCGGCCACGCCGGCCTTGGCAAAGGCATCGCCGATCTCGCGCTGCGTCGCCGCGAGCCCGAACGGAATGACCTCGATCGGCAGCGGGAAGCGGCCGAGCCGGTCGACCCATTTGCTGTCGTCGGCGATCACGATCATGCGAGACGAGGCGCTGGCGACGATCTTCTCGCGCAGCAGCGCGCCGCCGCCACCCTTGATCAGGTCGAGCGCCGGATTGATCTCGTCGGCGCCGTCGATGGTGATGTCGAGACGGTCGATCTCGTCGAGCGTGGTCAGCGGCACGCCGCAGGCCTCGGCCTGCGCCCGCGTCGCCTCCGAGGTCGGCACGCCCACGACCTTGAGACCGGCGCGCACCTTGTCGCCGAGCAGATCGACGAAATGCTTGGCGGTCGAGCCGGTGCCGAGGCCGAGCCGCATGCCGCTCTCGACCTCCTCCAGCGCGCGCGCCGCCGCCTGCCGCTTCAATGCATCCATGTCGACCAAGGAACCGTCCTTCAAACCCCAAATCCCCGTCGCGCCGGGGCCGAAAACCGGCGCAGTTCTAGCGATGTTTTGCCGCGGGGCCTAGCTCTCACCGGTCACGAAAACGGACAAAAAGCCGTGGCGGCCCTCTTGCAACAGCGCGGGCCGACCGCTAGCGGATACCGATGCCCATCTCCAGCACCATCGTCTTCGATCTCGACGGCACCCTGGTCGACACGGCGCCGGACCTCATCAACGCCCTGAATCACATATTGCAGCGCGAAGGGCTGCGGCCCGTGCCGCTGGCTTCGGCGCGCAAGATGATCGGGCACGGCGCGCGCAAGCTGCTCGAGCGCGGGCTGGAGGCGGAAGGCCGCTTCGCCAGCCCCGCCGAGATGGACCAGCTCACCGTCGATTTCATCGATTTCTACGCCGAGAACATCGCGGTCGAATCCCGCCCGTTCGAGGGCCTGGAGGCCGCGCTCGACGAGCTGGCCGGCCATGGTTGCCAATTCGCGGTGTGCACCAACAAGCTCGAATGGCTGTCGAAGCGGCTGCTCGACCAGCTCGGCCTGTCGTCCCGCTTCGCCGCGATCTGCGGCGCCGACACGTTCGGCGTGGCCAAGCCCGATCCGGCGATCCTGCGCCAGACCATCGCCAAGGCGAGAGGCGAGATCGGCACCGCGATCATGGTCGGCGATGCCGGAACCGATGTCGGCGCCGCCCGCCGCGCCGGCGTGCCGGTGATCGGCTGCACCTTCGGCTATACCGATGTGCCGATCGCCGAGCTCAACCCCGACCACCTGATCGACCACATGCGCGAGCTGCCGGCCGCGGTCACGACGCTCCGTCCATCGCTCCGCATCGGCTGATCGGACTTCGATCAGCCCAGCACCGATCAGCCCAGCACCGGTATAGAGCGGCCAGCTCGAATCGCTAGAAATGTGTCCTCGATGCAACTTCCGCCCGCATGCGGCGCGCTGCATCGCCACTGCCGCTCGTCCCTCTAAACCATTGCGCAGTCAGCGATAAGCGCGCGCCAGCCGACCTCAGGGTTCTGTTGAGAATAGGGTTGACCGCAGTTGCGCCGCTGTTCGGACACTCTTATGGTCGCGCTGGGATGCGGCCCATGGCCGCAGGGCTTGTGGGGCGGACATCATGATGCGGCGTGTCATCGCAATGGCGGTTGCGGGAGCTGGCTTGGCTGGCTGCTCGTCCTTCTCGATGGACTCCTTCAAGATGTCCGCGCCGGAGGTCCCCGTGCAACTCGACTCCGTGCCGCCGGGGGCCGAGGCCAGGACCTCGACGGGACAGGCCTGCCGCACGCCCTGCACGGTCCAGGTGCCCGCGCCCGATGCCGGGTTCAGCGTGACCTTCACGATGGACAAATACCTGCCGGCGACGATTCCGGTTCGGGTAAGCCGCACCGCTGATTTCACCTCGTCGTCGTCGATCCTGATGGATCCGAGCCCCGTGATCGCCGAGCTGCAGCTGGCCCCGCCGGCGCCCGCGCCGAAGGCCGTCAAGCACATGCGGCCGAAGAAGCCGAAGCCGGCGAAGTCGGCGGCTGCCCCGGCGGCCGCCGCGCCCGCGACCGCGCCGGCCACGACCGGTTCCGCGTTCCCCGCACCGGCCGCGCCGCGGCAATGAGAACGGCCGCTTCGTGCGGCGCAGCATCGAGACCCGCGTCACGATGATTGTGAGCGGCGCCGATCATGATTAGATTGCCTTGAACCGACATCCGGCCGCTCCGCGCGGCCGCGTCGTGGCATCGCCGCCACGTGACGCCATTTGCCAAGGCCATCCATGACCGCCGAGACGTTTGACGACACCGCCCTGACGCGCCCGATGACCGACCCGTTCGGCCGTCGCATCAGCTATCTGCGCGTTTCGGTCACCGATCGCTGCGACCTGCGCTGCTTCTATTGCATGGCGGAGGACATGACCTTCCTGCCGAAGGCCGACCTGCTGACGCTCGAAGAGCTCGACCGGCTCTGCTCGGCGTTCATCCACAAGGGCGTGAAGAAGCTCCGGCTGACCGGCGGCGAGCCGCTGGTCCGGCGCAACGTGATGGGCCTGGTGCGCTCGCTGTCGCGACATCTCAAGAGCGGCGCGCTCAACGAGCTGACGATGACCACCAACGCGACGCAACTCGCGAAGTATGCCGCCGAGCTCGCCGATTGCGGCGTCCGCCGCATCAACGTTTCGCTCGACACGCTCGATCCCGACAAGTTCCGCACCATCACCCGCTGGGGCGATCTCGACCGCGTGCTCGCCGGTATCGAGGCCGCGCAGGCCGCCGGCATCGCGGTGAAGATCAACGCGGTCGCGCTCAAGAACGTGAACGAGGACGAGATCCCGTCCTTGATCGACTGGGCGCACGGCAAGGGCATGGCGCTGACGCTCATCGAGGTGATGCCGATGGGCGAGATTGGCGAAGGCCGTATCGACCAGTATCTGCCGCTGTCGCTGCTGCGCGGCCGGCTGGCGCAGAAGTACACCATGACCGATCTTGACGAGACCACCGGCGGCCCCGCCCGCTACGTGCGTGTCGCCGAGACCGGCGGCACCATCGGCTTCATCACGCCGATGACGCATAATTTCTGCGAGAGCTGCAACCGCGTCCGCGTCACCTGCACCGGCACGCTGCACACGTGCCTCGGCCACGAGGACGCCTCCGATTTGCGCAAGCCGTTGCGCGCCTCCGCCAGCGACGAGCAGCTCAGCGACGCGATCGACCGCGCCGTCGGCCTGAAGCCGAAGGGCCACGACTTCATCATCGACCGCCGCCACAACCGCCCGAGCGTCAGCCGGCACATGAGCGTGACCGGCGGCTGATCCCTCGTGCTTCCCTGGCAACTGATCGACACCGCAGAGGTGCCCGGCGGCGGTGAGCCGCTGCGGCTGATGCGGCGCGGCCGCGAGTTCTCGATCAAGCTCGGCTCGAACGAATTGATGAGCAGCCGCCTCTACGGCTCGGAAGAAGCGCTTGCGACGTTGAGCTGCGCGCGGCTCAAGGACCGCCCTGCCCCCCATCTGCTGATCGGCGGCCTCGGCATGGGTTTCACCCTGCGCGCGGCGCTGAAGGTGCTCGGGCCGCAGGCGCGCGTCACCGTCGCCGAACTGGTGCCGGCGGTGATCGCCTGGGCTCGCGGACCGATGGCCGAGCTGTCCGGCGACAGCCTCAATGATCCCCGCGTCGACATCCGCGCGGGCGACGTCATCAGGCTGATCACAGAGGCGCGCGGCGCCTATGATGCGATCCTGCTCGACGTCGACAACGGCCCGCAGGGCCTGACGCGGGAGTCTAACGACGCGCTCTACGATGCCTCCGGCCTGCGCGCCGCCTTCACGGCGCTGCGTCCCGGCGGCGTGCTGGCGGTGTGGTCGTCGCACCCGGCGGACCACTTCACCCCGCAGCTGCGCAAGGCCGGCTTCGCCGCCGAGGAGATCAAGATCCGCGCCACCGGCCGCGGCGGCCGCGGCGCCCGTCACGTGATCTGGATCGCGACACGGCCGGCGCGCTAGCGCAGACCCCTCCGATCTCTTCACGCGTGATCGGATCACCGGCCATGCACCTCGGACGTCTCACGAACGAGCGACGATCTGCATGCGGCGCGAGGTCTGTGTCACCGCCGGAAGCCACCAGCTCATGCCGTGCGGCAAATGGTATCTTCGTGCCAATTATTCCCCCAGCGATATCGCTTGGCAGGGCCGCCTCCGACAACAACAAAAATCCTATAAGTTGCGGCATCAAATTAACGACCCGCGAACCAACTGTATTAGCGGCGGATTAGTCCCGCTCCGCCTAGCCTCGCGGATCGGCGCCGACATGGGCATCAGGGGACGGCAAACTATCTCCTGCACAGGCCGAGCTCCGAAGAAGCGCTTCAACCTGAACGCAGTGAGACCTCTGCATCTAACATGCGAGACCATTCGCGATACGTCGACGAGGGAACGACGTCGACGGCGGTGCCGCCGCGGCAGGCCGCACGCGACGTGCGTCCGATGCCGCTCGGCCGTGGGCGAACGCCGCATGCGGGCCGCACGGCGGATCGGTGGACACGGCGATGACAGCGTCGTCACCCGCGCGCCTCGACTACTTGCTGCGCTTTTCCGCTGATATCGATGCGGCCTACGAGGCGCAGACGCGCCAGCTCCGCATTGCCGAACTGCGCCGTTCGATCATCTTCGGGCTATGCACCTACAACCTCTACAACTTCACCAGCATCTACCTGCTGCCCGACATCCTGTGGTTCTCGGTGTTCGTGCGGGTCGGGGTGATCACGCCGGTCTCTATCCTGCTGGTCTGGATGATCGGGCGCGTCGGTGCCACCTGTCGCGAGTGGCTAGTGACCATCGGAGTGACCAACGCGTTCGCTTCCCCGGTTCTCCTCTTTTTAGTTTCTGACGCTCCCCTCTCTGCCTTCACGTTCGGCGAGTTTTCGCTGACGCTGGTGTTTGGAAACATGCTGCTGCTGCTGCGTTTCCGCCACGCGATCCTGTTCACCGGAACCTCGCTGGCGCTGGCCGCCACCGCGGCGATGCTCAAGGCCGGAATCGACGCCAGCCTGTCCACCGCCTTCGTCATCCAGATCGCAACCGGCTCGATCTTCAGCCTGCATGCCAACTGGCGCGCCGAAACGAACCGCTGCCGTTCCTTCCTTCGGGAGCTCGACGTTCTGACCGAGGCCGAGGCCGCGGCGGCGGCGAGCAGGAGATTTCAGGATCTGTCGCTGACGGACGCCCTCACCGGCCTCCCCAACCGGCGCGCACTCGACAATGAGCTTGCCGCTCGATTCGGTCAGGATCAATCGATCACGATCCTGATGATCGATATCGACCACTTCAAGAACTTCAACGATCAGTTCGGCCACCCGGCCGGCGACGACTGCCTGCGCAGGATCGCCGCCTGCCTGCGCGATATCAGCCGGAAATTCGGGGTCTCCGTCGCACGATTTGGCGGCGAGGAATTTACGGTTTTCGCCAGCCAGCAGTCGGAGCACGAGGCCGTCCGCCTCGCCCATCGCGTCGTCGAGGACATTCGCGCCCTGAAAATCCCGCATCCCGGGCGCGCCGATGGCCTCGACGTCGTCACCGCGAGCGTCGGATTCGCCCGCATCGACCAGGCTCGGACCGTGACGCCGGAGGCGATGCTGGGTGCTGCGGACCACGCGCTGTATCTCGCCAAGAAGCGCGGGCGCAACGGCTGGGCAAGCTATAACCGGGACCAACAGCCTGCGTCGCTCCACGCCTGAGCCGGTGCCGCCACCTTCCGCGTTCGCGAGCGCCGGGGAGACGGCACGCTCACGATCACGAGCGGCATCGCCGGCTGGCGCTCGCGCCCATCGATTCTGACGTCAACCTCGGCCGGCGATCATGATGATCGGGATGGCCGGCGCCACGGCCAGTCGATCACGTCGGCGCAGTACAGCGACCACCAGATGATGACCGGCTGCAGCGCGAGCCGCGGGCCGTGATACAACCAGCTGTCGGGGATGTGCGGCAGCACCACCCCATCGAACGCGTGCTTGAAGTTAGCAGGCCAGACGCACAACGCATAGACCGCCAGCGTGATGCCGGCGAGGGCTCGCGTCGGCGGAACGAGAAGCGCCACCGACGCGCCGATCTCGAACAGCCCGGTGACGAAGATGATCTCGCGCGCCCAAGGCACCCAGGACGGCGTGATCGCCAGCAGTTGCTCCGGGGCCGCCAGATGAGCAATGCCCGCCGCCAGATAAAACATTGCGATGATCCATCGCATGATCGCGCGGGCACTCAATTCCGCATCCTTTGCGTTTGCGACGCTCTGCATGGCGACACTGCCGTCTCCGCACGCAAGGTACGGCCGCGGCTGGGCGGCGGTTTCACCATTTCACAGCCGAGTATTGGGTCCGCAGCCCAGACCGGCGGACGCAGCTCGGAGCTGCGCAACGCCGGTTGCCTGACTTCGACGGCAAAATCGACCTATCGACTCTTCCCCGTCGGACTCTGCGACGACCGTCGCGCCGGCTTGCGATCCTCGGCACAGCCGTAGCCGCAGTCATCCCAATGCGAGACTCCCGGAGCGTCCTTGATCTCGTCGTAGAAGATCCAGCCCGTCGCGCCATCGGCGCATCTGAGCCTCAGCCACTGATGATAGCCTTCATCCTTGGCGTCCGTTTCCACAGTGGGCTTTGCGCCCATCTCTATGGACGCTTCGACCAGATCCTGATCGGCGACATACACGTCGTCGCCCAACCGCATCATGAACGTTCCTTCTGAACCTGGGCCGATCAACGACCAGCGATCACCCTTGCTGAAATTGATCCTGGCCTGTTCGTGGCCCGGTTCTTTCAACAGACCGGACGTATGATCACGTGTCAATTCGTAGCTCTTGATCCGCGTGAACGTCACGAAGGTCAGCCGGTCCGCCATGACCCGCTTCCTGTTCCACGGATGATAGGTCGCGCCCTTCCTGAGCGCGCAGGACACCGATTTTGGCGCACCGATCTCCGGCGTCGTTCGGATCCGAAGCGTGACGTCCTTGTCGAGGGTGAACCCGTCGGGCCATTCATGGCCCCAGAAGTCGGCCTTGTACCATGTCGCGGGATCATACGTCGCCGGCCCCGCCGCGCGACCGACCTGTCTCTCCGAAGCAGCCGGCGCGCCGGCCGGCGATTCGACGCCTTGCGCGCTAGCCAGGCATCCGCCAAGCATGGCGGACAGAGCCACGCAGACTGACGCCGGCAGGCCTCTTCCCGTGCTCATGTCGTCCCGCACATCCGCATGGCCAAAATCTCGATCACTGCGATTGCAATCGCTTGAGATCGGCAATCGCGGCCGCATACTCCCGCTCCGACTGCGGGCATCCGTCGCGCGCGGCCACAAATTCCTGTCGCGCGGCGGCCTGATCCTTGGCCCTGAGGCGAACGATCGCCGTGTAGTAATGCGCCTCGCAGACCTGCGCCGGATCCTTGGCGGCAGCCAGCGCCGCGGCTGGGCTGGTCCGCCCGATCAGCAACTCCGCGACGATACGGGGCCACGCCTCGAGCGGGTCCTTGGCAAGCCGTGCCGACAGCCGGCCATCCGCATCGGGCGATCCGTCCCGGATGCTGGACACTGCGGCCCAGATCACATGATAGCCGTCCCGGTCGAACAGCTCGGATGCCCGGTCAAAATCGGACACCGCGGCCTTGAAATCGCCGGGCTGATAGTAGGCGAGAGCACGGGCGTAGTAGTACTCCGCGGTGACGCGAGCGCTATCCGGCCGATTCATTGCCTGATCCTTGGCGAAGACGGTGTTCTTGTCGGCCCCGAGATCGATCGCCGCGGTGAAATCCTGGATCGCCTCCTGCAGCCTGTCCTGGGACAAATAGATCTGCCCTCGGCTCACCCGGCTGGCCGCCCCTGCGGGATCCAGCCTGATGGCCTCCGTCAGCGACGCAATCGCACGACCGGGGTCGCCCTTCTTGAACAAGGTGAGGCCAAGTTCGTGATGAGCAAAGTGGTTCTTGGGATTGAGGCTGATGGCTTCGGAGAAATCGGCCGCCGCGGCATCGAAATTGCCGAGCGCGAAGTTTCCGAAGCCGCGTTTCAGCTCCGCCATGGAGCGAGCACCGGTCGGCAACGCGGTGTCGCGCGCCAGATTGGTGCACGCTGCGATCATGCGCGGAATGTCGTCGCTGTCCTGGCAGATCTTCAGATCCTGCGGGTCGAGCGCGCGGGCGAGTTCGCTCGACAGCAGGAGCGCCATTGCTGCGATGATGGCGCGAGCCGCGCGACGACAGCCTGCGGTTGAGTTTCTCAACATGACTTCCCTTCTGCACTGACATCAACGTCCGGACACCGACCTCCTGGGCGAGATCGCGGCGTGCATCGCTGCTGCCGCGCCGCAGGCACCATCGAGGCATTCGGACAATCCCTACAACGGCCGCTTTCGTCAACAACGCTCGCGCCGTCCGCCCCATCCCTGTCGAAGCACACGGCACGGGCTCGGCGCGCCGCAACGTCTCGCGGAACGATCACGAGCAAAGAAAATCGTCTGCAACCATCTGCTTACAGATATTGCGGCGCTGGAGCAGTGATGATCTTTTCCGGAAGACTTGAAAGAGCGCGACAACGCCTGCGCCTCGAAGGGGAAAGTGAACGTGTTTGAAAAGCAGCTCGACCTTAAGTCGTATCGTATCTGGGCCGGCTGTCTGGTGGTCGCGCACATCCTCGCCGCCGTGGCGGCGATGAACGGAGCTGAATTCCTGGGCAAGCTCGATACCGCAATCGTGCTCTTTCTCGCCTGGGCGCTTGCAGCGAGGTCGCGAGACATCGGCTGGCCGGTCTGGATGGCACCGACATTCCTGTTGGTCACGATGCTGCTCTCACCCCTGCTCCTCCTCGTCTATCTGATCGCAACGCAAAACAAGACGGCCGATTTCCTCGGTCTGATCAGCATCATCGGCCTGGTTTCGGCGCCGCTCAATCTGATCCTGCTGGTCGTGGCCGGGCTCGTTCCGGGAAAACCTGCGCCTCTCGCCGCAACGCTCGAATGAAACTGGCGGCGCCGCCCGAGCCGTCTCAGTGCCCAGCGGCGCAGGCCAATTGTCGAGCAATGACGCGCCCGCATTGACCAATCGCTCGTCGCCGTGGCCGGCTCGATCTGGCTGACGTCAACATCGGTGTTTGTCATCGTGACCGCTGGCGCGATGCGGTCGGTCCATCGCGAGGGGCCGTATCGTCGTCGCCGCATCGTGACACGCCGATTCGTCCATCGCCAAGCACAGTGCATCGCATCAAACACCAGCTGACGGCCGGAAGCCGGAACCCCCGCCACGCGAGTGAGTTGCTCAGCCGCGGAGAGGACCACGCGGTGCGAGTGATATTCGCTCACGGCGTCGTCCTCCTTTCGACAGCAACTGGACTCACAACTGGATGGAGAGAGACGATGAAAGCATCCCTTCTTCTTGCAGGCGCAATGATCATTGGATCCAGCGCCGCGGCTCTTGCTGACGAATACTACGTCGTGCAGGGACCGAGCCACCGCTGCACCATCACCACCACCCGCCCCGCCGATCGCGAGGTCGTGACGCAGATCGGGCCGATGGCGTTCACGAGCCGCGTGGAGGCCGAGGACCGCATCAAGCAGACCAAGGTCTGCGAGGACGAGGGCACCGTCGGCAGCAGCAGCACGACCACCATCATCAAGAAGTAGTCGGCAGCGGCAACCCCGCTGGATTTCCTGCCGACGCGAAAGGTCGTGCCCAGCGCGATGGGGCACGACCTTTCTGTTTCCGCAGACCACAGCGGCACGGCGACGTCGCTTCGGGATGTCAGGTGCAACGACGAGACCCGAGCATCGATTTTGACACTCGGTCGCAGCAACGGGCGTTGCGTTCCATTGCAGCCTTGAGTACGCCAGCGCTTGGCTGGATCGGGACCTCATGCCTTCGCAATCGCTCAAGCTCGCCATCGGCAGCCTCGTGGTCGGGATCATCGTCCTCGGCCTGAAGTTCTTCGCCTATTGGATCACGGGCTCGGTGGCGCTCTACTCCGACGCGCTCGAGAGCATCGTCAACGTGGTCACCGCCGGCGTCGCGCTGCTCGCCGTGCGCATTGCCGCCAAGCCCGCCGACGCCAACCATCCGTTTGGCCACCACAAGGTCGAATATTTCAGCGCCGTGATCGAAGGCGTGATGATCGTCGTCGCGGCGCTGCTGATCGTCCACGAGGCCTACGGCAATCTGTTCGCACCGAAGTCGTTCTCGGCGCCGACAGAGGGCCTCGCCATCAACGGGCTGGCCAGCGTGATCAATGCCATCTGGTGCTGGCTGCTGATCACCCGCGGCAAGCGGCTGCGCTCGCCGGCGCTGGTGGCCGACGGCCGGCACCTGCTGACGGACGTCGTATCCTCGGGCGGCGTCGTGGTCGGTCTCCTGCTCGCCGTCGTGCTGGAGCTGCCGATCCTCGATCCGGCGCTGGCGTTGCTGGTCGCCGTGAACATCCTGTGGTCGGGCTGGCAGGTGCTGAAGGAATCAACCAGCGGGCTGATGGACGAGGCGGTTCCCGAGGCCACGCTCGCGCGCATCCGCCAGATCATCGGCGGACACGCCGACGGCGCGCTCGAGGCGCACGACGTCCGCACCCGGCACGCCGGCCGGATGACCTTCATCGAGTTTCACCTCGTGGTGCCCGGCGAGATGTCGGTCAACCAGGCCCACGCCATCTGCGACCGCATCGAAGCCGCGCTCCGCGACGACGACGAGCACAGCGCAGTCACCATTCACGTCGAGCCGGAAAACAAGGCCAAGCACTCCGGCGTCGTGGTGCTGTGAGCGCGGGCCGTGGAGACCTGAAGGATCGGTGTCGCGTACCGGCGCGCAACACTGGCTGCCCCGCCGGACGAGCGGCGCGCGAGTGCCGGTCGTTTCCGGTCCACAAGCTTCCGTCTCAGACGGGCCGTCGCAGATCGGCATACCGGGTGCGACAGCTGTGGCGCGGTGTCGCCACCGACGCAACATGTTGCGGCAACGCCCATTTTTGCCCACTTTTCCGATTGACGGCAACCTGAGGCGCTGAAATGGTGCCCCGGTTTTTAGAGCCTGCCTGGCCGGATGGGCCGTTGCGCCGCGCGTTGCGCAACCAGAACGGGCCCTGGGGACGTCGCAAGACATTTGGGGGAGGACCAGCGTTGCAAGCGTTGCTGAAATTGAGCCGTGGGATCGATGCCTTCACGACCTGGACCGGCAAGCGGCTGGCGTGGCTGATCCTGCTCGCCGTCATCATCTCGACGATCAACGCCATCGTCCGCAAGACGCTCGACACCTCCTCGAATTCCTGGCTCGAGCTGCAATGGGTGCTGTTCTCAGCCGTGTTCCTGCTGTGCTCGCCCTGGACGCTGCTCGACAACGAACACATCCGCATCGATATCGTCAACGCCACGCTGCCCAAATGGCTGCGTGACACCATCGACGTCGTCGGCCATGTGCTGTTCCTGATCCCGCTCTGCGTCGTGATGATCATCACCAGCGTGCCCTTCTTCCTGCGCTCGTTCGAGATCAACGAGCAGTCCAGCAATGCCGGCGGCCTGCCGCAATGGCCGGCGAAGTCCCTCATCATGCTCGGCTTCATCTTCCTGCTGGTGCAGGCCGTCTCCGAGCTGATCAAGCGCATCGCAGTGATGCGCGGGCTGATCCCCGATCCCCACGCTTCGAAGTCCCATGGCATCGAGGCCGAGGTCGAGCACCTCGTCGAAGCGATCGAAAAGAAGTAAGCGGCGGGCTGGGGGGATCCAATCAATGACTGCGTTTCTGATCGCCAATATGGCGCCCATCATGTTCGGCTCGCTGGTCGTCATGCTGCTGCTCGGCTATCCGGCAGCGTTCTCGCTTGGCGCCGTCGGCCTGTTCTATGCCCTGATCGGCATCGAGCTCGGAGAATTCCGTCCGGACTTCCTGCAGGCGCTACCTGAACGCGTCTACGGCGTGATGAACAACGACACGCTGCTGGCGATTCCGTTCTTCACCTTCATGGGCCTGGTGCTGGAACGCTCCGGTATGGCCGAGGACCTGCTCGACACCATCGGGCAGCTGTTCGGCACCATCCGCGGCGGTCTCGCCTATGCCGTCGTGTTCGTCGGCGCCCTGCTTGCCGCGACCACCGGCGTCGTCGCCGCCTCCGTCATCTCGATGGGCCTGATCTCGCTGCCGATCATGCTGCGCTACGGCTACGATCGCCGTCTCGCCTCCGGCATCATCGCCGCCTCCGGCACGCTGGCGCAGATCATCCCGCCGTCGCTGGTCCTGATCGTGATGGCCGACCAGCTCGGCAAGTCGGTCGGCGACATGTACGAGGGCGCGTTCATTCCGGGTCTCGTGCTGTCGGCGATCTATGCCAGCTATGCGTTCCTCGTCAGCATGATCTTCCCGAAAGCAGCGCCCGGCCTGCCCGCCGAGGCGATCGGCTTTCGCGAGGACTCCGGCGACCGCGGCCTGAAATCGCTCGGCGTACTGTTCCTCGCGTCATGCGTGTTCGGCTGGTACGTGATGCGCGGCTCGGAATATCACGGCGCCGACTTCGTCGTGCTCTGCATGTTCTCCGGCATCGTGTTCGCCTTCGCGGTCGCAGTCGTGAACTGGTTGCTGGAGCGCACCACCGGATACCGCTTCCTGTCTCGCATGGCGCAGCAGACCACCTTCGTGATGGTACCGCCGCTGTTCCTGATCTTCCTGGTGCTCGGCACGATCTTCATCGGCCTCGCGACGCCAACGGAAGGCGGTGCGATGGGTGCGGCCGGCGCGATCATCCTGGGCGCGATCAAGCGGCGGCTGAGCTTCGACCTGGTCCGGCAGGCGGTCGAGTCCACCGCCAAGCTGTCGGCCTTCGTGGTCTTCATCCTGGTCGGCGCGCGCGTGTTCTCGCTGACCTTTTACGGCGTCAACGGCCACGTCTGGGTCGAGCACCTGCTCACCTCGCTGCCCGGCGGCCAGGTCGGCTTCCTGATCTTCGTCAACGCCTTCGTGTTCGTGCTGGCGTTCTTCCTGGATTTCTTCGAGCTGGCCTTCATCATCATCCCGCTGCTCGGACCCGCGGCCGAAAAGCTCGGCATCGACCTGATCTGGTTCGGCGTCATCCTCGGCGTCAACATGCAGACCTCGTTCATGCATCCGCCGTTCGGCTTCGCGCTGTTCTACCTGCGCTCGGTGGCGCCGAAGGAGTCCTATCTCGACCGCGTCACCGGCAAGCGGATGGAGCCGGTCACCACCGGACAGATCTATTGGGGCGCGGTGCCGTTCGTCGTGATCCAGATGATCATGGTGATCCTGGTGATCCTGTTCCCGTCGATGGTCATGCACTACAAGGGCGCCGCATCGACCGTCGATCCGAACTCGATCAAGATCGACATTCCGCAGATCGACGCCCCGCCGCTGGACTTCGGGCCGCCGCAGATCGATCCGCCGAAGCAGTGACGCCCCGCTGCGCCCGGTCACCGCACCAACGAAAAACCCCGGCGCATGCGCCGGGGTTTTGTCTTGTGCGAGAGGCGTGACGCTGTCGCGCCTCAGCTCAACGGGTTGCGCGCCATGAAGGCGTCGTAGCCGATCTCGGCGACCTGGAACCAGGAGTAGCCGTTGCCGGCAAAGGCGCTCAGCGACTCCAGCGTCTTCTTGAAATCCGGGTTGGTGGCCGAGACCTCGGAGTGCAGCTCGCGCGCCGCCTTGATGCAGGCCTGCATGATCTCCGGCGAGAAGCCATGAAGCTTGGCGCCAGCGGCGAGCAGCCGGCGCAGCGCCGGCGGATTGCCCTGGTCGTACTTGGCCATCATCCAATTGTTGGCGTAGTGGCCGGCGTGCTCGACGATCTTCTGGTAGTGCTTGGGCAGTGCATTCCACTTGTCCTGGTTGACAAAGGCGAGCAGCATCGGCCCGCCCTCCCACCAGCCCGGATAGTAGTAGTGCGGGGCGACCTTGACGAAGCCGAGCTTCTCGTCGTCATACGGACCGACCCACTCGGCGGCGTCGATCGTGCCCTTCTCCAGCGCCGGGTAGATGTCGCCGCCGGCGATCTGCTGCGGCACCGCGCCGAGCTTCTGCAGCACGCGGCCGGCGAAACCGCCGACGCGGAATTTCAGGCCCTTGAGATCGTTGACGCTGGTGAGCTCCTTGCGGAACCAGCCGCCCATCTGGCAGCCGGTGTTGCCGGCGAGCAGCGAGACGACATTGTACTTGGCGTAGAACTCGTTGAGAATCTCGCGGCCGCCGCCCAGCATGTACCAGGCTTGGTTGATGCGCATGTTCGGCCCGAACGGCACCGACGAGCCGAAGGTGAAGGTCGGGTCCTTGCCGAAATAGTAATAGGACGCGGTGTGGCCGATCTCGACCGTGCCGTTCTGCACGGCGTCGAGCACCTGCAGGCCGGGGACGATTTCGCCAGCGGCAAACGGCTGGATCTGGAATTTGTTGTCGGTGGCCTCGCCGACCATCTTGGCCATCATCTCGGCGCCGCCATACAGCGTGTCGAGCGATTTCGGCCAGCTCGTCGGCATGCGCCATTTCAGCTCCGGCATCGATTGCGCAATGGCCGGCGCCGCGATCGCCGCCGCACCGGCTGCGCCCAGCCCGGTGACCTTGATGAAGTCTCTCCGCTTCATGTCTTCCCTCCCTCGTGGTGATATGTGCTCGTTTCCTGGGCAGCCTTCTGTGGGGCCTCGGTTCCAGTGTGGATCAAAGCGCGCGAGAGTGCCATTGCGAAACGTTGTCGCAACGCAACGCAAAAGCCCGGCCTCTTGCGAGGCCGGGCTCATGTCGATCCGCCGATCTGAAGCTTGCGATCAGCCGCGCGTACGCGAGCGAATCATGAAGCTGTCGTAGGTGTATTCAGCAACCTGCCACCACAGATACTCATCCGAGCGGTAGGCCTGCATCGCGTCGATGACCTTCTTGAAGTCGGCGTTCTTGGCCGAGATCTCGCCCCACAGCTCGTTGGTCGCCTTGAGGCAGGCCTCGAGCACCTCGTTGGTGAACGGGCGCAGCTGCGTGCCGCCGGCCACCAGGCGCTTCAGCGCCGCCGGGTTCACCTGGTCGTAGCGCGCGGCCATCCAGGTGTTGGCGTTGACCGTCGCGTTGGCGAGGATCGACTGATAGTGCTTCGGCAGCTCGTTGTACTTGTCGAGGTTGGCGAAGGCATGGACGGTCGGACCGCCTTCCCACCAGCCCGGATAGTAGTAGTACTTGGCGACCTTCTGGAAGCCGAGCTTCTCGTCGTCATAGGGACCGACCCACTCGGCGGCGTCGATGGTGCCCTTCTCCAGCGACGGATAGATATCGCCGCCTGCGAGCTGCTGCGGCACGACGCCGAGCTTCTGCAGCACCTGGCCGGCAATGCCGCCGATGCGGAACTTGAGGCCCGAGAGGTCGGCGACCGTCTTGATCTCCTTGCGGAACCAACCGCCCATCTGGGTGCCGGTGTTGCCGCAGGGGAAGCCGATGACGTTGGCCGACTTCTTGAAGAACTCGTTGGCCAGCTCGTTGCCGCCGCCCTGGTACAGCCAGGAGTTCTGCTGCCGGGCGTTGAGGCCGAACGGGACCGAGGCGAAGATCGCGAAGGTCGGATCCTTGCCGACGTAATAATACGACACCGTATGGCACATCTCGACGGTGTTCTTGGAGGTGGCGTCGAGCGCCTGCAGACCCGGGACGAGCTCACCGGCCTGGAAGACCTGGATCTGGAACTTGTTGTCGGTCATCTCGGCGACCTGCTTCGCCATGTACTCGGCGCCGCCATAGATCGTGTCGAGCGACTTCGGGAAGCTCGAGGTCAAGCGCCACTTGATCTCGGGCATCGACTGCGCGATCGCCGGCGAGGCCACCGCGGCCGACGCCGCGGCACCCGCGGCTGAGACCTTCAGAAAATCACGACGCTTCATATTAAGGCATCTCCTTGTTGGGGGCGTTTCCCGTGAAAAGCATTTTGTCGACCGACGCGATTCTTCGCGGCAGCTCGAAGACGATCCGGGCCGGGCTTTAGCACGGAACCGGTTAACCGAAAACGCGACGTTGGGATGACGAACAGTCCAATGGTCGCAGCCACTTCGCTGCACTGCATCAAGCAGCGGCGATGGTGTCCTTGAGCTGCTCGCGGACGGCGGAGGCGATGCTCCGGTAGATCGCCGCATGCGGTCCGCCCGGCTCGCTCTCGACCACCGGATTGCCGGCATCCGAGGTGGAGCGGATATCCATGTGCAGCGGGATCTCGCCGAGGAACGGCACGTCGAGCCGCTCTGCCTCGTGGCGCGCGCCGCCATGGCCGAAGATATCGGAGCGGGTGCCGCACTCCGGACACTGGAAATAGCTCATGTTCTCGATGATGCCGAGCACGGGCACGTTGACCTTGCGGAACATCGCCAGCCCGCGGCGGGCGTCGATCAGCGACAGGTCCTGCGGCGTCGACACGATCACCGCGCCCTTCAGCGGCACGTTCTGCGCCAGCGTCAGCTGCGCATCGCCGGTGCCGGGCGGCATGTCCACCACGAGCACGTCGAGCGTGCCCCAGGCGACGTCGCGCAGCATCTGGTTGATCGCCGACATCACCATTGGCCCGCGCCAGATCATCGGGCTGTCCTCGTCGACCAGGAAGCCGATCGACATGATCGACAGGCCGAAGCGCGACAGCGGAATCATCTTCTTCTCAGGCGTGAGCTGCGGCTTCTCGTGCAGCCCGGTCAGACGTGGAACCGAGGGGCCGTAGATGTCGGCGTCGAGCAGCCCGACCTTGAGACCGAGATCGCGCAGGCCCAGCGCGAGATTGATCGCTGTGGTCGACTTGCCGACACCGCCCTTGCCCGAGGCGACCGCAATGACCGCGGCGATGCCGGGGATCGCCGCCTGCTTTGACATCGGCGAATCGGAGGGATGCTGGTGCTGATGTGGACGATGGGCCGAGGCCGGCTGCACGCCGCCCTGCCGCGGCGGCGGTGGCGCCGAACCCGCCTTGCGCTCGGCGGTGAGCGCGATCATCGCCATGGTCACGCCGGGAATCGCGCGCACGGCGGCTTCGGCCTGGGCGCGGGCATCCTCCCAGGCACGGGCCTCGCTGGCCTCGACGTTGATCGAGAAGAACACCTTGCCGTCATTGGCCGTGATCGGCGACAGCACGCCGGCATCGGGCAGCGCCACCCCGCGTGGCGAGCGAACCCGCTTGAGGGCCTCGAGAACCTGCTGCTGCGTCACGCTCACGGCGCGTCTCCTGAAAACGTTCAGAACGCGCCACATCGTCGCGCCCTATCCTGTTGGCCGGACGCGATCTTCCGTCGTTGCCGAAAGGATCGCGCCAGCCCTCTGTTGCGCTGCTTCATAATGAAGCCCGACTCAAAACGCCACCTTGGTGCCGATGTCACCGGCGGTCTCCACCGGGGCATCCCCGGCCTGCTCCTTGGCCGCCTCGTAATTCAACTCGATCATCACGCCGTTCGGGTCGCGCACGAAGATCTGCCACAGCTCGCCGCCGGGAACCTGGCGCGCGTCGTACGGCATGCCCTTTTCCGCGAGCCGCGCCTTCATGCCGGCGAAGCCGCGGCTGACGAAGGCGACGTGATGGACCACGCCGGAGTCCGGCTTCTGTGCCTCCGAGGTCGGCGAGATATCGACCAGATGCACCACCGGCCGGCCCTCGCTGTACATCCAGGCGCCTGGAAAGGCGAAGTTCGGCCGGGCACCGTTCTCCAGCCCGAGCACGTCCTCGTAGAAGCGGATCGTCTCCTGGAGGTTGCGGGTCCGGATGTTGAAATGATCGAGCACGCCGACGCTGACGCCCATGCGAGACACTCCCTGGCTTGATCGTTGATGGACTGGATTTCGTTGCCGGATGGCGGCTTTGCAAGCCGTCATGATGATGCCTCTTTAGCACGGACGCGCGGCTTCGCATCCGTCACGAAGCCGTTGCCCCCGTCTCGCAAGCGGTTATGGTGCGGCGGTCCAGCATGCCGCCGCGAGCCGCGGCCGGATGCTGATGTGTTCCTTCCAAGAACGGCCCGGCCCTTTCGAGGCCGCCGGCAGAACCCCAAGGTCAAGGTAGCTCATATGGCTAAAGTCGCTTTCATCGGTCTCGGCGTCATGGGTTTCCCCATGGCAGGACATCTCGTGAAGAAGGGCGGTCACGAGGTCACGGTCTACAACCGCACCGCGGCCAAGGCGAAGGAATGGGCGGACAAGTTCGGCGGCAAGTCCGCAGCGACGCCAAAGCAGGCCGCCGAGGGCCAGGACTTCGTGATGTGCTGCGTCGGCAACGACAACGATCTGCGCGCGGTCACGATCGGTCCCGATGGCGCCTTCGCCGGCATGACCAAGGGCGCAACCTTCGTCGACCACACCACGGCCTCGGCTGAAGTGGCACGTGAGCTCGACGCCGCAGCCACCAAGGCCGGCTTCAAATTCATCGACGCGCCAGTGTCCGGCGGCCAGGCCGGCGCCGAGAACGGCGTGCTGACGGTGATGTGCGGCGGCGCCGCCGACGCCTATGCCGGCGCCGAGCCGGTGATCGCGGCCTATGCAAGGATGTGCAAGCTGCTCGGGCCGGCCGGCTCCGGCCAGCTGACCAAGATGGTCAACCAGATCTGCATCGCCGGCCTCGTGCAGGGCCTTTCCGAGGGCATCCACTTCGCCAAGAAGTCGGGCCTCGACGTCCCCGCCGTGATCGAGACCATCTCCAAGGGTGCTGCCCAGTCCTGGCAGATGGAGAACCGCTACAAGACCATGAACGACGGCAAGTATGACTTTGGTTTTGCGGTGGAATGGATGCGCAAGGACCTGTCGATCTGCCTCAGCGAAGCGCGCCGCAACGGCGCCCATCTGCCGGTGACCGCGCTGGTCGACCAGTTCTACTCCGAGGTCGAGAAGCTCGGCGGCAAGCGCTGGGATACGTCGAGCCTGCTGGCCCGGCTCGAGAAGTAAAAGCCAACGCCTGGTTGCGACTCCAACGGCCGCTGCTCAATTCGAGCGGCGGCCGTTTTGCGTGGGCCGGTTGCGAGAGCGACGCGGCCGCTGTCAAAACGAGCCCGCCTGCCGCTCCCAATGGCCTCGCGCACTCCATTGCGCGCCCCGCGACTCGCTGATACCCGTTGCAATCGCCAATCGTTCGCAGATGTTGCAGAACTGAGACAGCATAAACCGGAATCGAGATTTTGTGATGTTATAACGTTACATCTTCATCGGCTCGGGCTAACTCTCGTCCTGGTCATCGTGAACGTCATGGGGCGCAGGCGCTGGCGTGGTCGGCATCTGCGGTAGGGATCGGAATGAGCGTGCGGACGATATTGGGCTCGCTGTCGTTGGCGGGGTTGGTGGTGGCCGGCTGGTCAGCGGGGCCGAATGTCCATGCCCAGCAGGCTGTGAGCCCCGACCGGAGACCTGACACCTTGCTCCCGGACGTGACGGTCGATGCCCCGCGACAGCGGCAGGCGGTCAGCCGATCTGCCTCGACGAGCCGGACGGCTGACCGGACCAGGCGCCCTGCGCCACGCCCTGCAGCGGCGCCATCGCAAGCGACGGAGCCATCCGTCCCCTCCTCCGCCGACGCAGCCTCGACCGCGACGCCGCTCAATGGCAATGCGATCCCGGCAGCCGGCAGCCGGCTCGGCCTGACCTCACGCGAAGTGCCGGCGACGGTCGACGTGGTCGGCGCGGAGACGCTGCGTGAGCAAGGCTACCACACCACCGTGGACGCGGTGAAAGGCGCCGCCGGCGTCAGCGCCGGCGATGCGCCGAACGATGTCGGCTACGCGATGCGCGGCTTCCAGGGCAACCAGGTCAACGTGCTCTACAACGGCATCAACATCGGCCCGACCGGTTTCACCGCGCTGACGATGGAGACGTTCAATCTCGATCGCGTCGAATTCCTCAAGGGCCCCTCCTCCCTGATATCTGGCCAGGGCGCGGTCGGCGGGACCATCAACTTCGTCACCAAGGCGCCGCACACCGGACCGGTCCAGAACGAAGCCTTCGTCGGCTTCGACCAGCGCGGCACGTTCCGCAGCGGCTTCGGCTCCGGCGGCAGCACGACCGTCCAGGGGCTCGACTATCGCTTCGACATCAGCCGGACCAAAGAGGTCGGCTTCATCGACGACACCGAGTTCAAGAACGTCCACGTCTCCGGCCAGCTGAACTACCGCCTGTCCGACAGCTTCAAGACGTTCGTGGCCGCCGAGTTCAAGGACTACAAGGCCAAGCCCTATGAGGGCACGCCGCTGGTGCCGGTATCCGTCAGCGGCGCCAACGCGACCGGCGGCATCGTGTCCGGCACCAAGATCTCCGACTACAACGGCAGCAATCTCGGCGCGGTCACGATCGACCGCCGGACGTTGTCGACCAACTACAATGTTGTCGACGGCCACAAGACGATCAAGGAGTCCTGGGTCCGCAGCGGGTTCGAATGGGACCTGAGCAACGCCGTCACGCTGCGGAGCCAGATCTACAACTACAATGCCAGCCGCGACTGGTACAACAACGAGGTCTCGGCGTTCAACGCTGGCACCGGCATGGTCGATCGCGAGCGCTTTTTCGTCCACCACAACCACAACATGGTCGGCAATGTCACCGACGTGACCTGGAATGCCAACCTTTTCGGCTTCGCCAACCGCCTCGTGGCCTCGGTCGAGAGCTCGCACACCGATTTCACGCGGCCGGGTGCCGCGAACTTTCCCGGCGAGCCGGTCGCGCTGATTGGCTTCGATCGCGGCACCTATGGTGACCTGAGGACACAGTTCCAGTCCGCCACCATCGATAGCGTCGCGCTCAATCTCGAAGACCGGTTGAAGATCACCGACAGCTTCGCGCTGATCGGTGGCCTGCGCTACAACCCGTTCACGCTCGACCGCACATGGATCCGGGATGGCACCATGAGAGCCGGCTTCCCCTACTCCAAAAGCTGGCAGCCGCTGACCGGCCGCATCGGCACCACCTGGGAGGCGCTGCCGGGCACCACCTTCTACAGCCAATATGCGACGGCGACGGACATCTCGGCCGACAGCATCTTCATCCTGACGCCGACACAAAATCTCACGCTGTCGGACTCCCGCAGCTACGAGACCGGCGTCAAGCAGCTCGCGTGGAACGGACGCGCGGAGTGGACCTTCTCGGCCTTCGACATCGAGCGCAACAACGTCTACAGCGCCCAGGCCGGCCAGCAGCTCAACCTCGCGGGCAAGGTGAAGTCGCAGGGCATCGAGCTCGCCGTCGCGGTGCGGCCGACGCCGGAGAGCAAACTGTGGGGCAACGTCGCCTATGTTCGCGCGCGCTACGCCGACTACGATCTCGCGAACGGCGGCTCGTTCTCCGGCAACACGCCGCCGAACATTCCGGCCGTCATCGTCAATGGCGGCGGCTCCTACCGCTTCCTCAATCCGGGCTGGTGGCCGGTCGAGCTTGGCTTCTCCGTGCGCCATGTGGGGGACCGCTGGAGCACGGATGCGAACACGGTGAAGCTCAACGCCTATACCACCGCCGACCTGTTCGCCTTCGTCGACCTGCCGAAAGTGCCGCTGTTCGCCACCGCGACCAGCACCCGCCTCGCCTTCCGCGTCCGCAACGTCACCGACAGACGCTACGCGGCCTGGAGCGATCCGTTCTATCCCGACCAGATCTTCCTCGGCACGCCCCGCACCTACGAGGTCGAAGCCTCGTTTAAATTCTGACGCCAACATGATCCGGGCGCTGATCCACACCCATCGCTGGCTCAGCATCATCATCGCTCCGCTGTTCGTGCTGTGGTTCGCGACCGGCATCGTCATGCACTTCGTGCCGTTCCCGGCGCAAACGGAGAGCGAGCGCTTCGCCGGGCTGGCGCCGTTCGAGCTCACGCCTTCCCTGCGCAGCCCCGCCGAGGCGCTGGCGTCGAGCCGGATCGGCGAACCGGACCGCATCAGGCTGATCCGGCGCGTGGATGGCCCGGTCTACATCATATCAGCGCATGACCGCAGCACGGCCGTTCATGCCGACACGCTCGCGGCGGCCGACGTGACGGAGCCTGACCTCGCCCTCTCCGTCGCACGCGCCAGCGCACAGCAGCGCGGGCTCGACGCCAGCGCCGCTGCAGTCGCCGCACGCGACGACTATGATCAATGGACGGTGCCGAACCGGTTCGATGCGCATCGGCCGCTGCACCGGATCACCCTCAACGATCCCGGGGGCACCGAGCTCTATGTCTCGTCCCGGACCGGCGAGGTGGTGCTCGACACCACGCGTTTCCAGCGCGGCTGGAATTACGTCGGCAGCGTCGTCCACTGGATCTATCCGACTCTGCTGCGGAAAAACTGGGCGGCCTGGGACGCCGTCGTCTGGTGGCTGTCGCTGGCGGCGGTCATTGCTGCCGTGGCGGGCGGCCTGCTCGGCCCTCTCAGGCTGAGGCTGCACACGGCGCGGCTCTCCTCGCGCTATCGCGGCTGGCATCTGTGGCACCATTGGGCCGGGCTTGTCTGCATGCAGTTCGTGCTGACCTGGATCGTCAGCGGCTGGCTGTCGATGGATCATGGCCGGCTGTTTGCGACCGGCCGTCTCGCGCCGTCCGAACAGGCCGTGCTCATCGGCACGCCCGACTGGACCCGCCTGAGCGCCACGGCGCTCGCGGCCGTGCATGGTGAGATCAGGGAGATCGAATGGTTCGCCTTCGGCGGCCGCCTGTATCAGCGCGCGCGGCGCGGGCTCAGCCAGCAGCAGATGTCCGTGCTCGACGCGTCCACCTGGAGAACCGTCGGCCGCTTCCTGCAGCCGGCCGACATCAACACCCTGACCATGGCTCTGCGCGGCGACTGTGCGCGGTCGGCCGAGGTCGAGCCGGGTGACGACTATCACTTGGCCTCCGACGTGCCCGGAGCACCGGTCCATCGCGTGGTCTGCGGCGAGACCTGGTATCATGTCGATGGCGCCACCGGGGCCGTGCTCGAGCGGCTCGATCCGTCCAGGCGCACCTATCGCTGGCTGTATCAGGCGTTGCACACGCTCGATTTCCCGACCCTGCTTGGGCACGCAACGCTGCGCACCCTGCTCATCGTCGGCCTGTGCGCGGCCGGCTTTGCCTTCAGCCTCACCGGCGTCGTGATCGGCTGGCGGCGGCTGCGCAGCCTGGGCGCCGAGCCGCGCGCCAATGGTTAATTTTAACGCGCGGTTAACGCAAATTTTTCGTTGTCTATAGTCCGTCTTAAGGATTTCGAGCCAGTTATAGACGATGCAGAAAGCAGCCCGTTGGCCCCGGGCAGGAATGTATCGTTGTGATGAGTAAGCCTGCGGAAACGCCCGAGATTGTCGAGCTTCCGGCCGATGCGCCGGCGCTCGCGCCGGCAAGCCAGCGCCGAGCGGCGCAGCAGCGGGTGCGCGAGGCGCGCGACCGGTTAACATCGACATCGGGAACGCGGCCAGCCTTCGATCGCGAGCTGCTGCGCCAATACGCACAGACCCGCATCTCCGCCTCCTACATCGTCATGCTGCTGGTGGTCGCGGCCGGCCTGATGCTCAGCGTCTGGCTGCATGCCCTCGCGGCCGGTGCCTGGACGCTCGGCGTGCTCTGCATCCATGCCGCGATCGTGCGCAACTGCCACAGCTTCCTGGCCGACCAGCCGTCGCTGGCGGCCACGCGGCGCTGGCGCACGCGCTTCGTGCTGCTCGACCTGCTCTACGGCGTGTGCTGGATGGCGATCCTGATCCATCCCGCGCTGGCGGAAGTATCCGGCACGCTGATGATGTTCCTGATGCTGCTGGTCATCGCTGTCTCCAGCATGCTCGCCGCCAATCTGCCGCTCGCGGCGGTCGCCGTCACCGCCCCCGTGACCGTGGCGATCACGCTGAGCCTCGCGCTGTCGGGAACGTTCGACAACTATCTGCTCGCCGGATTTGCCGTTGCGGCGGAAGGCTACTTCGTGCTGCTCGCGCATCAACTGCATTCGACCACGCTCGCGACCCTCGAGGCGCGTGCCGAGAAGGACGCCCTCATCGGCGAGCTCGAGCAGGCCAAGGCGATCTCCGACGAGGCGCGCTATCGCGCCGAGGCCGCCAATGTCGCAAAATCGCGCTTCCTCGCGCAGATGAGCCACGAACTGCGGACGCCGCTGAACGCCATCCTCGGCTTTTCCGAGGTGATGAAGAGCGAGATCTTCGGTGGCCATGCCGTGCCGGTCTACAAGGAATATTCCGCCGACATCCACAATTCCGGCGTCCATCTGCTCAACCTCATCAACGAGATCCTCGACCTCTCGCGCATCGAGGCCGGCCGCTACGAGCTGAACGAGGAAGCCGTCGCGCTGGTGCACGTCGTCGCCGACTGCCACCACCTCTTGAAGCTGCGCGCGACCAGCCGCGGCATCACCATCCACGAGGTGTTCGAGCAGAGCATGCCGCGGCTGTGGGCGGACGAGCGCGCGATCCGCCAGGTCGTGCTCAACCTGCTCTCCAATGCGATCAAGTTCACGCCGCAGGGCGGCGAGATCTGGCTGAAGGCGGGATGGACCGCGTCCGGCGGACAATATCTGAGCGTCAGGGACACCGGCTCCGGCATCCCCGAGAACGAGATTCCGATCGTGCTCGCCTCGTTCGGCCAAGGCTCGAATTCGATCAAGTCGGCCGAACAGGGCGCGGGCCTGGGCCTGCCGATCGCCAAAAACCTGATCGAGATGCATGCCGGCACCTTCACCCTGAAATCCAAGGTCCGCATCGGCACCGAGGTGATCGTCACCTTCCCGCCGGAACGGGTGATGTCGGCGCTGGCGCCGCTGTCGGACGAGGCACCGCCGCTGCAACCGGATCCTGCCCTCGCGCCCGCCCAGGAGAAGCGGCGGCTGTTGCGCAGACCGATCATGAATGCCGGAACGGGACTGTGAGATGATTGCACTTGAAAAACGGTGCCAGAACCTTTCACTAGGGCATGATGAGCCACGACACGCCGTGCATTGCCGTCTGCATGATCGATCCGAAGACCAAGCTGTGCTTCGGCTGCGGCCGAACGCTGCCGGAGATTGCCGCCTGGGGACGCCTGTCGCGCGACGAGCGGCTCGCCCTGATGGACGGATTGCCGATGCGCATGCGCGACGCCGGCCTCCCCGCGATGACGCGCAAGCACGACTGAGCCCGTCGTCGCCGCTGGGAGGCGCCGCATGAACAAGGTCGCGCTGGTGCTCGTCACCATGGTGCTCACCGCGGGCGCCGTCATCGTCTACAAGGATCCGGAGCAGGCCGCGCTCGCCACCGACACCGTCTCCGAGGTGCTGCGCAGCCGCGCACTGCGGGCCAAGACGTCGCCGAACACCAATGCCGTCGAGATCGAGCGCACGCGAGGCGGCGAGTTCGCGCTGCGTGCCAAGATCAACGGCGTCACCGCGCCGATGGTGGTCGACACCGGCGCCACCTCGGTGGTGCTGACCTACGAGACGGCGAAGGCTGCCGGCCTGCCGCTCGAGATGCTCGACTACGACGTCGATGTCGAGACGGCCGGCGGTCACACCAAGGCGGCGCGGCTGACGCTCGACCGGCTCGCGATCGGCAAGCTGGTGGAGCGCTCGGTGCCGGCGCTCGTGGTGCCGCACGGGCAGATGAAGACCAATCTGCTCGGCATGAGCTTCCTCGACCGTCTGGAACGCTGGGAGGTGCGCCCCGACCGGCTGATGATGCACGGCTATCCCGAGCGCAGCTGACGGATCAGGCCAGCACGGCCGCCGGTTGGCGCGCCTCGACCATCGCCACGGCCTCGCGCAGCACCTCGATGCCCGCCTCCGGCTTGACGCCGCGCTCGGCGAGATGACGGCGAAACGCCCGCGCGCCCGGAACCGCATGATAGGCGCCGACGAGATGCCGCGTGATCGCATGCAGCCGCATGCCTTGCCCGATCTGACGTTCGATGTAGGGCTCGAGCGCCGCCAGCGCGTCCTTCATGTCCCGATGTGGCGATGGCTCGTCGAACAACACGGGATCGACATCGAGCAGCCGCCACGGCTCCTGATAGGCGGCGCGGCCGAGCATGACGCCGTCGACATGCGCGAGATGCTTTTGAGCGGCCTCGATGCTGCCGATGCCGCCATTGATGATGACCGGCACCTGCGGCAACCGCGCCTTGAGCCGGTACACCCTGTCATAGTCGAGCGGCGGGATGTCACGGTTCTCCTTCGGCGACAATCCGTTCAGCCAGGCCTTGCGCGCGTGCACGATCAGCGCGTCCGCGCCTGCGTCGACCACCGCATCGGCGAGCGCATCGAGCGCGACCTCCGGATCCTGATCGTCGATGCCGGTGCGGCACTTGACGGTGACGGGAATCTTGACGACGCGCTTCATCGCCGCGACGCAGGCCGCGACGAGCGCCGGCTCCGCCATCAGGCAAGCGCCGAACCGTCCGTCCTTGACCCGGTCCGACGGACATCCGACATTGAGATTGATTTCGTCGTAGCCGAAATCCTCGCCGATCCGCGCCGAGGTCGCGAGATCGGCCGGGTCGGACCCGCCGAGCTGCAGCGCCACGGGATGCTCGCTCGCATCGAAGCCGAGCAGCCGCTTTCGATCGCCATGAATGACGGCCCCGGTCGTGACCATCTCGGTGTACAGCAGCGCCCGGCGCGACAACAGCCGATGGAACGCCCGGCAATGCCGATCCGTCCAATCCATCATCGGCGCTGTGCAGAACCGCCACCTGTCGTTAGCCCCTGCATTCATTGATTTATCTGTCAT
>NZ_JBNPTM010000020.1:0-34156 GCF_051167655.1 Bradyrhizobium sp. HKCCYLS2038 | reverse complement strand
GCGTTCGGGACGCAGGGGTCGCAGGTTCGAATCCTGCCGCTCCGACCAGCACTTAGCGAGATTCCCGACTCGCACCGCCAAATCTTCCGCCAAAGAAACGTGTCGAGATATTAGGTCGGTCGCATTTTACGAAAATCCTACAGTTCTGCAACTTCTTGTCGCACCTGGAATTTTTACCAGTGCCCTACAACCGGGCGTTGCTTTCGGAAAATCTGTTATCCGGACTAAGATTTTCCTTGCCAATGTTCTGGATATCAGAAATATTGTTGGTGCGTAGAACAAAAAGGGAATTATTTGGGATGCGTAACAAATTGAATGCCGACAGTCGCGCTCTCCTGGTGCTGCAGAACGAGTCCCGTCGCATGTCGGAGGCTGCCGAGCGCGTGCGGCTGGTCGTCCAGGCGATGGCGCTACGGCGCGGAATCGCACCACGAGAAGTCGAGCAAGAACCTGTCGAGTTTTTCGAATAGCTCACGCTCGCTGCCGGCGTTCGAAATCGTCGTGATCGCCGGCAGTTCGTGTTGCTCCGATTCGTGCTTCGACGCCGTGCCGGCGCCGGGGCGCTCGATCCGCACTAGGACGCCGCCGGCCGCGCGGATCGCTTCCGCCTCGTTGGGGAAACGGCAATCATCAACGACCACGGAAACAGGCGAGGCATCAACAGCCGTGCGCCACGCCCGAATCCAGAGATCTGAATCGATCAGTTGCCGCCCCCATTCGGTCCCGAGCGTCTGCATTGCCCACCGCGGCGTCTTACCGCCGAGCAGTTCGCAGGGGAGTTCCTTGCGGTCGCCGTCGATCTCCGTCGTCGAGCAGCCAAGCGCCGCCATCATAGCCTTGAGCGGGCCAGCGAAGCGAACGCGCTCGAAGCCGTGCGACTTTACCAGGTGAGCGGCTGCCGTGCTCTTACCGGCGCCAGCAAGGCCCGTAAATGCGATGATGGTGCGTTTCATTTGTCGCCTTTCAACGCAAATGGTAAAAGTAGGCACAGCGTTAGAATGATCGCGACCGCATAGCCGGCCTGTTCCGCCGCGGTCATGACTGCACCATTTCAGGAGTCAGGATGTTGCGGCCGACTTCGCCAAACCGCTTCGAATAGGTGATGACCTTTGCCGAGCGGCCGGACAGCCATCCGCCATTTGCCGCAAAGGCATCGGGCGCGGCCAAGGTCTCGTGCCGTTCGACCTTCATTGTCGTGGGAGCGGACTTCATCTCGTCGGAATGGAGATGGCCCAAATGCGCGTAGCTGTACTTTGTCCGGCCGAAAATCTCCCGGAACTTGCCGGCGAACACCCCGTCGATTGATCCGATCTTGCGTTTGTGGCCGTGATGGTAGAACAGCGAAGTCGCGCCGAACTCGAACACGTTGAACGTGCTCGGGCTCGTGTCGACTGTGACGCGTGGTTCGTTCTCGTAGACCGTCGCAAACAACTCGCGCAGCCATGCGCCGCCGGCCGGATCGTGGTTCGCGTCTGCCATGATGACATGCACGTGCTCGTGCTTTTCGAGCAGCATGGAGACGATTTGGCGCATCGTGCGGATGACCACCCGAACCATTTTCTGGTATCGACTATCCGAGTCGAGCACATGCCGGTGGGTCGGCGTAACGGTCTCGTGCGAATCATAATGCAGGAGGTCGCCGAGTTGGCATAGGATCGCTGTCGCGGCGTCCGGTGATTGGCGGATGGCGGCGGCGAACCAATCGAGCAGAAGCTTTTCGGCGATCTTCAGATCGTAGTCGGCGCCGCTTTCCTCGCGCCAAGCCAACATGCCGAAATGCAGATCCGTGACGGTGTATTGATTGAGCAGATTTTCGCGCACGTCGCGTGGCGGTGCGACCGGCTCGTAGCGTGGCAGTTCTTCTTTGAGCGCGTCGACGGCCGCGCGTAGTGCCACCTGACGTGCGAGATCGTCAGTCTTGTACTTTTCCCATTTGATGATCTCGCCGCGCTCTGGATTGAGCAGGACGGACACCTTGTCGAGGATCTGCCCCGGTGGTGGAGTGAACGGGTCTTCGCCGTGCTCCGGCCTTTGCTGGATCGCCTCTTGCCGAATATTGCCGTTCGCGTCCTTTAACGTCGAGCGCTGCGAAATCCGGAAGCCCGGCATTGCCGGCGGCGGTGACAAGTCCAACAACAGCCCACGCAGTGCGGCGACCTTCACCCGGCTTTTGTAGGTTGGGAGTGGCCACCCGAGCCGGTCGGCCGTCGCCTTGAGCACCTTGCCGCCATCGGCTCGGCAGGCGTCCGCGGCCTGTTGCGCCAGTTCATCGGAGAGGGGAGGACTCGCCAAGCGTCAGTGCCCCTTGAACGCCATGTAAAGCGCGCCGATGCCACCCGTGACGAGCACGCCGACGGCCGTCAAAAGCCCCTGGCGCTGCACGGTCTCGACGCTCCGGCGCCACTTGCGAACGTGCTGGAAATCGGCTTGCATCTCGATCAGCGCATCGGGTTTGCTGACGTCGACGCCCATCTTCAGAAGCAAGTCGTTCACGGCCTCTTTGGCCGCACGCGATGCGATCTGTTCGACTTCGGTTTCCGTCATCGGCGCCATGTGGCCAAGGTGGCACGGTTTATGTAAAAAGTCAACATAAAGGCGCGTGCTCGCGACCTACAGACCCAAGTGCGGTAGCATTTGGTGCCGATAGTGCTTTCAGATCAGGCATGGTTTCCCGACAAAACCGCCCGGAGGCGGCTTGTTCAAGCTCTAGCTGTGGTTGCGTTACGTCTCATTTCGGACTAGATTCCGCGCCCTATGCGGGAGGGGGAAGATGTGGGACGTACTGTTAGTCTTTGTATATTTTGCAGTGCCAATCGGCGTTACGGTCACGGCTTTACTGGTACTGGCCTCCAGTGGAGGTCGTGCCGACAGCATTCCCGGGAAAGAAGTTAATTCCGACGCCGCCGCTGTCGATGCACCCATTCAGGAATACAGAGTAACGAGAACCAGTAGCCGAACCTGAGAACGTGGTCGTGGCCTGGTTGATGATCGAACTCGGATATTGACACAAGGCGAAAGCGGTCGTGAACGCTGGTGTTCCGGTGACCGTGACTGTGATAGTTGATCCCGGATTTCTGAACTCAATGAGAGAATTTACCGACGACACGAGATGACCGGCGGCACCTGCAGAAATCGTATAGTTCCCCGTAATCGATACTGTCGATTGGTAATTGGCTCCGATGTGGACCATGCCGGCAGCGCCGAGCGTACTGATTTCGCAGTTTGCAAACGCAACGTGCGAATACAGGTTTGCCAATATTGCGTAACTAGAGGTCGTGTTTGTGTTTTGGATCTTGAAGCCCTTGACCGTGATCCCCGCGCCTCGCGTCGCGTAGACGGTCCCGAAGATATTTCCGGTTGTCAGGATCACGTTGGCTGGGGTGGCGGTGTCTCCATTGAACAGCACGTTATCCGGAAAAATGTACCTCGTGCCCGCCGCTGCGGTTCCGACAAGCGGGCCATCCGCAAGAATCTGGCCGTACGTGCCGTTTGCGAACTGGAACGTGATCTTGTAGCCGTTCAGATCAAACGAGTTCTTCAGTAGGTTGTAAGCGCCTGTAGGGTCAAGCAGCGGCGTCGAAGACGTCAGACCGTCCTTGGTCGAGGCGCCAGTTGAGGCATTCAAATACATCGTGACGTCTGCACTAAACACGCAGCGGGTCGGCGCGCTCAGAATCCAATAATCGGTGCCGTCACTGTAGAATGTAGCGGTTTGCCCGGGGCCGAGATACAAGAAACCCGTACTTGCTACCTTCGATTTGAAGGTCGCACCAGAGCCCGGTTTAATCGACAAGAGCGCTGCCGTGTCCGCATTCGTTACCGTGATCGTCGTTCCGGCCGTCAAGACGCCTGGAGATGTCCCCGGCAGCGTGTCTGCCATGGCCGTGCCAGTGTTCGAGCGCTTGACCAAAACGGTATTCTGGTTTGAGGTGTATGTGGTACTTCCGCCGGTTACTGCTGAAATGCTGGTGATGAATGGAGGTGTGACCCAAGCTCCATCGCCACGCCAATATGTCGTCGCCGACGCGTTGGTGCCGCTGCCCAAATTGTCAACAGGTAGATTGCCGGTTACACCTGTCGATAGCGGAAGGCCCGTGCAACTGGTCAGCGTCCCGGAGGATGGCGTACCGAGCACAGGGTTTATCAAGCGCTTGAACCGCAAACCGTCACTCGAAATGATGCAGTTCACACCATCGTCTGCCGTGGTGGTATCAGACGAGTCGAGATACCAGTTTGCAGATGATGACTTGAGATATACAACCAGTTGCCCCGCCAACGCCGTATTGCGCATTTCCGCAACATCGACGAACACTTGCGGAACGCGTGCCTTTGCCCAGCTGATTATGTCGGCTTTCGACACGGGCGCCGTCGAGGCAAGGCCGCCAATCAGTTCAACAGGGTTCGCACTCATGCTATGATCTCGTCGACAGTCAGCGTTATTACCTGATTTCCCCCGAGTCTTCTGCCAGTACTTGTGCCGTTCCAATACACACCGCCCGCTGCAGGGCCAACGCGCACCGATAGGGTGATGGGCGATGTAGTTGCCGGAACGAACTCATGCGTAAGCACAACCGGGGCAGAGTGATTGATGCTTGCAAGATAAATGCTCGTGGACCGGATTGCGTTCGTGACTGAATTCAAGAATAGTGCTGCAGTCACGTCGATACCGCCTGTGTCCGGTGAAAGCGAGGCTTCAAAACGGACGCGCAGCTTATTTGTGACCGACTTCGGAGTAACGGTAGTGCTGATTACTTCGGTGCCCTCCGATATTTGAGGAATCGTGTCGTCCCACGGGATGACGGTAGACGTTCCACTACGAACGTCGTTGGTAACCGTTTTGCTATCGGCAAAGACGCCGTTAGTGGCTGTCCATGCCGTCCCGTTGAACTGGAAAACTGCGCCTCGCGCCTTGTCGTAAACTTGGTCACCCGTCGCGGGAGCGATGATCGTGAATGAGCCGGCCGTCAGACAAATCGCCAACTTGCCCGCATTGCCACTCCATGACCCGGTCGGCGACGGTCCGATTATGTAGGCGGTGGGTGTCGATGGCGACACCGGGGGCGCGTTGGTGGTCTGATTTTCGACCTTGATCACGAACGAAGCGGTTGCTCCCAACACATTCGGAAGCGTCACGCTACCGGTCTGCAGCGCAACTGCGCCGACACCGGCTGTCCAGGTGCCGGACGCGTTGCGGTGGTAATAGGTAT
Source organism: Bradyrhizobium sp. HKCCYLS2038 (assembly GCF_051167655.1). Classification (NCBI taxonomy): domain Bacteria; kingdom Pseudomonadati; phylum Pseudomonadota; class Alphaproteobacteria; order Hyphomicrobiales; family Nitrobacteraceae; genus Bradyrhizobium; species Bradyrhizobium sp. HKCCYLS2038. The sequence goes on along the minus strand of NZ_JBNPTM010000020.1, from coordinate 28,949 downwards.
CGACGTCACGAACATAAATCTCACGCCCGATCGGCGATATGGCGAACTGCCAACCTCGCGCGGTGTAGATCGCAATCTTCCCGTCTTGCCCCGCCCACGCTGCGCCGGTCGCGGCCGTCGGCACGATGTAGGAATCTCCGCTCGTCGGGGATGACGGCTGAGCGGTGACCGTGCGAGACAGCACGGCGTAGGGCGCGGCGATCGCGTTCGTTTTATAGCGCTTGCCGTCCGATGATACCAGGCACGTCACGCCGTCATGCGTCGTCGTGCTGTCCGCCGAATCGTACTGGAAAAGGTTTCCGCTCTGGATCAAATAGAGCGGCACAACGCCGCTTGATGGATCGACCGCAACGAAATTCCGTGAATCTTCGCCGGTGTCCAGCACGTAGGCAAATCGTCGTTCACACATCGCGCGAATGAGTGCGGCGTCTGCGTTTGCGCCGCTCGGAAGGGCGGCAACGGCTTCATGGTTGAACGGCATTTCGGAACCATACCATATGAATGTAAATTGTCAACATTACGAGACATTGACCGTCGAGATGGTGAAGGGCATTTCGTCCGTTTCGGGGTTCCAAGCCGATTCGATTGTCGCGTCGTAGCGAGCAAGGGCAAGGCTCAGATTCGTCAGATCGTCAGCGAATCCGACGGCCGTCACCAAATATGTTCCGTTCATTTTCGCGAACAATTCGCTCGCAACCGTTACGACATTGCCGATCAGATCGTCTTTCGCCACCGTCATGAGGCGGACGTCGACGTTGCACGTTATCGTTCCGCCAAGTCGCGACGATAGCAGAAACGCCTTTTGCAGCCGTTCGGCGCGTCGATAGTCTTGAGTATAGCTAAGCGCGAGCGTAGCGGAAAGAGTTTCGCCATCGGTCGCCTGCAGATCGGTCCGATCGAGAACCGGGCCGTCGACAACTTGGTATTCTTGATCGGGCGAGACGAACCGAACCTGCAATTTATTTAGCTTGTCGGACTTCTGTTTGTCGTTCTGGTAGCTGATTGCACCAACCAAAATGCGATCGTGGATCGTTGCAATGGGTGATTTCGGTCGAGATGACTCGACCCACACCATCCCGCCACTGGTCAAAACTTGCGCGCGGTTCGAGGTCAGCAAATCCTGCAACACCTGATAAGGGGACTGGTTCAGAGTGATGACGCCATCGATCGTGTGACGGCGAATCATCGTCCCATCCGAACAACCGATCAGATCATCATCGTAATTCGCCGAGTCGATGATCTTGTCCCACCGGATACGATTGACCGGGATGCGTCCGCCGAATGTCTGCGTCAAATACCAAGTTTGAATCAGCGTTGCGTTGTTTGACCATTTCCAGGTGCTCGGGTCCGATACGGTCTGCGTCGGATCTCGAGGATCGTAGACCGGGACACCCTTTACGATAAGATAGGTTGCCGGGCGCGACACTTGGCCCCATAGTTTCGTGTATTCGGTAGTGTCAGCACCGAAAGCGAACTCATACACGGCGGTAGCGATACCGCGTTGCCTGAATTCAGAACCGACGTTCGGATATCTGCTCAAAATGAGCGGGTCTGCGGCTTGGGTCGCGGAGCCATAACGAAACGAACAGCGCATCTTCGCATAGTATGCCGGCTGATTGGCTGCCGCGATTGGTGTTAGGATTGTGTTGGGTGCAAACGTACTGAAGGCAAGTTGATTTGATCCCACGAACACGGATTCGATGCTGTCGATCTGGCCGTAGTTGACCAGGATTCCCATGGTTAGATAGGGCGCTTTGACCTGTTCGAAGAACAGCGCACCACCGACAAATGCGCGCCCAACAATAACGCGCTTGTATGGGACGGCTTGTCGTTCCGTAACCTGAACGGCACTCGCCGACGAATAGTCCGCCGTACCTCCGGCGCTGTTGTCAATAGTGCCACCCTTTTGAGGGGTGAGCAACGAAACGGCTGCAGAGATCGCGAGCGACGCGGCCGTTGTGATCAGAAATGTGGTAACGGAGACTGCAAGCGTTGTGGCTTCGATCCCGGCAAATGTCAGGAGCGCAATCGAAATCGGGTCGCGCACTACGATCTCGGTCGGAACAAATGATCTCCGAACGCCAACCTGTGGCAAATGTACGGGGCCGTGCAACGGCAAAGTGTCATCGAAGACGGACCAGGCGAACGAAACATATCGCGCAGGAAAAAACGAAACGCCCGCGTTGTTTCGCCCGACGAACCATCCGCGCTTGCGGCAAATGACCGTAGCGAGAACGGGCTTGCCTTCATACTCTGTCCAGATCAAACCAACATCGCCGATCTGTGCCGCAATAGGGTCGACGCGTTTCCAGCCGCGCCGGCGGGCGACTGCTCGAAGCTGACCGAGCAAGCCACCACGATGGAGCTTTGACATAGTCCGCATGGCGCCGCGGCGGGTGCGGTATCTGCCGCGGTAGGCATGCGCCGGATCGAACCCTAGCACCTCGCGTTCGATGTTGGCGACCCAAAGCGCGCAATCATCGGCGCCCCATTCCATCGGGGCACTGGTAGCGGACTCCATAGCCGCGCAAATTGCTGCTTCGAAATCGGCGCGGGTCATGACGGTGTCCATTGCAGATCTTGGTTTTGCAGGCTGTAGAGCATGTCAAGGCCGGTATCAGTCGGATATGTCAGTTTCTGGTTCTCAGGAGTCCATGCTTCTTCTGAGCTTCGTACCAGAGTGTAAAACCCGGAATGAGCAACAATCGTAATGGTCGCTTTTCCTTCGGCGTCGACTTCGAACTTTTGATAGTCCAGTTGCGAATCGACCAACTGGTACGGTTCGCGCACGACGGTGCCGTCGCTCGTCAGGCAATAGAGCCAAACCTTGCCGCTCAGATTGCACACCGAGTCATTAAGCTGATTGACCGTGTCGAGGTCGATCCCGCTCAACGAAAAGGCGATGTCTTGTACCGAAATATCAGAGGTGTATTTGATTGGTGTAATGCTGCCGAGTTTTCCGGTACCTAACCAGTCGTGGCCGTTCCAATTGACCTTGCCGACTCCCGTCGAAAAGTAGCCGGTCCCGCTCGGATGTTCGATCTGCACAAGCAAGCCGCGGGGGTCTCCCGAAGCCAACGCGACAGCCATTTCAGGAGTCAACGTCATGGCACCAGGTCCAGCGCTTCCACGAACGACAGCCCGAGCGAGCCGATCCCGCCGCCTGACGTCTCAACATCCCCTTGAGTGTCATCGACAAGACGGAACAGGGTCGTTGGATTGCGCAGGCCGACCGTGTCGCCGACCGCAATGCTTGTTCGCAACATCGGCTCGATTTCCAGGCCGATCATGCCGGACGCATTCGAAGATCCGCCATACATGACCTTGTAGAGATGCGGAATTGCGCCGGGCACGCCGTTCGGTTTGATCTGCAGCAGATCGCCCGCACGCATGACATTTGCAGTGGAGACCGGGAAGCCGCCCAACGTGAGATAGCGAGTCCCCTTTGCGGCTGCGACCGCAATGTAAACCTCAGGCGGTAGCAACCCGCTATCGAAGCCGGACCCATCCGTGAACCGCGTTCCGTCCGAAAACGTCGCCGATGTCGCCTTCGATGCGCGGTCGTACCACGGACGCTGCCGCAACGCATGGCCGATGCGCGCGACGTTGGCACGCCCGCGCAGCCGAGACACCCACGCGTCAACATCCTGCTGCAATGGGTCGTACATAGGCCGAAACGAAATATCCGTCGTCCAGAGTTGCGTATGAGGACCGATGATCCCTTGTCCTGCGCCGTTCCACGTTGTCGCTGCGGCTTGGTTGAGCGACCTAAGCGGCATCTTCTGCGTGGTCAGCAGGCTGTACCATTCGACCGGAAAATCATAGATGTTTGCTGTCATCGTCCGCCCCTCAGGTAAGCGGGGTTTTGACTTTGCACGGTCCGAACAGCCTGCACAGACTCTTGCACTGCCATTTTGCGCGACTGGTCAACATACTGACGCAGGCGGGCTTCGCTGCCCGGGTCGGAATTGCGGAAATCATTGTGCTGGACAATCGTCACCTGTGGTGAATTGTCCTGGCCAAAACCGATGCGCCGCACTCCGCCGCCCGCGTCGAGCGTGCCACCATCGGCAAAGCCGGGCAGATAGGGCCGCGAGATGTGGTTCGGGATCACGGTGACCGACCCGCGGTTGACCTTGATCAATTCCGGACCTTTCTCGCCGACAACGCCCCACGCGCCAGCGCCGAACGTACCGCCCCCGGCCGCGGCGAACGGCATCATGCCGCCACCAGGTGCGGCGATGCTGGTGAAATTGCCAAGGTCGCCGCCCCCGCCACCGAGCCCGAGCAACGAGAGCAGACCGCCGCCGCCCGATCCTCCGCCGAATGCAGACGAGAACAGCTTGTCGGCGGCCATGCTCATCAACTTATCCGCGATCTTTCCGAGCGCGTTCAAACCGGACGTTTTGAAAGCCTCCCAAGCGCTTACGCCGTTGCGGATCTGTTGACCGAACTCGACGAAGAAGCCGCGATTGATATTCATGCCCTCGACGAGTGCCGAATCGAGTTGCTTACGCGCGTTGCCCACCTCGTTGAGCGCAGACTGAAACTGCGGCAGCGGCGAGCCGGCGACCTTCGCGGCGTCGCTCATGTCCTCCATTTGCTTGGTCAGAGCGTTGAGCGCGGACGTCATTTCCTGCGCGTTGTTGGGGTCCAACAGACCACGATCGACGTTAGCTTTCAGCGTGTCGCGGAGCGCCTTATTCGCTTCGTTGACCCGGAAAATGCCAAGGCTGGCCATCTCGGACGCGCGCGACATTTCCGCCTGCGCCCGAACCACGTTCAGGATCGCGTCGCGCTGCTGTTTCGATACGCCGACACCCTGAAGTCCCGCGGCGGCGAGTTCGAGTTCTTTCGCCTTCACCTGGTCTTCGACACTTGCCAAGTTGCCGAGCAGCGCAATCCGCTGCTGCGCCTGCTGATTGGCAACCATCAACTCTTGCGTGGTTTTCGGCGCACTCTCGCCGCGCAGTTCGGCAGCCTTGCGATTGTAGCCGGCGGCGAGCGCGTTATCGTTGGCCGCCTTCTGGAACGAACCGAACCGATCGGCGAAATTCTCACCGCTGCTGCTGCCCATCGCACTGCCGGCGAGCCGTGCGGCACTGGCCAGGGCACCGACGCCCGGAATGCTCGACGCTGCGCCGAGCGCGCCCGTACCGATCTTGCCGAGCCAATCGGGCACCTTGACGCTCGTGAGCGCATTGGTGATGTCGACGACTGCCGACTTGAAATAGTTCACCATTTTGGTCGTGGCGGTGTTCCACGCCTCGTCGAACTCGCGCGCCTTGCGAATGAGGTTCTGTTCCGCCGACTCGTTGAATTTCACAGTGCCAGCAACGGCCGCCTCGATCCCCTTGGAGCCCTGCTCCATGAACCGGACCCACGCCATATCGGACGGCAAGCCGGCCTCGCGGAGGATCCGCTGTTTCTGCATGTCGCTGGTGGCGCGCGCGACCAGATCGGCAACGGAGCCGAGATACCCCGAGAAGTCCTTGGCGCTCTTGCCATTGGCGATCATCAGCGAGTTGAGCGAGCCAAAATTGTTCTTGGCCTCGTAGACCTTATCAGCGAACTCGGTGATCCCCTTCGAAAAACTCTCGTCTCCGATGCCCTTGAACGACGTCGCTTGCTGCAGGCCGCGCAGTTTGCCGAGCGTCTGGTCAGTGGAACGTGCGAGGTCGTCGAGGGCCAACTCGGATTTCACGATGCTGTTCGCGGCGACCGCAAAGCCAATACCGAGGCCCGCCACACCGCCGACGAGCAGCCGCATCGGCGTCAACACACCGGCAATGCTGCTGCCGATCTGCCGCAGCGCGCCGCCGACGCTCGCGTTCTTGCTCGAGCCGAAGATATCGGCGATCTGCGTACCCTGTTGCGCCAAGACCATGAACGGCGACTGACCGGACGCGAGCGAGACACCGACATCCTGGATCTGCCGTGACAGGTTGATCATCTCGGCGCGGGTGAGACCGGTCGACTTGGCGACGCTCGTCATTGCCTCGTTGGCCACGGTCGCGGCTTTGCTGACGGTCGCCAGTTGCGCGCCGGTCGTCTTGGTCGCCGCCTGCAATTTGTCCGCGCCGCTCGCAGCGGCGTTCGCGGACGCTTGAAACTTGTCGAGCGCCGTTGACGCCTGCGCGACGGGCCGGCTGTCGATTTCGAGGCCAAGGCGGGCAATGTCAGTCACGGGTCACCCTGGAAAGAGCGCGTCGAAAAGTTCCATGTTCAACGGTCGCACCGAGATCGGCGCGGGCGTTTCTTCCGACGCACCGAACACCGCGGTGAACAGCGATTTCCAGGGTGCGAAGTCGTGCGCCTTCTTCGCCTTGATGGCTCGGGCGAGCGCGTCGATCGGCATCTCCTGGACTTCGCTGTAGGTGTAGCCGCAAACGCCCATTCCGTCGTTTTCCAGCCACGCCAAAAATTCAGCGTGGCTTAGGCTTCCCCCGCCGCGGCGTCTCCGTCGGCGTTGGCCGGCTCCGCTACCGGCTTGCCGCCGTTGCCGAGATACGTCACATATTCGACGAACGGCGCGGTGAGATTGACCAAGCCGGCGCTGTAGACCTTCGCTTCGACTTCGGACGGTTTCTTGCCGAGCCCGGCCGCCGCAATCGCGACATAGGTGTCGAATTCGAGCATGCCGATCCGCGCGAGCGCGCCATTGTAGCCGCCCGCCATACTGCTCACGGCCTTCGCTGCGGTGAGGCTGCACCGCAGCGTTCCGATCAGTGTATCGACTTCGCCAATGCTCTTGTCGGCCATTACGGCACCACCACGCCGCTATTGAACGGACGAAGGTTCATCGTGGTTGCCGACGTCACGACGCCGAGCTGCACCACGTATTTGCCGGTCGTGATGTCGGCTTCCGGCGCGATGCCGCCGGGCGTGCTCGAACCGTACAGGCGAGCACCGACCGTCATGCCGGACGCACCGGGCGTGAAATTCGGGTCGCTCTTGGCCACGGTGAGCGGCTGGCCATTCAGCGAGCCATGCAGCGCGGTCCCGTAATAAACGCGCGCCTCAGCGGTTGCGCTGTCGACGTCCAGGAGCTTGAACAGCCCGGTCGCGGCTTCCTTGTAGACCGGTTGTCCGGCCGTGACCGTCGCACCGGCCGTGCCGGTTTCCTTGTCCGCCTGACCGCTGGCCAGGACGTTCGCTGCTGTGATCGTGAGATCGGCCATGTATCAGAACTCCTTACGCCGCGGCGACGCGGACGATGTTGGAATTGACCTCGACGGTGCACGCGAGGTTGCGGATGGTGTTCGCGGCGCCGTTGGACTCTTCGGCCGTCATGACCAGGCCGACGAAATAGCGCTTGGAGTTCGACACGCCGAGCGAGTCGTTGCCTTCGATCCGAAACGGATAGGTGTTCTTGTTCGTCGGCGCTGCCGCGGCGATCATGGCGAGCTGCCCCGGGTCCGCTTGGTTCATTGCGAACACGTTCTGCATGCTGCCGGCGTTGCTCGTGCCCTTCTGCTTTTTGTCGCGCGAAAGGCTGATGATCTGCGTGGTGATGAGCGCGGCCGTGTCGCCGATCGCGCCGGCCTGCGTCCAGCCGGTGACTTCGACCCACGTCACCGAGTTGAAATCGGACGCGACGAAATCGGTGTCCTTGTCGGCGAGCGGCGCGTTGCCGATGTAGAACTTCATTCCGGCCACTGGATATAATGTTGTCATTTCGGCGGGCTCCTACTGAATAAACGAGCGGTAACGGACGCTCACCGGGATTCGAAAGCGGTCGCCATCCGCCATCATCGAAGCGATCTGCGGCGGCTCATAGACGTCGATCTGAATCGATCCGTTGGTCATGCGCGTTCCGCGCGCGAACCATGCTGCGACGGAATCGGCGATCTGCAGCGGCTTGAGTTCGCCGTCCTGCGGCTTGTAAACGACGTCGATCTGTAGAATGCCGGCGTGCTCATCCCATGCCGCAATACCGACACTCTGCGTCGGCGCGCGCAGAATGCTCGCCTGCAGATAGGTGTCGGGCCGGTCGACGGCGGGCGGTGCGGGAAAGGAGACGTTGGGATATGCCGTTGGGATTGCGGGCGACAACGCAGCAAGGCGCGTGAACAGCGCCTCGGTGATTTTCGCTTCGGTACCCACAACAGCCATGCGCAACGCCTAGCACGACGTATGGAAATTGTCAACATACGTCACTTGTTGACCGCCTGCGCTGCATTCGAGACCACCCGATCCCATTCCATGATCGTCAGGCGGACCATGCCGTTCGGCGCTTGCTTCGAATGGCCGTATTCGAGCGCGTTGATGTAGGGCAGGTTTGCCACCAGATAGATCACGTCGCCGGCCTTCGCCGGAGCGGTGCCGGCGGCAACTCGCGCGATCGTCTCGGCACCAGTCTTGTCCAGATGGTTGACTTGGCCGGCCGGAACCGAGCCGATCGCGACTTGCCAGGATCCGCGCGCCCGACCGGTATCCACGGGCGTTTTGATGACGACCCGGGTGAACATCTCAAGCGCGACCTTGCGGACGACCAAATCGGCGTTGTCCTTGGCCTTCTCGACGAACGCGGCAATGCTTGCGGTGAAGGTGTTGTTACTCACTTCTGCGCCTGGACGTCGAACAGCACCACCGTTCCGGCCGGCGCGAGCGGACGCGACAGCGGCCCGACCGAATGCTCAACGCCATCGACGACGATGTGATCGGACGGGAGAATCGTGGTGACGCCGAGCGCGGCGAGCGGGCCGGCGGCAATCATCCATCGCTCATCGGTCGCCAAGACGCTGCCGGTCTGCTGCTGCCGGAAGGTGAATTCGATTCGCGCGGCGACGGTCGCATAGTCGGTGTTCGTCACGGTCGGATCGAACGGCGTACCGCTGGCCGTCTGGCGCCGAATCAGGACAGCGCGGCCGAACTCGGCGATCAGATCGTCGGCATCGTCGCGGCTTTCCATGTAATCGAATGGAGTGGTCATGCGCGCACCAGCTTGACGTTTCCGGACGACTGCACGAGCCCGCGCAGATAGCCCTCAATCGCCGTGTAGGTGTCGCGCGCCGGCGCACCGTCGACGTAAACGATCGACTTGGACAGCGGCCCAACGCCCTTGCTGATGCTGTGGATCTGGCCACCGCGCTCAAGCGTCGGCTCGAGACTGACCCCGCCGAGCGCAAGCAGGGCGGCTTGCATCGCCGCATATTTGATCTGCGCCGGAATGGTCGTGCTGTCGATCGCCCAACCGTTGATGTCGTAGAGCGGGAACGTGTAGCCGTAGCCGAACGACCGACCCATGCCGCCGCGCTGCCCGTCGACGCGCGGCCAGGCGAGCGCCTGCGTCTGCGCCGCGGTCAAACCGACCCATCGCGTGCGATAGGTGTTCTCGAGATATTGCGTGCCGGCGCGCGCCGCCTGTTCCTTGGCGGTCGTGGTCGCCGCCGCCCATGCGGCGTTGCCGCGCGCGGCGAAATAGGTATCGGCCTCTGCAATTGAAAAATAGGATTCGGCCGCCGCGCCGCCGGGTGTGCTGTCCAAGCTCATCGGGTCAACTCCATGACGTGAACCGGCGGGCGCGATGCCGTGTCGTATTTGCAGGCGATCCGCACTGCGTCGCGGGCGGACTTGCCGCATTCCATGGCGACGAGCGCCAGATCACCACCCGAGCCGATCGCGGCGAATGGGCCGTTGATCTCCCACATGCCGATTCCGGTCGAATCGTCCCAACTGCCGGGCGAAACAATCGTCGTTGCAATCTTGAAGATTCGCCCCTTCGGCAGAACAACCAGCGCCAAGCATTCGGACCGCACGGCGGAAATCGCTTCGTAGGAAGGAAGTCCGGCCGGCGTGCGCACCTTGTCCAGGAGCGCGAGCACCGGCCGGCAGTCACCTTGCCCGGCGGTGCCAACCAGGGCGCCACCGGAAAGCCGCTCGATCTTGTTCGCGAGCGTGTCGACGGTTCCACCGTATGACCAACAGCTATCGGACGCCATGAACCCGCCCCGATATGCTACTGTGGTCATACGTTACTTGCCTCGAGCCGCCAGCGCCGACTCGATCACGGCAATCGCCTGGTCCTTGTTCTCGACGGCACGGCCGCCGGAGATCGCCGCCGCGATCGACTTCAGGCGAGCGCCGTGATCCTCGCGCCAGTTCGCCGGCAGATTGTCCAGCGGATCCGGAGCGCCAGCCGGCGGCGGAGGCAGCACAGGCGGCGGCGGGGGCGCGGCCGGCTCATCGAAGCGCTCGTGAACGGCCGGGTCGAAATCCGGCTCGCCGATCACAGCATAGCCGTCCGGATGCTTGATCTTGACCATGGGCAAAGCACCCTTGTTCGGGTCGCGGGAGTAGTCAGCCATCGCCCATTACTCCCGCGCAGCTACGGAGGCGGTGAACGTCGATCTCGCGCCACCTGACCAGTTGTTGAGCACTGCTCGCAAGCCCATGACCGCATAGCTCGTGCTGCCGATCACCTTGTCGGCGCCAACTGAACTCGTCGCGAGATCGACCCAATGCATGCCGTCGATCGTGCCCTGCAGCGAAACGTCGATGCTGGACGGGGAGCCGGTCGCAGTCACAATCAGACTGCAAATATGCTTCGGCGAATCGAACATGATTGCCGCGCCGACCGTCGGATTTGTGACGGCATTCAGCGAAATACCAGAGAGTGCCATTTGGCTTTCCTGTGCTGTGGACTCTATGAGGCGCACCGCTCCGGAGAGGGTGCGCCCTTAGAAGCCACCGGCTGAAAGATCAGCCGAGAACGACCGCCGAGAACTCGCCGTTGATCGCCTGGAAGCCCCACGCGAGATGAAGTTCCCAGGAAATCTGGCCGTACTGCGCGATCTGCAGCATCAGATAGGTCATGCCCTGGTCGTCCGAGATCAGCATCTGTTCGATCGTCGGATTCGGCGGCATGATCGGCGGACGCAGCACGCCAACGACCGCGTTGCGCTCGAACGCGAGGTTGGCGGTGTAGTTGTTGCCGACGGTCACAGTGGCGTTGTCGACTGCGGCGACGCGCAGACCCGGCGCGTTCAGGGTCAGGGTCGTACCGGACAGACCGGCCGCGACATACTTGTTCGTGTCGGAACCGATGGTCACGATGTCGCCCGGGAGGATGGTGCCGGTGCCGGTGTCCACCTGGATCGACGTCGAACCGACCGCGTAGCCCGACGCGTTGTTGATCAGGTAGCCCGAGCCGGTGCCCTTGGTGTGGACGGCGATACCGGCCGACTCCGACAGGCGGAAACCCATCTGCGGTAGGAACTCGCCGGTCCGGCGCTCCTGGTCGCTGCCGGCCTGATAGGCGTTCTGCAGCACACCGAGATTGCGCAGGTTCAGGCCGGCGTTCGTGTCGAACACCATCTGAAGCGCCGCCTTGGGAGCACCGTTGTCCACCAGGATCTTGCGCGCATTGGTGAGCGCGGTCAGATCGGAGGCGAACGGCGTGGTGCCGGCGGTGCCGAAGCCACGGGACGCACCCTGCTTGACGGCGATCGCCGCGTCGACCTCGCATTCGTTGCGCAGCGTGCGCATACCCTGCTTGACGAGCTGGGAAACCCAGTCCTGATTGATCGTGGCATTCTGCAGCGACTTGATCTGCTCGCCGGTCAGATGCCAGTCGACCTTGCGCGACTTGGTGATCGTGACGTCGATCTTGGAGCCGGTCGAATCGGTGCCGGTCGAAGCGACGTTGTTCGGGGTGAAGTCGGACGCGGCGCGGGTCGGCGCGACGTCGACGGACACCTTGTCGCCCTTGGCGACGCCCTTGTCATCGAACGAGGTATTGACGGCGCCCACGACGCCGAACGGCTCTGCCGCAATTTCCTTCGCCGCGCTGAACAGCGTCGGGGCAAGGGTGGTAAGGGTATTGGCCATGGTTCGTTGCTACTCCGGGTTACATGATCGCCTCCCTCCGGATCTCCCGGGTTTAGCTGTGCGGAATGGGCATCTCGCCCGGGAATTCAAATTATGAGCGCGGCCACGCTAACAGCGTTTATGTAAATTGTCAACATGGCCGCGCGGGGTCGCCTTAGCCGGCGATCTGATAGCCCTCATTCATGCGAGCGGCCCGATCCTTCGGCGATGCGGCGTCGAATTCCGCCCGCGTCCAGGTCTTGACGCCGCCGCCCGAACCGCCACCCGGCTTCACCGGTCCGCCACCGCCGCCCGCGCCGGAGCCCTCGAACAGATCGGGGAACGACTTGACGACGTCCTTCATCAGGTCGTCGAGCGTCGCGTAGCCGTCCGGACCGTTGCCGACCATCGGAGTCTTGCCGTCCGGCGCCAGGATCTTGCGCACCGCCTCGCCATTCTCAAACGTGAGTTCGATACGGTCGCCGAGCAGCTTGGGCAGCATCGCGAGTCCGGTCTTGGTTGCCTTCGCCGCAGCGAGCGCGCTCTTGAGTTCGCCGTCGACGAGCGCCTTGCGAGCGACGTTGTAGGCGGTGTCCCGCTCATCTTGCGCGGCCTTGAGCGTCTTTTCGGAAGCCGTCTTGTGCTGCGCAAGGATCGCGTCGAACTCCTCTTTCGACTTGCCGCCCTTGGCGAACTTGCCGGAGTCGATGTCGGCAATGAGCGTCTGCACGTCCTCGACGCTGCGACCGCCAACGGCGGTTTCCCACGCAGTCAACGCGTGCCGACGCTCGGCGGCCTCGCGGTTCGCCTTGGTCAGCGCCTCGCGCGGCGCGTACAGGTTGGTGAGCCCGTTCACCGCCAGGTGAAATTTGCCGTCCTTCTCGGCATATTCGCCGCGGAACGGCTCGGGCACGGTGTTGATGTCTTCAACGATCAATTCCAAAGGCATGTCAGCTTCTCGCTGTTAGAAAGCCGGATCATCCCGGCGGTCACGACCGCGCCGCTTTGCGACGCAGTTGTTCGGTGGTCAGCGGTCGGCCCGACTGGTCGAGCAGATCGCGGAAATTCAGTTTGCCACGGCGCCACAGATCGGCGACGGTCGCGCCAAGCACGGTGTCCTGTCGCGCCTGACCTTGCTTCTTCAGCCACGCTTCGAACGTAGTCTTGGCCGGCACCTGACCGTCCATGCTCGCGCGCGTCGTCTGCGGCACTTCATCCATCGGGATGCCGAGATCGCGCCAGGACTTCAGAACCGGAATGCTGGTGCTGCGGCATTGCCAGTGAATCTTGCCCGGACCCTGCAACCAAGGCGGCCCGCCGTCTTTCGGCTTGTGCGCTTCGTCGGTGCTGTAGTGATGCCCGTCACGCGTGATGCACCAGATTGAGGTGCGCGTGTCCAGGGTCGCGTGCCACTGCAGCGAGACAATCAGGTCATTGTTCTTTTCATACATCGCCTCGCGACCGGCGTTCGCCGCGGCTTGCACCGACGATCGCACAAGGCGCGTTGCCGAGTTCTTGGAAATATCCATGACGCCGCCGCGCACGCGCGCAACAAGGTCGGCGTTCGTCTCGCCGGCTGCAATGCCGAGCCGCATTTGATCGGCGAACCGGTTCTGCAAGTCCTGCGCTTGGCGTGACCACCAGTCGGCGGACGCCGCGCCCTGAATCAAGACGTCAGACGCGATCGTTTCGAGCCCGCCGCGCGTGAGTCCGCCTGTGACGAGTTCGATTTGCACCGACTCATTGATCGCCGAACCGACCCAAGTCGATTCGATGTCGACGATCTCGCGAATTTCGTTCGTCATCAGTTTCGAGGCATCGCGATAGCCGGCACGGATCGCCGCACGCACCGCCTCAAGCAACTTTACAAGCCGCTTTTGCTGCGCGGATACGCTGTTGACGCCCGTCGGGTCGATCTTGGCGAGCGCAGCGACCAACTCGCCCTCAAGGTCGGAGAGAATCGCGAGCACCTTGTTTCGGGTGCCCGCCTCGAGGCGCAGAAGGTCGACCGCGCGTTCGATGTAGAGATCGACCAGCGTATCGTTCGCGCTAGTTGCCAAGGTTCATCCCCTTGCCGGGAGGCGTTTGGACATCGGGCGCCTGCGCGTCGAGCCGCGCCAGAATCGTTTCGATATCGGCATGTTCCGAGATCACGTTGCGCCGCTTCAATTCCTCGAGCAGCGTCTCATTGTCGATCTTTCCGCCGAGCGCCAGTTGCACCAGATACTGCAGATCGCCGGCATTCGAGATACCAAAATCTTTGTTAATTTTGATGCTACCGGGCTTCGGCTCAGTTTGCCCGCCGAGCTTGGCCATCGCGCCGGCAGCCTGCGTCAACGCCTGTTCAAGCGCGTCCGCCATCATGGCGAGCGGCGAGTTTTCCTTGATGTTGTCGCGCGTCTCGCCGGTCGCCGTCTGCCCGCCCGCCTGGTCGATGAGGAGTTGCAGCCCCATCGTCTGCATCTGCAGTTCCAGCTTGTCGAGGCGCGTCTGTGCCGTGCCGATCGCAGCGCCCGTGTGCTCGACATAGGTAAGTTTCGCGTCGGGGTTCGACGACTGCACCATTTCGGCCGCACCGATAACAAGCTTGTCCTGCTCGCCGAAACCCGCACCGAACAGAATCGGAACACATGCGACGTGCATGATGTTGGTCAGGTCGCTGTCGAGTTGCCAATGCTTGATGTTGAGTTCGGCGAGCTTAGCCAGGGGTGGACACGCCTCCATGAACTCGTCGCGGTTGATGTAGATCGGGAACAGCGCGATCTCAGGCAGGCTGATGGTGCCGCTCTCGTGCAGCACCCATTCCTTTTTGCCGTCTTTTTCAACCTGTCGGAACGTCTCCCAAATGCAGTTGCCCGCGCCACGCGTGACGACGCGGATCTGTTCGACCTCCACGTTCTCGTATGGGTTCTTCGGGTCGGGCTCGCTGTCGCATTCCTTGAGGCGAATCTGCGTGAGCGTCGGAGCGCCGTTGATGACCTCCGATTTCCAACCAATCAGATCCTCAAGGCAGACATACCGGAAGAACGGCCGCCACTTCGCCGCCTGATAGTCTGCGATCGTCGGTTCCTGATTGTCGGGGCGCGTCGGCTTCTGCGGCGCGTCGACATAAATGTAACCGATACCCGGCTGCAGTGCGTCATAGAACGCTTTGGCCGCGAAGACATTCAGGCTTTGGCCGGCGTTGTCGACGTTGGCGAACCACGCCTGCATATCGGCGTCGACCGCCTTGGGATCGACGACAATCGGCTTGGTGAACACCTTACCGGTCATGTCGAGAACGGTCTTGCCGGTCGCGTTGAACAGCGTCGAGCGTTTTTTTCGCTTTTCATAGGAATCGATGCTCTCCGCGACCTCGCGCGGCAAATACTCCTCACCGGCCGCGCGCATCGCTGCGGTACCATTGACGAGCGTGCGGATCGGCCGCGCTTCGTCGATCATTTCCCGCTGCTCGCGCGACGGAGTCGAGACGTCTTTCTGCTGTGCCATTAGAGTCTAAGCTCCTGTCGTGTGGTTGTGGTCGCGCGGCGGACGTTTTCCACGCTGTAGCGCGCCGAGTCGATCGTGTGATTGTCCTTATCTTCAAGCTCGGTCGTGATCTGATTAGTTTTCTTGTCGATCTTGAACGAATAGAGTTTGAACTCGGTCGCCGCGTGCACGCACTGCGGATGAATCACGATGTCGTAGGACTGCAAAAACGTGATGCCGTCCTCAACCGAACCGGTGCCCTTGATGGCGGGTTGAATGCGGAAGCCGGCGCGCTGCATGTAAGAGATGGTCTCAGGACGCGCGCTATCCGCAATGAAGTCAACACGCCGCGCAAGCGACCGCCAATTCGGATCTTTGGCTTTTGCCGGCGACCATTCCGGATCCAGCTTGTCGAACAGAGCGGGCGTTCGGTCGATCTCGCATCCCACCTCATAGACTTCGCGCCAGATATAGAGCGTGCGCCCTTCGATCCAGGAAATGAGACCGACCGTCGGGTCGACTGAGAAACCCCAATCGCCGCCACCGAGCAGCCGCGTCCCGAACTTCGGCGGATCGAACGGCTCGACTCGGATGCCTTTGAACACTTGCGCGGCCGAATTCTTGCGGTAGCCACCGCGCCAAACCCACAGGTATTTATCGAAGTCGCGCCGCTTGTCGCGCTCCATATCCCGGCGCAGTTCGTCCGGAAACCACGGATTGTCGTTGTAATTGACGGTGACGAGCACGAAATCGGGATCATCTTCCGCAACAGCCGAATTGAAAAAGACGTCGACAGGATCCGTTTCGAGATCGGGGTTCCAGGAAAACCGTTGCTGCGAACCCGGCGTTCGAAAT
The DNA here is from genome assembly GCF_051167655.1 of Bradyrhizobium sp. HKCCYLS2038. Taxonomy (NCBI): domain Bacteria; kingdom Pseudomonadati; phylum Pseudomonadota; class Alphaproteobacteria; order Hyphomicrobiales; family Nitrobacteraceae; genus Bradyrhizobium; species Bradyrhizobium sp. HKCCYLS2038. The sequence continues at coordinate 12,815 of NZ_JBNPTM010000020.1, read as the reverse complement.
GTCGGCGTAGCCAAGTCGAGCGAACGCTGTGTGAGCGAGTGCGATTCCTCGTACCAAGCGCGGTTGAACCCCTCGAGCGACTTGATCGACGCCGCCGTGTGGTTCTGCAGGCCGCGGAAGATTGCCAGGCTGTCCGTGTGCGCACAGACGATTTCGCGCTCGGTGATCTTGAACCAAGGCGCGATCGGCCACCGCTTACCCGTCTCAATATCGACGGCAGTCAGTTTGTTGATTTTGTCTTCGATCAATTGCTTGACCGAATCCTTAATGCTGTTCTGCACCTCACGGACGCATGCAAGTCGCGTATGCTGGGAAAACATCTCCTCAACGGATTGTGCGCCAAAGAAATGGGACTTGGCACCGCCACGACCGCCTTTCGCACCCTGATAGCGTTTGCGGCTATTTGCCAGGGGCAGGAACGCGCGTGGCGTCGGAATGTCGAGGCGGAGCCCTTCGATCATTGTTCGGCCACCATCGGCGGCGGATCGACGACGGTGCGCGTCACCTCGATTTGCTTGAACTCCGGCGTCTCTCCGGCGCTCGGCACGGCTTTACCTGCACCCTTGCCGCCTCCGACCGCACCCAATTCCTCGGCGATCTGGCGCAGCACGGCGCGCGCGTTCGCGAGTTCGTTCCGCGCGCGGTGGAACTTGACGTCATGACTTAACGCGATCAAACGCGCCTGTTGCGCCGCGAACGGCGCCGACTCGGGGTCAAGCAAAACAGCCTCGCGCGTTTGCTTGAAAAGCATGAACAACTCCGGCGAAACGCCGTTTGACGGATCCAGCCGCAGAACGTCGTTTTCGTCGCACTTCGTATCCGGGTACACAGCGGCGAAATCCAACACGATAGATCGTGGCGGCTCGAACGCAGCAAGCTTACGGACGATGAACTCTTGCTGTGGTTTCGTGTGTACGTTTGCCATTCCCTGGCGATGCAAAACGCGCCCATCTCGGACGCAATTCCGTCTGCATACACTAGCGAATGTAAATTGTCAACATACGGTGCCGGGCGGCACCCCATTGACCAGATTCGACCGCACGCCCCACATATCGGGCCAATCTTGGATCGGGACCGCCTCGACGCGGACCGAGTGGCCGCGGAGCGCCCAGTATTCCCGGATCTGCACGACGAGCGACCGCGCGCCGGCCTTGGTGAGAGTGTCTTCGGGTCTTGCCATGGTTATACTCGCCCCGCCTTCCCCAACTCGCGATAGGTGTAGGTGCGCGACACGCCGAGCACCTTCGCAATCTTCGCCGGCTTGATACCCTGATCGAACAGCCCCACAATCATGCGCGGGTTATCCGAGCGCGTCTTGTGCTGCTTCCGCGGGCGGCCGGGCCGATGCTCGCGCAGCACCTCATAGACATAGCCGAGCGACACGCCGACCGTATCGGCGATCTGCTGCACGCTCTCCTGCTTCGCGTCGTAGCGCTTGAGGATCTTGGCGACGGTGGGGTTCTGCTCGGTCATGCGATCACTTTGCACTTGGTCCGTAAATTGTCAACATAAATGTCCGTTCAACATGGTCTGAATTTCCATTGCGGTAGGCGGTCTACCGTTAAGGGTCTCAAACGACGAGATAAGTTGCTGCTTGAGATAATCAGCACGCTGACGCTGACGTTTTGTTTCCCTGAATTTAGGGTCCGTTGCGACGCGTCGTTTATAACTGCGCGAAGCGCCAGTACGCTTTTGCGTCGGATCGGCAGCGTATTTGAGCTTCTCTCTCTCGGTGATCGCAGGACGATTATCCGATCTATACCGTTTCGCGCGCTCATTGATGCTCTGACGGTTGTTTGTCTCATAACGACGAATTTTCCGCTGCTTTTGTTCTGCGCGACATTCGATCGAACAAGTATTTGGGTAACCGCCTCGTTTCATTTCAACCAGAAAAGAACTACTGCATATTGCGCAAGTAATTGATTTGGTTGCCATATTCGCACCTTTTAGATTTTTGGCGGCATCGGCACCGGCAGAACCACCCCCTCCGCCGTGATCTGCAGGACGGTGTTCCGAGACGAGCCGTTCGGTTTCAGCAGCCCGGCGACCGCGCCAGCCTCGCCGCGGATCCACCGCGCGTCGGCAGCGTGCGGCGCCAGGACGTCCGGAAGCTCCCACCGATCGCCGTTGCTGTCCGCCACGATCGCGCGCCCGTCGACCTCCCACGCCCGGCGAATCGGGATCCAGCCGCCGGCCTTCTCCGATACGGGCCGGAATGCCGCGATCAACGCCGCGCCCGATGGCGTCTCGAGCAACTTCGCGCCGCGCTGCACCGGCTCGCCGCCGCCCGCCCGCATGTCATGCCCGCACTCGGGACAGTCGAGCGTGCCCTTGGGGATGTTGACCAGGCAGGCCGGGCAGAGCTTATTCATCTGTTCGTCGCAATTCCAACAGCGCATCGCCGCGCTCGGAACGCGCGCGTCGCACGCCTCGCAACTAACCAGATTGACCTTGGTTTCTTTGGGTCGAATGAAGTCCAGCGGGCCGTGCTGGTCGATCACGCCGGCGAAGTCATAGAACAGACAATCGGATTTTCCGGCGCGAATGCTGGCCTCAAGGTTGCCGCCGATCGTCCGGAGCCCGCGGCCACAATTGCCGACAATAGCAACCTTTCCGTTTCGTCGCGTTACTATCGTACCAAGTCGAGTTTCAACACACCATACTAATTCACCGGGCACGTGCGGAACTTCTTCAAATCGCGAACGCTTGTAAGATTTTTTTCCGGAGATGCTACCATCTGCAACACCGAAACCTGCGACCGTCGATGTTGATACAGATTTGATATGAAGCATATATTGCGGTTTAGGATTGGCATTCCAACTGCTCGGCTTTTGCCGCTGAACGGCCATGTTGCAACGAAAGCCGCGACGCACGCAGAGTGACTGCATGCGCTCTGCCGCATCCCTGTTATCACCGAAAGTAATGTCGAATGTGCGCAGGGTATAATCGAACGCCGAACCGCTGCGTCCATCGCCGAGCCACATGGCTTGCAATAGCACGAGCAACTGCCGCTGCGTCAACATTTCGAATCGCGGACTTCCGATCGATTTATCTAGCCACGGTTCAAGATGTGACCAACCGCGCAAATGATGATCTCGGCCGCGCGGCGTGCCCTTGGAAACAGTAAAATGCCGGGAAGGAGCATAATGCACCTGCGCTCCCGTTCGCTTGATAAGACATTCTCCGAATTTTAGCCCGCACGATTGCAAAACGCGTCGGATCTCAGCGCAGTGTGCTGGTTTTGCGTCCGATTGCGCAATGTATAATTGATTAGTTTTCTTATTGATGCATCCGTCCGTCAAATACCAACCAACGAAACGCAACTCATCATCGGTCAGAACTGTACCACAAGCCCCCTGGATGCCTGCCACCGGAATTCGTGATAGACCAGCACGCATCGCCATTTGTGCGGCGGGTTCCTTTGTCCATCGTTTTGTTGTGCGACTCATCGACCGCACCAACATGTCATGCTGATCGGTCACGCGAATGTCTAAGTGTGGTGATTTGATGCCATACATCCGTTCGCCGCCGGAAAGCGGACGTTCTACACGCGAAAGAATATCGCACCACTCAATCGCACCGGTCTCCCTATCGAAACCTGCGACCTTATCGCCATCGGTCATCTGATTGTGTCGCAACCAACCGCGTTCAGTCAGGATTTCCGTTTGTGCGTCCAGACACATCTGGATATACAGCCCGAGCGACATGGTGCGGCGGCGAAAGCACACCAGGTCGATCCGCTGCGAATCAAACCCGGTGGTCAGCGCCTCGACGTTGACCAGGGCGCGCAGCCGACCGGCGTTGAACGCGTCATAAATCGCGCGCCGATCCCGCGTCTTGTCGATCACGCAAGCGGCTGGAATGCCCCACGCGTTCAACCGCTCGGTCATGGCCAGGGCGGCTTTCTGCGTCGCCTCAAAGATCAGCCACGCCCGCCGATCGGCGCCGCCCACCATCATTTGCGCGATGTGCGAGTCCATGAGCGCGAGCATTTGCGCATCTTGGCTGGCACCCGTGAACTCGCCCGCGGTCTTGCGGAGCTTCGAAACGTCGATCTTGTCGCTGGCCGGCGCCGAGTAGGCGGGCACAAGGTAGCCGTCGCGGATCCCGTCGATGATCGAATAGGCGAACACGACGCGTTCGAACGGAGCACCTTCGCCCTCGACGAGCGACCCGCCTTGCAGGCGAAACACCGTGCCGCTGAAACCGGGTTTGCGCGCGTTGGGAAAGCCACGCAGGAATTCGCGATACATCCCCGACTCGGAGTGCGGCACGAGATGCGCTTCGTCGGTGAAGATGTTCGCCACCGGCCCGAACTGCTGCGCCGAATTGTAAACGCTGTTAATCATGGCGCTGATGACCGGCGCCCGCCAGGTGCGCTCGCCGAGCTTCGCGGCGTTGATGCCGACTTGCAGCCCGAGCTTACGGCACGCCTCTGCGTTCTGCTCGACGAGCGATTCGCGGTGCGCACAAATGATCGTCCGCTCGCCTCGAGCCCATGCGCGACGCGCGAGTTCGGCCATCGTGAGCGATTTACCCGAGCCGACGCAGGAGTCGACGAGCGGCCGCATCATGCCGGCGCGGTAGGCATCCTCGACGGCATCGGCCGCGTCGATCTGATGGGGGCGGAGTTGGATCACGCCGCGAGATCTCGCAAAGACGCCGCAACGGCCGCGCGCCGCGTTGCGTCGGCCCGCATGGCGATTTCGGCATGCTTGCGATATTTTGCCAGTTTGTGCCCGAGCCGCTTCGGTTTCGGACCCTGCCAAAACTCAATCCGCTGCCACGGCGTCGGCTTGAGCTTCAACGGCCGGAAGTAGAAGCGCATGAACGTGCGCCCGTCGACCTTGAAAACGCGGATGTGCCATTCGTGCTCGTCGACGATGAGATCGGGAGAACGGTAGAGCGTGCTCATTTCACACCCTGCTCGGTCGCGATCTGATGCGCTTCAGCGAACGGACAGCCGGCGCCGAGCAGGAGGTTCAAAATATATCGGTATGTGTGATGCTTTGCCATGCTGCAAACCTACAGCATGGATGTTGATTGTCAACATAAAAATGAGTTAGTTGCGGCAATTCACCAGTCGCGACGCAATCCAGAGCGCGGCGAAGATAACCGCTACCGTCGGGACGTAGCCGAAGCGCTCACACACGGCCATGAACATGTCGACCGTGAAATATACGGCGAACGTTCCAGGTATGAGTTGCAGCGGGTCCATTATGGTATCGCTCTCCCTGAGGGAGTGGACTATGCGGCCGTCGTCACAGCGGTCCAGGTCGTGGCACCGTCCGTGTTGACATACATTCTATCGTTGGTCGTCGTACCGTCCCGGCGGAGATAGAGAGACCCTTTTGCGGCCGAAAGCGTCGGCGCTCCAGTCCCGAAAAATACGCCGAAGTTGGCGACGTTGGATATACGCAAGCCAGCATTCGCCGTTCCGCCGGCTGGAGGCGTTGTCGTATTGTAGATCGCCGCAGGCCCCGACGAAAAGAATCCGGTTCCCGCGAACGATGAGCCAGATCGGACAGGACCTGCCGCATAGAGAGATGCGGGGCTCGTCAGCGTGACGTTGGTCCCAGCAACCGGAGCCGGCAAATAGAGCGTCCCATACTCGGTGAACGTCACAGCAGAAGATGCGGCAATCGTGTTCCCTGGAAACACGAATGTTCCGCCAGCCGCTACCGTTCCCGATGACGTGGTGTCGGTGTAAGTTCGCGTCGTCTGCCCATTGCCGAACCCGTTCGTTGTCCATGCGGGCGATTTGAAGCTTGCTGCGGTCGAAAACATTCCCGCGAGGTCGACATCGTTTCCAGTTGTCGGATTCCCGAACGTCACGCTCGAACTGACGTTCGTCTCGAAATCGGGGGCAATTTTCCGAATGCCCTTGACGTTAGTGTCTTCGACCCAAATCGATTGCGCGCTGGTCGGGAGATTGCCGAGCGAAACTCCCGTACTGTTGACGTTGATCTGAGGCCGCACGAAAGTGATGAGATTCAACTTCTGCGATGCGCCCGCGCTGATATCGACACCGTTCGCCGAACCGCCGGTTACGACCTGCCCGAAAAGCTGGACAAAGGTCATATTCCCGTAATTGAAGCTACCTGTGGTGCCCACGAGCTTGAGCGCCCCGCCGCCGTAGCTGCTGACATTCGTCCACGTGCCGTAGATCGGATTCTGCAGGTTATACGCGTAGTGATTCCCGTCGTGACCGTAGACCATCACGTTGTCGAAGCGTGACCCAGAAAGGCCCTGATTTGATCCACTCGGGATATAGTTTATGCCGTCACCCGTTCCAGAAAACAGCGTCTGAAACAGGATGCCTAGATTCTGAATGTTGACCTGCAGCGCTGTGCCGGAAATCGTGATGGCGTTCGAACCGTTCGACGCCATGTACAGCACGGCGCCTGCAAGCGGAGGCGAACCGCCCGGAAGGTTGATCTGGCCCGTTCCGGCCCAATTGCCGGCGGCGGCAGCGCCCACAATCGAAATATTGCCGTTGATCGTGAGGCCGGTGTTTTTATACAGGCCCGGCGGGAGGTAGAACGGCTTCCCAGCGGCGATGGCCGCGTTAATCGCATTCTGAAGCGCGGTCGTGTCGTCGGCCACGCCGTCGCCGACAGCACCGTACCTCGGGCTTTTCGGATTGATGACGTCGCCGAAAACGGCCGCTTGGGAAACTTGGAGAGTAGCTAACATGATCAGGCCGCCTCAATGAGGTATGCGCCATCCGTGTCGATCACGTAGGCACCGTTGCTGTCGACGACGAAAACAAAGCCGGTCGGGGGCACCAGGGCCGCCACTCCCCCAAGGAGAGCGCCGGTCGCAAAATCCAGCCCAAGCCCGAGCCCGAACGTCCTCATCAGGTGACGACCTTTGCATTCACCTTGTCGCCGACATTCGGGCGGATCGGATAGGACACCGCACCCGGTCCGACGCACACACCCGCGCTGGTCGTGGTCGATTCGGCGGTCGCCGCGGCATCCGGGGTGGATCCCCATGCAACGGCAACCATGCTGGTTTCGCTGTTGCCGATGATGATCAGGTCGCCTTCTTCGGCGGCCGTGGTCGTCGAGCCCGGAATCGTGATGTTCTCACGCGCGCGAACGCGACCCATGCCGGTCACGCCGCCGGCCTTCGCCTTGATGAACGACACAACGACAGTCACGCGCGCCTCCACTTATCGAACAGTCCAGCCGCAGCCATAACGCCGCCGGTCCCGAAAATCCCGCCGAGGATCAACCCGGCCCAAGCGGCCACAAGACCCTTGATTTCAGGCGTGAACCCGTAGACGCCGAACAGCGCCTTGCAGAGAATGTTGTCCCACAAGACGACTTTCCATTCGTAGACGATCCAGGGCGCCGACCACAGCCCGACCATCCACATGAGGAATTTGCTTTGCGACACCGTGCGCAGCCACTCGACGCGCGTCTGTCCCTCGCTGACGAGCCCGGAAACGATCTGCTTCGCGGTCTCCGTGTCCCCGCCGATACGGGCGGCAACAATCTTCACCTTGGCGTCGTAGTGCGCCTTGGTGAACGCCTCGAACCCGTGCACGAGCGACGGAAGCGCCTGGAAAAACGCGAGGAACGCGGCGATCATGCTGTCACCCGAACAACGACGCGATGAACTTGATGACCAGTGCCGCCGCCATGAGACCGACACCGACGGCCATCAGGGCGATTTGCACGAGAAACGAACCGTCGTAGAAGCTCACCGACTTGCCGGCCTTGAAACTCGCGAGCAGGGCGGCGGCACCAAGAACGAACGCAATCAAAATGCCGATGTTGAGAGCGCTCATCAGCCGGCCACCCGTCCGATCGAGCGCAGACGCGCGATGACGATCACGGCGGACATTGCGAGCCCGGCCGCCGACAACAGCGACGGGTGGTCTTTCAGCGCGTCGAGGATCTGCTGTTTCGCGTTGAGTTCGGGGTCACCGAGCAGCGCGGCCAGGCGGTCGAACACCTCGAGCGCGATCGACGGGGCCGCCAGTGCATAGGCCATGGCAATGGTCGCCGAGCGAAAGCACAGCGCCCACACCTTGGCCCAAAAGCCATCGGCCTCGGCATAGAACTCGCGGAAGGCCGGCAGCGCTCGAAGGACGGGACGAAGCACGAGAATGTAGGCGATCACCAGTCCGACGAACGCGCCGAACAGCGCCCAAGGCCACACGGGAAGCGTCATTGTCTACTTCCTTTTCACGAAGAACATGAGGGAAATCACCGTCACGATCACGGCAATGGCGCCGATCGCGACGACCGCCGACGGCGAGAAACCCGCTTGGTGCGCGGCTGCTGCCGCGGTGCTGCCGGCCGCGATCGCGCCACCGGTCTTCTTGACGGACGCCGCGGTATCGACCCGAGCGAACACGCGCCGCTGTGCCTCGGTCCAGTCAGCATCGGGCGCCGGATACGACTTGCCGGCCTCGTGACCGGCCTGCGCCTTGAGAAACGCGACGCCCGACGGCGAGCGCCAGAACGCATCATTCATGATGGTGTTCTCGGTGACCCCGGGGACGCGCGCCTTGACGAGCGCGATATAGCTCGGGACGTTGTTGCCGCCGGACCACGTGTGCAGCGCATCGGCAAGCCGCTTGTTGCGGTAATTCTTGGAGGTGCGCCAGAGATCGAGTTGTGCGCAGATCCCCTGCACCCACGTGTCGAAAATGGCGATGTTGTTGTTCTGACCGAGCCCGTCACTCAGGTAAATGGTCTTGGTGCTGCCCCACTTCACGGGGATCGGAGCGTTGGTTTCGCAGCCGTGCGGCCCCTGAGGCGTCGCGAAAAACTGAGTCGGCTTGCGGCCGGTCCGACCCCACATGGCGCCGGGGTTTTTGCAACGGATTGAAGCGGGTTCCATGTGCGGTCCTGCGTTAGGAAGCCGACACCGTACCTGCGTTTATGTTGATTGTCAACATTCAGCGATCGAGCGGTAACCCGGATCGATAGGGCAGGCGCTCGGGAGCGAACCGCGGCGGCTTGACCACGGGCACGCCCGAACCGGTCTTGGGCGAGCAGGCTGGCCGGTCCGGGTCGTTCGTGTCCCATCGCAGCCGGCAGCGCGGGCAGTGCATCTCGTCGTGTTCGCGGCGGGCTTGGCATCGCTCGTTCATAGGCGTTTCCTCTGTCTCGCAAATCGCCGCGCATCTGCGGGCGAATAGAACGTCACCATTCCGAACGATCCGCGCCCCTTGACGATGCGCGGGCGGATCGGCCGGCCGGACGGATGTGGCGTGCCCTTGGGGATCACAGCGGCACCACCTTGAAACCGCGCTCCCAAAGCCACATGAGCATGTGATCGCCAGCCGGGAGCGCTCCGGAGCCGTCGAGGAATGCGCCGCAATCCGTCGCGCCGTTACCTCGCGCGGGATGCACGCTATCCAGGTATTCGCGGACCGCCTCGAGCGCGCCGTTGCCGGTGCCGGTGGGTGTGCGTGGTGTAAAAGGGATGACACTCACGCCGCCGCTCCGTACTGCTTTGCCAGTTCGAGGTATTCCTCGGCTGTGATTTCTTCGCAGAGCGGATCTTGCGGACGCGAGCCGTCGTCTACATGGAACACGCAACCGCTTTCGGGATGATGGAAATAGCGCCAGGCGCCAGGGTTGAGGTGCGCCCGCGCCAGGATCTTGAGCGACGCCACCAGCGCGCGCGACTGCCCGAGCGCGTCGTTCAGCGCGACATGCGGCGGCGGGACGGCGTAGTCCTTGGGGTTGATGCCGGCGAGGTTGTAGGCAGTCCGCGTACATTGGACGCGCCAAAAGTCGCGAGTCCACGGGCATTCGATCCCAGCACGGCGGTAAACTTCGCCTAGGATCGGTCCATCGAATGTAGCGCCGTGGCACCACAGTAAAAAATCACCGTCCGGAGCTGCCCATTGCAGCCACCGAATGAAATAAGGTAATGCGACGTTGAGTGGCTGCGGGTTCGCCGTGGCAATCGCCCATGCGCCCGGGTTCCTGGCTTCGTTGTCGTGCCACCAAGTAATCGTTTCCTGGTCTTGTTCGAGCCCGAGCGCGGTCTGATCCTCAATCGACAAATTCAACGTGCAGTGAGCCTCGTCGTGACAACGGACGAAAGCCGCGGCCAAGACAACACCACCGGGCCGCTTACACAAGGTTTCCAGGTCACACATGATGTGCGTGGTCATTGGACATATCTCCACATGCGGAAATCGCGGATTTTTGCGATCGTCTGACGATGAACACCGAACCGATTCGCCAATTCGGTAAGAGACAAATGCGAGTTCGATCGGATGAACCTCACCGCATCTTCGGTCAGTTTGGCGTTCCAGTTTTGCTCGCCAACGGGCTTCTTGCCGTTACCGATGGCATCATTCAGGTTTTGCGAACGCGTACCCCATCTCAGATTGTGATAGAGATTATTCGCCGGGTTATCGTCTTCATGAAGTGCTTCCAAGCCTGGTGGACGCGGACAAACAAATGCGGTCAGAACAAGCGTGTGAACATATTCGATTTGACGTAATCCAAGAGTGACAACCAAATGTCCGCTCTTTTTGACCTTCTGACGCAAAACACGACCTCGACAAAACTGCGGAGATCCATTCGAGCGCATCACGGTTCGGTCGATGGTGCAGACGCGACCACGAGATGAAATGAAATAACCGTCGTGTCCTGTGATTTGCCTCCACTGCTCGCCAGGGATGAAATCGACCAACGTCGGATGCGTTCTCATCCGATCACATTCTCAATCTTGCGCAGCAGCGCGCGCGGGTCAGAAACCAACTTGTGGTGCACGAGACCGTCATGCAGCCAATACTTGACGTCGGTCAGCACCGTTTCGAGTTCGATCAGACGCCAATCCTGATCAGCCTCGAGCGACTCGATCTTTTCGTTCGCTTCGGCAAGTTCTTCTTTTGCGCGTTCAATCGTCGCGTCACGATCGGCAATGCTATTCTGCAGCCGATCCTCAATCTCGTGCAGCGTCTCGACTTGAGCCCGCCACTTTGCGAGCAGCAGCCGCTTTTTCGTTTCGCTCATTCCGCCGCCCCTTGCACCACGCCGCCAACAATAAACACGCAATGCAAATTGTCAACACAAAATTAATCATCCGAGTCATTTTGTGCGACCGGCAGCAGCACAGGGCAGGGCGGTGCAAGTAGTCGGCGGAGCTGGTCCAGATCGATGAGATATTGCTGCCGCGTGCCCTGGTCACCGAGCACCATGGCGCCGGCCCGCAACGCGGCCTCGTGGATCTGATCGTCTGTCAGCATCAAGCCGCCAAGGAATTGAGCCAAGCGTCCAGGGTCGGAAACACCGATACGTTGGGGTAGTGGTGAAACACGTTCTCGCGGTCGCCGATCAGCACGAGCTGTTTTCCGCGCGCCAGCGCGTAGCCGAACTCGACATGCCGGCCGCCACCCTTGGTCAGCGTTCCGTGCACCTGCGTATACGAAATCACGATATCGGCGATCTCGACGTCGGCCAGGTCCAGCACGGCGATCTGCTGACGAGTCAAGCCGGTTTCACCACCGTAGACCCATCTCGAAACGATGTCGTAGCCCTTGGCCTTGAGCGTATCGGCGACACTTTCCATTTGCGGTCGATCGCTGAACCGCGCGGCAAGATAGACCTTCATTAAACCGCTTCTCCGTTCTCGTTGATGGTGGCGCCGAACAGGCGATTGGGAACTTCACGCGCGGCGATTTGCGCGCCGGTCAGTCCGTCATGGGGCGGTTTCGGCGGCCAGTTCTGCCCGACCACTAGGCGCCCGCACGGCCCACGGCCGCAGATGTCACAGTCGAGACGGGCCGGGAATCCTTCGTCGCGCCTGGCGCGTTCGCAGCGCTTGCGGTCCATCACAACCCACGCCCCGCTTCGGTTACCGTGAATGCACCGCCCCAAGCCGGCGCCAAGACGCCCGCGCCGATCAGACCCTCAAGCTCGTCGAGGCGGACGGTCGCCGAGAGGTTGCCGGACACAGCGCGGACCATGGCGCCACCGAATATTGCGCTCGTGCGCTCGACGATATGGCGTTGATGGAGGCGCAGGAAGCGGAGTTGGTCGGTCGTGAGATCAAAACCCATAGTTTGCCCCTAACCATATTGAAACGACGGTGAAAGTGAGCACCAGGATTGCGCCGCGGCGGTTGATCATTCCGGTGGACTCCCGATGTGATAGCCGCCGCAATATTTGCAGTAGTAGGGAAGTAATTCGCCCGCCTCGAGGCATTCCATGCGGCTATGGTTGCCTGCAGCGCGTTCGGCGAGCGTGTAGGATGTGAACCGCTGCTTCCGACGACACGAGTTCGTTTCGCCGTAAGATCGGCTCAACTTCACGCTGCGTCGGCGGTTCGGAGCGGTCACGGAATGTCCCATCCGCGAACTTTGGCCAGGTTGAGCATGTGCTCAACGAGCGCGATCGACTCTGCGCCGAGTTGCGTCTCGCCGCGCGTGTTGTTCCAGTGCGCACGAGCATCGACCGGAGTGAGGTTGCGACATCCGGCCTTCACGCGCAAACCTTCGTCCTTGAAGTTGGTGAGCAAAAAACGATATCCATCGGAGCGCAATCCACCGTCGACGATCGGCTGGCCGGACAGGTTCGCGCAGGACAGGTTCGCGCCGTACAGGTCCGCGCCGGACAGGTCCGCGCGGGACAGGTTCGCGCGGGACAGGTTCGCGCAGGACAGGTTCGCGCCGGACAGGTTCGCGCCGGACAGGTCCGCGCGGGACAGGTCCGCGCGGGACAGGTTCGCGCAGGACAGGTTCGCGCCGTACAGGTCCGCGCCGGACAGGTCCGCGCGGGACAGGTCCGCGCGGGACAGGTTCGCGCAGGACAGGTTCGCGCCGTACAGGTCCG
>NZ_JBNPTM010000019.1:0-35226 GCF_051167655.1 Bradyrhizobium sp. HKCCYLS2038 | reverse complement strand
GCCAGCTGACCAGCCCGGCTCTCGCCGGCGAACGCGGTCACCCACCGCGAGCTACACCACGACACGGGACACGATCTGGAAGCGGCCGTAGGGTGGGCAAAGCGGCCGCCCGCAGGGCGGTCGCGTGCCCACCGCGGATCCGCATCGGTGGTGGCGATGGTGGGCACGGCGCGGGATGGGTCCGCGCAACAAGCGTGTAGATGGGCGCGCCTTTGCCCACCCTACGGAGTTGAGCTGTTTGATAGGTGATCGCGCCTCACCCACCGCTGTCGTCCCGGACAAGCTAGGACGCGCGAAGCGCGGCGTGGCGCAGATCCGGGATCCATACGCCGCGGCGGAATTGTTGGGCAAAGGGCCAATCACCAGCCTGCCTCAAACCGCTCCCTGGGGGTATGGGTCCCGGCGTTCGCCGGGACGACAGCGGTGTGTGTGGCCGCCGGTGCGACAGATCACTCTTAGCCGCGCTTTCGTCGTGGCGAGAGCGCGGCCGGATGAGGAGCCGAGCCCAGGTCAGCGGTCGGCTGAGCGATGCGCGAACCCTTAAGCCGCCAGCGCGCCGCGCACCACCTCGATGACCCGCGCCTGCGTCGCCTCGTCGAGATAGGCGTGCATCGGCAGGCTAATGACGTCGGCGGAGAGTTGCTCGCTGACCGGCAGGCCGCCGTCGGCGCTCGGGAAGACGCGGTAGGCGGTCTGCTGGTGCATCGACTTCGGATAGTACACCATGGTCGGGATACCCTGCGCCTTCAGCGCGGCGGCGAAGGTGTCGCGGTCGACACCGCTGGGCAGGCGGATGGTGTATTGCGCCCACACCGAGCTGCAGCCCTCGACGAGACGCGGCACCTTGACGACGTCGGCCAGCGCCGCGGTGTAGCGCTCGGCCACGACATTGCGCGCGGCGATCTCGTCCTCGAAGATGCTGAGCTTCTGGAGCAGCACGGCGGCCTGGATGGTGTCGAGCCGCGCGGTGAGGCCGAGGCGGACGTTGTCGTATTTGTCGCTGCCGCCGCCATGCGCGCGCACGCTGCGCAGGCGCTCCAGCAGACCGGCATCGTCGGTCAGGATGGCGCCGCCGTCGCCGAAGCAACCGAGCGGTTTGGCGGGATAGAAGCTGGTGGCGGTCGCGAGACCAAAGGTGCCGATGCGGCGGCCCTTGTAGCTGGCGCCAAAGCCTTGGGCTGCGTCGTCGAGCACGAACAGGCCCTCGTCCGCGGCGATCGCGGCGACCGCGTCGTGATCGGCGGCCTGGCCGAACAGATCGACCGGGATCACGGCCTTCGGCTTCAGGCCGAGGCGCTTGGCGGTGGCGATGCCACGGCGGAGCGAGGCCGGATCGATGTTGAAAGTGTCCTCCAGCACGTCGACGAACACAGGCGTGGCGCCGGTCAGCGCGACAGCTTCGCCGGTCGCACAGAAGGTGAAGGACGGGCACAGCACGGCATCGCCCGGGCCGATGCCCTGGGCCATTAGCACCATCAGCAGCGCATCGGTGCCGCTGGAGCAGCTCACCGCATATTTGGCGCCGCAGAACTCGGCCAATTCCTTCTCGAACTGGATGATCTCCGGGCCGCCGAGAAACTGGCAATGCGCGAGCACGCGGGCGACGGCATCATCGAGCGACTTGCCGAGTCGCTGGCGCTGCGCGGCGGTGTCGATGAACGGAATGGGCTGATGACGCAGGTGCTGGTTCATGAGCTCTGACACTTGTTCGGAAACGGACAGGATGGAGCGGATGACGAGCCGGCTAGCCCGCCACGCGGAGCTTGGCCGCCTCGGCCGGGCGATGGCTGGATGTCTCCAGGCACTGCGTGGCGATCGCGAGACTCGCGACGCCCTCGTCGCCGGTGACGGCCGGCGAGGTGCCCGAGCGCACGGCGTGCAGGAAGGCGATCAGCTCGGCGCGCAGCGGCTCGTCATGGCCGACCGGCAGATGCCGCATCGAGTAGCTGCCGTCCGGCTTGAAGCCGAAGCATTCGGTGACCTGGCGCGTCAGGAGATCGCCCATGATGTACTTGCCGCGCGTCGCCACGGTGACGTTGCGCGCCTTGAACGGCGTCAGCCAGTTGGTGTTGATGTGGGCGAGCACGCCGGAGGCGGTGCGGAACTGCAGCAGCGCGATGTCCTCGCGCTCGGCCACCGCGCTCGACAGCTGCGGCTGCACCTCGATGATGTCGGACTCGGTGAACCAGCGGATGAGATCGATGTCGTGCACGGCGAGATCGATCACGACGCCGACGTTGGACATGCGCGGCGGGAACGGGCCGACACGGGTGATCGCGATCGACAGGATGTCCTCGCCGGCGATCGCCTTCTTGATCGCGGCGACCGCCGGATTGAAGCGCTCGACATGGCCGATCATCAAAGTGACGCCAGCGCGATGCGCGGCCGAGACGATCTCCCGGCCCTCGTCCACGGTGGAGGCGATCGGCTTCTCGACGAGGAGATGAACCTTGCGGGCGATGCAGGCCAGCGCGAGCTCATGATGCAGATGGGTCGGCGCCGCGATGGTGACGGCATCGACGCCTTCGGCGGCGAGCTGATCGAGGCTCTCGAAGGTCGGGCAATTCGCAAGCTCGGTGACGCGGCTGCGATGCGCCGGCAGCGGATCGACCACACCGACGAGATGGACGTCGGGAAGGCCTGCGAGCACGCGGGCATGGTTGCTGCCCATCACGCCGGCTCCGATCACGCCGACTCGCAGCGCCTGCCTCAGCTCGGCCTTGTGGCCCGCCCCCTTGGAACTCATGTCGCTCGACCCCATCAATGCCCCGGAATGGCCGCAACAGTTAACGAACTGCAAATCAGCCGGCGAAGTTCTCCTAGCACGCTGGTTGAAGCGAGGCGAATGCGTAAACCCTTTTCAGGACACGATTTGATTCAGAAAGTTACATTCGGCCCCGGGAAAAAGCGGAGTGTTTTGAATGGGCTGCGCGGAGCCCTTCGCGTGTGGCCGGCGGCCTCCTCACGCACCGCGACAGGGTTGGCGGCGCGCCTCGCGCGCCTTCACGCTCCCGTGTGGAAGGTAACGCGGCACGTTCATCACGCGAAGGAGGTCATGTCGCATCGCTGGAGAACGCTCATGACCGTCCGCCTCGCCCCGCTCCTCTGCACCTCCCTGTTTGCCGCCTTGACTATGTGGGTCGCTCCAGCCGCCGCCGTGGAACGGCCGGTCGTGATCGAGCTGTTCACGTCGCAAGGATGCTCGTCCTGTCCACCTGCCAATGCCTATCTCAACGAGATGGTGCGGCAGCGCCGCGACGTGCTGCCGTTGGCGTTCCATGTCACCTATTGGGACCGGCTCGGCTGGAAGGATCCGTTCTCGCTGCCGGCCGCGACCGACCGCCAGGCGCGCTATGGCAGCCGCTTCGGCGATGGCTCCTACACGCCGGAGATCGTCATCGACGGCGTCACCAGCCATGTCGGCTCCAACAGGGCCGAGGTCGGGCCGGCGATCGATCGGGCGCGACGCGCGAGCGCGACGGCGGCGAGCGTGAAGCTGAGCCGCAGCGGCGACAAGCTGACGGTCGAGGTCGGCGCCGGCGAGGGACGCGGCCGTGTCCTGCTGGTCGGCTTCGATCACCAGCACGAGACGGCCATCCGCCGCGGCGAGAATGGCGGCCGGACGCTCGAGGAATTGAACGTGGTGCGCTCGGTGCGCGCGCTCGGCGACTGGAGCGGCACGTCGCTGCGGCTCAACGAGCCGATGCCGGACGGCGAGGATGTCGCGGTGCTGCTCGAAGCACCGGACGGACGCATCGTCGGCGCCGCGCGGCTGTAGCCGCGATCAGGAGGAGGTGCAGTAGCGTTGCCAGAACAGGCGGTAGCCCTCCTCCACCTTGCGCGTATAGGTCTCGACATTGCCGGCCGCGGAGTTCGCGACCATCGCCGGCAGCTCGGCGCGCAGCTGCGCCAGCGCGGCGGGCTGCGCGGCATGATTCAGGGCGATGGCGATGTAGCCGTCATCGTCCTCGGCCACGAACGCGGCGAGCCCGACGGCCGTGTTGATGGCAGCTGCGGCCCGCGCCGCCGCGCCATGGCCGAGCTTGGCGATCACCGGCACGCCGGCCTGCAGCGACTCCCAGGTGCTGACCCCGCCATTCTGCGGGAACGGATCGAGCGACATGTCGATCTCGGCGAATTGCGCGACGTGCTGCTCGCGCGACGAAAGGCCGAGGCAGGTGATGCGCTCCTGCGCAATGCCGCGAGCGACAAAGCGGGCGATGAGGGCGCTGCGCACCAGCGCATCGTCGAGCGCACCGTTCTTGATGACGATCCGCGCGTCCGGCAGCGCAGCCATCAGCCGGGACCACAGCGCGAGCGCGGGATCGGAGATCTTGTCGATGCGGTTGAACACGCCGAAGGTGACGTAACCGTTGCGCAGCATCGGCAGCGGCGTCGGCTGCCATCCCTGCAGCGGATCGGTGGTGATCACGGCGGGCAGATCGTAGACCTGCTCGGCGAACAGATGACGCACCGCTTCCGGCACGGTCACCGGATCGGCAAAGAAGTAGTCCATCGTCGGCAGGCCCGTGCCGGTGCCGCTGCCCCAGGCCGTGACCTGGACCGGCGCCGGTTTGCGCGCGAACACCGGCAGGCGGTTGCCCGCCGAATGGCCGGCGAGATCGACCAGGATGTCGACGCCATCGGCCTCAATGCGGTCGGCGAGTTCCTCGTCCGACATCTGCCAGGCATCGACCCAGACATCGGCGGCGGCACGGCACTGCGCCGTCATGGTGTCCTGCAGCGGCGAGCAGGAATAGCAGGCGATCCTGAAGGCGTCGTGATCGTGATGGCGCAGCACCGGTAGGAACACCAGCGCGGCCGAATGCGACCTGAAATCGGACGAGACATAACCGATGGTGAGCCGCCGCTCCGGATCGCGATCGCGCAACGGCTGTGGCCGGCGCGCGATCTGGGCGCCGATCCGGCTCCACCATTCGCGCCTGACGGCCTGATGCTCGGCAAAGCCGGTGTCGGGCATGAAGTCGAGCAGGAAGATCTTCGCGGTGATCGCATCACCGAAATCGGGCTTGATCTCGAGCGCGCGCTCGAAATGCTGCAGACCGGCGGCGAGATCGCCCTGCTTGCAGAAGCATTCGCCGAGCCAGGTCCAGGCCACCTCCGACTGCGGGTTCAGCTCCAGCACCTTGCGGCACGCGTCCATCGCCGGCGCGATATTGTCCCTGATCACGCTCAGCTGCGCGAAGCCCATCAGCGCCACCTCATGCCGCGGATCGATCGCCAGTGCCGCGTTGAAATCGGCCATCGCCTGGTCGAACCGCCCGGCCTGCTGGTGCAGGCGGCCGCGCTGCGCCAGCACCTGCGCCGCGCGCGGCCTCATCGTCAGCGCGGCATCGAACGCCGCGAGCGCGTCGTCGGAATGGCGCAGATTGATGCTTGCGAGCCCCTTGCCGAACATCGCCTCCATGTGCCGCGGATTGAGCGACAGCGCGCGATCGAAGCTCTGGTTGGCCTCCGCATTGCGCGCCAGCGGCAGCAATGCCATGCCGCGGTTGCAGTGGGCGTCGGCGTAGTCCGGCTTCAGCGCGATCGCCCGGTCGTGAGCCGCGATCGCCTCCTCGGGCAGGCCCAGGTGCATCAGGGTATTGCCGAGGCCGGTGAGCGCGACGAGCAGATTGGGCTTCAGCGCAACGGCCCGCTCCTGGCACTTGCGCGCCTCCTCGTAGCGTTTGCGGCTGAACAGCGCGAGGCCGAGATTGGACAGCGCCTCGGCATGGCGTGGCTCGATCTCCACCGCCCTGGTCAGCGCCTGCTCGGCGAGTTCGAGCTGCCCGCCGTCGAGCGCCACGACGCCGAGCAGATGCAGGGCGTCGAAATGGTCGGGCAGCAGCGCCAGGATGTCTCTGCAGACCGCCTGCGCATCGGCGTGACGTCCCGCGCGATAGAGCTCAACCGCGCGCGGCATCAGCTCATCGGCCTGCTTGCGGTGCTTCTTCTGGAGTCTCGCATTCTGGAAAGCGCGAGAGCCGACATTGCTGGCCAAAGACGTGCCTCCTCAAGGCAGCGGGCAGAAACGGAACGCGATGAACTCGTTCACGGCATGGCCGGGGCCGGCCGTAGAGGGCGCTCAGCCGGCGCTGGCACAGTGCCGGCGCCAGAACAGGCGATAGGCCTCCTCGACCTTGCGCGCGTAGGTCGCAACATTGCCGGCCGCCGAGCTTGCAAGCATGCTCGGCAGCTCGGCGCGGATCCTGGCCAGCGCCTCAGGCTTGGACGCCCAGCTCACGGCGAGCGCGATGTAGGCCTCGTCCGTCTCGGCAACGAATTCGCCGAGCCCGACCGATGTGACGATCCCTGCTGCGGCGCGCGAGGCCGCGCTCAGCCCGAGCTTGGCGATGACGGGCACTCCGGCCTGCAACGATTCCCAGGTGCTGACGCCGCCATTCTGCGGGAACGGATCGAGCGAAATGTCCACTTGCGCGAATTGCGCCATCTGCTCCTCGCGGCTCGACTGCCCCAGACAGACCACCCGCTCCGGCGCGACGCCATGCGCGGCGAAGCGCGCCAGCAGGCGGTCGCGCAGCAGGGGATCATCGAGCGAGCCGTTCTTCATGACGATGCGGCAGGTCGGCAGCGCATGCATGATCCGGGTCCAGACCTCGAGCGCAGGGTCCGAGATCTTGTCGATGCGGTTGAACACGCCGAAGCTGATATGGCCGTTCTGCAGCATCGGCAGCGGTGCGGGCACGATACCCGGCACGCCTTCCGTCGTGATCACGGCCGGCAGATCGTAGACCTGCTCGGCGAACAGCGGACGCGCCGCCTCGGGCACCGTCACGGGATCGCCGAAGAAGTAGTCGATGGTCGGCAACCCCGTTCCGGTGCCGCTGCCCCAGGCCGTGACCTGAATGGGTGCCGGCTTGCGGACAAACAGCGGCAGCCGGTTGCCGGACGTATGGCCCGAGAGATCGACGAGGATGTCGATCTGGTCCGCCTCGACGCGGTCCGCCAGTTCGTCGTCGGACATCTGCGTGGCGTCGACAAAGAGGTCGGTACAGGCGCGGAACTTATCAGTGACGGCGTCCTGCACCGGCGAGGCGGAATAGCAGGCGAGAACGAAGTTCTGCTGATCGTGATGCCTCAGCACCGGCAGATAGGTGTGCGCCGCCGAATGATGGCGGAAGTCCGAGGACACGTAGCCGATCCGCAGGCGCCGTTCCGGATCGAGGTCGCGCACCGGCGCCGGCCGGCGTGCGATGTGAACGCCAATGCGCTCCCACCATTCGCGCCGGACCGCCTGGTGAAGCGCGAAATCGGCCCCGGGCTTGAATTCGAGCACGAAGATCTTGGCCGTCATCGCCTCGGGATAGTCGGGCCTGATCTCGAGGGCGCGATCGAAATGCTCGACGGCAGCCTCCACCTCACCCTGCTTGCCGAAGCAGACACCGAGCCACAGCCAGGCGTCCAGGGAGCGCGGATTCTGCTCCAGCACCTTGCGGCAGGCATTCACCGTTACCGAGATGTCTTTGAAATAGGCGAGCTGCGCCTTGCCAAGCAGCGCGACTTCCAGCATCGGATCACGCGCCAGTGCCGCCTCGTAGTCGGCCATCGCCTGGTCGAACCGCGCGGACATCTGATGCACCCGCCCGCGCTGCGCGAGCACCTGCGGCGCACCGGGCTTGATCGCAAGCGAGGCGTCGAAGGCAGCCAGCGCCTCGGTGAGATGACGCAGGTCGAGGTTGACGAGTCCTTTGCCGAACAGCGCCTCCATGTGGCGCGGATTCAGCGACAGCGCGCGGTCGAAGCTCTGGGTGGCCTCCGCGTGGCGGCCGAGCGGAAGCAGCGCCATGCCCCGATTGCAGTAGGCGTCGGCATAGTCGGGCTTCAGCGCGATCGTCCGGTCATGCGCGGCAATCGCCTCCGCCGGCAGGCCGAGCCGCATCAGCGTGTTGCCGAGCCCGGTCTGCGCGACGGCGAGACCAGGCTTGAGCGCAATCGCCCGCTCCTGGCATTTGCGCGCATCCTCGAAGCGCTGGCGGTTGAACAGCGCGAGGCCGAGATTGGAGAGCGCTTCGGCATGGCGCGGCTCGATCTCCACCGCCTTCCTCAGCGCCTCCTCGGCGAGATCGATCTGGCCGCCGTCGAGCGCCGTGACGCCCAGCAGGTGCAGCGCGTCGAAATGATCCGGCAGCAGCGCCAGGATCTGGCCGCAGATCGCCTGCGCCTCGGCCAGACGACCGCTGCGATAGGCCGTCACGGCAGCCTGCATCAGCGCATCGGCCTGCTTGCGGTGCTTCTTCTGCAGCCTCGCATTCTGAAACGCGCGGGAACCGACATCGCTTGCCAAGGGACAGCCTCCAAAGGGGACGCAAAGAGATACAGAGACATGTTCGATGACGGCATCGTGCAGCGCCGTCGAGATGATCCGTCAGCCCGCGCAGTAGCGGCGCCAGAACTGCCGGTAGCCCTCCTCCACCTTGCGCGTGTAGGTCTCGACATTGCCGGCCGCGGAGCCAGTGACGCGCGCCGGCAGCTCTGCCCTGAGACGCGCCAGCTGTTCGGGCTGCGCCGCATGTTTCAGCGCGATGGCGATGTAGCCGTCGTCATCCTCAGCCACCCAATCGTCGAGGCCGACCGCCTTGACGATCGCAGCTGCCGCGCGCGAGGCCGAGCTGCGGCCGAGCTTGGCGACGACGGGCACGCCGACCTGCAGCGACTCCCAGGTGCTCACACCGCCGTTCTGCGGGAACGGGTCGAGCGAGATGTCGATGTTGGCGAACTCGGCGATATGCTGATCCCGCGGCGACGAGCCGAGACAGGTGATACGCTCCAGCGGCACGCCATGGGCGACGAAGCGCGCGATCAGGCCATCGCGCAGCACGGGGTCGCTGAGCGCGCTGTTCTTGACGACGATCCGCGAGCCCGGCAGCTGCTGCATCAGCAGCGACCACACCCGCAACGCAGGGTCGGAAATCTTGTCGATGCGATTGAACACGCCGAACGTGACAGCGCCGGTCCGCAGCATCGGCAGAGGGCTCGACACGGGGGCCGGCAGCGCGTCGATGGTGATGACGGCCGGCAGATCATAGACCTTCTCGGCGAACAGGTGGCGCGCACTCTCCGGCACGGTCACGGGATCGGCAAAGAAGTAGTCGATCGTCGGCAGGCCGGTGCCGGTCCCGCTGCCCCAGGCCGTGACCTGAATGGGCGCCGGCTTGCGGGCGAACACCGGAAGCCGGTTGCCTGCCGAATGGCCGGAGAGATCGACGAGAATGTCGACTTGATCCGCCTGGATGCGGTCCGCGAGCTCGTCGTCCGACATCTGCGATGCATCGACCCACTCGCTCGCGGCGGCCCGGCAGCGCTCCGTCACCTCGTCCTGGATCACGGAGCAGGAGTAGCAGACGATCTTGAAGTGCTCCCGGTCGCTGTGCCTCAGCACCGGCAGAAACACAAAAGCTGCCGAATGATTGCGGAAGTCCGACGAGACATAGCCGACGGTGATGCGACGCTCCGGATCCATGTCGCGCGGCGCCAGGACGCGCTGCGGAAGGTGGCGTCCGACACGCTCCCACCAGTCGCGTCTGATAGCCTGGTGCTGCGCGAAATCGGCGTCGGGCCAGAACTCGAGTGCGAAGATCTTCGCTGTGACAGCGTCGGCAAAGTCGGGCTTGAGCTCGAGCGCGCGGTCGAAGTGCTGCAGGGCCGTCGGCAGGTCGCCTTGGGTGGCGCAGCAGATGCCGAGCCAGCCCCAGGCCGCTTCGGACTTCGGATTGATCTCGAGCAGTTTGCGGCAGGCCTGCAAGGCCGATGCGATGTTGCCGTTGTTCAGGCCGATCTGCACCTTGCCGAGCAGCGCCGGCTCCGAGTCCGGCTCACGGGCCAGCGCGGCATCATAATCGACTCCCGCTTCGTAGAACCGGTGCGCCTGCAAATGCAGCCGGCCGCGCTGGGCGATGACCCGGGCCGATCCCGGCTTCATGGCCAGCGCGGCATCGAACGCGGCGAGCGCGGCGTCGTAATGGCGCAGCGCCACGCTGGCGAGCCCGGTGCCGAATTTCGCCTCCATATGCCGGGGATTGAGCGCGAGCGCGCGGGCAAAGCTCTCGTTCGCCTCAGTGTTGCGCTCGAGCGTCAGCAGCGTCATACCCCGGTTGCAATAGGCGTCGGCGTAGTCCGGCTTCAGCTTGATCGCCCGGTCATGCGCCGCCACCGCCTCGTTCGGCAGGCCGAGATGCATCAGCGTATTGCCGAGGCCGGTGAGCGCCGCGGGGAAGTTCGGCCGCGCCGCGATGGCGCGCTCCTGGCACTTGCGCGCCTCGTCGTAGCGCTTGCGATTGAACAGCGCGAGGCCGAGGTTGGACAGCGCTTCGGCATGGCGCGGCTCGATCTCGACCGCTTTCGTCAGGGCCTGCTCGGCGAGCTCGGTTTGGCCGCCGTCGAGCGCCACCACGCCGAGCAGATGCAGGGAATCGAAATGCTCGGGGAGGAGCGCCAGGATCTGCCCGCACATCGCCTGCGCCTCGGCGAGCCGTCCGGCGCGATAGGCCGCGACCGCGCGCGGCAGGAGGTCATCGACCTGCTTGCGGTGCTTCTTCAGGAGTCTCGCATTCTGAAATGCGCGCGAACCAACATTGCCTGCCAAGAGCGGCCTCCACGGACTTCACGCAAAGCACTCACTCACTGAATGGGACTCGAGAACACAACGGTCTCCGCCGCGCAATCCGCGCTGCAGTTGTCAGACGGCAGCACAATAATTGCGCCAGAACTGGCGATAGCCCTCTTCGACCTTGCGCGTGTAGGCCTGGACGTTGCCGGCGGCTGAATTGGCCACCCGCGCCGGCAACTCGGCCCTAATGCGCGCCAGCTCTGCCGGATCAGCCGCATGCTTCAGCGCAATCGCGATGTAGCCTTCGTCGTCCTCGGCGACCCAATCGTCGAGACCGATCGCCTTGACGATCGCGCCGCCGGCGCGCGAGGCCGAGCTGTTGCCGAGCTTGGCCACGACCGGCACGCCGGCCTGCAGCGATTCCCACGTGCTCACGCCGCCATTCTGCGGAAACGGATCGAGCGAGATGTCGATCTCGGCAAAGGCCGCGATATGCTCCTGGCGCGTCGAGGCGCCGAGACATGTCAGCCGGCTCTCCTCGATGCCTTGAGCCGTGAACCGCGCGATCAGCCCGTCGCGCAGGAAGGCATCGTCGAGCGCGCCGTTCTTGATCACGATCCGTGCTGACGGCGCCGCCCGCAGCAGCGCCGCCCAGACGTCGAGGACCTGATCGGAGATCTTGTCGATGCGGTTGAAGATGCCGAAGGTGACGTGGCCCTTGTGCAGCATCGGCAGCGGCGTCGGCGTCGCGTCCGGCAGCGGGTCCGTCGTGATCAGCGCCGGCAGGTCATAGACCTGTTCGGCAAACAGCGGCCGAACGGCTTGGGGCACCGTGACGGGATCGGCGAAGAAGTAGTCCATGGTCGGCAGACCGGTGCCGGTGGCGTTGCCCCAGGCCGTGACCTGGACCGGCGCGGGCTTGCGCGCGAACACCGTCAGGCGGTTGCCGGCCGAATGGCCGGACAGATCCACGAGAATGTCGACCTGGTCCGCCTGGATGCGACCGGCGAGCTCATCGTCGGACAGCTGCGTGCCATCCACCCAGATGTCGGCCGCCGCCTTGCACTGCGCGGTGACGGAATCCACCTGCGGCGAGCACGAGTAGCAGATGACCTTGAAGGCGCCGTGGTCGTGATGGCGCAGCACCGGAAGGAAGGTCAGCGCCGCGGAATGGCTGCGGAAGTCCGACGACACGTAGCCGACCGTGATGCGTCGCTCCGGATCGCGGTCGATCGACCCGAGCTGGCGCTGCGGGATGCGCGCACCGATGCGCTCCCACCATTCGCGCCTGACGGCCTGATGCACGGCGACGTCGGCACCGGGATAGAAATCGAGCGCGAAGATCTTCTTCAGGATCGCATCCTCGAAATCCGGCTTGATCTCGAGCGCGCGGTCGAAATGCTGGATGGCGGTCGCCGTATCGCCCTGCTTGGCCAGACAGGCGCCAAGCCAGATCAGCGCGACCTCCGAGTTCGGATTCTGCTCGAGCACCCGCTTGCAGGCGAGCATCGCCGGGGCGATCCGCTCGGTCAGCACACCCACATGCGCCTTGCCGAGCAAGGCAGACTCCAGCCTGGAATCGATTGCCAGCGCCGCCTCGAAGTCGGCCTCGGCCTCCGCGAACCGTCCCATCTGCACGTAGAGGCGGCCGCGCTGCGCGATCACTGCAGCCGCTCCCGGCTTGATGGCGAGCGCCGCATTGAAGGCGTCGAGCGCCTGCTCGAGATGGCGCAGATTGATGCCGACGAGCCCCTTGCCGAACATCGCCTGCATGTGCCGCGGCGCCAACGCCAAGGCGCGATCGAAACTCTGCATGGCGTCTTCGTTACGCAGCAACAGCAGCTGCGCCATGCCCCGGTTGCAATAGCCGTCGGCGAAGTCGGCCTTGAGCGCGATGGCCCGATCATGCGCATCGATCGCTTGCGCGAACAGCTGCATGTTCATCAGCGTGTTGCCGAGGCCGGTCCATGCCGTCGCGAAATTCGGCTTGAGCGCAACTGCGCGCTCCTGCGCCGCGCGTGCCTCCTCGTAGCGCTTGAGGCTGAACAGCGCGAGACCAAGATTTGCGAGAGCCTCGGCATTGCGCGGCTCGACGGCGACGGCGCGGGCAAGCGCCTGCTCGGCCAGATCGAAGCGGCCGCTGTCGAGCGCCGAGGCGCCCAGCAGATGCAGGGCATCGAAATGATCGGGGACGAGGCCGAGCGCCTGCCCGCAGATGGCCTGGGCATCCGCATGCCGGCCCGCCCGATAGGCCGCGACGGCCTGCGGCATCAGGCCATCGGCCTGCTTGCGGTTCTTCTTCTGCAGGCGCGCGTTCTGGAACGCACGCGATCCGATCGTGCTTTGCAACGAAGCTCTCCGGGGACCGTTCCGGGGCTGTCTAGCACGGCTCGCGTGATTCGCGGCGAGACCCCCGCTCTACTCGCGGCGGTAATCGTCCTCGATTCGAATGATATCGTCCTCGCCGAGATAGGACCCGGTCTGAACCTCGATCAGCTCAAGCAGGATCTTGCCGGGATTTTCCAGCCGGTGCACGGCGCCCATCGGGATGTAGATCGATTCGTTCTCGTGAACGGTTTTCACCATCTCGTTCACGGTGACCCGGGCGGCACCGCGGACCACGATCCAGTGCTCGGAGCGGTGATAGTGCTTCTGCAGCGACAGCCGCTGGCCGGGCTTGACGATGATGCGCTTGACCTGGTGCCGCTCGCCATTGTCGACCGACTGGTAGCTGCCCCAGGGACGGTGCACCTTGATATGGGCTTCGGTCACCTCGGGCGCGACGGTCTTGAGCTTGGCGACCAGCCGCTTCAGGCCGTTGGCATCGCGCTGGCGCGACACCAGGACGGCATCCTGCGCGGCCACGACGACCAGGTCATCCACGCCTTCGAGCGCGACCAATGCCTTGTCGGTGACGACGTTGCAGTTGCGGGAATCCTCGAACACGGCGGTGCCGCGCGCCGCGTTGCCCTGCCCGTCCTTGTCCGACAGCTCCCAGACCGCGTGCCACGAGCCGACATCCGACCAGCCGCACGACACCGGTGCCACGGCGGCCCGCTCGGTCTTCTCCATCACGGCATAGTCGATCGAGATCGGCTTGGCCGCCGCGAAGGCGTCGGAGTCCAGGATGATGAAGCTGAGATCACGGCCGGCCTTGCTCACTGCATCCGCCACCGTCTGCACGCTGGCAGCGTCGAACTTGCGATACTCGTCGAGCAGGACGGACGCGCGGAACATGAAGTTGCCGCTGTTCCAGAGGTAGCCCTCGCCGATGTAGCGCTCGGCGGTCGGCTGATCCGGCTTCTCGACGAATTTCGCCACCGCGCGGACTTCACCAGATACCGTCGCGCCCGGGCTGATGTAGCCGTATTCGGTGGCCGCGCGTTCCGGATTGACCCCGAAGGTGACGATGCGGCCGGCTTCCGCCGCTACCAGCCCCTCGCGGCAGGCCGCCAGAAACGCCGCCTTGTCACGCACGACGTGGTCGGCGGCGAGCGCCAGCACCACGGCATCCTGATCGCGGGACTGCGCGAAGGCGGCCCCGGCTGCGATCGCCGGACCGGAGTCGCGCCGCATCGGTTCCAGCAGGACGTCGGCCTCGATACCGATCTCGGCCAGTTGCTCGAGCACCATGAAGCGGTACGCCGCATTGGTGATGATGATGGGCCGTGCGAACAGATCCGCGTCGGAGACGCGCAGCAGGGTGTCCTGGAACGTGGACCTGGCGCCGAACAGCGGCAGGAACTGCTTCGGCCGGACTTCGCGGGACGCCGGCCAGAGGCGGGTTCCGGCGCCACCGCACATGATGAGAGGGATGATGCGTCCGGTCATATAATAAAATCCTCAAATCCCATGATAGTCGCGATACCAGCGCGCGAATCGCGCGATGCCGTCGGCGATCGAAGTCGAGGGCCGGAAGCCAATGTCACGCTCGAGATCGCTGACATCCGCGTAGGTCGCCTCGACGTCTCCCGGCTGCATCGGCAGCATCTCCTTGATGGCCGGCCGCCCGAATTCCTTCTCCAGCAGCGATATCACGTCGGTCAGCTGTTCGGGGTGATTGTTGCCGATATTGTAAATCCGCCATGGCGCGCGGCTGCTCGATGGGTCGGGCTTGTTTCCATCCCAATCCGGGTTTCCCTGTGGCGGCCGGCCGATCAGGTGCACGATCGCCTGCACGATGTCGTCAACATAGGTAAAATCACGCCGCATTTGGCCGTGATTGAACAGCTTCACCGGCTGGCCCGCGAGGATCGCCTTGGCAAAGGTGAACATCGCCATGTCGGGCCGGCCCCACGGGCCGTAAACGGTAAAAAAGCGTAAGCCCGTCGCCGGCAGCCGGTACAGATGGCTGTAGGAATGCGCCATCAGCTCGTTGGCCTTCTTGCTCGCCGCATAGAGGCTGATCGGATGGTCCACATTGTCCTTGACCGAGAACGGCAGCTTGGTGTTAGCGCCGTAGACGGACGACGAGGACGCGAACAGGAGATGCCCGCAGCCGTGATGGCGGCAGCCTTCGAGCACGTTGACGAAGCCCTCGAGATTGGCATCGACATAGACGTGGGGATTTTCCAGCGAGTAGCGCACGCCGGCCTGCGCCGCGAGGTGCACCACCGCGAGGAAGCGGTGCGTGGCGAACAGCGCCTTGATGCCGCTGCGATCGACCAGATCGAGCTTGTGGAAGGTGAAGCGGGGCTGCGCCTTCAGAATGTCGAGCCGCGCCTCCTTCAGCTTCGGATCGTAGTAGGCGTTGATGTTGTCGATGCCGACCACCTCACGCCCTTCGGCTAGCAGCCGCTGCGTCAGGTGGAAGCCAATGAAGCCGGCCGCGCCGGTGACGAGGATGCGATCATCTGGCATGGTCGGCTCCGTCAGGGTCGCCACAGTTCGATGGCGGCGGGTTTGCTGGCGCGATCGAGCTTCATCTTGATGTCGAGCACGAGGCCGCTCTCCTCGCGCAACAGTCGCTGCACCAGGGGCCAGCCGCCGGCGAGATACTGGTCATGCGACACGGCGAGCACGACGGCATCGGCAGGACGGAGCGCGTCGAGCGCCGCGAGGCCGATGCCGTACTCTTCATGCACGGCGGCGTCATCTGCCAAGGGATCGGCGACCTGCACGTCGATGCCGAACGACTGCAATTCGCTGATGATGTCGATCACGCGGGAATTGCGGATATCCGGCACGTTCTCCTTGAAGGTCATGCCGAGGATCGTCACGACGCCGCTGCGTCCTTTCCGTTTCAGCAGCCCGCGAATGCATTCGCGCGCGATCCGCCGGCCCATCTCGTCATTGATACGACGGCCGGCGAGAATGACTTCGGGATGATAGCCGGCCTTCTCGGCGCGGTAGGTGAGATAATAGGGATCGACGCCGATGCAGTGCCCGCCGACCAGCCCCGGCGTGAACGGCAGGAAGTTCCACTTGGTCGCCGCCGCCGCGAGCACGTCGCCCGTGTCGATCTGTAGCGCCTGGAAGATCAGCGAGAGCTCGTTCATGAAGGCGATGTTGAGATCGCGCTGGGTGTTCTCGATCACCTTGGCCGCCTCGGCGACCTTGATCGAGGGCGCCCGGTGAATGCCCGCGGTGACGACGGACCCATAGACAGCCGCCACGATCTCCAGCGTCTGCGGGTTCTGCGCCGACACCACCTTCATGATCGTCTCGAAGCGATGGGTCTTGTCGCCGGGATTGATGCGTTCGGGCGAATAGCCGACGTTGAAACCGTCGCCGGCCTTGAGCCCCGAGCAGGCCTCGAGCAGCGGGACGCAGTCTTCCTCGACCGCGCCGGGATAGACCGTGGACTCGTAGACCACGATGTCGCCGCGCTTCAGCACGCCGCCGACCGTCCGCGTGGCAGCCAGCATCGCGCTCAGATCGGGCCGGCGCGCGCTGTCGATCGGAGTCGGGACCGTGACGATGAAGAAATCGGCCGCGGCCATCTCGCCCGATTCGCTCGTGAAGCGCAGCCCCGGACGGCCGAGATCGGCGGCATCGACCTCAAAGGTCCGGTCACGCCCCGCCCGCAGTTCAACGACCCTCACAGCATCGATGTCGAAGCCGATGACCGGGCAACCCGCGCGCGCAAACGCAGCGGCGACCGGCAGGCCGACGTAACCAAGGCCTATCACCGCGATCTTTCGGCCATGAGACATAAATTGATACTCCGGTCGTTTCGGAGGCCATTGACGCCACCCCTGCGACTGTTTAGCCACCGGGGCATCAGGACCGCAAGGGGTCGGCCGCGTAACGGCTCGTACCGGGCAGGGGTCCGATCATCTCGCCAGGACGGGAGTTGCGCGTCTCGCACTCGGCTTGGGCCGTTTCAAACCAAGAGCGAAGCCAGCCTGGCATGCGTGCGTTTTTGATTCTCCTCCTCCGGATCGTGGTGTCGCTCGCGCTGCTGTATCTCGCGCTGCGCGGCATCAACTTCGCTGCGATCGGCGAGCGGCTTAGCCAGATCAGCATCGGCTGGATCGTGCTGGCGGTCGCCATCACGATTTGCCAGATCTTCATCGGCGCGCTGCGCTGGCGCGAAATTTCGGTGCTCTGCGGCGCCCCGCTGTCGGATCTCAGGGCGTTCCGGTACAACATGATCGGCGCCTTCTTCAATCAGACCCTGCCCTCCTCGATCGGCGGCGATGCGGTCCGCCTGTGGCTGATCGGCCGCACCGGCGCCGGCTGGCGCGCGGCCAGCTATTCGATCCTGACCGATCGCGCCGTCGGCTTCATCGCGCTGGCGCTGATCATCGTGGCCAGCCTGCCGTGGAGCTACGGCATGATCGCCGACGACAAGGGACGGCTCGCTCTGGTGCTGGTCGATGCCGCGGCGCTGGCGGCCGGCGTCGGCTTCCTCACCATCGGCATTCTTCCGGCCGCCTGGATGAAGGCGTGGTGGCCGACGCGGCATGTCTATGCCTGCTCAGTGATCGCGAGCAAGGTGATCTTCGGCAGGACGACGGCGCCGAAGATCGCCGTGCTGTCGCTGTCCATCCACGTGCTCGCGGTCGTCATAGCCTGGTGTGCCGTGCGTTCGATCGCGGCATCTGCCGCATTCGAGCAATTGTTCCTGCTGACGCCGCCGATCATGCTGATCACGATGCTGCCGATCTCGATCGCCGGCTGGGGCGTGCGCGAGGCGACGATGATGGTCGCGTTCGGCTATGCCGGCCTGGCGCCGGCCGACGGCACGGTGGTCTCGATCCTGTTCGGCGCGGTGTATTTCATCGTCGGCGGCATGGGCGGCGTGGTGTGGATCCTCAGCGCCGAAAAGGGCAAGGGCGCCATGACCGTCCCCGCCACGGTCGAAGATTGAGCCATCGGGCACCAGCCCATTCGTCGTGCCACGCCTGGGGCATCAGCACGTTCCACATCCAGTAGGAATGATTGTGGTGGCGGCTGAGATGCTCGTCGAACATGCGCGTCACGCGCGCGGGATCAAACAGACCTTGCCGCTTCAATCGCGCCGGCGACAACAAATCAGCGGCCCAGGATTTCAGCGGCCCGCGCAGCCACGCGTCGAGCGGAATGCTGAAGCCGGTCTTCGGCCGGTCAATCATGTCGGCCGGCACATGGCGGTACAGGACCTGCCGCACCAGCCACTTGCCGCGGCCGTCGCGCACCTTCATTCCGGCTGGAACACGGGTTGAGAATCCGACGACGTTCCTCTCAAGGAACGGGACGCGTTTTTCGGCTGTCACGGCTACCCGGCCGACCTTCTGCGGGAAGCCGACCTTTTGCAGGAATTCGTCGCTCGGATTGCCCAGAGGATCTGTCATCGTCATTCGGTGAAACGTGGTCGTCAGCTGCTGCATCTCCTTTTCGGCTGAGCCTAGCCCCACCGGCCTAGTTCTGGGACGTTGTGCCGGCCGGCTTCTGGTCGTTAGAGAAAAGCTTCCGGCGGAGACTGCCAGGCTATTTGGCAACCATGACCGGGCCGAGCTGGGCGACTTGATCAACGGCATTGCCGGCTGCTGTGTTGCGGCTGTTTGAGCAAGAGACGTGGAATTGCACAGGCAGCGAACGTCTCGTCATCGATGCCCTGCGGTTTCGGGATCGCCTCCATCGCGGTGCTCGCGTTGGCGTACAGCTGACGTGGCCCAGCCTAGATGCTGCGCGTCCGAGCAAGACTCCTCGACCCGTGGGAGCAGCCTCGGGCGACGCCTGCGCCCGCGTGGTGGTTGTCGGCCCATCCGAGAGGCACTGTTGCTTGCGGGCAAATGCCAGAAGTTGCTCGGACCGTTCGGTCGCCTTCGTCGCGTTGCTGATCCGACCCCGCTGTACGGCCTCCACCCGGTCGTGCAACGACAAAACGGCCACGGGGCTAGCGGGCGCGGGTATGTCAGCGACGGCAGCTGAAAAACGAGGCGGCCGGTAGCTTGCCCATTCCGCTCACCTCGTGGCGGTGCCGGAACATATCAGCAGCAAGTAAGAAGGCAGCGCCGCGCAATCGAGCAAAGGCGCCTACTCCGATCGGCGGCAAACGCTTCCAAATCGGGCGGGAACACCGGACCGCCGCCGCTCCCGGTCTCAGGGCGCGGTTTCTAACCGCACCGGTCGCGAAGGATAGTCGGCACGTTCAGGGGCCCACCTTGTCCCGGGCCAAGCTGTACCCGCCGCTACAGCGATAATCTTGCTCCGCTGAACCGGATCCCCTGCCCTGATCGAAAGTCGCACGCCGCAGCACGAAATGGGATTGGACCGGTCAGACAAATCAAACTCGATATAGAACCAAGTTCTAAAGCGGTGCCAAACTTTGCGGAAGGTTCGACCTCGACGAACGCTAGAAAAGGCGAGAATTCGAATTGCCGAAGTTGCAGCGACCGATAATCGCTGCGATTGTAAGCAATCGATTCGACTGACAGCAAGGTGCAACACTGCTCGAACGAATCAGATTTGGCGGAGGCACATCCTTGGGCCAGGTGATTGGTACGGGACAAATGGATCTGGCCTGTCAAACGATTCGGGCGTCCTGCACCCCGGGGCAGACGATCGCGTTTGTGTCCGGCAACTTTAATGTTGTGCACCCCGGACATTTACGGCTTCTAAAGTTCGCTGCTGAACAAGCGGACGTTCTGGTCGTGGGAGTAAACCAGGATTCCACACCGGGAGTGACCTTCGCGCATGACATGCGGCTGGAGAATGTGCGCTCCATTGCCTTTGTGCATCATGTAGTGCGTTTGGAGACGTCGGCGTCCGACTTCATCTCGCATCTGCAGCCGGCAATCGTTGTCAAGGGCAAGGAATTCGAGGACCGCGCAAACCCGGAGCAGGACGCGGTCAACGCGTACGGCGGCCGCCTGATCTTTTCTTCCGGCGAGTTGCGGTTTGCCTCGCTGTCGCTCCTGGAGCGCGATGCGAATGTCGATATATCGAGCGTCCGCAAGCCCCAGGAGTTTCCAAAACGTCACGGGTTCGAAATTTCCAACTTGAAGGATCTGCTGCGGAAAATCGCAGGTATGCGGGTTGTCGTAATCGGCGACTTGATCATCGACGAATATGTTACCTGCGACGCCGTCGGCATGTCCCAGGAAGACCCGACGATAGTTGTTACGCCGCTCATGGCCCGCACCTTCGTCGGCGGTGCCGGTGCGGTGGCGGCTCATGCGCATGGGCTCGGAGCTGAGGTTAATTTCTTCACTCTGGTAGGTGACGACGAAGCAGCGCGGTTCGCTGGCAATACGCTCGAGCAGCATGGCGTGAAACTCAACGCTTTCACTGACCAGAGCCGACCGACGACGCGCAAGCAGCGCTTCCGCGCGCACAATAAGACGCTGCTCAGAGTAAATCATCTGCGCCAGCATGCCTCCGATGCTGATCTGCAGCGTCAAATGCTTACATCGATCGAGCGCGCCTTGAAGACGTGCGATCTATTACTGTTTTCCTGCTTCAACTATGGATGCCTCCCGCAGGATCTGGTGGACGCGATCTCTGATCACGCTCGGTGCGAAGGAGTGATGATGGCCGCGGACAGCCAGGTTTCGTCGCAGACGGGTGACGTCTCCCGCTTCAAGGGAATGACCTTGCTGACACCGACCGAGCGCGAGGCGCGCGTTGCGCTGAATGATTTCATCTCGGGCCTTGCTGTGATCAGTGAGCGGCTGGTCGAGCGTGCCCGCACCAAACACCTCGTAATCACGCTCGGTGCGGAGGGTGCGCTCATCAATACAACGACGGAAGGCACCTTCATCTCCGATCGGCTACCTGCCTTTAATCCGTCACCCAAGGATGTATCAGGCGCGGGCGACAGTTTTTTCATGGCCTGTTCGATGGGTCTGCGCGCTGGCGCCGACATCTGGCAGGCCTCCTATCTGGGCGCGCTGGCCGCGGCGCTGCAGGTGTCTCGGGTCGGCAACTTGCCGCTGACAACGGCGGAGCTGGTACGGGAAATCGACGAGACCGGCTTCAGCCAGGAGTAGGATGTCGAGATGCGTGCTCTTCTGCTCGCGGCCGGGATCGGGAGCCGGCTGCGACCGCTGACCAACACGACCCCGAAATGCCTCGTGCGTGTGCATGACCGGCCCTTGTTGGACTACTGGCTGGACCTCGTGTTCGAAGGCGGCATCGAGCGCGCACTCTTGAACACGCATTGGCTCGCCGAGCAGGTGCGCGCCCACGTTGCGCAGTCGCGCTGGCGCGACCGGATCGATGTCGTTCACGAAGATGAACTGCTGGGCACCGGCGGCACCGTGCTCGCCAACCGCACTTGGTTCGGTGACCAGCCGTTTCTGGTCGCCCATGCGGACAATTTGACGGATTTCGACGTCGCGGGCCTGCTAGCCGCTCACGGCCGCCGCCCTCCCGGCTGCATCATGACGATGCTTGCGTTCCGCACCGACGATCCGAGCTCGTGCGGTATTCTCGAACTGGATGACCTGAACCGAGTCGTCGCCTTCCACGAGAAGGTGAGGAATCCGCCTGGGAACCTCGCCAATGGCGCGGTCTACGTGTTCGAACCCGCTGTGATTGGCGATCTCGCGGCGCTCGGAAAGGACATTGTTGACCTCTCCACGGAAATCATTCCCAACTATCTCGAACGCATTTTTTGCGTGGAAACAAACGGCTATCATCGGGACATCG
This sequence comes from Bradyrhizobium sp. HKCCYLS2038, assembly GCF_051167655.1. Classification (NCBI taxonomy): domain Bacteria; kingdom Pseudomonadati; phylum Pseudomonadota; class Alphaproteobacteria; order Hyphomicrobiales; family Nitrobacteraceae; genus Bradyrhizobium; species Bradyrhizobium sp. HKCCYLS2038. The sequence goes on along the minus strand of NZ_JBNPTM010000019.1, from coordinate 13,577 downwards.
GCAATCCCGAAAGCTTGCGCCGAGCACAGTTGGAGTTTAATCAAGATTCGTTTGCTAATAAGAGCGCTTGACGGGCGGCACTCATCAAGGGGCACCCGCCCATCGCTTTTTCCCATACAACGGTGCGCAACTCGCGAGACGGCAAAACGACAACCGAATAAGGGATTGCCCAGATGAAGATCTTCGTGACCGGTGCGTGCGGCTACAAGGGCAGCGTGCTCGTGCCGAAGCTGCTGAAGGCCGGCTACAAGGTCGTCGCGTTCGACATCATGTGGTTCGGCAATTTCCTCGAGCCGCATCCCGACCTCACCGTCGTCCAGGGCGACGTGCGCAATCCCGACGCGATCGATTTGACGGGCGTCGATGCCATCATCCATCTCTCCAGCGTCGCCAATGATCCCTGCGGTGATCTCGACCCGAAGCTGACCTGGGAGATCTCGTGCCTTGCGACGATGCAGCTGGCCGACCGCGCCTACCGCCACGGCATCAAGCGCTTCATCTACGCCTCCTCCGGCAGCGTCTATGGCGTGAAGGAGGAGGAGCAGGTCACCGAGGATCTCGAGCTGCTGCCGATCTCGGAGTACAACAAGACCAAGATGTGCGGCGAGCGCATCGTGCTGTCCTACAAGGATGACATGGTCGTGCAGATCGTGCGCCCCGCCACCGTGTGCGGTTACTCTCCGCGCCAGCGCCTCGATGTGTCGGTGAACATGCTGACGATGCAGGCGCTGATGAACGGCCGCATCACCGTGTTCGGCGGCGACCAGACGCGGCCGAACATCCACATCGACGACATCACCGACCTCTATTTGTTCCTGCTCGACCATCCCGAACATACCGGCATCTACAATGCCGGTTTCGAGAACATCTCGATCCTCGACATCGCCAACATGGTCGCCAAGCATGTGAAGGCCGAGATCGTGGTGACCCCGTCGAACGACCCGCGCAGCTATCGCGTCAACTCCGATCGCCTGCTCGCGACCGGCTTCCGTCCGAAGAAGACGGTGGAGGACGCGATCAAGGAAATCATCGGCATGTACTCGCAAGGCGCCCTGAAGAACGAGGACCGCTGGTACAATCTGAAATGGATGGAGAAGGAGGTCGTGAGATGAACGTCCTGGCCTTCAAGACTCCCGGCAGCCTATTCGCCGACTACACCAGCCGCTTCAGCACCGTGCTGAAGGACTTCGACTGGGCCCCCGTCGAGAAGCTCGCCTATGACCTGCGCGATTGCTGGCAGACCGGCCGTCAGGTGTTCTTCTGCGGCAATGGCGGCAGCGGCGGCAACGCCAACCACCTCGCCAACGACTTCCTCTACGCGCTGTCGAAGACGCCGGGCTCCGGCCTGCGCGTGCATTCGCTGTCGTCGAACCCGTCGGTGATCACCTGCCTCGCCAATGACGAAGGCTACGACCAGGTGTTCTCGCTGCAGCTCGCGGTGCTCGCGCGCAAGGGCGACGTGCTGATCACCTTTTCCGGCTCCGGCAACTCGCCGAACATCCTGAAGGCGCTCGAAGAAGGCAAGAAGATCGGCTTGACCAGTTACGCTGTGCTCGGCTTTTCCGGCGGCAAGGCCAAGGCGCTGGCTGACGTGCCGATCCACTTCGCCGTCGACGACATGCAGATCGCCGAGGACGCGCAGATGGTGATCGGCCACATGATCATGCAGTGGCTCTACGCCCAGCGTGGCGATATCATCACGACGCGCGAGGTCTGACGGATAGTGACGATGGCTGCGAACGAAAAGTACCTGATCCTTGGCTCGAACTCCTTCTCGGGCGCAACCTTCGTCGACTTCCTGGCCGCGGCCGGTCACGACGTGATCGCGACCAGCCGCTCCGACGAGCCGCATGACGCGTTCCTGCCCTACAAGTGGCAGAAGCGCTCCGGCAGCGTGCGCTTCAAGCGCGTCGACCTCAACCACGACCTCGACGCGCTGAAGGCGCTGCTCGCGGCCGAGCGGCCGACCCATGTCGTGAACTTCGCGGCGCAGAGCATGGTCGGCGAGAGCTGGCTGTATCCGGACCATTGGATGATGACCAACGTCGTCTCCGCGGTCCGCCTGCACGACATCCTGCGCAATTACGACGGCCTCGACCGCTACGTTCACGTCACGACGCCGGAGGTCTACGGCTCGACCGAGGGCTGGGTGCGCGAGGATGCAGCCTTCAACCCGTCGACGCCCTACGCGGTGTCGCGTGCAGCCGGCGACATGAGCCTGCGCACCTATTTCGCCAACTACCAGTTCCCGGTGGTGTTCACCCGCGCCGCCAACGTCTATGGCCCGGGCCAGCAGCTCTACCGCATCGTGCCGCGCACGATCGTGGCCGCGATGACCGGGCAGAAGCTGCGCCTCGACGGCGGCGGCAAGTCGATCCGCGTCTTCATCCACATGACCGACGTGTCGGATGCGACGGTGAAGATCGGCCGCGGCGGCAAGCTCGGCGAGACCTACCACATCTCGGGCTACGAGCTGGTCTCGATCCGCACGCTGGTCGAGATGATCCTTGCCCGCCTCGGCAAGAACTTCGAGGACTGCGTCGAGATCGGCCCCGAGCGGCCTGGCAAGGACACCGCCTATACGCTCGACAGCTTCAAGCTGCGGACTGAACTGGGCTGGCGCGACACGTTCTCGCTGGAACAGGGCATCGACGATGTCATCGCCTGGGCGCGACGGTTCGAGGATGTCATGGCCAAGCTGCCGACCAAGTACGAGCATAAACCCTGATCGATACCTGCGCCTCCCCGGGAGGCGCGACTGGAGAGCACGATGAACGTGGCAGTCCGGAACACCGCGGCAAAGCCCGACGTGGCCGCCCTGAAGGCGCAGGCCGCGAAGCTGCGCGGCAAGATCATCGAGATGTCGCACAAGGCGCAGGCCGCGCATCTCGCCTCGTCGCTGTCCTGCGCCGATGCGATGACCGCCGCCTACTGGCACGTCCTGAACATCAACCCGACAAACCCGACCGATCCGTTGCGCGACCGCTTCATCCTGTCGAAGGGCCACGCCGCCGCGGCGCTGTTCGCGACCTTGGCGATGAAGGGCTACTTCCCGATGGAGGAACTCGACACCTACTGCCAGGACGGCGGCCGGCTCGCCGAGCATCCGCCGGCGAACCTGCTGCCCGGCGTCGAAGCGGCCACCGGCTCGCTCGGCCACGGCCTGCCGCTCGGCTGCGGCATGGCGCTGGCCGGCCGCATCAAGGGCGAAAACTACCGCGTGTTCGCCCTACTGTCGGACGGCGAGAACAACGAGGGCTCGGTATGGGAGGCCGCGATGTTCGCCGCCGCCCAGAAGCTGGAGAACGTCTGCGTCGTCGTCGACTACAACAAGTGGCAGGCGACCGCGCGCTCCAACGAGACCCTGATGCTGGCGCCGCTGCGCGACAAATGGGCCGCGTTCGGCTGGGACGCCCACGAGATCGACGGCCACGACGTCGGCGCGCTGGCGGAAACCATGCAGAACATCCCGAACGGCTCGGGCAAGCCGGTGGCGCTGATCGCCCATACCGTGAAGGGCAAGGGCGTGTCGTTCATGGAGGACGACAACAACTGGCATTACCGCGCCCCCACCGCTGAGGAAGTCGTCAAGTCGTTCAAGGAGCTCGGCCTGTCATGAGAAACGCGTTCGCGGACGAGCTGACCAAGCTCGGCAATGAAGACCCCCGCGTCGTCATGCTGTCGGGCGACATCGGCAACCGCCTGTTCGACAAGTTCAAGGACAAGCATCCCAGCCGCTTCTTCAACTGCGGCGTGGCCGAAGCCAACATGATGGGCGTCGCCGCCGGCATGGCCATGAACGGCCTCCGCCCGGTCGCCTACACGATCACGCCCTTCGTGACGACGCGCTGCCTGGAGCAGATCCGCACCGACGTCTGCTATCACGAGGCCCCGGTGACCATCGTCGCCGTCGGCGCCGGCCTCGCCTATTCCGGCCTGGGGCCGACCCATCACGCCTGCGAGGACATCTCGTTTCTGCGCTCGATCCCGAACATGATCGTGATCTGTCCGGGCGACGCCTTCGAGGTGCGCGGGGCGATGCGCGCGGCGATGCAGCAGGACCGTCCGGTCTACATCCGCATGGGCAAGAAGGGTGAGCCGGTCGTTCACAAGGGCCCCATCGCGGACTTTAAGATCGGCAAGGCGACCACGATCGAGGAAGGTTCCGACGTCTGCCTGCTTTCGACCGGCAACATGCTGCCGGAAGTCATTGAAGCCGCTCACAGATTGAAGGAAAAGGGCATCTCCGCGGAGGTCGTCAGCTTCCACACCGTGAAGCCGCTGGATGAGGACAAGCTCCAGCAGGCCTTCAGCCGCTTCAAGCTGGTCGCGACCATCGAGGAGCATTCGCTGATCGGCGGCTTCGGCGCGGCGGTCTCCGAATGGCTCGTCGACAGCGAGACCGCGCCGAAGAAATTCCTGCGCTTCGGCACGCCGGATGCCTTCTTCAAGAAATCCGGTGAACAGGAATACGCCCGCGAGGTGCTCGGCCTTACCGGCCACCAGATCGCGGACAAGATCATCCACGCCTTGAGCTGAGACATCACATGAAGACCCAAGCTGCCCTCCTGGTCCAGACCGGCCAGCCGCTCGTGCTGGCCGAGATCGAGACCCCCGCCCTCAAGCCGGGGCAGGTCCTGGTCGAGATCGCCTATTCCGGCGCCTGCGGCACGCAGGTGATGGAGTGGCGCGGCGACAAGGGCGAGGACAGATGGGTGCCGCATTGCCTCGGCCACGAGGGCACCGGCACCGTGATCGAGACCGGCAGCGCCGTCACCAAGGTCAAGGTCGGCGACAAGGTCGTGCTGTCCTGGATCAAGGGCAGCGGCATCGAGGCCGGCGGCGCCGTCTATGACTGGGACGGCAAGAAGGTCAACGCCGGCGGCGTCACCACCTTCCAGCGCCATTCGGTCGTCAGTGAGAACCGCCTGACCCTGCTGCCGCCGGACCTGCCGATGGATGTCGCGGTGCTGCTCGGCTGCGCCGCCCCGACCGGCATGGGCGCGGTCTACAACGTGCTGAAGGTGCAGCCGGGCGATGCAGTCGCCGTGTTCGGCACCGGCGGCATCGGGCTCAACGCGCTGATGGCCGCCGCGCTCGCCGGTGCGATGCCGGTGATCGGCATCGACCCCAACCCGACCCGCCGCGCGCTCGCGCAGATCTACGGCGCAACGCACGTGATCGATGCGGCCGGCGACGTGCTGGCCGAGATCAAGAAGATCGTGCCGCAGGGCGTTGATCTCGCGGTCGAATCCTCCGGCATCCCCGGCGTCATGGATCAGGCGATCAACGCCACCCGCCAGCAGGGCGGCCGCGCGGTCGTGATCGGCAACGCCAAGCACGGCGCGGCGCTGACGCTGAACCCCGGCGTCTTCAACCAGGGCAAGAGCCTGCTCGGCACCTGGGGCGGCGACAGCGTGCCGGATCGCGATTACGGGCGCTACGGGCGGCTCTTGAGCTCCGGCCGCTTCCCGGTGCGGGACCTCTTGTCGAAGCCTTACAGCCTCGCCCAGGCCGACCAGGCGCTGGCCGACCTCGCCGCCGGCAAGGTCGGCCGTCCGCTGATCGACATGTCGCTGGCTTAAGTTCTGGCCATGCGGATCGGGATCGACTTCGACAACACGATCGCCTGCTATGACGGCGTGTTTCATGCGGCCGCACTCGAGCGCGGCCTGATCCCGGCCGATCTCGGCCGCGACAAGAACAGCGTCCGCGACCATCTCAACGGCTCGGGCCGAAAGGACGACTTCACCGAGTTGCAGGGTTATGTCTACGGCGCCCGCATGGACCTGGTGTCGCCCTACCCAGGCTTCGGGGAGTTCGTCACGGCCGCCCGCGCCGCCGGCCATGACCTGTTCATCGTCAGCCATAAGACCAAGCATCCCATCCTGGGGCCGAAGCACGACATGCATGCGGCGGCGCGCGGCTTCCTGACCGATCGCGGGCTGATGGGCGCCGCCCCCGGCCAGATCGCGCCGGACCGGGTGTTCTTCGAGTTGACCAAGGACGAGAAGGTCGTCCGGGCGCATGCGCTGGCCTGCGAGCTGTTCGTCGACGATCTGCCGGAGATCCTTGGCATGACCGGCTTCCCGGAGGGCATGCGCAAGGTGCTGTTCGATCCGGAGAACCAGTTCGCGGCCAAGGCCGTGCCTTACGAGCGCCGCGCCTCCTGGGCCGAGATCGCCGCGGATGTCGTCCGTGACCGCGGTTGACGCCAGCGCTGATCCGGATCCCGCCCTGCTGGCGCTGGCAGAACGCCTCACCGCGCAGGCCGGCAAGGCGAGCCCAACGACGCTGACCCGGCTCGCCGGCGGCCGCAACAACCAGGTCTATCGTCTCGACACCGCCGAGGGCCCCCTGGTCCTCAAGCGCTACTTCACCGACGCCCGCGACACCCGCGATCGGCTTGGCGCCGAGTGGAGCTTCATCAGCCATGCCTGGTCCCACGGCGTCCGCGTCGTGCCGGAGCCCCTGGCCTGCGACCGCGCAGAGCAGGCCGGCCTCTATAGCTTCGTCGCAGGCCGCAAGCTGACCGCGCCCGAGCTCGCGCCCGCCCATGTCGATGCCGCGATCGACTTCGTGCTTGCGGTGAATGCCCCGCCCCGTCCCGCGTTGGCGCCCGCATCGGAAGCCTGCTTCTCGCTCGCGGAGCACCTTGCCACCGTCGAGCGCCGGGTGGCGCGGCTGGCGACGCTCGATGCCGAGGTGCCGCATGTCGCCGAGGCGAGGGCATTCGTGGCGGGCCGGCTGCAGCCGGCCTGGGCCGAGGTGAAGGCGACCATTCTGCGCGGCGCGGCGGCCGAAGGCCTTGCCTTCGAGGCCGCCATCCCCGCCGATCAGGTCTGCCTGTCGCCGTCCGATTTCGGCTTCCACAACGCGCTGATCGACGACCAGGACAAGCTCACCTTCCTCGACTTTGAATATGCCGGCCGCGACGATCCGGCCAAGCTCGTCTCCGACTTCTTCTGCCAGCCGGAGGTGCCGGTGCCGCTGCCGGTGCACGAGCATTTCATCGACCGGCTGACGGACGGCCTCGGGCTCGACGCCGCCAGTGTGGCGCGCTGCCGGCTGCTGATCGACGCCTACCAGGTCAAATGGACCTGCATCATCCTGAACGACTTCCTGCCGCTCGGCGCCACCCGTCGCGCTTTCGCCGACACCGGCGCCTGGGCGCAGCGCTGCGCCGCGCAGCTCGCCAAGGCCGAGGCACAGCTCCGCCTGATCGGCGCGACATCCGATTAACCGACACTCACACGCCCGGAGATTTTCATGGCCTATCGCGAGTTCGTCAGTCTCGTCCACAAATCGACCAAGCGCGACTATCTCGCGCGCGTCACCCAGCGCGACAAGGCCGATGTCGCCGAGATGGCGATCAAGTACGACTACGACTATTGGGACGGCAGCCGCGAGACCGGATATGGCGGCTACAAATATGACGGCCGCTGGCGCAAGGTCGCCGACGCCATGATCGAGACCTACGGCATCAAGCCGGGCATGCGCGTGCTCGACGTCGGCTCCGGCAAGGGGTTCATCCTGCACGATTTCCGCGAGGCCATTCCGGACCTCGAGGTTGCCGGCATCGACATCTCCTCCTACGGCGTCGCACACACGATGGAGAGCGTAAAGCGGTTCTGTCAGATAGGCTCTGCAGCCAAGCTGCCCTACCCCGACAAGTATTTCGATCTGGTCATCTCGATCAACACGCTGCACAACCTCTACAACTACGATCTCGATGCCGCGCTGCGCGAGATGGAGCGCGTCAGCCGCGGCGCCAAGTACCTCTGCGTCGAGGGCTACCGCAACGAGCGCGAGAAGGTGAACCTGATGTACTGGCAACTCACCTGCCGCATCTTCCACACCCCTGAGGAGTGGGCCTTCGAGTTCAAGCGCTCCGGCTACGCCGGCGATCACGAGTTCATCTTCTTCGAATAAGGTTTGCGAACATCGAGCCCGCCATAGTGGACTAGCGGAAAAAATGTGGTCGGCCATCTCAAGATAACATCCATCACACAACCCGATAGGGTCGGAATGACGTGATGAAAGTTCACAAGCCACCCCGGCTGCTTGCGGCGGAAAACTCGAGTTCAGATTTCAACGCCTAGACAGGTTCACCACCAACGGGACATCGGATTGCGATGAGTAATGCCCGCTCCGATCAGCACTGCGAGACCCGCTGCCGGCTTTGCGGGCAACCGATAGATTCGTCCCCTCTATCCCTCGGCAACTTGCCGGTCTGCAATGACTTCACCAAAGACGGTTCGATCGACCGCACGATCGATCTCGGCGTTGTGGAGTGCGAGTTCTGCCAGCTGGTGCAGTTGCGCGGCACAATTTCCGCCGATCTGCTCATGCCGCGGGTGCCGTGGATTCGCTATCGCGAACCAGAAGGGCATCTTGATGCTCTGGCGACCAGCCTGCTGTCACTGCGCTCCGACGCGCGCGGGGCCATCGGCACCGGACCATTCGAGCTTCCTCTGCTTTCCCGACTGGCCGCGCACGGGCTGAAGACGGAGACACTGCCGCTCGGTGTCGACGCCTCCCCCGGCCGCTATCCCTACCTTGAAAGCTGGCAATCCATCATCGATGAAGAACATCTGCTGGCGGCGTCGATACGACACGGGACCTTCGACATCGTCTCGTGCCGCTATCTTGTCGAGCACAGTCACACGCCTGTGGCCGCATTGCGCTCGCTCAGACATCTTCTCCGGCCGGAGGGCCTGCTGCTCGTCGAGGTTCCTGACAGCAGCAAGTTTCTGAGCGCGCGCGACTATTGTTTCCTGTGGGAAGAGCACAGCTGCTACTTCGTCGCGAACACGTTGCGGCAATTGGCAGAGGTAAGCGGGTATGAAGTGCTCGAGTTGCTACGCTATCCTGGCGCGCTCGAAGATGCATTGGTCGCAGTGCTGGCGCCGTGTTCAAAAGTGACGCCTCCTGCTGCGCAGGGTCCTTCCGAACTATTTCGGAGCTTCCGTCAGAACTTTGCAGACCAGCGAGCGGGGCTGCAAGCGCGACTGCACACGGCTGCAGGTCCGAAGAAGGATGGACTGGCCCTTTTTGGCATTGGGCATCACGCGATCATGTTCGCGAACGCCTTCGGGATGGCCGATATGATCGCGCTAGCTGTCGACGACGACACCGACAAGGTTGGCTTTTTCCCGCCGGGCTTCCGCGTCCCCGTGGTAAGCTCCGCTGATCTTTTGGCCGACGAGCGAATCACTACCTGTCTCTTCGCGGTCGCCCCTCAAATTGAGGAAAAGGTGCGCAAGAAGCTCGGCTTCCTCGAGACGCGAGGCGTGGCCTTCCACTCCGTTTACGCGGCGCTCGGCAACGCAATCACGAAGGATCTCCTCTGATGAGCCTGGTTCAAAAGTCTCCCGAGGTCTTTCTGGCGGAAGGACCGATTGCGTCTATCGGACAAGCGGAGATCAACACGCTCAAGACCGCGGTCAAAGCGAGCCCTAAACGGCGGGCCCGCATCAACGCGCATCCGGATGCTGACGATTCCCTGCACGAGATGATCATCGCGATCGATTCGCGTTCGTACATCCGGCCGCACAAGCACCTGGGCAAGAGCGAGGCCTTCCATGTCGTCGAGGGGGAGGTCGATATCGTTGTGTTCGATGAGACCGGCGAAATCGCCCGCGTCGTCGAGTTGGGGCCGCCCGGTGGCGCGCGGCCGTTCTACTATCGGATGTCGAACCCGTTTTTCCACACCTTGATTGTCCGGAGCGAGCTGCTGATCGTGCACGAGATCACCAATGGTCCGTTCCGCCCCGGTACCAGCGTCTTCGCCGACTTCGCCCCCGACGACAGCGACACCGCCGCGGCCGCGGCCTATCAAGCCGATCTCGTCCGACGCGTCGCAGCGCTGCAGGACACAGCGGCATGACCAGCCATGCCGTCGTGGTCGGTGGCACCCGCGGCCTTGGGCGCGTGGTGGTAGAACGTTTCCTGGCCCGCGGCTGCACCGTCAGCGTGGTGTCGCGGCAGCGTCCGACCGATTTCCCCGATCAGCCGGATCTGAAACATTTTTCGGCGGATCTCGAGCGCAGCGAAAGCTTCGCCGGACTGTGGCACGAGATCGCCGAGGCTCAGGGTCCGGTCCGTTACCTCGTTCTTAGCCAGCGCTACCGCGGTCAAGGGGATCCCTGGACGGGCGAGATCCAGGTCGGCCTCACCGCCTCGCGCGACCTGATCGAGGGCTTCTCCAGCCATTTTGCCGATGACGGTGACCGAGCGATCGGCGCGGTCAGCTCGGTTTATGCCGAATTCGTCGGCTCGTCGCAGCCGGTGGGCTACCACGTCGTAAAGGGTGGCCTCAATGCGATGGTCCGCCATTACGCCGCGACGCTCGGCCGCCGCGGCATTCGCGTCAACGCAATCATGCCGCTGACCTATCTGAAGCGGGACTCGCGTATCTTCTATGAGCAGAACGAGAAGCTCATGGAGACTTACCGCCGGTTGGTCCCGCTCGGCCGGATCGGAACGGCCGAGGAATGCGCCGATGCCCTCGACTTCCTTTGCAGCGAGCGGGCCTCGTTCATCAACGGGCAGAGCTTGTTGCTTGATGGCGGAGTATCCATCGTCTGGCAAGAAGAGGTCGCCAAAACCTTCGCCGGTTTGTAAATTGTGCCGTGAATCCCTCTTCGGCTCACTGTCCTCGGAACCGCAACTCATGCAGCACGTCAAGCACAGAACTGATTGCCGCCTCTGCGGTTCGACCTCGCTCGATCGCGTGCTGCCAATTCGTGCCTCGGCCATAGGCGATGCATTCGTAACCGCTGACCGCCTCAACGAAACGCAGGACCTCTATCCGCTCGACTGCTATCTCTGCCTCGACTGCGGCCACCTGCAGAACCTCGACGTCGTCGATCCCGATGTCTTGTTCCGCGACTATACTTACCGCACTTCCGTCTCCCTCGGGCTCGTCGAACATTTCAAGCGCTATGCGCAATCGGTGGTGTCCTCGCTCGCCCTCCCGAAAGGCAGCCTCGTCGCGGAAATGGGCAGCAATGACGGCTCGCTGCTCAAGGTCTTCAAGAACGAGGGGATGAGGGTCCAGGGTATCGATCCCGCGCGCGAGATCGCTACGACGGCAACGAAGGAAGGCATCCCGACCCTCCCCGACTTCTTCACCAGCGCGCTGGCGGCCCGGATCAAGGCCGAACAAGGCGAGGCCAAGCTGTTCTGCGCCAACAACGTGTTCGCCCACATCGACAACATGTCGGACGTGGTCAAGGGCATCCGGCTGTTGCTCGCCGATGACGGCGCGTTCGTGTTCGAGGTCTCCTACATCGTCGACATGATCGACAACATGGTGTTCGACACGATCTATCATGAGCACGTCTCACATCATGCGTTGATCCCGCTCGAAACGTTCCTGAACCGGCACGACATGACGCTGTTCCACGTCGAGCGTACGGCCACCAAGGGTGGCTCGATCCGGGTGTTCGCGCAACCGAAGTCGACCGGCAGGCGCGCGCGCTCGGCGGAACTGTCGCAGCTGATCGCTGAGGAGGAACGGCGCGGCGTGACCAAGCCGCAGATCTACCGCGACTGGTTCGTCACCATTGAAGGCTGCAAGCGCAGGGTGCTTGCTTATCTCGACGAAGCCGCCGCCGCCGGCAAAATGGTCGCCGCCTACGGCGCCTCGACCACCACGACCACCCTGCTCTATCATTTCGAGCTGGAGAGCCGGATAAAGTTCATCGTCGACGACAATGAAATCAAGCACGGCCGTTTCAGCCCGGGTGCCCACATTCCGGTTCTTTCATCCAGCGCGCTCGCAACACGCAAACCGGACGTCGTTGTGATACTTGCGTGGATCTATGCGGAACCCATCCTCAAACGGCATCCGGACTATCTCCGCACAGGCGGCTGCTTTCTGATTCCGTTGCCCGCGCCACGGATCGTCGATGCGTCTCGGACCGCTGCAATTTGAATGGTCGCCTCCGTGAGATATGCTTGCGTGCGCAAACCTAAATGTTATCCGGTATGCCAACTTGCCCTTTAAGCTGATCGGCGTGCAAATAATATCCCCCCGATTGTTGGCCGTAGCAGGCTGCCCGTTTCGGGTCGAAGCGAGTGTGCCGGAGGGCGCTGGTCGTGGTGGCAATTGCGCGAATTCGGCGGAGCACATAGTCAAAGGCACGACGATCGGCGACAATGCCGGAACCTCGGGTCTCGCGGGACCGTCCGCAAGGAGTTGCGACCAGGAGACATCCTTCGAGTACGAGCACGCGGAGCATCCGTCCTCACTCAGGATGTCATCCGGTCGCAGCTTCAGAGACCAAGTCTGGCGCTCTATAGAGGTTTGGGACGAAGCCCGCATTGCGCTCGATGCCGAACGGCTCGGATCGAGGGCACCGGTGAGGATCCGAAAGACCATCTGTCGTCTGAGCACTACCAGGCCTAACCAACCAGCGCAGTCGGCCCCGATCACTCCTAAGCTGTGATCGCTTGATGCGTCACCGCTCTCGGCGACGCTCGATCGCATCGAGGATGGGCTCTGATTGGTAGGATTCGTTTGCAGACAGACGTCTGCCGGTCGGCCGTTTCATCGAAGCCGGCGCGGGCGCGCGTTTTTCATACACGGATTTGATGGTATTCATCGTGGGTTCACGGTGCTACCAATATAGATCGGTCTGACAATCGACAGAGGTGACCAAATGCGCACAATGATGGTCCTGATGGGCTGTTTTGTTACTCTGATCTTAGCCACCAATGCGCAAGCGCAATACTACGGCGAGTCGCCCAATTATGGAGGTGGATATCGTCGCTGCCTGTCGAGCTACGGGATAAATGATCGGCTTGCCCGTTCGGGATGGTATCCCCTCGCGAATGTGGGTCAGACGCCGGATGGCGCATATCTCTACATGCGCGTCGCCCGCGGTCCCGAAGTTAGGATCGCGACAGTAGATGGCTGCACCGGTCGCATTGTGGATATGCAATAGACAGCTTGTCGTTGGGTGCTGACGCCGAGGTTTCCGCCTACTGCGGGCAGCTGTCGCTCGCCAAGGATTTCGGCCACCTCCAGTTGGAGGGAACGCGCCGATCAAGGCGGCTCTGGTGCGCGAACTCGCCGGCAGGAGTTCTTTCCTCAGCATCGTAACGCCCTCCTGACCGGCGGTACTGGGATGTGAAAGACACATCTGGCCATCGCCGCTGCTGGCCTATTTGCGCGAGGCACGGCTGCTCCGGTTCTAGTAGGACCGCGCCCGCCATGACGGCAGCGGGCATCGGTGCCGGTGCCGGTGCCCGCGGCCGCTTCTTCAACGTCGTGGACCTCGTCAACCGGCTGGCGTTCGAGGCCCGCAATAGCCGGTAAGGGTCGGCTCGCCGGCAATCTGCCCCGCATCCATGGAGTCGAGCCAGGCTGCCAATGAATCAGAGGTTAGTCTGCAAACACGCGATGTAGATAGTCCAGGCTGAATAGCGCTGCGTCCATCGGCGCCTCGGATCACGAACCTTGAGCGGCAGTTGCGCAGGCAATAGGGCTGTCTGGGTCGTGTCCCGGGTAGTGGTGTAGCTCGGTAGAGCAAAGCCGCCCGGACGCGCGCTCTCACATAGCGCCGTAG
>NZ_JBNPTM010000018.1:0-46139 GCF_051167655.1 Bradyrhizobium sp. HKCCYLS2038 | reverse complement strand
ATGATGGATTGGACGGACTAGTGGAAAAACGTAAGCTCGGCTATGGGGTTAGCCGGGCTTCGCTTGGTAATGTGATATAGATGTGTACACCGCGCGGATTGGACCGATAGGGCACTGCCTAGAGGAAGTCCGGTTCGATCTCGTAGTACACGCCGCCACACCCACGCTTGTAGAGGCGTGGCCGGCGCTCCGGGTGGATCACGATAAGGGTGCGGTTCTGGTAGACGGTCCATTGCTCGCCGTCCTGCAAGTCCGTCACATAGCCAAACTCTCGACGGAGAGCTGCGGATATCTCGGGCTCAATCTCCTTGGCCGCTTTGATAGCGGCGTGGGCCGCATCGTCGATGTCGGTTTCCGCCAGAGGCTCGCCGAGGTTATCCAAAATCGCCTTCCTTACTTTGCCGAAACTCGCGCTCATGATCGCCTTCCTTCCAACTTTACGGGCAGGCCGCGGTAGCGGGCGAGCCCCGATCGAATGTCGATCTCGATTTCTGCTGACGTCGGCCAGCCATCGCGGGTCATGCCGGCAAGGGCCGTTGCAAGCGACTGAACCTCATGCTCGTATATAACCAGGGCGGCCGGGTTCTCGCGAACGCGGCGGTCACAGACCTTCAAGATATCGAGCGGAAGTGCCCGCAAGATCGGATCGTCCACGGTGATCCTGTTCCCGCACTCGCAAACGAAGGCGTGGGGAATGGTCTCGGGCCGCTCGGAGAAGAAATGCGGACGGCCGCACCTTCCGCAATTGTAGGTCGCGGCGGCTATGTCGGCGGCTCCCCAGTCAACGCCGATGATTGTGAACTCTGCGGCTGGGAGCTTCGTTCGCACCTTGTAGGTTAGCAGGTTGCCGCTGACTTCCTTCAAGGGAACGCCAAAAAGCTTATCCCACATCGTCACCGTCTCCCTTGTCGCTGGTCGTCTCGGATTTCCGCCGCAAGCTCGGCCCGGCCCTCGGTGGTGGTTTCGCGGAACGCCTCCGCGATCCGAGCACACCGTTCGCGCTCGGCAAGAATCGCCTTCGCGAACGCCTCGGTCGTCTCGCTGACGTGTGTGTCGGCATAGTCGCAGTCGCCAGCCAATTCTTTGTAGGCGGCCTGGGCGGCCTCTCTCACGCTGACCGGAAAGTCATCAAGTCCCACTATCGCCGTCCCTGTAACTGGGCGACCACGTAGTTGTAGCAGTCCTTTGAAGAATGCTCGGTGCAGCGCGTCTCAGAAACTTGCTGATGGCAGTGCGGGCATTCGACGGCAAGAGAGCCGGGCTGCGGTTTGAGAACGACGTACTCTCGCCCATCTTCATTGCGGACGGTCTGGGCGACCGCCCCGCTCAGTGTCGTGGTTTCCTCAAGAACTGTTTCGGGCATCTCTACCGTCTCCCCTGTAGCTGCTCGCATTCCTTCCGAGCTGCTGCGCGCCGCTCGTCGATCCACCGGGCGAGGTCGGCCAGATGCACCCCCCGCGCGGCCTTCTGGCTGGTCTCGATCCGGACCACGGGCAAATCGATCTGGCCCGCGGTAGCCTTCCGCGCAAACTCGACGGGCGTCAAGTGGCTGAAATAGTCACGGCACACCGCCTCCAGGGGGATGACGGCTGCGCCGTTGTACTGCGCCATGAGCAGGAACGCGGTGTTCATTCGATCCATCCTCGCCGAACTGCAATGGCTGTGAGATGTGACGTGTTCTTGGCGCTCACGACACGCCGCGCAACCTTGATCCTGGTCGTGATCGAGCATGCCGTAAATCCCGTCTTCCTGGCGATCTGCTTCGCGGTCAGGCCGTCCGCGAGGTGGCGGACAATCTCAACCTCGGTCGCGCTAAGCGGACACTGTTCCTGGGTCATATCTCACGCCTGTAGATTACACCGTTGATTTCGAGAACGTCGGGCATCGCTGGCGGGGCGGCGCTCGGGTCAACTCCGAGCTCCGCGAGGCAGGCCGCGAGGTGCGGGGCTTTAAGCGCCTCGGCATGGTCAAGCCGGTACTCGACCCAAGGACGGTCTTGACCGTTGACCGTGGCGCGCTCGGCGATCTGGATTGCGCTTCCGGACTGTTGAACCAAAACGATCTTGGTCAACACGTCCGCCCCGCCGATGTTGCCGCGCCAGAACCGAGACGCGGATTTCCGCGCCTGGGTCTTGTGGCCGCTTGGCTCCTTGCGAGGGGCTTTGAACACGGTTGCGCCGTCTCGGCGGAACAGTGCGACGGAGGCGAACGGGGTCATCGGATGTCCTGCCAATCACGCGCGCATCGGCATGAGGACGCGCGTCATCGTCTTGTCTTCGTCGAAAATCGAGAACGGCGCTCCGGGCTCGGTCATGCGCATTTCGATCGCACCCTGACAGCCGGCGGCGACGTCGCGCAAATAGCGGCTGTTGAACGCGAACGGCTGCGGCTCAACTTTGCCGGCCGGCCAAGGCGTCGATGTCTTGACCTTGGCATTGCCGAAATCGCCGCTGCGGCGCTCGATCACAGCGCGGCCGTTCTGGTTGCTGAACTTGATCGCCGCTCCGCGCTGCCCTCCGGTCGCTGTCGCCTGATCGATTGCGGCGATGATCTCGTCCCGCTTCAAGTCCAACGTGAAATCGTGCCTGCTCGGCAGGACGCGGCTATAGTCGGGATAGGTGCCATCGATCAGCTTGGTGCGGATCGTGATGCCTGGAGCGACGATGTCGAGCTTCCCGGTATCAACGTCGTAGATCTTCAAGTTCTGGTTGGCGAGGTGGTTGGAAATGATCTTGACCGTTTTGCGCGGAATGATGCGCGAGGCGGGCTCGCCACCTTCGGGGGTGTAGGTGCAGAGCGAAAGCCGGTGGCCGTCCGTCGCGACAAATCGGCGGTCCTGCTTCGTGATGTGCCAGCATACCCCATTGAGGTAATAGCGCGTCTCCTCGGTGGAGATGCTCCCGGACACCTTGTCCAACGTGGCAGTGAGCATGCCATTCGTGAACATCTCGATGAGGTCGCCTTGCTTCCCGCCGATCTCTGGAAAATCGTCCTCGGGCAGGATCTGCAATTCGTAGAAGGCTGCGCCGTCGCCAACGCTGATCCTGGCTTCCATGGCATTGTCGGCCCGCTCGATCCGGACGTCCATCACTCCGGCCGCACGCGCGATGCCGGCGAGCGCCTGCACGCCGATGCAGACCGACCAATCGCCCCCGCCACCGTCGACCACGTCCAGGTCAATATGCGCCTCGATGTCGAGGTCGGTTCCGGTGATCCTCAAGCCTTCGGCCCGGTGCGTGATCTTCGCGTGGCTGAGGATTGGGATCGTGTTGTAACGCTCGACGATCGCGCTGATGATCTTCATGGCCTGCTTGAGCGTGCGGCCTTCGACGACAACGAACTTGGTCATGTGATGCCTGAGGTTAGAGGTGGGCGGAAAGAGTGATTAGGGCGGCGATGGGATTGCGAGGCTGCTGGGCCTGATCGATCAGCACGTCCCATGCGAGCGACGTCGCGTCGGAGATTTCCCCGTCGCGCATGAGTTCATCGGCGGTGATGTTGAACAGATCGCGCGCCGCGGCCGTGGTGCTCTGCCACTCGGCATCTGCGGCGGCGCGAATGTCAGCGGCCCGCTTGTCGTAGAAGGCATTGCCCTGGAATTTGGCGGCGGCGTTCATTGCGGCCTGCCAGATCTCCAGCTGCGGGGCAGTTGCCTGGGCGAAATACCAGAATGCGTTTTCCTCGGCGGACTCGACGCGATCGGCGTGTTCCTGGGCACCTTCGTATCTGCGCCAGTGATTGCGCGCGTAGTCGGCTGATGCGGTCATGTTGCGTCCTGTTGCAGACGTTGTGATAATCACAACACTATGGACGCGTTTAAAACCCTGTCAAGTGGGTGGGTTTATTTTTGGTCGGATCTCTGCGCCTGCTCGGCGCGCGCGAGCTGCTTTGCCTGCTCCTCGGCGGCCTCGGGCGAAAGCCGCCCGGTGATCGCGCGGCGGCCTTCGTTCTCGTCGAAATAGATGAAGGTCGAAACCCTCACCTCGTAGCTTTCTTCGTGCTTGATCAGGCGGACGATTGTTTGCATCCGTCAATCATGCCGTTGCACCGCGGGCAGGGCAACCCCCGCTTTGCCTTGGCCAAGGTTTCGAATATCAGCCACCCTGACAGGTACCCGCATCTCTTGCATCGCATCTGGCATGCCGGCTTTGAGCCGTCACCTGGGCCGGCGTCGACAACGTGCATGAGCCACCGATATGGACGCGGTGGCTTCGGGAACATTTCGAACTGCCGGGCGCGGGTCACCCGCATTCTCCGAAACCTGCCTTGCACATGTCGCTGAGGAACGGCATCACCCATTGGTACAGCTGATAAGCTGCGATCGAGAAGAGTATTCCTCCGACGAAGTAGGCAGTGCGGCCGTCTTTCATATCGCGCCTCTCTTTCTCCTGGCTCTGGTGGTCGGCCGCTGAGCCAATCCGGCGGCCTCAATCTCGGCGATGGTTATTGGCTCGTCGTTCAACGCGTACTCGCTCGCCCATGCGATCCGGCCGGTGCTCCAGCGGCGACGCCATGTCGTGCATCTGAAGCGCCCAATCGGGGTGTCGATGCCAGCAGTGGCGTCATAGGTCGGACCTATGCAGTGTTCGCCGGGGTTGCTTAAAATCTCCCGCTTGATCTGCCACTCGCGGCGCGCTTCGTGCTGAAGTTGGGCGAGGTAGTTCACCCGCGACAGCGCCGCGACCTTGACCGGCTCGGCGGACCGCAAGAGTTTAATCGCGGCGATAATGCGGAGCGCCTGAGCGGTCGGCTGCTCGTCGCCGATCGCATCATTGGCGACGCGAAGGGCGTCTGTGATCGCGTCCTCGCGCGCTATACGGGCAGTGGCGCTCATTCGTCGACCACGCAAGGTTGGGGCTCAAAGCCAACAAAGACGATCTCATAGGTCGAGCCGTGAACACGGGTGATCTGGAACAGCCGGCCCGGCTCGTTGGTCGCGAACCATTTGCTGATGATCTCGCCAACGGCCATCGGTTCGCCGGCCTCGGTCAGGATCGGCGCGTCTAGGATCATGGTCCACGGGTCGCCCGGAGCGAGCGAGCGGAATGCGTATTGAGTGCGGCAGGCTGCGGTCATCGCTTGGTGCCCTTCTGATCTGCCTTGTGCAACTGGATGAGCCACGCCACGGCCTGCCGCCGCGTCGCGAATCCCTGCTTGCGATCGTTTGAGGCGTACGCGAACCAACGCGTCGCGGGCGGCTCGCCTTCGATCTTCATGATGGTGCCGATCCTGACGTTACCGATGAAAATCCCGATCATTGCCGCGTCCTTTTTGCCACCCAATACCGGGCGGTGAATTTTGTGTCCTCGTCCATGTCGCTCTTGTCCCTGATCCACTCCAGGTAATCGAGCGGCGCGGCTTCAAACGTCATCCCCTTGTGCTTGCCGAAATTCATGATCTTGAGCAAGGCAGGGTATTTCGAGATGTGAACCATCTCGTCAGCCGTCTTGAGGTCCAGGAGGCGGACAAACAGATGCGCCGTCACGTAGGCGTCGGGCAACGCGCGATGCGGCGGCGTCGCCCTGGTCGCGTCAAGGTCCAGATCCAGCCAATATCGCAGACCCTGGTTGCTGTGCGTTGGCGCATCCGGCCAGACCACGCGCGCGACCTTGTACGTGTCGATCCAGGCGCGGCCTTCGTCGGGCGTGAAATGCTGCTCAAACTTAGCGTTGTGAGCAACGAGGATATCCCCTGGCGACAGCCCTTCCCAAAACTGGCCCCACACTTCGCGGGCCTCTGGTGCGTCGGCAACGTCGGCCTCGGTGATGTGGTGCACGGCCTTGGTCACTGCCGGGATCGGCCCGCGCGGGCGGCAAAGCGACGTCCAGGGATTGCCGATCCAGCGCGAGGCAATGTGCACGTCGATGCGGCCGAACTCGATGATCTCGGCGTGCTCGTCCTCGGGCGTGCCCGTGGTCTCGTAGTCTATGACGCGAGCGAGGCGGGCGGTCACTTCGCTGCTCCCGGATGATCGGGGAAGATGCGTCTAAGGGCGCGCCTGATGTCTCGATAGAACCTATCCTCCTCAACGTCGTAGAGGTCTCGGATCATGCACGCTGAGACGGATGGGATGGGTTGATCGTCTGCCAGCCAATAGCAATCATCATTGCCCGCGAGCCATTCGACGGCCTCGCGATAACCTGGGCGTCTCATGCGAATAGCTCCCCATGCTCTCTGACGTCTCCGCCCCACTGCCACGCCATGGCCTGGGCGATGCCCTGGTAAGTGCGGCTGCGAATCTTCCACCGGTCGGGGCTCTGGCTTGCCCGGTGGACGTGTGACCACGTCTTGTGCTCGGCGGTGCCCTGCCTTGGCGGCGTGAGCCGGCGCGTCGGCACGAGCGGCGGGAGGTTCTTCAGGTACAGCCCGGTTGCCTTGAAAGCGGGATCTCCGAACCACCATGGCTGAACGGTCTGCGTCGCCGGCTGATAATTCGCGATGCGCTCCTTGGCATGGCGGTGCATCACCGGGTTCTCGACGGCGATCCGCTCGATGGGCGCGTTCCAACACGCGGAGAACAGCGCCGCGCCTTCGTCAAGCTCTGCCCACATGTCCGCCAGCGTGCGGCCGGGCGGCGGCACGGAAAGCCAGCGCACGCCGCTGTTGCAAAGTCGGGTGCAGGGCGGATGCATGACCGCGAGGAAGTCCCACCCCTCGGCGAGGTAGTCGCGGACGTCGCCGATGATATGGCGGTTGCTGCCGTCATCTGCCGGTAGCAGATCGCAGGACCAGACGTCATGTCCGAGCGCGGCGAACGCGCGCCGCACCACACCGGACGTCTCGCAGCCGATGAGTATTCTCA
This sequence comes from Bradyrhizobium sp. HKCCYLS2038, assembly GCF_051167655.1. Classification (NCBI taxonomy): domain Bacteria; kingdom Pseudomonadati; phylum Pseudomonadota; class Alphaproteobacteria; order Hyphomicrobiales; family Nitrobacteraceae; genus Bradyrhizobium; species Bradyrhizobium sp. HKCCYLS2038. Next base: position 39,337 of record NZ_JBNPTM010000018.1, on the reverse strand, counting down.
TAGCGGCCCCGACACGATGTCTGCCCAGACCAAGACGGCAGCGATGAAAAGGCCGATGACGGCCAGATCAACGATTGCCTCGGTGGCAATTGCAGCCGCGCGGGCGATGGGGTGAAACCCTCTCATTGCGCAGCCTCGCTGTCGCGGCGGTGGAAGCGCGGGAGGAAGCCGCCGGCCAGCTTGCCGGTCTTTCGGTCGAGATGCCGGGCAATCCCGCCGACGTCGTGCATCAGGTTGAAATCGTCGGCCGCGGCGAGCCGCTCGAAGTCCATCGGGCAGCCGTTCGCGTGGGTGGCGGTCAGGTCCATCGACATGTCGAGAGCTGGAATGTCGATCCTGACGGTGAGCAGAAGTTCGCGAGCGCGGCGCGCGATCTTGCGGACCAAGGCAGCGTCGGCCGCTGATATGTCGAAGCTCACGGGCTTGTTAGGAGCCGTTTGAGCGGCAGGAGGTTTGCGTGCCATCGGGTGTCCCATGTGTTGCGATAAACACAACATCTCACAACAGCAGAGGCGCGTCAACGAGGTTTATAAGGGTCAGAAAATTATGCGGAAAATCAGAAATTTAGGGCCGAATTGATACATATGTTTAAACGCTTCTACATTGGCCAAATCTAGTCTTATAAACCTCTCTGTCGCAAATATCGTAATAAAATCAGATATATCATAGTGGCAAAGACTTTTATAAGAAGGATAGCAACTTTTTATTTGAGGCAAGTAGACAGGCTTTTAAAATGTAAACAGAGGTATCGATCACCATTTCAAAAAAGTTTGCCACTCCTTACAAACGTCCTTGCCACTCGGAACCGACACCGCAACAGCCAACCCCGATAGCGTTGTGATCAGAGCAACAACCATCGGTGAATATAAACGCCTGCCTATCGAAACCTTTAAGTGGCAGTCGTGGCGAAGGAACCGAAAAAGCCGAACGAGTTGACGCCTAAGCAGGCGGCTTTCGTGCGCGAATACCTGATCGACCTGAACGCAACGCAGGCCGCGGTTCGAGCCGGTTACAGCCCCAAGACTGCAGGCGTGATCTCGGTCGAGCTGATGACCAAGCCGCACGTGAAGGCGGCAATCGACGCGGCGATAGCGGAGCGCTCAGAGCGCACGGGCATTGATGCCGCGTGGCTCCTCAACCGCCTTGCTGATGAGGCTGAGGCCGATTTGGCGGACATCTACTCCGAGAACGGCGCGCTGAAGCCGGTTCGAGATTGGCCGAAAATCTGGCGTCAAGGTCTCGTTGCCGGTGTCGAGCATATCGAAGTGAAGGACCGCGAGGGCAACGCCACCGGAGACGTCATCGTCAAGATCAAGATCAGCGACCGGGTGAAGCGCCTGGAGCTGATCGGCAAGCACGTGGGCGTGCAAGCGTTCCTCGAAAAGGTTGAGGTCGCTGGCGTGGAAGCGCTCGCCGATCGCATCGCGCGCGCGAAAGCGAAGGCGGGCGGAAAATGACCGCTGCTCGCCTGAGCTGCTGTGTCCCGTTCTGCCGCCGCACCACCGGGCGGAAGCACAGCGAATGGATTTGCGGCAAGCATTGGCAGTGCGTCCCGCTTGCGACGCGCGCCGCGTTCTCGGCTGAACGCCGCAAGGCGCGGAAGGCAATCACTCGCAACCCGCTCGTCTGCGAATATTGGAAGATGCCGCCTGGATCGCCTGAGCGATTGGAGGCTGTCGCTATGTGGCGTGCGCTCGATGCCGCATGGGAGGTGTGCAGGAGGGCAGCCATCGAACGGGCTGTCGGGGTGTGATGGCACGCCACGCGACTAAACGCGCGGGTGTCGGCCACAACCGCGACCCCAACGACGACATAATCGAGCTGGCTGCATCCTGCCAGTTCGACCCGGACGCTTGGTCGCGTCTCGCCTGGGACTGGGGCCACGGCCAGCTTGCCGAGTACAGCGGCCCGCGCGCGTGGCAGCAGGATATCAACCGGGCGATCCGCGATCACCTCGCCGATCCTGCGACGCGCTTTGAGCCGCTGCAAATCTCCGTCGCGTCGGGCCACGGCATCGGCAAGTCAGCAGAGATGGGCATGCTGTCCAACTGGGCAATGTCCTGTTGGGACGATGCCAAGGTGCTGATGACGGCGAACACTGAGCCGCAGCTGCGCACCAAGACCGCTCCAGAGGTGGGGAAGTGGTTCAAGATGTCGCTGACGGCGTCGTGGTTCGACGTCCAGGCCATGAGCATCAAGAGCCGCGACCCGATGCACGGCGATAGCTGGCGCATGGATTTCTTGACGTGGTCGGAGCACAACACCGAGGCGTTCGCCGGCCTGCACAACAAGGGCAAGATTATCCTGCTCCTGTTCGATGAGGCGTCAAAGATCCACGACAAGGTGTGGGAGGTCGCGGAAGGCGCGATGACGGACGAGAACACCGTCATCATCTGGATCGTGTTCGGCAACCCGACGCGCAACAGCGGGCGCTTTCGCGAGTGCTTCCGCCGCTTCCGGCATCGGTGGGTCACGCGGCAGATTGATAGCCGCACCGTTGAAGGCACTAACAAGAAGTACCTGCAGAAGCTCGTTGACGACCACGGCGAGGACAGTGACGTGGTCAAATACCGTGTGAGGGGGCAGTTTCCTGCTCAGAGCGCCATGCAATTCATCTCTGCCGATGACGTCGACAAGGCCCGCGCGGTGCACCTGCGCAAAGAGCAATACGCGTTCGCGCCCGTGATCCTGGGGGTTGACCCGGCTTGGACAGGTGACGACAAGCTTGAGATCATGCTGCGCCAAGGGCTCTATTCCAGGAGCCTCGCGAGCATCGCCCGCAATGACAATGACGTGGAAGTAGCGAACCTGATTGCCCGCCTGGAGGACGAGCACCAGGCCGACGCGGTTTTCGTGGACGCTGGCTTTGGGACCGGGATCGTCTCGGCCGGTAGCGTCATGGGGAGGTCGTGGCGGCTGATCTGGTTCTCGGGCAAGCCGATTGATCCAGGCTACATCAACAAGCGCGCGGAAATCTGGGGCACTGGCAAGCTCTGGATCAAGGCCGGCGGCGCGATCGATCCCAAGGATGAGGATCTGTATCAGGACCTGATCGGTCCAGAGACGGTGCCGCGTTTAGACGGCAAGATACAGCTTGAGTCCAAAGAGGACATGAAAGAGCGCGGCTTGCCAAGCCCCAACAAAGGCGACGCGCTCATGCTGACGTTCTCCGAGCCGGTGGCGAAGAAGGACCGCGGCATCATCGGCGGCACAGTGACGGGGCAGGGCGCGGCAGGCAGCGGGACCGCGGCCGTGGATTACAACCCGCTCTCCTAGCTGTTCGTGCAGGCAACCATTCCAGGGATATGCGTCGAAAAACGCCACCCCTGTGAATGGTGAAATCGATGTGCCTCGTGCCTGACATTCAAGCGCCGTCCATGCCTGCCGAGACGAACGATATGAAGCAGCCGGACGCGGGCGCGGTGCGCTCCAATGTGTCGCGGCGCACTGAGGACCGCATCAAGTCCGGGACGAACACCATCCTGACGTCGGGCTCGGGCGTCACGACGGCAGCCACGACCGAGAAGAAAACGCTTCTGGGTCAGTGAGCCATGGACCCGGCGCAGCAATCGATCGTCTGGGAAGCGCTCGAAGCATCGGCGGTGCCGACCGAGCGCCACGCGAACGCCTCGCGATACGCTGTGCTTGGGCTGCGCGACACGCTGTTGCGCTTCCTGGATGAGCTGAACGGCGGGCTCTCGATCGCTGATGTGCGCGAAGCTCTTGAGGACTATCGATGACCGTCAACGCAGCGCGACACGAGACGCAACTCCAGTATCACCGTCGTCGCGCGGAGGAGCTGAAGAAGGTCCGCCATCCGTGGGAAACGGAATGGCAGGGCGTCGCGGACTTCATCGATCCGACGCGGCTGCGGCTGACGACGCGGGATGAAGGCTCGGTCAGTCGGAAGAACATCATTGATAGCAGCGCGACCTTTGCATATCGGACGCTCAAGTCCGGTATGCATTCGGGCCTGACGTCGCCCGCGCGGCCGTGGTTCCGGCTGACGACGTTCGATCCCGACCTGAAGGACTTCGCCCCGGTCAAAGAGTATCTAGCAGCCGTTGAGCAGCGGATGCGCGAGGTGTTCCAGGGCTCGAACATCTACAACTCGTTCCATACCGGCTATGGCGACCTCGCGTTGTTCGGCCAGCCGTGCGGCCTGCTGATCGATGACGACAAGTCGTTCGTTCGGATGCAGCAGCTGCTCAACGGGCGCTTCTGGATCGCTCGCGATGACGACGGCCGCGCCACGACGCTCTATCGGCAATTCCGGTGGTCCGTGCAGCGCATCGTCGGGCGCTTCGGATATGCGGCCGTTTCGCGCGTCAGCAACTCGATCAAGACCGCGTACGACAACGGACGATATGACCAGATTTATGACGTCTGGCATGCGGTCGAGCCGCGCTTGCAGCGCGAACCGGGGATGATCGACAAGCGTAACAAGCCGTTCCTGTCGAACTACTGGCTCGATGCGACGACCGACAATCACGGCCTGTTGGAGGAAAGCGGGTTTGACGAGAACCCGATCATCTGCCCGGCCTGGGAGCTGGCAGGCGACGACCACTATTCGACATCGCCAGCGCACGACGCGCTCGGCGATACCAAGATGCTGCAGAAGGAGCAGACCAGGAAGCTCGAAGGCATCGACAAGATCGTTCGTCCGCCCATGACCGGCCCGACGTCGATGCGCAACAATCCGGCGTCGCTGCTGCCTGGATCGGTGACGTACGTCGATGATCCCACCGGCAAGGGCTATCGGCCGGCGATGGAGGTCAACATCAGCCTGCGCGATCTGCGCGAGGATATCCGCGACGTGCAAGAGCGCTTGCGGCAATACTTCTATGCCGATCTGTTCCTGATGATCTCGAACATGGAAGGCATCCAGCCGCGCAATGTCGCCGAGATTGCGGAGCGGAAAGAGGAGAAGTTGCTCGCGCTCGGGCCGGTGCTGGAGAACGTCTACAACGGCCAGCTTGAGCCGGTCATTGACCGCACCTATGCCATCCTCAACCGTCACCGCGAATTGCCGCCGCCGCCGCGTGAGATCCAGACGCAGGACCTCAAGATCGAATACATCTCGATTTTGGCGCAGGCACAGAAGGCGGTTGCCACCGGAGCGATCGAGCGGTTCTCCGGCTATGTCGGCCAGCTTGCGGCGGTGAAGCCTGACGTCCTCGACAAGTTCGATGCGGACGAGGCGACCGATCTTTATGCGGACATGCTCGGTGTTCCGCCTTCGGTTGTCGTGCCTGACGACAAGGTCAAGGCCGTTCGCGATGCGCGAGCACAGAAGCAGAAGCAAGCCGAGCAAGCCGAGATGATGGCCACGACTGCGCCGGCCCTGAAGCAGGGTGCGGACGCGGCGTCTGTGCTCGCGACAGCCGGCCAGAACCCCGGCGGTCAAGCTCTGCTCCAGCAAATCGGCATCGGGTGAGGTGATGATGTGGCGCGCAATTCTCGCTGTTCTCTTGGTCTTCGCGTTCCTGGACACGGCCGACGCACGTCCTCGCGCATGGTGCGGGTGGTGGATGGGCCAGCATCTCGGCAATCCGGATCGGGCGCTGTGGCGCGCGCGAAATTGGGCGCGCGTCGGGTCTCCCGCTGATGGGCCGGGCGTCGGCGTCGTGGTCGTCTGGCGGCATCACGTCGGCATCATCACTGGCCGCGCCAATGATGGCGAGTGGTTGGTCACGTCCGGGAACGATGGAGGCCGCGTCCGCGAGCGCCCGCGTTCGCTCGCAACTGTGATCGCGATGAGGCGGCCATGACCGAAGAAGAGATCGGCGAGGAAGAACTCGCGAAGGCCTTCCGCGAGCTGTTGGCGACGGCCGCAGGAAAGCGCGTCCTGTTCTGGGTCCTGGAGCAGTGCGCGATCTACCGGGATGCCTTCTGCGGCGAGATGACCGCCGCGACGAACTACACGCTCGGACAGCAATCGTCCGGGCGAAAGATCATCGCGAAGCTCGATGAGATCGACCCTCGTCTCTATCCGGCGCTGTTAGCGCAGGTGGCTGAGATCAGGGAAATGGACCGTGCGGCGGCAAAGGCAACCGCGGAGAAGAAGGAAAGTGACGATGACCTTGAAGGGTAGCATGCTGCGATATCTGCGCTCGGCAGCGGCGTTCGATGCGGAAGGTGCGGCGGGCGGCGGTGGTGGTGGCGACGTGAAGCCGGCCGCTGACCCCGCCAAGCCGGCGGCCGATCCCGCGGCGTCGGTGCTGTTTCCTGCCGAGGGCGGCGACAAGAAGCCTGCACCTGCTGCCGGTGATCATCCGAAGGCCGACGATCAGAAGCCGGAGGACTGGAAGGAGTACGTCCCCGACCCGAAGAAGTCGGAGGCGGAGAACGCTGCCGCCAAGGTCGAGCACGACAAGACCAAGCCGGCCGCGGCTGATCCTGCTGACACGGTGCCTGCAGATGGCAAGTACGTCCTGAAGATGCCCGAAGGCGTCAAGGTCGATCAGGCCATGGTCGACGCGCTCGGGCCTGACTTCAAGGAGCTGGGCCTCACGAGCAAGCAGGCGCAGAAGCTCGCGGACAAGTTCGTGGAGGTGCAGCAGAAGCGCGCGGCGGACCAGGGCACGGCCTGGGCAGCGCGCGTCGCCGGCTGGGCTGAGGAAGCGAAGGCCGACAAGGATATCGGCGGCGACAAATGGGACGGCACCGTGAAGAACGCGACGCGCGCGGTCAACGCGCTCGGGACGCCAGAGCTCAAGGACTACTTGGAGACGACTGGTGGCGGCAACCATCCGGAGCTTATTCGCTTCATGGCGAAGGTGGGGGCGATGATCCGCGAGGATGTCCCCGCGTCGGGTGGCGCTGGCGGGAACGGGAAGCCTGCCGATGCCGCATACACGCTGTTCCCCAACGATGTCCCGAAAGGCAACTAAATGGCGATCATCGGTAGTTCTTTTCCGACCCTCATCGACGCCCACAAGGGGTCGGCCGAGGGCACGGTGATTGAGATCCTGAACAAGCAGAACCCGGTTCTTGACGACGCGATTGCAACTCAGTGCAACATGGACGCCGTGCATCGGCACATGATCCGCACTGGTCTGCCGAGCGTCGCTTGGGGCCGGCTCTATCAGGGCGTGCCGCAGTCCAAGGCGACGATGCAGCAGGTGGACGACACGACCGGCTTCCTGGAGGCCGCGTCGACCGTCGACAGCCGTCTGCTCGCGATCGCTCCCGACCCGGCGAAGCAGCGGCTCGTCGACAGCGCTCCCTTCCTGGAGGCGATGAACCAGGAAATGGCGACGGGCATTTTCTACCACGACACCGCAACCACCCCGGAGAAGTTCAAGGGGCTGGCGGCGCGTTACTCGCTCTACAATACCAATCGACCTGACCCGTCCAAGCCGAACATCTCGAACCACGTGATCCACGGCGGCGCGTCGGGCGCGAACAACACGTCGATCTGGTTCGTGACCTGGGGCGATCATGCGACCTCGTTGCTCTATCCGAAGGGCACGAAGGCCGGCGTGTCGATCGAGGACAAGGGCGAACAGCGCATTCTCGATGCGCTCGGCAACCCGTTCTACGCCAAGGAAACCATGTTCCGTTGGCACATCGGCGCGTTCGTGAAGGACTTCAGGTACAATTGCCGCATCGCCAACATCGACGTTCCCGCCATGATCAACGGCACCGTCGACATCTGGGCGCTGATGCGCAAGGCGTACTACCGGCTGCAGTCGCGTCGCCGTGACGCGGAGTCGTCGCGTATCGCGATCTACATGAACCGCGACGTTCTGGAAATCCTCGACGCACAGTCGAGCGATCGGGCGCTGCTCGCAGCGAACCCGAACTACACCGGCCTGAAGCCCATGAACGTGGAAGGCAAGGAAGTGCAGAGCTATCGCGGCATTCCGATCCGCGAGACCGACGCGATCCTGAACAACGAAGCGTTGGTCGGCTCGATCGCCATCTAACGCCGTCCTCGCCAGCACGCTGCGCCCTACGGGGCGCGGCCCCATCATCGAAAGGTCCCACCGTGATTTTCGATTTGCAGACGCTTCTCTCGAATGCGCAGGCGATCACCGCGTCCGCCGCGTCCACCAACATCATTGATCTGGGTCCGATTGCGCCCGGCGGCATCGTGCGCGACATCGGCAAAGGCCGCGAGGTCCCGCTGCGCATCCAGGTCGTGGAGGCGTTCAACAACCTGACGTCGCTCACGATCGACATCCAGACCGATGACAATACCGGCTTTTCGTCTCCCGCGACCGTGATCTCTCGCACGATCCCGCTCGCGCAGCTGACGGCCGGCTATGTCGACGTGATCGAGGAGTTCACGCGCAAGACCAACGAGCGGTATGTGCGCCTGAACTACACCGTGACCGGCACCGCGCCGACCACCGGCAAGATCACAGCCGGCGTCACCATGGGCAACCAGAGCAACGCCGAGTAATCGGGAAGGGGTCATCTATGGTGAGGGTTATTGCGACCTCCAAGGGCTATTTCGGCGGCATGATCCGAGACATCGGCGACGGCTTCGAAGTGCCCGACGATCTGTGGAACGACGAAACGCGCCGGCCGCTGTGGGCGGAGCTTCCCGCGGGGAAGGCCGCTCCGGCTGTCGCGCTGGCTCCGGCGGCGGACGACACCAAGCCGGCGGCTGCCTTCGTGGTCCCGGCGGACTGGGAGAACCTGCCCGTGGGCGAGCGGCGGGCGCTCGCGTCCAAGATCAGCGGGCAGGATGTGAAGCGTGCGGCCGATGCCGACAAGATCATCGACGCGTACGCCGCTTCGCTGAAGCCGGAAGTGTTCGGCGATGCGCCGGCGCCTCAGACGGTCGTTGAGGCACAGAAGGCCATCGGTGGCGTCGAACCCGACTGGGTCGCGCCCAGCACGCCCAAGCCGGTGTCCGATTAAACGGAACGGGCGGAGCAATCCGCCCGCTCCATTCCTGTTGTGGGGGACGTCTTGGCCGCGATCTTCAATGAGCAGCGCGTGTTGGGCATCCGGATGGTTGCTGACGGGACGCGCCTCTACAACGGGCAATTTGTGATTGGCGTGGTCGATGCCGGCGCATCGCTGTTCGTCAGCAACATTCGAACGGTAGGCGTCGACGTCCTGGCCGCTGATCAAGCGATCTACAACGAGCGCCCCATGCTCGGCGCTGTCCTGATAGGTGACGGCCGCAAGCTCTACAACAACATGCTTGTGGTCCCGGTGAAGGCATTGAGCGGGGTCCTCGCATGAAGCTGGTCAGCTTGAAACAGAAGTACAGCGACATGGCGAAAGAGCGCCCCGGCGATGCCGAGAGCGACGAATACTATCCCTGCCTCTACCTCGACGAAAAGCAGATGGAAGCGCTCGGCATCGACGCTGCTCCACGCGTCGGGACTGAGATGCAGATGATCGCCACGGTGCGCGTGTCCAGCGTCAGCGACAGCAAGGGCGGCGGGCGCTCGATCTCGTTCGAAATCGCTGAGGCGGCTTTGGCCCCGAAGACGAAAGAACCGGACGCCGCGTCGGTCCTATTTCCGAACGGGTGACGCATGAGTTCGGTCGTCTGGATCTCCAACCTTGCGCTGACGAACCTCGGCAAGGACAATATCAACGCGCTCTCGGAGCCGACCGCGGAGGCGCGTGCCTGCAACCAGTTCTATGCGCACACGCGCGATCTGCTGTTGCAGAGCTACCCTTGGCGCTTTGCGGGCAAGACGCAGTCGCTCGCCGAACTGACGAATGACAAGCCGGGCGCGTGGGGCCACGCGTATCAGCGGCCGTCCGACTGCCTCAAGGTGCGATGGCTGCGCAAGCAGTACTCGGCTTCCGACATGTGCCCTCAGACGACGCAAGAGGAGATCGGCAACCCCTACGAGCTGGAAGGGGAGATGATCTATTGCAACCTGTCTCCGGCCTTCCTCCGCTACACCTGGCGCATCACCGATCCGGCGAAATATCCGTCGCTGTTCATCGACGCGTTGTCCTGGCACCTCGCGGTGCGTCTGGCCATGCCGCTGACGCGAGACCCGAAGGTGCGGGCCGACGCATTCCAACTCGCTATGCGGATGCAGGGAGAGGCACAGGTAGCGGACGCGAATGAAGCCCGTGAGACGTCCGACTTCGAAAGCGATCTTGTCGCGGGGCGCAGCTGATGTCGGAACTGCGGACATATCAGCCCTCGTTCACTGCCGGGGAGCTGTCGCCAGCCCTGGCAGCGCGCGTTGATCTGGCCAAGTATGGGTCAGGTCTCAAGACCGCGATCAATGTGTTCGTCCACCCGCACGGAGGCGCGTCGAACCGTGCGGGCACGGAGTTCATTCGCGAGGTGAAGACGAGCGCGAACAATGGGCGGCTGATACCGTTCCAGTTCAATACGGAGCAATCCTACATCCTGGAGTTTGGAAATCTCTACTTCCGCGTCTTTCGTAATGGCGGCGTGGTGCTTTCTGGAGGTGTGCCGTATGAGGTGGTGACGCCTTACGCGCATGCGGATGTCGGCGACATCGTCGTGATCCAAGAAGCGGATGTGATGTACGCGTTCCATCCCAGCTACCCCGTGCAGAAGATCAAGCGGCTGGCCGATAACAATTGGACGATCGCCGCAGTGACGTTCGCACCGACGATGACTGCTCCGGCAATCAGCAGCATCACGACCGGTGGCGCGACACAGCCGGCGACGACACTGTACCGATACAAGGTATCAGCGATCTCGGACGCGACCGGAGAGGAGAGTTTGCCGTCAGCGTTGGGGTCGATTAGTGGCGACCTGACCGTGAGCGGTGCGTACATCCGTGTCGGATGGGGCGCGGTGGCGGGCGCGTCCAGATACATCGTTTACAAGGAAAGCAACGGCATCTATGGCTATATCGGCGGGACGGAGGGGCTTACCTTCGATGACCGCAACATCACGGCGGACGTGTCGGACACGCCACAGACGGCGCGCAATCCGTTCGTAGGGATTGGGAACTATCCGCGCTGCGGCACCTTCATTGAGCAGCGTCTAGCGCTCGCGTCGACGAAGAATGATCCGCAAGCGATCTGGATGTCGCAATCAGCGAACTATGAGAACTTTGGATTTTCGACGCCATCCAAAGCAAGCGACGCTGTCACCTTCCGGATCAAGGCCCGGCAGGTCAACGAGGTGCGCTCGCTCCTGGCGCTGCGCGGGATGATGGTTCTCACGTCGGGTGCTGAGTGGATCGTTTCCGGCGGCTCGAACTCGGACGCGATCACTCCGACGTCGATCAAGATCGATAATCAGGGCTACCGTGGCAGCGCCAAGGTGCAGCCGATCGTCGTAGGCAACACGGTGTTGTTCGCGCAGCGCAACGGCGGGGTCGTGCGCGACTTCTCGTTTGAGCTGCAGGCGGATAGCTTCGTCGGCCGCGATCTGACGATCCTGGCTCGGCATCTCTTCGAGAACAAGGAAATCAAGGCGTGGGCGTATTCCCAAGCGCCTTACTCGATCGCCTGGGTAATCCTGAACGATGGCTCGTTAGTCTCACTGACCTATCTGCGCGAGCATGAGGTGTGGGCATGGACGCGCCACGAAAGCGGCCCGAGCAATGATGCGGTGTTTGAAGACGTGGTTGTGATTGGTGAGGGGAGCGAGGATGTCCCTTACTTCCTGGTCAAGCGCACCATCGGCGGTGTCTCGAAGCGGTACATTGAGCGGTTGCATACACGCGTGTTCGCGACCATCTCCGATGCGTTCTTCCTCGATTGCGGTCTGACCTATGTCGGATCGCCGGTGACGAAGATCACCGGGCTAGACCATCTGAGCGGACAGACGGTGGTTGCTCTCGCCGATGGCAACGTGGTGCGCAACCTCACAGTCGGCGCGGTCACCGGAGGGATCGGCGTGATGCTGCCGAACGCCGCTTCGAAGGTCCATATTGGGCTGCCCATGATGTCGTCACTGGAGACATTGGGCCTCGATCTCGGTCAGGTGCAGGGGCTCGGGACTGTGCAGGGACGGCAGAAATCCGTCAGCGAGGTTACGTTGCGCGTGCAGGACACGCGCGGAATATTCCTCGGCCCTTATGATGGTGATCGGGATAGCCGGCATCTCGTCGAGTACAAGCAGCGCTCGACGGAGGCGTGGAACGAAGCGATTGCGATGTACACGGGAGACATTCGGATCACGCCGCAGTGGGACTGGAACACGGCGGGTAGCATGTGGGTGAAGCAGTTCGATCCGCTGCCCATGACGATCCTCGCGATTATGCCGGATGTGACCGTTGGGCGGTAGGATCGAGATTGTCCCCGCACGCGCGGCGCACGTTCGGCCCATCGCTCGGCGCATGCGGCAGGCGGACCGCGACGAAGTCATGGCCGCGTCGGGCAAGTCGCCTGCTGCTGCCGTGGCGTTCTCACTGCGACGCTCGGCGGCGGCTTGGACGGCGCTGATTGATGGCCGGCCGGAAGTGATGTTCGGCGTGGCCGATCTCAACATTCTTGCCGGCATCGGAGCGCCCTGGCTGCTCGGGACGGATGCGGTTGAACGTCACAATCGGCAGTTTCTTCGCCGCTCGGTGCGCTGGCGCGACCAACTGTTGCAGCGCTATTCGGTACTCAGGAATTTCGTCGATGACCGGAACACGACATCCGTTCGTTGGCTGCGGTGGCTGGGCTTCCGGTTCTCGGAGCCAGTCATGTTCAACGGGCAGGCATTCCGGGCGTTCGAACTGAGGTCTGAAGATGTGCGATATCACGATGGCGCTCACGATCGGCTCGACGCTCCTCGGGGCGGCCGGGGCCGTGCAGCAGGGGCAGGCCGCGGCGGCGTCTAGCCGCTACACGGCGCAGGTGTCTGAAATGAACGCGACGCTCGCGGACCGTCGCGCGCGGGATGCGCTGGAGCGCGGCGCGGTCGCGGAACAGCGGAAGCGCCAAGAGGCCGCAAGCATCGTCGGAAAGCAGACGGCGGCCATGGCTGCAAACGGGGTCGATATCACCTTCGGTTCTCCGCTCGATACGCTTGTCGATACGGCGGTGGCCGGCGAGCTGGACGCGCTCACGATCCGCACCAATTCGGCGCGCGAGGCCTACGATTACCGGGTGCAGGCCTCGAACCAGCGCGCGAACGCAGGGCTCCAGCGATCACAGGCGGACAGTGCGGAAACGGGCGGATATCTGAAGGCCGCAGGAACGATCCTTGGTGGCGCTGGGAAGGCCTACGGACAGGGCGTGACGGCGTCGTACGGCGGATCGTCCTACGGTGGCACAGGTGATCCGACGCGACTTGGCTCGCTTTACTGAGGTCTGAAAATGGTCAGGGTCCCGGAATATCAGCAGACGGTGGAGCTCCGGCCGGAGTTTCGGCAGGACGTCGACATTCGGGCGACGCCGGAGGCGTTCGGCGCGGATATCGGGCGCGGGCTTGAGAGCGTCAGCAATGGCGTTGATGTCGCGAGGGACGCCCTCGTTCGCGTCCAGCACCTGGAGGACGTGACGCGCGCCAAGGATGCCGACAACAAATATGCGGAGTGGATGCGCAATCGCCAGTACGGCGAAGGCGGGTTCATGACCATGGAGGGGCGCAACGCAGTCGACGGCCGCTCGGCCTTCGAGCGCGAGGCTGCAGAGAAGCGGCGCGAGTTCGGGCAGGGTCTGACGCCCGGTGCGGCTCGGGCCTATGACACGGCGTCGACCGCTCGGCTGCAGTCGACGTTGCAGCAGTCGATCGTTCACACGGCACAGGCGCGCAAGCAGTGGGTCGGCGAGGCGTCGGCGGCGCGCGTGCAGTCATTCGCTGATGATGCGCTCGTGAATTTCGACAAGCCTGACCAAGTCACGAAAAACCTGCGGCTCGGCCTCCTGGAGATGCGCGAGAATGCCCAGCTGCACGGTTGGGATGAGGCGACGCTCGGAGGCAAGGAACGGGAGTTTGTCTCGGGCGTGCACAAGAATATCGCCCTGCAGATCGCGCAGACCGATCCGATCGGCGCGGAAAAGTACATGCAGGACAAGGCCGATTTCATCAGTGGCGCTGACCGATACTCGCTAGAGCACGCGCTCAAGGTGCCGTTGAAAGAGGCGCAGTCGCAGCGGGCGGCGTCCGAATTCATTGCCGGGCGTCAGGCATCTGCGGCCGGCGGCGGCTCGGCCTTCGACATGATCCGCCGGTTTGAGGGCTTCCAGACCGCGCCATATTGGGACGTGAACCATTTCCGCGTGGGCTATGGCTCGGACACGATCACTCGCGAGGATGGCTCGGTGGTCGAGGTCAAGCCCGGGATGCAGGTGACCGAGGCGGACGCTGCTCGAGATCTGCAGCGGAGGATCGCGGCATCTCAGGGCCGCGTCGCGGCCACGGTGGGGCAAGACAAATGGGACGGGCTGTCAGCGCCGGCAAAGGCCGCGGTGACGTCGGTCGCCTACAATTACGGTACGTTGCCGCAGTCGGTCGCTGACGCGGTCCGGACCGGCGGGCCTGCCGAGGTCGCGGCGGCGATCCGCAGCCTGGAGAGCGACAACTCGGGCGTGAACAAGAAGCGCCGCAACCAGGAGGCGGACGCGGTCTTGGGCGTGAACATGACCGCGGCCGGGCGGGACACTCAGTCTTTCTTCACGGACATGGAGGCGCATCTAGCGACGATCAAAGACCCGCAGGTGCAGGAGCTGACGCGGCGTAGGATCAACGCCATGCTCGAAACGCAGCACAAGGCGCAAGAGGCGAACGAGCGGCAAGCGAAAGCCACGCTGTGGCAGTATATCGACCAGGGCAAGACGCCGGATCAGATCCCCATGGAAGTACGGCAGGCCGCGGGCATGGCCGCAGTGTCGTCCGCCTGGGGCTATCTGGAGACGGTCCGGAAGGGGCGCGACATCCAAAGCGATGAAGAGATGCTGTACGGCATGCGCCGTGCGGCTGCCATGGACCCGGAGTTCTTCGCCAAGGTCGATTTGAACGACTATCGCGACAAGCTGTCCCGATCGGACATCAAAGAGTTGTCGTCGCTGCAGACGAGCGCGCTGGCCGATCAGCGCAAGGCGCGCGAGGAAGGGTTGAACCTCACGGCCGCGTTCTCGCAGGCAGAGCAGCAGTTGGCCGCGGTTGGGATTTCAGCAGCCGGGAAGAAGGGCGATCAGCTTGAGCAGGCCAATAAGCGCATCGCTCAATTCAACAACGCACTGTCCGCTCAGATGGACGAGTTTAAACGCGCAAACTCGAACAAGCCGCCGACGCAGGCGGACATTCAGTCGATGATCAACCGGTTGCTCCTGCCGGTCGTCATCAAGACGCCCGGCACATTGTGGGGCTCGAACACCTGGGCTCCTCCTGGCGCGAGCGGCGGGCTGTTCGGTTCTCCCAAGACCTTCGCGTTTGATGCAGCTGGCCGCCCGGACAATTCGACGGTGGAAGGCCAAATCAAATATGCCGATATCCCTGTTGATCTGCGTCGTGGCATTGCGGCGGACCTTGAGCGCGATCTCGGCCGCAAGCCAAGCGAAATGGAGGTGGTCAAGCGCTATCAAGATTTCATGCTCAACCGTTGAACCAATACAGCAGGGTAGGAAGCCGATGCAGCCGAACGCGGTGAGGTCGCGCTTCCGCCCCTGCAACATTCGGTGGAAGCATGGACACGATCGCGGACTATACGGCCTGGAAGGCGAAGCAGCAGCAGACGAGCGTTGAAGCTGCGACGGCGGTTCTCTCCAGTCTCGATGCGTCGCCCGACCAAGTAGCCGGCGATCTGAACCTTGCTAACGACTTTGGCAAGGCGACTGGAAATCCGGTTCCTCCGGCACCGATGGTGCAGGAATATCGGCCGGTGTTTCAGCAGGCGATCGAGCGCGAGAAGAACCGCACCATCCTGTCCAACGCTCCGCGGCTGACGGAATGGCTCCGCAATCCTGAGAATGCAGCCGTGGCGCGCGACGATCTGTCGGGCTTGTCATGGTGGGAGACCGCGCTAGGAGCCGGCCAGAATGCATTGAGCCGTGGCGTCCGCCGCATCCCGCAATCCTTCAACCAGTACTTGGCCGGCGCGGCAGCGCAGCGAGCGCAGGATGCGAACCTGTCATTCGGCGAGATCCTGCGGCAGCAGACGGGCAGCCTGGAGCGCGTCAAGGATGGCCAGCCGACGGGCGAGTTTGTCCAGGAATTTC
Organism: Bradyrhizobium sp. HKCCYLS2038; assembly: GCF_051167655.1. Taxonomy (NCBI): domain Bacteria; kingdom Pseudomonadati; phylum Pseudomonadota; class Alphaproteobacteria; order Hyphomicrobiales; family Nitrobacteraceae; genus Bradyrhizobium; species Bradyrhizobium sp. HKCCYLS2038. Next base: position 23,269 of record NZ_JBNPTM010000018.1, on the reverse strand, counting down.
CCAACCCCGAGACGCTGCCCATTGCTGCGTTTCGATATGCTCAGTCGCGCCTCGCGACGATGTTTGGCATTGATGAGAAGAAGTCTGCCGAAAGCTTGCAGCAGAAGGCGGGCCTGATCGCCAAGCAGATCAACGAGATTGCCCTGTCTCCGGCGGGCGAGACCGGGCGCTCGAATTGGCAGGAGGCCAGCAAAGAGAACACGCTCTCCGCGTACATGCAGGCAATCGCGAAGGACCCCGGGTCCTTCACGGCGTTCGTAGCTGAGACGGCGGCGGAGAGCCTGCCGACGATGGCGGCGGCGATCGGCGTCGCGGCGGTGACGCGCAGTCCTACGGCTGGCGCGGTCACCATGGGTGCGTCGTCGGCGCTGACCGAGGCGGGCACTACTCCGGTCGAATTCTTCAGGGAGAACGGAATTGACGTCTCGACGCCGGAGGGAGCGGCGAAGGCGATCGGCAGCCCCGAGCTGATGCGCGAGGCGGTGAAGCGCGGCGATGTGCGCGGGCTCGTGATCGGCATCATGGATGGGATGTCCGGCGGTGTTGCGAGCCAGACGCTGGCGAAGTCGCACGCCGGGAACATGGTGCTGCAGGCGTTGACGCAAGCCGTGATGGGCTCGGCCGGAGAGTTCGGCGGACAGGTCCTGTCCGGGCAGCAACTCAATCTTGGCGACATTCTGCTTGAAGGCCTGGCCGAATTCGCCGGAGCCCCGGCGGAGGTCGCCGGCATGGCCGGAAGCCGCGTCATGTCCGAGGCGCGGAAGGCGAAAGATGCCGGCGATCGGCGGGCGCTGTTCCAGGCGCTATCGGGGCAGGCTCAGTCATCGCTGCTGCGCAATCGTATGCCGGAGAAGTTCCGTCAGTTCGTGGAAGCCGCGACGGCAAATGGTCCGGTCGAAAACGTGTACGTACCAGCTGATCAGTTCGTGCAGTATTTCCAGGGGCTGGGTGTCGACCCGTATGCGCTGGTTGACGAGCTGGACGGCGTCACGCGCGACGATCTCGACGCAGCGATAGCGGGAGGCGGTGATCTGCAGATCCCCACCGCGACCTATGCTGCGAAAATCGCCGGCTCGGAGCATGACGCGTTCCTGATGGACAACATGCGGTTCGATCCCGACCAGTTCACTGCGAAGGAGGCGGCCGAGTTCAATGCGCGTGCCCACGACGCCTTGCAAGAGGCATACGATGTCGCGGAGCAGGTGAGGCAGGAGGGCGAACAGCTTCGGTCATTCGAGCAGGAGATTTACGACACGATGGTGTCGCGCCTGCGCTCTGCCGGGCGTTCAACTGACGTCGCTACGACTGAGGCGATGCTCTATCCCGCGTTCTATCGCGTGATGGCCGAACGCTCGGGAATGACGACCGAGGAGTTTTTGCAGCGTTATCCGCTGCCGCAGGTGCAGGGCGATATTCCTCAGGGCATCCAGTACAAGGATGTCAACGAGCTGAACCGCACGCTTGCAGAAGCGCGGTCGCGCAAGACGGCGCGCGACAACCGACAGACGCTCCTCGAATTCATCGACCAGCATGGAGGCATCAACGATATCGGCGGCGAGCTGAAGGCGCGGAATGCTGAGACGGTGTCGCGCGGCAAGGGCAAGAAGACGCTCAAGCTCGCACGCAAAGGCATTGTGGCGGGCGCTCGCGATCTGTTCGGCGGCGGCGGTGGCAAGAAGCACAGCGCGGACGAAGTCGCTCGCGCGGCGATCGATGCGGGCTTCCTGGCAGAGGACCCGGTTGCGAACGAGTACCGCAAGGCGATCGCTGAAGGTCACGAAACGCCCGACATCACGGGGGCGTTGTGGGGGGCGATCGACCGCGAATTGCGCGGTGAGCCGCAGTATTCCGCCAATGAGCAGGCCGACGCCGCGGCGGCGCGTAACGCGGAGCTTGACCAGATTGAGCAATATCTATCCGGCCTGGGCGTGACGCTCGCGGATGATGACGCGACGATCAAGCAGGCACTCGAAGGCGCTCGGCAGTATGCACAGGAGAACTCACGCGCGTGGATGGACGCGATCCTAGCGAAGGGTAAGGAACGCAAGCAGCTCGCGGCCGATCTTGCGGCAAGCGGCAAGGCGGTGCGGTTGTCCCATGCTGATGGCCTTTATGCGCTGGCCGGCCCTGACATGTCGAAGCCCGGAATGTTCCGTCTGACGCGCTTCGACAAAGATGGGCCAGTCGGTCACACTGAACACAGGACCCTTGCTGATGCCGTTGAGGAAGGGTTGCGGATGAAGTATTCGCCCCCCTACAACAGCACGCTGCACCTGTTCCAGTCAGAAACCGCCCAGTCGACCGCGCGCGCGTTACTACCGCTCGATGTCCAGGAGTTTGCCCAGACGGTGGTGCACCGTTTCGAGCGACTTGAAGCGGCGCGCGAGCGGCTAAACAGCGTTGCTACGGAGGTTAGTCAGACGCTCGATCAGATCGGCGAGACGGTCGATTATCTCTATGAAGTGTCTGACGAACTAAACGCCTTCTCTGAGGACTTGCAGGCGTTCGCCGAACACTCGCCTGATGCTGTCGACCTGTTCGAGCTGGCGAGCCAAGCCGGCCAGATCATGAGGAGCGCTCGACGTACGGAGCGCTTCACGATCGAGCTTTCGCAGTCCGCACCTGATGAAGATCCTCTGTTCTCTCCGGAGCAGATTTCCAGGGTCGAGGATTTACAACAGACACTCGCCGAACTCTATCCTCAGGTTGAGCAGCTTGCGGAGAGCTATCGCGAGGGCGCTCGCGGCATGATGAAGGACGTGGCAAGCCTGCGGCATGATGTCGAGCAATCTCCGTCTATCAGCGATGAGGAATTCATCCGCCTGAGTGACAGTCTTCCGGATGCGGAGGGGTGGGTGCCGCTGCGGCAACTCGAAGACAAGCTTCGCGAGTTTGCCGGCGAGGTATCTGCGATGTCGGAGCGCGGCGGCGTCGGGCGGCAGTACGGGCAGAGCCAGCCTGCTCTAGATGTCCAGATTGATCCGGATACGGCGGTCCCGGTCGTGAGCGTGCCTCAGGTCGAGGCCAAGTCATGGGCTGACGAAATCGCCTGGATGAAGGAGCATCTTCAGGGCAAGACGTTCGCCGCTCCGGATGGGAGATCGGTCAGGGTATCCCAGCAATCGCGAAAGGCGATCTCGTCGAACCGAGGCGACGCGCGCAAGGCCGCGGTCTTGCATGCCCTGCCACAGGTGATCGCGAACGCTCCGATCTATGCGACCGCTCCTGACAACAGGGGGCGCGAAAACCTGTCGTATGCCTACGCGGCTGGCATGGTCGAGATTGAGGGGCAATCCTATGCGATCGGCCTCCGATACCGCGTTAGCGGTACCGGAGACGCGATCTTCTATCAGCTCGAAGGATATGAATTTGGACCGGGCGGTAGCATTCCTGCCGACGCTTCTGCAGCGGACCCGTCTGCGCAGGCTTCACCCGGCCCTAGCGCCGCTGTCGCCTCGCGCAAAATAGCCGATGTCGTGGACGCCATCAAGGGCAGCCCACTGTTCCAATCCGGCGGTCCTGGACCAAGAGGATCGATCCAGTTCCCGGCGGCCGGCATCGGCAACGGTGACACCGTGATACGCCTGTTTCAGACGGCCGATCTCTCGACGATGCTGCACGAGAGCGGGCACTATTTTCTGACCGTGATGCAGGATCTGGCGGCGCGCGGCGAGGCCGGAGCCGCGGCCGATTACAGCGTGGTCAAGGATTGGTGGAGCCAGAACGCGGCCGATGTCGCCAAGGATGCTATGCGGGTGATGCCTGACGTCCAGGTGACCGCGGAGGACGTCCAGGCGGCGCTTGCGAACGGGACCACCGGCGACGTCATGAAGGACGCCGCGGTTGACGTCGGCATGCAAGAGCAGTGGGCGCGCGCGTTCGAAACCTACCTGATGGAGGGCAAGGCCCCGTCCGCCGATCTGCGGAGTGCGTTTGAAAAGTTCCGGGCGTGGCTGCTGTCCGTCTATCGCCGGCTTGCCGGGTTGAACGTCAAGGTCTCTGACGATATCCGCACGGTGTTCGATCGGATGATTGCGACGGATCACGAGATCGCCAAGGCCGCGCAGGAAACCGGCGACGCTGGCCCGGTGTTCGCCACGGCCGAACAGATGGGTCTCACGGATGAGCAGTATGCGGCGTTCCTGAAGCTGCGCGACCAAGCGCAGGAGGAGGCTAAGGCGCGGCTGCTGCGCGAGACAATGGAGCCGATTAAACGGCAGCAAGAGAAGTGGTACAAGGAGGAGCGTAAGGCAGTCCGTGCCGAAGTCGAGCGCGACGTGAATTCCTACCCTGTGTTCCGGGCTCTGGAATGGATGGGCAATCGGCGGTGGTTCGGCGAGGGCCAGCCGGAGGAAATGCCAGACATCAGGCTTTCGAAAGATGCGCTCGTTGAGCGCTACGGTGAAGGCGTACTGAAGACACTCCCGCGCGGGAAGCAGACCGTTTACACCGTGGAGGGCGGTCTAGACCCGGATGAGGCGGCCGGCTGGTTCGGGTTCGGCTCCGGTGACGAAATGGTCAAGGCGCTCGAAAAGACGCTCGGGCGGAAGGCCGCTATCGACGCGGAGACGGATCGCGTGATGCGTGATCGTCACGGCGACGCGCTGCACGATGGCGATATCGAGGCGCGCGCGCTGGACGCTGTCCACGCGCCGGATAAGCGCGGCCTCTGGATCGCGGCCGAACTGAAGGCTGTCGTGGAAGTCGCCGGCCAAGGCAAAGCCATGACGATGAAGGAGGCCCGTGCCTCGGCGCGCGAGACGATCGCGAAGATGCGTGTTCGCGACGCCATGAATGCGAATCGCTTCCTGTCGGCAGAGCGCAAGGCAGCCGATGAAGCCGCACGTCTTGGCGCTCAGTTGGCGCGTGAGAAAATCTGGCTGGATGCTGCACGCCGCAAGATCGGAACCGCCGCGCGCGCGGTCGTGCGGGGCGAGGCATCGGCCGACGCGGTGGCCAGCGCTATCGAGGCGAACAACGCGAAGTTCGAGACGAAGACCTCGACGTATACTGCCAAGGGCGTGACGCGTAGCTCTACCAGCTTGGGGTACAATGATCTGGTCGCCAAGCTGATCGACGCCAAGCGGCGTCAACTGCTCAACCATGCGTTCTATTCGGAGGCGCGCAAGGTCGCTGATGAAGTCGAGCGGGCGGAAAGGTTCGTCGACAAGCTCGGGAAAAAGGCGCACCGCGAGCGTATCGCCGGGGCCGGTCGGCGCGACAATGCTCAGGTCGATTATCTCGCTGCGATCGACGAGCTGTTGGAGCGCTACGATTTCCGCCAGATGAGCGGCGTAGCGGAGCAGCGGAGGGGCTCGCTTAGCGCCTTCGTTGCAGCGATGACGGCCGCGGGTCGCGAAAACGAGTTGGCCATTCCGGAGAAGGTCTTGGCCGATGCGGCGCGGAAGCCCTACAAGACCTTGCCGGTTGAGGAGCTGCGCGGCGTCGTCGACAGCCTGAAGAACCTGGAGCACATCGCACTTCGCTGGGATAAGCTGATTGATGCGCAGCAAGAGCGCGAGTTCTCGGCGGCGGCCGAGAGCATCGCAGAGGCGATCAACTCGAACCTCCCGAAGCGTCCGCCCGGAGCAGTCAAGAGCAAAGCGGAGCAGGCGCGCAACACGGCGCGGGCGTATCTGGACAGCGTCCTTAATGCGACCACGCTGTTGCGGGAATTCGACGGCTTCAAAGATCGCGGCGCGGTTTACCGCTCGATCAAGGCTCCGATCGATGAGGCGCAGAACCGTCTGATCGTGCGAAAGCAGGAGGCGGCGAAGGCGTTGGAAAACCTGTACGCCGCATATAGCAAGGAGCAGCGCCGCGCCATGGCAGTGCGGGAGCACATGCCGGCGCTGAACATGGCTCTCTCGAAGTGGGAGCGGATTGCCATTGCTCTGAACACCGGCAACGACGGAAACCTGAAGCGCCTCACAGATCCGCGCCAGCGCCGCCCGTTGACCATGGATCAGGTCAACGCGGTGCTCGCCACTCTTGACGCCCGCGACGCGGATTTCGTGCAATCGGTGTGGGACTACATTGGTTCGTTCAAGGCTGATATCGCCGCACGCGAACGGCGCGCAACTGGCGTCGAGCCGGCTTGGGTCGATCCGTCGCCCGTGATGATCGGAGGGAAGCAGCTGGCCGGCGGATACTATCCGATCAAGTACGATACTCGCCTGTCCTCGGTCGCGGCCGATCGCGAGACGGTCGATATCGCCCAGTCACTGGCGGCTGGCAGGTTCGGGAAAGCGCAGACCCGAAACGGGCATCTGAAGGAGCGTGCGGCGGCCGGCGACGGCTCGATTGATCTCGACATGGCCGTGATGCATCGCCACGTCAATCAGGTGATCTATGACCTGGAGATGAGCGAGCCCGTCGCCAATGCGTGGCGGCTGATCCAGGACGGCCGCGTGCGCTCGGCGCTCGATGACGCGGGGCGCTCGTCTGATTTCGACGCTCTGCAAGCGTGGTTGAAGGATGCAGCGGAGGGCGAGCTTGCAGCCACAAGCCCGGTCGGCGCTGTGCTGCGCGGGCTCAAATCAAACTTCACGGCGGCAAAGCTGGCGTTCAATATCTCGAACGCAATCCTCCAGGTTGCCGGCGTGGCGCAGTCCTTCGTTGTGGTTGGCAAGAAGGATATGGCGCTTGGCATCGCCAAGGTTGCTCGCAACCCGGCTGCGGCGGCGCGTGCGGTGGCGGAGAAATCTCCGTTCATGGCGACGCGTCAGACCACCTTCAACAAAGACGTGATGGACTTCCTGGAAGACAGCACGGCCGGGGCCACGGCTTCACGGGTCAAGGAGTTCAAAAAGTCGATTTGGGGTCCGCTATCGTTCTGGCTGATGCAGAAGGTCCAATGGCATTTTGCCGACGTGCCTACCTGGATCGCCGGCTATGAGCAGGGGATGCGCAGGTTCGGCGATGAAGCGGTGGCGGTGGCGCACGCTGACGGCCTAGTGAAGCGCGCTCAGGCCTCGGGTCTGTTCGTGGATCGGGCAGGCGTCGAGCGCGGCTCGCTGTCATCGCGCAACCGGCAGAACGACGTCGTGAAGCTGTTCACGACGCTCGGGAGCTACATGTTCGCCAAGTTCAACGTGGCCTATGAGCGGACCGCGACAGCAAAGCATACGATCCAGGACGCAGGCGTGTCGGCGAAATCAGCGCAGGAGGTGGCGAGCTGGACACTCGACATGGCGCTGCTGTTCACGCTCGAAGCTCTAGTAGCCGCGGCCATCAAGGGGCAGCTGCCTGGGCAGGGTAGCGGTGACGATGATGAGAGCTGGCTTGCGTGGCTTGCGAAAAACACCGCATTCTCGGTGCTCGGGACGCTGCCGTTTATCCGCGACGGTGTGTCGGCGCTCCAGGGCCACGGGGGCGGCGGAGCCTATGGGAGCGTGATCGAGGAGACGGCGAAGGGCCTCATATCTGCCGGGAAGGTCGCGTCTGCCGCGGTGTCATCCGATAGCGAGGTGAAAGGCTCCGATGTCAAAAACATCGTCAACGCAACCGGCGTTGCCACCGGAGCGCCGACCGTGTTCATCAACCGCATAGTAGATGCGGGCTGGCGGCAGTCGGAAGGTGAAAGCGTATCGCCGCTCGAATATGTCTTCGGCAAATTTAAGAAATAACCGTTGTCCTCTCATGTTCCCGCCGTCTCCAAAACGGCGGGAACATCATGACTGTTGCGAGCGAAGTTAGTCGGTCTGGCCCCTATATCGGGAACGGCGTCACGACGATTTTCAACTACGGATTCCGCATCCTCGACGAGAGCCACCTCAAAGTCATCCGTTCTCTCGGCAGCGCGGAGACGGTTCTCACGCTTCACACCGACTACATCGTTTCGGACGTCGGGGCCGCTGGAGGAGGGCAGATCGCTCTCGTGGTCCCGCCGACATCTGCGCAGACTGTCACGATCCTGCGCGACGCTCCGTTCACTCAGGAGATCGACCTCGAAAATCAAGGGCCGTATTTCGCCGATACGATCGAGGGCGCTTTCGATCTAGCTGCAATGCGCGATCAGCAATTGAGCGAACGGCTGGACCGAGCGGTTGTTCTCCCGGCCTCGAATGCCAGCTTTTCGCTTGAGGCGCTGATTGCTGATATCATCGTGTTGGCCTCAAATCTGAGCGCCATCAATGCCGTTGCGGCGATCCCCTCCGGGAATGTGTCGGCGGTGGCTGGCGTTGCGGCATCAATCCCCGCGGTCGCTGCGGCGACGGCCAATATCGCTATTGTCGCACCGATCGCCGCTAACGTTACTTCGGTGGCCGGGGTTGCTGCTAATATCCCGGCGGTCGCGGCGAATGTGACCGACATCAACAATTTCTCGAAGATGTGGCTCGGGTCCAAGTCGACTGACCCGTCGACTGATAACCAGGGCGGGGCGCTGCAGAACGGAGCGTTGTACTGGAACACGACAGACAGGGCGTTCAAGTCTTACGATGGCACGTCCTGGAACAGCGGAGCCGTGTCTGACACTGACCGGCGCAACGCCGCTCTTGCGCTTATCTATCAAGCGAAGCTCTACGGGTTGACGGGCATCGGAACATTCAGGCGCGTGCTCAATCAGATCGCCGACGGCTTCACGACGATCGGCGGCATCAACACCGGGGCGTCCTCGAACTATCGCTTCGACAATATCCTTGGGATCGTTGGTCCCGTCCCTGGGTTTGGTGCCAGCCAGTCTGCTTTTGCAATCGCATCGTCCACGTCTTCGGGAAGCGCGGGGCAGACGGTCGACGGGGTGTTGACGACGGGATGGATTAGCGGCGAGAGCGGCGCTGGTGTTAGCGGCGTCTCGTGGATCGGCCAAAACTTCGGCGCGGCCAACGCAAAGCATATTCGCCAAATCATCATTTACCAAGGCAGCAACGGAGACGCGACTTACTCGGTGACGTCCGGGAAAGTGCAATGGTCCGACAATGGGTCGTCGTGGACGGACCATTCGACGATCACGCTCCTTGCGACCCAGAGCCGGCAGGTGTTCGCGCTGGCGGCATCCGGCCCGCATCAGTACTGGCGCATTCTCGCCAACTCGGCGGCCGGCGCGGCCAACCGCTGGGCGGTTGCCGAGTTGACTATGAGCGAGAGCGCGGATATCGCAACGGCCATGGTCCTGACCACCATCATGCACACGGCAGATGCGAACGTGAACCGGGCGCGGGCGCTGATCGAGTTCGACAATTCGGCAAATCCAACCGTCGGGACCGACGTGACGGTCGAATTGACTTGCAATGGCGGAACGAACTGGCATGCGGCGACTATCGCTTCTGTGTCCACAAACGGCCAGAGCGGCAGGAAAATCATTGAAACCGTCGATCAGGCCTGTACAGTTGGAACCCTTTTCGGAGCCCGGATAAAGACCTTCAACGGGAAGGACTTCCAGATGCACGGTTTACAGCTGGCGGTTCATTGATGTCGGCGGCAGTCAAAACAGCGTTTCTGTTGGCCTGCGCGATCCTGTTCGCAGCATGGAAGGTCTTTATCATGCCGTTCTATCTAAGCAGTAACGTGGTGAACGTGACGTTGATCGGGGACAGCATCATTGCGAACATGGTGCCGTTCAAGGCCTCGATGCCCGCCCCATTCAACAATCACCAGAACCTCGGCCTCAGTGGCGACACAATGGCGCAGATCCGCGCTAGGATCGCCAGCGTCTCGGCGAGCGCTACTCACTTGGTGATCGAAGGCGGGACTAACGATCTTGTCGGATTGAACACCACCGCGGGGATCATCCCGAACTATACCACGATCATCAACGCCTTTGCCCCGGCTATGCGTGTTGTTGTCGTGGGCATTCCTCAGGTGGATGAGGCTGCGCTAGAGATCGCGCATCCTGGATGGTCGCTCTATCTGAACAATCAGAAGATCCGCGACATGAACAACTCGATCTCGGAACTTTGCCGGTCGATCACGAATTGTGTTCCGGCGACGTCCGTAATGTCGCGTAGCATGGTCGGCCGCGCGGGAGACGGCATCCACCCGAACGGCACGGAGAGCATCGAGCGGGTGCGCCTGCTGTTGCCGTATCTCGGCTTGTAGGCGCACCAGAGAAACAACCATCGCGCGCTATAGCCTACGCAACGGAGACGTTGTCAGGCTCGCGCTATGGACCAAGAGATGCGGTCGGAAATCGAAAAACTGCATGAGAGGATTGGCGACTTGAAACAGCGCGTGACAATCCTGGAGACGGATTTGCCCTACATTCGCAGGGGCGTTGACAAGATCGAAAACTCGATCTCGTGGGCCGTGCGAATCATCTTGGGCGCGATCCTCGCGGCGTTCCTTGCCTTTGCTCTTCGCGGGGGTCTTCACCCACCGCTTTAGCCGGCAACTCTTGCGGCGGCATGTATGGGGCCTCTCAACTGGAGGCTTCATATGTTCAGCACTGCTTTGAACGTCACCATCTGCCTTGTGGTCATGGTCGCTGTAACCCTCGGCTATGCGCTCGTCCTGCGGCCCATCCTGCGCCGACTGCCGCGCTTCCAAGCGCTCTACGATGAGGCCGATGGCTTCTGGGCTAAGGCCTGGGTCTACTGCGGCCACTCGCTGACGATCGCTTGGAGCTACATTCTGGCCGGTGTCGGCATCGCATTCTCGCTGCTCGACAAGGCCGGTTTGCTGCTCGGGGATCCGGAGTTGAACCTGCAGCAGAAGACTGTCGATCTGCTGAAGGATCATCCGCAGGTCGCCGGCTGGGTCGTGATCGCGTTCGGCTTGATCACGCTGGCGACTCGCCTGCGCACCCTCGTGAACTAGGAGGGCGCTATGCTGTCGCTGGTTTCCATGCTCGCGCCGTTGCTCGTCAACAAGCTGAGTGACGCGTTCATTGCCTACGAAAAGAAGCAGATCACGCTTGCCGAACTGAATGCTCGGGTCTCGCAAGCGTTGATGGAGTGCTTTACGGAGGTGATGAAAACTCAGTCCGACGCGCTCGCAAAGACGTTCGCCACGTTTGGCGACGTGATGAAGAACTCGCGTCTGGTGCGCGCCGTCTGGGCTACTGTCGTGCTTTCTCAGGTCTGCGTTCTGGTGTTCCAACAGGTCGGAGCGCCTGCGATCGTCTATTTCGGTGGGGGCGTTTGGCCGTCTGCCGGCGCAACGATCGATTGGGCGTACCTGCTGATCGTCGGTCTGTGCGGCCTCGGGCCGGTCGTGCTCAATGCCGGCCCTGGCAAGGTCAACGTAGATAGCCTCAAGCCGAAATGATCTATGCCGCGCGGGGGCGGGTGGCCTTGCACAGCACCTCCCCGCGCGGCAACGATCCTTTGTCCTTCAGGATCGTCAACGCCTTCTGTGGCGGCATGTACGATCGCCGGCCGGGCCGCTGCTGATCATCCTCGGTCTGCCACTGGAGCTCCAGCCGACAAAGCTGCGTCCACAGGTTCATCTCGCTGGCCGTGCTGCGCTCGCGGCGAAGGGCGCGAAACAAGTCGTAGAGTTCTGCGCCGCGCTGCATGCGCCGATTGTTGAATGTCTGCCTGCATGGAGCGGCGCAGAATTCCTGGCCAGCCCGGCGCGCGCTGATCGGGTTCCCGCATTCCTGGCACTTGTGAAGCTTGGTCATGACCGGCGTTCTCCTGATGCAAAAGGGCGCCGCCCGTTTAAATGGCGGCGCCCTTGTGTTGCATGGTGTTGTGAAAAACGCAACAGTAAAATCACGCCTCGATCAGATGTCGTCACCCGGTTGCGGGCCTTCGTTGGAAAAGCGCGGGTCGTTCTGATCCGGCTCGTCCTGGTCGAACACTTCGCCCGTATCCGGGTCGTGATCCGGTTGCGTCTTTGGTTCCGGCTTCGCCTTGGTGGGCGTCACGTCCTTGAGGATCGCTGCCGCTCCGCCGCGCTTCTTCGGCGCGGTGAACTGGGTTGCGGGCGGCGTCTCGCCCGGCTCTGCCGGCTGCTCGAACGTATAGTCGTCGTCGATGCGCTCGGCGGCTTGGTGCAGAGCATCGCGGTCCGTGCTGCTCGGCAGATACTTGGAGATGCGGCGGAACACGGTCTTGCGCGCCATTTCCGCCCAGTCCGTCACCCACGGCGTGGACCTGATCTTGTTCGCCTTGAAGGCGCGGTAGGCGTCTGAGCGGTCGCGGATCGCATTGACGTCGGAGACGTTCATCACCTCGTGAACGATACCACCGCTGATCAACTCCGCGATGGCATAGACCGCATAGGCTTCGCCGCGCTCCTTGCTGTGATCCACCTTGTGGGTGACTGGCTTCTTGGCGTTGGTCGGCTCGTGCGTGAACTTGTCCTTCTCGCGGACAACCTCGACCACAAGGCTTTTGATCTGGCCGCTTTGATACGCCAGTTTCAGGAGCCCGCGCATCATCGGCCGATACTGCACGTCGCCGTTGTGATCCACGACAAGCGCGGCCTCGCGGCCGTCCAGGATCAGGCCATCCGCTGCGGCCTTGGTGCAGGCAGCGAGGAGGGATTGCGGGTTCTTCACCTTGTCGATGTTGCGGGTGAGGGCGATTGCCGTCTGCGCCGTGCGAACAAAGCGCTCGGCGGTGATGTGGCCGGGCAACGCCTTCTTGAATTCCGGCGTCATGCTGTTGAGGTGATCGCGCAGCGTAGGAGGCTTGCGGTCAACCTGGGCCGGTAGTGTTGCGGTCTGCGTCATTGGCGATTTCTTTCATGATGTCGGCAGCGCGGGATTGCACGATGCCTGAGGCAGAAGTGCTGAGATCGGTCAGCACCATGACGGCGGTGGAGCGGTCGCGATCTGGAGCGCGGCGATAGTAGAATGCCGCGCTCCAGAACCGGCGCGCGGTGTCGGCGCTGGTCACCCGGGCAACGCTTCGTCGAGCGCTTCGGGAGCCTGCGTCAGTCGATAGTTCCAGCGCTTGAACGAAAGCTCTTGCACGCCCTCGCCATAGCTCGGCCAGCGGTTCGCCTTGCGACAATCGGCGTAGGTGTTGAGCGCCTTACGCATCACCGCGCGTCCTTCCTCGACGATCGAAGGCGGCAACTCATACACCGCGAACGCGTATGGCGGTTCTTTCTCGAACGAAAGGAAGGCGAAGGCGTCGACCTGCTGGCCGCAGGCTTGCCAGCCATCGGTATAGAATGCCTCCTGCGCGTGGTATCCATAGTTGACGACGCTCTTGGCGAAAGCGTCGGGGTGAGCGCTGGCTGCCGTCTTCACGTCCAAGATCAGCTTGAGATCGCGGCGATATCGATCGGGGCGACATCGGCAGAGTTCGCCAGTGTCCTGGTCGATCCAATACCCCGACGCTTCATTGACACCATCCCCGCCGGTGATGATGCTGTTGACCCATGGGTCTGCATGCACGGTATCGCGGACCGTGAGGACGCCGTCATAATCCCCGGAGGTGAGAAGAAGCTTCTTGTCGACCTTGCAGATTTCGGCGACGTCCTTCCACTTATTCCCGCGCCGATCCTCAGGGCCTCGAACTACCATCTGTTCGAATTCGTTGGGCTGGAGAATGGCAAGGTGGCACGCATGGCCGAAGTCGAATGGCTTGGTCTCTTTGCGCAGACCGAACTTGTAGTGAGCGGGAGACCTGGTTTCGATAGTCCAAAGACCGGACTTCGATACTCCTTCGCCGGAATGGTAGGCGTCTTCGCTGAGCTTGAGGTACACCCCCGGCTTCATGCCGGGGGGCTTGGCTTGGATGTTCATGTGTTGCGACCTCGTGTTGTGAAGTCCGCAACACTGATCGCAACACTATGCGGCTGTCAAGCCGATTTTGGGAAGTTAACGGCTAAGCAGCCGCTGTGACAATCTGTCGCTGTAAGGTTGAGTTAAGGGATAATGGCAATCACTGGGGTAGCGGTATCGAGAGCAAATTCTTTCACCTTGCCGTCGACACACACCACCCGGGCTTCGCCCGTCTTCCTGGCCCGCTCGATCTTGGCCAAGATCTGTTCTCCCTGGTTCGACCGGCAAATTGCGAGCACTCCGATAGCTGCGCGCTCGACGCCCTCGGTGTGGCCGAACAGCACTACTGCATCGTCCAGGAAGGTCAGGGGACCTTGCGTCGCTCTGATCTGCGCTGCGAGGATGCGGCTGTTCCCCGTCTCCCGCATGGAGATGGCGGCGTTCGCGCGGTCGATTATCTGCTGTGGAAGTGGTCGCGGGTCCTTTAGCCGTTCAATCTGGCCTTTTTCATTGATCGCTGCCGCGAGCATGATCCGCGTAGGTTGCCCATCAATATCAACGGACACGCCTGCGTGCTTGAGGACTTCGCTAACCGGAGCCCCAAGGAAGTGAGCAATTGCACTTGCTTCGTTCATCTTCATTTTCCGTGATCCAGAAAACATCCTGGAGACGGCTGAGACATCGAGTTCTAGGTGTCTTGCCAGCCCTCTCATAGACAATTGTTTTTCTTCTAATCTTTTAGTGAACCACGCCCCATCAATCTCCTGATCGGACATTGCTGCAATCCCTCGTCTTGTTTACGCGTCACCTGTTATCCCCTGTTTTGTTGCACGATCCGCAACAGGAGACAATGCCGCTGGAAACAAACGGTGTTCCGGTATGCTGCGATTGTAGGCATTCCGGTAAGGAACGATGCTACTCGCCCTTGACGTTGTGAAAACAGCAACGTATGTTGTGAAAACAGCATCATAGAAGGTTTCCTTAAAGTGAGCAGGACCGAACAAGCCACGCCCTGGCAGCGTGTCTATGCCAAATTTGGGCTCTCACAATCTGAGTTTGCTCGCACGCTGAACCGCCATCGTTCGAAGGTCAGCCGCGCGCTCAAGGACCGGAAGGGGCTTATCGGCGGGCGGGACCAGGAACTGATCCTTGAAGCAGCCAAGGCCTGTAACGTTACAATCACTCCTGACGACATGATCCCGAGTGGCAGATGAGCGACGCGGCTGCAGCGCCGCGCTCGCCGATGACCATCGGACAGCAGGCGGAATTCCTCGATTACCTGATCTCGCGAACGATCGGCCGACGCGGAGACGTCGCGGTCGAAACTACGATGCTGCTCACGGCTGAAGAAGTCGAGACGCTGTCAGGCATTGCGGCGCGGCTGCATCGGATCGCGCCGCATGAGAAGGCGGTTCGCCGGATGGTGTCAGAGCGATGAGCAGTCTCGTTCTCCGCCCTGATCAAGAGGACGTGCGGGCCAAGCTACGCGTGGCGCTGCGAACCTACCTCTCGGTGCTTGTGTTTGCGCCAACCGGGTTCGGTAAGACGGTCCTCGCCGCAAAGCTGATCGAACTGCTATTCGCTGCGAAAAAGCGCGTGATCTTCTGCGTTCATCGCGTTGATCTGATCACGCAAACCGCAAAGACGTTTGAGCGCTGCGGCATTCCATTCTCATACATTGCATCAGGTTATCACTACAACCCGCATCACCGCGTTTATATCGCCTCGATCGCAACGTTAAAGAACCGACTGGGAAAAATCCCAGCTGACTACATTATGGTTGATGAAGCGCACCTAAGCGCCGCGAGCGGATGGGCCAAGGTGGCTCACCACTACAAAGGCGAGGGGACGCGCGCCATCGGACTGACCGGGTCTCCTGAGCGTTTAGACGGTAAGCCTCTCGGCGACGTCTGGGACGATATGGTCATGGGGCCGTCTGTCCGATGGCTGATCGAGCAAGGGCACCTCTCGCGCTACCGGGCCTTCGCTCCTGCTGGTATCGATCTCGCCGGCATCCACTCTCGCAATGGCGATTACGTCGCATCCGAGATCGACGACTTGATGTCGGGTAAGGCGGTGCTCGCCGGCGCGGTTCGGCACTGGCGAAAGTTCGCGGGTGGCAAGCGCACGATCGCGTTCGCTCCTTCAGTCGCTCGTGCGGAACAGCTGGCTGCGGAGTTCCGGGCAAATGGCGTGATGGCTGTCGCGCTCGATGGCGAGACGCCGCAGACCGATCGCCGGTCCGCGTTCATCGGCTTCGCTGACCGGCAGATTGAAGTCATCGTGAATTGCCAGTTGTTCTGTGAAGGGTTCGACCTTGCCGCTCAGGTAGACCGCGACGTGACTATTGAGGCGGTCTTGCAGTACTCGCCTACGCAGTCGCTCGCGAAGCATCTGCAGCAGCTTGGGCGCGGCCTGCGCAAGAAGCCGGAGCCGGCTATTCTGCTCGACCTCGTCGGCAACCTATCGCGGCTCGGCCTGCCTGACGATGAGCGCGAATGGTCGCTCGAAGGGCGCAAGAAGGATGCCCGCACCGTCGAGAACCTGACGTGTCCCGAATGCTTCGCGACGCATGCGCCGGCTCGTCAATGCCCGGAATGCGGACACGCTTACCCGGCGCAGTCGCGCGATAGCCTCGGCGTCGGCCGGGTGCTCGGCGAGGTAGAGGGCGAACTCGAAGAAGTCGACGTGGCGGCGCTGCGGCGTGAACGGGCGCGAGAGCAGTCGCAAGCGGAGACGCTTGACGATCTGGTCAAGCTCGCAATGGCGCGCGGCTACAAGTCTCCGGAGAAATGGGCCGGCCATGTGTGGACCGCACGGCAGGCCAAGACAGCATCGCATGACAGGGGGGTGTGATGATGAGCGTCACCAAGCCGATCGAGTGCCCGTGTTGCAAGCAGTCTGTTCGCGTTCCGTCGCTCGACATCGTGATTGACCATTACAAGGTCACGCCGCTGGAGGCGCGAATTCTCGGTGCGATCTGGAAGGGTAAGGGCCATCCCGTCATGCCCGAAAGGATCTTCGATGCGATGTACGTTGACGACCCGGACGGCGGGCCGTCTCCTACGCGCATGTATTCCGCATTCAAGGTCGCGCTCTGCCATCTGCGCACGCGGCTGGAGGGCTCCGGCATCTCGATTGAGAACGTCGGTTATCGCCGGGGATACCGGCTCGTCATTGGAGGGTAGGGGAATGGCAGGGCATCTCAATCAGGTCCAGTTGATCGGGAACGTTGGCGACGATCCCGAAATCAAGACGCTGTCGAGCGGCAGCGTCGTTGCAAACTTCTCGATCGCCACGTCCGAAAGCTGGAAGGACAAGAGCACTGGCGAGAAGAAAGAGCGCACGGAATGGCACCGCATCGTCGTTTGGAACGAGGGCTTGTGCAACGTGATCGAGCAGTTCGTTCGGAAGGGGAGCAAGGTCTTCGTTCAGGGCGAACTACAAACCAGGAGTTGGGAGAAGGACGGCGAGAAGCGCTATTCGACGGAAGTTGTTCTGACCGGCTTCAAGTCGCAACTGATCCTGCTCGGTGACAGCGGTCGCGGCAAGAACAGAGACCCGAACGGAAACGCGGAGCGGCCGGGCAACAGCTATTCGGAGGCGACTGGCCGCGCTCCGCGCGAAAGCGCAGCACCACGCCGCGATCCGATTTCGACGGGCCGCCCGCACCCCGACGATGACATTCCGTTCTGAGGTGCGCCATGCCGGTCTTTGTCGACGATATGCAAGCCCCGTTCGGCAACATGATCATGTGCCACATGTGGGCTGACAGCGACGCCGAATTGCTCGCGATGGCCGATAAGATCGGGGTGCAGCGGAAGTGGATACAGGGTCACCCGACACTGTCGCTGCCACGGTTCCGGAAGGCGTCGTGGATCCACTTCGATATCGCGAAAAGCAAGCGCGCTCTCGCGGTCAAGAACGGCGCTATCGAGACCGATCGGTACGGGCCGCTCGAACATGAGGCTAAACTCGATCTCGCGTCGGGAGTTGCCGCCCGCGTCGAGCGAGGCAAGAAGCGCCTGGAGCGAATCGCTGGCGCAAGGATGGTTGGCGATGTCTGAGGCCGATCTGATGCGGCTGCTGCAACGTCGCGCCTCGCAACTCGGGGCGCGGCTGTTTCGGCAGAATGTCGGTCAGGCGTGGACCGGGATGCTCGAACGCGGCAACGGCCGCGTGGTCCGGCTCGGGCCGGGCGATGTGGTCTTGCGGAATGCGAGACCGTTTCATGCCGGCGTTTCCGGGATGTCGGATCTCGGCGGGTGGTTGCCGGTCCAGGTGACGCCCGACATGGTCGGGTCAACCATCGCGATCTATGTGCAGGTGGAGGTCAAGGCCGGCGGCCGGCCCACAAGCGAACAGCTCGCATGGATTGCCGCGGTCAACAAGGCAGGCGGCCGGGCCGGGGTCGCCCACAACGAAGCTGAGTTATCCGAGATAATCAACGGGTTGCTCTGAAATTCACTTGACCTTTATCTGCTCTGTGTTGTGATTAACGCAACACGCAAATCACCCAGCATCGCGGGTCGTCATGTCGTCCGATGTCGAGCGCCTGAGGCGCGACGTTTCACTGCCGGATACCGCTTCGTCGTTCGGCGTGAAGCTCGAAAAGGACGGCGACGAATTCGTTGGGTGTTGTCCGTTCCACGCTGAGAAGACGTCGTCGTTCACGATCTTCGTGGGGAAGGACCACGTTCAACGCTTCCACTGCTTCGGCTGCGGTGAGCGCGGCGACGTGCTGGACTTCGTCCAAAAGATCAAGGGCGTTGGTCTGCGCGAGGCGATCAGCATCCTGGGCGGGGCCTCGGTCGGTCCGAACGTCACACCTCGGCAAGTCAAGGCGCGCGACATCTACGAAGGCATTGAGCCGATCGAGCCGCCCGCAAACCTGATTGAGGTGGGAAAGCGCGTCCGGATCTACAATCCGAAGCGCAAGGATGATCCGTCCGAGTGGGGCGGCTTCGCGCCATCCATGGTGTTTCCGTATCGGCGTGTTGATGGCTCGCTGTTCGGGTATGTGCTGCGGCATGAACTCGGGGAGGGCGGCAAAGAAACCCCCATGATAATGGCGGTTCGCCTGCCCGATGGGCGCGAGTGCTGGTCTCGATATCCGTTCCCCAAGCCGCGCCCGCTGTACGGTCTTGACCGGATTGGCGACGCGCGGCAAGTGATCGTCGTTGAAGGCGAGAAGTGCGCGGACGCGCTCGCGAGCGAAACCGGCCGGGTGGTGCTGTCGTGGGCCGGCGGAACGCAGGGCGTGAAGCATACCGACTGGTCGCCACTGTCCGGGCGGAACGTTGTGATCTGGCCGGATGCGGATGCTCCAGGCCTGAGCACCGCCGACGAAATCGCAACGATCCTCGTTGGGCTCGGCTGCACGGTGCGTGTGATGGATGTCATGCGCGACGATCCACCGAAAGGTTGGGATTGCGCTGACGCGATACACGACGGCTGGGACAAGGCGCGCGTCGATCAGTTCATGCGCGAGACGGTGCGGCCGTGGGCACGTCCAGAAGCGGCACAGCAGCCCGCGGAGAAGCCCACGCCTGTTGCCGGTCCTGCGCCGGCCGCGCCGGCAAAGCCGATTGTGGAGGCCCGCACGGTCCAGCAAGAGCAGGAGCAGCCGGCGACGGTCACCGACATCCGGACGCGTCGCACGGTCGCGGCCGATGATAACTGGATGCTCGGGCTGGTCTGCAACGAAGAAGGCAAGATCAAGCCGGGGGCAACGAAGAATTGGGCGCTGTTCCTGGAGAACCACCCCGACATGGCCGGCGTGTTCGCCTTCGACGCGTTTAAACTTCGCGTCATGCTGATGCGCCGGCCGCCCTGGGAAGCCGGCAAGGCTTGGGATGTGCGCAGTATCCAAGACCGCGACTACAGCGAAGCTGTGATGTGGCTGGAGGCGCGGCAAATGTCGCCGAAAGCCTCGAACATTGCAGCCGTGATCCAGACGATTGCCGAGCGCTCCAGCTTCGATCGGCTCCGTGAGTATCTGGAGGGACTGAAGTGGGATCGCCGGCCGCGCGTCGAGAAGTGGGTGACGTACTACATGGGCGTTGAGGATACGCCGTATGCCCGCACGGTCGGCCTGCGGTGGCTCGTCTCGGCCGTGGCGCGCGGGCTTCGCGCGGGCTGCAAGGTCGATACGATGCCGATCCTCGAAGGACCGCAGGGCGCGCGGAAATCGACGGCGCTGCGCTTCTTGTACGGCGACGAGTTCTTCACGGACGAGCTGAGCGATGTTGGCTCGAAAGATGCCAAGATGGAGATGCAAGGCGTCTGGGGGATCGAGGTCGCGGAGATGCACAAGTTCTCCGCGGCTGAGGTCAACGCCGTCAAGAAGTTCCTGACGCAGCAGACGGACAGGTTCCGTCCGCCCTATGGTCGCACCGTCATCGAAGCGCCGCGGCGCGTCGTGCTGAACGGCACGATCAACCCGGAAGGGAACGCCTATCTCCGAGACCCGACCGGAGCACGCCGCTTCTGGCCGCTGACTGTCGGGAGTATCGACACCGATGCAATCGCGATCGATCGCGATCAGCTATGGGCCGAAGCTGTCGAACTCTACCGCGCGAATACCCCGTGGTGGGTCCAGGAGGAGGAGCAGCAGGCAGTCGAATTCGAGCAAGAGAAGCGCACCGATGTCGACGTGTGGGTTGATAAGATCGCGCCGCTGATCAAGGGGCAAACGTCCATCGCTCAGATCGATATTCTGGGCCACCTCGGTATTCCGATGAAAGACGCGGATTGGCGTCACGCTGGCCGCGTCGGCCGGATCATGAAAAAGCTCGGGTGGGCAGTCGGCCGCGATCGACGCGGCAATGAGGACCGCGTGATGTTCTACGCTCCGCAGCGGAGCGAGGCGGCGGGCGGAGACGAGCAAAAGACGCTGGATTGGTGATCGCTATGTTCAAACTGATAATCGAACCCGGCAACATATCTCGCAGCATTACGCGGGAGCAGTGGTGCGAAATTTATCGTTGGCTGCGGCTATCGACGAGGATCATCAAAGACGCGATGGGACAAAAAGAAAGCCCGGTCTTGCGACGCGGGCTCTTGAAGTCTCACGGGAGGTAACGGCTAGTTGTTGTCCTCGGGCAGCGGGATGCGCGACCCGGCCGGCGCGAATACAGCCTTGTAGAACTGCATGAATGCTTTCTCCGCGTCGGTTACGCCGATCGCGATGCGCCGCTGATCCGCCGCTGCGCCCATGCTCTTGAGCCGGTCGGCATAGCGCAGAACGCGCTCCTCCAGCTGCTTGCCCTCGTTCACGATGTCGATGCTCTCTTGCGATTGCGTCGGCTGATAGCCCGCGACGGGTAGTCCCTTATGGTTCATGGCTTGTCCTCTTGCCGGTTCGTTCGCCACAACCATCAAGAGGCAATGGTTGTTGTGTAAACCACAACAGAGGATATCCCTCATGACCATTCGCTTGACTACCGAGGCAATGCGAGCGCTGTTCCCGCGCGCTCCACAAGCCGTGCTCGATGCGTTCGTGGCGAAGCAGGACGCGGTTCTTACGCCCGCCGGCATCAACCACACGAGACAGCGTCTCAAGTATTTTTTCGCCAACATCGAGCACGAGTGCGGCGGGTTCACGATCCCGCGGTTGACCGAAAATATCAACTACACCGCTGAGCGCATGGCTGCCGTCTGGCCCAATCGTTTCAGTTCGGCGGCGCATGTCCGCGAGAAGTACGGCACCGCACCGGGCTGGCAGCATGGGGCGTTCGATGACATCTACGGCGGTCGCATGGGGAACGTCCCTGGCACGCACGATGGGTCAACGTTCATCGGCCGCGGTGGTCCGCAGTGGACTGGGCGCGGCGGCTACGCTGAGTGTCAGGACCGAACGGGCCTGCCTGCACTGTCACAGCCGGATGTGATCTGCGGCCATGCTGTGCAGCCGGAAGTGTGCGCGGCCTTCTGGTCGTGGAAGCGCTTGAACGCGAAGGCTGACGTCGGCGATTTCAAGGGCGCGGTGCGCCTCTGGAACGGTGGTACGAACGGGCTCGCGGACCGGCTCGCCCAGATGAAGGGCAACGATCCGATCATCGATCGCTTGAACAACTCGGACGCGATCGAGAGCACCGTCAACCAGCTGCCGGGCAAGCCGCCGACTGCGACGCCTCCCAAGGAGGTCATCAACGAAGCGACGGCGAAGGAGCGGAAGGCTCGCAAGGCAGCGGCGGGGGCGGGCGCGGCCGGCGCAGGCAATGAGGGCGCGAAGACCTCGGGAACTGTGGCCCACGACGCTCCGTTGCTTCCGTCGATCGTGGCCTATTCCGTGCTCGGCCTGGCTGTCGTCGTCGCGGTGGTGGCCACGGTGATGATCGCGAAGAAGCGGGCGGCAGTGGTCAAGAATTGGTTCTAGCCGTCACCTTGGCTAGCCACTTCCACCCCGCGTATTTGTCCCCGCGCTGCCGCAGTTGAGTGTATCGCTTAAGGCTGTTCCATGAGCGATGACCGGATACTGCGGCGGCGTGCGGGATGGTGTATCCCCGCTCGAACAGCCACGACACGCCGTCATGGCGCAAATCGTGGAAGTGCAAGTCGTCGATCTCGAGGAGCGCGCATGCGCGCGTGAATGCTGCGCTGATGGCGTCGGCAGAGTAGGGGAATATCTCGGGGCCAACCTTTGGCATGGCCTTGATGATCTGCATGGCCGGCTCAGGCAGATCGCACCATGTATCATTCCCGTCCTTCTGGCCCGGGTGCTTCATGTCGCGTACCAGGACTCGGCTATGTTCTTCGTCCAGGTCCGACCATGTGATGCGCGTGATCTCTTCCTGACGTCTGGTCGAAAAAACCGCGAACGCGATTAAACGGCACATTGGCGCGGAGGATGGGCGGCGTTTCTGGCGCTCCTCGAAGTGCGCCATGAGCCGGTCAAGCTCCTCTATGGTCGGCCGCCTATCGCGCTCCTTGCTCTTTGAGATGATGCCGAGCTTGCGCAACACGACCTGGGCTTCTTCGATCGCCGCGCGGTCGAGCGGGTAGCGCCACATGGGTTTCGCAACGGCAAAGATCGCGGCGAGGTGTGAGAGGTAGTTGCCACGCGTCTGCGGTGCGCAGTCCAGTTGCTTCGCAAAATCGGTGATCGCGGCCGTATCGATCTCGGAGCAACGCTTGCCGGCAATGCCAAAGGTCTTGATCGTTCGGAGCACCTGCGCCTTGGTCCGGCCGATCTCCTTTTCGCTCTCGGCTATGTACTGGTCGATGACCGCGGAGAGGAGCGGATCGTTTGCCGAGATCTTTGCGCGCTCGATCGCGCCCGGCTTTGAAAGCTCGTCCTCGCGTCGGCTGATCCAGGCAGCGGCGGCGGGCCGGCGATCGAATGTCTGCGTTTCGCGGAGGACAGTCACGCCCTCGCGCTTGATGATGATCTTTGCCATATAGGCTGTTCCGCCCTTCTTTCGGGGGCGCTCGACGATGGTTCCCATTTCGGTATCACATGGCTCCAGGCGGGATCACATTGTGATACTAGCAGACGATGAATGCTCCGCAATGCGGGCAAAAACACAACAAGCCACAACATGTTGCGCAACGATCGCAATGGTAAATGACAGATAAATCAATGAATGCAGGGGCTAACGACAGGTGGCGGTTCTGCACAGCGCCGATGATGGATTGGACGGA
>NZ_JBNPTM010000017.1:0-63341 GCF_051167655.1 Bradyrhizobium sp. HKCCYLS2038 | reverse complement strand
CGCCAGCTGACCAGCCCGGCTCTCGCCGGCGAACGCGGTCACCCACCGCGAGCTACACCACGACACGGGACACGATCGCTGTCTGATCGCAACTCCTGCGCGCGCGGGTTTACGTACAGCGAGCTGTTCCGACAGCTGATTCGCAGACCCTTGCGCCCGCGCTGCCCCCACGAAGCCATTTCGATAATCGAGATTAGCCTACAAAATACATTCCATTGATTTCTGCTATGAGAATGCGCGTGGTGTTTAGTGATGCGCTTGCGCTGTTTGCAGGAGGGTTATCATGCCGTAGCGTTAAAATTTTTTGGCTCATCGCACCCACACCTTCAAGTAGGTGATCACCGGTATCGTCGGCGCTGCTAGCTCAGCATCAGGAATGCGCTCGGATAATACGATGGAATGGAAAATCGGATTTCTCACCCTTTTCGCTCTTTGGCGTTTGTGAGGTCCTTGGCAAGCGCCTGCGCGACGGCGGAAGGCAGCTCGATGCCGGATAACTTCCAACCATCGCCCTCAAAATGAATGCTAACACCTCCTGCATCTGCCGTTTCGCCCAAACGGATCAAAAACTCGACTGGCTTAATTGGAGATATCCGCTTCAGGGTTTCGAGCACCCGAGACGTGTCGACCTCAGTCAGACGCGGCAATGTCACCACGCCGCGGCTTGAGGCGATCGCGCCCTCATTCAAAATGCTAGTGAGATTTTCCTGCGTGAGCATCTTGGCGATCAGGGCATCTGCCACGGACGCCCCATAGGTGTTTACAGCTATGCGCTCCAGCGGCTTCACCGGCCGATCCCGACCTATCTCTTTTAAGTATGCGGCAACCACCTGATCGACCAAGGAGCGCCGCAGGCGGGTCGTATCTATCCGCGCAAAAACACTAGCCGCGTCTCCAGCGCGGGCCGCTTCGATCAAGCGGCCAAGCGACACAACGGCCGATCCGATGTAGATCGCAAGCCCGATAGACAGTGCAAGTAAAACTCCCAACAACCATCGCATTCAGGAGGTTTCCAAATATCTGTTGCATGGGCTCGCAAAGACTTGGGCTCGCGAAGAACTGCAGCGCCCGCAGCCCACGCTGAAAACGCATCCGGCGTCGTTTTGTGCCACGGCTCGCGGCCCTGCCTTTATTGTCTCGCTGTCTGAATTAACGAGGGCTCTCGGCACCAACGCTCGGAACTCCGGTCCAGTGCCATCCCGGCCCGACCGACTTCAAAGCGCACAGCGTCAGCCCCCATCCTGCACGTTCAGCACCAGTGGGTTGCCAGACGTGAGCTCCGCCAACTGGCTGAAGGTAGTTTTCGGGCGGCGAGGAACATTCTCCCGCTGCGGCCCACCCACTGCGGCCTAGATGGCTGCAAGCGCCGCCTCGGCGAGCAGGTCTTGTCCCGACCGCAATCCGTGCCGTACGAGACCTATACCGAACTCAAGGGACTCAAGCGCCATCGGAACTCTCCTCATCGCTGGATGCCACGAGGGGCTCGGACCACCAGCTCTACGAGAACGCCCCGAAGTCGATCAAGAACGCTGAGCGTTAAAAGACCGGGGTTGATCGCGATGAATGAAAGAGCAGATCAACGGTTTCCTCAACAACGCACGCGTGACATGAATGAACTTGCATGTGATTGATGAAATGGCTATTCGAAGGTAGTTGTCCCGATATGCCACATGGCGCGGCAATCTGCTAATGTCGGGGGCACGTCCGACGACATACGGCCCTAAACTCCCAATGCACCGAGCTCGTGCACGAGATGATGTCACACTTGCGGTTGTCACCGTCTGTAGCGCGCAAGAGCCAAGTTGATGCGCTCCTGGCGTATCCATAAACTAAGACCCTTCAGTTGGGACGTAATGAGCTTCTTTAAGTATTGAGGACGCTCGACCAGGCACGCAAAGCCATATGCGATAGGGATAGTCGTCAATCCACACAAGATCATTGCGAGTGTGTTGGGAACCGTCGCGATCGCTTGAGTGATCGACCATGCCAAAAGCAGGAGAGGAAAGTGGATCACGTACAGGCTGTATGAGAACGCCCCGGAGTTGATCAGGAACGCTGGCGGTGCAAACACCGCTCGCCTGATCGGAGTGAACGAAGAGCGGATCCACCGAGCCAGATTGCGGCATACAGCGGAAAGTGCTCGTTCCTTGCTCGTGTCACGCCGATATAGATCGCAACAGCCCCAGCAAGGGCGACCGGCAAGCGGCGCGACCACACAATCATCGCAGTGCCACCTGCGATAAGATAGATCTGCCCCTCGATGAAGAGGCTCCACAAGGGGCCGTCTGCGTTGCCAAAGCCCCCCGCGCATTGCAAGGGTGGTCCATATATCAGCCGAACGAAACAGATAGATCTCACGACCTGGTAGTCCAGGCGGCGGGAGGTTCATGGCTCGGATCACCATTCCGACCAAGACCACGATTGCGATTGCGATTGCGATTGCACCAACGAGGGGCGGATAGATCCTGACGATCCGAGACACGATGAATCTAGCGCAACAAACCGGCTATTACGTCGGATATTGTTAGTAATGCTAAGCGTAATCAGATAGCCGCTCATGGCGAAGAATATATAAACAGCGTAAGTTGCGGCCGTCCCGAGGACCGCGCATATCAACTCGATACCCTCTGAACGCGAGTAGAACACCTGGTAGCCGTGTCCAGCCAGCACACACATTGCCGCAATCCCGCGTGCGGCATCGAACCATAGCAGGTAACTTGATTTCGCCATGTTCTCTCCGTCATCGGGCGGCACAAAAAAACAAGGGAGCACCGCCGGGTAGCCGACGACGAATGCGTGCGGTTGCGGGTGCGTCCGACCCGTGCCGACCTACGAAACGAACAGCGGAAAAGCATGCCCGAAATGCGGCTGCGCACCGGCCAACCGGTGACACCCTGCATCACACCGGCGGTGATGCGACCGGGCGGCCTGCGGCAGCGGCCGAGACAACACGAATGGCGGACGCCGTAGCGAGGCGGCATCATGGGCCTTGAAGTGCGATGATGTAGCACAACGTATCGCTCCGGAACGCCGCCGGCGCAATGGGCCGCACCGAGAAGACGATTCAACAGCACGATGCATACGTCCGGTGTGACGCGGAATGATGGGACTGGAATCGGTACGCGTGGCGCCGAACACGAACAGCTCTCGCGTGGTGAGATCGATCGGCGCCGCCATGGCGGAGTCGCGTTCCGCCGTCGCTCGCCTTAACTCTGCGATGCAAAGTGCCGGCTTTCGAGGCACCTCCGGCGTCGGCAGCTCTGACACGACGAAGCGCAGATCGTGCTCACAGTAACTCAAGTTGAGGGCGAACCCGGCACGTCCGAAAACAATCAGCAACTCAAGCACCCCCCCGCCGAGCGGCTTGCTACGGACGCTTAAGGACGAGCCGAAGGGACGTTACAAACGTACGGCAGCTGCTTCGCACACCCGAGCACGGCCAAAAGCTAGCGCCTGGCGACGCAGCCGTCAGGCGTGGTGCAGGACAGCCGGCCGTTTCACGAAACAGCCCCACCTTTCTCGAGCACTAGGCGTACAGCCGGATCGGCAGCCCGGGGGGAACGGGCCGACGACGGTAAGCATCAATGTTGAGAACGCGCCGCGGCTTGGGCTCAAGCCCTGAGCAGATGGCGGCGAGTTCATCGGCGCTGAGCTGGTGCTGATACTTATGGCTGCCGTACCAATCGAATGTGTTGAGCACGGCGCTCTCGTATAGCCGCTCGTAATAGCGATCACCGAGCGGCACATCACCCCGGATCATGAAGTTCGCCTTTTCGAGAAGAGGCCCGAGCAAAGGGACGAAGCGGAGACGGGCCATCAGCTTGGCGTAGGCAAGGATCGTCCGAAACGAACATCGCGACAAGATGGCTCGCAAGGGCCGATAGATCAGCAGATAGCGAGCCATCCAGAGCGGGTCTGAGGGAAATCTCGCATAGCAGCTGAACGCAAGTTCACCCTCCGAGCCGACCATGCGCCAGAGCGCCTTAGCCGTTCGCTCCACGTTTGGTGTGTGCTGGATGGCGGCGTTGCAGATTACCAATCCGTGAATCGACAGCGGGCGGATCGGATGAGCATCGATTGAACACTGAACAACGTCCACGTTGTGGATGTCTCTAAGGTTCTGCTGCACTACGCCGTCGACGCTGTCGGACAGCTCAAGTGCGATCACGTAATCGGCACCATATTCGGACATCCAGCGCGCGTGCATGCAGCTGCCGGCGGCACAGTCAACGATCACCTTGCCGCGGAAATAGTCTGGCGATCCGAAGGCGCCGTTGGCGATGTGCGCAAGCCAGTTGGCCTTGAAGCGATCGTAGTTGAAGTGATTCCACTCCTCGCCAAACGAGGCGACGGTCTGCTTCAGCGCAGGATCCAGCACGAAGCGGGGCACGCCATTCGTGATCTCGTATCGATGCCCGGTTTCGGAAACGAGTATGCCATTGGACACGACGTCACCGACCCGCTCGGCGCCATCATCCAGCCGAAGGGCTGACCCGTCGATCGGGTCACATAGGTAATTCAAGAGTCTCGTACGCATTTCCCGTCCTCCGGCCGAAGGCGATTAGCGGCCATCCGCAACTCAAACACTTTTTATATATTCCTCCTTTGCGCAATCCGCACTCCATACCTGACATCTCTCACTGCCGCGAATAAACGATGCAGGTCTGACATCTGAAATTCCCGCGCGCGCCGCATCGGCGCCATGTAAATTGCAAATTTTCTTCAGGAAACGTTCGCAAATTGCGGGCGAAAACAGCAAGATCCTTCAATCCGGAACACTCGTCAATGTCCTCGCCTAGTTCGAACTACTGATCGTCTTCGGCGGCATAACCGTTCTTTTAGCGCAAACTAATTGGTCGCTGCAGACTGCACGGTACACGCGACTACTCTCCGGCCAGGCGATCGCGCCCAGGCAGTTCGCATCCTCGGTGAGGCCGACGGCGCCGCCATGATGACCCGCCGAGCCGAAGACCGTGTTGCCTGTGCCGCCGCCGGCCGCCTCGAGGTCGGCCATGAACGCGCGGGCGACTTCGGGCGGCAGCTCGATCGCCGGCGGCCATCAGTGCCTCCGCCGATGCCGCAGCTCGAGCTCGGTCAGCGCTTGGTCGACGTCGTCAAGATCGGCCGGACCGATCGCAGCAGGCTCGGGCTCGAGGAGGCCGCGATTGCAGACCGGACCAGGGGTGGCCAGCCGCCCGATAACGGCATCCGGCTGGACTATTGGTCCAGGGCCGGTCCGGATAGGCTTCGGAGACTGCTGCGGGAACTTCCTCAGTGTTCAATTTACACGTCAATTGCTTTACCGAACTGAGGAGCTTGCTCGCGGCTAATCGTTCGTCATACACTAGACCGCCGTCAAGTTGACAATTGCGGCCGCGTGACCGCCGGCTCGATCTGGATGCCAGTCTCCGATCGGGTCGGCGGTTTGTTCTAGCGGCTTCGGAGGCGAATGACGGCTAGTCCGGAGTGCTTCCCCTCATGCCGTTCGCATTGAGACGGCTCGCCGTCTCCCTTGAGACCGCGAGCAATTATCGCGATGGCGTTGTCCTCCAGCGGCCGCTGGAGCGCTTTGGCGTCGTGAAGTGCTCCCCGAAAATAGGCCAAGCCGATGCTGCATCTCCTACCGAGCGTCGCCAAAACGCACGGTGCGCGATCGATCCGAAGGGTCGAACAGGTCCGCCTGATGGAGACCTTCCAGTCGCTCCGCACCTCGTCGACAAGCTCGCGCTTGCGGCCAGGCTTCAGAGCTTTTTTGAGAGCACATCCTCCAGCATGGCCTTGTCGAGTGCCAAGTCCGCAACGATCCGCTTTAGCTTGGCGTTCTCCTCTTCGAGCTGGCGCAGCCGCTTCACCTCCGATGGCATCAGGCCCGCATACTTCCTCTTCCAATTGAAATACCCAGCCTGGCTGATCCCGGCCTTGCGGCAAACCTGCGCAACCCCCAAGCCGTCCTCAGCCTCGCGATCTGCGCTTCCGAAAACTTCGATGTCTTCATGGAACTCTCCTCCGTCCCGGGTCGGGATCCTAAGTGGAAAATTCCGATCAAAACTGACCTTATCTGGCTGGGGCACGTCATCGACCGCCTTGCCCTTCTCCTTGAACTTGGCCGCGCGCGCGGCGCCTCGTCCCCCCCCATCAGCGCCTTTTGCGAAGACGGCATCCCCAGCGTTCCATGACCCACTCGCGGCCATCAGAGCCGTTGCAAAAAAGGGCGCTGGCTAGCCGGGGGAAATGCCAAGCAGCTCTGGCAGGTTGCCAATGCGGTCGTGATCCGGCGCAATGCCGAACAAACGGCGGTCCCGTGAACGTTTTTGATCATCGAATTAGGATTACACATTGGACTGCCCCCCTCAAGTGAGACACGATAATTTCAGTGACAGGGGGTGAAGTTCATCGTGTGTTGTTCTGCGCGAAGGCGGCCTCGAACTCAAGGGGGGATCGAGGAGCGCCGAGTGCAGCCGTTCCTTGTTGTAGATCTCGGCGATGAAGCTGTTGATCCGGCGCCGGGCGTCGTCGAGATCGGCGAATGTCTTGCCGTTGATCTACTCGGCCTTGAGCGTCTTCATGAAGCTCTCGGCCTTGGCGTTCTCGTAAGGATTGCCGGGGCTGCTCATGCTGATCTTGATCTCGCGATCGGGTCGTGATCGCCATGCGGCCTACGCGCTCCCTCAGTGAAGATCGGATCCGGGCGACGGGCGCGGGCGGGCGGCGACCATCGACATGCTTCGATCCATAGGCGGTGAAGCGGCTTCAGTGCGCCGGCGTCTCGCGGCCATGCCGCAGCCGTTCTCTAGCTAGCACCCCCGCGCGCCCTCCGGTATCTGCAGGCGCAGACAGGTTTCGTTGTGCCAGCGAACAATTGCGCACGCTCGCGCCAATCGGTCTGCGCTGCTGATTGTTGCTCGGAATGCGCAAGTATGGGGCGGCGTTGCCGCCGGAGAGATTGTCAATGATCCTGAACTAATCGGATACAAGAAGATGAAGGCTGGCTGGCCGGACACCATTCGTCGTGCCAGGCCTGCGCCATCAACACGTTCCAGAGCCAATAGCCGTGGTTACGCTGGCCGGACAGGTGCGCGGCCCACATCTGCCCCACTCTGGACGGATTGAACAGTCCCTGGGCCCGCAGCCGGTCCGGCGCCAGCAGGTCCGCTGCCCAGGGCTTCAAGGGGCCGCGCAGCCAAGCGTCCAGGGGGATGCTGAATCCGGTCTTCGGCCGGTCGATGAGTTGCGCGGGAACGTGGCGGTAGAGCAGCTGTCGCACCAGCCACTTTCCGCGGCCGGCGCGTACTTTCATCTCCGGCGGCACGCGCGCAGCGAATTCGACGACGTCGTGGTCGAGGAACGGCACCCGCGTCTCGAGGCTCACCGCCATGGCGGCGCGATCGACTTTGTGCAGGATGTCGTCGCTGAGATAGCTGAGGCCATCGGCGAGCGTCATGCGATCGAGCGGATCGAGCGGCCGCTCGATCGAAGCCATTTCTGTCCTCGCCCACGACGGATCCTCGCCGCCGAGCACCACCGCAGTCTCTGGCCTGTCGTCGATCGAGCTGAGCAGTCGGTACATGTCGTCAAAGGACGCGGCGTTCAGGATGCGCGCGATTTTGAGCGCCTGGTCGCCGGCCCGCCGAACGCGCAGCCGTGCCGGCAGCACCGGCTCGAGCGCGCGCGCCAGCGCTCCGATCGGTTCGGGCGCCAGCGCGCCCAGCGACGCCGCGAGCATACGCTTCAGGGGCACGGGAATGCGGCTGAAGCGCGCGTTCAGCTGTTCGCCCCATATGTGGCGATTGTAGCCGCCGAACAGCTCGTCGCCTGCATCGCCCGACAGCGCCACGGTAACGTGCTGCCGCGCCAGCGTGGACACCAGGTGCGTGGGGATTTGCGAAGAATCGGCGAAGGGCTCGTCATATATCCGCGGCAGCCGCGGGATCAGCTGCATCGCAGTCTGCGGATCGACATAGAGTTCGGTGTGATCGGTGCCGAGATGTGCCGCGACGCGGCGGGCGTCGTCGGCCTCGTTGAATGCCCCGTCGGAGAAGCCGATGGTGAAGGTGCGGATCGGCTGGCTGCTCTGGGCCTGCATCAGCGCGACGATGGTCGAGGAATCGACCCCGCCCGACAGGAAGGCGCCGACCGGCACATCGGAGAGGCACTGCCGGCGAATCGCCGTCGCAAGGCGGCGCCCCAGTTCATCGATCGCCTCGCCCTCGTCGGCGATGCGATTGTCCGTCCCCGCCAGCATGCGCTCGCGCAGCGACCAGTAGGCCGAAGGTGCCGGCATCACGCCCGGCGCGGCCCCGTCGGCGAAGCTCACCAGCGCCCCCGGAGGAAGCTTCCGGATTCCCTGCCAGATGGTGGCCGGCGCCGGCACATAGGAGTAGCGCATGAACGCCGTGAGGGCTCGGCGGTCCAGCACCGGCGCCCAACCCGGCGTGGCAGCCAGCGCCTTCAGCTCGGAGCCGAACACCAGATGCGGGCCACTCCAGCCGTAATACAGCGGCTTCTCGCCAAAGCGATCGCGAGCCAGCGTCAGGTTACGGGTCTTCGCATCCCAAAGGCCGAAGGCGAACATGCCGACAAAGCGGCGCAGCGCATCTGCAACGCCCC
The DNA here is from genome assembly GCF_051167655.1 of Bradyrhizobium sp. HKCCYLS2038. NCBI lineage: Bacteria > Pseudomonadati > Pseudomonadota > Alphaproteobacteria > Hyphomicrobiales > Nitrobacteraceae > Bradyrhizobium > Bradyrhizobium sp. HKCCYLS2038. Next base: position 54,734 of record NZ_JBNPTM010000017.1, on the reverse strand, counting down.
AATGGCCGATCGCCGCCAGCATCGTTTCGGTGTCGGAATGGCCACGCCACGCCGGCGCAGCACCGGCGCCGTCGAGTTCCTTGCGAATGTCGAGATGGTTGTAGATCTCGCCATTGAAGGTGATGGTGAACCGTCCGCAGGCGCTGTGCATCGGCTGCGCGCCCGCCGCTGACAGATCTAGGATCGACAGCCGCCGGTGACCGAAGCCGACGCCGCCGTCGGGGCTCGTCCAGACGTCGCCGGCATCCGGCCCACGATGAAGGAGCGCGCCGGCCATCCGCGTCAGCGCCTGGCCGATCTGGTCCGCGTTGCCGCCGTTCGGTTGCAGCAGTCCGACGATGCCGCACATCAGGCCGGCCCCCCCGACAATTGCCGCTGCACCGCGGCCCACTGGCTGACAATCGCCGGCGGCACCGGTTTCAACCGCCGTCGCTGTGCGAGCCGCGTCAGCCCGAGCCCGGTCGCAACGCCGTCCACCGCGCCCTTGAGCAGCTGACCGGCAATGCCGCCGAGTGCACCCGCGATGCCGCTCGCGGCGCGCTGGCGCCACAGCGCGCCGGCATAGGCCCGTCGTCCGGTCAGCACCTTGCGCAGGTCGAAATCGTCCTGGCGATAGCCCAGCAGGATGTCCGGCAGGCACGCGAAGCGGCTGAGGGCATAGGTTCGCAGCAGCAGATCCTGATCCTGGGTCTTGCGAAGCGCGGGATCATAGGGATGGGCCCGGAACCAAGAGGCCCGGCCGCACCACGTCGGATGCGGCATCGGAAAGCCGCGCCGCGGCTGGGCGGTGATGTCGGTGTGGCTGAGGCCGACCGGCAGCGTGCCAACGAGACCGGACGCTTCACTGAACACCACCGCGCCGCAACCAAGCAGATCGATCGCCACATTCTCCTGCAGGTGATGCACCTGCCGCGCGAGGCGCTCGGGAAAGCAGATGTCGTCCGCGTCCATCCTGGCGATGAGTTCGCCCCGGCTGAGCCCGACCGCCTGGTTCAGCCGCGCCGCGAGACCGGCTGAGCCCGGCTCTCGCACGAGGCGGATGCGCGGATCGTGGAATCCGGTGACGATCGCGGCGCTGCGGTCAGTGGAGCCGTCATCGATCACGATCAGCTCCCAGTTCGGCCAGGTCTGCAGCTGGACCGAGCGGACGGCCGCCGCCACGGTGGCGGCGCTGTTGCGCATCGACATGATCACCGAGACCAGCGTCACGGACGGCTCGCCTCGTGCGGCAGCATATTCTGGGATCGAGACATCGTCGTGGATAGGGGCATCGTCAGCTCTCGGCGTAGAACAGCCGGCCGGCGAGGCCGCCGGCCCGATAGGTGCGCGCGCCGACGAGGCGCCAGGAGCATTCGAACAGCAGCCGCCGCGCTGCCCTGGGTCCGCGCTGCGGCCCAAACAGCGCCGTCAGCGGTGCGACTAGGCACCAGCGCAGCCAGCCCAGCCCGGAATGTTGCCGATGGCGCCGTACGGCGTCGTCGAGCGCATCCGCCGACAACTGCCAGGACCGGGCTGGACGGCTGTCGTCCGTCGCCGTCAGACGCTGCAGCACCTCGCGGAAGCGGCTGCCATAAGTGTGCTGCGCCACCGTCCGCTGGTGACCCGCTTGCGCAATTGCATCTCGCTGCACCGCCTGCGCGAGATATGATCTGCACTTGGCGACGAGATCCTCAGGCGTGTCGAACACGCCGACTTCCGCGCCCGGCACGTAGTACGCGTCCAGCCCCGGCGCGGTCTCGGTCAGCAGAAAGCCACCCGCCCCCGGCACCTCGAAGACGCGAGCCTTGATCTGGCGCGCCGAGCCACCTGCCCCGCGCTGTCCCGCGCCTGAGAAATTCAGCGCTATGCGCGACGCGCGGTGGATCTTCGGAATCTCGGACGCCGCGACGACACCATGTTCGGAGCCATGGCCGAAACAGGCGACGGTGAGACCGGCCGCGCGCAGCGCCGCGATCCATTCGCCGCGATAGCCGTACTGGCTGCCGACGAAGCTGATATCGTATTGGCAGTCCGATGACAGCAAGGGCTCGGCGAGGATGGTTTCCGACGCGGCCCATTGCGACAGTAGGACGTTGCGCAGGCCGAGCGCCGTCGCCCGTTCGGCAGCTGTGCGGTCGGTGGTGACGTGCAGATCGACATGGCGTGCGAAGAAGCGCGAGGCCTGGCCGAACTTCCAGGAATCGTCGGTGCCCCAGTTGACGACATGGGCCGGAGTCCGGGTCCGGATCAGATCGAGGGTCTCGGACCAGATCTCGTAATGCATCAGCACGCAGAACACGATGTCGGGACGGACCAACACGACGGTCTCGACCAGCGCGCGGTTGAGCGCCGCGAAATCGGAAAAACGCGAACGGTCGCCGCTGTCGAAGACCTCGACCTCGTGCCCCATCCGCTGCCAGGCCGGCACGAAATGGACATAATCGTAGTTGTCCCCGCGCTCCGGCCTGCCATAGGCGTAGCGACTGAGCACGCAAAGTATCTTCATTCCGCTCCCCTGCGGGTCGCGGTGACGTGGTAGCCGACGGTGAAATGCTGGTCGGCGTCGTAGCGATCGAGCCAGCGGGCCGCGAGTGGAACGCCGAGGGCGAGCACCGGGGCGAGCAGCATCCAGAACGGCGCCCAAACGAATCGGACGAGCGCGGGGGCGGCCAGCCTCAGGGGGGTGGTCTGGCTGACGAAGCGAACCGTCTCCTGCGCGACGTGGCGCAGGGTGCCGCCATTGGCCTCGACCACGATGGTGTCGAAGCCGGCCTCGCCGAGAAAGCGCCGGTACCAGAACGGAGTGTAGCCGCCATAGAAGTGATACGGCTCCTGGTGGATGCCCGAGCCGAGCGGTGCGGTGAGGATGAGACGGCCGCCGGGGGCCAGGATCCGCCCAAATTCGCGGATCACTGCGATGGGCTCGGGCACATGCTCTATGACCTCGGTACAGACGATCGCATCGAAGCTGCCATCCGGAACCGGGATGTTGTGCGCCTCGGAGACGATATCGATGGCGGTGTAGCCGCCGTGGCGCAATTGGTCGGGCCGCAGCTGGGCGAAATCCTGGGTCCGGTAGCTGCAATGGCCGAACAGCGCACGATACGGCGCCGAGCCGGCCCCGACATCGAGCACCTTCGCCCCCGCCGGCACGCGGGCAGCTTGGGTGGCGATCCAGCGGTCGCGGTTGCGCAGATTAAAGGCGAAGAGATCGCTGCGCGCGACCCAGGACCTGAGGAAATCCATTACGACAGAACCTGCGTGGGACTGGACGGTGCCGGGCCGGAGCGCGCCACTAGCGACCCCAGCGACCGGAGAAGGACGAAGACGGCGGTGACTGCGAGCGGTCCGGTCACCGCTTGGACGACGCTGCCGCTGAGCTGGAGCACGACTAGTGCCAAATAGAGGCCGCTGACGGCGACCAGCAGGCGGTCGCCCACCAGCCAGCGCCAAGCGCATTCGAAGCCGGAGACCAGCAGCGCGAGAAACGCCATGCCGACGAACGCCAGGAGCAGCGATCCGGAGAAATAGAGGAAGGCGATCGGCCCGGCCAGCGTCGCGAAGTGATAGATCTTCGCGTTTTCCTCGCTGAAGCTCGCACCGCTAATCCGGCGCGTGTAGACGTCGACGGTGCCGTAGGAGCGACGCTTCAGTGCGGCCTCGGCGAACAGCCCCATGCTCTTGGCCGGATAAGCCACCGTCGCCATGGTGCCTTCGAGTCCGGTCCAGCGGTCGATCAGCAGCAGGCGGGCCATCACCTCGAACTGTGATAAAAGAACCCCAGCGGACAGCTCTGTCTCAGTCCGGCGCTCGACCGACCGGCTGTTCGCCAGTTGCGCATCGGTGGTGGGCAACGACTGGCTGCCGAACAGACGCAGGAACGTCGTGGCCGACGGCACCGCGACCCCGGCGGCGATCCAGATGATGAGAAGCAGCGCGAGCTGGCGGCGGCGTGAGGCCCGGAGTGCCGCGCCGCCCTCCGTCACCAGCGCCGGGATGGTGTGGAAGAAGTAGATGCCGCGGCTGAGCGTCGAGACTGAGAAGAGCGCCCCCTCGGCCGCCAGCGCGGCGAAGCCGCGGGCGACGCCACAACCACTCAGGCGATCCCAGACCAGAAAGATCGCCAGAAGCAGAGCGAGACCTATATCCGTCATCCAGGCGAACAGGCCGCCGAGCGGCCAGGGCAGGATCAGCTTCGCGACATAGCCGCGCGTCAGGAGGCCGAATTCCTGGTTGGCCAGCACGACAAGCAATACCAGCGCGCCCGCCGCCAGCCACATCAGGTTGCGACGCGCCGGCCACCAGGACGGGCACCACATGGTCCGGGCCTCCGCGGCGATCTGCAGCCGTCCCGCCGCTGCGCTCCAGACCAACCGGCCCGCCACATAGCCAGAGAAACCGGTGGCAATGACGGTGAAGACGGCGTCCCACGCCGCCGGGCTGTTGTCGAAGGATCCGGAGAGTTCGTAATAGGGCGCGCCGGTGACCAGATGATAGAGATACTTGAACCAGAATCCGGTGAACCAGGCGAGCGCAAGAAACAGGTGCGCATACTGCCGCGGCGTGCGCAACGCGCCCCCCAGCAGCCCGAACATCACCACGCTGAAGCCGGCGAAAACGAACCTGTTGCCGGGATAGAGGACGAGGCCGGCGACGAAGGCCGCGGCGGCGGCCGCGAGGCACACACATTGACCGGCGCGCAACGTGATCACGGCCGGCAGACCTCCTCCCGCGCACCCATGGTGCGGCGGAGCCAGAGATTGGCCAGCAGCGTCGCCACAAGATAGGCGGCGGCGGCGGCCACCGACGCCAGTCCCATGCCGCTGACGCCCCAGGCCGGCACCAGCAGCACGGAGGCCGCCAGCAGGACCACCGAATGCATCAGCTTTGCCGGCATGTAGACCGCCGGCCGGTTCAGCCGCAGGCCCGGCAGCACCAGCTGCTGACCGATCCAGAACAGTCCGGCGGACATGCCGAGATACCAGAGCAGATGCTCGTTGCCGAGGAAGTCGCGGCTGGAAAACAGCGGGATCAGATACGCCCCCAGCGTCGCCACCGTCGCAGTGATGACGACAATGCCGGCGACGCTCACAAGCAAATAGAGCCGGAAGCTGCGCCCGACCTGACGGGTGCCGCCGGGGTCGGACTGGAAGATCAGGGGGAAGTAGAACTGGTTGAGCGCGGAGGTAAACAAGACGTTGGGTGCGCCGACCAGCTGCGCCATCAGCGCGTAGCTGCCGACATCCGACCACGACACCCATCGCGCCAGCAACAAGCGCTCGCCATGGGTGCCCAGGGCCCCCAGCAGTCCGAACACCAGGAAGGGCGCGGCGAAGAACACCATGTCCCAAGTCAGGCTGCGCACCTGCACGGCCGGCGGCTCGCTGTCGCGCGACCAGATTCGCTCGAGCGATGACCAGCCGAGCAGATAGCGGAAGGCGACGATCATGAGGGCGGTGGTGCCCGCCGTGAGCACGTAGCCGGTCATGGCTTCGATGGCTGTCGGCTCCGGGCTCCGGGTGAGCGCGAGGATCAACGAGGGCCGCAGCAAAGCCTCGGCGATCAGCAGGATGGCGACCAGCTGACGTTTGCGCGCAGCATTGAACACCGCGATCATCACGGCCTGGAAACCGCTGATGATAGTGTAGATCGCGAGCAGCGACGCTGGCACCGGAAACCAATGCTTCACTCCGGTGACGGCGGCCACCGCCAGCGCCAGCAGGATGACGATCGCCGCGAGACCCGTGAGCTTGGCGAGGGCGAAGTCGTATTCGCGCAGCTGGCCGTGGCTGCCGGCGAAGGCAAGGAACCGCGTCGCCGTCTGGGAAATGGCGCCGTAGAGGCAGACCTGGAGAACGCCGACGGCGGCGAGGCCGACTGAGAGCTTGCCGTATTCCGACGGACCCAGCACGACGGCGGCGACCTTCACGGTGGCAAGTCCGCCGACGAAGGCCACGCCCTGGGCGATCGCCACCCAGGCGATTTCGCGGATATAGGCCTTCATGCTGACCGCTGGAAGACGAACAGGCCGCAGCCATAATCGAGTGGTGGGAGCCCGGCGGGAGAGATGTCCTCGTGCAAAAGGCCTTCGTCACCGACGTAGGAGAACTGCGCAAGGCGGAGTTCCGGGAAATAGGCCAATATGGTGGCCGGGTCGAAAACCCGGTGGGCGTTGAAGCAGATGCGCTCCCGCCCGATCGGCGTGGACAGATAGAGCCTGCCGCCCGGCGCGACCAGCCGCTGCAGCTCCGCCGCGGCAAGGCGCGCGCCCTCGCCGATGATCGGATCGCCGTAGCGGCCGAGGCCGATATGCTCGATGACATGGAGGCAGGACAGGCTGGCGAGCGAGCGTTCGGCGAAGGGCAGCCTGCTGATGTCGCCAGCGACGCAGTTGAGGCCCGGCATGGGCACCGTCAGCGGCCGATAATCGACGAAGACGATCGGCACATGGGCCGACAGCACGCCCACCATCAGAACGCTGGAGCCGATATCGACATGCTGCGGCGGGTTCGTCGCCGCGAGCCGGCGCGCCAGCCAGTTGCCCTGGTGGAAGTAATGCGGATCGAAGGGCGTGACCGGCAGTCGGTCGGCCAAGCAGGGATAGCTGTCGGCCAGCGTCATCGACCAGCCAGGCGCTTGAGCGCGGAAGGCGGCCCAGTCGGCAACATAGCGCGGCAGGTAGCGCAGCGCGACGAAGCGGCGCCAGTCGAGCACCGCGCCGATCCAGCGCTTGGCGAAGTCCAGCATCACGAACCAATCATCTTCCGTGCGGGCGTCCGGATTGCGGCCGATGGATCAGCGAACCGAGAGATTCGTTGAACCGGATCCATGAGCGCCGGAACAGGGCGACAGGCCAACAGACAAGCCACAGTTGCATCCGGACGTCATCTCTTAACTCGGCTTGTGCACAGGTCGGTCGATTTCGCGCGCAGCATCGGCGTCGTTGGGAGGTATTGCAATCAAGCGTCGTCACAACACCTGCCCCGAGGGCCGTCCGGGTTTCGGCCAGTAGCTGCCGCAGGGGAGCGACGTCACTACCGTGCCGCGCAGATCCGGCCGCTGCCACAGCCGCGGCGCCACCCGCGCGCGCGCACTGAGGACGAGCCGATAGATGATGCGCCGGACCAGGCGCGTCAGTGGCGAAACACGGTCGGTGAGCTCCAGGATGGACTGCAGCCGCCGCCGCTCCAGGTGATAGCCGGCGGCCTTGGACACCGAGATCTGGCCATGGTGGCGCCGGAATGCGCTGAAGGTGACCGGAACATGCCGGGTGCGGCCGGCGATCGACAAGCGCAAGAAGAGATCGAAATCGGCAGCATATTTCAGGTCGACATTGATACCGCCGACGGCCTGGTAGAGTTCGCGGCGCCAGAAGCAGGCATCCTGCATCGGCGACCAGCCGCCATAAAGGGTGGCGAGGCGCAGGTCGGGAACCCAACCCCGGCTCCAGGACAGAATCCGGTTCGCCTCGTCGATGTAGAAATCGTCGCCGAAGATCATGTCGAGGTCGGAGGTGAGCCATTGCCGCGCGGCCTCGAAGGCGCCGGGCAGATAGAGGTCGCCCGCATTGATCCAGCACAGGATGTCGCCAGTGGCGCGGGCAAAGCCCTTGGCCAGCGCATCGCCATAGCCGTCGTCTTTCTCGCTGACCCAGGACGTGATGTGCGATTCGTAGCGGCGGATGATGTCGACGCTGCCGTCGGTCGAGCCGCCATCGATGACGAAATACTCGTCGCCCGGGCGCAGGTTGGCAACCACCGAGCGGATGGTGTCCTCTAGATAGAGGCCGAGGTTGAAGGAGGGAGTGACGACGGAGATGCGCATGACGCTCACGCCTGCCCTCGCGCGATGGTCCGCAAGGCGATCTCCTGGTAGCTGCGGGCGAAGGCGAGGCGTCGCTGCGGAAGATCCTGCTCGGCCTGCCGCTGCGCCGCACGATCCGCCTCCGCATCCCGCGCCCGCCAGATCGTCTCCAGCGCGTCGGCCAGATCCTCCGGCTGGCGCGGATCGAAGTAGCGTCCCCGCGGCGGCGCCTGTTCGCGATGGACGGCGATGTCCGACAAGGCTATCGCCTTGCCTAGCGACTTCGCCTCCTCCACCGTCGTGCTCCAGCCCTCGAACAGCGAGGGATTGATGAGCGCGACGGCGCCACGCATCAGGGCCATCAGCTGGTCATAGCTCACCGTCCCGATCGGCCGGAACACGTCCTCGACGCCGGCCTCGCGCACCCGCTGCATCAGCTGGCCGAAATGGCCGGGCTGGCGGTGATCGGCCATGTTACCGGTGGCGACGACGAGGGACGCGAAGCCGCGCGCCTTCAGCACGGCAAGCGCCTCGACCACGACGATGTGGTTCTTGTGGGCCCAGAACTGGTTCGGAAGCAGGAAGTAAGGCGCGCTGACGCCGTGTTCGGCCAGCACCGGGGTCGGATCGGGCGTACGGTCACGCGGTAGCACGTCGGCGACGAAGCGCAGGATCTCGGCCTTCGCGGCGAAGGCAGAATCGATGCGGCCGAGATCCTGCCGCGCGGAGTCGCTGCTCAGCAGGATGGCCGTGGCGTTGTGGCCGGCTTCCCTTGCGCTGCGCAGCCGCGCCGCCCGGTCTTGCGGCGTGAAAAATTCCGGATAGTGCAGTTCCTGGAAATCCGGAATCCACGGCAGCGTCGCGACCGGCGATCGCGCACCGAGATGCCCCGAATGGGAGAACAGGTCAATCCGCTGCGCCCGGGCGAGATGCTCGAACAGCCAATCCCGCCCCCCATAGCGCTGCAGGATTCGCCGCGCCTTCCAGACCATTCTCGCCGGATCGACGAGGGCGCTGCCGGTCGGTTCGATCCGGCAGATGTCCCGCGCTGCGCCAAGCGCCTCGGGATGGTCGGCGGTGAGGATCACGGGATCGATGGCGCGATCGGGCAGCCCCATCAGTGCGCCGAGCAGATTGCGGTAATAGCTGACGCCGCCGAGCCAACCTTGCCCGGTGAGATTGAGGACGAATCCGACGCGCTTCATGGGGCGCTGCGCCGGAACCAGGCGCAATACTCCGCCAGCGCGGCATCGAAGTCCGATTGCGGTGCCCAACCGAGGCTGCGCGCGCGGCCCGTCTCGGCGCGATAGTGTTCGGGATCGCCGCTGCGGCGCTGGCCGGTGAAGCTGACGTCGCAACCGGGCGCGATCTGCCGCGCGATCAGGCCCAGCACGGCGCCGACGCGGCGCGCCTCGCCGGTGCCGCCATTGAGCACGAGCAGCCCCGGCTCCGGCCGCTCGCCGGCGATGCGCATCAGCGCGGCCGCGTCCTGGACATGGAGCCAGTCGCGCGTCTCCTCCCCCGTGCCCGGAAAACTCCCCTCGCCGCGCGAGAGCTTGGCACAGGCATCCCAGAACAGCTGCTTGCGCAGTCCTGCGCCGTAGATCGAGAACAGCCGCACGATCGAGGCGCGCAAGCCGAAGCGCTCCGCATAGAACTCGATCGCCTGCTCGGCGAGCCGCTTGTGCAGGCCATAGATCGAGACCGGCGCCAGCGGCATGCTCTCGTCCAATGGCTGCCGCGCCGCATTGCCGTAGACCGAGGCGCTGGAGGCATAGACGAGACGCGCATCGGGCCAGCGCCTGACCTGGGTCTGCAGCAGCGCCGCCGTGCTGCCCACGCTGCGCTGGAAATCACCGACGGGGTCCTGCTCCGCGACGCCGACGGCGCTGCCGCCGGCGCAATGGACGATCAGGTCGGGGCTGCAATCGAGCGCGACGAGGACCGCACCATCGACATCCCCGGCGACCCAGGTCGAGACCCCCCAGGCCGCGTGGTCATCGGCTGGCCAAGCGCCGTGCCCGATCCCCCACACGGTGTAGCCGGCGCGCGCCAGATCGAGGGCGACATGCCGGCCGAGAAAACCGTACGCGCCGGTGACGAGGGCACGCTTCATGTAGGACCATCCACCGTGACGACCGGCAGGGTCGAGAGCAGCGCCTGCTCCTGCTCCGGCGAGAGGAAGGCCAGGGCGCCGTCGGGCGTGCGGGCTTCCCGGAACTTTGCCGGCCGATAGGCGTCCCGCACGCCGCGGACCGGCAGCGAGGCCGGCCGGACGTCGCGACGGACGAAGAAGGCATTGTTGCCGGCCGCATTGCAGCCGACCAGATCGTAGCCTTTCCGCGCCGATAGCGCCGTGAGCGCCGCGAGGGAAGCGCCGTAATAGATGTGGGAGTGGTGCGCGGCGGTGCGCTGGAAATCGGCCGCATAGGGCACCGTGACCGCGGCATCGGTGCCGAAGCGGGCATTGTACTCGGTGATCAGGATGCGGGGCCGGACGCTTTCGATCGCTTCCCACACCCAGTAGTCGTTGCCATCGATGTCCACCGACAAAAGGCCGATGTCGCCCCGAAGGCCAGCCGTGGTGATCAGCGTGTCGATGTTGTCGCGGGTGATGAAGGCACATTCGGCCTTGAGGTTGTAGCGCCAGTAGAGATCACTGCGGCGGATGGCTTCGATATTGAGGGCACCGCCATCGATCACGAGACCCGACCAATTGTCGTTGACCAGCAGGAAGCGGGTGTTGGATTCCATGTAGTCCTGGACGCCGAACTCGATGAAGGTCCGGCTGGCGATCGGCACGTGACGAATCAGGTGCTGGATGCAGCCGTCCTCGCCCCACTGGGAGAACACGCGAAACTCGGCCTCGCCCAGGTTGAGCGCGCCGGCCGTCTGCCGCGCCTCGATGCGTCCGATGGCCTCCTGGATCAGATCTAGGCGCTCCTGCACCCGCTCGATCGTGCCGAGCTTGCGCCGGAGCCTCGCGACGACGTTCTTCACCTTTGACCTCATGGAGACGATTGGCCGACCACGACGGCGGGGTTGCCGGCGACGATACAGAACGGCGCGACGTCGCGGGTCACGACCGCCCCGCCCCCGACGACCGCGCCGCGGCCGATCGTGACGCCCTTGCCGATGATGGCGTTGAAGCCGATCCAGGCGTCGTCCTCGATGATGACCGGGGCGACGGCGGCATTCTCCGGCCGCTCCGCTGCACCCTGCAGGACACGCTGGCGGAAATTTGCGTGACGCTCCTGCGCCGACATCGCGTGGGAATTGGTGTCGTGGACATTGACGTTATGAGCCAGAAACACCCGGCTGCCGATCGTCACCGAGGCAGCCGACCAGATCCGCGTGCCCTCGCCGATGTAGCAGAAGTCGCCGATCGAGATGCGCCCGGCATGGCCGAAGACCAGCAGCTGCCCGGCGATCCAGCAATTCTCACCGATCACGATGGCGGAGCGCTCGCGCTGCTGGTTGGCGAGTTGGCTCGACGATTGCAGCACCGTGCCGGCGCCGACGCGGGCCTGCCGGGCGAGGCGCGCATGGTGCCAGCGCGCCGTCAGCGCGCGCAGGGAGCCGAGCATTACCGCAAGCCTCGACGCGTCACTGCGGGCAACAGACCAGCCAGAGGCCCTTGGAGCGGTCGTCTTCCCACACCGACGGCAGCGCGAAGCTGCGCGGATAGGCCTGGGCGCATTTGGCGAGCCACCAGGTCGGGCTGTTGTTGTAGTAGCTCTGGAAGGTCTTGATCCAGCCGTGGTCCTCGCCGCTGCGCGAGATCGGGATCATGTGGAAGGTCGGCCCACTGACGACGCGGGCACATTCCTTGAGGAACTTGACGATGCCGTCCTCGGTGAAGTGCTCCAGCGAGCCGATCGAATAGCCGAGATCGAAGGCGCCGGCCTCGTAATGCATAGCGGTGGCATCGCCGACGGCGAGCCGGTCCTTCGGGATGCCGCGGGCGATTGCCTTATCGATCAGCATGTCCGAGATGTCGCAGCCATGCAGTTCGAGGTCCGGCTGGTTGGCGAACAGCGTCATGGTGCGGCCGGTACCGCAGGCGATGTCGAGCACCCGTCCCTTGCGCCCGGCGAGCAACAGCTGGACCTCGTTCCAGGCATTTCCCTCGCCCCAGGTCTCCAGCATCTCCGCCATGCGGGGATCCCAATAAACATTAAGGTCCTGCTCGCCGGAGGGAACGCTCGGATTGAGGTCGGCAAATTTCCGGCGCATGGCCACCATGGTGCGCCAGGCGATGGGAGGGACGAGGTCCCGCACGATGTCCTTCATGACCAATGCTCTCGATATGCCAAGTTGGCCGGCGCCGTCATGGCGCCGGCGGCTTCAGGATCGATTTGACGGCGACGCGCGCACGCCGCGGCAGGATCGCCCGCGCGGCGCGCTGCAGCACGCCGCGCGCGAACGACGGCCGCTGCGCCCGTAGCAGCGCCCTGACCTCGTCGAAGGCGGCTGGATCGACATCGACCGCAGACGGCCACTGCCAGGCGGCCGCGCCCTGCCCCGACTCGACCGGCCGCTGCAGGCTGGCGACGCCGGCGCCATGGGTGCCGCTCGAATCGACGCCGGTGTTCTCGACCAGGCTGGCAGGCGGATAGAGCACTAGGCCATCGCGGGCGAACAGGCTCATCTGCCAGCGGATGCCCCAGGAGTCGATATGCCCGTCGCGCTGGCTGCGCGCCATCCCCCAGTAATCATAGGCACCATCGAGATTGAAGCGGTGCCGCCGCCCGGCGTCGAAGCGCAGGTCTTCGAACGCCGTCATCTCGGGATCGTAGTGCTTCCAAGCGCGGGCCCAGGTTGCCCAGCCCCAGCAGGAAATGATCGGCAGGAAGCTGGCCCGGTCCTTCGGCGCCATCGGGAAGCCGTAGCCCGAGATCTGCAGCACCCGCTCGTCGTTCTGGTAGCGGTCGAGCGCCACATTCAGGAATTCGAGGAAGCACGGTGCGACCTGCAGGTCGTCCTCGACGGCGATCACCCGGCCGGCGCTGGCGCAGAGTTCGGCGATGCCGCCCGTGATGGAGCGCGACAGCCCGAGATTGGCCGGCTGCTCGACGAGCCGCAGCGAACGGAACCCGCTCGCCGCCCGCACCACGGCGCGCGTCTCCGCCACCGCCGCCACCTGAGTTGCGGACTTCGGCCCGTCGGCGAACACCACCAGATCGGTGGCGGCCGCGAGCGGATTGGCCCCGAGCGCCTGCAGAGTCCGCGCCGTGTGGGCGGGGCGGTTATAGACGAACAGCGCGACGGGGGCGGGATTGCGCATCAGGTGGCGGTTTCGCCATCCTCGTAGATCAAGGTGTTGAGGGTCTTCGCGATCAGCCGATAGCCCGTGGCATCGACGAAGCGATGGATCGGATCCTGCTGCACCGCCTCGACCGTGCGTTCGTGCGCTTCCACCAGCAGCAAGGCGGGACGGAAAAGGCGCCAGTCGTTGGAGCGCAGGACGGCGAGATCCATCCCCTCGACGTCAATCGACAGGAAGTCGATCCTGCGGGCCTCGGGCAAGTGTTCGGACAGGATATCGTCGAGGCGCCGCACCGTCACCGTCTTCGTCCCTAGCTTGCGATAACCCGGGATGTTCGAACGCGCCTCGGCGAGACCGGCATCGAAGGTGTTTAGCGCGGGCTCATTGAAGAAATGGAATACCAGTTCGCCCGGGGCTTCCGCAACGCCGACGCAGAGATTGACATCCGAGGGCCGCGCCCGTCGAAACGCCGCGATGGCGTCCGGGTTCGGATCGATGTTGATGCCCCCCCAGCCGCGCCGATGGAAATAGCAGGTGTTGGAGAATCGATAGGGATGGTGCGCGCCAACGTCGATATAGAAGCCGCCAGACTGCCGTTCGAGCAAGCGGCGCAGCACCATGTCCTCACCGTCCTGGGAATAGGCGAGATGGACAAAAGGGTCGAGGCGTTCGAGCCATCGACGCGACCGTTCGTACACCCAACCGGGCAAGATGTCACGACTCACGGAGACTGATGCTCTGGTGTGCCGAGGGCGCCTGCAGCGAAGTCAGCGAGATGCCGCGCCAGCGTACCTTCGGGGTAGATTGCCGCTTCGGCGCCATACATGGCATCGGCCAAGCGTCCAACCTCACGACGCAGCACCACCGTTTCTTCCTCGACCGAGTCCTTTGGAATATGGGCGAGATCGAGCGTTTCCAGAACGGACCTGTAACCGCCCTCGATGGTCTTGAGCACCTCCGGCGCGTTTCTGAGCGAAGCCGAACGTCGGCGGCAATCGGCACGCTCGCGGAAATCGGGGTCAATACGGCGCTTGATCCGGTCCGCAATTTTTTCAGCGAGAGACCGCTTTGCGTTTTCCTTATGTCGGTAGGAGTCAGAAATATCGATGCGGGAATACTTGTCCTCAAGAGCCAGCCAACGATACATACGCCGGATCCGTTCGGCGCTCCATCCGTCCGACAGCGCACGGTCGATCTGCGCAAAATAGTCGTCATGAGAACGGCCGAGATAATTGAGATCGGCGGGATAAAATACGAGCTCCTCCGAATAGATCACGACCGGAATTCCCAGCGTCGACATTTCCTTTCCAGCCGTCGACCAGCTGTTCAGACAGACATCCATGATGCCGGCGAGATCGTAAAGCGAGACATTATCGCTCGGCCAGTTGACCCGAACGTTAGCCGGCAACGTCGCAAGAACGTTCTCAAGCTCCCGAGCGTGTTCAGACTTCAGTCCGTCACGCTTGTTCGGGAACTCCCGCGGGTGAACCCTGATCAGCAGGAACAGGTCGGGCCTGCCCTCCATGAACGTGATGAGCGCTTTCAGCCAGTCGACCTGCATCGGGAAGATCAGCGGGAAGTCGTCAGGAAACAACCCCGTCACCTGCGCTGCATACAACTCGTCGTAGCTGCTCATGGTCGCGACCAGAACACGCTGTCCGGCACCGATCCCAAACAGGCTCCGCAGATCAACGTGCTCGCTTTGCTTCGGCGCGGAGTAGACGAAGACGTGCCGTCCGCGCAGCAGCTCGATGAAGTGATCAGTAATATATGAGGCCGCACTCGCCGTGCACGGGATCGACTGGAAGGACGGCCAGTAATCCAGCAATCGCCGCTGCAGGGAGTGCCCCCGCGAGATTACCAGCTTCTGCAGCCGGTCGGAGAGATTGCTTCCGGCGTTCATATAGTAGAACGGCACGCCACGCCGCTCGGCGAGCAAACACCAGACGAGATTGACCGAATAGCCTGACGAATACAGGATCACCCGGTCCGGCTGCTCCCGATCGAGCACCTTGCGGCAGGCGAAGAACGACCGGACCGTGCTCTGCAATTCGACGGAGAAATTGCTCCACTCATCCGGCGTGAATCGAAGGTTGATCCGCTTGTTGTTGAGAAGGAATGTACTCAGCGCCGATCGCCCGACCTCGACCCCGTCGATCACGATGTCGAGAAAGTTTTCCGGCGTCGCCCGCGCGACAATCGCATCGGCTTCCTCAAGCGCCGCCTGGTCGAGAACGCTCGATGTGCCGTAGCCGGAAAATCCGAACTCGGATACCAGAATGTCCTTCCGGGCCTCGCAGGTCCGGCAGACGGATCGCCGCGCCTCGGCGGGAGCTCGCGGCGCCACCTTGGCCGCCATCATGCAGATGCAGTGCTCGAAGGCCCGACCGCAGCCAATATACGTGACCTCATGACCGGCCTGCTGCAGCGCTTCGGCAATCAACGCCTCCGGGAACGAGTGAACCCAAATGGCAGAATGCGGCGAGAAGAAAACGATCTTCAACGTTGACAGCCTAAACTAAGCGTTCGTGCAGTGAGATATGCGTTCATTCGGCTCAAACCTGTAAGGCAATCCGCGAGTTGAACCTCGCTCGATCGACCGGCCTGCCAGGTGTCTCGGTCAATGCAATGTCTTCCTGAACCAACACGTTAAGCGGCTGTGGCGAAAGCGCCTTGAAGACCCTGACAAGATTTTCTGCTCGCTGAATATCGGTTCTTGTCAATGGACTGCAATCCCCGTAGCCGGATATCTGATCGATCACGACCAGCCCACCAGGGCGCAGGACTCGAAGAATCTCGTTTGCAAGGCGCCGAACGTCGAAAGACTTGTCGACCGTGTTCTTAATGAATACCAGCTGAAAATGCCGGTCGGGAAACTTCATTGCGTGCATATCGCCCGCAACAACAAGACCATCATCGTCTGAGAAAAGGTCAAGGCCGACATGGCGCTTCAGGCCCAAACGCTCCCGGAAGAAAATGATCTCCGTGACCCACCTCGGCCCAACAGAAAGGGACGGCACATCGGGCTTAAGCAGCCCGATTAACATCCACCACAATATCCGAAGCTCCCAGAAAGATCGGCCGACGAGCCGCTGGAACGGCGTCGCAGGGACACTGGTAACTCCGCGCATATAAGTCTTTAGGTCACCAGGCCAGATCGTATCGTGACGCTTGCTGTCGGCGTTATACTGCCCCATGCCAAGGTCACGCTGAATATCGATGACAGCGTCCTTATTCTCATCGACCGTTGTCATGGACCATTGACCGAACATCTGCGCGTTGGCCTTCATGATATCCTCGTCGGCCAGGGGACGAAACTTCGCCTTATCAACACCGGCGCCCTCGATCAGGCGAGGAAGATCCGAAAGTGGGATCCGCCCGGTCACATCGAGCTGGGACAACAGCCGCACGAGCGCAGGTGCGCGCGATGCATGCCGCACGTCATCAATCCCAAAATTTTCCTTCAGGATGTGCGGCAAATCATCAACGAGACTGGCGTCAAACCTCAGAACGCATCGCGGCAGGTCAATGAGCTCTTTGAGCGTCTCTTCGATAGCGACCGGAGATGCAGGCATTAAAGGTCCTCTTACTTTAGTTCAGCTGGCCTGGCGCTCAGCTGGCACTCTCGCCATCTGACGAAAAATAATGCTGTTCTCGAGTAGCCAATCATAGGAGCCCTCGTCGACCACCCTACCTTTGTCCAGGACATAGATGTTGTCGCAGTGCTGCACGGTAGCCAGCCGGTGAGCGACAATGACGATGGTCTTACGTGAGGACAACTTGCGGATAGCTTCGATGACGGCTTCTTCCGTGAGTCCGTCCAAAGCACTCGTCGCCTCGTCGAAAATCAGGAACGGTGGATCACGATAGAGCGCCCTCGCGATTCCAAGCCGCTGTCGCTGCCCCCCACTGAGACGCGCACCGTTCTCACCGATAGTGGTGTCATATCCGTGCGTGAGTTCGTTGACGATGAAATCGTGAATGTTTGCAATTCTTGCAGCCGCCACCAACTTCGCCTCGTCAACGTCCGCATTGGGTATTCCGAGGGCAATATTTTGCCTCACCGTGTCGTCAGCCAGATAGACCTGCTGCGCCACATAACCAACGCCTGCTCGCCAATGCCGAATGTTGTTCCTATTGAGTTGAACGTCACCAACCCAAATAGACCCGCGGTCAATGGGTAGCAGTCCGGTCAGCACGTCGAGAAACGTTGACTTGCCCGCTCCCGACGAGCCCACAATGCCGATGGTTTTGCGGGCTGGAATGCAGATATCAATACCTGAAAGCGCCGGAGTATCCTTCGACTCATAGCGACAGGACACGTCTCGGAAGACAACCGGCGCATCGAACGTGATTGCCGCCGGCGCTGACGAGACTGGAGACGCCGTACCCAGCGGGTCTTCGTCACGGACAGCTTCAGACAGCAATATCCGAAGCGACGGGCGATTAAACCTCATGACGGTCAGGTTACCGAAGATGGTTTGGAACGCGGGCATCAGCCGGTAGCCTGTAATTGCATATAGGGCCGCGGCGGGAATAATGGCCGCAAGATCGCGCTCGTTGTTCACGCTGTGGAGGATTATGATCAGCATCACCGAGATGCCTATCATTTCAAGCGCATACCTAGGCCCCATCCCTACAATGCTATGGAGTGCGAGATTGCGGCTGTATGCCGCCGAGTACTGGAGAAACAATCCCGAATAGTAGCTCTCCCGCTCTAGTATTCGCAGCTCCTTAATTGCACCAAATGCCTCTCGAGCTTTGCGATATCGGATACGGTTGGCCTCGTGGCTGCGCTCGCCGAAGTAGGCCACAAACCGTCTAGTGAAAAAGAAGATGAGTATATAGGCAAACCCCACGGTACCAAGGACGACCATTGCGAGCCGCGGATTGTAGAGAACGACCAGCGACATCAGCAGTATCGCAATCGTTGACTTTGCCACCACCTGCATCCCGGGAATCAGGATGCCATTGACAAGACCTTCGACTTCTCCTGTAGCGTTGAGCATCAGCGTCGAACTGTTGCGCGCGAGGAAGAAATCGTAAGGCCTCGACATGTATTGCGTGAAGATGCGCGTCGATATGATGCGACCGAGGTCATAAGAATACCAGAAGACCGTCGACTGGGTCAGAAATGCAATGATGTTGCTAGCGATCACGGCGATGAGAGACAACAGTCCCAGCATCCAAATGAAGCCAGTGACGCTCGCCGCCCCGGACACTTGATAAGCGAAATTGAGGGCAGAGCTCCTCCGCACGATCTCAGGATCTGCCGCAACGGTCAGGAACGGCAGGATTGAGGACATACCAATGACGTCGATCAAGCTCATCGCCACCGTGCAGACGAAGAGCAGCAAGAGCCGCTTTTTCTCCGGACGGACCAGAACCCCCAGAAGCTGCAAATAGTCACGCACGCGCCGGCCCCTTCACGCTCACTGCTGTTCCCACGCTCACGGGAGCCAACGCTGGTACGTATGTCGCCGTGCGGACATCCATTCACGAACTTCGCGCGTGTGGAACTCGCGGATCGTCCCGTTCAAGGGCGGAGTGGCTCCGAACATGCTCGAACTGAATTCGAATTCCAGCATCAATCGGTCACCGGCCAAAGCGGGCGTTCCCTTGTGCAGTCCGCGCGTATCCTCGAGGATGATGGTCCCACTCGGCCCGGTGAACGATTTCATGCGATCCTCGCCGAACGCAGCGCGAACTTCGCTGTCGGACAGGCGCACGTACCCCTTCTCCAGGATCGACTTCGGAATCGATCCTGAACGGTGGGAGCCGGACACGAAGCTGTGCGGTCCGTTCTCCCGGTCGACATCGGTAAGGTAGATGAAGACCTTGAGCCAGCGAATACGGTCCATGTCGAAGTGGTAAAGCTGGGCCGCTCCGCTGTCGGCCTTTCCGGCCCCGCTCGTGGTCCACCACATGTTGACCTCGTCGAGCACCGGATTGGACCCGACATAGGCCTGCGCGATCGCGGCAATCGAGGGGTCAGCCATCAGCCGCTGCACATCGGGGTTGTTCACCAGCAGATCTGGCCCGAAGTCGTAAACCACGGCCGACGGCGACGTCCGCGGATAGACCAACGCTCCACCCTGAGACCCGCCGCCCCCGTCCTTCGCGCGCGGCACGCATGGCGCGTTCAGGGCAAACTGCTTCAGACTGGCAACTATCGAGGGATCAAGCTGCGCGGGAAACACCTTGTAGCCGCGCTCCCGGATCTCGGCAGTGATGCGCTCGACATCAGACGCCGACAGCTCCCCGATCACACCCGTGGGCCTTTCAACCTCCTGCTTCGGCCTTATCGCACCCACCAGCCTGGCCATCAGGTCATTCGAGCGGCCGCCGGTGAGAGCAAACAGCGAGATCATGCTCTGGTAGGCGGACGGCGGGGTCCGGCCGGTAGCCTGAAACGCCGCGGCACCAGCCGCAAGTTTGACGAGATCCTTCACAGCCCTGATTGCTGGCATCGCTCGCTACCCCGGGTTCAAGCCTGCTTGATAGGCTCTAAATCTCGACCTTGAGCTCATCGAGCCAGGTTTCGAGATTGAGCAGTTGCCAGATGAACATCATGTGGTTTTCGGCCTGGCACCCGTCACGCACGATCTCGACGTGCTCGTCCAGAATTCGATCAACGACCTGAACATCGTAAATTCCGCGCTCGCGGAAACGCCTCGACCGCACGATATCCCGCACGCCGCCGAGTTCCACACCGGAAAACCAGACATGGGCCGGCGCGTTCCAACCGGTTTTCTTGACGCGCAGCCGGGTGTCGTCCGGAAGAATGCCGGACATCGCTTGGCGCAGCAGCACTTTGGTGACCCCGTGCCTGATCTTCAAGGTTCCGGGTACCCGGAACATGAACTCGACCAGCCGATAGTCGAGAAACGGGTCCATGTTCTCCATGCCGAAATGGTTGGTATGGCGGTCCTCCGCACGAAGACAGCACGGCGTCGTCTCACGTGTCAGATCCTGAAACGTGCGGTTGGCCAGATAGGACCGGAACGGCGCCTCCATCACCGGGCGGAAGGCAGCAAGATCGTAGAAGGCAGGACGCACGGCAGCGCGATAGCGCTCCAGGCGCGCATCATCGACGAGGCAAATGCCAGGCCGGGTTAAATCCACCAGCTGGGGTAACCGCGCGTCAACGATCGCACGCGACTTGCGGTAAATCGGATGATCATGATGTTTGGCCCAGGCGTCGACTTCGCCATCCAGCACTTCGGACGCGCCGGCGGTCATCAGGTCCGCGAAGAACAGCATGAAATATTCGTACTCGCCGGCGTTCAGTTCGTCGCCACCGAGACCGCCAAAAAGCGATTCGACGCCGGCCTTCGACGCCTGCTCACAAAGAAGGAAGTGAGACAACCAGGTCGCCGTCGCGACCGGCTCGTCCTGCGCCCTGACCATCCGTGCAACGAGGCCCGGCACGTCGGGCACACCGATCCGGATTGGGTTCCATTTCTCGACCGTTGCATCCAACATCGAGCGAATTTCGTCGGATTCGTCGTAGGTCGGATCGTCATAGACGGTCGAATATGCCTGCTGCTTGCGTCCCGAACTCTTCACCGCGCAGGCCAGAACCGACGACGAGTCCATGCCGCCCGACAAGGTGAATGCCGAGGCGCCCGCGACGCAGGTGCGTCGGGCCACTGCATCGATCAGCAGATCGCGGTAGGCATCGGCGATCTCCCGCTCAGGCATGGTGAAGGCAGGCTTGGCCTCGAGCTGCCAATAGGAAGCGAGGTCGAGAATCCGCCCCGCACGAATCTTGACGTAATGCGCAGCCGGCAGCTGGGAGACGTCCTCGAACGGGCTTTCACCCGGTGCGTTATCAAACGTCCGATAGTGCAACCCGGCGAAGCGCGCCACGAACCCCCTGTTCGCCCTGCGCGACACGCCGTTCAGCTCGAGCAACGCGGCGATCTGCGAAGAAAACCCCACACCTTCCCGGGTCCCAGCGTAGTAAAGCGGACGGACACCCATACGATCGCGCCCGATCCACAGCGTTCCGTCCCGCAAATCAAGGCAGGCGACGGCGAAATCACCGTTGATCGACCGAAGTGCCTCGACGAAGCCAAGCTTCTCGACGAGCGATGCAAACACGGCGGCATCGTTGGGCGCGTTCACCGAGGCCTTGGCGCCTGCCTCCTCGCGGTTGTAGATCCTGCCCTGCAACGCGACCTGAAACTGATTGCTCACGCCGAGGCAAGCCCGTGGGCCGCCCGTCTGTCCGACCGCAGCCCCCATGCCTCCGTCGAGAGCGACCGCAGCTCCCCTTGGAGACCGAATGCCGGACAACATGGCTTCCACCACGAGCTTTCCGGGGGAGTCGACGGACCGGCTGGAAAATCCTGCAATTCGATTCATCGGTTACCTTGGAAGATTAGTTGACGCATATGCTGGGAGATCCCGGTCAACCCCGTGTCGATCGCGACGTCGCTCCCGCGCGCCTGGTTGAATTCTGTGGTCAGGACTTGGCCCGGCGCGATCAATCGCGGCGTGTCGCCCAAAAGAGCCACCGAACAACGAAGACGCTCCTATCCTTCCGCGTTCAGCCTGGTCGCGAGAAGAAACGTCCAGTAATGCGGATGGTTGATGACGAGCTCGGGAGAGCCGCCTGTACGTCGATCCACGATCGTTTCCACCGCAAACCCATGAGCTGCGATGAAGTTCTTGACGTCGTCGACATCATAGTGGTTCACGTGCACCTTGAGCGTCACGCCATCGTCGAGGAAGCGGTCTTCGACGTAATGATACTCAGCCCCTGACTTGAGCGACTCTCTCAGCAGAACCGTCTTTGTCGCCATGTTGAGCATTCGCTCCAGCGGCCGGTGATAATTGTCGATATTGCTGAGAACGTTGATGCACACGAGGTGATCGAAAGTGCCATCGGCATCCTCGATCCGGACCGCCTGAAGACGTTCCGTTGGCAAACCGAAATCCGGAAGCGTATCGCGGCCGATGTCGATAAGGCCGGACGACGCGTCGATCCCCCAATAATCCACGTCCAGCATTCGCTTCCGCAACGAATGATAGAAGTACCCCGCACCGCAGCCGACGTCGAGAAGCGTGTCTCCGGATCGGACGTGGGGCGTCAAAAGTTCAGCAGCCTGAGCATGCGCCGTCATTTCCTCGACAGTGCCGTCACAACGACCACGGTACAGCTCCCGAACGGTTCGGCTGTGTTCCCAGATATTGTAGCTCTTCCAGCCATCCTTGCGGATCACTGGCGAACTCCGGTCACGATGAAAGCCGACGCCATGAAATGCCCTCGCCAATCCTGCGGATTCTCCATGGCCACACTGAGCTTGCGAAACAGCTCAGGCATCGCCGCTTCAAACATCGGCGGCAGGCAATGATAGTGATAGAACAGCACCCTGACATCGCGGAAGCCGGCTGCCCTGATCTTGTCGCTCAAGACGAAAGGGTTGTGCGTGCGTGACAGCACCTGATCGTAGCCGGGTTCGTCGCACTTGCCGCCACGCACCGGCGGGAGATCCATGCGGAAGCGCTCCTTCATCGCCTCGAGCGCCTGATCGAGCGCAACCTGATCGCCGCCCTGAGGTCTCAAGTCAGCAGCCCGGATCAGGCGGCTGGAGAACAGGTCATAGCTGTAGCGGTTCAAGGTAAACAGGCCAAACAGCTCGTTGCGCGCTTCGATCGCTACGATGCCGTCGGGTCTGACGGCGCCGTGGAGGTTTCGCAGAGCGCTCCATTCGGCCTCCTCCGACAGATGGGGAAAGACCCCCATGCAGATCGCGGCATCAAACCCATCGGGCGTCACGCCAGGCCGTGCAAAGTCGGCCGCTTCCGCGACACTGCCCTCCCAGATCCGGTTGGCTGGAACACCCGCCGAGGCCATCACCTCACGCGCAACGCTTACCATTTCGGGCGTGAGATCAAAGCCATAAAGATCGAGATCGAGGTCCGTCAGACCACGCAACATCGAGGCCGGACCGCAACCGGCGTCAAGCACGGTCTTCGACCTTGCCGCCTGGAGAAGATCGCGAACGATGCCCAGATGGACAGGCGGATAGGCCTTCTCGTTGGCGTAGTAGTCGTCAAAATAGGTATCCGCCCAGGTCGAATAACAGGAACTGACCTGCCGCTCGATCTGGTCGCGCCGTTGCTCGTCACTCATGACCGCCTCCAGCGACACGGCGCGCAGCGATCCACATGTGCGACGACAATCCCTGACTTGAAAGAAATTGCTGGAAGGACCAGCCGAGATGATCCCATTCGTCGATCAACACGCGCTTCAGGAACGCGTCACCCTGCAGATCAAACTCTCCCTTCAGGACCGCTTCACGAACGAATTCAGCATCCAGCCTTCCCGGTGTCGTCGCTTCTAGGACCTCGAAACCGCGGTCCTTCAGCAGGCGCCCAAGTGACTCGGGATTGAACAAGTTGACATGCTCCGCATCGACCGCCAAAGCCTTCTCTTTCAGCATGGCGATGTCGAAACCCAGACCATTCGGACAGGACAGAACCAGCAGTCCGCCGGGCCTGATCAATCGGGCGCACTGACCGAGGAAAATGCTGGGATCGAACAGATGCTCGATCACCTCGAACGCCACCGCGATATCGACATCCGCCAGCTCTTCGCGGACATCCTCGATCCTGCTCTGAATCACCTCGACGCCACGCGCGCGGCATGCATCGGCCATTTCCGGCGTCGGCTCGACCGTCACGACCCGCTGGAAGGCACCGGATTCAGTCGCAACCGATGCGAATGTCCCGAATCCCGGGCCGACTTCCAGCAGAACGCCACGATCGACGTGGTGGCGCTCACAGATATCGACGATACGCGAAAGCCATGGTTTGTGGATCTTCTCCCGGCGGGACGCCTCCGAAGCCGGAAAGATATGCTTGGCCCAATACTCGTAGTTCTCGGAATTCGAATAGTAGTCGCCCATCACAGCCGGCGAGGGTCGCGGGCTCATGAAAATGGTTGCGCATTCCGCACATGACCGGAACGCAAAACCAAATTTCGTGAAGACATCGGTTGCATTGCTCGAGCGACATGCTGGACACCCGACGTTGACGAACTCGGCGCGCCGGGCCTGCAACCTGGCGATGTCACGAGCGAAGGCCGCCTCTTGACCACTCAAAAGATCGTCGGGGCACAGTTCCTTTTCGCTTAGACGCTCCCCGAGGGCAGATCCGTCATGAGTGAGGCCGTCTTTGGCTTTGTTTGTCGATTGCACTACGGTTCATCCTTGGTCCATTGCCCGTCGGACATGCGCCAGACGCGCGGATCGCGAAACGTATCCGCCACGCGATCGAAGTGGTCTTCCGTCTCGCCGGTGTAATCCAGCCAGCGTTTGAGATCGCGGGGCTTTACGTGATCCATCTGCCGAACAAGCGAGAGGCCACGCTCTCTCGTCATCAGGCCGGCGCGAATGTCCTTGCACGCGTGGTCCGTGCAGCGGCCGTAACCAAATTTCACGTATTTCAGATAGTCATGTACGCCGTTCTCGTGCATGTCATCGAGGTTGGACATCGTGCGATAGGTTCGCTCGAACGGCTCGTCGCTGGTTTCGAACCCATACCTATCGACGATCATCTTGGAATGCTCGTTGGCTTCCCAATAGACGTAATTACCGAGGTAGATTCCGCGCAGGTCGATGTCGAAGATCTCCTGATCAGAAGGATACTTCCAGACCGACATATCCTGGCTGGACAGCCCCTCCATGCCGATGAAGAAGTTCCACTCGTATCCTCTCGCGAAATGCTCAAGACGGTCCCGGTAGCTCATTTCCGGAAAGTCATACATGGAGAACTGCCCGGAAAGATCGAGGTAACCGTGCTCTCCCCAGATCACGAGAGGGATCTTCTTCTCGACGGCAACCTGCACCGGAGCCGTGGTGATCCCGACATGCGCATGCCAGTTCATGTCACCCATGATCGTGAACGCAAGCCGATTGAGCTTCTTGAGCGTTCCAACGGACGGCCGCACCACCACATGGTCGCATTCGAATACCTCACGCATGCGAACCATGTTTCGCCAACCGACATCCGTCCAGTTGTTGCCGTCATACGTGACGAGCAAAGGATTCAGTCCGAACTCGTGTTTGATGACGTGCGTCTGATACCAGCTGTCTTTCCCACCGCTGACGGCGATGACGACGTCATGCCGGCTGCCGTCCTTGCAACGATATCGCTCGAAGATGTCCTTCAGAAGCTCCCGACGGCGATCCCATTCCCCGGGAGCGATCCCGGCTTTGACGTCGGACATCCGGCAGCCCATGCACACGCCGGCCTCGTCGAACTCCATCGGCGCGGCGCTGATAGACGGGTAGACGCAACGCGTGCACCACCTGATCTGACTAGGAGAACGCGTTGCACGTGCGGCCAGATGATCTCCGCTCGACGCACGACGAAGGCGATCCGCGATCCGGGCGTTCTCGACCTCCATGCTGTACGTGGGTTCGCGCTGTTGCCACGCACCATCGAGACGGACAGGGCGCATGTCGACGCCAGCCTCGATGCAGGCCTGCTTCGCCCGCGGATATGTATGCTCGAAGAAATGGAAGATGTTCGCTGCGGCCACGGCACTTGCACCGCCACGCTGAATTCCCGGCGCGAAATCGTCATAGCTGCCGACCCCGCCGCAGGTGATGACCGGAATATCGACGGCGTCCACCACCTTGCGTGTGAGCTCCAGATCGTAGCCGCTCGCGGCGCCGTCACGATCGATCGAGTTGAGGAAGATCTCCCCTGCTCCGAGGCGGGCGACTTCGCGGGCCCATGCCGCCGGGTCGAGGCCCGTCTGTGCCCTGCCCGACGAGATGAAAATCTCATCCTGCTGCTTGTCGTTCTTCTTCACATCGATCGAGACGACAATGCATTGAGAGCCAAAGCGCCTGGAGGCGCGCTCCACCAGGCCCGGATCCTGAACGGCAGCCGTGTTGATCGTCACCTTGTCGGCGCCAGCAGCCAGCCGCTGCTCGATATCGTCGAGGGTCCGGATCCGGCCACCAAAGCAGAGTGGCATGAAGCAGACCTTTGCCACTTCACGCAGAACATCGACCGCGCTCGTCCCCTGGTAACGCTGCTGGATGTCGTCCCGGCGAAGATCGTGAAAATCCTCCGAACTGATATCGAGCAGGATCAGCTCATCGACGTTCCAGTTCGAGAAGCGCTGGACCGTACTCATCGGATTGCCGATCACCTGGTGCACTCTGAAGCCCTGGCTTCGCACGAGGACACCGCTCTTCACCAGCAAGACAGGGATCAGTCGTGGACGCGCCATGACGGTCAGCCCTTTCTCATCCGAGGTATGGCGGCAAAGAAATTGGCCAGGACCTCGAGCCCGTCATGCTGGCTCTTTTCCGGATGGAACTGCACGCCGAACAGGTTTCCCTTTTCAATCGCGACCACGCATCGCTGGCCGGCAAATGCGATGGTTCCGGTCACCACGTCGGAGTCCAAGGGCACCATGTGATAGCTGTGAATGTGATAGAAGCAGCGTTGATCGGCGGTCGGAAACAGCACGGAAGAGCCTTCGGAGACGACATCACACCAGCCGATATTTGGGATCCTGTAGTCCCGATCATCCGACTCGAGCCGCTTGACCTGCCCCTCGATCAGCCCGAGCCCGTCATGGTGTCCAAACTCCTCGCTTGAGTCGGCGAGGAGCTGCATTCCCAGGCAAATTCCCAACGTCGGAACACCCGCCCGGACCGCTCGACGTAGCGGCTCGACGAATCCTTTGCTCACCAGGCTCGACATGCCGTCGCCAAAGGCACCGACGCCGGGCAGAATGATTGCCGTCGCCCGCTCGATATTGTCGCTCGTCGCGAATTGCACTGGCGGCGCGCCAATCTGGCGAAAGGCCTGCAGGACCGACGCAAGATTGCTGATCCCCATATCGACGACGGTGATCGTCATGCTCGTCTTCTGCTCGGCGTATGGCGGGCCATGGGAACGAATTCCAGTGTGACAAGTCCCTTGTCGGCAAACTTGCGGATATAGCTGAGTACACGCTCGAACGGCAGATCGTGTTTCTCTGCGATATCGAGAACAGTCATCGACCCGTCGAAGTATCGCAGCAGGCAATCGAGCAAGTAGCCCCATTTCTCCGAGTCTTCGGGAAGGTCCTTCGCGACAGCTGGATCGAGGCGCTCCATGTAGAGATCATAAGTGGGGTTGGACAGGCAGATCAGGCCGTCGAAATTGCGCCAAATGCGGCAGTTGTTCTCGAAAATGTCCACCGCCTTGCGCATCACCAGTAGCATTTCTTCGAGGCGAGCTGCACTCATCAGATCCGGTCCATCCAAATCGGTATGGTATTCGCGGAAGGGCCGCATGAGATCTTCAGAGCGGGTCAATTCGAGAAACGGAACTTCATAGCCCGGAGCTTCCCAGACCGTCTCGTCGTTGCCAGCGCCCTGACGCCAGGGGACATTCACAAACGCCGAGGAATATTGTTTTGCGGCATGAGAAAACGCTCGATCGACCAGTTGGTCTCCGAGGAAGGTCGACGCCAGCTTGACCGGACCTTCTGTCCCCGGCATTTCCTCGAACACACCACAGCAAATCCTATCACGCTCGGATTGCGGCATGTCACGCAGGTAGAACACCGTGCCAATGTGCTCCGGCCCGACGACGAACCGGTAGGTGTAGAACGTCTCGCGCTTGCTGAGCTCCTGCATCAGCCTGATGATCACCGCTGATCCCGCAAAGCCGTCATTCGCCATGTGCGGGTGGCAGGAATGGGATTGGAAGACGACGATCTGATCGCTGCTGCCGGGCTTGTCGGACACGCCAACCAGCATCTCGCCGGGCGCGTATTCGGTCTCGAGATCGACGTCATAACGTCCGGGACCAAGCTGTTGAAATACGCTATCCGGAACGGACATGGCCCAATCCGCCTGCCAGGGTCGGTACTGCCACATGCAATGGAAGACATACGCATCGGGCAACTCGGCGTGGGTCACCAGATGTGGCCTCAGCTCGTCCCAATCGAGCGAGCCGGCAAATGATTTCGAGTAGCGCGCGACCCCAAGCGTGTTGGCGATGCCATCGAAAACCACCTTATCGCCGCGCTTGATCAACGCACGCCGGACACGCCAGTTCTGGGGGACCGACCAACCGTTGAAGGTGTCACCCGAATTGAAGCGGTGAATGGCGAGTGGCAGCTCCTTCGCGATTCGCGCGAACAGCAGTTCGTTCTCATCAGCAACCACGCCCGTCGCGTAGCGACACAAATCCCGCGTTAATTCAATCATGACAGCCGACCAGGAGCCTCCGACACCGCTTACTCGAACTTGCTGTAGCCAGCCAACGGCCATTCACGCCCGGCATCGTAGGCGAGCAACAACCCCGTCGAGGGACCGGGCGTCGGCAGGAAGTAGCCGGCGTCGAACCGGTCCAGGAAACGGAAATTCCAGTGACGTCCGAACTTCCCGCAAAGATCGCGAATGCTCTTGAGGGACGGCAACTTGATGGCACGGCCCTTCACAGTCATGTGCCAGACGTCCTGGTCGCCCGACGTGACCCGCATTGCAAGGATCTTGGGACCAATACCGGGCCGAAGGAGCGCCTCCAGCGAAGCCTCGCACTCATCCTCATACCGAACCGACTGATTCATGTTCACAATCGTCACGGCGCCCTCGTCGTCTACAGGCGACAGGAGATCCGGGCAATATTGAACGTCGACGTCCTCGTCGGCCTGTAGCACCAGGAACTGGTTCGCGAACTTAGCGGGCCCTCTTCCCTCGTAACGCTCAATGCGCCTTGACGCCTGGGACGAGGCATTTCTCTGAAGAACCAGCTTGGCATATTCGGCTGTCAGACCGACGCCTGGAAAATACTCGATGATCGCGTGCCGCGTCGTCTCCAAGGACTCGAGCACATGCGCAACGAGTTCACCCAGGGGCTTGACGGCGGTCCCGTCCATCCAGCGCTTCAGATCATCATCCGTTACGCCGCCCGCCTCCTGGCGGGAACGCAGGCCGCGCAGATAGAACAGATGACTGTAATCCGTCGCATCTTCGATGATGAAGCTTTTGAGCTCCATGAAATGCAGGGGCTTGCTCGCGCCGCGGGCATAGACGAACTTCCCTACGCACCACCTCAGCTCACGAGGCACGCTTCCTGCGTTCCCTTCACTCATCTCCGATCCGGTCACAGCACTAACTCCTCAGCCTCAAATGGCAATTCGCGGAGAGTGGAAAAGACGAGATGATAGCTACCGAGCGTTCGCAACTTGTCTTCACCGATGCCCACATAGCTCCGAAGCTGGCTTGCCTCCGTTTCGAGAACGAACTCCGTGGAAAAGAAGCGCCCTTCGCCCCGATTCTGCAGAACCCTGCGCAGATCGGCCTTGGAAAAGAAATATTGCGGAACGGACGAATGATTGATGGCCCAGAACCCCTCTTCACCTGCTGTCACCCAGAGCGCCAGCACGCAGGCATGCCGCGTCGCCGCGACAAGCTTCTCGAGGGCCTTCATCGGCTCGGCCGTGTGATTGACCACGCCGACGCTGAGCGAAAGATCATACTGGGAGCGCGGAAGCGAGAAACCGGATCCTTCGGCCTGTCTGAGGCTGAAATATTCGGCTGGCACTTGCTGGTGCAGCAATTTTGCGATGCTCAGCAACATCGCGGACTTGTCGATGCCACAATACGACAGCAGCTCCGACGCCGTGGCGTGTTCGTTCGAACCAGCACGGAGCATGATGTCCAGCAGGTCGTAGTGCTCTGCGACGGTACATCCATGATCGAGCAGACTGATCCGGTCGATTCCATGGCGAGTATTCAGCTCAACGATCAACGCATGCAGAAGCAGGTCCAATCTTGGCGACCTTGTCCCGAGAATGGGAAAGGGCGACCCTGCGAACACTTCTGCGCTGACGCTGTTCTTGCGTAGATATTCGATCAGCGCCGGATCCCGGTACTGGATAACCTTGTCGACGTAACCTCCGCAGTTCTGGACGTCCGGCGTGCCCGGCACGAAGTACTCGTGGTACGTCTCGCCATTTTCGTCCACGAAATGATACTTCGACTGAATATCGAGAGCGATGAGCCCGGTATCGGCCGGCGCACCGCTATCGAAATGACCACTCGCGCTGAGCGGCACGGGATCGAACTTGCGAAGTTTGAAAATATTCATCGCTGCGCCTAATGCTTCAGTCACGGACGGGCGAACCCGACGGCCGAACCCATGAGAAGTACAAGGATCCGACCGGTGATCCTCGTACAATAATCGTGCTTCTCACGAGAGCCCCAGCCATCACATCAAGGCCGAGCTTCAAAGGAATGAAGTCATCGGGATGACGGTCGATATCGAGCCGCGTGAACATCCATTGTCCCGCCCCCGGCATCTCCGTCGTCGCCTTCAGAAGACTCTTGAACATCGGGATGAGCGTCGCCACGAAGCTGAACGGCGACGGACGGTCCAGAGAAACCGATCTTTCATCGACCTTTACGCGCTCGGTTACCAACCCTTCATCGTAAGGGCGACGTTCCGGCTGGAACGATGGCTCGACC
Source organism: Bradyrhizobium sp. HKCCYLS2038 (assembly GCF_051167655.1). NCBI lineage: Bacteria > Pseudomonadati > Pseudomonadota > Alphaproteobacteria > Hyphomicrobiales > Nitrobacteraceae > Bradyrhizobium > Bradyrhizobium sp. HKCCYLS2038. Next base: position 24,185 of record NZ_JBNPTM010000017.1, on the reverse strand, counting down.
TGCAAGACCCCGATCACGCCGCTTGCCCCGGCCGTGCGCCAAGCAAGCCTCGCCGACTCGTTCGGCCTTGCCGCTTCCGACTGCGACCGCGCATAAATGAGAACACGGTCGGAATCGATACGCTTCGAGATCGAAAAACTCAGGCGAGCGCCGGAAGGTGCATGGCCACGAACCGCGTCGAACAGCGTGGTGCCATGAAGGTACGGGCGCCGCTCCAGCAAAGGCAGCACCTGCTCGCCATCGGAGTCCCTGCTCACTCGCCTGCCCTCTCATCGATCTGCTTGTCGTAGAACTCCCGAAGCTGCCCCGTCTGACCATCCATCGGGATCTCGCCGGGACGGAAGTTCGGCGGCTGAACAAGCATCATCCAGCGGTCTTCGTCGAACATACCGCACATCCGGTCGACGATCACGCCGGCCCGGGCACACCAGCTCTTCGCCAAACCTATTTTGACGTCCGTGGCTTCGCCCAGCTCGACCATTCGGTTCTTTACGCGCTGTGGCGTATTGACGATTCCGTAGTCGAGATAACGAACCGACATCGTAAACGGCCCTGCAACCTCCGCACCGTCGGAGAACACAGGGTAAGCGAACAGCTTGGTGTACTGGTAAGGCACGCCGTAAAGCTTCTCGACATAGTGGAAGAAGGTCGTTCCGCCTCCGTTGGCGTCCATGCCGAGGGTCATGATCCAGGCATTGGCACGATGAAGCCTTCCCCACGGCGAGGCATATCCAAAACCGTCAAAATGACTGCCGCCACAGATCTCTTCAGCGCGAGCTCCAATGGCTGTAATCGACACAATCGGGTGGATCGATCGCACCGCACCCGGCCGGGTTCGGATATACTCGCTGAAGGCCCCGAGCCTGGATGGCGACTCCTCGCGAACGAAGGGCGTTCCAAACCGCCCGTAGTCCTCGAATGCGGTGCAAGTGGTCAGGGTCCCCTCGGGACCCAGAACCTCGAGAAACGCCCCGAGGTAAAACTCCAGAATAGCTGACCGGCTCGGCGCGCAATCGACCAATCCGAGGGTAAAGAGGTCGCTCTGGACGTGAGCAACATCACCCGCCCGAAGACCGCAGGCGCGCAGTCTGTAGACCAGTTCCTGGTAGGTAAGCTTGCCCACGGCGTTTCGTCACTCAGCCTTCGACGAATTCCAACAGCCGGCCTACCCGATAAAACTCCGGGTTTCCTGCGTCCTCGTCAGACACCTCTTTTCCGATTTTGGCCGAAAGTTCGAGCAGAAACACCATGCTGTCGAGGGAATCGATGATTTCCTCGCCGATCAGATCGGTATTCTCGTCGATCGCGATGGCGTCCTTATCCAAGGTCTTGCACAAGGCAGCCGCTATGAGTTCAAGCGCTTGAGCTCTGGTCATTGTCCTATCCTTAAAACTGAAGAACGGTTGTCGCCCACGAAAGACCGACGCCGAAACCGGAGACGAGCACCTTCTTTCCGGGAAGGCGACCATCAGCCTGCATTTCACTCAGAAGCAGCGGGATCGATGACGATACCGTGTTCCCGTAGCGCTCCAGATTGCACGGCACCTTTTCGCGTTCGATACCGAGGCGGCTCGATAGCTGGTCGAGAAGGAAGCGGCTTGCCTGATGAAAGACGAAGAAATCGATATCCTCGCGCGAGACATCATTCTTTTGCAGCGCGGTTTCGATCGATTTCGGTATCCGCTCCATCATGAAGTTGAAGATGCCGCGACCATTCATGTAGAGGCGGAAATCGCGCTCCGGAACGCCCTCTTCGCCTGGATCGATGCCCGACATTGAATGAGCCGATCCACCTGCTCGAATAATGAGATTTTCCGCGCCGGCACCGTCTGTGCCAAAATCGACCTTGCCAATCGATCCGCCTTGATCGGCCGACATCCAGGTCGCGGTCGCGGCATCGCCAAACAGAGCTACTGTTTCCCGATCGGAGCGACCCATGATTCGCGAGTATGGGTCGCAGGTCACCAGCAGCGCGTCAGACATCCCTTCCGCCATCATCAGGCCCTTGAGGACAGCCAATGCGTAGACATAACCTGAACAACCCAGCCCGATGTCAAACGCCGCTATGTCCGAACGCAACTGCAGGGCGTCCTGCAACAGCGCGGAAGAATGCGGAATCCGGTAATCCGGGTTCTGTGTCACGACGACCACCAGGTCGATCGCCTCGCGCGCCGGACCGTCGGGCGCTGCAAAGAGGCGCTCGCATGCCGATGCTGCGAGATCGACCGGCCGCTCGCCAGCCGGCAGGAAGCGCCGCTCCTGCACACCGATCTTCTGCGAGATGAAGTCTTGCCTCAGGCCAGACCATTCACTCAGGGTCGCGCTGGTTTCGACCCGAGACGGCAAGGAGAAGGCAGTCTTGCGAATCTTCATGGTTGGGCCTTCGGCGCAATGAACGCCCGCAGTGTGAATTTGGTGCTCGGCTCCTGGAGCCGCTCGATTGCGACGGGGCAGTACCCGGCTCGTTCCGCCAGCATCGCAATTGAGAGAAAGCTGAAGACGTGCAGATGCTCGACGAAAAACTCTTCGCGGCCCGAGCCGGCCCGTGCCGCCATCTCGCCGTCCGGCAGCTCGACATAGACGAAGCCGCCGGGGGCGAGCCAGTCGCGGGCGCGCGCGAGCATGGCGACCGGATCGGCGACATGCTCCAGCACTTTGTTGAAGGTGACGATGTCGAAGCGGCGCTCCGGCGCGAGCGCCATGAAATCGCCCTGCAGCACTTCGACGCCGACATGCTCGCGCATGTGCCGGGCCGCGCGCGGATCCGGGTCATTGGCGGTGCAGACCCAGCCGGTCCGCTTGACGACATGCGGGAACACGCCGAGGCCGGCACCGACGTCGAGCAGCCGCGGCGACGTGCCGCCCGGGCGACGGGCCGCAACGAAGGCCGCGATCCGCGCGATGCGTCCCTCGTTGTCCGACCTCTCTCGAGGCAGGCCTATGACGCGCTCGAACGCAGCGCGCAGGCCCTGCGCGTCGCCATAGGTCGCATCGACATAGTCACCCTCATAATCAGTGGCGACCGTCATGGCGTGGCGTGAGACGTAGTGGCCGGAGCCCTCGAACTGCCAAACCTCGCGGCGGTAGGCTTCCCCCGCGGGACGACGGAAGCCGATCTCGCCTTGAGGCGGCGCGTCATAGGCGAAAACGAGGTGGCTGCGCGTGTCGCCGGAGATCGGGCAGCGGTCGGGACGGAGCGCGCTCACCGCTTGCCCTCCAGCGACCGCTCGAGCGACAGCAGCGCCTCCTCACTGTCGAGCCAGGCGACGATGGAGAGCGGCTCCTGCTTCACGTAGCGGTCGAAGGCGTCTTCCCTGCCACGTTCGACCAGCATCACGAAGAAGCGGTTGTGCCGGTTTTTCACCAGCACGCCGCGCAGGCCGAAGCCGGACAGCCGGCCGTTGAGTGAGGGCGTCGCATAGAAACCCCAGTCCTTGCGGGTGACGTCGTATTCCGCGCCCTGCTCGGTCACGAAGGTGATCTGCTCGTCGCCGGCAAGATGCATGGCCCCGCAGTCCGAAATATAGCCCTTGACGTCGTAGCCGACCTCGAAGACGCGCGGCGGGTTCTTGGGATCGAATTTCACGCTGTTGCCCTGGTTGATCGGCGCCAGTCCCAGTCCTCGATGAGGAAGCCCGGGATGGTCCAGAGGTCGCCGTCGCGGTGCCAGACGGCCGTGTTGCGGAAGGTCTCGGCGATCTCGAAGAAGCGCTGCGGGCTGATACCGAGGAAGTTGCACAGCTTGTCGATGTCGCCACGCGGCGTCTCGTCACCGCGCTTGCGGACGACGTCGATGGCCTCGGCGCGGCCGATGCGGCCGTTGCGAATCTCCAGCGAGAGATTGTCGAACAGGCGGGTGAAGCCGAACTTGTACCACTTCAGCCAGTGATGGATCGAGATGAAGTCGTCGTCGATGTCGGCGTAGTCGTACAGTCCCGTGCGCGGCCCGGCTGCATCGGCCACGAAGCCGTGCTCGGCTGCCACGCGGCGCGTCTCGGCCGGATCCCATTCGAGATAATAGCCGAGAAAGACTGCGGTCACGCCGGCCGCGGCGAGTTCCGCCTCGGTCGGTCCGAAATACGGCGTTAGGTCGCGGCGCGAGAACTGCGGCGAGACCCAGTCCTCGGCGCTGGTGCCGTGGGTAACGCCGTGACGTTTCAGCCAGTTGCCGTCGAGCCGGAAGCCGGTCCGCTCCTCCTCGCGGCCGCCATATTCGAAGGCGGAGTTCTCGCCCCAGACGACCAGCGGAATGCCGAAGCGCACCGCGATCTTGGCCGGGATGGCGAAGATCGCCATGTGCATCGGTACCGCGGTCGATCCGAACCGCTCCAGCGCAGCGAGCATGAACCGGCGCTCGACCTTCGGATTGATCTGGTAGTCGATGTGATCGACCCCGAGCGCGACCAAATTGTCGAGGTTGCGTTGGCCGATGGCGGTGCGGCCGGGCGTCTTCCAGGTGACAGCCAGCGGGTTCAGCCCCGCCTCGAGACACTTCACCACCTGCCAGGTGCTGTCCTTGCCGCCGCTGACCGGGATCAGGCAATCGTAGCCGGAGCTTCTCGTCTTCGCGTTGGCGACGACAGCATCGAAAGCCTCGCGGCGCGCCTGCCAGTCAATCTCGCGCTTGGTGCCGTGCGAGGCACAGGCATTGCACACGCCGTCCGGCTCGAGGACCAGGTTCGGGCGCGTGTCCGGGAGAATGCAGCGGCTGCAGTAGCGCATCACGCGGCGAACTCTTCCATGAACATCTTGCAGTTCACGAAATTGAACAGGAACTTGCTCTGGCTGTTGGGCAGGTCGGTGAGCTTCGTCAGGTCCTCGATCATGGCGCGGCGGACGTAGTCGTAGATCGGGCTGTCGTCGAACAGATACTGGCGAACGGCCGGATCCGAAACGTCGAGATAGTCGAGCACCGGGGCGTTGAAGCCGACCTTGCGGCGATTGTCGACGATGGCATCCGGCGCGATACCGCGCACGCTGTCGCGCAGTATGGCCTTGGCCATGCCGTCGCGGAACAGGTGGCGCGTCGGGATGCTGTTGCAGAATTCGAACAGCGGCCGGTCGAGGAACGGCGAGCGGTTCTCGATCGAATAGTACATGGCGTTGAGGTCGTCCTCGTGGAGGATCACCGGCACCGTCTCCCGGAACAGCTCGTTGAGCATCCGGTTGCGCAACAGGTTGCGGCTGTAGCTCTCCTCAGCGAAGGCTTCCTGCCAGGGGAACGTCAGGTAGGCCGCGAAGGTCTCGGCCTCGAAGAAGATGTGGTCGCGGAACGAAGGGTCGTCGATGAACAGCGACGGATTGCCGAGATGCGGATTGCGCACGATCGGCTTGATGTGTTGCATCCAGGCCGCGAGCGAGGTGGCGTGATGCGCCCGATCCGGCTGGACCTCCTGCAGATATGCCAGGTGATGGTCGTAATAGCCGGAGAACAGCTCGTCCGCCGCGGAGCCGCTGATGGAGATGCGATAGCCGGCGTCGGCGATTGCCTTCTGCAGCATCCACTGGGCATAATAGGTGATGGTGTAGATCGGCGCGTCGTGCTGCCGGATCAGGGTGCGCAAGCCGTCGAGAAAGCCCTCGGTCGCGACCGGGATCGGGGTATGGCGGACGCCGAGCTCGCGCACGGCGATCTCGATCATGTCGGACTCCTCGTAGCGGGAGTCCTTGTTCATGATGGTGAAGCCGTGCACGTCGTAGCCGAACACGCGCTTGGCGATGCTGATCAGGGCATTGGAATCGACGCCGCCGCTCATGCAGAAGGCGAGCGGCACGTCGGCCCGCAGCCGTAGCTCGACGGCCCGGATCAGGCGCTCGCGCGCGCCCTTGACCGCCCCCTCATAGGTCATGCCGTCGTCGATCGCGATCGCGGGCGTCCAGTACGGCGCCTCCCCGGCAATCCGGCCGCGACGGCAGGTGAGGTTGGCGCCGGCGGAGACCTCGCGGACCCCCTCGAAGAAGCCGTTGCGGCCATCCTTGTAGAGCGCCTTGTAGCCGTTGACGAGATAGCGCCAGAGGTGATCGACATTCGGCGTCAGCCTGCGGCCCAGCAGTGCCGCGATGAACTTGATCTCCGAGCCGAAATAGACGCCCTCGTTAGTCGAGAGGACGTAGAGCGGCTTCTCGCCGAACCGGTCGCGCGACAGCGTCAGGTCGCCGGTCGTCTCGTCATACAGCGCGAAGGCCCACATGCCCTCGCACTTGTCGAGCACGTCCCAGCCGAATCGCGCGAGCGCGGCGAGGAGCACCTCGGTGTCGGACCGCGTCTGCAGCGCGACGCCGGCCGCCTCGAGATCCTGCCGCCGCTCGACGAAGTTGTAGATCTCGCCGTTCAGCGAGATCCACTTCTCGGCGAACCCCATCGGCTGGTTAGCCCGCGGATCGAGGTCGATGATCGACAGCCGGCTGTGGAGCAGCGCCGTATAGACGCCGTCCTTCTGCCAGACGCGCGCGGCCTGGTGGTCCGGACCACGCAGGTTCATGATGGCGAGACAGGCCTTGATCCGCTCCTCGGGGAGCGGCGCGTGGCCCTGAAATCCTGCAATTCCGCACATGGTGTCTGCGACGCCGGCCCACGGCCTACGCCAAGTCTCCTGCAACGATAACGTGGTGGATGCCGAGCGCCTTGCTGGTCCGCTTGCCGACGACGCGGTCGAGCTCGGTGGGCTGGAAACCCTTCGCGGGACGGACGAAGTCGAGATCCGCCACGGTGATCGTCTCGCCCGCGGCAATGGCGCGCCGGGTGACGATGCCGCGCCGCGCCACGTCGCGCGTCGCCGCGTCGGCGAGCTCGCCATCCCGGCTGCCGTCACCGAGTATGCGCTCATAGGCGCGGCAGATCGTCGCGAGTTGGGCAAATTCCTCTGGCGCGGCCGACAGGGCATGATCACGAAACGCCGAGAGGTTCTTGTCGAGCGTGAAATGCTTTTCGATGGCAGCCGCGCCAAGGCCGGCGGCGACCAGTGCCGCACCGATGCCGAGGGTGTGGTCCGAATAGCCGGTCGGCAGGCCGAACTCCGCCTTGAGGGTCAGCATGCCGCGCAGGTTGGCCTGCTCCAGCGGCGTTGGATAAAGACTCACGCAATGCAGCGGCACCAGCCGCTGCACAAGTTGCAAGCGGTCGGGCTCATGGCGGGCAATGACCTCGATCGCATGCCCGATCTCGGCCAGCGACGACATGCCGGTCGACAGGATGATCGGCTTTCCGGATCGGGCAGCGACCTCGAGGAGGGGATCAAAGCTGAGGTCACCGGACGCGATCTTGATGGCGTCGAGATCTGGTGCCCAGCTCTCGAGGCTGTCGCAATCGAAGACCGAGGCCATGAACAGGCAGCCCTTGGCGTGAAGGCGCTGCTTCATCTCCAGGAAGACTTCGCGCGGCAGTCGGTAGCGCGTCAGCTGGGCGATGCGCTGCTCCTCCGAGCGATTGACCAGCCGCACCGGATCGATGATCTGGACCTTGACGGCGTCAGCCCCGGCCTCCGCCGCGGCGTCGGCGAGGCGCAGCGCCAGATCGGCATCGCCCTCGTGATTGTTGCCGATCTCGGCAATCAGCAGCGGCCGCCGGCCGAGATCCACCTTCCCGATGATCATTCCAGCACCTCACCATTCTTCAGATGCGCGTGAAGCACGAAGGCCGTTTCGCTGACCCGGAAGCCGAGGCCTTCATAAAGCTGCAACGCCCGGATGTTCGCGGCCTGGGTGCCAACCACCAGCCGATCCGCCTGCCCGCTCCAGTCATTGACGAAGCGTGTGCACAGTGCCCGGCCGATGCCTCTGCCCTGGGCCGCCGGATCGACCCCGATCAGGTCGATGATCGCTTCCCTGCCCTGGGGGCCGCTCCGGAGCAACACCGCGAGGAACCCGGCGATACGGTCGGATGCCTTGACCACGTAGGTCACGGCAGCGCGCCCGAGGCAGGCATTGCGCGCCCATTCGCGCTTCACGGCGTCAGCTTCCTCGTTGCCGATCCGCGGGTCGGCGTGGAAGCGAGAAAAAGTGAAGCTGCGCCCAGCGAGCGCGCCGACCTGGTCGGCGTCAGCCGGGCTTGCGGTGGTCACGTCCGTCGCCTCCCTCCCGCCGATCGCTCCGCCGCCATGGACGAAGCCCGTGGCGACGTCCACTGGGCGGAAGCCGGTATGCACCAGCATATCGACCAGCGGGACCTGCGAAGTGGGCACCTTGGCGAAGACCAGGCTGCGCCCCGCGCCGGCGGCCAGCATGGCGGTCCGGGCGTGCGCGGCGCTGCCAGGCGCATCCACATCGGCCCGGAAGCAGGACATGCCCAGCACGTCCGACAGCCATTTGTCGCGATGGAGGTTCACGACGCCGGCAGGAAGGTGCGCGGATCCTTGCGGTACATATCCTTGTACCACTCGATATATTGCACGAAGCCTTTCTCCAGCGGGAACTGCGGCTCATAGCCGAGCAGCCGGCGCGCCTTGTCGATCGACAGTGTGCCGCGTTCCGGCATCAGGCCATCGCGCGGGTGATGCTGGATCTTGACCTGCGGGAAGTGGTCGCGGACGATTTCGCTCATCTGGTTAAGCGTGCGCGCGCCGCCATAGGTCAGATTGAAGGTCTCGTTGCGCGCCTGCGGCAGCGCGATGCAGCGCAGCAGGCCCTGCACAAGGTCACCGATATAGGTGAAGTCGAGCGCGTCGCTACCGTCGCCGTTGATCGTGAGGTCCTTGCCGCGAATCGCGTTCTCGATGAAAGCTTGGCCGACGCGACGGCTGACGCAGCGCTCGCCGTAAAGCGCCGAGGGACGCACAATCGTGTAGGGAATTTTGAAGACCTGATTGTGGGCGATGACCAGCTTTTCGCCGCCATATTTCAAGGCGCCGTAAATGCCGAGTGGCTCGCAGTGGCGATCCTCCTTGACGGCCTCGCCCTCGAAATTGCCGTAGACCATCGACGACGAGAAATAAATGAAGTGTGTTCCCGCATCGCGCGCGTGGTCCAGCGCATTCTCCAGCGTCCGGAAGCTATGATCGAAGGTGCTGTAGGGATCCTTGTTGGAGCGGTTGGCATGGGCAATGGCGGCGAGTTGAACGAAGCAGTCCGCCTTGATCTCTCCGAGGCAGCGCGACAGGGCGTGATAGTCGCGGGCATCCACCACATGGATTGGAATTCCGACCTCGCGCAGCAGCCGAAGCCGCTCGAAGATGAAGGTGACGTAGAGCTCCTTGTTCTGGTCGCTTCCGGTGTTGGTAAATGCGCCCAGGTTGTTTACTTGCAGGCCGTCGATGACGTGCGGTTCGGCGCCATGCGCCTTGAGGGCGAGCGCGAGGTTGTGGCCGATGAAGCCCGCGCCGCCGATCAGCGCGATGCGCCGCCCCTTGAGGTTCTCCGCAATCACGAGAGAGCTCCCACAACCTTGCTGAATTCTGCCAAAATATGATCCATGTCGTCCTCGTCGAGATGAGGCCCCACCGGCAACGCGATCGACTGGTCGCTGATGCGCGCCGCATTCGGGAAGCGTGAAAGATCCTCGTTGTATTTATCGCGATAGTAGGCGAGGCGCGGGATCGGGTGCGGGTAATAGACGCTGGTGCCGATACCGGCCGCATTCAGCCGCGTGATGGCCTCGGCGCGCTTCGCCGCTAGCGCGCCGTCGAGTACGGCGGTCAGGCAATAGTGGCTATTGACCTGCTCGGGGCCCGTCACGTCCAGCACGCTGACACCGGAGAGGCCCGACAAGCCCGCCTTCAGACGCGTGAAGTTGGACCGGCGCTTCTCGAGAATGGCGTCGAGCCGTTTCAGCTGCTCGCGGCCGATCGCCGAGTTGATGTCGCTGAGACGATAGTTGATGCCGAGCGACAGCACGTCATAGATGCCGGGCACCTTTCGCTCGGCGAACGTGCGATCGACGCCGAAGGCCCGCGCCTTGGAAATCTTATGCGCAAGGGCCTCGTGTCGCGTGATCAGCATGCCGCCATCACCCGTGGTGATGTGCTTGACCGGGTAGAACGAATAGGTTCCGGCGTCGCCGAACAGGCCAGCATGGATGCCATTCCAACGCGTACCGAGCGCCAGCGCGCAGTCCTCGACGACCTTGAGGTCGTGCTTCGCCGCTATGGCCATGATCGCCGGCATATCGCAGGGAATACCGACGAAATGAACCACGCCGATTGCCCGTGTCCGGGGCGTGATCGCAGCCTCGATCGCCTGCGGCGCCATATTGCCGGTGGCGAGGTCGCAATCGACAAAGACGGGCCGCGCTCCAAGGATCTCCACAGCATGCACGGTCGCGACATGGGTCTGGGCTGGAACAATTACCTCGTCGCCGGGCCCGATTCCGAGCTGCCAGTAGGCCAGATGCAGCGCCGCCGTCCCATTGCTGAGAGTGAGCGCATGGCCGCCGCCGACCGCGGCCACAAATTCCTTTTCGAACTCGTGGGCTTGTGGCCCATGGGTCAGGACGTCGCCGGAAAGAACGGCCAGCACGGCAGTCCTCTCCGCCTCGGTGATCCAAGGCTTTCCGAACGGAATCTTGCGCATGTCACTCATTGATAGGTGATTTCTACTGGCATGGATCGGGCGACGGAGTCATCGCAAGCGACGGCTACCGTGATGGCCGCAAGAGTGGCTTCGAGGTCGGCGGTCCGCGGCGACGTTCTCCGCGTGATGCCATCGATGAAGGCTGGAATCAGTATCCCCTTGTGGTCGGGCTTGGTTCGAAGCGCGATCGCCTCGACCGGCGACGTCGCCGCGCCGGGCTCGACCGGGTCGCGCGCGGTCATCAGGCGCGCCCCGCATTCGTCGAGAACGAATGTCCTGCGGGTGCCGAAGATCCTGACAACATGCTGGTGCCGATGAACACAGCCGAAATTTGCGGTGATGCGCCCGACCATACCCGAGGCGAAGGTCATGGTAGCGGCGGTGTAGTCGTCGGAGCGGAAACCGGTTCCGCGAGTGCTGATCCGGGTGCCCACCGCGTGCACCGAAATCGGACGTTGGCGCGTCAGCCAGAGCATGAGGTCGATCATGTGGATGCCGCCGCCGAGCATCACCGAATAGTTCTCGCTCTGGCCGCGCCAGCCGTCGGTAATCTTGTGCAAGCGGCCGTAGAGATAGTCGCCGTCGAAAGCGAATATCTCGCCGAAGGCGCCGCTGGCAATCTCATCGCGCAGCCAGCGGTACAAGTCGGCGCCACGCAGCAACAGGTTGCTAGCGAGATGCAATTCCGGCCGCGCCTCCAGGATGCCCCGGATCCGGGCCAGCTCATCGGCCGTCCGGCACAGCGGCTTCTCGACAAAGACATGCTTGCCGGCCGCCAGCGCGCCCACGACCTGGCCGAAATGCGCCTCATCGAACGATGCGATCGAGATGACGTCGATGTCGTTCCGCTCGAGCGCCGCGTGGAAATCCGTCGTGACGCCGGCGTCGGGGAACTCGCGCGCAAGCCTGCTCGCGCGCCCGGCGTCGAGATCGACGAGAAGCTTTATGTGGCAAGACGGCAAGGAGGCATACATGCGCGCGTGGTGCTCGCCGATCCCTAGCCCCACCACCGCAATGCCAAGAGGCCCGGTCATGCGGCCTCGGCGACCGCAAGTGCGCCGAAGGACGGCGGCAGCTCGGCACCGTCCTCGAGGCGCCGCAGGTCCTCCAGAGTGTCAACCACCATGCGCTCCCCCATCCAGCGGGCGTCGCTGCAGACTACGCTTCGCATGCGCCAGTCGGCGGGCCGGTCGTAGAAGACTTTTGTGACGTGCTCCCGCTGGTCCGCGGTCAGCGTTTCCGGGTCGAGCGTGCAGAACACGCTGCTGCGAACGCATTCGACGCTCTGCCCCGCCGGGAACGTGCGCTGCACGACATTGGAGATCACGTCGTGGCCACCGTCGCGCCAGCTTGCCACGGCCTCGACGAGCGAGGGATCGATGTACGGGCTATCACCCGAGATCCGCACGAACCACTCGCAGGGATGCGCGACGATCGCCGCTTGGAAGCGTGCGACGACGTTGTCCAGTTCGCCTCGGACGACGGCGACGCCGCAGCGGGCCGCGACGTAGTCGGCGAGAGGATCGTCAGTCGGATCGACGCTGGTCAGCAGCACGAGGCGCGACAGCAGCCCGCTCTCTCGGAAACGGCCGAGCACCTGCGCGACGAGCGGCCGCCCTCGGAACGGGGCCAGCATTTTGCCCGGCAGGCGGTTCGAGCTCATCCGCGCCTGGATGAAGATGCGGTAGGTCACGAGACGAGACGGCCCTGTAGGGTTCGATGGAGTTGCCAAACAGCCATGCTACCGCATTCCGGGTGACTCGACCGTCACACGGGCGCCCACAACGGGCAGAGGCAGAACGCGCCCGCCACCGGGCGCGCGGATAAATACCGCCGTTCAGGCGGCGGCTATTAGGTCTGCGTCGAGCAGCACGCGAACCTTGCGGCCGAGCAGATCGAGCAGGATCGAGACCCGGTCGTGATCCGCCAGACCATTGAACAGACCGGCGCTGTCCATGAAGGCGCCGGCCAGCACCCGGACCTTGTCGCCGGCCGCAAAAGTCGGCCGGGCATCGAAGCGGATGAACCCCTTGTCGTCCTCGCGCGCCTTCAGGGCCTCCACGACCCCCCGCGGAACGGCCGCCGGCGCGTCGCCATGGCTCACGAGCTGCGTGACCCCGAAGGTCGACTGGATCGACCGCCAGCGCTGCACCGTCGTATCGATCGCCACGAACATGTAGCGCGGAAACAGCGGCCGCGCGGTGAGCTCGGACTTTCGGGCGTGACGCCGGCACTTCAAATAGCGCGGCAGATAGACCTCGAACCCCTGGCGCACGAGGTTCGTGGCGGCCCTGGCCTCGCCATTAACCTGAGTATGAACAACGTACCACCGGCCATCGCTCATGCCATGCCCTCCGTTTTGGTCGAGGAACGCAGGCCCAACAGCGCGGGCGACAACACGCGCGCTTCCCCGCACGCCACCACGGCAGCGTTGTAGGATGCCCGCGCCCGGATGACGTCGGTCACGATCACCGCATCGAAAGCGACTGTGATCTCGTGGAACGACCTGAAGACCTCGACGCCGAGGAAGCGCACCCCCTCGGCGCGCGGATCGACCACCGCAACCACGGTTATGGCCGCCTCAACGGCACAAAGAATCGCGATTTCCGCTAGGTCCGACTTACCGGCCAGCACCAACCGGTTGAAGCCACGCGCCTTTGCTGTCTCAAAGGCCCGGGCACAGTCGCTCTTGGCCATACGAAAGAAGGAGAAGGAGTCGGAGAGATACTGGACGGTCAGCCGGGATTTCTCGGCGAAGCCCTGCGGCGTGAGGTAATAGGCGTAACGGCGCGCTGGCGCGTCGTGAACCTTAACCAACCCTTTCTTAACGCAACGCTTCAGGTAGGCATTAACCAGCCCTAGCGCGATCCCGAGCTCCGCAGCAATGTGGCGCTGTGACCGTCTTCCGTCGTGCTCGACCGAGTTCAGGAGGCCAAGAACGATGTGCTCATTATCATGATCTGAGTGGAGGAGCTGGTTCATCGGGACTCTATACGGACCGCCGTCAGCTCATATCGCGTTCACAGCATGAACGTCAATCCTTCCGTTCGCCCATGAACAGCTTAAGCTTAGAATTGACACCTCGCCCCTCGACCAGCAGAGTAGACCTTCATTTCGATGGATTTGCATCATCGCCCGGCAAACGGCCAGCCCGCACGTCCAATTGGGGCCACGATGACCGACTTTTGAAAAGGGGTCGGTTTCCATCCGTTCACGTGGAATGGGCGACGCGCGGACCAGCACTGAATACCGTATAATCTAATTTTCGCAGCCAGAATCAATTTACGCTAACAGGCCGGCGACCGCGCGGCCGAGCGCTGCGGCGACTAGCAGCGTACCGTGACGACCGCGCTGTGTGTACTCCCGGGCGTAGGAAGGCCGTCTTACTGTCGGCTCCCTGCCATCGCTCAAGACGTAGGCCGGGCCGGGCCGCATAGGCGACAACCGGGGCGATCGAGCTCATTTGTTCGCCGTCTTCTTTGCTTGACGCGGATGGCAGGCACTAAGGTTCCAGCCCGCGTCCAGTTGGTGCCGTCGCCCACCTTCCAGCCAGCCTTCTCGAGGCGGCCGGCGAGGTTCGCCCCCGAGCGACGAGATATGTGGACCAAACAGGTTGCGGACGGCGATCAGATGCCGACGTCCCACTCGATCGGGACGGCGTTGCGCCGGACGCTGCCGAAGCTGTAGTAGCCGCCTGGCGCTAGATCGCGGGTTACGAAGAAGAAGCGAGTGAGGTCGGTGCCGAACTCGCGCTCGAGAGCCGGGCCGATTCGGCCCAGGAGGTAGCGCTTTTCGAGGCGGCGCGTCGGCAGCGCTCCGAGGTGGATGCAATGCTGCCGGGCTAATCGGGTGACCGCGTCGGGAGTCCTGCCCTCGAGCACTGCCCATTACAGCGTTGTCTCGCAGGATCCTACGTTGCTCGTCGCTCCAGCGAGCCTTCACATGGATCATGGCTTAGGCAGTCCCATTTCGTTCTCAAGATGGTCCTCGTGAGCAAGCGCAGCGGCAGCGTCGACATGCCGTAAGGTCCGACAGCCCAAGCCTGGATGCGCTCCGGAACCCTGATCGGCAGCTTGTCTCGCCGAAATAGCTCAATGGGCCGCGGCAAACCAAGCTATGAAGAGTTTCGCCACGTTTCAGCGAACAGGTCATAGTCGTCGGCGATGCGACCCTGGCGTTGCCGCTCATCCGAAAGCCGGCCGACATGCGCTCTGGTCGATGACGACCCTGTCGTCTCGGTCCGCCCAACAGAGCGCCATCCGCAGACAGGCGATCATGCTCATGTCAGATGCTCATCGACTGGGCGAGATCCGGATCGACTTCGATCGTCAGCGTCGGGGCGAAGTCCGGATTCTCGCGGCCTGATGGCGCCTTCGGGTCCGGGTATCCGCGCGGGTTGCAGATGACGCGCGTAGCGCCGATCTCGTAGTCGCGGCTCTTGTGGACGTGCCCGTGGATCCAGAATTCCGGCGCCGTCTGGTAGTCCTTCATCAAGGACTCGATGTCGGTACAGCCATAGAGCCAGCTGTGCATGCCGGGCTCTACGGACGATGCCGGCCCCACGTGCGAGATGCAGACGGTCGGCCCGTCGAACGGCGTCGAGAGCGCGCGCTTGAAGAACGCGAAGGACTCGCGATGCAGCGCTAGCATCTGCGACGGCGTGAACCTGTTCCGGTGGCCGGGGCCGCCGTAGCTGATTTGCCGGAAATCGTTGTGGTAGTCCCTGGACATCGACCCATAGAGATCGTGGTCCGGCAGGTAGCCGCGTTGCGAGTAGAACATCGCCTCCTGGACGGTCCATCCGCGAGGCAGCACGCTGAGGTCCGACCACAGCGTGCCGCCCAGGTAGCGGACGCCGTCGATCTCTATGGCGTCGTTCTGGAGCAGGTCAATGCCAAGGCTGCGAGCGACCTCGCGCCCCCGAACCATCTGGTCCTGGTAGTAGGTGCGGTCCTCTCCGTCGGAGGCGCGACCACGGTAGAAGCAGTGGTTCCCGGGGACGTAGACCACCCTTTGGACGCCGGCGCAGAGGTTGTCGACCACCCACCGCATCCCGACGACGAGCGGCGCAGCGACGTCGCCAGAGACGACCAGCACGTCGGCATCGATGCGCGGCGGATTGTCCCACGCGTTACGCTCGATGTCGACGTGCGGGTCGGAGATAATGGCGACGCGCTGCATCACGCGAGTCCTTGTTCTGTCAGGCCTTGGAGTCGGTCGTGAAAGCGTCGTCGGGGATTGAAAGGTCGATGTAGTGGTCGGTCTCGACTACGATCCGAACGCCGCGTCCTCGACCTTGGCTTCGGGCTCCTTGAAGTGGATCTCGAGATACTGGACCGCCGACTTGATGGCGGAGACGGCATTGGTGAGGTGGATCGATGCTCCGGCCGTCTGGATGTCGAGCAGCAGCGCCCTCGCCTTCTTGATCGCGCCGATCGTCACCACGCTGAGGTCCACCTGCGCGTGGGCGCTGGCTGCGATCGAATTCGAGTCTGCCTGGTCGGTCATCTGCACTCTCCCGTCATCTGTGAAAAAAACCGTCGAATCCGGGCAATTCGAGCGATCCTATTAATTTAGTATGACATTCTCGTGCGATATACACAAGCCCAAGATGACAAAAAACGTCACCCCCGAGTCCTTGTTCTGAAAAACGGAGTCAAATCATGACGATCTACGGTGGCAGTCATACCAACTTCGATGCCGGTTCATTCGGCGCCGGCGCGATTGCGGGCACGGCAACGATCGCCGGCTCTCTCGTCGCCGGCGTCTGCAATGCCATCGCGCAGCGCGAAGCCGAATGGGCCGCCTGGGAGCGCGAGCAGCTGGTCGAGGGCCTGACCTGCGAGCACCTGCTGCGCGTCCACTACCAGCGCCGCGCGGCCGAAGCTGAGGCGGAGCTCTCACGCATGCGCGACTCGTTCCGTGCAGTGACGTCGACGCGGGCCCGGTAGGATCGGCCTCGGCTCCGTCGCCGGCGACATCGGCCGGAGCATCATCGGCGGCCACACCGCCGGCGTCAGCCTCTGCACGGGGCGGACGCCGGCGATGCGCGTTTTCCCTGCAATATGCGAGGAAATCGCGCTCTTCTCGGCGCCGACCAGCAGCACGACTTCATCCCGCGACAGGCCCGGTAACCAGTCCGCCACGGCCCTGCTTACCTGCGGCGGGCGTGGCGCCGGCGCCGGCGCGTCGGCGACGACGGAGTCCATCGCCCACATGGAGACGATGCGCGCCATCGCCTCGGCGGCCTCTGCGATCTCTCCGGTGCGGTCGACCTGGCGGACGTGATGCTTGAGCTCGGCGACCTCCGGCGAGTCCCCCAGGGGCGCCGGACCGGCCCGGCCGAGCAGGCCCCCGAGCGCCTGGAACGGCGCGGCGACGATAGTTCTGAACGCGGTCAGCAGGCGCGAGAGCGCGGAGAAGATGGCCTTCAGCATGGTGTGGACCTCCCGTTGAACGCGGCGAGTGTCGTCCCGCCGCTTGCAAGAGGGAAGCCCCAAGGATTGACATTGGCCGCGAGAATGACAATAAATGTCATCGTGACATGTACGCACAATCTCATACTGAGATCGGAGAACGCCCCCGGTGAAGCCCCTTCCGCAAGGCCCCGCACTGCTCTCTCACGTCGGCCGCAGCTTGTACGGCGACGTCGGCTGGCGTCAGCGCCTGGCGGCCGGTCTCGGGGTCTCCCGGAACACGCTCTACAACTACTTGTCGGGCCGGTGGGCTTTCGAGCACATCGTTCCGGATATCGTCGATCTGATCGACAGGGAGCGTGGTGTGCTGATCTCCAACGGCGCGAAGTTGCGCCGGCTGGGGCGCATGTTGCAGGTGAAGGTGAAGCGTTGACCTAGAACAGGGATACGAAAGATGCAGATGCAGATGGAGTTGGACTTCGAAGCCCTCGTCCCCGTCGCCGCAGAATACGTCGTGCTGGGGCCATGGAGCCACGAGCACAATCAGATCCTGGTCATGGAGTACGACAGCCAGCCGGATAAGCTGAAGGCCCTGGCCCGCAAGCTCGGCCGCACCGTCAGCGCGGTGATGACCCAGGCGAGCAGGATCGGAGCAGGCCGCCGCAACGGCGCCAAGGTGCGCGCCTGCATGTGCTGCCGGAATCCCTTCCTCTCAGAGCACATCCACAACAGGCTCTGCGTCACGTGCAAGTCGGCTCCGGACGCGTGGTGCGCGTGATGAGCGAGACCCTGCAGTTCATCCGGAAGCACGCGGCGCGCGCCTTCGGCCGCCGCGGCTGGCGCCGCAAGTTTGAGCACGTCGCCCTGATCCAGGACGGCGACATCGAGCGCCACGTCCGCGAGGCCGACGCGTCCGAGGTCACCTTCATGGAGCAGGACATCGTGCGCGAGGCGCGCAACCGCAGAGGGCGGGCCATTACCGCGCTGCGCGTCGCACAGGACGCGCTCCTGCGGGCAGAGCGTGACCTCGCCGAGCTCGAGGCCG
The DNA here is from genome assembly GCF_051167655.1 of Bradyrhizobium sp. HKCCYLS2038. Taxonomy (NCBI): domain Bacteria; kingdom Pseudomonadati; phylum Pseudomonadota; class Alphaproteobacteria; order Hyphomicrobiales; family Nitrobacteraceae; genus Bradyrhizobium; species Bradyrhizobium sp. HKCCYLS2038. Next base: position 6,221 of record NZ_JBNPTM010000017.1, on the reverse strand, counting down.
CCGTCGAGCAGCGCCTCGAGCAGCGCGACGAGGCCAAGGTTTTCTACGACCTCATCGATGTCGGCACCGTCGGCATGATGCCGGCCGACCGCGCGGCGATCCTAGCCCACTTCAAGCCGGAGTACATGTGATGGTCGGACCGCTTCCCCGCCTCAGGCCAGTCATCAAGCCGGCGATCCAGGCCTCGCCGGCGACGACGCCGGAGCCCACCCCCGCCACCATCGAGGCCGAGTACGACGAGGACGGCCGCCGGATCCTGACGGCGCCGATCCAGCCGCTGCCGCGCGCGCCGGCGCGCCAGATCAGCCGGCCCCTCAAGCCACCTCCCGCCGATATCCCGCGGGTTCCCAAGCCCACGCCGGAGATGATCGCACGCCTGCGGCTGCCGCCGCGGCCGGTGGCGCCTCCGGACGCCGCCGCTGCCGCGAGGCAGGCGACATGGCGCAACCCGGTGCCGACGCGCAGGGCCGACCCGCCCGCCGCTCTGGCGCCGGCGCCGAACTTTGTGAAGGCGTACAGGGACAGCGACGGCTGCTGGCGGACGCGGCCGGCAAAGCCCGGCGAGAAGCCGGATCGAGACCTACCGCCGGATTCGATTCCGTTCCTGAGGTGACGCCATGCGTCTCGATCTGGACGACAAGCAACGGGCGCGCCTGGAACAGCACGGCGACAACGTGATGCTTCAACTGCTCCTCGGCGATGGCTGGCAGCCACTGTCGGACTACCGATACGACCGGAGGTACGTCTACGTCGCGGCGGTCAACGGCGTCTTCAACTACAGCTGCTACGTCGCCCGTGGCGGAAGATACTCCAGCAGCGATTGGTGGATCCCGAGCGAGAAGGAGATCCCGGTCCTCGGTGCGGCGGGCCTGACCATCACGCACTGGCAGCCGCTGCCCGACGGCGTCGACGCATACCGGCCACTGGCATTCTGGAAGGAGATCACCGGACACGATCTCCCCGGCGCGCCCCTGCGCAAGCCCGAGCCCGTCTACCAGCCGGCGCCGCCGACGCACCGTCTGACGCCAGGTCCTCGGCGCCTACTGGCCGCCATTGGCCGACGGCGCGGTGCTGCATGAGAGCGGCCGCGACTGGTCGAGGTTCACGCTGACGCAGCACCCCGGCGCCGAGGCGACCAGGCTGACGGCTAGGCCGATCGATCCGCTGCGAGAGGCCTGCTTCATCGAGCGCGTAGGAACACTGCCAGAGCGGGCCGACCGGTGGTTCGAGGCTGACTGGCGGGTGACCGAGCACGGTCTTGCGTGGCTTGCCGCCAACGAAAGCGCGTCACGCGTGACGGCGCACGTGTGACGCGCGATTTCGGAGTAACCCGTCACACTTCCGGAGAAGTAACGGGGGGTGTCGCCGAAAATCCGCCTACGATGTCGTGTCGCGCTGCGGGGCCGATTTCAGGATCAAGCGGCATGTTACCGTGCGATAGAGGGAAGCTAACTGACTTTAGCTACCCATAAGATGCATCTCCGCGCAGCGCGATCGACGACCTTCCGCTGGGCGCGAGCAGGCATCCGGCGGCCGGAGGCGCCCGGGCGTCTGATACAAAAATAGGGCGTCGGCACCCCCGACACCCTATCTTCGTATCAATGATGGCAGATTGGCTGTGTCGCTGGCGATACGCTCATATGACAGAACGCCTATCCTGTCATATACCTGTACCATACAATGATGGCATCTTGGCACGGTCACTCGGTGCCGCCGGCGCCGCCGCGGCTGGACGAAGCGATCCAGCGCCTTGGCATCGTTAGCAGTCGCCGTGGTTGACCATCCCCTTTTCATGGATGACGGCCCGGTGCGCAGCGCGAAGGTCGAGATCAGGTCGTGGCGCCCCTTGCCGGCCGCGCGCCGGGACGACGCAGACTGCCAGCGGTTCGCCGGCTAGCGCTTCGCCCCTCGGCGACAATGCGGGCGGCTAGTTCGAGGGCTCACCTGTCGGTTGCGTCGTTGACGGCGAGCTTTAGGCCGTGGAACGCCATCCCATCCGCAGACAGCAAGCCTTTAGAACTCTCGATACATGCGGTTTCACGTCGCCGCGCCGGTCAGTATGCGCGCTCGCGCTCACGCCGACGGTAGCGCCGGTGCAAACTGCGGACGTAGTCCAGGAGCGCGGCGGAGTTGCCAATGCGCTGGACTAGGCCGACGTCGTCGCAGAGCGGATGGCCGTTGGCGATGACGACACCTCTATCGAAGCTGTAGACGGTTTTTTCGCCATTGCTCATCACGATGACGTCGCCATCGGTTGCCGTCCTAATGCTAGTCCTCATTCCACGTTCCTCGCTTTGATTGAATACCTGACGTGATCTTAGACAAGGCGGCTGGCGTTAGGCTTCATCCAATACCGACCGCCGCTATTCGGGCTCTCTGCCGCGTCAAGAATCGGAGCAGTCGCGGACCGTTCAGATCGTCTAAGTGGCGACCGTCGCGAAATGCGATGTCCCGGATGTAGTTGGCAGTGTCAGAGTTCGCCAAGGGCCGCATGATTGGCCGCTTGGCACCTCATTTTCCGGCTCGTTGTGGGGCGGCTGCTAGGCCAAGCTGGCCAAGAACGCATCGTCCGCAGGCGAAAGCGTCTTAGGGGTGGGCTCGGCACGCGGCGTCACGAACAGGAGCGTCGCCTCCGGTCGCCAGACGTTGGTGCCGCCATTGGCCAGTCCGGCCGCAATATAGGCTTCGTGCGCACGTGCCCGACGCCCCCATGTTGAGCGGGCCCACCGCTTGCGCGGTTCTTCTGCCGCGCCGTCGTTCACCACCCAGTCAGTGACATCCGACCAGCAGTTGTGCCTGCCGTCGCGGCAGGGGCGCACGCCGCGGCCTTGCATCTGACGGCAAATGTAGTCGAAAGCCGGCTCGAAGCTCTTTATTCCAAGCGACGTCGAATGGGCTCTGAGCGTAGCGAGCCTACCGCGGCCTGCCGTGATCTCGGCGATTGCGTAAGCCCGCCAGACCAGTGCGCCGCCGGCGTCGGTTATGGCAAAGCGATAAGTCCCGTCTCTCTCAGCCGGAGAGACCTCGCAGAGGATCGCAAGCCAGCTCGGCATCTCCTCGCGCCTGATTGCGCCGGTCAGGCGGCCAAAAAGTCGGGGATCGTCGTGATGAAAGCGCAGCGCGGCGACGATGCTGTCGCGCACAGACTTGTCCATTGAAAAGGTGATCACTCTGGACCTCCATGTTTCGGTTTGAAAATAGGTGACCTAGCCGCCGCGAAACAATCACGGCAACGTCTGCTCTCGGGCGAAATCCCAAGAAACCGCGCGAACGCGGAATGAAACTGACAGACCCGCGCGAACGCGGAACAGGCACCCCGAAAGTGGAGGGTCCACTCGCCGACAAGAGCATCGGAGAGACTGCAACTACATAGTATGAAACGTGCAGGCCATCAATGGATAGCGATTGCTGACTATGGAAACAGTTAACGCCCGTTAACCTGCCCAGGTTAGACTTCCCGAATGTCCTCCCGATCGCGTCTCCACTAGAATAACTCTGCTGACATCGCCGTTCGAGCTATCCTGCAGTGCCGTTGCCGATGCCGCGCTATATTTAGCCGAGGCCCCTGCTCACGCGCGCACCGTCACCCCGGTGCTGTTGAACTTCGAGTGGGTCAAGGTGGCGACGTCCAGCTTCCTGCGCGAAAGCGTGTTGGCCTTTCGGGACATGGTCAGGAGCAGGCGATCTAACTTCTATCCGGTGGCCGCCAACGTGAACGCCGACGTCCGCGAAGAACTCGAAGACCTGCTCACCCGGCGGGGCGGAGTGCTGATGTCCTGCGTGGTCCGGGACGACGAGGTCGTCGAAGCCGCCCCCATCGGAGAACTCGACCTGAAGCAACGTTTGACGTTCGACCTGGTGCAGGAGCGTCGCGAGACCGACGCCGGCGAACTGATGCGGGATTTCGCCGCCACTGACCCCGTCAAAAGTCCGACGGCCTGGAACAATCGCTTGTCGAGCTTAGCTATGCTCGGTTTGATTGCGGAGATCAGCCAAGGCAGATCGAAGCGATACAAGCCTATTTTCGAAGGAGTTTGAATTCATGGGCGCGGACTTCCTCCAGAAAGCGGCTCCGCAATTCGAAAAGTGTTGGGACAGAGGGCGACTAGCCCTCGTCACCCAAGATCTCTTCACGCGGTTACCTACGACCCGGTCGAGAGCCTTCGAAGCGGTTCTGCTTGGCCGGGCCCCGGTGAAGAAGGGCGACAAGTTCACGATCGAAAAGGTGAAGCGCGGCCTCCTTGTGTCGCATGGGCATACCGAGATCGCCCTTAGCGAGGATGCGCCGCCTTCTTTAGTGGATGCGATCGAGGCGAACTGCGGCGTCGCCCAAGGCATCGTGGACGAGGTCCATGAGGTCGCTGGCGTCGTGGAGATCTCCGTATGCCTCGCCAAGCTTCAGTAGCCGGAAAGCCCGATCGTTTCGAAATCGCCGAGCGCAAGCTACGGCACGACCGCACCATCCACCAGATGTCGATGGGCTGCGCCGGGTGCGCCGAAAGGACGATCTGCGGCGGGCTCTCCATCGAGGCAGCGGTCTGGAGCTGCCTGAGCTTGTGTTGTGACAACCCCGACGCATGCGACCGTGTTTGCCGGAACAATCCCGAATATGCCTCCCGCATCCACGAAGTCGGAGGCCTCAAGCTGGATCTGGCGCAGGCTCCCCTGCTGCCTGCCCCGACGCTCCCTCTTGTTGTCCCCGAGATCTTTCATGGATCGAAACGGAAGCGACACTTCGCCCCCGCGCTCGCCAGCATCTCGCTGTATGGGATGTTCGACCGGAAGGAGGGACTGCCCAAATACCGGGCGCGCGCCGAACTCAGCGCGAACTACAAGATCTCGACCGACACGCCGCTCGTACTCACCGGAATCCAGCGCGATCGTCCTCTCGAAAGATGGTGGGAGCTCGGAAAGGCGCGCCGAAGGGCAATCATTCAATCCGCCGTAGATTGCGGGGTGGTGCTGGCGACGACGCCGAACTACAGCCTTTTCGTCGACCGTCCGCGCTGGGACGACCTGCACGCGATGAAACGTATCGCGATCGCACACGGAGAGTTTCTTGAGGCCGGACTGCCGGCCGCGCTTCACGTCAACGGCCGGACCGACCGGGATTTCGAACGATGGGCAGAGTTCATCGGCCATCATCCGGAGGTGACGCACATCAGCTTCGAGTTCACCACGGGCACGGGCCGACCGACCCGCCGCAGGCAACATGCGGCCTGGCTGTGCGAATTAGCAAAGACGGTCGGGAGGCCTCTGCATCTGATCGTCCGCGGCGGCAGCAACCTCCTGCCGGACCTGTGCGCCGCGTTCGCCGGCGTCACGTTCCTTGAAACCACATTGTTTCTCAAGACCATGAAGAGATATCACGCGGTGAAGGGCGAGACGGTCGGATGGTGGACCTACTCGACCCGGGCCAAGGATCTGCTGGACGACTTGTTCGAGACCAATTGGGAGATCTCCCGCGACGTCATCGAGAGGGCGATGCGTGGCGATCGACCCCCGACACCGGCGATCGCAGTTGTGTGAACCCGAAAAGCTGACATTCGCCGCGCTGGACGGCATCGCTTTCGCCGCCGCCCGAGGACGCCTTGGCCAGGTGAGAGAGCACTCGGAGCGTGATCTTGGTCCGCTGATCGAGATGATCCAATTGGCGCGGACGGGTCTTTTGCCTTCGCCAGTCTCGGCGCCGTGGCTGCGGCTGAACGGAAGCGCTCCGATCCTTCGTGCAGCGACCGGACAGTCCGAGGGATGGACGTCTTCGTACGGCAGCACCTCCGGGTTCATGAGATGCGACACGCGACAGACGGATCCCAAGAGGTGGACGGCGTTCCAGCTGGACGCTCACAAGGCGGCGCTCGCGCTGAAATTTCCCAGAGATACCGTCAACCGCCTGATTAGCGCCATGGGGGAGATCGTCGACAACGTTCTAGAGCACTCCCAAGCATCGACGGCCGGCTTCGTCGTGTTCGATTCTCGCGATGGTGTATTCGAGTTCGTCGTAGCGGACGACGGTGTCGGAGCGTTGGCAAGTCTTCAGTCAAACCCAGAGTATGCTCACTTGGCCGATGAAGGCGACGCCCTGCAATGCGCGCTGACTGATGGCGAGTCGCGCTTCGGGAAAGCCGCGCAGCGCGGTACCGGGTGACCTTGCCCCTCGGGCTTAATCCAGTTTGAAGTTCGTTCTGGCCCCAACGAGGACCAGAGCATGAAGCGCAGCC
>NZ_JBNPTM010000016.1:0-76943 GCF_051167655.1 Bradyrhizobium sp. HKCCYLS2038 | reverse complement strand
GGTGGCACTGGCAAACCCGCCGCCGTTAGTTTTTCTGCCGCGGCGATCTGATCTCGGGCCGACAATTCGCGCCTAGCGTATATCGGCGCCCGTTTGCCGTTCACCACCCAATAGCCGTCGGCGGCTGAAGGATTGCGCACAGCCACGTAACCGCATTCCTCGAACCGATGCGGGATCTTCCGCCTGTTACGTCGGTCCTGCAGCCATTCGCCGAAGCTTGGGACCGCTCGTGTCAAAACGTGTGCCAGGGTCACAGCCGCCGGCTTGCCAAGCGCGTCAATCGCGTCAGCCATTTCCGCATCCTCGGGTGCTCGGGAGCTGTCTACCATTTCCCAGAACGCTGGCGTCTTCGGCGGCGGTGCCTTCGCGTCGAAGTCGGAGAGATCTATGGTTGCCAGATAGTGCGCGGCAATCTCCGTCCCTCCGCCTGAGAACCAGCGATAGAGTGCGTTCCAATAGTCCGGCTTGAAATCTTCCTTGCTTCGGCCTGACCAAGCCACGAAGTGCCGCCGATCGTCGGGCGGCAAATGCATCGAGTCCTTGTTGTTGGTCGTCACGATCACACCGCAGACGTTTACGACGGCGTGCTCGCGAAGGTGCTTTTCGTCGACCCGGAGCACATCGGGCGGCGCCGCGGTAAGCGTCTTCATGTGCTCATAGAAACCATACCGGTCGACGTCTCCGAGATCCCGGGCCTCGGAGATGCGCAGAATGACCGACTTCACAAATCCGTTGAACCTGCCGAGCATCTGTACGGGTGACACTTCGGTGAAATTCCAAGGGCCGATTGCCTGCTTGACCGGCTCCAGCAACGTATCCTTGCCGATGCCCTGTGCGCCGCCCAAGACAAGCGCGTGGTTGATCTTCTGTTCGGGTCGCTGCACACGGTGCGCCAACCACTTGATGATGTGGTCGGCTTCGTCCCCGAACACGTACTGAACATGCTCTATCCAGGGCGACGCGTCCCCGGCCGCGGGCTTGATCGTTGGCGCCCGGTACAGATTGAACACGCTGCATCCGGCACGGTCGATCCATCCGCCGTCGGCGATAAGCTTGTCAGAGATGACCATGGGCCGGCCAGGTGCCCACGTCATCTGCTCGACAGCGCGATGAGTGGCCAGCCAGGACGACGCCTGGATCGGCTTTTCCTTCATCGGCACAGCCACCGGTCCAATCCGCGAATTGACACTCGTTGCCGGCCACATCTCACGCGTAGGCGTGAAGATGAAAGCTCCGGCCGGGAGACAAGCATAGAAGTCCTCAAGCGCTACAGCCTGTTGTGCACTGAGGTTCGGGTGCTCAGGCAGCGGCGTCGGCGGCGAAACGGGGCACGGCGGCAGGTTATTGGTGATCACGCGCGCTTTCCCTAATTGCTCATGAAACCGACGCTCTGACCAGCGTTCGACCTTCTTGGCGTCGCTCCAGGGCCGGCCGGCGGCCAGCCATTGGGCGTATCCGGCATCGTCCAGCTCGAAGAAGCGCTGCGCGCGTTGCCGATACCGCTCGAGTCGAGCGTTCCGTTCCGCCTGGTCGCTCGCACGCTTGGCGCCGACCTTTGCCGCGAGGTCATTCAGGATCGCTTCGGTCCGGTCCGAGGCGTCCCCGCAAGGCTCAAAACCGCGCTCGCGCTCATCGTGCATCACGTCGACGATCAGCGAGTCGGTCCAGTGCTTCGGCCGTTCGTAAGCGGCCCACTGGTCGATCAGAGCCGCCTCGTACTGCTCGGGTGTAGTCGGCCGCCGCGGATCTCCCGGTCCGAACAGATGCTCGACGAAAAGCGGCGCCTCATAGGTGAGCATGAGGTCCCGCCAGATGGCAAAGCCCCGGTCGCCTGGCCATTGCCGATGAATGTCCCAACCGAGGACCAACGGCGGCGAGATCTCGGGCTCGGTGCTTCCGACCCACCAGTCGACCAGATCGTGAAACGCCTCAATGCTAAGCGGCGCGGCAAGGCGTTCCGATTCGTCAATTTCCAATAGCATCTGCGGAGGACTCCTCGTTGTTAGGGAGCCCCGAACCAAAATCCGATTGCAAATGTCGCGGAATGTGTTAGGAAACGGTGCCAGCCAATTTCCTAAGTCCATCCTGCGGCCCTGCGATCAGTCTTGATCCGGGGCCGTTTCGTTATCAGTTGCCAGCATTTCGAATGCCTTGCGGCTCAAACGGGTGATCCTCTCCATCGGACCGGGCGGCCTCGCGTCGGACGGATAGTAAAGGAAGGTCGCAGCGAGGTTGACAGCAGGCCGATCGATGTAGATCGCGGCGGAGCGCTCGCCATTGAACTCAACCGTGATGTCGACGTGGCTGCCGGCTTCCCAACTGCCGAACGCACCGGTACGGAAAGCCCCGACAATTCCGTCGAGGGCCGTCCCGAGATCGGCGCTGAAGTTGACGCCAATTCCTTCAACGAACTGATGCGCAGCGGCTTTGCTGTCCTCGGGTGGCGCCTTCTTGCCGAGCGGGTTGAAAACCGCGTGTGAGACAGCAAGTCGGCGCAGGCGCTTGACCAGCGCTACCCGGGACTCGCCGAATGGCGGGTCGAAAATAAAGCCGAGCAGCGTGTTCACACGACCCGAATTTGAAATGACCACGCCACCATGGCGACCGGGCAGACCCTTTTCGACCAACTTGCCGGCCTGCATCTCGCGGAAGTGGTTGGCGGCGGTGCCGGTGGTGACGCGCGCGATCTCTGCCGCGGTGGCTTTGAGCTGAATTGCCTTCATACCACCGAAGATAGCACGCTAAAGGTTCAAAGTAAACCCTTAGACTGTTCTCCGCTAAGCTCGATCATTTGCCCCGGTACGCGCCTTCAACCCTATCTCAATCAATTGCCGGATCGCATCCGAAACATTCGGAATCGGTTTCTGCTTCGCTCGCCAGTGCTCGATGGCTTCCATCATTTCGTTAGTGAAGCCGATCACCTTCTTAACGGGCAGGATTTCAGGACGCGGCATCGACAGCACTCCTTACAAATAACGCATATGCCTTATTGACAACACGAACTAATATCGCATATACGTTATTCCCGAGCTTGAGGCAATGGCCTGGCCGTATCGGAGAAGCAACATGATCAACCTTTCCCACAGTGCCCACGTTCACTTTTCTGGAACGATCCTGTCCAACCCGACCGCGCTCGCCGATATCGCAGCGGACCGCTGCAGCTACAATGCGGCAGTTGAGACCTTCGCCCGCGAAGCGAGCCCCGCGGCGATCGGCGAGGCGGTTGCGGCGGCTCGGCGCTACGGGTTTGCTCTCACTGCGGCCGATGCCCGCCAAGCTGCCGTCGACGGCCTTCGCGAAGGCCTCGCCGCACTCGGATACAGCGAGGGTGAGATCCAGTGGCACGCCGCACGCCGCGGCCGGCGCGATCGTCACCTGTACGTCGCCTAGTTCAATGGGATCATTTGCGGGGCGGCCGGGCATTCGCTCGCGCCGCCTTTCCTTTTGTCAGGAGTCGCTCTAATTCCAAGTCGAGTCGCATGCCGCTTAGCTCTGTCGAGGATAAGCCAAGCGGGTTCGTTGGCAAGTTTGCCGGCGGCGGCGTGGCCTTCGTCACACGGCAATTGACCTTCACCGCCTCGACAACGTTCGCTGCGGTCGTCAGCAGTTTCTTCCCGGGCTTGTAACAGACCAGCTTGCCGGCTCGGTGCATGCGCTTGAGCGTGTCAGCGTCGGCACTGGGGATGAGCTTTGCGGCTTCGTCAAGCGTCATCAGTGCATCGTCGTCGGTCATCGGGGCCGCCGCCCTTTTCGAGCATCATAGCGCTGCTCCCATTCCCTCTCGGCCAGCGCTGTTCTTTTGGCATCCTCGCCCATCCACTTTTCAAGTGGGCACTCATCTTCAGCGACCTGCTGCACCTGGATCCCCGACGCCTTGTCTAGCGCTAGGTCGATCGCTTTCCGATCCCAACGGCGCCCTATGACAGGCTTAGGCATCGCACCGTCGGCCACCCATTTTGACCAGGTGGCCAGCGTCACTCCGCAGTAGGCGGCGGCTTGGCGTCCGCTCATGAGACGAGGTTCGGGAGTATCCATCCGCGCTCGTTAGCACGAGTGCAGGACCTCCAATGTCGACAATTTACAGAAGCAACTGTTTCCACATCAATATTTTTGGTTGCATCGCTCCTGCCGCTGCGCTTCAATCACCCAATATTAGGGAGCAAAGCTCATGTTTATTCGCAATTTTGTGTTGATAGTGATCTCGGCCCTTTCGCTTTCGGGGTGTCAGACTGCGGCGCAGGCGCCAGCCACCGCAAGTGGAAAGCCCGAGGTGACCATTCGTGCGGCCACCGCTGCAATCAAAGCGCGGCTTTTGTCACTCGCTATGGACAGGCGTTTCAGCGTTACGAAGGACACAGAGTATCTTCTGCAGATCGAGAAACCGTCGGACAATGTGGGTGCAGCTTTGTTGCTCGGATCTCGATACGACGCGACGCCCGCAGAGCGGATCGTGTTCACATTTGCGCCAATCGGCGACTCAACGCGGGTTGTGGCCTCATCAATGTTCGTAACTAACCCAGGATCGGCATTCGAGCGCATCACACCGATCAACGCTGGTGAAGGCATTGATAGAACTCAACGGACGCTTGAAGAGCTTAAGATCAGCATGGAAACTCCGGTGGCGCCGCCAGCTGCGGTACCAACTGCCGCCGCACGTAGACAGATCAAGCCTACGACGTAGGTTCTAACAGCAAAGGCGACAACGGAAGGAAGAGTTATGCAAGTGATCGGCCATTTGACCGACAAAGGAATTTTGATGATCGACGGCGCCGCAAAGGGGGAAGTCACGTACGACATCACCGTCTATCAGGATAAATCGTTCAAAAGCGCCGCCGGAACATTGGAGGGCAGCATGAACGTTATCGTCGATGCCTTCAACGCTGGAAAACCGCAACTTCGTCTCCACGACGGACAAGTAATCGATATCATTCTGCGTGAAACTCGCGGTGAGCACGCAACAATTCAGGTGTCTGGCCCAATTTCCGGCTTTTGACCAACGCGCGTCCGCGCCGGCACCGTAGAACGACCGACCGGCAGGCGTCCCCGCCGGGTCGATCGCCGCATTGGTTCAGTTCGAGCGTCCCCGAACCTCTCCGCCGCTATTTGCCAGCTTCAGCTCGCATCTCGCGAACGCCTCAGCACGGCAAAATTCCAAAAAGCGACTGTACTCCGATTTCGACAACAAACCGCGCAGTCGGGCGGCATAGAGTCGACGGGTTTCCCTCTCGATTTGCAGGGCCCGGCGCAAGCCGCGGTTGTCGTCTGACATCGGATCAGGCTTCCCCCGCAATCGGCTTGCCGCCGTTGCTCAGATTGCTCACATATTCGACGAACGGCGACGTAAGATTGACCAGGCCGGCACGGAAAACCTTTTCTTCGACCTCTGACGGCTTGCTGCCCAGTCCAGCTGCGGCAATCGCCACGTAGACGTCATGATCAAGCATGCCGAGACGCGCGATCACACCGTTGTAGCCGTTTGCCATGGCGCTCACCGTCTTCGCCGCAGTGAGGCTGCAACGAAGCGTTCCGACCAGCGTGTCGACCTCGCCAATGCTCTTGTCAGTCATGCTATGATCTCATCGACGGTTAGTGACACAGCTTGGGATCCGCCAAGCTTCCTGGCCGAACTGGTGCCGTTCCAGTAGACAGCGCCAACTGCCGAACCAACTCGAACCGATAGCGTGATGCTCGATGTTGTCGCCGGGACGAACTCGTGCAAAAGAGTGATCGGCCCGGGGTGGTTGATGCTCGCCAGGTAGACAGACGTTGCGCAAATCGCGTTTGAATTTGAATTCAGAAATAGAGCTGCCGTTACGTCGATGCCGCCGGTATCTGGTATGAGCGAAGCATCGAAACGGATGCGCAGTTTGTTTGTGACCGACTTCGCCGTAAACGTCGTCGAAATTACCTGTACCCCCTCAGAGATCTGAGGAATGGTGTCGTCCCACGGGATTGCGGTGCCGGAGCCGCCGCGGACATTGTTGAATACAGATTTCGTATCCGCGATCACACCATTGGTTGCAACCCAAGCACTGCCGTTGAACTGGAAAGTGGTATTCCGCGCATTGTCGTAAACCTGATCACCAGCGACCGGCGTGATAATCGTAAAGGTGCCGCTCGCGAGGCAGATGGCGAGCTTCCCGGCGTTTCCGGCCCATGCGCCGGTAGGCGACGATCCGATGATGTACGCGGCCGGCGGGCTCGGTGAGGCCGGCGGTGTGTTGGTGGTCTGGTTTTCGACTTTGACCGTGAACGATGCGTTCGCGCCGAGCACGTTCTGCAACGTGACGCTACCGGCCAACAGGGCGATCGTCCCCACGCCGCCCGTCCAAGTCCCGGACGCGTTGCGATGATAGTAGGCGTCGACGTCTCTGACGTAGATCTCGCGACCGATCGGCGAGACGACGAATTGCCAGCCGCGCGCGGTATAGACTCCAATCTTTCCGTCTTGTCCCGACCATGCCGCGCCCGTGGCCGCGGTCGGAATGATGTAGGTGTCACCAACGGTTGGCGATCCCGGTTGCGTGGTCGTGGTGCGGGAGAGTACGGAATGAGGGGCGGCTACCGCATTGGTCTTGTAGCGCTTGCCGTCAAACGTCACCAGGCACGTCACGCCGTCGGCCGTGGTGGTGCTGTCAAGCGGGTCAAGGAGAAAGCCGTTCCCGTTCTGAAAGAGCATTTGCGGCAAAACACCCGACACCGGGTCCGCCGCCACGAAATTCGACGCGCTTTCGGTCGTGTCCAGGACATAGGCAAACCGGCGCTCACACATGGCGCGGATCGCCGCCGCGTCTGCATTCGCGCCGTTCGGTAGAGCCGCAACGGCTTCATGAGCGAACGTCATGCGAGATACTCCATTTGGGTAAAAAGCTCGACGAGATCAATCACGCCCTGAGAGCCATCTGGACGCAGCACGACGATTGTCGGTGACACACTCGTCTCGCTGGCTTTTGCGGCTTCGAGAGCCGAGCTGAACTGCCAGAAAAGTGGCAAATACACAGTCTCAGCTTGACCGCCTTCGGCTCGAAACTCGCCGTATGCCCGGCAAACGACTTCATGCAAAATTTGGAGATCCTGCGGATCGTTCGTCATCGGCCGCCCCCGAGATAGGCCGGGTTCGTCCGCTGCACCATGGCCACCGCTTCGACCGCTTCTTTCACGGCCTGTTTTCTTGACTGGTCAACATAGAGGCGCTGCCGTGCTTCGGTGCCCGGATCCGACCCGCGGAAATCGTTGTTCTGTACGATGGTCACAGACGGCCGTCCGCCGCTATTGCTATTGGCCGCGGACTTCATTTGACCAACGAGGCCGCCGTCGGCATAGCCGCGCATGCTGTTCAAATTAGCAACGCCGATGCGACGCACCGACACCGCATCGAACACATACTCGCCTTTGTGCACGACACCGGCCGGCTCATATTTTCCACCGTTGCCGGTGTAGCCGCCGCCCGCGAACCCGACCGTCGGCATGGCGTAATCGCCAACCATGACGGATCCGGTCGCGCCACCGCTACCGCCGCCGATGCCGAGCAGGCTAAGCAAGCCGCCGCCGCCCGAACCGCCGAATGCGGACGACCACAATCTGTCGGCAGCCATCGAGGCGAGCTTGTCAGCGACCCGTCCGAGCGCGTTGAGGCCCGAGTTCTTGAACGCGTCCCAAGCGCCGACGCCTTGGCGAAGTTGCTGCCCGAATTCAACGAACAGGCCACGGTTGATGTTCATGCCCTCGACAAGCGCCGAGTCGAGTTGCTTGCGCGCGTTGCCGACCTCGTTCAGCGCGCTCTGGAATTGCGGCAGCAGCGAGCCGGCGACCTTCGCTTGGTCGGCGAGGTCCTGCACGGCCTTAGCCGCGTAGTTGTTCGCAGCCGCGAACTCCTCCGCGTTCTTCGGGTCCAGGAGTCCGCGATCGACCATTGAACGCATGCTGTCGCGGAATGCCTTGGTTGCGTCATCGAGACGGAAAATGCCCATGCTGGCCATGATCAGGAGTCCTCCGCCGACATACGTTGCCCGATGCGATCCTCGCACCAGGTGTGCAAAACGCGTTGCTCGACGTTGCCGGGCGTGATGATGGTCAACTCGGCAAAGCCGCCAACGCGCGGATACCCGTCATCGGCGAGGATCCGGCGCTGCGCTCTGATGACGCGCCCGAGCTTCTCGACGATCACGTCTGGCGCGTCTGCCGTATCGGGCCCGACTGCGCGGGTGTCCGGGGAAGACGGACCGATGGCGATCGTGCCGACCGGACACACGAAGTGCGGTGGCCAACCGCCGAGACTGTCGTTCCCACCTTCGGTGCGGATGTAGAAGGTGTTCGGATAGCCGCCGAAGAATCCGGCCATGAACAACTCGAACGGTCGGGTGAGCGCGCGTTGCTCGACGATCAGAGGCAATTCGCGCGAAACGATGCTCACCAACTCGACAAAGCTTCCTGCTCGCTGCAACAACTCGTGCGCGGCCGTTTCAATGCCGAAGGTGTTGCCCCGGCCAGTGATCGCGGCCGACCATTCGGGGATCGGGCGCACCTTCGACGCGATACGGCGAACAAAGCCGGCGTCATCGTAGCTCGCCGCATCCGTCACCATGACGATGGTATTGTGTTTCGCGGATCCGACGATATTGACAGCGGTCATCGCTTCACGGCCCCCACGGCCTCCACGGCCATTTTCAGCTTCGTTTCAAGTTCGAGAACCGCGAGGTAGAACGGCGCCAACTGACCTTCCGCCTCGCAGGACGCCTTGATGTCGCGTAACCGCTCGATCGCAGCCTCGTGCGCTCGCTCGATATCCGACGCGGTGCCGCCGGTCGCCACGGCGCGGAGCGCCGCAGCTTCGAAGTCGAGCACAATCTTGCTCAGGGCGGGCGCAGTCATGAAAAGTCCCCGCCCACCATGTATTCGATGAGCCGTTGAACGGCGTCGACTTCGGTGCGCTGAGTCACCATGATCGATCCCGTGTCGTATCGGGTGAACAACACGGTTCTGCCCAACAGGTTTGTGACGTTCGGACTCGCTCCGAGCGTCACGTTGCCCGTGTTGTATTTGATGAACCCGCAGTTGAAGCCCGTCGCGAGATCATTGTCGAACGTGACGGTCACGTTCGACGTATCGTCGCAACGGAAGATTTTACCCTCATCGTTGCGCGTGATTCTGAGATTGCCCGTGAACGGAACAATCAGACCGCGGCACTGTGCAAGACTGTAGCTCATCGCTGCGTCTGCCCGAGAGCCTTGGCCAGCGGCGCCGGCAGCGGCTTCTGCTCGGGCAGAGCCTGGCGCGGATCACGCGTCGGCGTGAACTTGGTGTCGATCACCGGCTGACCGGCTTCGATGATCTGTTGCGCTGCCTGGTCGGCGTTGATCGGTGTGATGTTCGACATGTGCTTTCCTTTCGTTTTCGGGGCTGGTGGTGACTACGACGCGGTGATCTCGCGCTCGACGGCGGCGGCCAGGTGCCGCTGATCGACGACGGTCTCGTTCAAGAATTCGGCGAGAGCCTTTGCGTTCGGGATATCGCCCAATTCCCGGAAGGCGTCGCAGACCGCATTGGTGGCGCTGGCCAGGAGCTGCACGGCCTCGCGCTCGGCGTCGAGCTGCGCTGTCATGCCGGGATGCACGATCTCAACGGACTGCACCTGCGCGGCGCGCACTGTCGCGGCGTCGGCGCCGATCAGTTCGGGCGCTTCGAGGATCGTCTGCAGGTACAGCGACGACATGGTCGGAATCAGCGCGCGCAATTCCTGGTTCGTCTTCCCGGCGAGGCGATCGCGGACTTGACCTCGGAGCACAGCGCCGGCCGCGTCGGTCTTGTCGACCGTCGGAATCTGCACAGCCGCCAGTTTCTGTTCGATGCGCTCGGCGAGCCCGTGCGCGGTCTTGTTGACTTTGATGACCTTCCAGGCATCTTTCGAGATGCGCAACCGGGCTTCCTTGATCTTGCCTGCCGGGCTCAGATCGCCGTTGCTGCGGATCTTTCCGACGTCTGCAGCCGTCTCGGTGAGAAGTTCACGATGAAGCTTCAGCACGTTGCTGATCGCGCCTCGAATGGCAGCGTTCGGTACCGTGGCGGTCTGAGTTTCCATGAAAGCGAAATATTTGTCGTTCATTTGGTGGGCTGTCCTGGTGTTGAGAGTTTGCGTTGATGTTGATTGTCAACGTCACGCGGCGACGTCGGCGGGCTGACGGAAGTGCTCGCGGAACGTCGGCACGTGCAGGCCCCACCGGCCAGCGACCTTGCGCGCGCCGGGCACGCGCCCGCTCTCAAGCGCGTGGAAGGCGCCCTTCTCCGTTCGGCCGATCATTTTGCCGATGGACTTGGCGCCCCAAACGAAATCGTCGTTGTCGGTGCTGATGGTGGAAGACGACACGGGAGCGAGTCTCCGATTGGATCGGTGCTCGCTCGGGCAATAAAAAAACGCCGAGGCGAACACCGTTACGGTGTTGGCTCTCGGCGCGCGTCTCGCTTGCCGTTCGATTTTCGTCACTTCAGATCGGGGTTTTCACCCTACAACGCCATCTCGGCGCTGACCCGAAAACTACTAGTCTAGATGTCGATACCCTAAAACTACCATGTAATTCCTTAACAGCTGTTTAACCGAACTCGCCTTCCGCTGCGGCCAGTTCTTCGGCGTGGTCGGCGCGCGGAATCAGGTGGGCGTAAGTGTCGATTGTGATCTGAATCGAAGCGTGCCCAATGCGCTCGGACAATTCCTTGAGATTCAGCCCGAGCCCAATCGGCGGCCGTGCCAGGCACCAACTGGCGAAGAAATGCCGCAAGCTGTGCGCACCAGTGTATTTGGCTTTGACCATTGGCCTGCCCTCCTCGTCTCGGGTCAGCTTACCGTCATCGTCCAACACCGGCGCCGTGACGCCTGCCTTCTCCCATGCAGGGATCAATCCCCGATCGATGATGTTCGAGTGCGCCTCGACCTTCCCGGATCCGTTCGGAAAGACCAGATGCAATTGCCCATCGAGCTTCGGGCACTGCAGCTTCCACGCCTTGAGCGCGGCGAGCGTCTTGGACGGAATCGGCACTGTGCGTTGACTGTCCGCGGATTTCGGGTTGCCGATCGCGTTGTATCGGTCGGCGCGCTGCCGAATGTGCAGCTCTGCTTTTTTCAGATCGACGTCCTGCCACCGCAAGCCGCGCAGTTCGCTCGCGCGCAGGCCACAGCGAACCGCCACCAGGAAGAAGGCGCGCCACCGCTCGCTGTCTGTGTGCTGCAACAACGCGTCGATCTCCCGCGGCTCGGGAATGTCCCGCCCGATGACCAGTTTGCGTTTCGAGCGACGCTCGACCTTCCGCTTTCGGCGCCGGTTGGCCGTCATCGACCGAACAACGTTCTGAGCGACTTGGCCGCGCTCCAAGGCGTCACTGAGCAGACTGGAAAGCGAGGTCGTGACTTTCTTGACCATAGCCGCCGAGCGCGCCTCCGCCTCTCTCTGACCCGGAGCGGGCACACCGTTGCGGAGCTTGTCTTGCCAGTCGCGGACGGTCGCTACGGTCAGCGCGGAGACCTTCAGCGGCCCCAAATACGGAACGATGTGGAATTTCAGGTGCTGCCGATACTGGTCGACGGTCGACCTTTCGAGATCGCCGCAACCATCGATCCAAAGGTCGCCGGCATCCTCAACGGTAATGCTGCGGCTCGTCGGCGTGTGGACGCCCTTTTTGACGTCCATGCGAACCTGAGCCTGGAAATCCTCCGCTTCCTTCTTCCGATCGAACGTCTTGATGTGGCGCCGCCGCTTGCCGCGGTCGTCTCGCTCTGCCGTCGAATACTGGACGACGTAGGCGGAGCGCTCCTCACCGGCTTCGGTTTTCCAAGTGCGTTTGCGGATCGACATGCGCCCTGCCCCACGATGGGAATTTTGTGGAGTATACGGGAGGCGCAACAAAGACGCAACATGGGACGAAATAACATAATAATTTCAGTCAATGATAGCGGATTTCTACTCCGCGGGTTGCAGGTTCGAGTCCTGCTGGGATCGCCAGGGTCTTATGACCCATCAAGAACGCGCATCATTTTCAGTCAGCGCAGCGACGGTTTGTAGAACCATTGGCGCTCGGCCTATGGGATCTACGCGGAGGTCTTCAGGATGGTGACGTCACGCGGCGCTGGATGAAGCCGCCCGACGGGTTCTCACCTTGATTGTCGCCGCGCGAGCCTGCGAGTTCAGTCCGACAATCGACCCGCAATCATGACGAGGGCTTCTGCTGTCGTGTTCTTGTAAGGCTGCGCGTATGCGATCTGCATGGCCTCGGTGAAGCTTGCCAGAGCATCGGCCGTGAGGCCCGCCTTCGCTTGCGCGCCGCCGATTGAGGCCAGGGCTTCGACCTGCTCGGGCCCCCAGGTGACGTGTTGCATCACCTGCTTCGCCTGGTCGATCCTACCGGCTTCAGCCTGGGCCTTGGCAATCGATGCGAGCAGCTTGGAGCGACGATAGAGATTGTCCTCGGCCGTGGCAGCATCGATCGCTTCGGCGATCCGTCCAGCCTCGGCGAGCCCCTCGGCGACGACGCCGAGCCCTGGGGGAATGATTTCAGGACCCAGCCGGAGCGCCGACGCGTTCTGAAAGGCGTCCGCCATCCTGCCGGCCCTTGCCTGCGCCTTGGCGATCGCGCGCAGTGCAAAGCGACGGTCATGGTCGGCGTTGACTAACTTGCCATCGCTCATGACTTGGGAGACATATCCCGCCGTAGCCATGGTACCGCCGATCAGCCGGGTGACATGGAGGGCTTCATCGATCTGATCTGCATCCGCTTGTGAGACGGCGATTTTCGACAAAAGCCCGTCGTTTGGTTGGAACGACGACGCAGCCTGGACGGCCCGCTCGAAGGACGCGATTGATTGTGTGGCCATGCCGGCCTTCGCCTGCGCCTTGGCGATGGCGTGCCAAGCGAAGGCGCGTGGCTTGTCCTGATCGATTGGCTCCGCGAGCGCGATGGCTTCGTCCAGGCGGCCGTTGTTTGCCAACGCCATCGCGATAAGGCAGAGCACGGTGGCACGCTGCTCGCGATCCGTGAAGGCGGTGACGAAATCCCGCACGTTGTTAGGGACCTCGGATTTCACAGGCGAGCCGGACGTAGTCGGCTCATCGGCGATGAGATCGGGCGGCAGCCGAGGCTCGAGAAGAGACCCGAGCACGATGCCGCGCTCCCATCGGTCGTCGATCGAGCGCGCAACTTGCAAGGCGGAACCGACCGCGCCGGCCCGTGCCAGCGCGACGCCAATTGCTGCAAACGCCTGGGCGCGCTCCATCGAGCGCGAGACCAGTCTCGCAACCCGCATGGCCTCGGCGACTTTTCCCGCGCGGGTCTGCGCTTGCGCGATGATGGCGAGCGCCGGGATGAATTTCGAGGGGTGATGAACGCCCGTCATCGCTATGGGCGGCGGATACCGCTCTTCGACGGCGAGCACCGTTTGAAGCGCGGCCACGATCTTGTCGTCCTCTCCCCGCGCCACTGCGCTGGCGCGAAGGTCCCAGGTCACCCGGCGCATGATGAGGGCACGATCCGGCAAGTCCTCGATCGCCTCCACCCGCCGAAGCGCATCGTCCAGCCGGCCGGCGTTCCCCTCTGCAACAGCGATCGCCCCGAGCGCCGCGGCCTGTACGTGGCGGTTCTCGATCGATTTGGCGGTCTCCAGCGCGTCGGCGAGCTTGCCGGCCTGCGCCTGAACCTGCGCGATGGTCTCGAATGCGCCGTCGCGATCATAGCTGTCCTTGGCGATCGACTTCGCGACCTGCAAAGCCAGATCGATCGTCGCGGCGGCCTCGGTGAACAGGCCGGCCTTCAACTGGGCCTTGGCAATCTCGCCGAGCTCGCGCGCAGACAAATGTGCGTCGCCGATGCTGCCGGCGACCTCTGCGGCCTCACGTAGGATGCAGGCCCGTCTCGGGGCCAGGAGACATTCATTCCAACTGGCGTCGGATGCGTTCGCGACCGATTGAGCGGCTGCAACGCATGCCAAAGCAAGGATGAACGGGCCGATGATGATCCTCCAGATCATGACGTTCCTGACTCCTGCCGTACCTTTGCACCATGCCGTAGCCGGGAATAGCCGCCGAAACCACTCCGCGCTCACCTCCCGAAGCGCCGCCGCCACTTCTCTTACCTTCGCGTTTGAAACCAGCTAAACCATGAAGGAGCCGCCGCGAGTTGTCTCGGCCCAAGAACGCAACGATCGAGCGGATCTGGGACCGATGCCAATCTCCAGACGACCGTCGGCGAGGCAGCGGTGCAATGGGCGTCCCAAGCCTTGTCGCATTCGACTGTCTTCGTCCCATGCGTTCTCGATGGCCTCGACAAGCCCCTCGAAACCATTTTCCCCTCGCCACGAAAACATCCTGAAACACAGCCCCGGCATCTTCCACCCATCAAACCGGTGGGGTTTCCCAATGTCCGCGCTGCTGAATTTCATCTTCGAATCGTACTGCCTGAGCTGCCAGGCGATGTTTCCCGAGCTCGATCCCAACGGCCGACCCGGCGAGGCGGAGTGACGGGGCGGAGGCCGGCCCGTTAAGCTTTCCTCTTCAGCTTAACGGCGGCTTCCGTTTGACGCCTGCGACTCCATCCGCCACTGACCGGGCATGGAGTCGAACATGTTCGAATTTGCCATTTTGATCGCAATTTGTTGCATCGCCACTGCCGCCAGCCTCGCCGTCTACCAGCGGCGCCAGGACGTCTTGTACGGCTCCTTCATCGAGGACGCAGCCGGCAGATCGACCGGGCGCCATGATGGTGCTGACGCCGGGCCGGCTTGACCATTGCGGTTAGATCAACGGTGACGGTTCAGGCCCGCCGCGGAACGCGCTGAATCCCAGCCGTCCGGATCAATCCGGCACGGCCACCGGCACGCGGCCGCGCTCGCGGCTCAGCTGCGCATCGAGCCTGTCGGCGCTCATGATCTCGCCGCTCGGCGTGCGGATGCTGACGAGGGCCGCGCCGAGGCGCAGATAGGCATTGGCCGTCGACAGCGCATCCTGCGCGCTGCGGCAGCGCAGAGTCGCAACGGCGTTGGCGCTCTCCGCCCTGACGGTGAATGGCATGACGCCCATCGATGGGATCCGACGCGAATGAAAATCGTTCGCCGGAACCTAGGCGAACGCGCCGGTGAGCCACATTGAGCTGGATCAAATCGTGCAGCGTGGCCGAGGCTCGATCGTGGACCAGCGCGCGCCGTGTGTTCGATGACGTCAGCCAGGCATCAGAAGCCCCGCATTCCCGTCCCAGGGACGCCTGCTCGGCTCCCCTCACATGCGGTTCAAGGACAGGCTGATCCGGGTGACGATGCCGTCCCAGTCGCGTTCCCAGGCCTTGGGATAGTTGATCAGCACGCAATGGACGTAGCCGCCGACGAAGTTGCAGCGGTTGTACCAGACGTAGTCGCCCTTGATGCTGGAGACCGCGAAGAACCGCGACGTGATCCGCTTGTACTGGATGTTGGATGGCGGATTTTTCTTGGCCAGGAAGCGCGCCGGCGAATCGCCCGCGTCGTTTTCGGACGACTGCACCGTCAGGTTGGCGCGGCCGTCCGATGTCTGGAAGCGCTGGCCGTAGCCATCCGGCCGTCCCGTCGTTTCGCTGAAGATCGACGTGGGAATCTCGACCGAGGTGCCGGTCTCCGGGATCCGGTATGTGCTCCAGCGCACCGGCTCGGCTGATCCGCTGGCGCTCCAGCAGATCAGGCAGGCCGGAAGGGCGAGGGTCTTGACGATCGCATGCATGTCTTGGGTCCCGACGTGTCCAGGGGAAGGCGCAACACTACCCCGCCTTCGCGTCCCGACGAAGGCAGGTCGACAGATGACAGGAACGCACGGCATCGAAGAGAGGTCCACAACGATCGCCGTCTCGCGTGCGCTCCTGCGGTTTTCCACTGCAGCGTCGGTCGTTTTCGCGGGCCGGATCAGCGGCCTGCCCTGTGTCACCTCTACGTGGCAAATTTTCCGCTTGCGTTCATTCCGAAAATCAGAAATAATCTGCGTATCCCGTCCTCGTGAGAGGGACGCTTCGCGATCGTCACGATGTGGAGGGCGGAGATGCGGTGGCCGCGATCTGTCGCAGCGTGCTCTCGTGGCGCGCGGACGAACGGCAGGTTGCGGACGTGAAATCGCGTGGTCCTGGCGCCCCGATGCTGGCGCCAAGTCCGGGGGTGATGATGATCTCCCGGGCGACGGTGGCTACCAAGCCGGACACCGGGGAGATCGCGTATAAGCGTTAAGCCCATCGCGCAGGGAATGCCGGTTGATCGGCTTGACCTGTGGTGACTGCCGCCTGCTTTTTGTTTGCAGGCGGGCCATGGGTGAGGCCTTCACCCGGCATTCCCTGCGCCCTCTCGTCTCATTGAGGGCTTTGATCAGGCATCCCTCGGGCGCATGGCGTCGCGAGATCGAATGGCCATGCTTGTATTTGGCGATGTGAGGCACGATGGGCGCCACACACTCCGCTGTCGTCCCGGCCTCCGAGCCGGGACCCATAACCACAGGGAGCCGTGTGAGGCAGGATCGCAATGGGCATCTCGTCCTCACAACATCTGCTGCGGCGTATGGGTCCCGGCTCAAGGCCGGGACGACAGCGGTGATGGCTGCTACCGGATCGTCGCCGGGCCATGGTCCGGCACGGCGACATCGAGCACGCGTAGTTGCACGCGCTCGACGCCCTGGTAACGGTCGACGGTGAGAGTGCCGGCGACATGCAGCAGCTGGCCGCGATGCTGAACCAGGGCGTTGCCAAGCTTTTGCCCGACCGAGCGGAATGCGATCGCGTTCACCGTGGAGCCGTCGCCGGACTTGAAGCGCAGCTTGAGATGCGCCTGCCCGACCTCGTCGGCATAGACCAGCTGATGCGACGGCAATGCCACGACCGGCTCGGGATTGCCGCTGCCGAAGGGACCGGCGCGGTTGAGCGTCGCCACCAGTTCGGGCGTCGCGGCGCGCGCGCTGATCGCGCCATCGATCAGGATTTCATTGACGTGGCGGGCCTCGGCGACGTCGGGGGCGAGCGCGCTTTCGAGATAGGCGCGGAATTCCGCCAGCCGCTCCTTGCGCAAGGTCACGCCGGCAGCCATCGCATGGCCGCCGCCTTTCATCAAAATGCCCTGCTCCACCGCGTGGCGCACCGCGCGGCCGAGATCGACGCCGGGAATCGAGCGGCCCGATCCGGTGCCGATGCCGCCCGGCTCGAGCGCGATCGCAAACGCCGGCCGCGCAAACTTTTCCTTCAGCCGCGAGGCGACCAGCCCGACCACGCCGGGATGCCAGCCTTCGGATGCGGTGACGATGACCGCGCCCTTGTCCTCCAGCCCCAGCGAGGCCAGCGCCTCCGCCTCGGCCTGTGCTTCGGCCTGCTGCTCGATGACGCGGCGTTCGCAGTTGAGCCGGTCGAGCTCGGCGGCGATGCGCGCGGCCTCGGAGACGTCGCTCTCCAGCAACAGCCGCACGCCAAGATCGGCACGGCCGATGCGGCCGCCGGCATTGATGCGCGGCCCCAGCATGAAGCCGAGATGCCACGCCTCCGGCGGGCCGTTGAGCCTGGAAACGTCCATCAGCGCTGTGTGGCCGACGTGATCGCGCCGGCGCATCGCGATCAGGCCCTTGGCGACGAACGCGCGATTCAGCGCGATCAGCGGCGCGACGTCGGCGACGGTGCCGAGCGCGACGTGATGCAGCATGCCGAGCAGATCGGGCTCCGGCCGCGTGCTGCTCCAGAAGCCGCGGCTGCGCAGCTCGCGATTGACGGCGACGAGCGTCACCAGCGTCAACCCGACGGCGGCGAGATAGCCGAGCCCGGAGAGGTCATCGGGCCGGTTCGGATTCACCAGCGCTTCGACGTCGGGCAGCTCTTCACCGCATTGATGATGATCGATCACCACCACGGACATGCCGAGCCGCCGCGCTTCCGCCAGCGGCTCCAGACTCGTCGTGCCGCAGTCGACCGTCACCAGCAAGGTCGCGCCCTTGTTGGCGAGCGCGCGGATGGCATCGACGTTCGGGCCGTAGCCTTCGAAGATGCGATCGGGAATGTGGATCAGTGGATCGAGCCCGCAATGGCGCAGGTGCCAGGCGAGCAGCGCCGCGGATGTCGCGCCGTCGACGTCGTAATCGCCGAAGATCGCGACCTTCTCGCCTTTCACCGCGGCGTCCGCGATGCGCTGGGCCGCCGCCTCCATCTGCGTCACCGTGAACGGATCCGGCATCAGCTTGCGGATGGTGGGATCGAGGAAATCCTCGACCGCGTCGAGCTCGACGTCGCGCCCGGCAATCACGCGCGCCAGCATCTCCGGCAGCTGATAGCGCTGCACGATCGCGAGCGCCCGCGCCGCGCCGCGCGCGTCGAGCCGGTCGCGCCAGAGCTTGTTGGTCAGCGACAGCCGCACGCCGAGGAACGCCGGCGGGGCGCTGATCGGCAGAGCGGTGGCGGACAGTGGCATCGGTCGCAGAGCCTCACAGGCGGCAGGGTGATTCGCAAGCAGGGCAGAAATCTACCGCAAGCCCCCGCCGGGATCCGGTTCCTGCACGGGAACCCCACCGTTTTCTCAGTTCATCCACGGAACTCGGGCCGTTTGACGGTACCAACGAACAGTTGCCTAAAATTCGCGCTATGTCGAAGGACGTGCATTAAACAGCCGTTAGGCGAACTCCTTTCAATTTCAATCAAAAGAACCGTTTGTTTGCTGAGGCTCCGCAAAGCCGCGGGAGCCGCGCAGCAATTTGGAGTGCACGCCGATGCTGACTGCTGCGCCTGACTTGAAGTCCTCGCCCTCGATCATTCCGTCGCCGGCCCAGCATGTCGAGGACGAGACCGACGTCTCGGCGCTGATCGCGCGGCTGACCGGCGAGGTCAATCAGATCGCCTGCGAGAAGACCAGGTCGATCCAGCAGATCACCAACCAGATGAAGATGCTGGCGCTCAACGCGCTGATCGAGAGCTCGCGCGTCGGCGCGCAGGGCGCCGGCTTCGCGGTGGTGGCGCAGGAGGTCCGCGCGGTCGGCCAGCAGGTCGAGACCATCGCACGCGAGCTCGAGGGCCAGCTGACGACGCGCACCGGCAATCTCAAGAGCTCGATCGAGCGCATGACCGAGCGCGCCCGTGGCGAACGCATGGTCGACCTGGCGCTGAACGCGATCGAGCTGATCGACCGCAATCTCTATGAGCGGACCTGCGACGTGCGCTGGTGGGCGACGGATTCCGCGGTGGTGGACTGCGCCGCTTCGCCCGATGCCAACAGCGTCGCCCATGTCTCCGAACGGCTCGCGGTGATCCTGTCGGCCTACACGGTCTATCTCGATCTCTGGCTGTGCGATCCCAGCGGCAGGGTGATCGCCAACGGTCGTGCCGACCGCTACAACGTGGTCGGCCAGAGCGTCGCCGACACCAGATGGTTTCGTGAGGCGCGCGGCTTGCGCTCGGGCGACGACTACGTCGCCGGCGACGTCGAGCGCCAGCCGCTGCTCGGCAATGCCCAGGTCGCGACCTATTGCGCCTCGGTGCGCGAGAATGGCAAGGCGCATGGCAAGCCGCTCGGCGTGCTCGCGATTCATTTCGATTGGGAAGCGCAGGCCCGCGCGATCGTGCAAGGCGTGCGCGTCAGCGAAAGCGACAAGGCCCGCGCACTGCTGGTGGATTCCAGCCACCGCGTGATCGCCTCGTCGGACGGCCAGGGCATTCTCAGCGAGCGGGTGTCGCTCAAGCTCGACGGCAAGCGCAGCGGCTTCTATCAGGATGCATCGGGCCGCATGGTCGCCTTCCACGCCACCCCGGGCTACGAGACCTACAAGGGCCTCGGCTGGTACGGCGTGATCGTGTCGGGCGCCTGAGGCAGGAGGATCAGCAGCCGAGCCGGTCGGCGATGCCGTTGAAGTCGGCGGCGACGATGTCCCAGGCGCCGGTGGCTTCGAAGTCGCGGTTCTGCAGCGGGCCGTATTCGGTCGGGCGCGCGACGAACGCAGTCTTCAGGCCGTAACGTTGCGCTGCCTCGAGATCATTGTTGTGCGCGGCGACCATCATGACCTCGCCGGGCGCAAGACCGAGCAGACGCGCGGCGCCGAGATAGGTCTCGGGGTCGGGCTTGTAGTGCGCGAACAGCTCGGCGGAGAGGATCAGGTCCCACGGAAGGCCTGCAAACTTCGCCATGTTGGTCAGAAGAGCGACGTTGCCGTTGGAGAGCGGCGCGATGATGTATTTGGACTTCAGCCGGGTCAGCCCGGCGACGCTGTCAGGCCACGGATGCAGCCGGTGCCAGCCGCGGGTGAGATGATCGAGATCGGCCTCGGTCAGGCCGGTGATGCCGAGCTTCGCGATGAGCGTCTCGAGCGAACGCCGGTGCAGCACGTCGAGGATCACGTAGCCGCGCTCTGGATGCTTGCGCACCTCGTCCATCGAGCCGACATAGAGCCCGCGCCAGCCGTCGACCAGCGCGGTCCAGTCGCCCTGGACGCCGCGCGTCCTGGACCACGCGGTGAAGTCATTGATCAGACTCGTTCGCCAGTCGACCACGGTGCCGAAGACGTCGAACACCAGCGCCTTCACGGCACAATCATCCCCGGTCATTTGCAACCCCTTGCTTTATTCGTTGACGCACTCAGGGAACCAGCACCAATCTCCCGCGCGGGCCGCGCCATGATGCCGGCTAGTAATCCGCCCGCTCCATCTTTCTCTGCAATTGCTGGACACGCAATCAACATGTCGAACCTGAGTGCGATCAAAGCCATCGCCCTGCTGCAGGATCCCAGAGAGATTAATCTGGAAGGGCTCGTTGACGTACTCCGGGCTCGATATCCCGATCAGGCGTGGAGCCTGATCGCGGACGCCGGCACCAAGCGCATCCGATGCGGAGAGCAAGCCGTCGTTTTGGTGACCGACGACTGGCCGCAGGCGCTCGCCAGCGGTGTCGTCGAACGTGCTGAGGCCTTCTCGCCTGGCGTTGCCGAGGATCTGAAGCGCCATCGCGCCATCGCCTTCGTCGCATTGACGGACGACGACGCAAGCCGATTGGACCAGGCGCGGATCGTGACCGCCGTCGTGGCAGGATTGATCGCTGTGCTGGGCAACGTCTGTGGCGTGCTCGTCAACGGCATCGTCGCTCGATCCCCCACGATGTGGCTCGAGAGGTCGCAGAGCGCTTTCGCACCGTACCCCAATTATCCGTTCCTTCTCTGGGTGGACCTCGTTCCGATTGAACAAACGCCGGATGCACTCGTAGCCGCCACCATGGGTCTCACGGCATTCCAGGGGCGCGAGATCGAGTTCGAAGTGCCCGGAATCACGGGCCATACGGCCCTCAAGCACCTCGGCGGGGCGACCGGTTATGTGCTCCAGCATGGCGACCAGATCAAGGACGGACAGACGATCGGTTCGACGGCCTCGGAGCGCTTCGAGATTCGCGAACGGACGTCCCGGTTCTTTGTCGGGCCCGTCCTGCGAATCGGTCCGGATCTTCCTGGCGGCCTCTTCAAGGCCTATGACCTCATCCCGGCAGAGATGGCACGCCACTATTCGGTGCTACAAACATTGGGCAAGCTCGGACTGTTCAATCCCACCGATCCCGCAAATCGCGTGGCCCTGCAACCCAGCCGATACGAGTCCGAGCAGCGGCTGGAGTCCTACGACTCCGGGATCAAGGACGCGCTGTCCCATATCGAGGATACGGATCAGCCTGCCGCTCAGAATGCATTGCAACTGCTGGCGCAAGGGAATGCACAGGCCGCCCGCGAGGCCATGATCCCGACCAGTGACCAGCTCCGCCACCTGCTCGCGACCATGAAGTTCGCCCTTATGAAAGGCGACCTGTTCATGTTCATACCGAAACAGTCCGCCGCCAAGCCATGGTACCTGCGATGGCTCGGCGGCTGAACTCTTCAGGTCGAGCGCCAGACTCAGTCGAGGTGGAACTTCTCCAGCTGGCGGTGCTCGGCGCGGATGTAGCGCACGGTGCCGGTGACGGAGCGCATCACGACGGTCTCGGTCTCGATGACGCCGTCCTTGCGGAACTTGACGCCGGAGAGCAGCGAGCCGGTGGTGACGCCGGTGGCCGCGAACAGGCAGTCGCCGCGGGCCATGTCCTCGATGCCGTAGATCATCTTGGGATCGCCGACGCCCATCTTGTGGGCGCGCTCGCGCTTCTCCTCGGTGTCGAGGATCAGGCGGCACTGCATCTGGCCGCCGATGCAGCGCAGCGCCACCGCGGCCAGCACACCCTCGGGGGCGCCGCCCGTGCCGAGATACATGTCGACGCCGGTGTTGTCGGGATCGGCGCAGTGGATCACGCCGGCGACGTCGCCATCGGTGATCAGCCGCACGGCCGCGCCGGTCGAGCGCACGCCCTGGATGATGTCGGCATGGCGGGGACGGTCGAGCACCAGCACGGTGATCGCGGAGGGATCGACGCCCTTGGCCTTGGCGAGACGGCGGACGTTGTCAGCCGGCGTGGCGTCGAGATCGACCACGCCCTTGGCATAGCCGGGACCGATCGCGAGCTTCTGCATGTAGACGTCCGGGGCGTGCAGCAGCGTGCCTTCATCGGCCATCGCCATCGTGGCGATCGAGCCGGGCATGTTCTTGGCGCACAGCGTGGTGCCCTCGAGCGGGTCGACGGCGATGTCGACCTTGGGGCCGGCGTTGAGGCCGACCTTCTCGCCGATGTAGAGCATCGGCGCTTCGTCGCGCTCGCCCTCGCCGATCACGACCGTGCCCTCGATCGGCAGCTTGTTGAGCTCGCGGCGCATGGCGTCGACCGCAGCCTGGTCGGCCGGCTTCTCCTGGCCGTGCCCGCGCAGCCGCGCCGCCGAGACCGCCGCCCGCTCGGTCACACGCACCAGCTCCAGGGTCAGGATGCGCTCGAGCAGCAGCTGTTGCGGGACGGAAATCTGCGTCGACATCGGTCAACTCCTCAAGACGTCATGGCGGACACCCGCCTTCAAAATCTACCGCTCGCACGGCGCCTCCAACGGCAGCCTGCGGGTCGGGCGGTCGGCCCGAATGGCCGGTCCTCGCCCCTCGACTCTCCCGGTTTGAGCATGAACCTAACCCAAACGCCACGCGTTTGTTTGAGTAGGGACAACCGGTTCCCCGGGCATCACAGGCTAATTCTTCTCGATCCGGATGACCTGGGGCTTGCCGCTGATGACCTTGTCGCGCTGCACGGCCTGCAGCGCGCGATACACCGCGTCCTCGTGGGTCGCGTAGGTGATCAGGATGACCGGCACCGGCCCGCCCTTGGCGCCGGATTTGCCCGGCTCGCTGCCGTTGGGATGGCGCTGGACGATCGATTCGATCGAGATCTTCTGCTCGGCCAGCCGGGTCGCGATGGTCGCGGCCGTCCCGGCGTGGTCGCGCGCCATCAGGCGGATGTAGTAGCCGCCCTCGTGCCGCTCCATCGGCGCCTTCTCGGTCGCCTGCAGCTTCTCGACCGGCCGCCCGAACGGCGCCGCGCGGATGCCGCGGGCCACGTCGGCGATGTCGGCGACGACCGCGGACGCCGTGGCGGCGCCGCCTGCCCCCGGACCGACCAGCGTCAGCGGCGGAATGCCGTCGCCATCGATCGTGACCGCGTTGGTGACGCCCATCACCTGCGCGATCGAGGACGATTTCGGCACCATCGTCGGATGCACGCGCTGCTCGATGCCCTTGGCGGTGCGCACGGCGACGCCGAGCAGCTTGACGCGGTAGCCGAGTTCGGCAGCCGCCTTCAGGTCCTCGGGCGCGATCGAGGAGATGCCTTCGACATAGATCGATTTCTCGGCCACCTGGGTGCCGAAGGCGAGGCTGGCGAGGATCGCGAGCTTCTGCGCGGTGTCGTGGCCGTGGATGTCGAACGACGGGTCGGCCTCGGCGTAGCCAAGGCGCTGCGCGTCCTTCAGGCACTCGTCGAACGACAGCCCCTCCTGCTCCATGCGGGTCAGGATGTAGTTGCAGGTGCCGTTGAGGATGCCATAGACGCGGCTGATGCCGGTGCCGGCGAGGCCCTCGCGCAGCGTCTTGATCACCGGGATGGCGGCGCCGACGGCGGCCTCGAAGTTCAACGCGGCGCCGTGCTTCTCGGCCGCCTTGGCGAGCTTGAGCCCGTGCTTGGCGATCAGCGCCTTGTTCGCGGTCACGACCGACTTGCCGGCCTTCAGCGCGGTGTCGATCGCCGACAGCGCCGGATCGCCGGCGCCGCCCATCAGCTCGACGAGGCAGTCCACCTCCGGATCCGAGGCAAGCGCCAGCGCGTCCTTGGCCCATGTCACACCGGACAGATCGATGCCGCGCTTCTTGGCCTTCGACCGCGCCGTGACGGCCACGACCTTGACCGGACGCCCTGTCCGCTCCGTGAGCACGCGCCCCTGACGCTCGATGAGACGAACGACCTCGACACCCACGGTGCCGAGGCCCGCGATGCCCACTCTCAGGGGTGCGACCATGGAATCAAAGAACCTGTCGAAAGGAAAGTAGCGGAGGGTTTAGCGCCGGTTGGCGATGGGAACGACGTTGTGCAACGTTTCGATGCCGCTTTCAAGGAAGCGGCGGACGCCGCGCGCGGCCTGGCGGATGCGCTGCTCGTTCTCGACCATCGCGATGCGGACGAAGCCCTCGCCATGCTCGCCGAAGCCGACGCCGGGCGACACCGCGACGCCGCACTTCTCGACCATCAGGGTCGCGAACTGCATGCTGCCGAGGCTCTTGAACTTCTCGGGCAGCGGCGTCCAGGCGAACATCGACGCCTCCGGCGACGGGATGTCCCAGCCGGCGCGACCGAACGACTCGACCAGCGTGTCGCGGCGTTTGCGATAGACGTCACGCATCTCGCGGATGCAGTCGTCAGGGCCGTTCAGGGCGGCGGTGGCCGCGACCTGCACCGGCGTGAACGCGCCGTAGTCGAGATAGGACTTCACCCGCGCGAGCGCTGCGATGATGCGCTCGTTGCCGACGGCAAAGCCCATGCGCCAGCCGGCCATCGAATAGGTCTTCGACATCGAAGTGAACTCGACCGCGACATCCATCGCGCCCGGCACCTGCAGCACCGACGGCGGCGGGTTCTTGTCGTCGAAATAGACCTCCGCATAAGCGAGGTCCGACAGGATCAGGATCTCGTGCTTCTTCGCGAATGCGACGAGGTCGCGATAGAAGTCGAGGCTCGCGACATAGGCGGTCGGATTGCTCGGATAGCAGACGATCAGCGCCAGCGGCTTCGGGATGGAGTGGATGATAGCGCGCTCGGCCGCCTCGAAGAATTGCGGCGTCGGCTCGGCCGGCACCGAGCGGATCACGCCGCCCGCCATAAGGAAGCCGAAGGCGTGGATCGGGTAGCTCGGATTGGGACAGAGAATGACGTCACCCGGCGCGGTGATCGCCTGCGCGACGTTGGCAAACCCTTCCTTGGAACCAAGCGTCGCCACGATCTGGGTATCGGGGTTGAGCTTCACCCCGAAACGGCGATCGTAATACGCCGCCTGCGCCCGGCGCAGGCCGACGATGCCGCGCGAGGCGGAGTAACGGTCGGTGCGCGGCTTGCCCAAGGTCTCCTTGAGCTTCTCGAGCACATGCGCCGGTGCCGGCAGGTCCGGATTGCCCATGCCGAGATCGATGATGTCGGCGCCGGCGTTCCGCGCGGCCGCCTTGGCCCGGTTGACCTGCTCGAACACGTAAGGCGGCAGACGGCGGATGCGGTAGAAATCTTCCATGGGTCTCTCGGCTCCGACAACCGGCGGCGGATTCACCGGCAGCGCTGGCGCGGTGGCGCCCCTGCCCTGAAATCCACGCTAAAACATGAACTTAGCACGGCCTTACGGCCTGGTTGGCGACGACACTCTGCGGTGCGGTTGATTCCGGTGTTTTATCATGGACACCGCGCCGCGCCAGACAATTACGTCCAATCCGGCCCTTACCGCTGTCTCGTGGCCGGTCCCGCCGAGGCCTGGCGGTCGCGGGCGGCTTTCAGCTCGGTTTCGATCCTGGCGCGCTCCTCCGGCGAGATGACCGGCCTGTCGCGGTCGCGCGGCACGTCGTTCACGGGAAGATATTCGCCCGGCTCCTTGGGCCGGACGACCGCCTCTACATCCTGGGACTGCATGTCAGCAACCGGCAGCGAGCAGCCGGACAGCGCGAGCGAGCTGCCAAGCACGACGCCCGCCGCCGCAAGGGCGCGCGCACGCGTCTTCCAGACTCGGCTCACCGACGTCACGCGAAAGTCCCCACCCCACCAGCCGATCAATCGCAACGCGACGCATTTTGCCGCAGCACAACCATTTGTCACCCGAAACGTTGGTGGGGTGAACAGGAATCTCGCCTGGATCCGGGGAGCGCGTGCATTATGTCCGGCGTGAGAGGCTTTTTCGCAACGCAGCACGGCGGATACCGAATTAACCGCGAACGCGCGGATTGTTGATCTCGCGCGGTGACGAAACGGTTTCGACAAGATAGTGTAAGAAGGCCATGACCGACGTTTCGAACAACACCACCCAATCAACAAAATCATTCGACGCCGAAGCCTTCGCGACGAACGTCGCGCGAGCGATGGAAACCAGCGGCAAGGCTCTCGCGGCCTATCTGAAGCCCCGGGAGACCGGCGAGGTTCAGGATCGGCCGCCGGCCGAGCTCAGCGAGGTCGTCAAATCCTTCACGGCCGTCGCCGACTATTGGCTGTCGGACAAGGACCGCGCCAGCGACATCCAGAACAAGATCGCCAAGGGCTATCTTGACCTGTGGGGCTCGGCCGCGCGACGTCTCGCGGGCGAGGAGGCGCCGCCGGCGATCTCGCCGTCGCCGCGCGACAAGCGCTTCGCCGATCCGGAATGGAAGTCGAACCAGTTCTTCGATTTCGTCATGCAGGCCTACCTGCTGACGACGCAATGGGCACAGGACCTCGTCCACAACGCCGAGGGACTCGATCCGCACACGCGCAAGAAAGCCGAGTTCTACGTCAACCAGATCACCAACGCGCTGTCGCCGTCCAACTTCGTCCTGACCAATCCGGAGGTGCTCCGCCAGACGGTCGCGTCGAGCGGCAGCAACCTCGTACGCGGCATGCAGATGCTCGCGGAGGACATCGAGGCCGGCAAGGGCAACCTGAAGATCCGCCAGTCCGATCCGGCCAATCTGGAGGTCGGCGTCAACATGGCGATGACGCCGGGCAAGGTGATCTTCCAGAACGACATGATGCAGCTGATCCAGTACACGCCGTCGACGGAGAACGTGCTGCGCACGCCGCTCCTGATCGTGCCGCCCTGGATCAACAAGTTCTACATTCTCGATCTGCGCCCGGAAAAATCCTTCATCAAATGGTGCGTCGATCAGGGCCTCACGGTGTTCGTGATCTCCTGGGTCAATCCCGACAAGTCGTTGGGGACCAAGACCTGGGAAGACTACATGAAGGAAGGCCCGCTCACCGCGATGGACGTCATCGAGAAGGTGACGGGCGAGATGAAGGTGCACACGATGGGCTATTGCGTCGGCGGCACCATGCTGGCGACGACGCTGGCCTGGCTCGCCGACAAGCGCCGCCAGCGCGTGACCTCGGCCACCTTCCTCGCGGCGCAGGTCGATTTCACCCACGCCGGCGATCTGCTGGTGTTCGTCGACGAGACGCAGATCTCCGCGCTCGAGCGCGACATGCAGGCCGCCGGGGTGCTCGAAGGCAGCAAGATGGCGATGGCCTTCAACATGCTGCGCTCCAACGACCTGATCTGGTCCTATGTCGTCAACAACTACCTGAAGGGCCAGCCGCCCTCCGCATTCGACCTGCTGCACTGGAATTCGGACGCGACGCGGATGTCGGCGGCCAACCATTCCTATTACCTGCGCAACTGCTATCTCGAGAACCGGCTGTCGACCGGAACCATGGTGCTCGACAACACGCTGCTCGACCTCTCCAAGGTGAAGGTGCCGGTCTACAATCTGGCCACGCGCGAGGACCACATCGCTCCGCCCGACTCCGTGCTGTACGGCTCGCAGTTCTTCGGCGGTCCGGTGAAGTATGTGCTGTCCGGCTCGGGTCACATTGCCGGCGTCGTCAACCCGCCCTCGTCAGGCAAATACCAGTACTGGCTCAACGACCAGATCCACGACATCTCACTGAAGGACTGGATCAAGGGCGCCCAGGAGCACAAGGGCTCGTGGTGGCCCGACTGGCGCGCGTGGCTTGGCGAGCTCGATCCGGAAGAGGTTCCCGCGCGGAGCGTCGGAAGCGAGGCCTATCCACCGCTCGAGGATGCTCCGGGGTCCTATGTGCGCGTCCGTGCGTAGCATGATCTGCCGCGATTGATTATAACCGCTCCGTCCCGCCGGGACGGGACGGACATCAGTTGAGGGGATCTCGATGACGCGCGAATTGTTCTGGCTGACGCTGACGGTCATTCTGACCGGCCTGCTGTGGGTTCCCTACATCCTGAACCGCTGCCAGGTCCGCGGCCTCACCGGCGCCATGGCCAACCCGTCGCGCAACGACAAGCCGCACGCGGCCTGGGCGAGCCGGCTGATGTTCGCGCACGACAACGCGGTCGAGAACCTCGTCATCTTCGCGCCCCTCGTCCTGATCCTGAACGCGATCGACTACTCGACCAAATGGACCGTGCTCGCCTGCGCCGTGTACTTCTGGTCGCGCGTCGCCCACGTCATCGTCTATGCGATCGGCCTGCCCGTGTTCCGCACGCTGGCCTTCGTGGTCGGCTTCATCGCCCAGGCAGTGCTGGCGCTGGCGATCTTCGGCTGGCTGTAGTCAGCTCCTAGGGCAGGTTATCGCGCAGGAAGATGTCGATGCGGATGCGCTCCTGATCGGGGCTGATCGGCTCGCCCGAGCAGTGCGCGAGCAGGACGCGCGCCGCGGACCGCGCCTCATGGCCGGGATCCTGGTTGATGATGGCGTCCAGCGTGCCGCGCACCAGGAAGCGCCGCGTGTACTGGGTCAGCTCGTGGGTGATCCACACCACCTCGCGCGCCCGGCCCGACGCCTCCAGGGCGTCGGCGATGCCCCGGTTGCCGGCGCCGCAGCAATAGATGCCGCGCAGATCGGCCTGGCGCGCCAGCAGCGCAGCGGTGAGTTCGCGAGTCAGTTCGCTGTCGTCACGGCCTTCGATCACCGGCAACGCGCGCAGGCCCGGATATTCGCTCGACAGGATCTGGTTGAAGCCGAACTGCCGCTCGGCGTGATCGCGCAGCGACAGCGATCCTGCGATGACGGCGACGGTGCCATCACGCCCACCGAGATAGCGTCCCATCAGCGTGGCCGCCGTCCGCCCGGCGGCTAGGTTGTCGATCCCGACGTAATGCAGGCGGCGCGAACTCGGGGCGTCGGACACCAGCGTCACCACGGCGACGCCGCGCGCGACAAGCTCATCGATTGCGGCCCGCACCCGCGGATGATCCAGCGCGATCACGGCGACGCCCTGATAGGCCGGCGACAGCGTCTCCAACGTGCCGGCCAGGACGGCCGGATCGAACACGTCGACATGAAGGATGTCGATGAAGCCACGCTGGCCGGCCAGCCACTCCGCGGTGCGTTGGACCTGCTCGGTCAGATTGGTCATGAAGCTGTTGCCGCCGGTCGGCAGCACGAATGCGAAGCGAAAGCTCTGCCCGCGCGCGAGACGCGCGGCCGCCACGTCGGCGCGGTAGCCTAGCTTGGCGACGGCCGCCTCGACGCGCGCGACGGTCTTGGCGCGCACGCCTTCGCGCCGGTTGATGACGCGGTCGACGGTGGCAAGCGACACGCCCGCCGTCCGCGCCACATCCTCGAGCGTGGCGCGCACGGGCAGCGGTGTCTCTGCGCCCGTCACGCGCGCGCGGCCCATAGCATGCCGCGGGTCATCAGGGTGCGGATCTCCGGAACATCGAGCTCGTAGGCGCGATGGCCGAGCGACGAATAGAACACCCGGCCCTCACCAAAGCGCTTCTTCCACACCACCGGCATCACGACACCTTCGATCCAGGGTGCGTGCTCGCCGCTGAAGGTCGTGGTCGCCAACACCTCGTTGGCCGGGTCGACATGCATGTAGTACTGCTCGGACCGATGCTCGAAACTCTTCAGGCCCTTCATGATGGGATCGTCCGGCTTGGTCAAGTCGACCTTGTAGTCGATGATGTTGCCGGGATGCGCGACCCACTGGCCGCCGCAGAGGAATTGATAATCCACCGAATCCCGGAAGGCGTCGCACATGCCGCCATGGTGGCCGGCAAGCCCGACCCCGGCGCGCACCGCCGCGCACAGATTGAGCGCTTCCGCCTTTTCAATCTTAGACATCGTGTAGATCGGGATGATCAGCGACAGATCATGAATCGCGGGATCGGCGAACGCGGCCGTCGTGGTCTCGATCCGCACGTCGAAGCCTTCGGCCTTCAGCCAGCCTCGGATCATCGAGGCACAGAGATCGGGATCGTGTCCGGGCCAGCCGCCCCATACAATCATTGCCTTGCGCATGTCTCTGCCCTCAGTCGATCTGTCCGGTGTCGCGTCCGACGGGCAGCATCGCTGGCCGTTCGACGCGGCTCTCGATTTTGATGCGCCGGCCTTCGTTGGCGGAGGTCTGGAATGCCTCCATCACCTCCAGCACATGGAAGGCGAGCGCGCCGCTGGCGCGATGCGGCCGGTCGTTCAGGATGGCGGTTGCCATGTCGGCGACGCCGATGGAGCGGAATTCGCCGTCGACATGGCCATGCGTCAGCGGCACCGTTTCCCACTCGCCGCCAGTCTTGGCGACTTGCACCTCGCCGCCGAACCGGTTGGGGTCCGGCACCAGCATGCTGCCCTTGTCGCCGTAGATCTCGATCGGCGCGTGCCGGTGCTTTGGCACGTCGAAGCTCATCGTGACCGACACGACCGCCCCGCTTTCGAACTCGAGTGTCCCCGACACGTGAGTGGCAACCTCGACCGGAATCAGCGCGCCGTTCATCGGCTCGCTGGTGACGAGGCGCTCGGAGCGCGGGCGCGCCGTCGAGCCCATGACGCTGGCGACGGGCCCGAGCAATTGCACGAGATCGGTGATGTAATACGGCCCCATGTCCAGCATCGGCCCGCCGCCACGCAGATAATAGAAGCCGGGCGCCGGATGCCAGCGCTCATGGCCGGGGCAGCCGAAGAAGACGCTGCCCGCGACAGGCGTGCCGATCGCGCCGTCGTCGATCAGCTTGCGCGCGGTCTGATGGCCGCCGCCGAGGAAAGTGTCGGGCGCACAGCCGACGCGCAGGTTCTTCTGCGCGGCCAACTCGATCACCTTGCGCGCCTCGGTGACGTCGATGCCGAGCGGCTTCTCAGAATGGACGTGCTTGCCGGCATTCAGCACCGCCAGGCTCACGTCGGTATGGGCGAGCGGCACGGTGAGATTGACGACGATCTCGACGTCGTCGCGCTTGAGGAGTTGATCGACCCGCATGCCAGGCAGGCCAAACGCCGCGCCCTGACGCTCGGCCGCGTCACTGCGCATGTCGGCGAGCGCCTTCACCTCCAGCACCGGGAAGCGCTGCGCCGCCTTCAGATAGGCCGTGCTGATGACGCCGCAGCCGATGATGCCTATGCCTACTCGTCTCATGGTGGTCTCCGTGATGTCCAGTTCATCCCTTGACCGCGCCCGACGTGAGGCCGGCGACGATGTGCTTCTGCGCAAGCAGGAAGAGGATGATGGTGGGCAGGATGGTCAGGGTGATGAAGGCGAGGATCAGGTGCCACTCGGACGAATACTCGCCCTGATAGACCATGATGCCGAGCGGCCATGGATACAGCGCATCGGTGTTGAGCATGACCAGCGGCAGCAGATAGGCGTTCCAGCTGTTGACGAAGGTGATGGTGCCGACGGTCGCCAGGATCGGGCGCGACAGCGGCAGCGTCACGTAGCGGAAGAATTTGACGTAGCTGCAGCCGTCGACCAGCGCCGCCTCGAGCAGCTCGTAGGGAATGTCCTTGAAGAACCGCCGCAGCAGCAGCACGCTCATGGCGAGGCTGAAGGCGACCTGCGGTAGCGCGACCCCGAAATAGGTGTCGAGCAGACCGAAATCGCGCACCCTGATGAACAGCGGTAGCACCGCGGTCGCCGCCGGAAACAGCAGCCCCAGCGTCAGATAGCTCAGAAGCATCGAGCTGCCGAAGAAGCGGACATGGGCGAAGGTGAACGCCGCCATCGAGGCGACGATCAGCGTCAAGAACACCGTCAAGGTCGAGATGATCAGCGAGTTGCGCAGCAGCTGCCAGTAGCGGCCGGACAACAGGATGTCGGCATAGTTCTGCCATTCCCAGTGCCGCGGCAGGCCGAACGGGTTGACCCGCAACTCGCCGAGCGACTTGAAGCCGCCGAGCAGGGTCGCCAGCAGCGGCACCAGCACGAACACAGCGACGATGAACAGGAACGCCGCCTTGAACAGCATAGCGGGATCGAATGGCGCCCTGGCGGTGTCGGCCCTATTCATCGCGCATGAACCATCGCTTGTAGGTGAAGGCAAAGGTCACGCAGATCACGAACAGGATGACGCCGATGGCACTGCCGTAACCGACCCGCATGCGCGAGATGCCGTTGTTGTAGAGGAAGCTCACCATGGTGTTGGAGGAATCGGCCGGGCCACCACGCGTCAGCGGCATCACCAGGTCGAACAGCTGCAGCGAGCCGATGATGGCAAAGAACACCGAGAGCCGGATGGTCGGATAGAGCAAGGGGATGACGATATGACGCAGGCTTTGCGTTCGCGTCGCGCCGTCAATCCGCGCCGCCTCGATCAGGCTCCTGTCGATGCTCTGCAGCGCCGCAATGAACAGCATCATGTGGAAGCCGAAATACTTCCAGACGATCACGATCAGCACCGCCAGCATCGCCGTGTCGGTCGAGGCCAACAGGTACGGCGGCTCGGCGCCGAAGCTGCGCCAGATCGAGGCGACCAGACCGTAGTCGCCGTCGTAGACGAAGCTGAAGATCAACCCGGTCGCGATCTCCGCGAGAATGTACGGCATGAAGAACAGCATGCGCAGCGCCACGGCGCCGCGAAACCGTTCCGCGAGCATCAAGGCCAGCGTCAATGCCAGCGGCAGCTGCACGCACAGCGAGACCGCGATGATCAGCCCATTATTGCGCAGCGCCAGCCAGAACGCCCGTGTCTCCAGCACGAACCGGTAGTTGTCGAAGCCGATCCAGTTGGTCGGACTGCCGAAGCCGTTCCAGTTGAAGCCGGAGTACCAGGCGGCCTCACCGATCGGCAGCACCACGAACAGCGTGAACAGCAGCAGCGCCGGCGGCAGGAACAGGACCAGGACGGTGAAACGGCCATCCCAGCTCGGCCCACGGCCCGCGCGCGCGGCAACCGGCGGCCGCGCGACACGGATCGCCGGCGAACTCGCGAGCGGACGCGCCACGTCAGTTGCCCTGCTTGCGCGCCGCCTCGATCGCCTTCGCCGCGTCCTGCGGGCTCATGCTGCCGCCTGCGATCTCGGCGCTCACGTCATTGACGACGCGCCCGACCGAGGGACCGAGGCTCTGATCATAGAAGTTCTGGTGATAGTTCGACTTCGCCAGGTTGGACGCGATCAGCTTCATGAAGCCGTTGGTGAGGCCGGTCTCGGCGCCCTGCACCACCGGAATGATGAAGCTTCCCGCCGCCAGCCGCGTCTGCACGTCCTTCGAGATAAAGTACTTCAGGAAGTCGACCGCCTCCTTCGGCGACCCCTTGGTGACCAGCCAGCCGGTGATGCCGCCCAGCGTGTCCGTCGGCTCACCCTTGCCGCCCGGCACGGTGGGGAAATCGAACCAGCAGACCTTATCCTCGGTCAAACCGACCTTGTCGGCCGCAAGCGCCCGCTGCAGATTGTAGATCGAGCTGATCGCGAGCGTCATCGCGGCTTTACCGTCGCCAAAATAGCCGACGGACGGCGAATATTTTGACCCGAGGAAGCCGCTCTGGAACGGCTGCAGATCGACGAGCTGCTTGAACAGTTCGCCGGATCTCTGGAAGACGTCGCCGGCAAAACCGCCATTCTCACCGCGCAGCGCCGCCTCAAAGGCAGGCTTTCCGCCGACGCGCACAGCGAGATGCGTCCAGTAGAAGTGCAGCGGCCATTTGTCGGCGCCGCCGACCACGATCGGTGTCACGCCAGCCGCCTTCAACGTCTTCACTGCCGCCAGCAGATCGTCCCAGGTCTTGATCGCTGCCGGATCGACCTTCGCCTTGGCCATCAGGTCCTTGTTGCAGACAAATCCGACCTGCGAGAGCGAGACCGGCAGGCCGTAGACGTGGCCGTTGTCCGTAAAGGCCGCCAGCGCGGCCGGCGTGATGCTGTCGCTGTAGCCCTTGACCTGGTCGGTGATGTCTTCGAGGACGCCGGCCTCGATCTGCGCCTTCAGCACACCTCCGGCCCAGCTGTAGATGATGTTCGGCCGGTCCTTGGATTGCAGGATGGTCGGCAGCTTGGCCTTGTAGGCTTCGTTCTCG
This sequence comes from Bradyrhizobium sp. HKCCYLS2038, assembly GCF_051167655.1. Lineage (NCBI taxonomy): Bacteria > Pseudomonadati > Pseudomonadota > Alphaproteobacteria > Hyphomicrobiales > Nitrobacteraceae > Bradyrhizobium > Bradyrhizobium sp. HKCCYLS2038. The sequence goes on along the minus strand of NZ_JBNPTM010000016.1, from coordinate 42,569 downwards.
AGGAACTGCATCTCGACCTTCACGCCCGGATGCGACGCCTCATAGGCGCGAGCGACCTCCTCCCAGATCTTCACCTGCGCGGGATTGACCTCGATGTGCAGCCATTTGACCGTGGTGTCGGCACTGGCGGCATTGGTCCAGAGCAGGCATGCGGCCGCGGCGAGGCCCAGCTTCGCTAGCAGTCTCATCACAATCCTCCCGATGATCTTCTTTTGTTGCGGTAATCTTGTCCTCAAAATCTGAGGTACGCAACTAAAATTCCGACCTATACACCTCAGGTTGGAGCGGCTAGGGTTTGAGCGCGCGTTGGGCGGCGCGTCGCGGCCCACAAAAACAAAACTGGGGAGATGCTCATGGCCGCCACCTATTCCGACCTCGCCGGCAAGGTCGTCCTCGTCACCGGCGGCGCCTCGGGGATCGGCGCCGCGATCGTGCGGCGCTTTGCGCAGCAAAAATCCAACGTCGTCTTCTTCGATATCAAGGACGAGGAGGGCCGAGCGCTGCAACGCGAGCTGTCCGATCAAGGTCTCAGCGCGCATTTCCAGAATGTCGACCTCACCGACACTGCAGCGCTACGGGCTGGCGTCGTCGAGGCGCGCAACAGGCACGGCGCGATCAGCATCCTCGTCAACAATGCCGCCAATGACGAGCGCCACAGCACCGAAGAAATGACGCCCGAATATTGGGACGACCGCATCGCGGTGAACCTGAAGCACCAGTTCTTCGCAGCGCAAGCCGTGCTGCCGGACATGAAGGCCGCGAACGCCGGCGTGATCATCAACTACGGTTCGATCTCATGGATGGCCGGACAAGGCGGCATGGCCGCCTACACCGCCAGCAAGTCCGGCGTGATCGGCCTCACCCGCTCGCTGGCGCGCGATTTCGGCCCCTACAACATCCGCGTGAACGCGATCGCACCGGGATGGATCATGACCCAGCGCCAGCTGGACAAATGGATGACGCCGGAAGGTGAGGCAGAGCTGATGCGGCGGCAATGCCTGAAGCGAAAGCTCGTGCCCGACGAGCTGGCGAAGTTCACCGTCTTCCTCGCCTCCGACGAGGCCTCGGCCTGCACCTCGCAGCACTATGTCGTGGACGGCGGCTGGGTGTGAGCTGTCGGGACTGACGTCGGCTCAACCAGCCATCGCCCTCCGCGGTGCTCAGCCGTCGAGAGCATCGATGAGCGTTTCATCAACCAGCGGCCGCAGGCTGAAATCGTCCTTCAGGCGCGTGCGGCCATACCATTCGAGCAAGGTCACCTCCTTGCCGAGGTAGCGCTGCATCGCGAGACCGAACAGTGGGTGATCCTTGTTGGCGATGGCGAAGCTCTTGCGGTCGAGATCGCGACCCTGCTCCCACATCGCCTCGATCTCATCCAGGAACCCAGCGAGCATGGTCTTGAGGCGCGCCTCGACCTCGTTGACGGCGGCGAGATCGATGCCGGCCTCGACCAGATGGCCCTTGACGTCGTCGAGCTCCTCGTTGAGCGCGAGCCAAGCGATGTCGCGCTCGCGCAGGAACGACAGGCTGCGATGGATGCGCAGATACCAGGGGCACTTGACCTTGACCATGTCGCCGCTGGCGAACTGGATGACGTAGCCTTCCCTGCCCTCCATGTCGGCCAGCGACTCGATGGCGGCTGCGAGTGTCAGTCCATCGAAGCGATGCACCAGTGCGATGCCATGCTTTTGGATCAGCTCATGCACCGCATGGCCGGGATCGAGCATGACATAGCGGCCGGTCAAATTGTCGCGCACATGCAGCAGCCGCAGCTGCGGCTGCTGCTGCGCCACCACGATCCGGGCGTCCGGATGGGTGAGCTCGAAGATCGCCGTCAGCCCGTTGCGCGCGACCTCATGCGCGAAGGCCGATATGCCGGCATGCACCGGATCGTCCAGCAAATGCTTGGCCAGCTTGACCACGTCCGAATTGAAGGACTTCTTCGACCGCCATGTCAGCTCGCCATCGACCCAGGCCGTGGCGAGCATGCTGCCGTCCAGCTTGTCGTAGATGGCGACGATATCGTCGCGCGAGACGAGACGGTCGGGCGCCAGCCACTCCTTTTCGCCGACGTTAAAGAACTTGTGCAGCGGACGGGACACGACGTGGCCGGCGCGATCGAACGCGATGCCGCGGCACTCCAGCGCCTCCGGTGAATCGAAGGTCTTGGAATCCATGAACAGGTAGCAGCCCAGCGTGATGCCGTTGGGCTGTGCGAGAAAACGGATCTCCTTCTTGCCGGCAACCGCGGGCTCGACGTCGGAAATATGTCGGATGGTCTTGAACATCACGGACACCTGCAATCAATGAAACGGGCAGCGCTGTCAGGTGCAGCGCGCCTTGAAATCGGCTGCGACCAGCTTCGCCATGACCTCGTTGAGATGCACCTGGTCGCGCGTCTCGATGACCAGTTCGAGCAAGGTCGCCTTCGCCGGCAGCGCGGAGAAGGTGCGCTGGTGCGACACCTCGATGATGTTCGCGCCCGCCTCGGCCAGCAGGGCCGAGACCGCGGCAAGCTGCCCGGGACGATCGACGATATCGATCGACAATTGTGTCAGTCGCCCCTCACGCGCGAGCTCGCGCGTCAGCACCGAGGCGATCAGCCTTGTGTCGATGTTGCCGCCGCTCAGCACCAGCCCAACATTGCGCCCGGCGAACTCTGCGGGATGCGCGAGCACCGCGGCCAGACCGACCGCGCCGGCGCCTTCGACCACGGTTTTCTCGATCGAGATCAGCGTGGCCAGCGCGCGCTCGATCTGCGGCTCGGTGACGAGCAGAATGCGGTCGACGAGGTGGCGGATGATCTCGGTGGTGATGCGGCCCGGCGATTTCACCGCGATGCCCTCGGCCAGCGTATCGCCGCGCATCGGCAGCTGCGTATCGCGGACAGCGTTGTACATCGACGGATAGAGCTCGGCCTGCACGCCGATGATCCGCAAGCCGGGCTTCAGCGCACGCGCCGCCACGGCGATGCCGGAGATCAGTCCGCCGCCGCCGATCGGCACCACCAGCGTGTCGAGCTCCGGGACAACCGCCAGCATCTCCAGCGCGACCGTGCCCTGCCCTGCGATGATCAGCGGATCGTCGTAAGGGTGGATCAAGGTCATGGCATGAGCCGCGCCGTGCTGGCGCGCGAAGGCGCCGGCCTCCTCCAAGGTCGCGCCCGACATGATGACCTCGGCGCCGTGCCGGCGGGTGTTCTCCACCTTCACCATCGGCGTGCCCACCGGCATCACGATGGTCGCGGGAATGCCGAGGCGCCGGGCGTTATAGGCCACGCCCTGCGCGTGGTTGCCGGCGGACATCGCGATCACGCCGCGCTCGCGCTGCTCAGACGAGAGCGCATTCAGCCGGTTGAGTGCGCCGCGCTCCTTGAACGAGGAGGTGAACTGCAGGTTTTCGAATTTGAGCCAGATGTTGCAGCCGCAGATCTCGCCAAGCGTCCGGCTCTGATTGCAGGCCGTCGCGAGCACCGCGCCGCCGATGGTCTCGGCGGCCGCACGCACGTCGTTCACGGTCACGGGCAGCGCATTCAGGTCATAAGTGGTCATGGCTGTGCCCATCTTCGGCATGCATCACGGCGTGGCGACGCCGGCGTAGTGCCGGCCGCGGCTGCGGCCGGAGGATTCGGTCTCAGTTGCCGAGATCGGGCAGCCCAAGCATCAGCCGCATGTTCTGCACGGCCGCACCCGAGGCGCCCTTGCCGAGATTGTCGAGCCGCGCCACCAGCACCGCCTGGTGATATTTGTCGCTGGCGAACACATGGAGCTCGAGCTGGTTGGTCTCGTTCAGCGCCTCCGGCTCCAGCCGGCCGCTCTTGGCCACGGCGCCATCGAGCGGCATCACCGACACATACTTGCTGCCGGCATAGTGCTTCGACAGCGCTGCCTGCAGGTCCGCGCCCGAGGGCTTGCCCGGTAGCGTATCGAGCTGCAGCGGCACCGAGACCAGCATGCCCTGCCGGTAGTTGCCGACCGAGGGAATGAAGATCGGCCGCCGCGTCAGCTGCGAATACAGCTGCAGCTCCGGCAGATGCTTGTGCTCGAGGCCGAGACCATAGAGCTCGAAGCTCGGCGCGGTGCCGTTCTCATAGGCCGCGATCATCGTCTTGCCGCCACCGGAGTAGCCGCTCACGGCATTCACGGTGACGGGATAATCCTGCGGCAGCAGGCCGGCATCGACCAGCGGCCGCAGCAGCGCGATGCCGCCGGTCGGATAGCAGCCGGGATTGGAGACCTTGCGCGCGTTGCGGATCTTGTCGGCCTGGTCGGCGGCCAGCTCCGGGAAGCCATAGGCCCAGTCCGGCGCGACGCGATACGCGGTCGACGCATCGAGCACCTTCGGCGCGGATGCGCCCATGCTGTCGACCAGCGCGACCGTCTCCTTGGCCGCCTCATCCGGCAGGCAGAGGATGACGAGATCCACCTCGGCCATCAGCGCCCGCTTGGCGGCGGGATCCTTGCGCTTGTCCTCGGCGATCGTCTTCACGACGATGTCGCTCTGGTGCGCGAGTCGCTCGGCAATGCCGAGGCCGGTCGTGCCCGAGCCGCCGTCGACGAACACGGAGCGGGTCGCAGCGCCGGCTGCAGTGTGAGCCTTCGGCGGGTTGCTATCGATCACGGACATGACACGCTCCTTCAGGTCTGGGTTTCGCCGGCAAAGGCCTGGGGCCGCGCCTGCCGCATGAGAGAGGAAATCTGTTGCGAGCCGATGTCTGGCCGCTCGCCGAGCCGGTTGGCGACGGCCGCGTAGTCGGCCTCCGACTTGTGCTGGTTCAGCTTGAAGCTGCCCTCGACCTCATCGATGGTCATGACGATGCCGACGATCGCCTTGCGCATCGCCTCCAGACGGCCGGCAGTCATCTTGTCCGAGGTCCACGGCGTCTTCGGCAACAGCCATTGCTCGAACTTGGCGCTGAGCGCGTCGGCCTGCGCCGACAGCTCGGCCTCGGACAACAGCCGCGCCGGGCCCGTCAGGTGCACCGCCTGGTACAGCCAGGTCGGAACCTGCTCAGGCGAAACGTACCAGTCGGCCGACACATAGGCGTCGGGACCATTCACGGCGAGCAGCCAAGGCGTCGCGCCGTCGGCGAGCTTCGCCAGCGGATTGTTGCGGGCGACGTGAAAGAAAGCCTGCGGCGTGCCGTCGGCCAGCGCCCCAAGATGGAATGGCAGCGAGGATGCGATCGGCCTAGCGCCGTCCCACGCGCAGACCGTGCCGAAGCCGCGCGCGTCCGCGAAGCCGAGGCTCGCGGCACGGTCGGGCTTGAAGGGCGGTGGCGTGTACATCGCAAACTCCTGCTGGACGAAGGAGCCGCCTGATCAATCGCGCTGCAAGGAGAAAGTTTGCCGCGGGACCGGATCCGGCGGCAAGGGCTGTGATCTCAAACGCAGATCATCGCCCGTACCGCGGGGGTACGACGGCGCATTTCGGCGATCATGTTGGTCGCTGCGTTGATCATGGGCGCAGGCCTATAAGGCCGCGGAGTTCCTGCGTCAAGGTTGCATCCAGCCGGCGCGGGTCACACCGTCCGCCACAGCCATTCGATGATCCGGCCGATGATGTCGCCGAACAACAACAGCACGGCCGACCACACCAGCGCCGAGACGAAATTGGCGACCTGGAACAACATATACGGCATCTCGAAGATACCCGCCGCCAGCGGCACCGAGGCGCGCAGCGGGCCGAAGAAGCGGCCGATGAAGATGCTCGGCACACCCCAGTCGCGCACGAACGCTTCGCCGCGCGGCAGCAGTTCCGGGTAGCGCGACAGCGGCCACATCTGGGCAACGCGGTCCTTGTAACGGTAACCGAACCAGTAGGACACCCAGTCGCCCAGCGCCGCGCCGATGCCGCCAGCCAGCCACACCGGCCAGAAGCTGATCCCGGTGGCGCCGATCAGGGCACCAATGGCGACCAGGGCGCCCCAGGCCGGAATCAGCAGCGAGATGAAGGCCAGCGACTCGCCGAAGGCCAGCAGCAGGACGATCGGAGCAGCCCAGGCCTGATGGTCGCGCACGAAATCGGCGACCGCGCGGCCAAATTCTTCCATCTGCTCGACGCCTTTCTGCTCCGTTCCGCTTAAGTGCTTGAAGGCTTTCGCGGTTCCCTGCCCCAATCTGGTACGCCACGGAGCATGCCGACTTCAAGTCACAACAACCGGCTGTTGCGCGTGAACGACGACCAGAGACGGCGGCCGCGACGGCCCCCCGGAAAACTCCGCTCAGCCCTGGGTCATTGTTTTATGCGGGGGCATGGCATAGTCAGGCGCAACGATTCGTTCCATCTTGCGCAAGCGCAACATCCGATTCCATGGGTAAACCGTTGAAATCAGCTGCAAAAGCCAAGGCCAAGGGGGTCGCTGACCCGCTGGCGGCGTTCGCCGCCAAGGGCAAGGCTCCCGCCAAGCCAGCCGCCCGCGCGTCGGGTTCCGAGGGCGACTATACCGCCCGTGACATCGAGGTCCTCGAGGGCCTGGAGCCGGTGCGCCGTCGTCCAGGCATGTATATCGGCGGCACCGACGAGAAGGCGCTGCATCATCTCTTCGCCGAGGTCATCGACAACTCGATGGACGAGGCGCTGGCCGGCCACGCCACCTTCATCGAGGTCGAGCTCGACGCCGAGGGCTTCCTGACGGTCACCGACAACGGCCGCGGCATCCCGATCGATCCGCATCCGAAGTTCCCGAAGAAGTCGGCGCTCGAGATCATCATGTGCACCCTGCACGCCGGCGGCAAGTTCGACTCCAAGGTCTATGAGACCTCCGGCGGTCTGCACGGCGTCGGCATCTCCGTGGTGAACGCGCTGTCGACCCGGCTCGAGGTCGAGGTCGCGCGCAACCAGAAGCTCTACCGCATGATCTTCGAGCGCGGCCATCCGAAGGGCAAGCTCGAGGAGGTCGGCAAGGCTCCGAACCGGCGTGGCACCAAGGTGCGCTTCCAGCCCGACCCGACCATCTTCGGCGCCAAGGCGACGTTCAAGCCGCAGCGCCTGTTCAAGATGGCGCGCTCCAAGGCCTACCTGTTCGGCGGCGTCGAGATCCGCTGGAAGTGCGATCCGTCGCTGCTCAAGGGCATCGAGGACGTCCAGCCCGAGGCGACCTTCCACTTCCCCGGCGGCCTGAAGGACTATCTGGCGGCTGCGATCCACGCCGACACGCTGGTCCACCCCGACATCTTCGCCGGCAAGTCCGGCCGCACCGGCGGCCATGGCGGCTGCGAATGGGCGGTCGCCTGGACCGCCGACGCCGACGGCTTCCTCTCGTCCTACTGTAACACGATCCCAACGCCCGACGGCGGCACCCACGAATCCGGCATCCGCAGCGCCCTGCTCCGCGGCCTCAAGGACCACGCCGAGCGTGTCGGCCAGGGCAAGCGCTCGGCCAACATCACCTCCGAGGACATCATGGCGGGCGCCGCCATCATGCTCTCGGTGTTCGTGCGCGAGCCGGAATTCCAGGGCCAGACCAAGGACCGCCTCGCCACGGCGGAGGCCCAGCGTATCGTCGAGCAGGCCGTCAAGGATCCGTTCGATCATTGGCTGTCCGGCAATCCGGTGCAGGCGAACCGGCTGCTCGACTTCGTCGTCGAGCGCGCCGAGGAGCGCATCCGCCGCCGCCAGGAGAAGGAGACGGCGCGCAAGACCGCGACCAAGAAGCTGCGCCTGCCAGGCAAGCTCGCCGACTGCACCGACGCCGGCACCGAAGGCTCCGAATTGTTCATCGTCGAGGGCGATTCGGCCGGCGGCAGCGCCAAGCAGGCGCGCGACCGCAAGAGGCAGGCGGTGCTGCCGCTGCGCGGCAAGATCCTCAACGTCGCCTCCGCCGGCAAAGACAAGCTGACCGCCAACGCCCAGCTCGCCGACCTCGTGATGGCGATCGGCGCCGGCACCAGCGCATCTTATCGCGAAGAGGATCTGCGCTATCAGCGTATCATCATCATGACCGACGCCGACGTCGACGGCGCCCATATCGCCTCGCTCCTGATCACCTTCTTCTACCGGCAGATGCCGCGGCTGATCGACGAGGGACATTTGTACCTCGCCGTGCCGCCGCTGTACCGGCTGACCCACGGCAGCAAGACCTTCTACGCCCGCGACGACGCCCATCGGGACGAACTGCTGAAGCGCGAGTTCAACGCCAACGCCAAGGTCGAGATCGGCCGCTTCAAAGGCCTGGGTGAAATGATGCCGGCGCAGCTGAAGGAGACCACCATGGACCCGGCCAAGCGGACCCTGCTCCGGGTCGTGCTGCTGGCGGACGACCGTGACGGCACCGCCGACTCGGTCGAGCGGTTGATGGGTACCAAGGCCGAGGCGCGCTTCTCGTTCATCTCGGAAAAGGCGGAATTCGCGAGTGACGAGTTGCTCGACGTCTAGCGTTTGAGGCGGGTTTCAAGCGTCGATTGCAGGTTCCACGCTTTCGCGTGGACCTGCATTTTTCTTTTATTAACAATTGTTTAGCGGGAAATTAGGCGTCCCGCACCGCACTTTCCCCTCCACTGTGGTGAACCTGCAACAGCTTTTGGGCGCCATTCGGCTATAGTTCAGGCACAACTGGCGAGGGAATCGCCGCCGCATTCTGGCTTTTGCGACCACGTCGATCCTGGGGAATTGAATATGAAAAAGCTTTTGCTTGCTACGACCGCGGTGGTCGCGATGACGGGCGCAGCGTCGGCTGCCGATCTTGCTGCTCGCCCTTACGCCAAGGCTCCGATGATGGCGCCGGTTGCGCCGAGCTGGACCGGATTCTACATCTTCGGCGGCGGCGGCGGTGGCCTCTGGAACGCCGACACGACGATCGTCAACACCGTGGGCGGCGCGCCGATCCTCGGCGTCAACCAGAAGCAGGGTGGCGACGGCTGGTTCGGTACCGTCGGTGCTGGCTATGACTGGCAGGTGACCCCGAGCTGGGTGGTCGGCATTCTGGCCGATGGTCAGTTCGGCAGCATCAAGGGCACGATCCAGGATCAGGGCCCCCCCGGAATCGCGGGATCGATCAAGAACGACTACTCGTGGGCCGTCGGCGGCCGCGTCGGCTATCTCGTCGCTCCGAACGTCCTCTCCTACGTGAACGCGGGCTACACCAGCTCGCATTGGACCGGGACCACGCTGGTGAACACGGCAACGGGTCTCGCCTCGGGCGTCCATACCAACGGCTTCGACCGTGGCGGCTGGTTCATCGGCGGAGGCGTCGAGAACAACCTGAACATCTTCGGCATTTCTGCGCCGGGCTGGTTCATGAAGACCGAATACCGTTCGGCCTATTATGACCGCCGCAACCTCTCCGAGCTCAGCGACATCGGCAACATCCCGAACGGCCGCGACATCACCTTCAAGCCGTGGGTGCAGACCATCAGCACCTCGCTGGTCTACCGCTTCAACTGGACCGGCCCGGTGGTTGCCAAGTACTGAGCAAGTACTGAGCAACGCCACTCTGCATCTCTGATCTAAAGGCGAAAAGCCCCGGTTGATCCGGGGCTTTTTGTTTAGGCCGCGCGATCCGCTGGTCATTGATCCCATCCGAGGCTAGCTTTCGTCCTCACGAACTCACAAAAATGACGGCAGCCGCGTCTCTGATGCGAGCAAGCCGATCGTCGAGGGGAGGAATTGGCCATGCGGAGATTCTTGATGATCGGCGGCTTGCTGCTGCTGGCCGTGGGCCTGCTCTGGGTCGGCCAGGGTACCGGCGTCGTGGCCTGGCCGCGGGCGAGCTTCATGATCAACCAGCTGCAGTGGGCCGGCTATGGCGTCGGCATGGGTGCGCTGGGTCTGGTGATGATCTGGCAAGGCACCTGCTGAATTCCTTTGCTCGATCAGGAGAACGACACATGGCAGGCCATTTCGACCTGAGCGGCAAGGTTGCGATCGTCACCGGCGGCAATGGCGGCATTGGGCTCGGCATGGCGCGCGGTCTCGCCGATGCCGGCGCGGACATCGCCGTCGTGGGCCGTAACGAGGCAAAGTCACAGACCGCTGTCGCCGATCTCGCAGCGCGCGGTGTACGGGCCATCGCGGTCAGGGCCGACGTCAGCAACAAGGACGATGTCGCCGCAATGGTCGCGCGCGTGACCGAGTCGTTCGGGCGCATCGACATTCTCATCAACAATGCCGGCACGAACATTCGCAAGCCGCCGCATGTGGTCGAGCTCGAGGAATGGCGCGAGGTGATCGACACCAACCTCACCAGCGCCTTCCTGTGCTCGAAGGCCGCCTACCCGGTCCTCAAGGCGAACGGCGGCGGCAAGATCATCAACATCGGTTCGATGCTGTCGATCTTCGGCGCCAGCTTCGCGCCGGCCTACGCCGCCAGCAAAGGCGGCATCGTGCAGTACACGCGCGCCTGTGCCTGCGCCTGGGCGCCGGACAACATTCAGGTCAACGCGATCCTGCCGGGCTGGATCGACACCGACCTGACCCGCGCGGCGCGCCAGCAGATCGACGGCCTGCATGACCGGGTGCTGGCACGCACGCCTTCGGGCCGCTGGGGCAATAGCGACGACTTCGCCGGCATTGCCACGTTTCTCAGTTCGCCCGCGTCGAACTTCGTCACCGGCACCGCGATTCCCGTCGATGGCGGCTATTCGATCATGGCGTGATCAGGGCTGCTCAGCGCCGGAAGCTCTTGATCTCCGAAACGCTGCCATCGCGATAGGTCAGCTCGACCGAGACGAACTTCGTCGTTGGCGGCAGCTTGAGATAGGGCATGGCGTTGGACGGGATCGCGCTGGGGTCGCGCATGTCGCAGCCTGGCATGTTCAGCACCTTGTCCGGCACGGCGCTGTCGATGCCGATGCGGACTTCGCGGATCGCGCAGCGATACGACATCAGATGCGTGTAGTAGACCAGGAGGCCGTTGAAGTCGCGGAACGACAACCAGCTGGTCGCGGTCATGTCGAGGATCTTGCGCTGGTCGCGCACCAGCGCCGCCTCCGGCTCGAAGCGGATCGGAAACGGTCCCTGCATCTCGCCTGCTGCATCGACGTAGCGGACCTGGATCGTGCCCGCCGGCTCGTCGGCCGGCAGCTGGATCGACGGATTGGGCATGCGCTTGCGCGTGCGCGGATCCAGCACATCCATGAAGCCGGTCTCGCGGAACTCTCCGCTCTCGCCCATTCGCCAGGAAATGCCGAGGGTCGGGTCGGCGATCGAGAAGGTGACGGTCCAGCCGCCATTGTGGCGCGAGAACATTGCGATCGGCGCGTTCAGGATCTCGTTCGCCGGCGGGATTTTCGGCGCCGAGACGGGAGGCAAGGCGGCCAGCTTCTGCTGCGGCTCAGCCGGCTTGTCGGCGACGGCAGGTCCCTTCGCCATGCCGTTCAGGAAAACGTCGTCGACCATCTGGTCGAAATAGACCGGGATCTGCTTGTGGCGCACCGTCTCGGCAAGCTCGCTGACCGCGCGCCGCGTACGTTGCGCGACCTGCACCAGGTTCGCGCCCGGTTGCGTCAACTCCCTGGCGAAGGTGCGCGTGAACACTGAGTTCGGATTGGCGTCATCGTTCGACAGCCTGTCGAGCGCGGTCTGCCGCGGCCCTGCCGAAAACACCGAGAACACGCCTTCCGGCAGCTGCGTCAGCGGCGCAAGCCCGCCACCGCCGGCCACGGCGCGCGTGCCGGCCCGCTCGAACGGGTTGTTGCGGCAGGCATCGAACACCAGAATCGAGGTGCGCGCCTTCTTGTTCTGCAATCGCTCGATGATGCGATCAGCCAGAACCGAGGCATCGCGCACCAGTTCCTCCTGCCCTTCGGTCGCAGCCGGCACGTCGGTCGGCAACAGGAAGTTCTGCCCTGCGATCTCGAAGCCGTGGCCGGCATAGAAGAAGAACGCGGTGTCACCGGGCTCGACGGCGTTGTCGAACGCGAGCAGCGCTTGGCTGAATTGCTGACGGTTGAGGTTCTCTGCGACCATGACGTTGAAGCCGAGCTGCTTCAGCGTGTCGCCCATCGTGCGCGCGTCGTTGACGGCCTTCTGCAGCTTAGGAACATAGCGATAGTCGTTGTTGCCGACCACGAGCGCCACGCGCTTCTCGGCATGAGCCGGCGTCAGGGTGGCCGCCGCGATCGCCAACCAGGCCAGCACCAGCGTCAATATCGGTCTGCGCATGCGTCGTTCCTGTCATGGATCGCCCGACAGACCTCTTGGTCCACCCAGCGGGGCATTGTTGGAATAGTCGAAATCCGCCGAAAGCTGGTTCAATCGGCGGTGGCCTGCTGCTTGTCCCAGCTGCCGCTGAAGGGCGCAAGCGAGGTGAGTGCAAAGGCCCAGAGCGACTGCGGCGGATTGAAGAAGCTCACCAGGATCGCCAGGACCGAAGAGGCCGCGATCAGCATCGCCGTCCACACCTGCCGATCACGCAGCTGATCGCCCGGCTCGAGATGAGGCGTCACGGTGATCATTCGCCAGCTGATCAGCGCGATGAGCAGCGTATGCCCGGCATACAGCCAGATGGCCGGGGCGAAATGAGCGAAGCGCCCGACGACAGTGGTGGTGAACGGTACGAAGGTGATCAACATCAGGTACAGCAAACACCATCGGACATACTCTTGCGGCACGTCATCCGCGCGGCTGCGCATCTGGGCATTCGAGAGCCAGCGCAGCCCGAGCACGGCGAAGCTGAGAACGTACGGGAAGAATTTCGGCCAGAGATTGGCGATGCCGTCCAAGAGCTGATGAGCGTCCCGAGGATGAAAATCGTCGGGGAGCCGGACGTCGAGCGCCAACAGCGTCATGGCCACCCCGAAGATGCTGTCGCTCAGGGTGTCCAGCCGCGCCTTGGAAAACATCCGGTGTCCTTTCGAATTAAGCCAAACAGGGGTCTAAGTGCCTGCTTTTTCGGCAAAAACATTAAGCTTTTTCGGAGCTTCGGCCGTCGGCTCCTTGACTTTGGGCGAATTGACCCTATTTTCTGGCCATCGCGGCTTGGAAACGCTACTCGATTCTATCAAGCACTGGCCGCGGGTCAGCGTCCGTCAGAAAACCCCCAGCTTCCTTAGAGCATGCCGTTTCGGGGTTGAACGCGACCACAGCCTTTTACCCCTCGATTCCTAACGGCGGCGTCGAATAGAGGCCCCGTCGCCTGTTGGCGCGTGACACAGAGGCTCGATGTCCTTTTCCCATCTCGGCTTGTCCGACAAGGTGTTGGCTGCAGTTGCGGCCACCGGCTACACCACCCCTACGCCTATTCAGGAACAGGCGATCCCTCATGTGCTGGCGCGCCGTGACGTGCTCGGCATCGCCCAGACCGGCACCGGTAAAACTGCCGCGTTCGTCCTGCCGATGCTCACCATCCTCGAGAAGGGCCGCGCCCGTGCGCGAATGCCCCGGACCCTGATCCTCGAGCCGACCCGTGAGCTCGCCGCCCAGGTCAAGGAGAACTTCGATCGCTACGGCGCAGGCCAGAAGCTCAACGTCGCCCTCCTGATCGGCGGCGTTTCCTTCGGCGACCAGGATGCCAAGCTGACCCGCGGCGTCGACGTTCTGATCGCCACGCCCGGCCGGCTGCTCGATCACACCGAACGCGGCGGATTGCTGCTCACCGGCGTCGAGCTCCTGGTGATCGACGAAGCCGATCGCATGCTCGACATGGGCTTCATCCCGGACATCGAGCGCATCTGCAAGCTCGTCCCGTTCACCCGCCAGACGCTGTTCTTCACCGCGACCATGCCGCCGGAAATCCGGCGCATCACCGAAGCCTTCCTGCACAATCCGCAGAAGGTCGAGGTCTCCAAGCCGGCCACGACCGCCGTCACCGTGACCCAGCTGCAGGTGCCGTCGGGACGCGAGGCGCATCAGAAGCGCGACGTTCTGCGCAGGCTGCTGCGGGACGCCAAGGACCTCAACAACGCGATCATCTTCTGCAATCGCAAGCGCGACGTCGCCATCGTTCACAAGTCGCTGCAGAAGCACGGCTTCAGTGTCGGCGCCCTGCACGGCGACATGGATCAGTCGGCCCGCACCGCCGCACTCGATCAGTTCCGCAAGGGCGAGCTGCCGCTGCTTGTCGCATCCGACGTCGCTGCGCGCGGCCTCGACATTCCCGAGGTCAGCCACGTCTTCAACTTCGACGTCCCGCATCATTCGGATGACTACGTTCACCGCATCGGCCGCACCGGCCGCGCCGGACGGACCGGTACTGCCATCTCGATCGTGTGCCCGGCCGACCAGAAGTCGATGGTCGCGATCGAGAAGCTGATCGGCCAGAGCATCCCGGCCATCGAAGGCGACTACGACGTCCAGGAGGCCTCGCGCGACGAGGAAGCGCGCGAGCGCCGTCCGCGCGACAGCTCGCGCCGCAGCCGCGGCAAAACGCCTCGCGAGCGCGAGCCGCGTGAACCGCGTGAGCGTGAGGCTCGTGAACGCGAACCGCGTGAGCCTCGTGAGCGTGAGCCGCGTCCGGCCGCGGCAGCCCCGCGCGCGGCCCAGCCCTCCTCGCCGCGGTCTGCGCCGAGCCCCCGTAACGAGCAGCCGCGCCACGAACAGCCGCGCAACGAGTCCCGGCGGCCGCGGCGTGAGGACAACGAACCGGCTGATCATTCACATCTTCCGGCGTTCCTACTACGTCCGGTGCGCGCGCCGCTGCCGTAAGCCCCCGGCGGATCAGCGCACCGCTCGTCATATTGCGGCGATCGCAGCCCCATCCGCCCAAGCGTGCAAAGGTGACCGCAGTTCGACATCGAGCGCGGTCGCTGGATGCACTCACCCTCCGTTGGTGATGTCTGCACGACGATGAGCACTGCTGCATCGTCGCCGCGCCTTATGTAGCTCAACAAGCATATGAAATGACGACCGTCCTGTGAGAGTCGCTTGACGCGACCCGGAACTTTACGGCCGTATTTACCCCTGGTTCACACACGTCCTTTAGCTTGGCCGTCATTGTTTATTCATTGCTGTGGCGACGGCGACGCGGGCGATTGGGGGGAACCTGTTGTGGTCAATGCGCTTGACGAACACGAACGCACGATGGGCTTTGCCGATATCGCGCTCAGCCAGATCAAAGCCCTGCGTCACTCGGCTACGCCGCGCAACTACGAGATCTGGTACGTCTATGCGACCGGCTATAACGCCGCGCTGAACGAGATCATCAACGAGACACTGTCGCGCACCGGCGGGCTCTCGCAATCCGAGCTGGACCAGCTCTACGAATCCTACCTCACGCACCTGAAGACGTCCGACCGGATCGACAAGGTGGGCGCGCGCGTGGTCGGCGAGATCGACGATCTGATGGCCATGATCACCGACGCCCTCGGCCGGACGGCGAGCTACGACGCGAGCCTCGCCGGCGCCGATCAGCAGCTCGCCACAGCAACGAGCCGCGAGCAGTTCGTCGACATCATCGAAGCGCTCGCGCATTCGACCAGACAGATGCGAGAGACCAACCGGACTCTCGAAGAGCGCCTGACGCTGTCCAAGGACGAGATTAGCGGCCTGCAGCATAGCCTCGAGGTGATCCGCGCCGAGAGCCTGACCGATCCGCTCACCGGCCTGGGCAACCGCAAATATTTCGATCGCATGATCGAGACCACGGTGCAGACCGGGCTTGCGACCAGCCAGCCGCTGTCGCTCCTGATGTTCGACATTGACCACTTCAAATCGTTCAACGATTCCTACGGCCATCTGACCGGCGACCAGGTGCTGCGCCTGGTCGGGCAGTCGCTGAAGAACGCCATCAAGGGCCAGGACATCGCGGCACGCTATGGCGGCGAGGAATTCGCCGTTGTGCTGCCGAATACGCCGTTGCGGCAGGCGCTGACCGTCGCCGACCAGATCCGGCGCGCGGTGACGGCGCGGGAGTTGAAGAAGAAGTCGACCGGCGAGATCCTCGGCCGGGTGACGATCTCGGTCGGCGTCTCCATGCTCAGAACGAGCGACGACACCGATACGCTGATCGAGCGGGCGGATGCCTGCCTCTATGCCGCCAAGCGCAACGGCCGCAACCGCGTCGTCTGCGAGAGCGATCCGGAGTATGCCGCGCAAACGCGCGGCCAGGTGGCCTGACGGGAACTCGCGAAGAGATCAGCGCTTTGCTCGCGTCTTAGCAGCGCGCGGCGCGGCCTTTCGGCTGCGCTTCGGCGCGGAAGGAGACTTCGCGGCTGGCTTGGTGGCTTTCGACGTCTTCGCCTTCTTGGCAGCTGTCTTGACCGTCTTGCGCGGAGCGCTGCTTCGTCCGGCCTCCGCAGTATCGCTTCGGGAACTCGCGCGCTTCCTGGTCCGCTTGGCCATGGCCGCGGTTTGCGCGGCCACGAAAGCCTGCCGCGCCCACAGCGTGAACTCGTCAGTGTCGTCGAACAGATGTGCCGGCACCTGCCAATACGACCGCACGGTCATCGTGCGCGCCCGCGTCTCGTAGGAGAACGGCTTCGACCCGGCAGCCTCGAATTTGGCGAAGCTTGCCTCGTCGGCGCGGAGATACAGCCCGCTGCGCAGGGCGAGCGCGAAATTGATGCCGTCAGCAGAGATGCCGAAGCCGGAAAACATCCGGCGGATGGTGACCGGACCGAAGCCGGCAAACAGGTCGCTCAGGAATTCGCGGTCCATGCGTCGCTCTCCGCCCGGCACCGACTGGGCCTGACGGGATTTCTCGGACTTGAGATGGTCGCGTGTCAATGTCCGGAACGCGACAAGGCCGTTTTGCCGGCGATGTCGTCGATCAGACCTCGGCGGGCTTCAGCTGCACCGATTCGCCGCAACCGCAGGCGCTGATCTGGTTCGGATTGTTGAAGACGAACTGGGCCTGCATCTTGTCGGTCTGGTAGTCCATCTCGGTGCCGAGCAGGAACAGCACGGCCTTCGGGTCGACCAGGATCTTGACGCCCTTGTCCTCGACGACCTCGTCGGTCGGGCGGATGTCGTGGGCGTATTCCACCGTGTAGGACTGGCCGGCGCAGCCGCCGTTCTTGACGCCGACGCGCAGGCCGATGATCTCGGACTCCGCGCGCGAGGTCAGCTCGCGAATCCGCGTGGCCGCGGCATCGGTCAGCCGCATCACCTGCGGACGGGGCCTTGGCTTGGGCTTGCTGGCGACTGGCGCGTTGGTCATATCGGTCATCTGGTCAATCCCGGCGGTCGATCAATCCCGCACACCATTCAAACTTCGTGCCTCACCACATATTGAGAACGAGACGGGCCTCGTCGCTCATCCGGTCCGGCGTCCATTGCGGCTCCCAGACGATGCTGACGCTGACCACGCCGACACCCGGAACGCTGGCGATGGCGTTCTCGACCATGGTCGGCAGCTCGCCGGCCGCCGGGCAGTTCGGCGTCGTCAGGGTCATCAACACGTCGACGCTGCGGTCGTCCTTGATGTCGACCTTGTAGATCAGGCCGAGCTCGTAGATGTCGGCCGGAATCTCCGGATCGAACACCGTCTTCAGCGCCGCGATGATCTCGGCGGAGAGCCGCTCGGTCTCCTCCGGCGGCAAAGCCGATTGCGTTTCGACGGTCTGGTTTTTGACTTCGGCCGTGTCGGTCATGCAAACAAATCCCGCGCCTTGATCAATGCCTGTGCCAGCTGATCGACCTCTTCCCTCGTATTGTACATGCCAAACGAGGCCCGGCAGGTCGCTGTGACGTTGAATCTCTCCAAAAGCGGCATCACGCAGTGCGTGCCCGCGCGCACCGCGATACCCTGCCGGTCGATCACGGTCGCGACGTCGTGCGCATGCGCGCCCTTCATCTCGAACGAGATCACCGGGCCCTTGCCCTTGGCGGTGCCGATCAGACGAAGCGCGTTGATCTCGCGCAGCCGCTCCTGGGCGTAGGTCACCAGATCGTGCTCGTGCGCGGCGATGCGCTCCTTGCCCACTGAATTGACGTAGTCGATCGCGGCACCCAGCCCAATGGCTTCGACGATCATTGGCGTGCCCGCCTCGAAGCGATGCGGCGGATCGCCATAGGTGACGACATCGCGCGAAACCTCGCGGATCATCTCGCCGCCGCCGTTGAAGGGGCGCATCGCGGCCAGCAGATCGTACTTGCCGTAGAGCACGCCGATGCCGGTTGGCCCATACAGCTTGTGGCCGGTGAAGACGTAGAAGTCGCAGTCGATGTCCTGGACGTCGATCGCGAGATGCACCGCCGCCTGGCTGCCGTCGACCAGCACCGGGATGCCGCGCGCGTGCGCCAGTCGAACGACTTCCTTCACCGGAACCAGCGTGCCCAGCATGTTCGACATCTGGGTGATGGCGACGATCTTGGTGCGCGGCGTCAGCAGCTTCTCGAACTCGTCGATCAGGAAGTTGCCGTCATCATCGACCGGAGCCCACTTGATCACCGCACCCTGGCGCTCTCGGAGGAAATGCCACGGCACGATGTTGGAGTGGTGCTCCATGATCGAGAGCACGATCTCGTCGCCCTCGCCGATGTTCGGGCCACCCCAGGACGACCCGACCAGGTTGATCGCCTCGGTCGCGTTGCGCGTGAAGATGATCTCCTCGCTGCGCCTTGCATTGAGGAAGCGAGTCACGCGCTCGCGGCCGCCCTCATAGGCTTCCGTCGCGGCGTTGGCGAGAAAATGCAGGCCGCGATGCACGTTGGCGTATTCGCTGGTGTAGGCCTGCGTCATGCGGTCGAGCACCGCGCGCGGCTTCTGCGCCGAGGCGGCGTTGTCGAGATAGACCAGCTTCTTGCCGTAGACCTGCAGCGCCAGCGCCGGAAAATCCTCACGGATGCGGGCAACGTCGTAGGAGCCGTTGGCGACGGCCGGATGCGTGCTCATGCGCGTGCCTCCAGCCAGTCCTGCGCCGCGGCGATGACGCGCTCGCGCAAACCGTCGTCCTCGATCGCCTCGATCGCCTCGCCGACGAAGGCCTGGATCAGCAGCGCCTGCGCCTGCTTCTCGGGCAGGCCACGCGCACGCAGATAGAACAGCAGGCTGTCGTCGAGCGCGCCGGCGGTGGCGCCGTGGCCGCAGGAGACGTCGTCGGCGAAGATCTCGAGCTCAGGCTTGGCGTCGGCCTCGGCCTCGTCGGACAATAGCAGCGCGCGCGTCATCATCTTGCCGTCGGTCTGCTGCGCGTCGGGGCGGACGATGATGCGGCCCTGGAACACCGAATGAGCGCGATCGTCGAGCACGGCGCGGAAATTCTCCCGGCTGGTGCAGCCGGGGACGGCGTGGTCGACCACCAGCGTCATGTCGCCATGCTGCTTGTCGCGCAGCAGGTTGACGCCGTTGACGATCAGCTCGCTGCCCTCGCCGGCGAGCGTGAAGAACGCCTGCAGCCGGCTGACGGCGCCGCCGCTGGTCATGTTGAAGAGACTGAGCTTGGACTTGGCGCCGACCGTGAACAACTCGGAGGCGATGTTCACGGCATCGACGGCATCGCGCATCAGGCGGATGTGGGACAGCGCAGCCTCGTCACCGACCGAGATCACGGCGGCATCATTGGCTTGGTAGGTCGCGGCGCCATCGGCGGCAATGCAGCTCTCGACCAGGGTCGCGCGTGCGCCCTGCCCTATCCGCACATGCGAGCGGCTGTAGCGCGCCGTCTTCGAGGCCGTGGCAACGTGGATGAGCTGCAGCGGTAAGGCGAGCTGCGTGCCGTCGGCGACCGTGACGACGACGCCATCGGTGGCGAGCGCCGCGTTCAGCGACAGCATCGGATCGCTGGCCTTGGTCAGCAGCAGATCGCCACGTGCTTCATTGGACGGTTCGTCGAGCACCGCGCGCAACGTCCGCACGGTCACACCGGACGGCAACGCCGCCAGATCGGACAGCTCAGCGGCGACGACGCCATCGACCAGCACCAGCTTGGCCGCACCCTCGATTGCCACAGCAGCGATGGCGCCCTTGGCCCGCGCCAGTGCCGTCGCGTCGGGCGCGCCGGCAAGCGGCAGCACCTCGCGCACGAGCGTGCGCAGGTCGGTGTACTTCCATTCCTCGATCCGGCGGTGCGGCAGGCCGGTGCGCTCGAAAGCCGCAAAGGCCTCGCGCCGGATCTCCGCCACCTTGCCGGTGCCGGGCAGCCGTCCCTGGGCTGCAGCAAACACGCTGCTCGCCGCCGGACCACTGTCGTTCTTGACCAAAGCTACGTTCATCACAGATCCATTCACGACGGGCGCGATCAGGCCGCGTCTTCGAACTGGGCGTAGCCGGACGCCTCCAGCTCGAGCGCGAGCTCCTTGCCGCCGCTCTTCACGACACGGCCCTTTGACATCACGTGAACGACGTCGGGCACGATGTAGTTCAAGAGCCGCTGATAGTGGGTGATCACGATCATCGAGCGCTCCGGCGAACGCAGCGCGTTGACGCCGTCGGCGGCGATGCGCAGCGCGTCGATGTCGAGGCCGGAATCCATCTCGTCGAGGATGCACAGCGAGGGCTGGAAAAGCGCCATCTGCAGCACCTCGTTGCGCTTCTTCTCGCCGCCGGAGAAGCCGACATTGACGCCGCGCTTGAGCATGTCCTGCGGGATGCTGAGCGACTTGGAGATCTCGCGCACCTTCTTCAGGAAGTCGGGCGTCGAATACTCCTCCTCGCCGCGCGCCTTGCGCTGTGCGTTCAGCGCCGTGCGCAGGAACGTCATGGTGGCAACGCCGGGGATCTCGACCGGATACTGGAACGCCAGGAACACGCCCTTGGCGGCGCGCTCGTCGGGCGCCATCGCCAGCAGGTCCTCGCCCTTGAACAGGATCTCGCCGCCGGTCACGTCATAGCCCGGCTTGCCGGCGATGACGTGGGACAAGGTCGACTTGCCGGAGCCGTTCGGCCCCATGATCGCGTGCACCTTGCCGGCATCGATCGTGAGCGTCAGCCCGTGGAGAATCTCGCGCTCCTCGACGCGGACCTGCAGGTTCTTGATTTCGAGTAGTGCCATTGTTTTCTCTTCTATCTGTGCCTCGTCCTGAGGAGCGCCGCAGGCGCATCGCGAAGGACCGAGGCTCACAAAGCTGATGCTGGAGAAGGCCGCGCGGCGGCCCTCTCGGAAGGCGGCCTAGCCGACCGACCCTTCGAGGCTGATCGAGATCAGCTTCTGCGCCTCGACCGCGAACTCCATCGGCAGCTGCTGCAGCACGTCCTTGACGAAGCCGTTGACGACGAGCCCGACCGCTTCTTCCTGCGAAAGCCCGCGCTGGATGCAGTAGAACAGCACGTCCTCGGAGATCTTGGACGTGGTCGCCTCATGCTCGAAGGTGGCCGAGGAGTTCTTGGCCTCGATGTAGGGCACGGTGTGCGCGCCGCACTTGTCGCCGATCAGCAGCGAGTCGCAGGCGGTGAAGTTGCGCGCGCCGGTGGCTTTGCGATGCGCCGTCACCAGACCACGATAGGTGTTCTGCGAGCGGCCTGCAGCGATGCCCTTGGAGATGATCCGGCTCGACGTGTTCTTGCCGAGATGGATCATCTTGGTCCCCGAATCGACCTGCTGGAAGCCGTTCGAGATCGCGATCGAGTAGAACTCGCCGCGCGAATTGTCGCCGCGCAGGATGCAGCTCGGATATTTCCAGGTGATCGCCGACCCGGTCTCGACCTGGGTCCAGGAGATCTTGGAGTTGGCACCACGGCAGTCACCACGCTTGGTGACGAAATTGTAAATGCCGCCCTTGCCTTCCGAATTGCCCGGATACCAGTTCTGCACCGTCGAGTACTTGACCTCCGCGTCGTCCATCGCGACCAGCTCGACGACCGCCGCATGCAGCTGGTTCTCGTCGCGCTGCGGCGCCGTGCAGCCTTCGAGGTAACTGACGTAAGCGCCCTTGTCGGCGATGATCAGCGTGCGCTCGAACTGGCCGGTGTTGCGCTCGTTGATGCGGAAATAGGTCGACAGCTCCATCGGGCAGCGCACGCCCGGCGGCACGTAGACGAACGAGCCGTCGGAGAACACGGCGGAGTTCAGGGTCGCGTAGAAATTGTCCGAGGTCGGCACCACGCTGCCGAGATATTTCTGCACCAACTCGGGATATTCGCGGATGGCTTCCGAGATCGGCATGAAGATCACGCCGGCCTTCTTCAGCTCCTCCTTGAACGTGGTCGCCACCGACACCGAATCGAACACGGCGTCGACCGCGATCTTGCGCGTCTCCGGGCTGCCGGCGCCGGGCTTCGGCTCGACGCCCTCGAGGATCGCGACCTCGCGGAGCGGAATGCCGAGCTTCTCATAGGTCTTCAGGATCTCCGGATCGATCTCGTCGATCGAGGAGAGCTGCTTCTTCGGCTTAGGCGCGGAATAATAGTACAGATCCTGGAAGTCGATCTTCGGGTAATCGACGCGCGCCCAGGTCGGCTCCTGCATGGTCAGCCAGCGGCGATAGGCCTCCAGGCGCCATTCGAGCATCCAGGCGGGCTCGTTCTTCTTGCCCGAGATGAAGCGGATCGTGTCTTCGGAAAGCCCCTTGGGGGCCTTCTCGGATTCGATGACAGTCTCGAACCCATAACGATATTGATCGACGTCGATCCGCCTGACGCGGTCGACCGTCTCTTGTACGGCTGGCATTCCATCCTCCGCTCGCGGTTTCAAGGACCGCGGTGGACACGTTCTGGAACCGTCTTACGACGTTTCGTGGACGAAATCACGCCCTTAGAATCGCTCAAGCGCTGTTTCGTCGCGTCCTTTAAGTAGGGTCATCGATAGCTTTCGCCAAGCCTCCAGGGCCCGATCGACCTCCGCCGAGGTCGTGGACCAGCCCAGACTGAGGCGCACCGCTCCCTGGGCGGCGGCGGAACCGACGCCCATCGCCTCCAGCACGTGGGACGGCTGGACCTTGCCGGACGAGCAGGCGGAGCCGGACGATACCGCGATACCTGCGAGATCGAAGCCGATCACGGCCGTTTCGGCCTTCATGCCGGGCGCGGTGAACAGCGTGGTATTGGGCAGCCGGGCTGCCTCGGCGGAGAACACCGTCAGCTCCGGCGTGCCGCGAAGGCCGGCCTCCAGGCGATCGCGGAGGCCGGCGATCCGCGTCATATCCACCTCGAGTGTGGCCAAGGCCGACGCGGCGGCGGCGCCAAATCCGGCAATTCCGGCCACGTTCTCGGTTCCGGCCCGCCGCCCGCGCTCCTGGCCCCCGCCGCGGAGAAGCGGGACGACATCCTCGATCCCGGTGCCCAGCACCAGCGCGCCAACGCCCTTGGGACCACCGATCTTGTGCGCAGAAAGGGTCGCAAGGTCAGCGCCCATCTCGTTGATATCAAGCGGGATTTTCCCGAACGCCTGGATCGCATCGACATGCAGCAGGCCGCCTGCCTGGCGCACGATGTCAGCCAGTTGAGAGACCGGTTGAAGCACCCCGGTCTCGTTGTTTGCGGCCATCACCGACACCAGGGCCGGGGGCCCGCCGGCCAGCAGATCTTGCAGCCGGCGCAGATCGACCACACCGGAGGAATCGACCGGGATCGTCTGCACGGCGCCAGGTGCGAACCGGCCGCCGGAGAGCACCGAGGCATGCTCGACGGCCGAGACCAGCAGCCTTTCGACTGGCCCGGGCGGCGCCTTCAACCCCGGAGTCAGCGCCAGCACATTGGCCTCGGTTCCGCCGGAGGTGAACACGACGCGGCGGGCGGCGGCGCCGAGCCCGCGGGCGATGACCTCGCGCGCGTCCTCCATCAGCCGCCGCGCCTTGCGGCCCTCGGCATGCACCGATGACGGATTGCCGACCAGGTCCATGGCGGCGATCATCGCCTGCCGCGCCTCGGGGCGCAGCGGCGTCGTCGCGTTCCAATCGAGATAGATCCTGTCGGCCATCGCTCGCTCTTAGCAAGTTGCGCCGCGACCGGCCACGCTCGTCCGCGCCGTGATGATGCTGGAGGCGCGGCGTGGTATGGTCGGACGCAAATGTGAGATAGCGGGTCCGGTGCCATGAACAAGCTCGTCGGCTCGATGCTGCGTCCGGGTGACCGGACCTTCTACGCGGTCATGGCCGGGCTCTCGCTCGGCATCGGGCTCGTCAACGCCTTCTCGGCCGCCCACGACGACGTCAGACGCGGCGCGGCCTACGATCTCGACAAGCAGTTGGTGTGGGAGATGACGAGCATCGTCGTCATCATCCTGCTGGCGCCGCTGCTGGCCGCCACCGTTCGCTCGATCCGGCGCGGTCCGGCCGCCACACTCCGTCACGTCGCGGTCGCCGTTGCCGCAATCGTGATCTTCTCTGCGCTTCACATCATCGGCATGGTGACGCTGCGCAAGCTTCTGGTGTGGAGTGCGGGCGGCGCCTATGACTTCCAGCTCTCGCTCGCCACCATCGTGTACGAGTTCCGCAAGGACCTCATGACGGCGCTGCTCATCGGCGCCACGCTCTGGCTGTATGACGGCTATCGCACGAGCTGTACCCCGGAGCCCGCGCCCCAGTCCCAACCTCCTGCCCCCGCGACGCTCTGGCTGCGGGACGGCACGAGCCGCATCCGCGTCGCCCCGTCCGACATCCTGTGGGTCGCCTCCGCCGGCAACTACGTCGAATACGGCATGGCCGACGGCAAGCAGCATCTGATCCGCGGGACGCTGGCAGCAGCCGAGCGCGAGCTCGAGCGCTTCGCGCTGGTTCGAATCCATCGTGGCCGGCTGGTCAACTTGGCCAGGGTGACCGCAGTGTCGCCGCTGCCATCGGGCGATTTCGGCCTGACCTTCGATACC
This sequence comes from Bradyrhizobium sp. HKCCYLS2038, assembly GCF_051167655.1. NCBI lineage: Bacteria > Pseudomonadati > Pseudomonadota > Alphaproteobacteria > Hyphomicrobiales > Nitrobacteraceae > Bradyrhizobium > Bradyrhizobium sp. HKCCYLS2038. Next base: position 18,009 of record NZ_JBNPTM010000016.1, on the reverse strand, counting down.
GGGCACACCGTCCAGGGCAGCCGCCGCCATCGCAGCGCTGTCCAGCAGCTGGAGCAGGCGCCGCACTGAACCGGGCGTTCAGAAAAACTCCAGCATTTTCATCGGATTGCGGGAGTATCCCGATCCCTCCCCGCGGCCCCGCCATCGCGCATCCGTTGCGCAAGCGCGGGCCCGCCGCCCGCCGCAGCCCTGTCGCCCGGCGTTGAAAATCCTTGCTTTTTGCCCTGCGCTCCATGTTAGAAGGCCAACTTCCAGTCACGCCCGCGCTGCTCCGTCCAAGCGAACGGAGGGCGCTCGATCACCACTTTTCCTGCGGATGTACCCTGCTGATCTTCGGCGAGGCGCCAGATGAAGCACGGACGAAGTCGGTCGATGCCCTGCCAAGGATTCTCTGATGCCTGAAGTCATCTTCAACGGTCCGGCCGGCCGCCTCGAGGGCCGTTACCATCCGGCGAAGCAGAAGAACGCGCCGATCGCGATGATCCTGCATCCGCATCCGCAGTTCCACGGCACGATGAACCATCAGATCGTGTACCAGTGCTACTACGCGTTCGCGCATCGCGGCTTCTCGGTGCTGCGCTTCAACTTCCGCGGCGTCGGCCGCAGCCAGGGCTCGTTCGACCACGGCACCGGTGAGCTGTCAGACGCCGCGTCGGCGCTCGACTGGGCGCAGACCATCAACCCCGAGGCCCGCGCCTGCTGGGTCGCCGGCTTCTCGTTCGGCGCCTGGATCGGCATGCAGCTCCTGATGCGCCGTCCCGAGGTCGAGGGCTTCATCTCGATCGCCCCGCCGGCCAATCTCTACGACTTCTCGTTCCTGGCACCCTGCCCGTCGTCGGGCCTGATCGTGCACGGCGAGAAGGACGCGGTCGTCCCGCCGAAGGACGTCAACACCCTGGTCGAGAAGCTGAAGACGCAGAAGGGCATCGTGATCGACCAGCAGGTCATCCCCGGCGCCAACCACTTCTTCGACGGCAAGCTCGAGCCGCTCATGGAGACCATCACGGCCTATCTCGACATGCGCCTCGCCAATGTGAGGTGAGGCTGCGTGCGTCATGCCTGGATTGGCTGGAATCTGAAGCCGCGGATTTTCTCCGCCCGCAATGCGTCGACGATGATGTCGTCGACGATGAGTCTGGTTGTTGCGTAGATCAGGCGAAATGCATGAGCGGAGCCTACGACCTCCGGCCGCATCCTGACATCACCAAGTCCCAGATAGTTCTTAATGCCTGGTGGATCGTCCTGGTATCGGATCACCGAGCGCTCCTCGTCGACACAATCGAGCGTCCGCATGATGTAGACAAACCAGTACGCGGGTCCGGCCTCCGGGAAACGGCTGTAGTCGACGATTACGGGCTGGAATACGAAAGCCTCCGCGTCCAGTTGCTCAATGAGGTTTTTGAGCCGGTCAGAAATCAGCCAGATGCCAAGCGTGACCGACTCCGCGTCCCGCAGAGCACTCAATTTGCGGGACCGCACGAATTCAATCTGCGGCGGTTCGGCAAACCTCAATCCACGAAAGGGCTGTTCGTGAGCCGGATGGAATCCTTTCATCTGCTCGGACTTGTTCACCCACTGATGTATCGCAAGCCTGCTTGCTCCAGCGTAGTCGATTTCGAGGGTGTAGTATTTTCGCTCGCCGGCGGGGGGGTTCGCCCTGTCTCCACCAAGCATCTCGGCGTCTCCTTTTCGATGGCCATTGTTGTCCATCCGGACCGGGCTTTCAATGGCTCCTTCGGAGAGCAAACAACGAAGCACAACCGTCAATGAATCCCATTGCCTATCTGACGGCTTCAGCAGGGTGAGACGAGGCCGCGCGATGCTGCGGCCAGAGCCCCCAGGGTGGGCAGAGGCGCGGGAGATGCTCGATCAACTCAGACGGTCATCGAAGCGCCGTACCCACCATGCCCATCGCTCGCGCGGACCCAACGGTGGGCACGCCTTCGATCGCAGCTTCGCGCCGATCTGCGGCTTTGCTTCTAAGCCGCCTGCTTCAACAAAAAGGCATCGTGTCGCGCGAGGAATGCGCGGAGCAACTCCGGATAATCTTCGCTGACCGCCGTCATCACACTCGGCCGCTGCGCGAGCCGATCACGCCAGGCTCGCACCTTCGGTGTTGATACAAAGATGCCGAGATCGCCGTACGTGTCGAACACATCGAAGTAGCGGAAGATCGGCGCGAACACCGCGTCCACCAGGCTGAACTGTGCGCCGGCGAAATACGGCCCTTCGATCAACGCGGCCTCGACGCGGGCGAACTTCGCCACCAGCGCCTCGCGCTTGGCTGCGAAGACCGCGGCGTCCTGGGTCGTCTCCAAGCCCCAGAGATCGCCGAGGATCGCCGAGCCGAACTCCATCCAGGCGCGATGCTGCGCGCGCGCCAGCGCGTCCTCCGGATGCAGCCTGGTGCCGCCTTGCGTGTCCTCGATGTACTCGCAGATCACATTGCTCTCGAACAGCGCCACCTCGCCTTGTGGCGTCGGCACCACCAGCACCGGCACCTTGCCGAGCGGCGAGATCTTCAGGAACCAGTCGGGCTTGTTGGCGAGATCGATGTCGATACGCTCGAACGCGACGCCCTTCTCGGTGAGCGCGATGACCGCGCGTTGCACGTAGGGGCAGAGCTTGTGGCTGATCAGCTTCAGGGAGGGCGACATGACATCCTCGGCAGTTTGATGCAGATGCATCAAACTAGATGCATTAGCATTCATCTGTCAAGGTTCATGCAGATGCATGCATCAGGGCCGCGCGATCACCCCGCCCGTCATCGGCATCGGCACGCCCGTGGTGGTCGGATAGCTCAGCGGCAGCCCCTTCATGCCGCGCACCGCCAGGAAGCCGAATGCCTGGGCCTCCATGGCATCGGCGGACCAGCCGAGCGCGTCGGCCGATTCGACGCTCGCCGGCGCGAGCCGCTCTCTGAGCATCCGCATCATGGTGTGGTTGCGGGCGCCGCCGCCACAGACGATCCAGGTCGCCGGCGGCTTCGGCAGCAACGGAACGATGCGGGCGATGGCGGCGGCGGTGAACGCGGTCAGAGTGGCGGCCCCGTCGCCTGGCGAGACGTCGCCGAGCCGCAGAGCGGCGAAATCATTGCGGTCGAGCGATTTCGGCGGCGGCAGGCTGAAGAACGGCAAGGCCAGCGCGCTGGCAATCCAGGCCTCATCCGCAGCGCCCTGCTCCGCCACCCGGCCGTCCTGATCGAACGCCTGCCCGGTGGTCCGCAGCATGAAGTCGTCGAGCAGCGCATTGCCGGGACCGGTGTCGCAGGCGATCAGCACGTCGTCGCCGTCGATATAGGTGATGTTGGAGACGCCGCCGATATTGACCACGGCGATCGGGCCCTGGCGCGACAGCGACTGCGCCAGCGCGCGGTGATAGACCGGCACCAGCGGCGCGCCCTGCCCGCCGAAATCGACGTCGGCGGCGCGGAAATCGTGCATCACCGGAATGTGGATGGCTTTGGCCAGCGCGGCGGCATCACCGATCTGCACGGTCAGGCGGCGCTCGGGGCGATGCAGCACGGTCTGCCCGTGGAAGCCGACGATATCGATGTCTTCCGGCATCAGGCGGTGCTGCGACAGGAACGCGGCGATGGCCTCCGCGTGCGCGGCCGTGACCGCCAGTTCAGCGTCCCGGACCCGCCCAGGCCTGGCCTCACGGCGCTCTATCTGCACCGCAGCCGCCAGCGCCTCGCGCAACAGGCTGCGCTCGGCGGGGCTGTAGGGACGGTAGCCGGAGGGGCCGAGGCTCTTGACCTGCCGACCGTCGGTCTCGATCAGGGCCACGTCCACCCCGTCTAGCGAGGTGCCACTCATGAGGCCAAGTGCGGTCAGAATCATTGCGATCGAACCCGAAAACCCTGCCCTGCGAGCCAAGTACGGCCGATTTGAGGTCCCACCGGAGCCGTGCACATGCTTGTACAAGCCCGGCGCATCTTATAATGCCACAACGCCCGCTGCCGTGGCATGTGCGCTCCGGCACCTCGCCGCGACATCAGGTCAATACCGTAAACAAAAGCTCAGAGCTGCCCGACAATGACTGGCTTCAAGTCTGATTTCCTGAACGTGCTGCAGAGCCGTGGGTTCATTCATCAGTGCTCGGATTTCGAGGGCCTGGATGCGCTCGCCGCCAAGGGCCAGGCGACCGCCTATGTCGGCTATGACTGCACCGCACGCTCGCTGCACATCGGCAACTTCCTGACCATGATGATGCTGTACTGGCTGCAGCAGAGCGGCAACAAGCCGATCACCCTGATGGGCGGCGGCACCACGATGGTCGGCGATCCCTCCGGCAAGGACGAGACCCGCGCGATGCGCACGGTCGAGGAGATCGAGGCCAACAAGGCCTCGATCCGCGGCGTGTTCGCAAAAGTGCTGCGCTATGGCGACGGCGCCAGCGACGCGATCATGCTCGACAATGCCGAGTGGCTGACCCAGCTGAAGTGGATCGAGATGCTGCGCGACATCGGCCGGCACTTCTCGGTCAATCGCATGCTGACGATGGATTCGGTGAAGCTCCGGCTCGAGCGCGAGCAGGAGATGAGCTTCATCGAGTTCAACTACATGGTCTGCCAGGCCTACGACTTCGTGGAGCTTGCGCGGCGCACCGGCTGCCGGCTGCAGATGGGCGGCTCCGACCAGTGGGGCAACATCGTCAACGGCGTCGAGCTCGGCCGCCGCATGGGCACCGAGCAGCTGTTCGCGCTGACCACGCCGCTCTTGACCACCGCTTCCGGCGCCAAGATGGGCAAGACCGCGCAGGGCGCGATCTGGCTCAACGCCGACCAGTGCAGCCCGTATGAGTTCTGGCAGTACTGGCGCAACACCGAGGACGCCGACGTCGTCAAGTTCTTAAAACTGTTCACGACGCTGCCGCTGTCCGAGATCGAGAAGCTCGGCGCGCTGCAGGGAGCGGAGATCAACGAGGCCAAGAAGGCGCTGGCGGATGCGGCGACCACCTTGCTGCACGGCGAGGAGGCTGCGCGGACCGCCGCCGAGACGGCGCGCCGCACCTTCGAGGAAGGCGCGATCGCCGAGAACCTGCCGACGGTCGAGGTCATCAGGTCCGAGCTCGATGCCGGGCTCGGCGTGCTCAACGCCTTCGTCAAGGCCGGGCTCGTCGCGTCCAACGGCGAGGCGAGGCGGCAGATCAAGGGCGGCGGCCTGCGCGTCAACGACGTCGCCGTGACCGACGAGAAGATGGCGTTGACGGCAGCACAATTGACCAGCGAGGGCGTGATCAAGCTGTCGCTGGGCAAGAAGCGTCACGTGCTGATCAAGCCTGCATAGGGGCATTCGCGTTTGCCTGCTTGTCAGGGCGCGCCGAAGAGCGCTCCCTGACGGCCATGACGATCAGCGCACCACAAGAGCCAGCGCAAGCCGAGGACACCTCAAACACGCCGCGTGCGCGCATGGCGTTCGTCGTGCTGGGCCTGTGCTTTGCGCTGTCAGTGCTCGGCCGCGGCCTCGGCGAGAGCTTCACCGTCTTTCTCAAGCCGATCTCCGACAGCTTTGGCTGGGACCGCGCCGAGGTGGTCTCGATCTACTCGCTGACAGCCTTGGCGGGCGGCCTCGCCGCGCCTGTCATCGGCCGGCTGTTCGACCATTCCGGACCGCGAACGGTCTATGCGCTGGGGCTCCTCTCGCTGGGCTCGGCGTTCACGGCGGCCGCGCATGCGCAGGCGCTGTGGCAATTCCAGCTCAGCATCGGGCTGTGCGTCGGCATCGGCATCGCGCTGATCGGCAACGTGCCGAATTCGATCCTGCTGGGCCGCTGGTTCGGCAAGAAGCTGCCGACCGCGATGGCGGTGATCTATTCGGCGACCGGCGCCGGCGTGCTGCTGCTGCTGCCGGGCTCGCAGCTCCTGATCGACGCCATCGGCTGGCGCAGCGCCTATCAGCTGTTCGGCGCCGCCGCCTTCATCCTGCTGGTGCCATTGGCGCTGCTGCCATGGCGGCTGTTTGCCGCCGGCGCGCCTCACATCATCAGGCCGATCGCCGACGAGTTCGCCGAAGACGCCTGGACGTTGTCGCGGGCGCTGCGCCATCACGCCTTCTGGGCGCTGTTCTCGACCTTCTTCTTCACCGCTGTCGGCATGTATGCGATCGCGCCGCAGGTCGTCGCCTATCTGATCGATGCGGGCTTCGCGCCGCTGCAGGCCGCCACCGCCTGGGGCTTTTCCGGCGTCGTGCTGCTGTTCGGCATGCTCGGCGTATCCTGGCTCGACGGGCTGATCGGGCGCAGGCCATCGGTGCTGTTGTCCTACGCAGTCTCGATCGCTGGCATCATCATGCTATGGGCCCTGCAATTCGCGCCCAACATGGTGCTGCTCACCGGTTTCGTGATCTGCTTCGGCAGCATGATCGGCTCGCGCGGGCCGCTCTTGTCGGCGACTGCGATGAAGATCTTCCGCGGCAAGCGGGTCGGCACGATCTACGGCGCGATCACGATCGGCAGCGGACTCGGCTCGGCGCTGGGGTCATGGAGCGGCGGCGTCATCCACGATCTCACCCACGGCTACGACGCCGTGATCGCGCTCGCGCTGATCAGCGTCGTCATCGGCATGATCCCGTTCCTGGTGGTGCCGGCGCTGCGGCGCTGACGCGCGAGCTCAGTTGTTCGGCGCGACTTCTGGGGGCGGATAAGGCTGCTGGCCGGTATTGAACCTGAAGATGTTGCGGAACACGCCGGGCATGATCGCGGAGACCGGATTGAGGTTCACCACCGGCTTGCCGGGCGTGCCGACCACTTCGAAGGTGACGCCGAACACGCCTTCGCGATTGCCGTTGCCCAGCAGCAGGCCAATCAGGGGAATCTGGCCGGGAATGTTGTTCAGCCCGCAAGCCGGGATCATGGTTCCGCTCATGCGGACCTGGCTCACATTGTAATCGATGTTGCCTTCGATCGTCAGGCAGATCGCCGGCCCCTGCACCGAACCGTCGCGGACCGACAGGAAGCCGGGTTGCCGGGTGAACTCGGCGCGCGCCGTGGTGAAGCCGACAGCCTGTCTACCGGCGCCGCCTCCACCGGCAAGGGCACGATCCAGCGCGGGCTCGTCCTTGACGCTGAAGTTGCGCATGTTGACCAGGCCCTCCTTCGGCGTGGAGTCCGCCGTCGGCGGCTCCACTGCAAGCTCCAACTGGCCTCCGATCACCTTGGCGTAAGTGTCGGTGAATTTGAGAAGGGCACCGGCATCGTCGGTCAGGAGATAGATCACTTCGCGGCCCTGGCGCCGTCCGCTGCGCTGGTCCGCGGCAGGCGCATCGCGGCCGACGCGCAGATCGGCGGTGACCGGCGTGTCGCGACCGATCTTGCCGGCGAGGTTGAAGCTCTTGAACGCGCCGCCGCGCCGCGACAGCTTCACGTCGACGCCGCGCATCGTCTCGCCGTTGAAGCCGGTGACCACGCCGAGCTTGACCTCGGCATCGAAGTCGACGTTCGAACGCGACTTGTTCTTGTCGGCATCCTTGTTGGTGCCCGAGATCGCCGACTTCAGGAAACCCTTGCCGTCGAACAGGTCGCCGCGCATCGACAGCTTCAGCACGCCGTCCTGGCCGCGTTCCGCCTTGATCTGCGTCTTGTCGCCATCCGACGGCGCGTAGGTCGGGAAGTTGGCGTTCATCAGGTCGCCGTTCTGGTCGACCTCGAGCGAGCCCTTGATGGAGACGCCGCCGCCCTCGATGTTGATGTCCTCGAAGCGGGTCGACTGCGGCTTCGACACCACGTTGAAGGTCGCCTTGCCCGACTTGCCCGGATTCTTCACCCAGCCCGGCAGCAAATTGTCGAGCTTCAGCTTGGTGAGATCAGCCTCGACGCCGATCCGGCTGTCGCGATCGGGGCCCGACGCGATCTTGCCATTGAGCTTCAACGGCACGTCGCCGGCCATCGCGGTGCCGAGGTCGAGGCCGAGCCGGGCCCGGCTGGCGTCGTCGAGCGTCGCCTGCATCCGGATGTCGGCATCGCCGTCGGTCGGCTTGCGATAGTCGAGCGTGGCCGGCTGACCGTTGATCTTGACGTCGCCCTTGACCTGGTAGCCGGCGGTGTTGGCCACGATCTTGAGCGTATTGGCCTCGAGCTTCTGCCCCATCACCAGCTTGTCGGCGGCAAAGCCGTTGAGATCCGCCGTGACCGCGTAGTTGGTATCTGCCTTGGTCAGCTCGCCCTTGACCGGCATCGCCAGGTTGACGGTGGCCTGGAACGTTCCCTTGGTCTGGTTCGGATCGATCGGGATCGCCGTGGTGTCGCTGAGCCGGTCGGACGCCAGGATCTCCGCGGCGGCCGCGACCGGGCCGTCGACGCGCATGCGCACCTTCGACGGCGACGGCTTCGGCGCCATGTCCGGCACTTCGAACACGGCATCGGAGACGTTGAGCTTGCGTCCCGCCGGCGTATCCGCGACGCCCTGCCCGAGCGTCACCGTGGCGGTGCGACCGGTCACATGCACCTTCATATCCGCATCGCGCACCGACGGCAGGCCGTCCACGGGATGGACGGTGACGCTGCTGGCGACAATGTTGACGTCGAGGCCGTCGTCCGGAATCGGCGGTCCCTTGCGCGGCAGGTTGCGGGTCGGCGAATTGACCGCGACGTCCATCCGCTGCACCGAGCCTTTCTCGATGCGCTCGATGATCCAGGCGCGCACCTCCGGCACGATCAGCGCCGGCCAGATCCGCTTCATCGCGAGCGCCGGCATCGGCGTCGTGGCGAAGCCGAGCTTGAGCCTGGGCTCGCCGGCATAGTCGATGCTGCCGGTGCCGGCGATGCCGATCTCGCCGTTGGACACCTCGGCCTGCGTCAGCAACACGCGCTTGCCTTCGGTGTCGAAGCGCACGTTGATGGAGATGCGGCTGAAGATCAGCGGCGGGTCGTTGGCGATGGCGCCGAGCAGGATCGTGCCGCTGCTTAAGTTGAGCCGCCAGTCGTTGTTGACATCGTTCGGCGGCTCGAGATGGGCGTTCAGCGTGATGCGGTTGGCGCCCGAGATCACTCGGAACGGCGCGACCAGCACGCGGCGGCCGGCGTCCCACTCCATGTTGATCTCGGCTGAATCGATCGCCATCGGATAGTCGGGCGTGTCGGTGTCGATGACGTTGCCGGCGCCGATGTTGATCTTGCCGCGCAGATAGGTCGGCAGCCCGTCGCGGCCGAGCTCGCCCTTGATCTCTCCCGTCAGCGGCAGATCCGCAAAGTAGGTGAGATCCTTCAGCCGCAACGCCAGCAGGATGTTGCTGGTCGAGACCTTATCGGCCTTGATGTCGAGGCTGCGCACGCCGTTGGCCGGCGGCCCGACCAGCACCCGCAGCAGCCACGGTTTGGCGCCCTCCTCTCCGACGCTGAGGGACACGCCGCCTCCGGATGGACGGCGCAGGCTGAGGCTGATGTTCTCGAACGTCCACTTGTTGCCGCGCTGCTGATCGTCGACCACCAGCACGCCGTTCTTCAGGCCGATCTCATTGAGGTTCTGGCCGTCGAGCCCGGTCAGGCTGAGGCTGTCGAGCCAGTCGAGCCCGGCGAGCAGGCCGTTCTGGGCGGTCGCGGGCGGATTTGCAGGGGCGGCCTGCGGCGCATTGGCCTGGGGCGCGGCCGCGGTCGGAGCCGGGCCCTGCTGACCCGGCCGCGGAAAAGTCGGCGGCAGGCCGGCCTCGCGCTTGCTCGCGACGCCGGTGGCCAGCGGCTTGGCGGTGTCGCCGGTGGAGACGGTGACGGTCCCGTCGGGGGTGATCCGGATCGAGAGTTCGGCGTCGACAAGCTTCAAACTCTCGGCGCGCAGCTGACCCATCAGCAGCGCCGGGCCGGACAGCCGAACCTCGGCCTTGGGCGCGCTGGCAACCACGGCACGATCCTGATCGCGCACGACGATGTCGCGGATCCGGACCGCGACACGGATCCGGCCGGCGCGTTCGATCTGGGTGCCGCCGACTTCGACCGTGTTGCCGTGACCGATATTGTCCGCGATCGCCGCCGCCAGCCACGGCGTTGCGATGTCGAGGCTGATCGGACCGACGCCGAGTCGCAGCCACAATCCGGCGAAGCCGATACCCAGAATCACGACCAGCAGCACCAGCGAGACCAAGGAGCGCCGTAGCAGCCGGCCTTTGCGCCGCTCGACCCGTTCCGGCCCGACCGCACCGGAACGCGACAACAGGCGGCGCGCGCGCGCGTCAGCGGCCTCGTCATGCTCGGCTGCGTCCTCAGGCAGGTCAGCGACGTCCCAGTCGGCGTCATCCCACTGTTGGCCCTGGGTGTCCGCTTGCAGATGGGGCCGGTGGGGTGATGTCTGTCTTGCCATTGCCTCTCGGTGCTGGCCCCTGGTGTCCAAAATGGTGGTGACAATCTGGCCTCGGCCAGATTGGTCGCCGATGTGGCCCCGACCGTTCACGGGGCGCGCCCTTCGCTCGCCGGCATCGCCCGCTTCCCGTCGACCCCCGTCACGCTGCAACGGGCGCTCTCAAATCGCCTGCCGCCGTCACGCCCGCAACGCGGCGCGGACGAAGCGCAAAATCCCCATCACTATAACCTGCCGCCGTCGGCTTTGCCCACCCGCTCGTGCCGGCGAACCGGCGCCTCCCGTCCGAGCAGATTTTGTAGCGGGGATGTCTGATCCGGAGATGGTACGAGAGTCGTCATTGCTTTGGTACTCACGCGTGCTGGGTACCCATGATTGTCCGGCCATCGCAAGAGGCATGGCCTCCGGCGCGCCGGACCACGGATGCAGGATCGATCCCGGGACACCGGACAAGAACCGAGATGGTTTCATTTTTGAGCCGCTGAAAGCGACGAAAGGAAGGCGTATGTCAAAGGAATCACGGAAGAAATCCTCCAACCCGGCGTCCTACGGAGCAGCCGCCGGGAACCGCCTGGCCATGGCGGCCAGCAAGGCGGCCAAGAAGACCAGCAAGCCCACAACGGCGAAGCCGGCCAAGAAGACCACCACCAAGGCCGCAAAGTCCCTGGCCGCCAAGACTGCTCCGGCCGCGCCGGGAACCGGCCTCGCCGACGGCGCCAAGGCGCCGGCCTTCAAGCTGCCGCGCGATGGCGGCGGAACCGTTTCGCTCGCCGACTATGCCGGCAAGAAGCTCGTGCTGTTCTTCTATCCCAAGGCCAACACGCCCGGCTGCACCAAGGAGGCGATCGACTTCACCCGGCTGTCGAAGGACTTCGCGGCCGCGGGCACGGCTGTGCTCGGCGTATCAGCCGATTCGGTCAAGGCGCAGGACAATTTCCGCGACAAGCACGATCTCGCCGTGCCGCTGATCTCCGACGAGACCCACGGCATGCTGGAGGCGTATGGCGCGTGGGGCGAGAAGTCGCTCTATGGCCGCAAGTTTCTCGGCATCATCAGGAGCACGGTCCTGATCGGCGCCGACGGCCGCGTCGCCAAGGTCTGGCGCAACGTCAAGGTCGACGGCCATGCCGACACCGTGCTGGCGGCGGCGCGCGACCTGTAGAAACACGCGGCGGGGTGTTGGGGAAAAATTAACCATGCAGGGGTCAAATCCCTCCCGTAAATGACGCCGCTGGACGTAACGAGCTCCAGCCGGCGCGGGAGTGCCGATGTCGCATCGTTCCGGCCATCACGCCGAATATCCCCAGCACCATCCTCATGACCGCGGCCACGCCCACCATCCCCGGCGTGCACCGGCGAGCCATCCGGCGCCTGCTGCCGCGGCGACAGCCTCGCAGAGCGACTACACGCTGGTGCATGCCGGCAAGCAGGTGCGCATCGGCCCTGTCGTGTTCTGGATCGTGGTCGGCACGGTCAGCCTGCTCGGCGCGTGGTCGGCGGCGACCGCGACCTATTTCGCGTTCCGCGACGACGTGCTGACCCGCCTGATCGCGCGCCAGGCCGAAATGCAATACGCCTATGAGGACCGCATCGCCGAGCTGCGCGCCAAGGTCGACCGCGCCACCAGCCGCCAGCTGCTCGACCAGGAGCAGTTCGACCAGAAGCTCGACCAGATCCTGAAGCGGCAAACCGCGCTCGAAGGCCGCGCCACCGCGCTCGGCAGCATGCCCGACATCACCGGCTCGATCCGTGCGCCGGCCCGTGGCCCGGCAATCGAGCCGCCCTCGGCGCCATCAACGCCAAAACCGTCGCCGATCAGCGACACCGTCATCTTCACCGCGCCGCCGGACCGCGAGGCCCGGCTCGAATCGCGCAGCCCCGTCATGGCCAATGTGCAGCCGAGCCAGTCCACCAAGCTCGCCGGTGTCGACAACGTGCTGACGCGGCTGACGCGCTCGCTCGATCAGGTCGAGGCGCGGCAGGTCGCGATGCTGTCCTCGGCCGAGGAGACGCTCGAATCGAAGCTGCGGCGGATGCGCGGCGTGATCACCGATCTCGGCCTCGACATGGGCCAGCTCGAAGCTGCAGCGCCGAAGGGCGGCATGGGCGGCCCGTTCGTGCCGGTCAAGCTCGGCGCCGAGTCCGGCCCGTTCGAGCGCCAGCTCTATCGCATCAACATCACCCGCGCCCAGGTCGAGAAGATGAACCGGACGCTGTCGCTGGTGCCGTATCGCAAGCCTGTCATCGGCGAGGTCGAGTTCACCTCCGGCTTCGGCGTGCGCTCGGATCCGTTCCTCGGTCGCCCGGCGATGCACACCGGCCTCGATTTCCGCGCCGCCACCGGCGATCCCGTGCGTGTCACCGCCAATGGCAAGGTCGTCAATGCCGGCTGGTCCGGCGGCTATGGCCGCATGGTCGAGGTCGATCACGGCAACGGCCTCTCCACCCGTTACGGCCATCTCTCCGAGATCAACGTCAAGATCGGCCAGCAGGTGAAGATCGGCGACATCATCGGCGAGGTCGGCTCGACCGGCCGCTCCACCGGCCCGCATCTGCACTACGAGACCCGCATCGACGGCGAAGCCGTCGACCCGCAGAAGTTTCTGCGCGCCGGCGTCCGGCTGAGTGCGGGTTAGCTATCAGATGCAGTCCCGCTGAAGCCGGGCCATCACGCGACGTATAAGCTTCGTTTGAGTCCGACTTTCTCCAAACCGTCATTCCGGGGCGCGCGCAGCGCGAGCCCGGAATCCATAACCACGATGGGTGCGAGAGAGCGCGATCGATATTCCGCCATCTCGCTCTCCCCACTACGGCCTGTGAGTATGGATTCCGGGCTCGCGCTGCGCGCGCCCCGGAATGACAGCGAGGGGAGAGGTTCGGCCTCGAAGTGCTACCTCGCTGAGTGCTCTAAGCCACCAGCCCATCCAGGAACCGCGATAGGTCCGCCCACAGCTCGCCCGGCTCTTCGAGGCCGATGCTGAGTCGCACCAATCCTTCCGCCGCATTCCATGGCCGCATTGTGCGGTCGGCCATGACGTCCATCGGCACGATCAGGCTGTGGGTGCCGCCCCAGGAGGCGCCGATCGCGAACAGGCTGAGATGCCCGAGCGCGGAATAGATCCGCGCCGAGAACTCCGGCCGGATCACGACGCTGAACACCGCGCTCGCGCCGGAAAAGTCGCGTGCAAACACCTCGTGCCCCGGACAGGACGGCAGCGCCGGGTGCAGCACGCGCGCGACCGCCGGCGCCTGCTGCAGCCGCTCGGCAAATTCGCGCGCGACGCGGCCGCTATGCGCCATCCGCACGCCCATCGTCTCGATGCCGCGCAGCGCCAACGCCGCCTCGTCGGGCGACACGCCGATGCCGAGCACACCCAGCACCTCCTTCAGCGCCTTGCGCAGCGCGAGATCCTTGACGGTGATGGAGCCGAGCAGCAGGTCGGAATGGCCGCCGACATATTTCGTCAGCGCCTCCACCGCGAAGTCGACGCCATGCGCCAGCGGCTTGAACAGCAGCGGGCTGGCCCAGGTGTTGTCGCAGCCGGTGAGTACGCCCCGTGCCTTCGCCGCGCGCGCGATGGCCGGCACGTCCTGTACCTCCATCGTTCCCGAGCCCGGCGATTCCAGCCAGATCAGCCTGGTGCTCGCGTCGATGATGTCGGCGATGCCGGCGCCGATCAGCGGATCATAGACCTGATGCGCAATGCCGCGCGATGCGAGATAGTTGGCGCAGAGGTGACGCACCGGCGGATAGACGTGATCGGGAATCAGCACCTTGTCGCCCGGCTTGAGCACGGCGAGCATCGGGATCGCGACCGCAGCCTGTCCCGATGGAACCAGCACGGTGCGCTCGCCGCCATGCAGCGCCGTGATCTGCGCCTCCAGGGTCCGCGTCGTCGGCGTGCCGTGCAGGCCATAGGTGTAGCCGTCGAGGCCGCGCTCGGCGCGCCGTGCAAAATCCTGCGGATCGTCATAGACGATCGTCGAGGCGCGATGGGTCGGCACCGCCAGCGACTTGAAGCCGTCCTGGGACACGACAGGATGCTGAACGCAGCGGGTGAGATCGTGCATGGAAACCTCGTGAGAGAACGGTCAAGATTATCGTAGCGCAATCGCGCGCGAGCATCGCTCGGAAACACGTCAACGCAGGGCCGACATTCGCCCTGCTCACGCCGCCGCGGTCAGCGCCTGCGCCAGGCGCTGCAGCGCCTCGTCGAGCTCGGGCAATGCGAGCATGCCGAAGCCGAGACGGAACACGCGCGCTTCGTCGCCGAACCACGGCCCCGGCGCGACGCGCGTCTCACGCGCCGTCAGCTCGTGATGAAAGCGGGCCACCGCCGCATCGTCGAACACTTGCCGCTTCAACCTGACACAGCACAGCGCGCCGGCATCCGGCCTGACCCATTCGATCAGCCTGGCTTGATCGGCGACGAACGCTTCGGTGCGCGCCAGGCCCGCGGCCAGATGACGGCGCCGGTCGCGCATGATCGCATTCATATCGCGCAGGATGCGCCGCGAGATCGCCTCATCGACGACCGAGGTCGAGATCGTCGTGTTGAACTTGGCGAGCACGAGTTGCGCGCGCAGCGCCGCGTCGCGCGTGATCACCCATCCGGTGCGGATGCCCGGCGCGCCATGGCATTTCGAGAGCGCCGCGCAACTGACGATCCGCCGATCCTGCGCAACGAAGCTGGGGCGCGGCTCTGCCTCGCCATGCACGGCCTCGCGATAGGTCTCGTCGACCAGCAGGAACGCATCGGGACAGACCTCGTCCATGGCCGCAAGGATCTCGTGCAGCTCGCGCTCCGACAGCGCGACGCCGGATGGATTCTGCGGCGAGGCCAGGCTGACCAGCCGCGTGCGCGCCGTCAGCAGCGACCGCAATCGGTCCACATCGAGACGATAGCCGTCGTCGAAACACAGCGGCAGATCGACTACGCGCAGGCCAACCGCGGCGAGCACGTTGCGCGCGTTGGGAAACGCCGGCCTTGCGATCACCGCCTCGGCACCCGCCGCGTTGAGAATGAAGGCGAGCAGGAACAGCGCCTGCATGCTGCCGACGGTGGTGATGACATCGTTGGCATCAACGCCATGTCGCGCGGCGATCAGCCGGCGCAGCGCGACGTCGCCCTCGGTGGTGCCATAGCTCAGCGCGAGATCCTTCAGCTCGTCGCCGAGCTCGCCCGCGAGCAGGTCGCCGAGCCGCAAATCCGGGCCGACGCTTTCGGCGAGATCGTAGCGCACCGGCGATGTCAGGCTGATGATGTCATTATGCGGAAAGCGGCTGGGCAGATTGAGCATGGCGAAACTCCGGTGGATGCCGGACGCTACGCGGAGCGACCTCCCGATGACAGATACAGACCAGCCCGATTGCCACCAGCACAGATCTGCGCTTGGATGATCTGTATGGACCAGCGCACACCAGACCTGCCGCTCTATGAGGCGCTCGCCGAGCGCGTCACGGCGCTCATCGACGACGGCGTGTTGCGCGTCGGCATGCGCGCGCCCTCGGTGCGCGCCTTCGCGTCCCAGCATCACGTCAGCCTGACGACGGCGGTGCAGGCCTATCGGCTGCTGGAGGATCGCGGCGTGCTGGAGGCCCGGCCGAAATCCGGCTTCTACGTCACGCACCGGCCGCACCGGCAGCGCGCCCTGCCGACAGCGTCCCAGCCGCCGCGGCGGGCCAGACCCGTCGCCGTATCAAGTCCCGTGTTCAGCGTGCTCGCCTATGCCGGCGACCCGGCCTATGCGCCGCTGGGCTGCGCGCTCCCGAGCGCCGGCCTGCTCGCGGCCGAGCGGCTGGACCGCCACCTCGCGCGTTGCGCCCGCGTTCATGGCCGCGCCTACAACATCTATGCCGATCCCCATGGCGATGCCGAGCTGCGCCGCCAGATCTCCGCACGTGCGCTGCGGCTCGGGCACGCCGTGCCGCCCGAGGGCGTGCTCATCACCAATGGCTGCACCGAGGCACTGAACGTTGCCCTCAGCGTCACCGCCCGGCCGGGCGACACCGTCGCGATCGAATCTCCGACCTATTTCGGCCTGCTGCAGGTGCTCGAGGCCCGCGGCCTGCGCGCGCTGGAGCTGCCGACCGATCCGGCCAGTGGCGTCGACGTCGCCGCGCTCGACAAGACGCTCGGCGCCCGCCGCGTCGCCGCCTGCCTGCTCGCCTCGAGCTTCAACAATCCGCTGGGCACGCGCATCGACGAGGCGAAGAAGGCCGCGATCATCCGCGTGCTCACGCGTCATGGCGTGCCGCTGATCGAGGACGACATCTACGGCGACATCAGCTTCGGCGACGACCGGCCACGCCCGTTCGCCGCGATCGCTCCAAAGGCCGACATCATCCTGTGCAGTTCGTTCTCGAAGACGATCGCACCTGGCTATCGCATCGGCTGGCTCGCCGCCAACCGCCGCCACGACGAGATCCTCGCTGCAAAATTCGCGCTGTCGCTGAGCGGCGCGGCGTTGCCGCAGAAGGCGATGGCGGACTTCCTGAACTCAGGCGGCTACGACGCCCATCTGCGGCGCATCCGCAAGGTGTTCGCCGACAACATCGACCGCATGCGCCGCACCGTCGACCGCAGCTTCCCACGGGAGACGCGCATGACCGACCCCAAGGGCGGCTTCGTGCTGTGGCTGGAGCTGCCCGCGGGCTTCGATTCCAACGCGCTCTATGCGCGCGCCATCCGCGAGCGCATCTGCTTCGTGCCCGGCGGACTGTTCACGGCGACGTCAGGTTATCGCAACTGCCTGCGGCTGAGCTGCAGCCACGACTGGGACGCGCGGATCGAGCGCAGCGTCGAGCGGCTGGGCGAGCTGGCCGGCGAATTGCTGAGTTAGCTTTGCAGTGCGAACGTCTCGGCCTTTTGTCATAATGGGAAAATCGTGGCGAGGCAAAGTTGGATAATGACGAGGATTTCAGAAACGCACACGTCCCTGAGATTTTCCGGCGATAATCTCAACCCCGGCGCGCTGACTGCCCTTCTCGGCGGGACGCCTTCAACATGCGCGAGCAAGGGCGATGTGATAGGTGGCGGACGGATCGCCAAAACGGGCAGTTGGATCGTGCGTGCGGAGCGTCGCGCGCCTGGAGATATTGACGCGCAGGTCGAGGAAATCCTTTCGCCGCTGAGTCAGGACCTGTCGATCTGGCGCAGCCTCGGAAAATATCGACCGTACCTGTTCGTCAGTTTGTTCTTGCAGGAAACCAACGAAGGTCTTGAGATCAGTCCTGACTGCCTTTCCTTGCTCACAGAGCGCGGAATCCTGCTCGGCCTCGATATCTATAGCCCGCGTTCAGAATGGAGAAACATTCAGATCATCGACGGCGCGGATAACGCCACGTTCAGTGTGTTTCGGGCCACCGAGGACGAATTTTGTCAGATATTTTCACCCGGTGATCAGGACATGGAAATCTCGGAGGACTTCGTTCAGCGCGTGGGCGAAGCCCATGCGGACTTCGTTCTCAGCGCGATTTGGCAGCGCCCGATCCTCAAGCGCAACGTCAATGGGATTCATGGTACGCTCTACTTCAACTACCAATCCAGACGCCAGCATCTACCGTCCTCGAAGCGCGAGGTCGATCTGGCCGAGAGTTCGATCAACGCCGCTCAGCGGGTGCTGTTCGCAAAACACCGATAATGACCTTGCCCCTCGGGCTTAATCCAGTTTGAAGTTCGTTCTGGCCCAACGAGGACCAGAGCATGAAGCGCAGCCGC
>NZ_JBNPTM010000015.1:0-83715 GCF_051167655.1 Bradyrhizobium sp. HKCCYLS2038 | reverse complement strand
CGATTTCAACGGATGCAACCAGCGCCGCAGCGTTCGGGACGCAGGGGTCGCAGGTTCGAATCCTGCCGCTCCGACCATTCTTTCAAGCACTTACGAAGTGCCTTTCCCGATCCCGCAACGAAATGCGCAACGAAATGGCTCCTAGAGCCGTATCGCTGCGCTCAGCTCGTCGTATTGGAACGCGCAACGAGCAACGAGGCATCCCGACGCACGACGTGAGGGCGTTTCAGGGCGGGTGAAGGGACTGGTCCGTCGTCCTTGAGCCGGTTTGCACCCCATCGAGATCCTGAACAGGAAGCTCGATCAAAGCCTGGCCTCATACGGCCGATGGAAATGGCGGTCAGATGCTGGGGGGATTGCTGGGCCTACGACCCAAGTCGGCGGACCGTTGTGAGCGCCGACTAGAGCCGTGCTGAGCGCGACTGTCGACCGGGTGGGGAGCTTTCAGCACGCCCGCCGAACGCTTCAGCAGCTTCGCCCTGGAAATCCGGATGGTGGTGGCCGTACGTCTGTTCGAGCTGCTCGACGGTCATCCCGAGCCAGCCTGCGGCTTGCCAATGGTCCGTGCCCTGCTGCATTAGCCAGGTCGCAGCCGTATGACGGAGCGAGTGCCGGACCACATCGTCGCCAAGCCCCGCATCCTCGAGGATGCCCTCCCAAGCCGACCGGATCTTGCCGGCAAGCGACTGGCCATCGTGCATCCGGTTGACGACGAAACGGATCTCCTCTCCTGACGCGAGGATACCTGAGGCCCGCAACTCGGCCGAACGAAGAGCGTCGATATTGCGCCAGCGTACCAGGTGGGGTCGCAGCCGGTTGGCGATCTTCGCCGGAGGTCGGCGCTTCTTGGTGGCCCGCTCGTCCGAGCCACGCCCCTGGTAGACCATGGCTTCCAAATCCATCCAGGGGTGTGTCGTTGTCGGAATCCACTGCGTCCGGCGGATCGTCTCTTCGCGCCGCGCGCTATAAAGCCCAATCAGGATGAATCTCGCGGCGGGGCGTCGTCGATTGATGATCCATCGTTCTCGACGGATCAGTTCTCCGGTCGGCTTGCGTCTCCAATTCGCATGGCCTTCATCCCAGACGTAACCCAGAGCCGCGCCCAGGAGGCGAGCGGCCTCGTTGCGCGTGAGCCAGCGCTCTCTGCCCTTCGTCTTTTCGGGCAGCGATATCTTTGGGACGACATCGAGCGTGTGTTCCGCGTGATAGAGATTGACGGCTGCGCGAAGGTCCTCGAGCCGCCGCCGCGCCGTCTGATCCGAGACAATCCCCTTGCGCGCCGCGATCCGGGCTCGTCGATTGTTTTCGTTCGCGATGCCGGTCGACCAGTCTACGAAATCGCGACAGAGCTGCGCCTTGATGTCCGCGAGCATCCTGGCGCCGAAGAACATGTTGAGATCGAGCAGGCGGATCAGAAGTAGATCATGCTGCGCGTTGGCCCGAACGTCATCGCTCTTCGGTCGTTTCGCAAGCTCATACGAAGTCAGGACATCGGCAATCGGAAGGAAGTGAGGGTCCGTTACTCCAACACGGGAAGTGTGTCTTGAGGCAATGTATTTCTCGAGCGCTTTCGCTGCGCCATCAGTGTCGTCGCGGCGACAGCCTGTGCGGATCTGCCGTCGTTTTCCGTTGGCCTGGTCGAGAATGACCCAGCAGTCGTCATCTTCTCTGAACCAGAGTCGCGGCGGCTTGGCTTTGCGGCCTGGCATGACGGCTTGACCAGTTTGCGAATGGCGCGGGGGGTGGTCAGATCCTTGCCCGCAACTTTGGCGATTTCAAGAATCCCTGCTGCTGCGGCCCTTCGCAGTGATGACAAGGTGAGGGGACCTTCTGGGAAGAACACGGCGGAAGCCTCGACGAGTGTCATGACCTCGTCTTCGCCCCACTGATCCGGACTCGGGCGTGCTTTGACCCTGGCAAGTTTGTCGCCTTTGCGCTTTGGCATTCCGTCGGTGCCATCCGTTGACCGATGAACTGCAGATCGGCAGCAAGGAATGGCTTACAGAACGATGCGCTTTTGGACAGCGAGAGCCGTGGCGCGTAGCGCAATCGGCGGTTCTGGCGTGTCCATGGGGGTAAGGCGGTCCGATTCGAGTCACTTTTGTCGCGAACCAGCTGCTAGAATTCTCCTGAAGTGTATTGCCATGACCTGCCCCTCGATCGCCACCCAAAGCCATTTTCTTTTCGCTTTGGAACGTCGGGGCAAGAGTCTCACGCTAGAAGCGACAGGTTTGATCGACGGAAGGAATCTAGTCGTTACGTGCCGCCAGCACGAATTCGGTCACGTATCCGAGATGATCACCGAGCCTGGTGCCTTGGGAGTGATGCCGGATCCTGTCGGAGAATTCGACGACTTCGGCGAAGCGGCGTGACATCGCGTCTACGAGAGCGTCGGCAGAAACAAGGCCGCGATTGCTGTAGCTCACGAATACACGCAGGCCCAGCGCGCGACAAAGATCGAAGGCATCCTCGAACTCGCTCAGGGCTGGATTTGAATTGTGCTCGAATCGTGAACTGAAGCGATCGACGAGTGGCGGGTAACGTCCGACTCCATGAATCGAAGGATAATCGTAGGAGATGAGGACGTTGAGTAGGTGGTAATAGCGGGAATACTGAAACTTCGAATAGGGCGGATCGAAGTAAACAGCGGCGGGCCGACGCTCGCCTAGGCGTCGCGCGAATTGGGTCACGGCGTCGCGCCAGTCCCCCTGCGATGCCGACTCGATGGGAAATCGCAAGGGCGGCCTGGCGGCCATTCTCCGGACGGCTAGTTCGAACTCCCATATGACGCTACGCGCCCGGCGCTCGACGGTGTCGCGAAAGCTCGCCCTCGTAAGCTTACGGGGCTGGGCGAAATGGGGGCCAGTGCTGCAGACGGTTGCCGCCATCAGGAGTGCGGATAGAAGCAGATCGCGCTGTGGGGTCGCTTCGGGACTGATCTCGTCGATCGCTGCGCGCAGACTGTCTAATTGAGCGCATTGCGCAACGCCAAAATACGAATTGGCGTAACGCGCCAAGCAGAGCTGATAGGGTGCGTCGCTCGGTGAGCCTTCCGAAGGTGCGATAACCTGCTGCCGGCAGAATCGCTCGTAGTCGCCGAAGCGTTCGTCACTCAGATCACCATGGAAAAAGTCGGCTTCGGAAGCGAAGCTTGCGGGCGCCAAACCGACCAGCGCCTCGTAATTTCGAGACGCTACGTGCCGGAGGCGTTCGATGAGTTTGTCGGCGTCGCCTGTCAGGGTGGCTCCCTGACTGCGTGCGAATACGGCGCCATAGGCATTGGCGTCGTTGACCGAAACTCGGAACCGTCCACTAAGCATGCGGGAGACTATACCGGTCCCGGCCATGGCATCGAGAATTGGCGCGCCCGACGGAAGGTTCGAACAGATAGCCGCGGCTAGGAGAGGAGTCAGTCTGAGTTTGCTGCCGTATAGCTTCGGCGTCGACCTGGACTCGACGTCGGAGACCGAGGATAGAGCACGGACGGCGTGCCACGCGGCCTGAGCGGCGTCGACGAGCCTCGGATCGGTGGTCATGACTGAGAGCCCGGCCGAAGGATCAATCTCATGCGTCGAAATACGACAGGACGGGGAACCTCCTATCCGCGCTTCGGTGTCGCGTATCACGTAGATAAGAGACTGAACTTCGGCGGGAACGACGGCGCGGGTGTCGACGACGATCTTGACAGTGGGCGACACGGAAAATTCGGCGAAGCCCACGGCTGAAAGCCCATGGTCGTCGGGTACGGTCCGTTCGATGTCCGCGAATAGATCTTTTCGTTGTGGCGGGACAACACGTGCGCCGGCCGGTCGAGTGGATGCGCCGTCGACTTTCAGGAATCTCGGTAGATAGATCTCCAGATTGGAATCAGGCGTCGGAATCGACATTCCCGCTCCTTTCCTTGCGGAAGACGAGGAGCACGTTGTCAGCGCTCGTCATATCCAATGGCTCCTCACGTTCGAGCCGCAGACCTTCGGCCGCGAGCGACGATTCAAGTCGAGAGACGGCTCCGAGCGGTGGCTTGAAATAGTTAGCAGCAAAGCGGCGGCCCATCTTCAATTGAGACGCGAGCGCAGCGAGATCCGTTTGTGGTACGCCGTAGTGCAGGACGAAGACGGCTATGGCGCCATCTAGACCGTCGGCCGGCAGCGACCGCCACTGCGGGAGAGGCATCACCTTCTCGCCTCGCGCCGCCGCTAATCGCAGCATTGCCTCGCAAAGATCTGTCCCGATGAGTTCGATGCTGATGCCCTCCAGCGCAAGTCGCGTTGCGGACAGATGCGCAACGCCGGTGCCGCACCCGAAGTCCAGCACAGTCTGCCGTTCCGCACGCTCGTTGCAGACCGCTCGGAGTAGGCTCTCCGCCACCTTCGTGTTCACGGCTTGACGTGTGAGGTCATCGTAGTGCGAAGCCACGACATCGAAAAGTGCGGCCGATACTATCGGCCCGGGGTTCTCGGGGAGGAAAAAGCGGTCTACGAGCCGGACGTACCTGAGCTTCTTGAGCGCGATCGCGCCGGGCACCCCAACCTCCTCGGGGTGGCCACGGTTCGTCAGGAGCGCAGCATGAACAGGTCCGAACGGGCCCTCGATGGACCATCGTTCTGCTACGGCCAAGCCGATCGCCGCCGCAGCATCGGCTATGTGACGCCCGCGGCGATCCAGGATGATCCTAGCGGTGGGATCGGCGGCGAACGCCGCCCAGATGTCAGGTCGAGACATCCTGAACGATCGCACGTGCGATTTCGGTATCGCCTTCGTCTAAGAACATGTGGAAACTGAGGGCGAGATAAGTCAATTCGCCAAGCTCGACGTTCGTCTTGGCGTCCGATTGCAGCAATGTTGCGGTAACGGTTTCGTAGAATTCCTTCGACCACGAGATGGAGCCGTAGGCGCTGAAGGGGAAGCCGATGAGCGCTTCCACCGTCCGCCAAATCCACTGGAAGTCGAGATAGCATTTCCCATCACGGAAACGCGGCATCACGTGGATCGCACACAGGCCTAGAGGTTGGTCGAAACGCGCGTCCGCGGCGCTCACCGGAAGGAATATACGTCGGGTAGGACGTTGTTGGCGGACTGCAGCGACGGTCGCGTCGATGCCTTGCCTGTAGAGTGAAGGTTTGTCGGCCGTCTCCGCATGCAGTGGCTTGCCAAACAGGCCATTCTGCCGACCAAAATTCTTACCAACGTAGTCGTTGAGCGTTTCCCTCTCCCCCTTCCAGTAGTCAGGCACCGTCTCCACGTATGGGCTCGTGAGCACGAGTTTGAAGCTCGGGAATTCACGGAAGCGGCGCTGAGATGACTCAATCTGATACGGCGCATCGCTCGAACGAAGAAGGTTGATCGCCTGCGGGTAGGCGTCGGTCATCGTCGTCGTCCTCAGACCATCTATCGGCAGGAGGCGGATGTTTTCGGTCTGCGGCGCGGCAGAAATCCGTCGTCGCTTCGCTTCTTCTTCCAGGTTGATAGTCTGCGGTACAGATTCGCTCATTTCGATGGAAGACGTCACTTCGAAGATGGCGTATCGGACGTTTTGGGAGTTCGGCTCTTCGATCCGGTCGATGCCGATCCGTCTCTTCCGGAACGTCAGAAGATGTTCGAGCGAAATGCTGATGCGACGATACAGATCGTGCATTCCGCGCGTCCAGGCCTCTTCATCCATGTCGAGGCGCGAGAGGGTGGCCTTCGCGTTGGCGGATTTGCCGAGTACGATGATGCGTTGGATGTTCGGATTGCGAAGGCACGCTCGTACAGTTCGCGAAACGTTACTCTGCCAGAAGTCGGGAAGACCGCCGCCGTCGACGGGACGATCGTCGATCTCGACGATGTCCGCAACCAAGTGGCGCATGGATTTAGCGAGGGCGATGGCGCCGTCTCCGATCGGCAGCAGTAGGCACGGCGAAAGCGCGTAGCCTGACCCAGTGCCTGGCGTGTCGTAGCGGACCAAGGCGTCGGAGGGCGCCTTCGTGTGCGGAAACCAGGGACGACCGATGGTGACCGGCTCGACGTCGGCTAGTTCCGCGACCACGGGAGCGATCCGAATGATTGTAGCGCGGTCGTTCGCGTGATCGATGACGAGCACGAGGGTATGTTGTCCGTCGCCTAGATCGCGGACCTCGAAGCGAAGGACGTCGGACGAACCCGGGAATGGGCCGCCCGAGTACGCCGCTCGCAAGTATCCCCACGCTACGGCCGTGGCCCAGGTGCAGATCGGCACCGAGAAGGAGAGTGACGGCGGCTTACCATCAGTGTCACGAGGTACATCGCCGAATGAGACACCCACGACTCTAGCGACCACTTCTGCGGCGGCGGCGACTTCCGTCACGCCCGAAATGAGGACACGATCGGCGACTAGATTGCGCAGAAGCGTCCCGGCTTCTTGTGAAGCCATAGACCCGCGTGTTCTATGAAGATCCAGTCGGGCTTCGAGCGCCGCCTGAACCATGTCCGATCTTGATAGTCGAGCGACGGTCTTTGCACCGGTGGCGACGTTGAGACGGATGCAGTTTCTTCCATCCGCCTTCGCCTGGTGTTCGGCATCTTCTGCCTGTTTCACGAGATCTTGGATAGAGCCCGAGATCGCGCGAACGTCTCCGTCGTAGTAAACGGAAAGACCGATACTGCAGGTGTTAGGCCGTCCAATCGCTTGGATCGGATCTTTCTCCATCTTTGCGCGGAACGCTTCAACGCGGCCCAGGATTTGGATCGGATCGGGATGTGTCAGCACCGCGGAAAACTCCTCGCCACCGTGCCTGATCACGACGCCGAGGTCTTCGAAATGGGTCCTGAACCTTTCGCCGAATTCCCTCAGAACGGAATTACCGGTTTCGAAACTGAAGCTATCGTTAATCGACTTGAACTTGTCGAGGTCTGTGTTGAGGACGGCTATGCATTGGCCGCGATCGGACGCTTCGATTGCATAGGCCAGAACGCGCGCTTCCGTGCCCGCCGATTTCAGAAAAGGAAGCAACGTCAATGGGTCTCGGTCGCCCCAATGGAGATTGGCCAGCTCGCCGAGGCGCCTCAAGCAGGTGTCGACCTGGAGCGCGTCTGGCCTCGGGCGCTTGACGTACCAGGCTTCGACGGTCGACGTGACCGCACGTTCGTCGGGGGCAATTTCCTTCTTTTCCGAGGCCCCACCTTTGTCGGTCTCGGATCCTGGTGAAACGTAGACTGCGAGTTCATCTTTCGGCTCGCGGCGATGCACTGTCACACGCACATCGAGACCGAGATGGCCAATTTCCCGCAGCAAATCCGTAAATTCGCGCCGGAATTCGGGCTCGGACAGGAGCGTCGAACGCAGCCGACCTTCCTGGGCTGAAATACGCGCTAGGGCTTCATCGAACGACATCTTTGACCGGAAGATGTGGGCGGGGAGAACTTCTTACAGCACGGGTCAATGCGCGCAAAGCCTCCACGACCCCTTGTCCGCTGGGTAAAGACGTCTGGAACGTCGCGCTGGCGCGAATCGGTTCCGGCGCGTTGGCGACGGCGACGCCGACGCCGGCACCTGCGATCATTTCCAGGTCGTTATAGTTATCGCCGATGGCCATGATCTCTTCGACCTTCAACTGCTGCATCTTGGCGAGCTCCGCCATTGCGTTCAGCTTGGTGCCGGACGTATGGCAGATTTCGATGTACCGGCCTCCCGACGTCGTTATGCGGACGCGGCCGCCGAGCTCGCGCTGAAGCTCCGTTAAGAGGTCTCCGCCGGCGTCCGCCGGAACTTCGACGAGGATTGCGACGAATTCGTCGTCGACGGCCGCCAGGTCGGATACCCGCCGGATTTCCATCCCGTTGAAGTCGGTATCTGGAGAGTCGGCAACTTCGGAATACACGCTCTCGTGCGGTATGAAGTCGAGTTGAGAACCGCAAGCGTATGCCGTCACTCGCAGCGAGCGTCGGCGGCACGTTTCGATCACAGCCCGAAAATCATCCAGCCCGATCAAATGCCGCTTGAGCAGTGTCGAATCTCGGCCCGCAAGCACCACCGCGCCATTGTAGGTGATCATCGGCGGCAGCCGGCTGCCGACTTGGTGGAGCTGGCTGGTTGCGAAGGATGCGCCGCGGATCGTTCGACCCGTCGCTATGGAGAAACCGATCCGGAGCGGCTTGAGCTTTCGAATTTGAATCAATACGTTATCGAAAGTCTTCTTGTCCGCACTAACTAACGTGCCGTCGATATCCGCTAGAACGAGCCGGATTTTTCTAAGCCTTACAGCGAGTTCGTTGTCTAGTTCGATCAAATCTGCCGACTTCCGTCTACCTTGCACCAATAGATGCGGTTCATGGTCGTGCCGGTCGTTTCTGAGGTCGTCGAATAGGCGCGAACCGGCAGGTTTCTGTATGAGACTGGCCCTCGTCGCTTGAGTCCGGTCATGATCGCTCGGTGCCCGATGAGGCCCGTGGTCGTGTAGTGCACGAGAATATAGCGTGCCTTTGCTTCGAAGACCAATTGGTCGAATGCCGCCTCGGCATGGGCGGGGCGACAAAAATCCGAAATTTTCGTCCGTCGGGTCTCGGGAGCGCCGCTGCGACCGCGGGGGCTAGGGCGGTCGTTCCGCACAATCGAATCTGGCAGGTGGTAGTAGCCTCCGTAGTCGCGTTCGTTGTAGGGGGGGTCCAAGTAGAGCACGTCAGCGAACTGCCGCGATGCCACGTCGCGGGCATCCGCGAGAAGGCAGACGTTCTTCTTGCGATTGTCGGCGAGCGGGGGCGCCATGAGCTCAATGGTCTTGACAGCCTTTCGGGAGAGCGTCTTCAGGTGAGCGTAGTAGGTCCCCGCGGTGTTCGCCACCTTGTCGGCCGCGAAGACGAGGGCAGTGAGCAGATAGGCTTCCTCGGCCTGGTTGATCAAGCCGCTGATCGACCACTCGGCGATTTCATCCCGGATAGCGTCGATTTTCGCCGCATTGGCGTCGGTGAAATACATGCGTCCGGACGATGCCGAAAAATGTTCCGACAGGTAGCGTCGACGCCCGGGCAGGGCGTTCAGATGACCGAGCACAGTCTCGATTCGGTTTGTCCGGATTTGCATCGTCGCGATGCGTTCGGCGAGACCGGAGAAGCCGGGCGGCCGGTTGAGGCCGATAGTCGCCAACTGGATCGTGTGGGAGAGCTTCAGTAGGTCTCCAGTGATCACTCGGTACCCGGCCTGCTTGAATGCGCGAGACACGGTGCATGTGCCGGCGAATGGGTCAGACAGCGACGTCGCCTCGGGAGCATTTCTAGCGACAAAATCCGTCAGCCACTGTGCGGTCGAGGCCTTCGAGCCGATGTAGCGCATGCGCGGCCTACCTGTCCGCGGATGGGGGTGGATCGGATGGAAAGTTCTTTGCGTAGTGTTCAACCGCATTCAGCAAATAGTGCAACAAATGTGTTGCATTTGTATGATCGATGGGTGGGGAGGGCGCTTTCGAGATCAGGTGCAGTTTGCTTGCGATGATCTCGGCGTTGGCTCGTGTCACCGGACGGCCCTTGTAGGCCCGCCAGATCAGCGTCCGCTCGACACCCATAAGCTCAGCGGCTCTTGCGGATGTGATGCGGCGATAGTCCATAATCGCTCTGAGGCGTGTCAGTGCGTCGAAATCTGCATAGCCTCGCGGCATCTCTACGGCTCCACCGTCGTTACCCGTCACGACATGTGCGCAACAGTATATGCAACGAAATTGCATGTAAAGCGCGTTTAAGCAGATGCGTCGTCCCGGCTCGACGAATGGCTAGCTAGCTATCGATAAAAAGAAGTGGCGCTCTGCCGAGTGCGGCGCGGTGGAAGTGCCCCCGCAGTTGCCCATCAATACAGCGGAAGACATAGGGAAGTCGCTTTACCTCAAGGGTGTCACAATCGAGCAGCGAATACTCCGCTCCCCAGGCGTTTGAAACGCAAGGTGCTTCGACAGGTCCTGGACGCCTCCGCTTCGGCCGCGTCGAGTCCCCCTCGCGCGATCAGAGAGTGGCCGCCAGGAGAATCAAGGCCGTCATCGCCCCGCCGACCCACATGAGGTCGAGAAGCGGAACTTTGCCTATACTAACGGAACGGAGGAACCGCGACGGGCAGGCCCTGATCACGAGTATGGTCCATGCACCGCACTTCCGGGTCCAGCCGCAGCGCGGTGCCCGACGAGATCCGACTTAAGTTCGTTGCGTCGCTCCAGTTCAGTGGCACCGTGCCGAAATCGAAGTCCACGCGAAGAGGGCCGTGAATGAGTCGGTCTACCGACCCGGGCGACCAGCAATCCGCGATGCTGGTGAGTTAGATCTCGTCGTCCCAAACCACTATTGCCATCTATGGCGTGGTCTCGTCTGGACAGCTGGTGTTACCGCCATTGGCGGTGACGGAGGAACATTGGCGCGCGGCGACTTATCAACCATAAGTTGACTGTTCTGCATTAAATCCTTAGCAAGCTCGCATCCTGTTCCGGAATAACTAACCGCCGTCTCCGGAGCTGCCAACTTCGGCTTTGCAGCAAAAGTCATGAAATTGAACGAGCTTATTGCCCGGGGCGGTACGTCGTTAAACGATCCAGCCGGCATCGCCGGGGAGGAATACCGCAAACTCGACCGGCACTTGAACGGCTTCACGTTCTGGCGATCCAACCCGGCTCGACGTCGCAAGCTTTGGGAGCCGCAAGAGGCTGCTCTGGCGACGATCGCCGCCTACCTGTCTGCGGACCGCAGACTGCCGCTCGAGGGAATCGCGAACGAGGCCGCCCTGGTGAAGATGCCTACGGGCACCGGCAAGTCGGCCGTAATAGCAGTTCTTTGTCGCTGCCTGCCTATTGTCAGGCGAGCTTTGGTGCTGACGCCAAGAGAGGCCTTGACTGACCAGCTCTACCGATATGTCCGCCGCGGCTTTTGGTCGCGCATGAACTATGCGGTAAGCGATCATTCTCTCTTTTCTGACCAACAGGGGGAAGCGACCGGCAACCCGGTGCTGCCGGCATATATCGCGAAACTGCTGCCTAGTGCTGTGAGATCAATTTTGGATGCCGACCCGACCGAGGAACGCATGGTCCTGGTCGGAACGCTTCAGGCCATGGATATGATTCGGAGGGATGCAGAGAAGGCGACCGATCCGTCGCCGACCTCGGGAAACCTCCGGGCGGCCGATCTATTGCGGCTGATCGGAAAGTTCGATCTGGTCGTAGTCGATGAAGGGCACTACGAACCTGCGATTTCCTGGAGCAGAGCGGTCCGCGACGCCGATCTGCCGACGGTGCTGTTTAGTGCTACGCCCTATCGTAACGACTATAAGTCCTTCCGCGTGCGCGGCAGATTCGTATTTAATCAACCGATCGACGACGCGATCGCGAAGCGCATCGTCCGCAAACCCCGCTTCGATGAGCTCGTAGATTTTTCCCGACTTCCGTCGACGTCCTCGGCTTCGCCTTTCTCCGAATTCACCGACGACACGGAGTCGGATGTCCAGCCTGACGCTCGCGATCGTGCGGACGCCGCCAAGTTTGCGAAGGCGATAGCGCTCGCAGCAAAATCGATCGATGCGCCCGCTGGCGTCGACCATCCGAAAATCATCGTCCGTGCCGACGAGCGGGCCAAGCTTGAGATGCTTCATGACGAGATCGAGCGCGTGAGCGGCGAGGCCGCTCTGACCATCCACCACGCCATCAAGCGCAACGATGCATTGAAGAGACGCTTCAACAGCGTCAAGGCCGCGCAGTCGATCCCCGCGAACGCCAAAGTCCGGTACTGGTTGCATCAGACCAAACTTCTCGAAGGGGTCGACGACTCGTCCTTCGTTGCGGTCGCAATATACGATGTATTCGGCAATGCTCGCCAGTTAGTTCAGCAGATCGGCCGCGTGCTACGTTCGTCGGACGAGCGTCGGAAGACCAAGCAGGAAGCCGTCGTCCTGGCGTCGCCCGAGATGGTTTCGCGGATAGAGGAGTCCTGGGACCATTATCTCGACTTCGAGAGGTACTGCGCGAAGAACACTAGTTATCTGGTGACCAACGAAGCGGCCCTGCCTGATCGGCTCCTGGCGACGATGCCGGACATCCAATACATCGAAGGGCAATTTAGGCCGCGATTTCTAATCGAGGGCAAGCTTGAGATCGACGATGTCCGCCTTCCCGCCAACGCGGCAGTCTTCCGGTTGGGCGGGGACTTCGACAAGAGCGTGGTCAGATCGGAAATCATGGAAGCGATCCTGAATGAAGATCGGTTCCAACCCATCGAAATATCTGGGCTTCCCGAGGAAGCAATCGCGATCGCTTACTATGGCTGGCAAACGTCGCCGCTCCTGACTAGGCAGTTCTTTCCCGAGTGGAAGCTCGGTGTCTGCATCGTCGTGCGATCGGGCAGTCTGGTTCTGGCCCATGATACCGGCGGAATAGTCTTCGATGCCGCCAAGCTGGGACTTGGCAGAATGGATCAAACCGATATAGCGCGCGGTATCCCTGCATCGGCGAGCGGAAAGCCGGTTCGTGTCGCGCGGATATCGTCGGCATCCCTCGATATGTCCGAGCGAGCGATCCGCTCTCAGGCGACCCGCACCAGATCTTTCGAGAATACGTTCACCGATCTGCTCGACCCGGCGATGGTGCCGACATCGGCGTACGCATTCCTTGGGAGGTATGGAAGGTATCTTGGGTTGACCCGGGCGCGAATCCGCGACGCGTTGCCGGAGCCGCTGTCAATTGCGCAATACATCGAATGGGCGAAGATCGTCGCTGACCAGTTGAGAGACGGCAAACAGACCAAGAATCCGGTCTTTGACAGATACGCTCGAGTCGCCGCGATACCGGTCGGCGGCGAAGCCGACGCCAAGAATATCCTATTGGATCTCGGAGACAGTTTCTCGGATTTCCTCTACGACATTGATGACATCGGCACGCGTGCCTCGCTGGTGGATGCGGAGCACGACGACCTCTGCGCAGACGTAGACGACGGCAAGTTCGAGATCGGGATCGGCGGTGAACGTTTCGAGTGCGAGGTCGAGTTCGTACAGCGGACGGGGCGCTATCGCATTAGAAGTCCGGATCTCGACGGGCGGTTTCTCGCCCGTTCGCCTGGAGGAAGGCGCTCCGCCTCGACCTTCACCCAGCTTCTAAATCGAACGCAGTCGTTCCGGATCATCCCGGAGAAGGGCGGCATAGTGTATGCCAACGGTAGTTTCTACGAGCCGCAGGGTTTTCGGCCGCGACCCGACGGTACGATCCCCCAGTTGCAGAACGCTGTGGCGGTCCCGATCCTCGCGAACATCATGACCGAAAAAGGCGAAAACCTGTACGGCAAGGATCGGTCTGTCTGGATGAAAGATTCGTTGTTCGGGCTGTTTAAGGCGATGGCTGATCACGATATCGGCCGCCCAGTGCGGGCCGAGTGGGGAGAATTGGGCAAAGCAGCGACGCGCTTCGACCTGATCGTCTGCGACGACGATGGACAAGAGGTGGGCGACTTTCTCGCCGTCGATACGTCGAATAGGACCGCCGCCATCATACATGCGAAGGCGTCCAGCGACGTTCACAAGGAAAGCATTACAGCTCTTGAGGTGGTCGGGCGGCAAGCTCTGGCGTCGCTCGCGTTCTGCTCGACCACCTCGCTACCTCCCAAGATCGCCGAAAAGCGCTGGGAGAACGAAGTTCAGGCGAACGCGGTCAAGCTCAAAGGCTTGAAGCGCGTGTTCAAGAACACGGCGGGCCTGAACATCAAGGCGATCGAAACCGCTGTCGCGGAAGCTGTCACCAACCGCTCCTGGTCACGGGAAATCTGGATCGTCGCCGCACGCCTCATGGATCTGAGATACCTCGCCGAAAGCGTGAAGGGAGGCATGACCAACCGGAACTGGCAATTGCTCATGTATATCGACGGCCTTGCCACGGCTTGTGGGCGAGGCAATGCGCGTCTGCGCGTATTCTGCCACGATGGAGCCGACGTAACGGTTCTCCCACCGAATAAACCCAAGAAAACCAGCGGAAAGGCCAAGCGTGCTCGCCAAGCCCGCTAGCGCGCAGGGCATGGTGTCCGGGCGCGAGGCCGCTGTTTCGGCTTGGCATGGCCCACATGTGGGAATATCTTAAGTGATACCCATTAGAAAGTTCCGACTTGTACGCGAAATCGCTGCACATCTACGGATTCAAGTGCTTCGGTAAAGCCGAACTCGCACTTCAGTACCCTGGACGCAAAACTGGCACCGTCTCTGAGACGGAGAACATCAACCTGATCCTTGGCGACAATGGCGGCGGAAAGTCCTCAGTCTTGCGCGCTTTGGCTATCGCCGTTCTCGCTCCCGCACTGCTCGATTCGGGGTTCGTGCCGCATAGGCTGGTCCGACGTCCCAAGTCAGGTTCGGAGCCGGTGACTCATGCGCTCCTCAAGGTCGCAGCGGTGCCAGAAAAAGAGGAGCTGAACCCGGGCATTTCGGTCAGAAAAAATCTCCAGATGCTGGCCCGGATCGAAACTCGACCCAGCGGAAGCCTTGACCGCCTTCATCTGGAGCGGACGCCGACTTCCCCGATCGCAGACGTAATTGACGATGAGCTATCTCCCGCATTCTTCGTCGCCGGATACGGTGCGACCCGCAGAGTAGAGACTGCCGACTACTCGTCGGGAAGCGAACGCCGACGCCGCGGTCTGCGGTACCGGAGAATTGCGGGGCTCTTCGAGGATCATGTCGCCTTGCGGCCGTTGCAGAGCTGGTTGCCGAAGCTTCGTTCCAAGAACCTGAAACTGCATGATGAGGCGATCGCCAAGATTGATGGCATTCTTCCCGATTCCATTCGCTTCCGTGGCGCCTTCGACGAGCAAGAGGAGCAGTATCTGTTCGACTTCGAGGGCACGCCGATGCCATTCTCGTCTCTCTCTGACGGATATAAGGCATTCGTGGGTTGGGTCGGCGATCTGGTGGGACACTTGACCGATGTTGCCGGTTTTCAGAAGCAGATCGACGAAGTCAAGGGTATCGTGCTAGTTGACGAGATTGACCTTCACCTGCACCCCGCTTGGCAACGCACCGTCGTTCCCACCCTGCAGAGGGCCTTTCCCGGCCTGCAATTCGTGCTCACCTCGCACAGCCCGTTGATTGCGAGCTCGGTGAGGAAGGAAAACGTATTCGTGACAGATACCGCTGAGGACGGGACCGCGACGATCAAGCAGCTGGAGGAAAAGGTTTACGGGCGCAGCGCAGAAGACCTTCTTCTGTCCTCGTATTTCGGCCTGCAGACGACGCGCCCCGATGCATTCGTCGACGAGTCATCGGCTTTATTTAATCGCGCCGCGGAAGGGGACTCCGCTGCGGCTCTGACGTTTCTGGAGAAGCTTGCCGGCTCTGGTCCAGCGAAGGCGTCGCGCGGCCGGAAATGATACGCTACTCGTGTACACGGACGGAAATGAAGGAAGCGATCAGCGCGCTCGATGCTAAGTGGCTTTCGAAGGCCGCGAAACGTACCGAGAAGTTAAGAACCCTGAGGGCGTTCCAGGAGAAATCGTCGATCTGGTCCGATATCAAGCCCATCTTGATCGCCATACAGCGCGACAAGTGCGCCTATTGCGAGCGGAAGTTCGAAGGAGTCATGTACGGAAAGATCGAGTACGACGTCGAGCATTTCCGTCCCAAGAATTCCGTTCCGGTCTGGCCTGATAGCCGTAGGCAGGCCTCGCTCAGCTATTCGTTCGCGACTGGAGATGAATTCAAAGCCGGATATTGGTGGCTCGCGTACGACATCAGAAATTACGCGGCTGCCTGCAAAGTTTGTAACACAATTTTTAAGCTTAACTTCTTTCCCATCGCAGGCCGTCGATGCGACGATGCTGACGATCCCGCAGCGCTTGCGGAAGAAGAGCAGTATCTCTGCAATCCAATCGGGGATGACGATGCTGACCCCGAGACGCTGATATCGTTCGTTGCGACTACCGCCGTCCCTGCAGTGCGACGTGGGCCCCGCAATCGGCGCGGCCGTGTGATCATCGACTTTTTCGGTCTCAATATTCGCGAAATACTACATCGAGAGCGCGCGCAGATTATTGCGCTGTTCGGTGGCGCTCTAGAGGCGGAAGCCCAAGGTGCTGCAACTGCCGAAGACCGGGCCATTCTCAAGCGCATCGGCGATCCGGCTATCCCGCACGCTGCATGCCTTCGATCTTTCTATCGACTGTGGACAAAGGACGAAGCATTAGGCCGCAGAACCTATAATCTTTGCAGGTCATATGCGGTGAGCAATGCTGGAACAACTCCGCCAGATATCCGTCGCTGAAGTCTCATCTTCTCGCACGCGGCCGGCGAAGAGCCATGAGGACGAATCCCTATGTCTCCTCATCGATCCAAGTTGACTCACGTTAGGGATCCGCAGCCGCAAGATTGCAAGGTTCGGTCCCGTAAGTGACCGCGAACTGTCAGGTTCAGGTTACACCGTCTGTAGTGGACCGGCGACTGAAAGCCGGCTCTTGTTCCTCCGCACGTCTCCAGATCGGAAGAACCGAAGAAGACTTTTGGCTCCGAATTTGAAACTTTGGCGCTAGACAAAAGCTCGCGATACAGTCGAGAAATCCCCCGCGCCTATTCAATGTTGCATTCTGCTCGGACGGGTTCGGCAAGAGCCTTCCCGGGCGTCGTGAGCCGAGTCGCCGGGCGTCGCGGCTGTCCTGCTTCGATCCCTTTGCGCAGAACAACGGCGGATCGCTTGCTAGACGCACTCGCTCGCGGTCCCCGTCATCATTGCACGACGGCCGCCAGCACTTTCCCGCTTTCGGGTGCCTTGTTGACTGATCTCGCGACTGCAGGCGGTGGCACCGCCCGTCGGCGCGTTGAGAGGCTCTTGAGAGCAAGAGTGCGGGCCGGGTTGGCCGTGACGGGTTGGAAGCGGCGAGAGAGGTTCGCCGCGCCCGTCGCGGAGAACCGCGATGCAGGGACGGAGAGTTGGTGGCCGCGCTGGCGAGGGCCGGGCGAGCCTCTATGAGGAGATCACGAGCAAGATCATCGGCGAGCTGGAGGCCGGGCGTGTGCCCTGGGTGCAGCCCTGGGGCACGCAAGCCGCGAACGCCCAGCTTGCCCTGCCTAGGAATGCGACGACGGGTCGGGCATACACCGGGATTAACGTCCTGATTCTCTGGGGCGGCGTGATCGAGTACGGATTTGCCGGCCAGAGTTGGCTGACGTTCCGGCAGGCGTCATCTGTCGGCGGCCATGTTCGTAAAGGCGAGCGCGGTATCACCGTTGTCTATGCCGATCGCTTTGTCCCCCCCGATGAGCGGCAGCGTGCCCGCGAGGTGGGCGAGGAGGCGCAGGCGATTCCGTTTCTCAAGCGGTTTACCGTTTTCAACACCGACCAATGCGACGGTTTGCCGGACGATATCGCAACCGTGGCGCCCCCGCCGCCGCCCGGAGCGATCGAGCCTTTGGTGGAGACGCTGATCGCGAACAGTGGCGTCGACTTTCGGATTGGCGGTCACCGCGCATTCTATGCCCCCGCGGAAGATTTCGTGCAGGTACCGCCGCCTGCCGCTTTCTTCGAGCCGATCAACTGGCACCGCACAGCCTTGCATGAGCTCGCCCATGCGAGTGGGCATTCGTCGCGGCTGAACCGCGATCTCTCGGGCCGGTTCGGCAGCAGCAAATACGCGTTCGAGGAGCTGATCGCGGAAATCGCATCCGCCTTCAGCTGCGCTGCGCTCGGCATCCTCCCGACCGTGCGCCATGCCGATTATATCGGCGCCTGGCTCGATGTCCTGCGCGAGGACAATCGCGCCATCGTCCGGGCGGCGAGCCAGGCGAGCCGTGTGGCGGACTATCTCCTTGGCTTTGCATCGGACGCGGCTGAGCAGGTCGAGACGATCGGAGCGGGTTGCGCCGCTGCCTGAGGGCGGCGCTCCGGGGTCGAGTGGAGGAGAGCAAGAGGGCGAGAGGTGCTCTGCGACGGGTTGAAGGTCTGAGAGAGAGGTTCTTGGGCCGCCCGTCGTGGAGAACCGAGCGATGACCAAGGCTACCCAGAAGATCACGCTGTCGCCGTCGCGCGACATTCCCTTCAACAAGCTCGTCCTGAGCCAATCCAACGTCCGCCGAATCAAGGGCGGCGTCTCCATCGAACAGTTGGCGGAGAGCATCGCCGAACGGACGCTGCTGCAGAGCTTGAACGTCCGCGCCGTGCTCGGTGATGATGGCAAGGAGACCGGGATGTTCGAGGTGCCGGCGGGTGGGAGGCGCTACCGGGCGCTCGAGCTCCTCGTGAAGCAGAAGCGGATGGCGAAGACTCAAGCCGTACCGTGCGTGGTACGCGATTCCGGTTCGGCCCTGGATGACTCGTTCGCCGAAAACGATCAGCGCATCGGCCTGCATCCCCTCGACCAGTTTCGCGCATTCCAGGCGCTGCGTGACAGCGGCATGAGCGAGGAGGAGATCGCGGCGCGGCATTTCGTGGCGGTTGCGGTCGTCAAGCAGCGCCTGCGGCTGGCCGCTGTCTCGCCAGCACTGCTCGATGTCTACGCCGGCGACGGCATGACGCTCGAGCAGCTGATGGCCTTCACGGTCACGAGCGATCATGCGCGCCAGCAGGAGGTCTGGGACAAGGTCAGCCGCTCCAGCTGTGATGCGCCGTATCAGATCCGCCGTCAGCTCACGGAGCAGACGGTTCGGGCGTTCGATCGCAGAGTCCAATTCGTCGGGATCGCCTCCTATGAGGCTGCTGGCGGGGTGGTGCTGCGGGATCTGTTCGAGGCCGACGACGGCGGCTGGCTGCAGGATGTCGCGCTGCTCGATCGCCTCGTGGCGGAGAAGCTGCAGACCGAGGCCGAGCGGATCGGCGCCGAGGGCTGGAAGTGGATCGCTGCCGCCCTCGACTTCCCGTTCGGGCATACCCATGGTTTGCGCGAGCTTCAGGGCGAACCGGCCGAACTCACCGCAGGTGAGCAGGCCGCAATCGAAGCGCTGAAGGCCGAACAGGCCAAGCTCGAAGCGGATTATGGTCAGGCCGACGAACTGCCCGACGAGGTCGATCGGCGCCTCGGTG
The DNA here is from genome assembly GCF_051167655.1 of Bradyrhizobium sp. HKCCYLS2038. Classification (NCBI taxonomy): domain Bacteria; kingdom Pseudomonadati; phylum Pseudomonadota; class Alphaproteobacteria; order Hyphomicrobiales; family Nitrobacteraceae; genus Bradyrhizobium; species Bradyrhizobium sp. HKCCYLS2038. The sequence continues at coordinate 64,756 of NZ_JBNPTM010000015.1, read as the reverse complement.
AGATCGAGGAGGCGCTGCAATCGTTCGAGGAACGGCCCATGATCTTCCATGCGGCAGAGATGGCGCGAGCCGGCGCGTTCGTCAGCGTCGACTCCGAGGGCCGGCTTCGGGTCGCCCGCGGCTTCGTCCGCCCGGAGGATGAGGTCGCCGCGACGAGTGACCAGCTGGGTGCCGAAGCTGGTACGGACGCCGATGGCCGGACCGGCATTCCGGACGCGGAGGTCAGGGCAACGGCGCCGACGATCGTGATCGGCAGCGGCCAGCTCGAGGTGCCTGATGAAGACGGGGAGGACGTCGAACGGCCTCTGCCGGAACGCCTGATCGTTGAGCTTTCAGCCTATCGCACGCTTGCCTTGCGCGATGCGCTGGCGCAGCAGCCATCGATTGCCTTCCAGGCGGTGCTGCACAACTTCGTGCTGGCGACGTTCTATCCGTTCGGCTCCGCGCTCAATTGTTTGGAGATCTCGCTTCGCAGTCCGAGCTTTCCCGAGCAGCCGCCGGGTCTACAGGACAGCATGCCGGCAAAGGCGATTTCCGCCCGTCACGCGGCCTGGAAGGCGAAGCTGCCTGCCAGCGACAAGGACCTCTGGACGGCATTAACCGCGATGGATGGGACGGCGCAGGCCGAACTCTTCGCCCATTGCGCCGCGCAGGCGGTGAACGCGATCTCCGAGCCCGCCAACCGGGTGCATCAAGGACGCCAGTCTGCGCATGGCATCCGTGGTCGCCTCGAACAGGCGGACCGGCTGTCGCGCGCCGTCGGGCTCGACATGATCAGGGCCGGCTGGAAGCCCACCGTGGACAACTATCTCGGTCGCGTCACCAAGCATCGCATCCTGCAAACCGTGCGCGAGGCCAAGGGCGAGGCTTCGGCGCAGCTCATCGAGCACCTCAAGAAGTCGGACATGGCACGCGAGGCTGAGCGGCTGCTCGATGGCAGCGGCTGGTTGCCGGAGCCGCTGCGAGGAGCAGAGACCGATGTCGCACCGGCAGCTGAGGGCGAAGGTGGTGACAACCTGCCGGCTTTCCTCAGCGAGGACGAGGAGGCGACGGAAGGCCCTGATGAGGTGGAGGAGATCATCGCTGCGGAGTGACCCGCGGTCCGGGACGACCGGAGTTTGAGGATAGAGATCATGGAAGCCCGGCCAGTTCGGCCGGGCTTTTTCATGCAGGTCATCAGCGAGCTGAGGCGCAGCGAGAGTGAGAGAGGCGGGGCAGCGCGGGTGAGGCCGCCTGACAAGAGAGAGCGTTCGGCGGACCTCCGCATCCTCGCTCTCCCTTGAGGTTCTTTGCCATGGTCACCGAGACGAGCTGTCACACGGCTCCCTTCGCACTCCTTGCACGCGCCAAAGCCATCCATCGTGCGGCCGAGCTGCTGCTCCAAAGCCTTGTCCGCGGCGAGCGCATCGATGCGAGATGCCTGCGCCACGCCATGCAGACCGCCTTTGGCTCCAGTGACGCCGAGGGCAGCTGGGACTGCAAGACGGCGTATGAGGCTTGCGAGATCGCCGCCGTTCTGTTTTTGGCCAAGTACGGTCGGGCGATGATCAAGGCCAGCAATGGCAGTCCCTCCGCCTTGCTGCCGACGATCGGCAAGATCGCAGCGCTTCTGCCGAGCCATACCCGGCGCTCGATGGAGAGCCAGACCCTTCAGCAGTTCTCGACGTCGCTGCCTTTGGCGCTTGCCGCAGCCACAGCGGCACAAGTGACCTCGGCCGATCGCGTGCTCGAGCCGTCCGCAGCGACGGGGAGCCTGGCCATCTTCGCCGAGCTCGCCGGCGGCTCGCTTGTGCTCAACGAGCTCGCTGCAAGCCGCGCGGCGTTGCTCGATCTGGTGTTCGCAGGGCTGACCGTGACGCGCTTCGACGCCGCGCAGATCGATGACTATCTCGATAGGGCGTGCGTCCCGAGCGTGGTCCTGATGAACCCGCCGTTCTCGGCAACGGTGATCGTGGATCGTCCTCAGGCCGATACAATGTTGCGCCATCTTTCTTCGGCGCTCGCGCGGCTCGGAGAGGGCGGGCGCCTGGTTGCCATCACGGCCGCTGGCTTTGCGCCGGACAATCCAACCTGGACGGATGCCTTCGTACGCCTGCAGGAGCGAGGTCGTGTCGTGTTCTCTGCAGCAATCGATGGCGCAGTCTACGCACGACAGGGCACGACGACCGCCACGCGCTTGATCGTGATCGACAAGCAGCCGGCGCCGGATCCTCGCGTGCTTCCACAATCGGCTGGGATGGCCCCTGATGTCAGGACCTTGCTCGACTGGATCACGGCGCTGGTGCCGCCACGGCTGCCGATGGCGGGCCGCCTTGTCGCGCAGGCGAGCGAGCCTGTTGGTCTCCGTGCGAGAGCAGGACGCGTCCCGCCTGCTGTCTGCGAACGTTCACCGGCGCCGACCCGCGAGCCCGCCGCCTGCGAGCTCGCCTATGAACTCGTGGATGATCTGCCCGAGGACGGGCCTCGCCTGACCGAGGCGCTCTATGAGCCGTATCAGCTGCAGTCGATCATGATCCCAGGCGCAAAGCCTCATCCGACGAAGCTGGTGCAATCGGCGGCGATGGCGTCGGTGATGCCGCCGAAGCCCACCTATCTGCCGCATGTACTGCCTCAGCTCGTCAGCAACGGCGTTCTCTCGGAGGCGCAGCTCGAGAGCCTCATCTATGCCGGAGAGGCGCATAGTGGATTCCTCGCAGGCTCCTGGATGGTCGATGAGACCTTCGATCAGGTCCGCGTAGCTGGCGATGATGCCGACCGAGCGGTGCGCTTCCGGCGCGGCTGGTTCCTTGGCGATGGGACCGGTGCGGGCAAGGGACGCCAGGTCGCCGGCATCCTGCTCGACAATTGGCTGAAGGGCCGGCGCCGGGCGATCTGGGTCAGCAAGTCCGACAAGCTGATCGAGGATGCCCAGCGCGACTGGGCGGCGCTCGGCATGGAGCGGCTCCTGGTGACGCCGCTGTCGCGCTTTCGGCAGGGCACACCCATCCGGCTGGGTGAAGCCATCCTTTTTACGACCTACGCCACGCTACGAACCGATGAGAAGGGCGAGAAGCTTTCGCGCATCCGCCAGATCGTCGATTGGGTAGGACGCGATTTCGATGGCGTGATCATCTTCGACGAGAGCCATGCGATGCAGAATGCCGGGGGCAACAAGGCCGAGCGCGGGGAGCAGGCGGCTTCACAGCAGGGCCGCGCGGGCTTGCGGCTGCAACACGCGCTGCCGAATGCTCGCATCGTCTACGTCTCGGCGACGGGGGCGACGACCGTCCACAATCTCGCTTATGCCCAGCGGCTCGGATTGTGGGGTGGCGCAGACTTCCCGTTCCCGACGCGGGCGGATTTCGTGGCGGCGATCGAGGAGGGTGGGGTGGCCGCTATGGAGGTGATGGCGCGCGATCTCAAGGCGCTCGGCCTCTACACCGCGCGATCACTCTCCTTCGAGGGTATCGAATACGAGCTCCTCGAGCACCGGCTCACGGACGAGCAGGTCCGGATCTACGATGCATATGCCGATGCGTTCGCGGTCATTCACAACAATCTCGAGGCTGCGATGCGCGCGGCCAACATCACCGGCGCAACCGGGACGCTGAATGCTCAGGCCAAGTCGGCGGCGCGCTCGGCCTTCGAATCCGCCAAGCAGCGCTTCTTCGGGCATCTCTTGACCTCGATGAAGACGCCGACGCTGATCAATGCGATCAAGCGAGATCTCGAAGCCGGCCATGCCGCCGTCATTCAGATCGTCTCGACGGGGGAAGCCCTGATGGAGCGCCGGCTCGCCGAGATCCCAACCGACGAATGGGGCGACGTCCAGGTCGACATCACGCCCCGCGAATACGTCCTCGACTATCTCGCCCATTCCTTTCCGGTGCAGCTCTACGAGCCGTTCACCGACGGCGAGGGCAATCTGTGTTCGCGCCCGGTGTATCGCGATGGCCAGCCGGTCGAGAGCCGTGAGGCGGTGGCGCGCCGTAATGAGATGATCGAGCATCTGGCGTCGCTGGCGCCTGTACCTGGCGCGCTCGACCAGATCGTGCAGCGTTTCGGCACGGATTTGGTCGCCGAAATCACGGGACGGTCCAGACGGATCGTTCGGATCCGTGATCGGCTTGCGGTCGAGACGCGGCCGGCCTCGGCCAATCTCGCAGAGGCCGCTGCATTCATGGATGACCAGAAACGGATCCTGATCTTCTCCGATGCCGGCGGCACCGGGCGCAGCTATCATGCGGAGCTCTCGGCCAAGAACAAGCGGCTACGGGTGCACTATCTCCTGGAACCCGGTTGGAAGGCGGATGCCGCGATCCAGGGGCTTGGGCGGACCAACCGCACCAACCAAGCCCAGCCGCCGCTGTTTCGGCCCATCGCCACCGACGTCAAGGCGGAGAAGCGGTTCCTGTCGACGATCGCCCGCCGGCTCGACACGCTCGGAGCGATCACCCGCGGCCAGCGTCAGACCGGCGGGCAGGGGCTGTTCCGCCCGGAGGACAATCTGGAGAGCCCGCACGCGCGCGATGCCCTACGGCAGCTCTATGGGCTCCTGGTCCGCGGCCAAGTCGGGAGTTGCTCGCTACAGCGCTTCGAACAGGCGACGGGCCTGAAGCTCACGGACGAGAATGGCCTGCGTGACGAGTTGCCGCCGATCACGACGTTTCTGAACCGTTTGCTGGCGCTGACGATCGAACTGCAGAACATCCTGTTCACGGTGTTCGAGCAGCTGCTTGCGGCGCGGATCGAGGGCGCGATCGCGTCCGGCACTCTCGACGTAGGTCTGGAGACGCTGCGTGCCGAAAGCTTCGTCATCAAGGAGCGGCGAACGATCTACACGCATCCGGCTACCGGCGCAGAGACCCATCTCGTCACCATCACTCAGCGCGACCGCAACCGGCCGATGCCGCTGGAAGAGGCCCTGGAGCGGCTGCTGCAACGTCGTGCTGTTCCGGTGCGTCATGGTCGGTCCGGACGGACCGCAATCCAGATGCCCGCGCCGAGCTGGTTCCTGGATGATGGCGAGATCGAGCAGCGTGTCCATCTGATCGGACCGATGGCCCGGCAGACCCTGCCGGTCGCCAAGCTCACCGAGCAGGGTTGGGTCGCGACCGACCGTGAGCAGTTCAACGCGGGCTGGAGCGCACAGCTCGCGTCCATTTCCGAGTTCACGACCAGCACGATCTATCTCGTCACGGGGCTGCTGCTGCCGATTTGGAAGCGGCTGCCTCAGGAATCCACCCGGGTCTATCGCCTCCAGACCGACGCCGGCGAGCGCATTATCGGGCGTAAGGTCCCGCTGAGCTGGGTGACGACGACGTCAGCGGAGGGGCCGTCGCTTGCGGCAGATGACGCGTTCTCGGCGCTGTTGCGTGACGGGTGCGTGCTCGATCTCGCAGAAGGCCTGCAGCTTCGTCGCGTCCGCGTCATGGACGCCACTCGGATCGAGCTCGCGGGGGTCTACGATGGACTCAGCGACTGTCTCCGAGCCTATGGACTGTTCGGTGAGATCATCGCCTGGAAGCTCAGGATGTTCGTGCCGACGGGCGAGGGCGGTGCTGCCATCCTCGCCAAGGTGCTGGAGCGATTTCCAATCGCGGGTGTTCGTGGGCGGGAGCAGCCCTGATGAGCGATGCATCCGAGCTGGCAGGCCGGCTTGCGCGTGAGGCCGAGGCGGTCTGCCGTCACTATCTCTCCAACGGAAAGCGCGAGGGACGCTATTGGCTCGTCGGGGACGTCAACAACACACCCGGTCGCTCGCTGTTCGTGCGTCTGCAGGCGTCCGCGAAGGGAGCGGCCGGAAAATGGACTGATGCCGCAACTGGTGAACATGGTGATCTGCTCGACGTGATCGGCCAGACTTGCGGACTGCGCAGCTTTCGCGAGATCGCCGAGGAGGCGCGGCGGTTTCTGAAGCTGCCGGCCTCGCAGCGGGAGCCGCCGGCTCTGGGAAAGGACTTCCGGCGCCCCAGAGACCCGGTGAAGAGGGCTCGCCGATTGTTTGCGATGGCCCAGCCGCTCGCTGGCACCCTCGGCGAATTGTATTTGCGTAATCGCGATATCGACCCGCCCGCCGGCGCCGACGCTCTGCGCTTCCATCCGCAATGCTTCTATCGCCCGGATGATGCCACGACGGTCGAGACATGGCCGGCCCTGATTGCCGCCGTGACCAATCTTGAGGGGCGGATCACCGGGGGTCACCGCACCTGGCTCGATCCTGACGGTTTTGATGATCGACGGCTCGGCAAGGCGCCGATCGATACGCCTCGGCGGGCCATGGGAGAGCTGTTGGGAAACGCCGTCCGCTTTGGGACGGCCGACGACGTCATGGCGGCTGGTGAGGGGATCGAGACCATGCTGTCGTTGCGGACGGTCCTGCCGTCCTTGCCAGTTGCCGCCGCACTCTCGGCCAACCACCTCGCAACGCTGCTCTGGCCGGCCACGCTGCGCCGGCTCTATGTCGCTGTCGACGCAGATCAGGCTGGCATGACTGCCGCTGAGACTCTGACGGCACGGGCGCTCGACGCTGGCATCGAGGCAATTGCGCTATGTCCTCGTCTCGAGGACTTCAATGAGGATCTGCGGCTGCTCGGGAAAGTCCAGCTCCAGCACATATTGCGCCCTCAGCTCCTGCCCGAAGATAGTGCGCGCTTCACCTAGGCGCGGCCTCAAGACACTGAGGTCGCCGACCGGAACGAACATGCGGCCCAATGGTTTGCGTCTCGCTGAATGTACAGCGATCCCACTGCCGGGAGGATTGTCGTGTCATCCGCCACGCCTCATTCGATCGTCGTAGAAGACGACAGCATGATCCGCATGTACGCCTGCGAGATCCTCGCTGATGCAGGCTTTCATTGCCACGAGGCGGCCGACAGCGACCAGGCAAAGGCGCGCTTGGACAAGGATGGCGCGTCGATCACGCTGCTGTTCACCGATGTCGACATGCCCGGTTCAATGGACGGTTTCGAGCTTGCGCGCTATGCGGCTCAGAACTGGCCGGAGATCGCAATCGTCGTCGCGAGCGGCCGGGTGAAGCCGGAGCCGGGACAGCTTCCCGATGGCGCGACCTTCATCCCAAAGCCATTCAGTGCCGACCTCGTGCACGATCATCTTCAGCAGATGCTCCCGGACGGCAAAAAGCCGGAGCCCCTGAGGCGAGGAACGCCGGCCTAGGGCGTGGGAGGGCTGGCCAAGTCGAAGCCAACCGGTTCACCGTCCTTGCTTCCCGAATTTACTGCGAGGAGCTGAACGGAAAATCTCCTGTCCTCGGCGACAGACCAGCTCCTAGACAGTCCAGCGCCAATCCTGTGCTCGTGCGGGCATGGCGACCGCTCCGGGCGAGGCAAGGCTTTGGGCCTCGACCGGATGCACGGGCTCGTGTGGCGCTCGTGAACTGTCCTCAGACATGGGTCATCGTCTGTGCCCCCTGAAAGCGCGCCGGGGCCTTCTTCAGAGGCGATCGGACAGCAGCCTGCCCGGTCCGGCAATGGCGGTGCGCCGCTATTTTCCGCCGGCCCGCGCGCGGGCCTTTGCATCGCGAAGCAAAATAGCCGCGCCCCGCCATCCTCCGCTGTCGCTCCGGCCCGCTGCTCCCAAGGGGATCAGCGGGTTCTGGTCCGGTCCGCCCGCCGTCTTTGAGATCGCCATGGAAGGCCGCGATCGGCGCGGTCAGGGATCACAGACGAGATGACCATGTCCGACCAGCACGACGAGACACACGACCCGCGCCGCAGCCAATCGACGACCGACTACGCCTTGGTCGAACTACAGCTGCACGGCTACCGGCCCTTCGACGACGAGCCCGATCCGCGGCCCCTGCCGGAGGGCAGGGCGATCGCTGGCGCAGTGGCCGACATCTTCGATGCGCTCGTGGCGACGCTTTCCGACACCCGCCTCGAACCCGAACTGAAAGATCTTCTCTGGTCGACTGTCAACCTGTTCCACCGCGCGACGATGCGCACCGAGCGCGAGCTCGACGACAACGAGCAGGCGCAGCGGACTAGCCAGCGTGAGCAGAACGGCTCAGAGGTCCGCTCCGTGGAGCTCGAGCGCCTGACCACGGAAGGACTGTCGCTGGTCGAGCGCCGCACCGCTCTGGAGCTGTTCCGCGATCTCGCCGCCGAGGCCTTCGAGCTGCATACGCGGTCACCCTGGCGGCCGCGAGCGGGCTCCCAGGTCAACCATCGCACGCTGACGGCGGCTATGATCGACTCCCGCGACTTCCTCGCCGCCAAGCGCCGCGCCGAGACCGAGGTCATGCTGCCGGCGGGGCCGAAGATCGCACTCACCGGCGGGCCGGACTTCAACGACGTCGCCCTCATCTGGGATCGTCTCGACAAGGTCCACGCCAAGCATCCGGACATGGTCCTCCTGCATGGTGGCTCGCCGAAGGGCGCCGAACTGATCGCCTCCAAATGGGCGTCAAACCGCAAGGTGCCGCAGATCGCCTTCAAGCCCGATTGGACCAGGCACAACAAGGCCGCGCCGTTCAAGCGTAACGACGCCATGCTGGAGACGCTTCCGATCGGCGTGATGGTCTTCCCGGGCTCGGGGATCCAAGGCAACCTCGCCGACAAAGCCCGTCGTCTCGGCATTCCCGTCTGGACCTTCGGCAAGGGCGGCGCATGAGCGCCGCTCTTCTACCTCTTGCGTGGACCACCTCGATCGTTCGCGTGACTCTCCTCAACTTCGTCCAAATCACGATGCATCGTGTTTGGATTGCGCCGCGGTGGTGGTGGAAGGCGCATCCCGTCACAGCTTTGCACGGAGGCCACCGCCATGCTCGCGATTGCTCTCATCCTCGGACTGGTCAGCGTCGGACTCCTATGCCGCGCGCTGTTCAAGCTTGCGGTTCATGCACTGCCGTTCTTTGTCGCGGTCACTGTCGGCATGGCGGTCCTCAATGCAAGTCTCGGCGTCGGCGCGGCATTCGCTGCCGGCATCACCGCCGCCGCTCTCACGTTGTCAATTGGCCGTCTTCTTTTCTCCGCTTCGAGATCATTTCTGCTCCGCGGGATCGTGGCAGCCGCCTTTCTCATCCCAGCAGCGGTTGCCGGTCATCAAGCCGCGTTGGGCGCTGCCTTGCTTGTCGGGCCTTCTCCGTTCTGGCGTGAGATCATTGGATGGTCAGGTGCGCTCCTGGTCGCTGGATATGCTCTGCAGCAGTTGCTCAGTCAGGATTTGCGAAGCCCTCCGCGGTCCAAGCGCGAAGGCGATTGGTCTCCTCACTCCTCGCGGCTATAGAGCTAGACTGGGACACCTAACCGGTCCCTTTGCCAAGCAGGACTCGACGAATTAGTCTGTTGTCGTATGAGTAAGAACGACTCGACGCTGCTTCAATTCAGGTGTGGAGCCAAGGCAGCTAGCGTCCCACATGGTCAAGATGTCATTGACCTAAGCTAGCCAGACTCGCAGCCAATTCCGTATTCCGAAAAGGTTTTGTCAGTCTTGGGAGATCAAGCGCAATACCGATCTCCTCGGCATAGCCTGACACGATCAGAACCTTCACGCCGGGACGCTCGGCCTGGATGTGCCGGGCCAGTTCTGTGCCAGACATTCCAGGCATCAGGTGATCCGTCACCACGACATCAGGCAAAAGGCCGCCATTCAGCAGCCGGAGCGCCTCTTCGGCCGAACCGGCTTCAACGACCTCGTGCCCGAGTTCGATCAGCATTTCGGCGGTGCTGAACCGAACGATGTCCTCGTCGTCGACGAGCAGCACGGTCCCGCGGCGCCAGGCAGCGAGCCTCGGCTCTCGATCAAGGGCAGATGGCGCCTCGGCTCGCGCGTTTCCCTGCGGCAGCCAGAGTTCGACGTTCGTGCCGATGCCCGGGGTGCTGTTGATGGTGAGAGCGCCGCCCAGCTGGGTCGCAAGGCCGTGCACCATGGACAGGCCGAGCCCTGTTCCCTTGCCAATTCCCTTCGTGGAGAAAAAGGGTTCGATCGCGCGGGAGAGCGTCAGCTCATCCATCCCGGAGCCGGTATCCGCGACTGAGAGATGCAGATAGGAGCCGGGCCTGAGGTTCGAGCGGTGCTGGCGACCGACCGTCGCGGCGCGCACCGAGATGCGCAGCGTCCCGCCGAGCGGCATCGCATCGCGCGCATTCACCGCGAGGTTCAACACCGCCATTTCGAGCTGGTTGGGATCGGCCTTGGCAGCCGGTAGGTCGGGTTCCGCATCGACGACCACCTTGATCTGCGGTCCTGTCGTGCTCGCCACCAGCTCGCCCATGCCGGCGACCAGCTGTCCGAGATCGACTGCGACCGGCTGGAGCGGCTGTCGGCGGGCGAAGGCGAGCAGGCGCTGGACCAGCGTTTTGGCTCGCTCTGCCGATTGAACCGCACCGGCGATGAGCCGCTGTTCACGCTCACCGCCGATACCTCTTCGCTGGAGCATGTCGAGTGCACCGACGATTGGGGTGAGCAGGTTGTTGAAGTCATGCGCGACGCCGCCGGTGAGCTGGCCCATCGCCTCCATCTTTCGGCTCTGGCGCAGCGCTTCATCCTGTTCGCGCTCCCTCGTGACATCGCGGCCGACGGCATAGAAGCGGTCGCCCTCCGGCACCGCGGCCCAGGCGATCCAGATCGTGTCGCCGCCGGCGGTGATCAGGCGGTTCTCGAACCGCTGCAATGGATCGCGCGCCTGGAGCGCGGCGATCACCTTGCCCACGGCGGCGAGGTCGTCGGGATGGATGACGGCTGTGAGCGGCCGTGCCAGCAGCTCAGCTCGGGAATACCCGAGCAGTCGCTCCCAGGCCGGATTGATCGTCTTGAGGAAGCCGTCGAACCCGACGACGGCGAAGAGGTCGTTACTGAGGTCGTAGATCCGGTTGCGCTCGCGTTCGCTTGCCTCGACCGCATTTTGCAGATCGCCGGCCAGCTCGCGCAGTCCTTCCTCGCGCCGGCGCTCGCCAGTCACGTCGACGTTCACGCCCACGATGCGGGTGGGCCGTCCCTGGTCATCGCGCACGGCCGCCCCGCGCGAACGCACCCACCGCAGTTCGCCCGTCTTCCCATGCGTGATCCTGAAGTCCATGCTGAAGGCTTCGCCATTCGACGCCGCAGCTCTCGCCGTCCGGTCGGCCAGGTCGCGGTCGTCGGGATGGAGAATGGCGAGCCACGCATCATAGGGCGATCCCGCATGCGTCGCCGGATCGAGCCCAAGGATGTCGTACATTTCCGGCGACCAGCTGATAGCGCCTGTGCCGACGTCCCAGTCCCACACGCCGATTCCGGCCGCCTGCTGAGCAAGCTTCAGCCGCGCTTCGCTGGCGCGGAGCGCGGCCTCGGCGCGAACGCGTTCGGTGACATCGTAGCCCTCGACGAATACGCCCGTCACGTCACCGGCCGCATCTCGGACCGGCTGATAGACGAAGTCGACCAAACGCTCACGGATCGGGTCACCGGGTGCAACCTGCATGGCATAAGGAGCGCTCGAGAAAATGAGCGCCTCTCCGGTGGCGAATGCCTTGTTCAAGTGCTCGACGTAACCCTGGGCCGCGGCGTCGGGCAGCGCCTCGGACACCGTCTTGCCGACCACGTCGCGATGGCCGATCAGCTGCTGGTACGCTGGGTTTGTGAGCGTGAAGCGATGCTCGGGCCCGCTCAACATTGCCATGAACCCCGGCGCCTGCTCGAACATTCGCTGCAGCCGCTCGCGTTCTTCCAGCGACCGACGCTCAGCAACGACCTTTGCTGTCGTCTCGTTACAGGCGCAGAACATTCCGGCGACACGGCCGGTTTCGTCCCGCACCGGCGAATAGCTGAAGGTGAACCAGGTCTGCTCCGCGAAGCCTTTGCGGTTCATGAGGAGCGGCAGATCCTCTCGATACGTCGCCTCGCCGGCCATGGCTGCGTCGATCAGAGGCTCGATGTCGGACCAGATCTCTGACCAGATGTCGAAAAAACGCCGACCCAGCGCCTTTGGATGCTTGCCACCGAGGACCTCTGCGTAGGAGTCGTTGTAGAGAAATCCCAATTCGGTTCCCCATGCAACGAACATCGGAAACTTCGAACCGAGCAGCAGCCCGACCACCGAGCGCAGGCTCTGAGGCCATCGGTCCGGCGAGCCCAACGGCGACGTCGACCAGTCGTGCGCCAGCATGAGGCGGCCCATCTCTCCGCCACCGGACAGGAAGTCGTATTGGGGCGTCCGGTCTGTTCTGTAGGCCACGCGAATTCCTCTAGCTCGAATACGCTCTTAAATGGGGAGCAACCGAAGCTTTGCCATCTTGGCGCATTGGTTTGACGGTCCGAGTGGGGCTCGCAAGCTAAGCTGTTTGGACCCATGTCATTCATCATACTGGAACGCAATCGATCAGATCACGCAACGCGCTATCCTTATCGGGGCCTTCTTATTCTTCGCCTGGTTTGGCGGACGTCTTGTATGCCGAGGTCCCCATGTCTCTCCTGAAGCTGATCGGCTCGCGACGCACCTTGCCTCTTATGGCTTGATCTGTCCGAAGACCGGCTGCGCCTCGATCGCCTGAGCGCAACGCCGCCGGCCAACTTTCTTCCCCTGTGCGAAGCCGCCCATTCCTCGCGGGACCAAGAAAGTTCGCCGCCGGCGTCCTCCGCTGCCGCTTCAGCCCTTCGGGTGCGCCGTCGATCGCCTTCGGCCCGACATGCGCCATCGAGGCCGCGGTGGTCGCGGCCCGAACCAGCCAAGGAGAGACAACATGGCTTCCATCGGTTCCTTCAAGAAGGTCGGCGACGATTTCCAGGGCGAGATCATCACCCTGAGCCTCAAGGCCAAGGGCGTGCGCATCGTCCCCGAAGCCACCCGCTCCAGCGACAACGCACCCAGCCACCGCGTCTACGCCGGCCGGGTCGAGATCGGCGCCGCCTGGGCACGCCGCTCCGAGGAGGGCCGCGACTATCTCTCGCTCAAGCTTGACGACCCCTCGTTCAACGCCCCGATCTACGCCAACCTGTTCGACGACGAAGGCGGCGAGGGCTACACGCTCCTCTGGTCGCGGCCGCGCAAGACGGCGGATTGAGGAAGCGATCGCGTCCCGCCCGGATCGACCGGGCGGGGCACGATCGAAGCGCGTCAAAATCGAGTTCGGACGAGATTCGCATAGTCATGCAAGGCTAGATTTGGAACCAAGTGAGTGAATGCTAGTACAGGGGCCAAGAGCAGACGTCGCCAGCTTCGGCATGAGAGTCCGCGATGGGCCAAGAGCCGAGCTCGTTAATAGTCTGCAAACCTTCCAATGATGGGAATCAGTCGGGCGGCTTTAACCCCGGAGAACGTAGCCACTCGCTCATGTGGGAGCCGGTTTCGGCTTGGCGGGCTCTGCGTAGCACCTCATCGCGTGCCGGCCCGTGGGGAAGTAGTTCGGCCTCGGCGCGAAGGCGCTTGGCTTCTTCGGCCAGGCGCTCTTCAAGAGAGTGCGTTTGCTTCACCCTACGGCGTTCCATGCTCCTCCTCCCGACGTCGTGGAACGGGATTCAGAACGTCGCAGCCAAGGGGCAGTTCCGGCCTTTGAACCAATCAGACGCTCCCAAAATCGGCAAGACATTGAGGCAAATACGGACAGCACCCACCCGCTGTATTTGAAGAATCGTGATGCCAGCACGGATTGAGAACGTTCAGCAGTTCCGTTCGGGTCAAGGTCGCAGGGGGATTGATCTATTTATCCTGTCAGCGCGGCGCCAATCCTGTGAATTCGATCGGCCTTACACGCAACGAGCCCTACAATCCAGGTGATCTCGCGGCCCAAGCCTTGGTCACCTGGCAGCTTTCCATCGCTTGGGCGTAGGCAGGGCGTGCTGTCGTGCGGGCGAGATAATCCCGCTCGACAGGACCGGGGACGTAGTTGCCAGTACGCAGGCCAAGCAGGAGTGCGTAGCTCACGGAGATGTCCGCAGCAGTGAACCGGTCGCCAGCGAGATAAGGATAATCTGCGAGGCGGCGGATGACCAATCCCAGCCGGCTCTCGAAGGTCTCTAGTGCCCAGCGGGTAGTTTGGGCATTTCGCTCAGCTTCGGGTGCCAGCTCGCGACCGACAAAGACGGCGTTCATCGGCCCGGCGAGCCCGGCCTCGCCCATGTGGAGGAATTGCAGATACGGCGCGAATGCGGGATCGTTTGGGGCAACGGCAAGCGAAGCTGAGCCGTGGCGGGCGAGCAGATACTGAAGAATCGCGATTGATTCGAGGATGATCGTCTCGCCGTCCTGGAGTGCGGGAATGAAACCGGCCGGGTTGATCGCAAGGAATTCGCGATCATTCTCGACGGTAAGCAGATCGACCGGGCGCAGCCGATAAGCCAACCCTAATTCCTCGAGCAGCCAAACAACGCGGAAGCCACGACCTTCGCCATAGACTGTAAACATACCCGTCACTCTCGCTCGCGAAAAGGTAGATGGATGTCCCGTTCAGCGATTGGCTTGCCGCCGTACAGCTCGCAGGTTTGAGACCTCACCGTCAGGGGCGACGCCACTGGCGGTCTCCATCCATTCCACGATGAAACCAACGATAGAACCCGCAGGTGATGTCGGCAATGGGTCAGAACAGGCTTGGTCGGGGCTGCCCGCTCGCGAGCCAGACGATAGGCCCGAGAAGGACGCATCGTAGCTCCGCGTGATTTAAGCGAAAGCGCGCGTCCAAGCAGGGGCGACCGCGCCTCTCACTCGGGCAAACCGGCCGGCCGTAAGCCGTTTGTGAGAATGGCCCGATGCTCCGGCCGCCGGATTGGTGTCAAGTCGTCAAGCTCGGAGATGCGAAACGCAGGATCGAGCCCGGGCAATTGGGTCGCTGCTTCCTAAGCCTTCTCCATTTGTCCGGAAAGCGCATGGCACGCGGCAAGGGCGAGCTCCGTGCAACTGGCGCGCTACATTGCGGTAGGTCCTTCCAAATCACAGTCGTTCCACTGGTCCACCCCGTCTGGGGCTTAGGGCTGCACGACCGCAGCGTATGCCGGCTTGAAGGTAAACGTCGCGGCGCCTAGCGTTTCGATGTTGCTTTGCCGGCTCGGGGAATTCACCAAATGAGCACGCTAATGACTTTGCTTCGTCAGATGTAGTTCCCAACCAGAAGTTCCTCTCTTGGAGTGTGCAGTGCAGCGCTCGCGATCCTATGGTCGGGTCTGGAAAAAACGCCAAGTAGGGCTGCCGGCGCGGGCAAATCGAGGTAGGGTGATCTTGCAGTGATGGAGAAGGCGATCATGTCCAATCCAATCCGTGCAATAGCTTTGACGCTCTTTTTCACGATCGTCGTTCCGGCCGCGGGACAGACGCTGCCGCCGAACGTGCCTTCGAAGGAGCAGCTCGCGAACGACAACAATCTCTTCGTTTCCTTGGCCAAGAAGACCTTGAAATGGGAAGAGCCGACTGAGCCCGTCAGGATCGTCGGGCCTATCTACTTCGTCGGCACCAAGGGATTGGGAGTATTCCTGTTCACGACGTCAGAGGGCCACGTCCTGATGAATACGGGCATGCCGTCCTCAGGCCCGATGATCGTAGACTCGATCCGCAAGCTTGGTTTCAAGCCCGAGGACATCAAGGTCATGATCAATGGCCACGCCCACATCGACCATGCCGGAGCCTTCGCGGCCCTGAAGCGGCAGTTCGGAGCTCAACTGGCGGTGATGAAGGACGATGTTGCTGCAATGGAGAGCGGTGACCGTGATGACTTCAAGTACGGAAACGATCTGACCTACGAAGGCGTCAAGGTCGACCGCGTTCTGCGCGACGGCGACACCGTCAAACTAGGCGATGTGCTTCTGACGGCCTACCACACTCCCGGCCACACGCGTGGGGCCACCACCTGGATCGCGAACCTCGTGGTCGATGGTAAGGCCTACGTGGTGGCCTTTCCGGACGGAGCCGGCTTCAATCCCGGGTATCGCTTGGCCAAGGGTCCTTCCTACCCTGGGATCGCTGAAGACTACCGCAACACACACCATGCGCTCGAGATGCTCAAGCCGGACATTTGGCTGGCACAGCACAACGAGTATTACGACCTCGAAGGCAAGCGGAAGCGGGCAGAGACGGAGGGCGTCAACGCCTGGGTCGATCCTGAGGGTTACAGACGCTTTATCGCCGGCAAGAAGCGTGCGTTCGAGGACGAGGTCGACGAGGAGCTCGGTGTTCCCCAGGCAGCGTCCAAGTAGGGAGCTTCAGCAATGAATTCTCCATCCCTTTCTACAGTTGCTCTCATGCTCCTGATGCCCGCTAGTGCCGTGATCGCTCAGGACGCCAGACCAAACCTGGTCAACGTCCACAATTTCGTTCGCGCGGAGACGGACCTCTACTTCCGCAAGGCGGCCGTCGGCGACGATTCGTTTGGCAAGCTCACGCACCGCCGCGAGATGGCGTCGATAGACAAGCAGGACGTGGTGCGCATGAACCGCGACACCCTGTACTCGCATGGGGTCTTCGACCTGGAAGCGGGACCGCTCACGATCACGCTGCCGGACGCGGGCAAGCGTTTCATGTCGATGCAGGTGATCTCGCAGGATCACTATACGACCGAGGTCGTCTACGGTCCTGGCAAGTTCGCCTATGATAAGGACAAGGTAGGTACCCGCTACGCCTACGTCATCATCCGCACGCTTGCCAATCCGGAAGACCCGCAGGACGTGAAAGCCGCGAACGCCGTGCAGGACGCGATCGAGGTACGACAGGCAGGCGTGGGAAAATTCGACGTGCCGGACTGGGATCAGTCTTCGCAGACCAAGGCCAGGGCCGCGCTCGAGAGCCTCGGGTCGCTCGGAGGTACAGTCGATCGCTTCGGCAGGAAGGATGAAGTCGATCCGATCGATCATCTCATTGGGACCGCGATCGGCTGGGGCGGCAACCCGCGTTATGCGGCAGATTACCAGAGTGTGTTCCCGGAAAGAAACGACGGCAAGACGGCTTATCGCTTGACGCTCAAGGATGTGCCGGTCGACGGGTTCTGGTCGATCAGCGTCTACAACGGACAAGGCTTCTTCGAGAAGAACGCGCTCGGGGCCTACTCGCTCAACAATCTCACAGCCAAACCGGACGCCATGGGCGCCTATGTGATTCAGTTCGGAGGTTGCAGCAAGAACACCCCGAACTGCCTGCCGATCGTGGAGGGCTGGAATTTCACGATGCGGCTTTACCGCCCTCGCAAGGAAATTCTTAACGGCTCCTGGAGGTTGCCCGAGCTTCAGCCGGCATCTTGATGGTCTGGCGAGTGGGCCAACGCCTCATTTTCAGCGTCTGAGAAGAGACCGCGGCCCCTCTTTGCGTTGGCCTCTAGCCGGTCTACTCGAAGGCCGGGCTACGCAAGCTCGGGATCTTCTCGTTCGCCTCGTGCGACGACACGCAGAGTTTCATCGGGGAGCGGTCGCTGCAGCGTTGCAGCCTCGTTCCAGGGGGTACGCAGCCAGACGTCGTGCTCTTCTTCGGTGGTCAGGATCACCGGCATTGCTTTCGGGTGGATCGGGGCGACCACCGCGTTTGGCTCAATGGTCAGGAAGCCAAAGAGATCACAGGTGACCTCGCCCTCCCTGATCTTGCGCACTGACGTCCAGTTGGTCCAAAGCCCAGCGAAACAGAGCAGGGGGCGGCTCTCGTCGGCAGCGAACCACACCGGCACTTTCTTGCCGTCGATGGTGTCGTACTCGCTGAACGATGTGAATGGCACCAGACAACGGTTCGCTGGCGTTAGCCAGCGCTTCCAATGGGCGCTTTTGACGTTGCGAATGTTGGCCGTGCCGCTATCCGGCTCCATCCGGAGCAACTGCTTGAAGTCGACCGTCTTGCCCTTCGCTTCGAGATTCTCGGCCCGGCGCTTCGTTGCATCCATCAGCGCCCTCTGCGACGAGGGCATGCCCCAGCGCGCCATCACCAGCTCGCGCGCAGCCTCGCCATTCCTGATAATCGGAGCGGGGTAGTCGGGGAAGATGCCGGGCGGGCTTGGCAGGTTGCCGGTGTGGTCGTCGGCCGGCGAGACACCAAAAAGCCGTCGGATCGCATCGGCGTTCTTGGTCATGGAGTAGAGATTGCACATCGGGATCTGTATCCGCGGTCCGCACTATCGCGGTGAGGTCATGTGGCTTGAGAAGATGTGGTGATCAGTTGTGCGCAAGTCGATCTCTGCGCCGCAGAAGCAGCGTGACCGGCCTGTGGAGCTCTGGGTCGGAAGGCGGCAGCCGGCGTCCCACATGGCGTATTTCCACCTGGTCCAATCCCGGTCGCGACGCCAAGCATCGAAATCGGACGGCGAGCGCCGGGCGACGAAGACGCCCCAAGCCGTCTGGAATTCAGATCGGGCTTTTTCGTACGACGCCGCCGTACCGAGGGTCTGCTCACCCGGGTGGCTGCCAGGGTAGAAACCGCAAAACCACTGCCAGGCCGGTGTTCCCGAAGGACCTGCCGTGCACTTCGCAATTGTGCCGGCTTGGACATCTCCGAAATAGATGCGCCAAGTCTCGTTCGAGGCTTGAGGATCGCGGCGGCGGGTGAGGGCGGTCATGCCTCATTGATTCCAGCCGACCTCGGTGAAGGGAAGCCGCTACGCCTTGGGGCGGCCGCCCCGTCTTGCCGCTACCCCTGGCGAGTCAGTACGGACCATCGATCCCTCGGGCGTCGGAACGGTCTGACGGCTGGCCAGAGGATCTGCTGGGCGGTCAGCAGGGAGCTGCCCTTGCTGCGACCGGATGAGCGCCCGTTGGCGCGATCAACGAACTTCCCTCGGCCAACGCCAAATTTTGAGCACGCTTTGGCATTACCGGTTTCTAATACGTCGCCCCTTCTTGTTGAGATCCACTGCCGGCGGCGTCGGCTTCAACAGGTCTGCCGGCTCGACGCCGAGGCCAGCCGCGAGAGCGGCGAGCACGTCGATCGAAACGGCATTGCGGCTTCTCTCAACCAAGCTGATATAGGTCCGATCGATATCGGCGCGGTGGGCGAGTTCTTCCTGCGAAACGCCTTTGGTTCGGCGCAAGCGCTTCAAGTTGGCGGCCAAGACGTCTCGGATGTTCATCTCCAAGACAGCACAGGCTTGTCGAGTATTTCACCACGGAGTATTTTCTACAAATCGGGACCAAGCGATTGATTACGTTGGCTAATGGTGCCTTGTCCCGGTCTGCTGTAGGGCTGCTCCCGTTTCTATCGTCGGCCAAGAGCGAGCGTTGTGTTTGACTTTGTAGGTTTTGACCAATGTCCTTTCCCCCGCTTGATCCTGATGTCGCCGATACGGCTCCGAGCGATCCTGTTCTGACCCGGTATGACGAGGAGCACCTCGTCACCTATCTCCGTCTTCTCGATGCCGAGAAGGCCGGCGCTGACTGGGAGGAGGTCGCGCAGATCGTTCTGCACATTGATCCGGTCCGCGAACCCGAACGCGCGCGCCGCGCATTCGACAGTCATCTGGCGCGTGCAAAGTGGCTGTCGGAGGAAGGTTACAAGGGCTTCCTACGTAGTCCCCCAGAGACCTGAAGTTGTGCAACCAGGACGGAACTCGATCGTCTCAAGCAATCGTGTAGTTGGGTTGGGCTGTAGCCCGCATCAATTTACCTATGCGAGTCGAGAATCTCTTCAACAATCTTAAATGGCGCCATCATTGGCCTATTGCGTTGCAGTCCTAACCTGATGAGGACAGCACGATGTCGGAATTCGATTGGCGCTCACCCAAGGCCTACGCGAACATTCATCGCGCGGACCGTCCAGGCTTTGCTTGGGAGGGTGTTCGCCGATCACCGAACTACTGTGCGCAGTTCTCAGCGATCGCCCATCCTGATCGCAATGCGCCTGCCAACTTCCGGAAGCATTGGGGGTTGATATTTCGCAGCTGATCCAGCGCTGCCTTTCGATGCCCAGTCGGTGTTCTGGGCGCCTGAGGAGCTGTCGACTGTCTTGGCGCTTGTCGAACTCGGCACGCGTGTGCCGGTTGTCGCGCCGATCGTAAAGCTTCCCTCGTTCACGCCGGATCAGCTCCGACGAGCGACGGACGGCTGGCATGTCGTCGTGCAGATCGGCACGAGCCAGCACCGTGTGTGGCTGCGCAGGAAGCCGTTGAGCACGGTGTCCTACGCGGTGCTGCTGCCGTACGATCGCGACTTCAAGATGCGTAACGAGGCCGCCGACCGTCTCTGGCGTGCTCTGCGCGCGCAGCCGCTTGGACCCGCCTCCGACGGCTTGACGCAGCAGCGCCGCACGCGCCTGGTGCTGATCTTGCGCGCGCTCGACGGTTGGCAGCAGGGCAATAGTCATCGGACGATTGCGGAAGTGCTGTTCGGCGCAGCGCGCATTCCCGCGCGCGCTTGGAAGACGAGCGATGTGCGCAGCCTTACCAGACGTCTGGTTGAGGACGGCCTGTCCTTGATCCGCGGGGGATATCGGCAACTCCTGCGACCGCCGCGCAAGGACGAATAGCTTCACGGAAATTGAGGAGGTGGCCGGAAACGGCCCCCTCGATCTGCGGCCTCCCCCTACGCTGGCTTACGCCTCCATGCTGACCGTCGACGCGCTGCACTACGCGCAGGCGCGCAGGTCTGTCCTGGAGGTTGCCAGATGTCCGATTCCTTGGCCGGTCTTCCGCCGCGCTTTCTTCGCACACCCGAGGCTGCGCGTTATCTCGGCCTGTCCGGCCGCACGCTCGAGAAGCATCGGACCTACGGCACTGGCCCGACCTATCGCAAGATCGGCGGCCGCGTCGTCTATGCGCTCGACGACCTCAAGTCTTGGGTCGATCGCGGCACCAAAACGTCGACCGCCGATCCCGGGCAGGGGACGGTTCTGCCGGCGAAGCGACATCCCGGCCTCGTTCCCTATGCGGGCAAAGAGCGCCGTACGCAGCGGGCTGTGCGGGCGTGAGCATGCGTCATTTGCGCACATCCGAGCGCGCGCAGCTCGATCTGTTTCGCGCGCTGCCGGGCGATCTCGCGCCACGCGATGCGCAGGATCTGATGGCTTATCCGTTCTTCTCGCTGGCAAAAGCCAAGCGCGTGGTCCCGATCGATTTCCGCGCAGGCACCGTCGCGATCCGTGTCGAGGCCGTCCCCGAGCATGGCATGGCGACCATCTGGGATGCGGATGTTCTGATCTGGGCAGCGTCGCAGATCGTCGAAGCGCGTGACGCCGGACTGAGGACGTCGCGCCTGATGGCGGCGACGCCGTATGAAATCCTGAACTTCGTCGGACGCGGCACAAGCGTGCGCGATTACGACCGTCTGAAAGCAGGTCTTGACCGTCTGCAATCGACGACCGTGCTGACCTCAATCCGCCAGCCGACGGAGCGGCGGCGGCATCGCTTCTCCTGGATCAACGAGTGGAAGGAGACCGCCGATGTGCATGGCAAGCCCTCCGGACTGCAGCTGATCCTGCCGGATTGGTTCTATTCGGGCGTCATTGACGATGCGCTCGTGCTGACGATCGACCGCCAATATTTTGCACTGACAGGCGGTCTGGAGCGCTGGCTGTATCGTCTCGTGCGCAAGCATGGCGGTCATCAGGACGGCGGCTGGAGCTTCGATCTCGGCTATCTCCACGCCAAGTCCGGCAGCCTCTCACCGCTCAAACATTTCGCCTATGACCTGCGCGAGATCGTCCGCCGCCAGGCTTTGCCGGGCTACGAGCTCGTGCTGACCCGCGATCCGAACGGAACCGAGCGGCTGAACTTCACGGCCGCCATGACGGATCCCGTCGCTCGGCGCTTCGCCAAGCATCACTCACCGAGCGCTGCGGGGGACAAGCTGTGAATTGTCTCGTGCTATCGGGGACCGCAAGGCTCGTGCTATCGGGGACCGGATCCTCGTGCTATCGGGGACCAAAATCGGCTTTAAGCCGCTCTGCCGGCTCAGCTTTTCGGCCCCTTAACTTACCTAACTGCAAAATCCTTCGGATTTTGTCTAACGGGCACCGTCAGCGCCGCGCCGGTGGACGCATGCCGCCTTTGTGTGAGCCGTCCTCAGGGGTGCTCGAGCAGCCCTCTGTGCGCTCGTGCCGGGCCCTCCAGCGCCTCCCAATCCTGTCCAATCGAGAGATGATCCGATGAGCGAGCTGACACGCGTGCAGCTGCTATGGCTGCAGGGCAAGATCGAGAACCGCATCCGTTTCGGCCGAACCGTTCAAGACCAGCGGCTCGATCACTATCGTCGCGTGGTCTCATTCACGCCGGGCAGCGTCTTTGCGTTCGTCCGCTGGTCGTCGAATGACTACGGCACGGTGCTGTCGCGGATCGACATTCTGCAGGCTGTCCGCGCCGGCGAGGCCTGCGCGACCGTGCCGTTCGTCGGACCAGGAGCCGCCATCCTGCTGCAAATATTCGGCTGGCCGAAGGTCGAACGCGTGTTGCAGCACATCGACGCGATCGAGGCGCTCGGCATCGATCCGGCGGATGTCGCACCGGATCATTGGCGGCACGTTCAAAACCGCTTCACGGCCAATGAACCGCCGCGGCCATACACGCTACTGCGGCACCGGGCATGGCTGCATCGCCGGAGCATCATGCCATGAGACGGCGCTTCTCCATTGCCGTGGCGATGCTTTCCGGCGTGTCACTTCTGCTCGGAACGAGTGCGCTCAATCCGCGGCCGCGCTTGATCTGGAATGCCTCTGAAAGCGTGCCAATCGGACTCTACGCGGTGCAGCAGGTCCGCGACTGGTACGTCACCGAGCTAGTCGTTGTGAGGCCTGATCAGCAGCTAGCGACGCTGCTCGCTGCCGGCGGTTACTTGCCGGTCGGCGTGCCGATTCTGAAGCGGATCCTTGCCCTTCCCGGCCAAACCGTCTGTCGCCACGAGCTTGCGATCATTGTTGATGATGTCGAGGTCGGAGCCGCGCAACAGACTGATCGGAGGGGCCATCCGCTGCCGGATTGGCAGGGCTGCCGCATCGTCGGCGACGGTCAGATCTTCCTGATGAACTGGCAGTCGGATGTCTCGCTGGATGGCCGATATTTCGGTTTGACGGCGATGTCGGACATCATCGGACGCGCAGTTCCTATGTGGACGAGGGAGCCGTGATGTTGCGCTCGATCTGCGCTCCGCGTGCAAAGCAACTGCAGGAACTCGTGGAGTCTTGCTGCGGTTCAGGCGCCCTTAGCAGCGCTGCTAGCACTAGTGCTAACGCCAATGTTGGCGTCCTGACCGGCAGGATTGAGACCGCCGGACGCCAGCTCACGGTGAACCTATCTCTGTGCCGACCGGCGGGGTGGAACGGCTCCGCAACGCACGGCGAGCCAATGTTCATTGTGGGCTTAGGCTGCAGAAATGGTCATTGTTCGACCACGGAACATTGCAGGTTTGAGCGCGCTTTCTGTCGCGAATATACCCCTCCGCAAGCATCTCCGGCGCGGCCCAATGTGCTCCGTTTGTCGCCTCGGGTGCTGCGGTTTCTGCAACTACTCTACGGACTTTGGTGCAGTTCTCCCGTCAAATGGATGCCGTTCATCGCCATCTCCGATGTGCGTCGGCCGATGATCCGGAAGGCTTCGGGCCCGACATCGGACGAACGGATCGGCCCAAATCGTGAGCCATTGGCGGTCGCGAGCGTTCTCGACTTGTTTCAAGATCGCCGTGTCTTCTCGGGACTATCCGAGAGTACGACACAAAGCGCGAACGCACGAACTAATAGGATCGCGAAGGTCAGGTCAGACTCGGGCGATCGTAAGCGTCCGGCCGTTGCACATGGCTTCAGGTCTTGACATGATCAGCCAGCTTCCAGCTCCACGGCAGCAATTCGTCGAGGCGGTTGGCGGGATGTCCGTCGATCATCCGCTGCAGGACGTCCCGGAGGTAAGCGTAGGGCTCGACGTCGTTCAGCTTGCACGTCGTGATCAGCGAACTGACCACTGCCCAACGATGTCCGCCACCATCGCTGCCAGCGAACAGGTGGTTCTTGCGGCCGAGGGTGATAGGACGGATCGCGCGTTCGACCGGATTGGTATCGAGCTCGACGCGGCCATCGTTCAGGAAGCGCGTCAGGCCGTGCCAGCGCGAGAGCGCGTAGCGGATCGCTTCAGCGAGCGTGCTGCGGCCGGAGACCAAGCGGAGCTGTGCATCGAGCCAGACGTTCAGAGCGTCGACGATCGGCTTGGAGAACGTCCTGCGCTCGGCAAGACGGTGGGCGGGAGATTGTCCGCGGACGCGAGCCTCGATCGCATAGAGCTCGCCGATCCGGCGCAAGGCTTCTGTGGCCACGGGCGATGCGGTGGCTTCGGCCACGTCGTAGAACTTGCGCCGCGTATGGCTCCAGCATGCGGCGAGCGTGATGTTGCTCTTGTCGGCCAGTTGCTCAAAGCCGGCGTATCCGTCGACATGCAGGATGCCCTTGAAGGCGGCAAGATGTGCGGCTGGACGTTCGGCTTTGCGGTCCGGCGCGAACAGATAGATGGCTGCCGGAGGTTCGGGTCCGCTCCATGGTCGCTGTTCGCGTGCGTAGACCCAGAGCCTTCCCGTCTTGGTTCGTCCACGGCCTGGATCGAGCACCGGGATCGGCGTGTCGTCAGCAAAGAGATGGTTGGAGGCGAACAGGTTCTTGCACAGTCGTTCGTGCAGAGCCTCGAGCCACCAGCATGCGCCGCCGACCCAGCCAGCGAGCGTCGAACGGCCGAGATCGATGCCGTAACGGTTGAAGATCTGCGACTGTCGATAGAGAGGAAGGTGGTCGCAATACTTGCTGATCAACACGTGCGCGAGCAGCGCGGGCGTGGCCAAACCACCTGCGATCAGCCTTTCCGGCGCGCCGGCTTGCACCACCGCGTTGCAGGTGCGGCAGGCGTATTTCGGACGCGTGGTGCGCACGACGCGAAGCTGAGCGGGCATCCAATCCAGCATCTCGCTGACGCTCTCGCCGATCAGATGAAGAGCACCTCCACAGCAGCTGCAGAGTCTGCTGTCGATGTCGAGAAGAACATCTTCTCTCTGCAGGTGATCTGGCAGCGCGCGACGTCGCGGTGGCGCTTTTGCTTCCGGAGTGACCTTCGGTTGCGCTTCCTCTACGCGGCCGATGTCGCTGTCGAGATCCTCCAAACCGAGTGCAAGCTGGTCGGGATCAATACGCTCGGAGCTGCGACCGAACTGCATCCGCTGCAGCTGTTTGATGATGGACTTGAGACGCTCAATCTCGGTGTCGCGATGATCAATCGCAGCAGCAATGTCGCGCACCAGGCGCTGCAGAAGCTCAGGATCGGAGGGGAGATTGGTGAGATCGATCTGCATGTCCGATGGTACTCGAACACGCTGATTCGAAGAAGAATCGCAACTCAGTTCAGCACCGGTTTTTGCAGATCATCCTGCAATCGCAGGCTTCCATACGCGTTCTGGCGCGCGCCAGTCGATGCCTTCGATCAGCATCGCGAGCTGCGCCGGCGTGAGCGTGATCGAGCCATCATAGCCCGCCATCACCGGCCACACGAAGCCGCCCTGGTCGATGCGTTTGGTGAACAGGCACAGCCCGTTCCCGTCCCAGAACAGGACCTTCAGGATCGATGCCTTCTTGCCGCGGAAGGCAAACAGATGACCGGAGAACGGATCCTTCTTCAGCGTGTCCTGCACCAGCATCGCGAGGCCATCCATGCCTTTCCGCATGTCGGTGTAGCCAAGCGCCAGGTGCACCTTCACGCCAGCCGGAACGAACATCATTGTGCGGCCTCTTTGATCTCGATCTGCGCTCGCACGGCATCCGGATCGCTGCCGGCGGGAGCGAAGACACGCCGTCCGTCAGCGAGGTCGACGGCCATCATGCCCTCCGGTGGACGCACGAGATCGAGCAGGGCGCGTGCGGCCGGTATGTCGTCAGGCAGCACGACACGGGCGAGCTTGGAGCGCTTCTTTTGCGCGATGCCGAACTGCGCGCGCCAGCGGAACAGCAGCCCGGTGACGATGCCGTGCTTGCGCGCGACGGCAGAGACCTTGGCGCCCGGCAGCTCGGTTTCCCTGGCAATCGCGAGCTTCTCCTCGTCGCTGAAGAAGCGCCTAGCTGGTGCCTTGGGCGCGGCCGGATCGCCGATTTCGACGGCTGTCAAGCGGCGTTCGGGCTGTGAGTTCCTAGCACTAGTGCTAACAACGGGACGGGCGGAGGGATGAAGATGGGCGCGCCAGTCGATCGTGACCTCGCCGGTGGCCAGTCGGTCGCGCCATTTGCGCAGCGAATGCGGCGACAGCTGCATCGCCGCAGCGTAGGCGCGGAGCTCCATTCCGCTCCAGTTCAGCGCCTCGACGTGCATCGCCCAGAACGCCTGAGACGCCCGATTGCGCACATCCGAAGTGACCGTGAACCTGCGCTGCTTCTGTTTTCGCAGCGCCTTTTCCCGCTCTTCCCGGGCGCGCTCGCGGCGCAATTCCGTCTGATATTTCTCGAGCTTAAGCGCTGTCTCGTTGCCGGCCAACCGCTTCAGCCAACGCCGCAGAGTGTTCTCGGTCAGACGTTGTTGCTGGCAGTATTTGCGGATCCCGAGACCGCTCCGACGCCATGCTTCGATGTGCAGCGACCACCATTCGCGGCGCGCTTTGTTCTCGAAATGTTTGGATCCCACCGGAGATTCTCCACAGCAGCAGAGAACCCGAAATGGAGCGACAACGTACTACCGAAAAGACGTGCAAGGTCCGGACGCTTACGGGCGATCTTCTAGGGCAAGATAAAAGCGGCTCGCCTGTTGAACGCCAAGCCATTGACATGGCTTGTGTTCAACCGTGCCGGTCGGTCGGAGCGCGTGCCGCGCTCGGGGTTTTTGGTAGCACGATCAATATTGTTTTCGGCACTATGGGTGGTTTTGCGGCTCAGAGGCGCTTTGCATGAGCACCAGTGAGCGCGAGTTCCGTATCCGGCCCGGGCGCATTCGCCACGGGCGAGGCACCAAGAGCTTCATCAATCGTGTGCTGCGGGCCGCCAATGCAGCCGGTCACGTCGCGCGCTTGCCGACGATCAATGGACGTCATGCGGTGCGGGCTCACTCGACCTTCGGGCGCGGCCGGCTCAGCTTCAGCCGCGAGCGTCTGTTTGCCCCCGTGCGTCGCGTCGCCGTGAAGGCGCGGATCGCGAGGCACACGGGGCGCGCGTTTCGGTCAGCGCCTCTTGCGACCCATCTTGCCTATCTCAAGCGCGACGGGGTGACCCGCAATGGTGAGCCGGCCACGATGTTCGATGCGGCTGGCGATCGGGCGGACGATGCGGGATTCGAAGCGAGGGGCAGGGGTGACCGGCATCATTTCCGCTTCATCGTCTCGCCCGAGGGCGCCGCCGACATGGTGGACCTCCGGGCCTTCACCCGGGATCTTATGCGACAGATGGAGGCCGATCTTTCGACGCGGCTGGAGTGGATCGCGGTCGATCACTGGAACACGGACAATCCGCACATCCATGTCCTCGTGCGTGGCGTCGACGAGAGCGGCGCGGACCTCGTCATCTCCCGCGACTACATCAGCCGCGGCCTGCGCTCGCGCGCCGAAGAGCTGGTCGCAATCGAACTTGGCCCGAAGCCGGAACATGAGATCCGTAACGCGCTCGAGAAGGAGATCACCGCTGATCGCTGGACGCGGCTCGATCGCGAGATCCGGATGGCGGCGGACGAGGTCGGCGCCATCGACCTTCGGCAGGACGCGGCGGGGCTTCCGGATCCCGCGGTGGCCCGGCTCATGCGTGGGCGCCTGCAATATCTGGAACGTTTGGGGCTAGCGAGCGCCGCCGGCCCCAACGAGTGGATGCTCGAGCTCGGTGCAGAGCGGAAGCTTCGCGAGCTCGGCTTGCGCGGGGACATCATCAAAACGATGCACCAAGCCTTCGCGGCGCGCGGGGAAGAGCGGTCGGTTGCGGATTACGCGATTGAGGGATCGGATGCTCGGTCGCCGATCATCGGCCGGCTGGTCGACCGCGGGCTGCAGGATGAACTGACCGGCGAGGCCTACGCCGTGATCGATGGCGTCGACGGCCGGGCGCATCATGTCCGGTTCCGTGGGGCCGAGGCCTTCGCCCAGGCGCCGCCGGTTGGTGGCGTCGTCGAGGTCAGGCGATTTGGTGGGCCGGACGAGGCGCGGCCGACCCTGCTGCTCGCGACGCGTTCCGATCTCGGTCTCGCCGAGCAGATCACTGCGGAGGGCGCGACCTGGCTCGATCATCGCCTCGTCGAGCGCGATCCGATGCCGCTGGCGCTTGGTGGGTTCGGCGCCGAGGCCCGGGATGCTCTCCGTGCGCGGGCCGAGTATCTCGCGGACCAGGGTCTGGCGCGGCGCCAAGGCCAGCGGATCATCGTGCAGCGCGATCTCTTGAAGACCTTGCGACAGCGCGAGCTTGACGCAGTCGGTGCGCGGTTGTCGGCCCAGTTCAATCTGCCGCCTCTACCGGTGTCGCCAGGCGCACCAGTCGCCGGAACCTATCGCCAGCGCCTCGCGCTTGCCTCCGGGCGCTTCGCGATGATCGACAATGGGCTCGGCTTCTACCTGGTCCCGTGGTCGCGCGAGCTCGACAGCCGGCTCGGCAAGACCGTCACCGGCCTCGCCAAGGCCAGCGGCATCGAATGGCAACTCGGTCGCAAGCGCGACCTCAGCCTCTGATCAAATCAGGAGAGCATCCATGCCGGCGACCCGAATCCTCTGGGGCCAAATCCTTGCGGTGTCACTGATCGTGTTGATTGCGCTCTGGGGCGCGACGGAATGGACGGCCTGGCGACTGGCGTTCCAGCCGCGATTGGGACCACCCTGGTTTTGGCTTGCAGGATGGCCGGTCTATTGGCCGCCGGCATTCTTCTGGTGGTGGTTCGTCTACGATGCCTATGCGCCTCGCGTGTTCACCGAGGGCGCGGCCATCGCGGCGCTCGGCAGTCTCTTGGCCGTTGTTGCCGCGATCGGCATGTCGCTCTGGCGGGCCCGGGAAGCGAGGATCGTTGCGACCTACGGATCTGCGCGCTGGGCCGAGCCTGGTGAGGTCGAGAAAGCCGGGCTGCTCGGCGAGGACGGTGTCGTGCTGGGCCGGCTGGGGCCGCGCTATCTCCGCCACGACGGACCCGAGCACGTCCTTTGCTTTGCGCCGACGCGGTCGGGCAAGGGTGTGGGTCTCGTCGTGCCTTCGCTGCTGACCTGGTCGGGGTCGGCCATCGTTCACGACATCAAGGGCGAGAACTGGCAACTGACAGCCGGCTTCCGGGCGCGGCACGGCCGGGTCCTGCTGTTCGATCCGACCAACCCGAAGGCCTCGGCCTACAACCCGCTGCTCGAGGTCAGGCGCGGAGCGTTCGAGGTCCGGGACGTCCAGAACGTCGCCGACGTCCTGGTCGACCCCGAAGGCTCGCTCGACAAGCGCAACCATTGGGAAAAGACCAGTCATTCGCTACTGGTCGGCGCCATCCTGCACGTCCTCTACGCGGAGGTGGACAAGACCTTGGCTGGTGTTGCGGCCTTCCTGTCCGATCCCAGGCGGCCGATCGAGACGACGCTGATGGCCATGATGGCAACGCCGCATCTGGGCGAGGCGGGCCCGCATCCCGTCATCGCATCGACCGCGCGCGAGCTTCTGAACAAATCCGAGAACGAACGGTCAGGCGTGCTTTCGACGGCGATGTCGTTCCTTGGACTCTACCGCGATCCCGTCGTGGCCGAGGTCACAGGCCGCTGCGACTGGCGTATCGCGGACCTGATTGCGGGTGACGAGCCGGCGACGCTGTATCTGGTCGTGCCGCCTTCAGACATCTCGAGGACCAAGCCGCTCATTCGGCTTGTGCTGAACCAGATCGGCCGGCGGCTGACCGAGGATCTACAAGCGCGAGAGCGCCGGCATCGCGTGCTGATGATGCTGGACGAATTCCCAGCACTCGGGCGGCTCGACTTCTTCGAGTCTGCGCTGGCCTTCATGGCTGGCTACGGAATCAAGAGCTTTCTGATCGCCCAATCGCTCAATCAAATCGAGAAAGCCTATGGGCCGAACAATGCGATCCTCGACAATTGCCACGTCCGCGTGAGTTTCGCGACAAACGACGAGCGGACCGCCAAACGTGTGTCCGACGCGCTCGGCACTGCCACCGAGATGCGTGCGATGAAGAACTATGCCGGCCATCGGCTTGCGCCTTGGCTTGGACATCTCATGGTCTCGCGCCAGGAAACGCCGCGGGCGCTCCTGACGCCGGGCGAGGTGATGCAGCTGCCGGCAGCGGATGAGATCGTGATGGTCGCTGGCGCGCCGCCGATCCGGGCGAAGAAAGTCCGCTACTTCGAAGACCCAAGACTGATCGCGCGTGTTCTGCCGCCCCCAGACATCGCGAGGTCCGTTCTGACGCGAGGAGCGGATGTATGGTCGGCGCTGGCGCCGATATTCCCGGCTCTGTCCAAATCCGAAGATCCATCGCCCGCTCGCGAAGATCAGGCCAATGGCGGTTTGCGCCGGGAGCCCGAGCTGCCGGAGCACGTCGCGATCGCGAGTGAGGCCACCATCGTCGAGCCAGCAGACGAGTTCTCGCTGATGCTCGACGATGATCAGGCGACGCTCCCGAATAACGCGCGCGATCCGACCATGACGGGTGTCGCGCGCCAGGCGGCGCTCGATCCAGGCGACGACATGGGTCTGTGAGGACGGTCGATGCGTGATCGCATGAATGTCTATTTTCCGCCGGAGCTCCTGAAGCAGATCACGGAGCTCGCGGATCGCAAGAAGCTGTCGCGCTCGGCGATCGTGGAGGCGGCAGTTCTGTCGTTCCTGTCGCCTGATGGCGCCGACCGGCGCGAGGCCGCGTTCACCCGAAGACTCGACAGGCTATCTCGCCAGATGCAGCGGCTGGAGCGGGATGTCGGAATTCTCGCGGAGACGTTGGCGCTGTTCGTCCGCTTCTGGCTGACCGTTACGCCGCCGCTTCCAAACGAGGCTCAGTCGGCGGCGCAGATCAAGGGACGCGAGAGGTTCGAGGGCTTCGTCGAGGCACTCGGGCGGCGTCTCCAGAAGGGCCAGAGCTTTCTACGCGAGATCCCGGAGGATTTCGTGCGGAAGGAGCCGGAGGAGCCAAGCAGCTGATAGGCGGCTTCGATTGTCGCCAAGCAGGCGTCTACGCCAGAGCTTCTTTTTCTGCGCCTGACCGCGAATGCCAGGTCGCCATGGATGCCTTCCAGCGGAGGGTCGCTTATCGACGGACCAAATAGGGTCCGTACGATGAAGAAAAAGATCACGCTGCAGCTTTCCGACGAGATCCTCGGTCGCTTGAAGAGGGCGACTGAGGAGCGATGTGTCAACCGCGCCGTTCTGATCGAAAAAGCCTTGGAGCGCTTTCTCGCCGAGCCCACGGAATCTGTGCCGCAGCAGGATCGCCTTGGTGGCTTGGCGCGGCAACTCGAGAGCATCAAGTGCGATCTCAGGGCGCTCAATGACACCGTCGCTCTCCATGCTCGCTATCATCTGGCGTTGACGTCGCTCGGCCGAGATGGCGGTGCTGGAGTGAGCTCCGCCGCGCCCGTCGACGGCTGTCAGACGCGTCACGACGGCGAAGATGAGACCCGCGAGCAGGCGAGGGTTGCAGGTTCTGGAGGTCAACATCAGCAAGACGAGGACTTGCCGTTCGGAGCTCCAGCCCGCCATACACGATCGGCTCTAGGAGCTGCTCCGACCACAGAAGTGTCCTGGGGGATGCCGGCCGCCCAGGAGGGCGGCGAGGATCCCTTTCGCCTTGCGTCTGAAGGGATGCGCTGAGCAATCCAGGACCATCGATCCGGGTCGTCCCGTGCCGGACTTCATGTTCGGTCGGAAGGCTGCCGAAGCGAGGACGGGCAGCTCTGCTGGGATTCCCGGTTGGCTCGTTGTTGCTCTCGTGTTCATGCCGTTCGCAGCGGGCTATTTCCTGTCTTACCTGTTCCGGACGATCAATGGCGTGGTCTCCGAACGCCTGGCCGCCGAGCTTAGCCTGAATGCCGCAGACCTCGGTCTGATCACAGCGGTCTATTTCCTGGTGCTTGCGGCCGTCCAAATTCCGGTCGGGATGATGCTCGATCGTTACGGACCGCGGCGCGTTCAGAGTGCGCTGCTCGTGGTCGCAACATTGGGTGCGGCCGGGTTCGCGCGGTCGACGGGACCAATCTCGTTGATGACATCGCGCGCCGTGATTGGGCTGGGCGTCGCGGCAGCGCTGACCGCTGGGCTGAAGGCCATCGTTCTCTGGTTTCCGCGCGAGCGCGTGGCCCTCGTCAACGGCTACATGGTCATGCTCGGTGCGCTCGGCGCCGTCGCTGCGACCTTGCCGGCAGAAGCGGTTCTGGCTCGGACCGGATGGCGCGATATGTTCGACATCCTGGCGGTCGCCACGGCAGGCACTGCTGTCCTGATTTACTTCCTGGTCCCCGAACGCGAAAACGATGCAGCTTCCGCACCGGCTGGAGGTGGCCTGCGGAGTATCTTGACCGACCGACGCTTCTGGAAGGTCGCGCCGTTGTCGGGAGCATGCATTGGATCGGCCTGGTCGATGCAAGGGCTCTGGGCGCCGGCGTGGTTGACCGAAGTGGAGGGCATGACCCGAAGCCAAGTGGTGACGGCGCTCTGTGCCACGGCGATCATGCTCAGCCTCGGCGCGTGGTTGCTCGGCACCCTGGCCAATTGGACACGCAAGAAGGGGATCAGGTCCGAGACATTGCTGGCAATCGTAGGCGGACTGTTCATCCTGGCTCAGCTGGCTTTGGTCTTCCGGCTACCCGTGCCTCCGATTGTTCCCTGGTTGATGATCGCGATCGTGGGCGCAGCGACCGTGCTGAGCTTTGCGATCATCTCAGACTACTTTCCGAAGGAGATGGCCGGGCGCGCCAACGGCGTATTGAACGTCGTGCACTTTGGATGGGGGTTTCTGGCCCAATATGGGACCGGCCTGTTGCTGGCGCAGTGGGCGCAGCATGACGGTCACTATCCAATCTTCGCATATCAGGTGGCTTTCGGTGTGAACGTCGCGCTGCAGTTCGCGGCACTGGTTTGGTTCGCAAGTTCGCGTGGGAAGCGAGCGGTGGAGCCGTCCAGCCTGCAGCTCGGTCTGGATGGTAACGAGCTAAGCGGACCCGACGCCGCGTCTTTCCAGGAGCATCCAATTCTGATCAGCGATCACGCCACGTCGGGTGCATGGTAGACTGAGAATCTACGTGTTTTGTTGTGATGGCGAGCCCATAGCCGGACGCGCCGGGTCAAGCAGCCTGACGGATGGCCGATCCAATCTCGTCTTCGCTGCGTCCCCCGTTTATGGCGATGCGCCCGCCGAAGACGAAGTGAGGAACTGATCTGACCCCGGCCGCCGTCGATCGGGCCGCCTCCTGCTCGACACGTCCGTGTTGCTCCGGATCGAGCGCGATCGCGCGGGCTTCTTCGCGTTCGAACCCATAGGCTACTGCGATATCCGCGAGGACATCGATGTCTGAGATGTTCTTAGCTTGCAGAAAATGGGCATCGGTGATCGCGACCGCGAGCTGATGCTGCGTACCCCGTGCTCGCGCCGCAAGGATCAACCCGTGCGCCGGCTGCGTCCTGTAAGTCCACAGCTGGCGGCTCAGGTCCAGGTCAAGGCCGGACGCTCGCGCTTCCGCCTCAGGCCGGGCGAACGACCCCTTAGGGTCCGTCACGCCGTAACGTGAGAGGAGAAGATCGGGAATATAGAGGCCCTCAGCCGGCGCATCGGGAAGCAAAAGGACCGGATGTTGGCGGATATCTACGTCCAGCAGAGGGAAACGTTCAGCCAGGACCTTGTCGAGACGGTGATGCCCGATAATGCACCAGGGACAGGTGATCTCGGTGTAGAGATCAATTTGCAACATTTTGTTATCCCTCTGATTGTTGAGCCGACGACCTTGGGACTTTGAGTACATTCGCGCTCGCATCTTGCGCAGTCGGTCGGCTGCCTTTAGGCGGCCTTTTCCAAGACCGAGCGAACCTGGGCTTCGGTGGCGGCGATGGCGGCCTTGGCAGCCTCAGGCCCGAAGACGGTACCTTCCACGCGGACAATTTCGATGTCGGTCAGGCCGATGAAGCCCAAAAGGTGGCGCAGATAGCCCGTCTGGAAATCAAAGGCAGCCCAGTCGCCGTCCGAGAAGACACCGCCTGCGGCAGTGACGAGATAGACCTTCTTGCCGTTCAGTAATCCTTGCGGGCGGCCCGCTTCGCTGTAACCAAAAGTCACGCCCGGCCAAGTGATATGATCGAACCAGGCCTTGAGCTGCGACGACGGGCCGAAATTGATCATGCCCGAACCCAAGACGATCACGTCGGCCGTCTTCACCTCATCGACGAGCTTCTGGGCAAGGCCGACCGCCTTGACCTGCTCGGGCGTGCGCGCCTCGGGAGCAATAACGCGGCCGAGGATGTAGGCCTGCGCGATATGCGGCAGCGGGTTGGCCGCCAGATCGCGCGTCAAAAGGGTACCGCCCAAGCGATCCTTCAAGCCTTCAGCGATCTCGGTCGCGAAGCGGGTGGAAAGGCTCTCGGCGCCACGAGGGCTCGATGTAACGAGAAGAATTTGGGTCATGACTGCTCCGACGTAAATTGGGTAGTAACATCTTGTTACCAACCCTATTAAGGTGACCGCCCAGTCCCTCGCAAGAAGGCACTCGAATGACACTCGGTGACATTGATTTTCCTACCCCCGGGCAAAGGTGATGACTGCCGGATGGTCCGTGAAATCCTGGATCTCGTCGGCGACAAATGGAGCCTGTACGTCATCGCAACGCTCAAAGAGGGACCAGTTCGGTTCAACGAGCTGCGGCGTCAGATCGACGGCATTTCACAGCGCATGCTGACGATCACCTTGCGCGGACTGGAACGGGACGGTTTGGTGAAACGGACATTGTTTCCCACGATCCCGCCACGCGTCGATTACGAGCTGACGGAGGTAGGACGCACGCTTCTTGCGCCCGTCATGGCGCTCGTGACGTGGGCGAACACCAATCAGGAGAACATCCAAGAGGCTCGCGTCCGCTATGATGCAAGCTAGTGTTTGCCGCGAGCCAGGGTGGGCACGCAATTAGATGACCCGAAATAGCCCTTATCTTCAAGGGTGTCATGCCGCGTGATATCGGGTCCGGTTTCGAGCGGGGTGTCGAATACGTGAACCCGAGAGTTGGCCGTCGGGTCGATCGGACGCGATTACATCGCCGGATTTTCCGCGTTCGCTTGATACGGTTGTCAACGCGCTACTCAAGCGTCTGAGTGCCGACTCTTGTTGCCCCGTTCGCCTGCTACCGAACGATGAGACCACGAGCGATGATGGAATCGAACATCGGATGAGCCTGGGCGACGAGCCCATTGCCATGAGCGAATGAAGAAAGCTTCGAAGACCTGGGCCTTGCTCGACTGAACGAAACCTTTCCAGCCGGCTTTCGATGCCCGAAGCGCACCTGCGCGAATTCGTCCCTGCGACGAAGCCAGACTCGACCATCCACACGATCATGCGTCGGCGTGGAGCTATGGGAATCTACGCTTTCCTACGCCAGAACACGAACGGAACGCAGCGGTCCTTGCTCCATACTTGCTTCCGCATTCTTTGATCATCCGGTCACGCAGAGCCGATATTCGCGCTCTCAGGATCGGAGAACGGGGTGGTCGAAGGTCTTCAGACGCAGTTGGTCTCGCGCGGCACGCGCATGCTGCGGACGGCTTTGGGATCGGCCATCGCGCAGCTTCTCGATGATCAGAGTGTCGTCGAGGTGATGCTCAATCCGGACGGCAGGCTTTGGGCCGATCGTCTCGCGTCTGGGTTGGCGGACACAGGTGAAACGCTTCCGGCAGCTGACGGCGAGCGGATCATCCGCCTTGTCGCGCACCATGTCGGGCTAGAAGTCCATGCAGGTGCGCCTCGCGTCTCCGCCGAATTGCCCGGGACGGGAGAACGCTTCGAGGGCTTGCTGCCGCCCGTCGTCTCCGCCCCGACCTTTGCGATCCGCAAACCTGCCGTCGCGGTGTTCACGCTCGACGATTACGTTGCCTCTGGAATCATGAATCCAGCGCAAGCTAGCAGCTTGCGGCAAGCGGTGCTCGATCGCTGCAACATCTTGGTGGCCGGCGGCACGTCGACCGGCAAGACCACACTGACCAACGCACTGCTAGCCGTTGTCGCCGAAACCTCAGACCGCGTCGTTTTGATCGAGGACACCCGCGAACTGCAGTGCCGCGCACCCAATCTCGTGGCGCTTCGAACCAAGGATGGCGTTGCGTCCCTATCCGACCTGGTCCGATCGTCGCTCCGGCTGCGTCCCGATCGCATTCCGATCGGCGAGGTGCGCGGCCCTGAAGCGCTCGATCTTCTGAAGGCCTGGGGCACCGGCCATCCCGGTGGCATCGGCACGATCCATGCGGGGTCGGCACTCGGCGCGCTCCGGCGGCTTGAGCAGTTGATTCAGGAGGCGGTCGTGACGGTGCCGCGCGCTCTGATCGCGGAGACCATTGATGTCATCGCTGTACTCACAGGACGCGGCCAGGAACGACGCTTGAGCGAGCTTGTCCGCGTCGAAGGGCTCGCGTCGGTCGAAGACTACCTTCTCGTGCCCTTGGAGGATCAGTGATGGTGAAGTGGACGGAACGGCATCTTGCTGGAGCGAACTGGGTGACCTTAGCGGCCCCGATTCTACTGGCGTCTCCTGCCTGGGCCGCGGGTTCGAACATGCCCTGGGAGCAACCCCTCAATCAGATTCTGCTCTCCGTCGAGGGGCCGGTCGCCAAGATCATTGCGGTGATCATCATCATCACGACCGGGCTCTCTTTGGCTTTCGGTGAAACTTCGGGCGGCTTCCGGCGGCTGATCCAGATCGTGTTCGGCCTGTCCATCGCCTTTGCGGCGTCGAGCTTCTTCCTGTCGTTCTTCGCCTTCGGTGGCGGGGTGGTGATCTGATGGATGAAGACGTGAAAGGCTTCGTCGCTCCGGTTCACCGCTCCCTGACCGAGCCTATCCTGCTCGGCGGCGCGCCGCGCTCGGTTGCAATCGTCAATGGCACGTTGTCGGCCGCGCTCGGGCTGGGGCTCCGGCTCTGGTTCTTCGGCCTGCTGCTCTGGTTCGTCGGCCACATGATCGCGGTCTGGGCCACGAAGCGTGATCCGTCCTTCATCGAAGTCGTGCGCCGTCACCTGCGTATTCCCGGTCATCTCGGTCAGTGAGTAGAGCTATGTTCAATCTCGCCGAATATCGCCGCACCAACATCCGGCTTGCAGATTTCCTGCCCTGGGCCGCGCTGGTTGACGAAGGTGTCGTCCTCAACAAGGACGGCTCGCTGCAACGGACGGCGCGCTTCCGGGGACCTGATCTGGAGAGCTCCGTGGCCTCCGAACTCGTTGCTGTGGCGGCTCGTCTTAACAACGCGCTGCGGCGGCTCGGATCGGGCTGGGCGATCTTCGTCGAGGCACAGCGGCATTCGGCGGGAGCTTATCCGCCTTGCATGTTTCCGGACGCGGCGTCCGCGTTGGTGGATGCCGAACGCAAGGCGCAGTTCGAGGAGGAGGGCGCTCATTACGAGTCGAGCTACTACCTGACCTTTCTGTTCCTGCCGCCACGGGAAGACGTCGCTCGTTCCGAGCGCGTGATTTACGAGGGCAGATCGCAATCGGACGGCGTCAACGGCCGGGAGATCCTGCGTAGCTTCATCGACCGTACCGACCGCATCATCCAGCTGATTGCCAGCTTCATGCCCGAATGCGGTTGGCTCGGTGACGAGGCGGTGCTGAGCTATCTGCATTCGACGATTTCGACGCAGCGTCAGCGGGTCCGGGTTCCAGAAATCCCGATGCATCTGGATGGGCTGCTCGCAGACCAGCCGCTGACCTGCGGCCTTGAGCCTATGCTCGGATCGGTCCATCTGCGGATCCTCACCATCATCGGTTTCCCGTCGGCGACCACGCCGGGGATTCTCGACGATCTGAACAGGCTTGCCCTTCCCTACCGCTGGTCGACGCGCGCGATCATGCTGGACAAGCGGGATGCCGTGAAGCTCATCACGCGCATTCGCCGACAATGGTTCGCCAAGCGCAAATCGCTCGCGGCGATCCTGAAGGAGGTCATGACCAACGAGGCGGCGAGCCTCGTCGACACGGATGCGCACAACAAGGCAGTCGATGCCGATGCAGCGCTGCAGAACTTGGGATCCGACGACGTTGGCCAAGCCTATGTCACGGCGACGGTGACCGTCTGGGATGCCGATCCGGGACGGGCGGACGACAAGCTGCGGCAGGTCGAGAAGGTCATCCAGGGCCGCGACTTCACCTGCCTGGCGGAGAGCGTGAACGCCGTCGAAGCCTGGCTGGGGGGCCTCCCAGGCCATGTTTATGCCAATGTCCGACAGCCGCCGCTGTCGACGTTGAACCTGGTCCATATGATCCCTCTATCTGCGGTCTGGGCCGGCGAGACGCGCGATCATCATCTCAAGGCGCCGCCGCTGTTGTTCGGCCGGACGGAAGGCGCGACGCCGTTCCGGTTCTCGCTGCATGTCGGTGACGTCGGCCATACGCTGGTGGTGGGCCCGACCGGGGCGGGCAAGTCGGTGCTGCTGGCGTTGATGGCCCTGCAGTTTCGTCGCTATCCCAGTGCACAGATCTTCGCGTTCGACTTCGGTGGCTCCATGCGGGTCGCGACGCTCGCTATGGGCGGGGATTGGCACGATCTCGGTGGTGCGCTGTCGGCGGAGACGGAGGCCGCCGTCGCGCTGCAGCCCTTGGCGGGCATCGACGACATCGGGGAGCGCGCCTGGTCCGTCGATTGGATCACGAGCATCCTGGTGCACGAGAAGATTGTCGTGACGCCGGAGGCCAAGGAGCATCTCTGGTCCGCCCTGACCTCGTTGGCATCGGCGCCGGTGGCGGAACGTACGCTCACCGGGCTTTCAGTGTTGCTGCAGTCCAACAGCCTGAAGCGTGCGCTCAAGCCGTATTGTCTCGATGGCGCACATGGCCGTCTGCTGGATGCCGATCACGAGGCGCTCGGCGACGGATCGGTGCAGGCCTTCGAAACCGAGGGGGTGATCGGGACAGCCGCAGCGCCCGCGGTGCTGGCTTATCTCTTCCATCGGATCGCCCAGCGCCTCGACGGCCGTCCAACGCTGCTGATCATCGACGAGGGCTGGCTGGCGCTGGATGATGCCGACTTCGCTGGCCAGTTGCGGGAATGGCTGAAGACCCTGCGCAAGAAGAACGCCTCGGTCGTTTTCGCGACCCAGTCTCTGTCCGACATCAATGGTTCGCCGATCGCGCCTGCCATCATCGAGAGCTGCCCGACACGGATCCTGCTTCCCAATGAGAGGGCCATCGAGCCGCAGATCACAGCGATCTATCGCCGCTTCGGGCTGAACGATCGCCAGATCGAGCTGTTGAGCCGCGCCGTGCCGAAGCGTGACTATTACTGCCAGTCGCGCCGCGGCAATCGCATGTTCGAGCTTGGGCTGGGGGAAGTCGGGCTTGCGTTTGCTGCCGTCTCGTCAAAGGCCGATCAGGCCGCCGTTGCGGAAGTGTTTGCGGCAGCCGGGAAGGAGGGATTTGTCGCGGCGTGGCTCCGCCACCGCAATGTCGGCTGGGCCGCCGACCTCATTCCGAGCCTTGAGAACTTGGAGACCCGGCCATGAGGCGGATGTATCGTGTGGTGGCGTCCGCAGTGGCCGTTGTTCTGGCAATTGCGGCGCCGGCGCGAGCGCAACTCGTGGTCTTCGATCCGAACAATTACGCCCAGAACGTCCTGACAGCCGCGCGCGAGTTGCAGCAGATCAACAATCAGATCCTGTCGCTGCAGAACCAGGCACAGATGCTGATCAACCAGGCGAAGAACTTGGCGAGCCTGCCCTATTCCTCGCTGGCGCAGTTGCAGCAGTCGATCCAGCGTACCCAGGATCTCCTCAGGCGGGCTCAGCGGCTGGCCTATGACGTCCAGCAGATCGACCGCGCATTCTCGACGACTTACGCGCCAGCGACCGGCAACACGTCCAATCAGGATCTCGTCGGCAATGCGCAGGCGCGCTGGCAGACGTCGGTCGCCGCCTTGCAGGATGCGCTTAAGGTTCAGGCCGGCGTGGTTGGCAACCTCGATGCGGTCAAGAGCCAGTCGGCGGCACTGGTCGCGGCCAGTCAGGGCGCGAGCGGCGCGCTGCAGGTGACCCAGGCCGGGAATCAGATCCTGGCGCTGCACGCGCAGCAGCTTGCCGATCTCACGGCCGCGGTGGCCGCGCAGGGGCGGGCCCAGAGCCTCGATACCGCACAGCGCGCGGCGGCCCAGGACCAGGGCCGCGAGCAGCTCCGGCGCTTCCTCGCGCCGGGACAGGGCTACCAGCCCTCCAGCGTGCAGATGTTCCACTGAGGATGAAGCTCTGATCTGCGGGAGCTCGGCTGTCGCTTGAGGGAGATTGGCCATGGCCGGAACCGGTATCATCGATCAGTTCCTGGAAGCCTTTACGCGATCGATCGATAGCGGCTTCGGGCTGCTCGGCGGCGAGGTCGGCTATCTCGCGACGACGCTGGTCGCGATCGACGTGACCCTGGCAGCGCTGTTCTGGGCCTGGGGCAGCGAGGACGACATCATTGCGCGCCTCGTGCGAAAGACCCTGTTCGTCGGTGTCTTCGCCTATCTCATCGGCAACTGGAATAGCCTGGCGCGTATCGTCTTCGAGAGCTTCGCTGCCCTTGGCTTGAAAGCCTCTGGGTCTGCGCTGTCGACTACCGACTTTCTGCGGCCGGGGAAAATCGCGCAAGTCGGCCTCGATGCCGGGCGGCCGCTGCTGCAGGCGATATCGAGCCTGATGGGCTATGTCGGCTTCTTCGAGAACTTCGTGCAGATCGCGGTTCTCCTGTTTGCCTGGCTGGTAGTGTTGCTGGCCTTCTTCATCCTCGCCATCCAGCTCTTCGTGACCCTGATCGAGTTCAAGCTGACGACGCTCGCAGGCTTCGTGCTGATCCCGTTCGGTCTGTTCGGCAAGACAGCCTTCGCGGCCGAGCGGGTGCTTGGGAATGTCATCTCCTCCGGCATCAAGGTGCTGGTGCTCGCGGTCATCTCCGGCGTCGGCTCCACGCTCTTTGCGCAGCTGACGCAAGCGGGCGGAGGCGATCCGCCGACCATCGACAGCGCGATGGCGCTGGTGCTGGGATCACTGTCGCTGCTTGGTTTGGGGCTGTTCGGGCCAGGCATTGCGAATGGCTTGGTGTCCGGCGGCCCGCAGCTCGGCGCCGGCAGCGCGGTCGGTGCGTCCTTGGCGGCCGGTGGTCTCGCTGTGGCAGGCGTTGGGCTTGCCGCGGGAGCCGCAGGCTTCGCCGGCGGCGCCATCTCCGGCTCAACGCGAGCCGCGGCATCGCTTCGTGACGGCGCGTCCAGTGTCTTACGCCGTGGCGCAGCTGGAGCTGACGAGGCGAGTGGGACCGCAAGTCCATTGCGCGAGAGGGGCTCTGCACAGAACGGCCAAGCAGATCCCTCTCCGCCGGTCGAGGGGAATGGCTCAGCCGCTGCCTCTCCCCGCTGGGCACAACGCATCAAGGCGGCGCGTGCCGTTCACCAGGGGGCGTCCACAACCACGCAAGCGGTGCGCAATGCCGAGCAGGGCGGCCACGGCAGCTCCGTCGATCTCTCCGAGGGGAAATCCTGACATGTTCAAGCGTCCATCCGTCCACTATGGCCGCACACCCGAGCCGGTCACGCCCTATCAGAAGGCAGCGCAAGTCTGGGAAGAGCGCATTGGCTCGGCCCGCGTGCAGGCCAAGAACTGGCGGCTGATGGCGTTGGGCTGCCTGGGCCTCGCCGCAGGTCTTGCGTCCGCGTTGATCTGGCAGTCTACGCGCGGAACGGTGACGCCCTGGGTGGTCGAGGTCGGTCATCTCGGCGAGGTCCAACGAGTCGCGCCAGCGATCGCCGATTACAAGCCGACTGACCCGCAGGTCGCGTTTCATCTCGCCCGCTTCATCGAAGATGTTAGAGGGCTGCCAGCGGACGGGATCGTCCTGCGCCAGAACTGGCTGCGTGCGTATGATTTCACGACCGATCGCGGCGCCGCTGCGCTCAACGACTACGCCCGCTCAAATGATCCGTTCACGAAGCTCGGCAAATCCCAGGTTTCCATCGAGGTATCCAGCGTCATCCGGGCCTCGCCAGATAGTTTCCGGGTCGCCTGGGTGGAACGCCGGTACGAGAACGGCGCGCTAAGCGCAACGGAGCGCTGGACTGCGATCCTGACGATCGTGCTCGCGATGCCCGACAACGCCGATCGGCTGCGCAAGAACCCGCTCGGTGTCTACGTCCAAGCCATCAACTGGTCGAAGGAGTTGTCGCAGTGAATAGGCAGATCGCTGGGTTGTCGCGCGCGCGATGGACGATCGTGCTTGCGACTATTGTTCCGCTTGCCGGCTGCGTGACGACTGCGCCGCCCAAAATCAGCTATGACAGCGACGTACCGCCGTTGCCGGCACCGGCTCCGGCCATGGATGACAGGCCCAAACCGCTTCATCTGCCGCCGCCATGGAAGGTGTCTCTGGGTGGCCGAACGGGCGCCAAGGAGGACTCGGACCCGCTCGATCGCGTCGAGACAGCCAACAGCGCTGCAAGGGTCGAGCCGCGGAAGCGGGGGTACTTCAATGCGGCGCAGATCTATGCCTACAGTCCGGGCGCGCTGTACCAGGTCTACGCGGCGCCTGGGCAGATCACCGACATCATGCTCGAGGGGGGCGAGCAGCTTACGGGCTCCGGTCCGGTCTCGGCCGGCGACACCGTCCGCTGGGTGGTCGGTGATACCGAGAGCGGAGTGGGTGAGACGCGACGCGTCCACATCCTCGTCAAGCCGACGCGGGCTGCAATCGAGACCAATCTCGTCGTCAATACTGACCGGCGGACCTATCTGATCGAGCTGCGATCTCGCGAGAAGCCGTATATGCCGGCCGTCGCCTGGTACTATCCGCAGAATGCCGAAACGCGGGCCCGGCAAGCGGTGCTGAGGCCGGAGCTGCCTGAGCCGTCGCAGCGGCGCCTGCGATATCGGATCGAGGGTGACGATCCGCCGTGGAAGCCGGTCAATGCCTATGACGACGGGCGAAAGGTCTACATCGAGTTCGCTCGCGGCATCGTTCAGGGTGAATTGCCGCCGCTGTTCGTCATCGGCCCGGATGGTGCGCCGGAGATCGTCAACTACCGGACCTTCCGCAATTTGATCATCGTCGATCGCCTGTTTGCCGCTGCAGAATTGCGCTTGGGCGGTGAACAGCAGCAGAAGGTCCGGATCATCCGAACCGATGGAGCGACCCCATGACGGGCGCGGATGACACGGCTTCGGTTAAGCAGGAAACGTCCGCTGCCGATCAGCGCACCAAGGAGCTGCGACTCAAGGGTGATCCGCCACAGATCACGCGGCTGTCCCGTAAGGTCCTGGCGGGCGGGAGCGCGCTGGCGCTCCTCGTGATCGGCGGCACCTTCATCTGGGCGCTGCAGGCCAACAAGCCGCGCCAATCCAGGGCGGACGAGCTCTACAGCACCGATCACCACGACGTGGCCGATGGCGTGTCTGCGCTGCCGCGCGATTATGCGAGCTTGGGCAAGGACACCCCTGTTCTCGGCCCACCGCTGCCAGGCGATCTCGGCCGGCCGATCCTGGCGTCGCAAGGTCAGGCAACGCCCGTCACACCGGATCCGGATCAGCAGCGCCGAGAGCAGGAGACGGAAGCTGCGCGTGTCAGCCGGCTGTTTGCCACGACCAATGCGCGCGACAGCCAGCCGCCGGCCAGTACAGTTCAGGGCGGCGACCGGCCTGGGATGACGCCAAATCCGGATGAGTTCCTCACCCAGAATGGTCAGGAGCGCAAGCTCGCCTTCGTCAACGCTCCGGTTGATCGCCGTACCACCAGTCCGGACCGGGTCACGCGGCCAGCGTCTCCATTCGTTGTCCAAGCCGGCACCGTCTTACCCGGCGCTTTGATCACGGGGATTCGCTCAGACCTACCTGGACAGATCACGGCTCAGGTGACCGAGAACGTCTTCGACACTCCTTCGGGACGCACTTTGCTAGTTCCGCAGGGAGCTCGCCTCATCGGTACGTACGATAGCCAGGTGACGACCGGCCAAACGCGTGTGCTCCTGGTCTGGACGAGACTGATCATGCCCAATGGCCGCTCGATCGTTCTCGAGCGGCAGCAGGGCGCCGATGCAGGCGGCTATTCCGGGCTCTCTGACGAGGTCGACAATCACTGGAAGCAACTCATCGGCTCCGCATTGCTCTCGAGCCTGCTGTCGCTGGGCAGTGAAGTCAATGCTGGAGCGAATGCAAACACGAACAATGCAGGTATCATCCAGGCGTTGCGGCAGGGCTT
This sequence comes from Bradyrhizobium sp. HKCCYLS2038, assembly GCF_051167655.1. Taxonomy (NCBI): domain Bacteria; kingdom Pseudomonadati; phylum Pseudomonadota; class Alphaproteobacteria; order Hyphomicrobiales; family Nitrobacteraceae; genus Bradyrhizobium; species Bradyrhizobium sp. HKCCYLS2038. Next base: position 20,619 of record NZ_JBNPTM010000015.1, on the reverse strand, counting down.
TGGTAACGCGATGAGCCAGACCGGCCAGCAGCTCGTGCGCCAGCAGATGAACATTCAGCCGACATTGACGGTGAGGCCTGGGTTTCCGGTGCGGGTGATCGTCACTCGCGACCTCGTGCTTGAGCCGTATCGTGGATCGGATCAATAGCAATGAAGCTAAAAATTACGGCTTTGCCCGACGAAAAGCCAATAAAGCTGACAATTGAATTTCCCGCGGCTGTGTACCGCGACTTGAAAGTCTACGCAGAGATCGTTGCCCGCGAGTCCGGTCAAGTTTCGGGAAACCTGGAAGCGCTCGTTGTCGCGATGGTGGCCCGCTTTATGGCAACTGACCGTGCATTTCTAGGACGTAAAAGAAAACACGTCAGCTGAAGCGGCCGCGCATCTAGCACGGGAAAGAAATCCGAACGGATAGCTAACGTCTGATTTTGATAGACGGCCAGAATGTGCCACACCCACAATGCAGTTTGAGATCGGGTTCAAGAACTCGATCTCGCGAAGCGATTCAGAAGCGCCTCAGGATTGGCGCAGAGCCGAGGCAATCGATGAGCAAATTGCCTCGGTCGCTTCATCTTCGGGCTAGAGTGGCGAGCCAAAATTGCAGGCTATACGCCCGGAAATGCCCAGACATTCATGGTCGCAATTCCTTCGCGGAGCTTTTTGACGGGCACATACTCCGGCGAATTCCACAGAGCTTGGATCGCTTGCATATCAGGAAATTGAAACATGACGACGGGTCGTTGATCTGGCTCACCCTCCAAAACCTCGACTTTGGCCCCTCTTGCGGCGAGGGTTCCGCCAAAGCGATCGAAAAGCGGCACAACCGCCTGCACGTACTTTTGGAACTGGGCTGCGTCCTTAACGGTGCTCTGGGCGACGAAGTAGGCAGGCATGATCGAACCTCTCAAGCGCTAACGATGGAAGCGGTACTGGAAAGCCGATGGGCTTTTGAGCATCACCGGGGCTCCTTTGGAAGGAATACAAAGCGTGGGCCGACTTCTTACAGCCATCCGCCAACGCTTGTAAGTCAATAAGCAAGTAGCCACCGTATTGGCAATCAAAAATTTTTGGCGGGGGAAACGAATTTTAGCTAAAAACTTGCTTTACAATAAACAAGTATTATGATCGAGTACCTGTGCAGTTGTTCCTGTCATTTGGGTGCTGTCGGCAATCGAGATCGATGGCTCGGAGAGGCTTTGCCCCTATCTCGCCGACCATCTCTAAGGCTGCGGATCGTGGACCGACCGATCCCGCGTGAAAATTCGCTCGCAAGGTAGGCGAGACCAGAGGCGAGATGTGATCGCACTCGATCTGCAGCGACCCAGCGCCGTCGGCGATAGGCTGTCAAACCGAGAATTAGTGGAGTGTCGATTGACCCGAAATGCCGTGATTGTAGACGCCGTCCGCAGTCCAATGGGGCGAGGGAAGCTAGGTGGTGCGTTGTCTGGAGTGCACCCCGTGGATCTGCTTGCTCACCTCCTAAGGGGAATAGTCGACCGAAATCGGATTGATCCCGGATCGGTCGAGGACGTTATTGTCGGCTGCGTGACTCAGTCGGGTGAACAAGCCAATATTGGCCGGATGGCTGTGTTATCGGCTGGATTTCCGGTGCATGTACCGGCGGCGAACATTGACCGCAAGTGCGGTTCAAGCCAGCAAGCCATTCACTTCGCGGCCCAAGGCGTGATCGCCGGGGCTTACGACGTCGTGATAGCCGGCGGCGTGGAGTCCATGAGTAGGGTTCAGATGGGCTCCAATAGAATGGGCAAGGATGACTTAGGCCCGAGGGTGCGTGAACGATTTTCGCCGGGGTTGGTATCACAGGGAATCGCGGCGGAAATGGTGGCTGCAGCGTGGAATATTTCGCGGGAGGAGCTTGATAGCTACGCTGTGCGGTCTCATCAACTTGCCGCCGATGCTCAGAGGCGAGAGGCATTCGCAGGCGAAATCATTCCCGTTAGCTTGAACGACAAGAGTTTCGATCTCGACGAGACGATTCGCCCTGCCACGACTTTGGAAGCGCTTTCCGGACTGAAGTCGGCCTTTCGTAACGAAGAGCTCGCCCAGCAATATCCAGATCTGTCTTGGGGCGTAACAGCTGGTAATTCCTCCCAGATTACGGACGGTGCGTCGGCGTTATTGATCATGGAGGAGAGCGTAGCAATTCTCATGGGTCTTAGACCGCGCGCGCGCTTCGTCGCATTTGATGTGATTGCGGACGATCCGGTGTTGATGTTGACGGCGCCAATACCTGCGACACGCAGGGTCTTGACCAAAGCGTCGATGAGCGTGGAGAAAATAGACCACTTCGAGATCAATGAAGCGTTCGCCAGCGTTCCTCTTGCATGGAATCGTGAATTGAAAGCAGATCCTTCCCGCGTAAACCCGCGAGGAGGCGCTATTGCGCTCGGACATCCGCTCGGGGGGTCGGGGGCGCGGCTCATGACGACCATGCTCAATGCGCTTGAGCAGACCAAGGGGCGCTTTGGTCTCCAGAGCATGTGCGAGGCCGGCGGTATGGCAAACGCGACCATCATAGAGCGTCTCTGAGCCGCACTTAGCTCACGCCAACAGCGAATTTGCTCCCGTGATGTGGGGCTTCCGACCCAAGGACAAGCAATGACCGAAAGCAGTCTCCAAAATCTCATGCCCGGCACCCAGCGAAACTATTTGCAGGAACGTGTCGTGCACGGCCAGCCGGCGGCCGAGGCGATTGTTGAGGAAACTCGAAAACTAGGAAAGTCGCGTGTGTTCATCACGACAAGCCCGTCTCTCAGTCGGGAAGATGGTTTGCCGAGGCAGGTCGCGCAGGCTCTCGGAGAGCGCTTTGCCGGGCTATACTCCGGAATCACCGCTCATTCTCCGCGTCGGTGCGTCATCGATGGTGCGGCCGCCGCTCGCGAAGCGAACGCTGACATCATGGTTGCCATCGGCGGCGGATCGGTCATCGATGCGACCAAGGTCATGCTGATCTGCCTCTGGCACGGACTCAAGGATCCCAGCGAGCTGGACGCGTATATTGGGGGTTTGGATGCCGATCCTAGCCGTTGGCCGGCCGACGGCGCCAGTCGGGTTCGAATGATTGCTGTTCCCACCATGTTTTCTGCAGCAGAGTTTACTTGGTTCGCAGGCGTATTTAACCCCAATCGCCAGGCGAAGGATGCTTTCGCTCACCCTCTGATTGTTCCGCAAGTGGTGGTACTTGATCCGGCCGCAACGCTGCCGACTCCTCTACCAATTCTTTATGCGACAGGGATGAAGGCGATCGATCACGCCGTCGAACGGCTCTGTGGCCTCCATGTCCCGCCGCTTGCCGAGGCCGTTTCCAAGGAAGCCTTGCGGCTCCTTTACACGTCGCTGCCGCAAATGGGTGGGCCCGCCGATAACTTAGGGTGTCGGATGTCGGGCCAGTTCGGAATGTGGCTGTCAATCTCCGGCGGAACAGGCGGGGTTCCTGTCGGCGCTAGTCACGCGCTCGGACATGTAATCGGTGGATATGGTGTACCCCACGGCGAAACGACAGGCGTCTGTTTGCCCTCGGTGCTGCGTTGGAACCTGAGCGCCAATTCTGCTCGGCAAGATGCGACCGGGGAAGTTATTGGCGTCAAAGGTCCGGATTTGGCTGATGCCATTGAGACGTTCGTGTCAAAGCTGGGTTTGCCGACGCGAATGCGGGACGTGGGGATCAAACGGGAGCAGTTCTCTGAAATCGCAACAAGAACGCTTCATGACTGGTCGAGCAAAACCAATCCTAGGCCGCTTACGACCGAGAGCCAGGTGATCGAAATCCTTGATTTGGCTTGGTGACGGGCTGCCGCATATCGCCAATCAATAGCACAGATGGCGCGTCGGGAACGAAGAAGGCTTTTGAGGGGGCCAGGAATGAACCGGATTGGGATTTCGGCTATCGTCGTAGCGGCAGGCGCTTGGCTCTGTGGACCAGCTCTGGCCCAGAAATATTCTGGACCCGGCGTGACCGAGAGCGAGATCAAGATCGGCTCGCTCGCTCCATATAGTGGCCCAGCGTCAGCCTACGGGACGATCGGTAAGGCCTATGCCAGCTATTTCAAAAAGATCAATGATGAGGGCGGAATCAACAGCCGGAAGATAAACTTCATTTCTTATGACGATGCCTACAGTCCACCTAAGAGTGTTGAACAGACACGTAAGCTCCTGGAAAGCGACGAAGTCTTGCTTGTCTTTGGTTCAGTAGGGACACCGACTAACGCTGCAACACAGAAGTATCTGAACTCTCACAAAGTGCCGCAGCTCTTCGTCGCGTCTGGGGCTTCGCGTTGGGACGATCCTTCGAATTTTCCGTGGACTATGGGGTGGTTTCCCACCTATCAGTCTGAAGGAAGAATTTTCGGCAAATACATTCTGTCAAGATATCCAAACAGCAAGATCGCGGCCATATGGCAGAACGACGATGCTGGTAAGGACATCATGAAGGGCTTCAAGGAGGCCCTTGGAAGCAAGAGCAACATGATCGTCGCAGAGAAGACCTACGAGTCGACCGATCCGACGGTTGATTCACAGGTCGTTGCCTTGCGTGACTCTGGCGCCGATATCCTGGCGTCGTTCACGACGCCGAAGCCCGCGGCCCAGACGATCAGGAAGACGGCCGAATTGGGCTGGAAGCCGGTTTTTCTGCTGACTAACGTTTCCGCGTCAATCCCGTCGGTGTTGCGACCAGCCGGCCTTGAGAATTCCAAGGGAATTATATCGACCGTCTTTCTCAAAGACCCGAACGACCCGAGCTGGATTGATGATCCCGCCGTCATCGGCTGGCGGGCTTTCATGGATCAATACTATCCGCAAGGAGATAAAGGAGACATCAACAATGTTCTGGCCTTCGTTCAGGCGGAAGCGTTGGTTCATGTCCTCAAGCTGTGTGGCGAGGATCTCAGCCGGGCAAACGTCATGAAGCAAGCCGCGAGCTTAAAGGATTATCGATCTGATCTCCTACTTCCGGGAATCCATGCAAACACGAGTCCGACCGATTTTCTTCCGCTAGATCAGCTTCAGATCATGCAGTTCGACGGAAGAACTTGGCAACGTCTCGGCGAGACGATCGACGCCGCACTTCAGTGACTGATTCCGCTTGGCGAACACCGGGGACCGCTCCGTCCTGCTCGATCGCTAATCGGCCGAGCTAGACACGCTGCAGCCTCCACGGCCTACCAAGACTGGGGAGGTCGCATTGGAGCCGGGCCGTCAATTTGACGCCTGATGTCCTTGGGGCACATGATCTGATTTGAAATGCGTCAAAAAGCAGTCTGCGCCAATTTGTACGTCGCTTCGCGACGAGTCAGCGTTTCAGGTCTTCAACTCTCTTGCTGAGCCCGCACTGTGTCAGCCGATAGGCCAGCCGAACTCCTGTGAGAACGAACGATCTCGCCGCTGCAGCAACATTCCCGCGTGCCGCTTCGAGTGCCGATATATAGATTTACGTCGGGTGATCGGGCAGCGAGAACGGCTGATCCGCGGAACTCACCAACGCAATTTCTTCGGTAATGGAACTCAAGTAATTTGTGCAGCTCGAGGCGGTCAGCCATGCTCAGCGACATCCCGCGGGATCGCGATTTCGCTTCTCCCAAAGCAAAGGTTCGACACGCTTATCGATAGGGAGTTGTGGCGCGGCGCCAAGCATCCGTCCAAACGAATAAAATGGTGAGCCGGCGCAATTCTATGCCGCCATCACGGGAAATGTTGGACTCCGATTGGCAGGTACCATCGTTGCGGCACAAAGGACCGCCCGCACAAGCCAGCGGTTATTGGCGCGGGAGCTCCTCTAGCTGTAGGACACTAGATTCTGCGGCCCGCGTCTACCCAGTACGGATCGCGCAGACGCCGCTTGAAGATCTTGCCGGAGTCTTCACGCGGCAGTTCCGGTCGGATCTCGATGTGCTTTGGAACTTTGTAGTCGGCGAGAGAGGCTTTCAAATGAGCTCTGATCGCGGTCGGATCGATCTTGTCTCCCACCACGGGCTCAACGACCGCCATGAGCGCTTCCCCAAATTCCGGATCAGGAATTCCGAATACAGCGCAATCTTGTACTCCCTTCATCGTGTGCAAGACTGCTTCGATTTCGGCCGGATAAATATTCACTCCGCCGGAGATGACCATGTCTCGCTTACGATCGCAGATGAATACGTAGCCATCCTCATCGAGGTAACCCACGTCGCCAGACGTTACGAAGCCGTCTCGATCGACCTCCTTACGCTTGCCGGGTTGATTGTGATAGGCGAAATCTGCGGTGCCCGCTATGCGTGTATAGATCTCCCCGACATGGCCAGGCGACAGGATGTTGCCGTTGTCGTCGATGAAGCGGAGTTCGGCCCAAGGCATCACCTTGCCCACGGTCCCCGGCTTCTTGAGGGCGTCCTCGGAACTTGCCAGCGTGACCGGGCCTGATTCGGTTGACCCGTAAAACTCGTAGATGATCGGGCCCCACCACTCGATCATTGCGCGCTTTACTTCGGCCGGACAGGGGGCTGCAGCGTGGACCACACGCTTCAGAGAGGAGATATCGTATCGGCGGCGGATGCCCTCGGGGAGCTTCAGGAGCCTAACGAACATCGTAGGAACCATGAATGTCATTTCGATGCGATCGCGCTCTACCGAAGCCAGAAATTCCTCGGCATCGAAGCGAGGCATTATGGTGAGAACGCCTCCCAGTCTGCCCGCTCGGAGCGCGAAGCCGTTCGGGGCGGAATGATAGAGCGGGCCCGGCATGAGCACTCTCGATCCCTCTGTAAGCCCAGAGATGATCGTCCGTAGGCGGTCGGAGTGTGCTTGCTGTTCCGGCGTTGGCGCCTCGCGACGGACTCCTTTCGGATGTCCTGTCGTTCCAGACGTATAGATCATGCTTTGCGGCTGGGGCCGAATCGGCCCGTCGTACGGAGCCTGTTTCGTTAGCCACGTCTCGTAGTCAATCGTGGATTCGGGTTTAAGAAGGCGATCGGGTTGTATGGAATAGGTGTCCAGAACTGCTGACGGTGTGTTCAGGCAGATGACAGTGATTGTTTGCGGGATGCAGTCACGTACTTCATGAAGAAGGTCAACGTGCGCGATCAGTACCGTGGCTTTCGAATCCAGAAGTATGTAGCGGAGCTCGTCGGGCTTGAAGTGCCAGTTCAATGGAACGGCATACGCACCGAGCCGCATCGTCGCATAGGAGACTTCGAGAAAGGAAATGTCATTTCGCATTAATATGCATACGCTGTCTCCCTGCTTTACACCGAGACGACTCAAGCCGCCGGCAAGTCGCGCGACACGGAATGAAATCTCCTCGTGCGTGCGGCGCTCCCGACCACAAACAATGCCGCGGTAGAGCTGGTCAGGTGAGTTGGTCATAGTGTGATCCGCTGCTAAAACGTAGGAGGCAGGCAAATGCGATTTGATCCAGGCGAACCTAGTTGAACTCGATCAGATTTCGTAGGACGGTGCCTGACTTCATGCTCGCGAAGCCGTCATTGACGTCCTGCAATCGTATCCGCGACGTCACCCACTCATCGAGCTGCAGCTGGCCGGAAAGATAGAAATCGACCAAGCGCGGCATGTCGACACGAATGTGACTTGATCCCATATAGGAACCTTGGATACGACGTTCGCGTATGAAATCGATCCCATGTAGCTCAAAAGTCGTTCCGAGCGGCATGATGCCAACGATGGTTGATGCCCCGCCGGGAGCCAGCATCGCGAACGACTGTTCGGCAGTTTTTCGAGACCCAATCATTTCAAAAGAGTGTGGAACGCCCGCCCCATCGGTAAGGTCCTTGACCTGCGCAACAGGGTCGACCTCATTGGCATTGATGAGATCGGTGGCACCGAGTTTCGCGGCGATACGAAGTTTGACGGGGTTGGTATCAATCGCGATGATACGGCTGGCGCCGGCAATCTTGGCGGCGTTGATCGCTGCCATCCCGACGCCGCCGCAGCCGATCACTGCAATCACTTCTCCAGGTCGGACGTTTGCAGTGTTGACGACCGCGCCATAGCCCGTGACAATCGCACATCCAATGAGCGCTGCGAGCGCCAGAGGCATATCCTTTCGGATCTTCACGACTGCATTCTCGTGGACGAGCATCTGTTCCGCGAATGCAGATACGTTGATGAACTGGTTGAGCTTTTCTTTGTGGCTCCAGTCGAACCGATCGGCGGCTCCTGGCGGGAGCCTCACGTCACTCGAGGAGCAGAGGACAGGGCGTCCTGTCGTGCACATTGCACAGCAGCCGCAAAACGCCGTCAAACAGGTGATCACGTGATCGCCTGGTTTGACGTAGGTGACCTCGGCTCCCACCTCCTCGACCACGCCGGACGCTTCGTGCCCGGGAATAGTAGGAAGAGGCCACGGAAATGCGCCTTCCATCATATGCAGGTCGGAATGACATAGGCCGGCAGCTTTGGTTCGGATCAGCACCTCGCGGGATCCGGGTCGTTTGACCCGGACATCCTCGATCGAGAGTGGCTTGCCCACCTCGTAAAGAACGGCTGCCTTCATCCCTCGCTCCTTCCTGCCCGGGTCACAAATCTAGAGCCGCAGTGGCCGTGAACGGCGTTAGGCAAGCTCGTAGCGGAACGCGTCGCCGCTGCGCTTGATATAGCCACCGTCAAAATGGCCGCCGATGATGAGTACCGGACGGTCTGCGAAGCGGGAAAAGAGCTCCCAACGCGTTCGAGCCGATTGCTCCCCATCCGTATCAACCCGAGACGACCATCCGACGTAGTGCATCTGTATGGGGTGGTGCGCCACGTCGCCGAGAAGGAGACATTCCTCTCCAGCGGATCTGATATGAATGCTCATATGACCCGGGCTGTGCCCCGGGCTTGGGATCATGGTGATCTCGTCGGTCAACCTGTAGTCGCCGGGCACGAGGTCGGCCAAGCCGGCTTCGGCGATCGGCCCTACGGAGTCTCCAAAGACGGCAGCGTCCATCGGGGTTCGACGAGCGTGTTTCCAAAAGTCGAACTCGTGCTTGCCGAAAACATACCGAGCGTTAGGGAACGTCGGGATCCACTTGCCGTTCACGAGGCGAGTGTTCCAGCCTACGTGATCGACATGAAGGTGCGTACAGACGACTGTGTCGATGCTGTCGGGAGGAAAGCCAGCCCTTGTCAGGTCATCGAGAAACGAGGTCTGCAGACCGTTCCATGCATCGACGATCCGCCCCTGCTTGTCGTTTCCCAGTCCCGTGTCGACGACAATTCGGCGGTCGCCCACTTCGAGAACGAGCGAATGGATGGTGGTCTTCAGCATGCCGTCGGACTGCGCAAAGTCTGGCACCATCCACCCGACCTTACGGACCTCCTCGTCAGTGGCTTGAGGAAGTACGACGCTAATTCCGCCAGTGCCCTTGACTTCGACGATCTTGGTGATTCTCACCTGTCCGACGTTCCAGCTCACGTGCGTTCCCTTTCATCGACATTTCGGAAGTGGAGCTGCGCTGGTGCAGAACGGGCCGGGCAGTTCCGAGGCTAAAAAAGGCGTGGTCGGCTCCGCCCCAGGGGACGGCCGTGCTGCAAGGATGCTACTAGGTGCAGTTGAAGACCGTGTGTGCCGGCATCGGCCCGTGGATCGATGGCTTGTGCGTTCGCATCCTGCGCCCCATCAGTTCGCATCCCCCATGGTGGTCAAGCCTCTCGCTGGCTCCGACCCGCCGCAACCGCGGTCGTCTTTGTCATACTTGCTGAATGTTTAGCAAGTAATATAGTCTGTGGCAAGCCGTCGGTTGGGAGGCTCAAGGGGGCGGTCTTCGCGGGCCGGGAGGAGCGATCCATGAAAGTGTCGTTCGTGTTAGGGCTGCTTTGGCTGAGCATAGCTGTCGGCTTTTTACTGATTCGAGACCAGCAATCCGACGACCGCTGAGCCGGTTCAGCTGTCCTCGAATTGTACGGTGCCGGTGGGTTGGTCGAACTCGGGCTTGCGTGGCGAGGGGCTTCGCACTTATTGTAAGGTCAGCAAGCATTTCGAGGAAGGTATGGCGTCGACACACGAGGTACAGCGACGTCCACGTAGGACCCAAGCTCATCGGCGGGAGGCGGCTGAGGCCGCCCTTTTGGATGCTGCGCTATCGCTTATTTCTGTCCGGGGCGTCAAGGGGACGACGTTGGCGGAGGTTGGGGAGGCCGCTGGCTACAGTAAGGGAATTGCGGCGCACTACTTCAAGACCAAAGACCGTATGCTTCAGGCCACTGCCGAGTACGTGAATGAGGTGTATGCGCAGCTTTTGGATGAGGGGTCGTCCAAGCCGGGTCTCGAGACCCTGATGCGGTTTGTCGAGATGTCGTGTACACCCCGGCGGCTCGAGCTCTCCCGTGCAATATACCTGATGCAAAAGGAGGCTTTCTTCGACACGTGGGGCCTGGCCGAGGTCTTCAAGAAGTACAATAAGAGGGCGTTGAAACGTCTTGAGAGCGAGATACGGGCAGGAATCTTGGAAGGGGAGATCCGGAAGGATGCGGATCCCAAGTCCGAGGCGATCTTGCTTCTGGCGCTAACGCGCGGCCTTCGTTCGCAGTGGATCTTGAATCCCGACAAGCTGAATCTTCTCAAGATGAAGGATGAAATGGCGGAGTTCGTTCGGAGCAATCTCTCTACAAGAAGGGGGCGCTGATGGCCGGGCGGATCACCGTGCGCAAGGCCAAGCCTGCAACGCCTCCGGAGCCTGGTACGCACGCGGAACGTCGCGATGAGGCGGAGCGGAGACTTCTGGCTGCCGCTGCTGAGATCATCGCCGAGCGTGGTGTCGAGGGGATGACGTTGGCTGATGTCGGCATTGCTGCGGGGTATAGTCGAGGTCTGCCGGCGCACTACTACGGCAATAAGAACGGTCTGCTCGAGGCAGTGGCGGGCTATATTGCGGAAGGGTTCGCGAATCGATTGGATCAGGGAGGGCGCTTTGAGCCTGGCTTGCCCACCCTCTTGGGTGCTGTGGAAAGCTATTTGACGGCAACGCCGCGGAGCCGAAAAAACACCGTCACCCTCCAATCACTCATAGCCGAATCGCTGACCGAGCAGGCGTTGAGGGGGGCGGTGTCCCAAGTGAATGATCGGTCATTGCAGCGGCTTGCAGCCATGATACGGACGGGGATTGATCGGGGGGAGGTCCGTCCGGACGTCAATCCCGATCGCGAGGCTGTTATCATACTCGGAGCTCTTCGGGCTCTAATTGCGATGTGGCTGATCGATCCTCGCGATGTAAATTTGGAGGTCGTTCGAAAAGCATTCGCTGGCTCTGTCCGGCGAGCGTTGACGCTTTAGCGCAGCAGGCGTGTCGTCACTAACGTTCGGGGCGTGCCGAAATCGGCCTTGAGTTCCGCCGGGGAAGGGCCTCTTGGTGCGCGAACCGACGCAGAGATATCGGTTGTGATCGGGGCGAGCGAACGTCGGCGCCGATGGAGTAATTGTGCTGCAGGCGTTTACGCCTTTGCGACGGCCCCATCGTTAATCTTCCATGCATTGCTTGCGGCTCGGGCTAGATTTGCGCGCACGATCAGCCGATGGAATGGCGCAATGGCCCACAGGTAGGCTCGACCGATCGAATGCCGGCAGTGAACGGCGGTCGTGGCTACCAATTCGGGGGAGCCGTTAGGTGCGGCTCGGAGCATCACCGACGCACGAAAATCCAGGTGCCAATCGTCTTCACCCAAGATCATTTCCCTTTCTGACCGCGACCGGATGCGAAAGAAGCCGATGTAATCCGCTGGCGCCACCGCGGCTCTATGACGAAGTCGAGCGGACGTCTTGATGCCCAAGCCCGCCACGAGAAAGTCTCGAATGGCCAGGAGCATGCGCACCCAAGGATACGGCTCGTCCATCACGCATCGCGCAAGATGTTCGATCCCTTTGGCGGCATCCGTGGGAGCGAGGTTGACCGAAAAGGCGTCAGCCAAGTCGGCGCGGTGGTACCATCCGGCGATACCGCTATCGGTAGGTGGTGTTACCGGTCTGATGCTAGAAATCCTCAAGGTTGTCCGCTTTGACATGTTTTCATCCAATCCATTCAAGGGCTCATAAGCCATTCCTAGTCCTGGCCCAGCCGTAAAGATCCGTTGTGCGACGCACAGGCAAATATGAACTTGCTTAATGACCAGCAAGTAATACTGTGCGATTTTATGGGGGCGGCGGGTGAGGCGAATTGCGCCGGGGAAGGAAACGATGAGGACGAGGATTACCGAGCTTTTCGGCATCATGCACCCGATCGTTCAGGGTGGGATGCACTACGTGGGTTTCGCTGAGCTTGCTTCGGCTGTGTCGAATGCTGGTGGTCTCGGGATCATCACGGGCCTCACCCAAAGGACCCCGGAACTGCTCGCGAGGGAAATCGCAAGGTGCAGGGAGATGACCGACAAGCCGTTTGGCGTCAACATGTCCTTCTTGCCCTCATTCAATCCCCCTCCGTATATGGAGTACATCGCCGCGATCGTCGATGGCGGCGTCAGGATCGTCGAGACGGCAGGCAGCAATCCCGAGCGCTATATTCCCGTCTTTAAAGCGGCCAACGTTACTGTCATCCACAAATGCACTTCCGTGAGGCATTCTCTTAAAGCCGAAAAGCTCGGCTGTGATGCGGTGAGCGTTGACGGCTTCGAGTGCGGCGGTCACCCTGGAGAAGACGACATCCCAAACATGATCTTGCTACCTCGGGCGGCTGATGAACTGACGATTCCGTTCATTGCCTCTGGTGGAATGGCGGACGCTCGAAGTCTTATAGCGGCTCTGGCTTTAGGGGCGGACGGAATCAACATGGGGACGCGATTTATCGCGACGAAGGAAGCGCCGGTTCACGACAATGTCAAACAAGCTCTGCTTGCCGCGACAGAGCTTGATACGCGGCTCGTCATGCGCCCCTTGAGGAATACGGTGCGCGTGTTGAAGAACGAAGCCGCGGAGAAGGTTCTTGAGATCGAGAGGACGAAGGGAGGAGCCGTCACGATCGACGAGCTTCATGAGCACGTCGGCGGTGTCTATCCCAAGGTGATGCTGGACGGACTTGTCGACCGTGGTGTCTGGAGCTGCGGCATGGTTGCGGGGCTGATTCATGACATCCCGACCGTGCGGGAATTGATAGACCGGATCATGGATGAAGCCGAGCGGATCGTACATCAACGGCTCGGAGGATATCTCAAAGGAACGGCAGTATCAGAGGGGCACTCCAAGCGGGTGTGATGTTGACCTACGTGAGCCGACCATGGACTCCGACGCAAGCCAGCGGGGATAGCCAAAAGGCAATCATCACGACCGGGTGTCCAGCATCGATCAATGATCGTCCGGGCGCCACGATAAGCGGGATATGCAATGTCCGAATCCGAAAGTTTTATTGTTGCGACTGCTGAGCGTGTGTTTGCCGATTTGGCAGATCCTAGTGCGATCTTACGAAGCCGCAGTCGCGGCTGGCGCGATGCTGCATGGGCTGCGTTGCAGGAAACCGGTCTCACCTTCATCTGGGTGCCGGAGATCTATGGTGGCGCCGAGGTGCCCTTCGAGGAAGGCTTTGAGGTGCTCCGTGCTGCGGGCCGAGCTGCGCTGGCTCTGCCTCTCGCGGAAACCATGCTGGGGTCGTGGCTGCTTTCTCGGGCCGCTATCGCTCCGCCAAGTGGGTCTATCAGTATTGGTCCGGTCCGGCCGACCGATAAGCTGAGGGTGGGCAGCGATGGTCGGCTATCGGGCCGACTCACACGGGTTCCGTTTGCAAGGGATGTCGACCACTTGGTCTTGCTCGTCCAATCCGATGAAGCAAGCCAAGTCGCCCTCGTACGGAGAAGTGATTGTCGCATCGAACACAGCGAGAATCTCGCCGGAGAGCCCAGTGACCTGGTAGATTGCGGCGGCGTTCTCCCACTTGCGCTCGAGGTGGCTCCTCAGGGTATAGGCGAGGCGGAGCTGCTGACGATCGGCGCTGTGGTACGAACGCAGCAGATTGCTGGCGCGCTTGAAAAGATGCTGGATCTTTCGGTCAGATACGCGACCGAGCGAGTCGCTTTCGAACGGCCGATTGGAAAGTTTCAAGCCGTGCAGCACAGTCTCGCGAGATTTGGGGGCGAAGTGGCGGCAGCGGTTGCTGCTGCCGGCTCCGCTGCCGATACCATCGTGCGCGATCTAACGGCCAGTGACTCCTGTTTGCTGGAAGTCGCGGCGGCGAAAATCCGCTGCGGTGAAGCCGCAGAGGTTGGCGCTGCAATTGCCCATCAAGTCCACGGTGCAATTGGCTTCACCGATGAGCACGTGCTTCACATGTATACCCTGCGGGCAATGGGTTGGAGGGATGACTTCGGTAGCGAGGTCTTCTGGAGCGGGAAGCTCGGGTCGCTAGTTTCACGTATTGGCGCGCGAGGGCTCTGGCCCTTGCTCGCGTCGCGATGAGTTGGGAGACGAAAACATGAGCGGCTTGCGCTTTGATCCAATTCGTCTGCCGGCGCGCTGCCAGGAGTTGCGTCGTGAAGTTCGCGAGTTTCTGTCGGCTGAAACCCGCGCAGGAACGTTTGACCCGCGTGATCCGGAAAGCGGCTCGTCCACCGCTCGCGAATTCAGCAAGCGAGTAGGCGAGCGGGGCTGGATCGGAATGACGTGGCCGAAGAAGTACGGCGGTCAGGAGCGGAGCTTTCTCGATCGCTATGTTGTTACCGAAGAAATGCGGGTGGCGAATGCTCCGACCCGTCACTTCTTCGTTGCAGATAGGCAGAGCGGCCCAACGCTGATTCGCTATGCCAACGAGGCCATCAAGGATCGAATTCTTCCCGCCATTGTCCGTGGCGAGCTTTGTTTCTGTATCGGAATGAGCGAGCCGAATTCCGGTTCTGACCTGTTCGCAGCGAGCACAAAAGCGACGCGCTGCGATGGAGGCTGGACGATCAATGGCAGCAAAATCTGGACGAGTAACGCCCAGAACGCCGACTATATGATCGGCCTATTCCGGACCTCGCCCTCGTCGAAGGAAAATCGCCGCCACGGGCTGACGTCGTTCTTGGTCGACATGAGGGCGCCTGGAGTCAGATGCAATCCGATCGGCCAGATGAGTGGGCAGCGAGAGTTCAATGAGGTTGTTTTCGAGGACGTCTACATCCCTACGGACCATGTCATCGGTGAGGTCGACGGCGCATGGAAGCAGGCGACGAGCGAACTCGCTTACGAGCGGAGTGGTCCCGAGCGGTTCCTTGAGACCTATGGCGCGCTCGTCGAGCTGATTGATTTCGTTGGTGAGACGTCGCATCCGGCTGTCATCTCAGGACTCGGTCGAATGGTCGCGGAACTACATACTTTGCGTCGTATGTCGGTTTCAGTGGCCGGGATGCTGGAAGCGGGTCATGAGCCCGTTGTCGAGGCCGCCATTGTAAAGGACGTTGGGACAGTCTGGGAACAGGGGCTTCCGCATCGTGCGCGCGATCTGGCCGGCTTCGCCGAGACGATTGAGCGTCCGTATCATATTTTCGAAGAAAAGCTCGGCTTCTATCTCAAGATCGCCCCGAAGGTCACGATCCAGGGGGGGACGACGGAGATCCTCAGAGGAATCATAGCGCGCGGGCTCGGCTTGCGATAGCGCGGACAACAAATCGGGAGATAGAGGTTGAGCGGAGATATCGATGTTTCTCAAGCCGGGCACGTCGCGATTATCGAGATCCGGCGTCCCCCGTTGAACTATTTCGACCTCAAGCTGATCCGCAGCATTGCGGATGCGCTCGACCGGATTGATTCAGATATCGAGGTGCGCTGCGTGGTGCTCGCAGCCCAGGGCAAGGCGTTCTGCGCGGGAGCCGACTTTCGCGCGGTCGACGTGGAATCCGAGGAGCGCCGCTCGTCTCGACAGGCCGGTCATCTTTATATCGAGGCAATTCGTATATTCCGTAACAAGAAGCCAATCGTCGCCGCGGTTCACGGCGCCGCGATCGGCGGCGGCCTTGGACTGGCGATGTCGGCGGATTTCCGAGTGACCTGTGCAGAGGCACGGTTCTCGGCCAATTTTACGAAGTTGGGTTTCCATCCTGGGTTCGGGCTTACCGTCACTCTCCCCGAGGTGATCGGAAGAACGAAGGCCGCAATGATGTTCTACACCAGCCGTCGGCTGAATGGCCAGGAAGCCTACGAGATCGGACTTGCGGATATGCTCGTACCGCAAGGTCAAGTTCGGGAGTCTGCGATTAATTTTGCCCATGAGATCGCAGAGTGCTCTCCGCTGGGCCTGCTCGCTACGCGCGCGACAATGCGTGAGGGACTGGCGCAGCGGGTCCAGAAGGCCACCGATCACGAATTGGCTGAGCAGAATAGGCTCCGTCAGACGGAGGATTTTGACGAAGGCGTGAGGGCTACGGCCGAACGAAGGGTCCCGGTCTTCCGCGGCCGTTGAAAGGGCCGCAGAAGGGGGAGGGCGTTGAGGTAGGGGCGGAGAAGGTCCATGAACGTACTTATTGTATTTGCTCATCAGGAGCCGCGTTCGTTCAATGGAGCGCTACGCGATATCGCCGTGCAAACTCTTTCGCGGCAGGGGTTCACGGTTGAGGTCAGCGATCTCTACGCAGAAGAATTCGAGGCGCGGGCGACTGCAAGGGACTTTGGCAAACGTGCGGATAACCGCTTCTTTAAATACCAAGCTGAGCAGAGGGCAGCGGCCTCCGGAGGCGATCACTCTTTTGCGGCGGATATCGCACGTGAACAAGAGCGATTGACCCGCGCTGATCTGGTCATATTTCAGTTTCCTCTCTATTGGTTTTCTGTGCCGGCGATCCTCAAAGGCTGGTTCGATCGTGTTTTGGCGACGGGCTTCGCATATGGGGGAGGTCGCTTTTTCGAAACAGCACCGCTGTATGGCAAGCGGGCTCTGCTATCGATCTCGATGGGCGCCGGTGAAGATCGCTTCGGTCCGTCTGCGCTTTATGGCGACATGAACTGGATACTTCATCCGATCCGGGTCGGGACGCTCAACTTTTGTGGATTCGAGGTCCTCGATCATCATATCGTGCATGGGCCAGCGTCTATGACGCCCGGCGAACGTGAACATGTTCTCAAGCGTTGGCAGGACAGGCTGATTTCATTGAGCAACGAGAAGCCGTTGCCGTTTGCCCGTGCGTCCGACTTCGAAGCCGCCAGCCAGCGGACATAGACAACTTGTTAATTGACAAGCAAATCTACGCGAGACTACAACTTTAGCGCAGAAGTCGGTGACGTCGCGTTTCGCGGAGAACGGGTGGCAATCTGGTCTCGACGATAAGAAGACGTTCGCCAACGAAAAAGGAGAGGGAGAAGCCCGTGAACGATGTACTGGACTTGAGCGGTCGCGTTGCCTTCGTGACGGGTGCGGGACAAAACGTCGGCCGGCGCATTGCGCTACACTTCGCCGCTCACAATGCCGGCGGCGTTGCTGTGAACGACTTTCACCTGGATCGAGCCGAAGCAGTTGTCGAGGAGATTCGATCTGCGGGGGGCAAGGCAATCGCGGTCCAGGCCGACGTCACCGATCTCAGCAGCGTCAAAGAGGCAGTGGCGCGGACCGAGAAGGAATTTGGCCGGATCGGGATTCTGGTGAACAATGCAGGCAATGCGGGAGCAAATCCGACTGCTGATTTGAAGAAGCCGTTTTGGGAAGTCGGCCCGGAGAGTTGGAACAAATTCATAGGTGTGAATCTCTACGGCGTTATCAACTGCACGTCTGCGGTCATTCCAAGCCTGATTGCGAGGCAGGCACCTGGACGCATCATTACCATAATTTCCGACGCGAGCCGCTGGGGAGATCCTGGTCTTGAGATCTATGCCGGAGCCAAGGCCGGAGCGGCAGGCTTCATGCGAGCAGTTGCGCGCAGTCTCGGGCGCCATCAGGTCACCGCTAACTCAATAGCAATTGCCGCAATTTCAACCGAGACGAACGCTCGTGTAAATCCCAATCCGGAAGTCGAGAAGCGCATCCTTGAGAAGTACATCATTCGCCGGCGCGGCGATCCCGTCGATGTTGCGAACATGGTTCTCTTTCTTGCGTCGGATGCGAGCCCCTGGATCACCGGCCAGACCTATCCAGTCAATGGCGGATTCACGCTGGCACTTTAGCCGACAAGTGCTCCTGACTGACCATGGGCCAGTCAGGATGATGTGACCAACGCGATGATTGCGGGAGCGGTGCATGGATTTCGAGCTGTCAGAGCGTCAGCGTGAATGGGGGCATCGGGTGGCGACCTTTCTTAACCGCCATGTTCAACCCGCCCAGCCAACCTATCGCAGACAGCAGTCCGAGGGCGACCGTTGGAAGGTGATCCCGGTCATCGAGGAGCTCAAGGTCCAAGCCCGGGTCGAGGGGCTCTGGAACCTGTTCATGCCGCCAAATGAGCACGAAGATGAGGAGTTTCGTGGAGCGGGCTTGAGCAATCTTGAATATGCACCGCTTGCTGAAGAGATGGGAAAAATCGAGTGGTCGTCGGAGGTCTTCAACTGCTCGGCGCCAGATACCGGCAACATGGAAGTGCTCATCCGATACGGAACCAAGGAGCAGAAGCGCAAGTGGTTGCGACCACTCATGGACGGTGAGATCCGGTCGGCTTTCCTGATGACTGAACCGGCTGTCGCATCCTCAGATGCCACAAATATCGAGACTAGCATCGAACGACGCGGCGATCACTACGTGGTCAATGGAACAAAGTGGTTCTCTTCGGGGGCCCCTGATCCGCGTTGCAAGTTGGGGCTTCTCATGGGGAAGACGGACCCCTCGGCTCCCCCTCATCAGCAGCAATCGCAGCTGTTGGTTCCCTTGGATAGCCCAGGCATTCGAACCGAACGAATCTTGACCGTATTCGGCTACGACCATGCTCCGCATGGGCATGCCCAGATCGTCTTGGAGAATGTGAAGGTACCCGCGGAGAATCTCATCTTGGGCGAGGGGCGGGGCTTTGAAATCGCCCAAGGAAGGCTCGGTCCAGGCCGCATACATCACTGTATGAGGACGATCGGCGTAGCAGAATTCGCTCTGCAGAAGATGGTCGAGCGCCTCACCGAGCGAACTGCATTTGGCAAACGCATTGTCGAGCATTCGGTGTGGGAGCAGCGAATCGCCGAGGCTCGGATCGATATCGAGCGCACAAGGCTGCTGACCTTGAAGGCTGCAGATATGATGGACAAGGTCGGCAACAAGGCGGCGCAACTCGAAATCGCAATGATCAAGGTGGCGGCACCCAACATGGCGATCAGAATTATCGACGATGCGATTCAGGCCTGGGGCGCCGCCGGTGTGACCGAGGACCCTGGCCTGGCAAGCGCCTACGCATCGATTCGGTCCCTGCGCTTTGCCGATGGCCCGGACGAAGTGCATAACCGCGCGATCGCGCGGATGGAACTCAGGCGGCAGCGGCATGGCATAGCGCGGTGATAACGACCGTCTTCGGCTGTCGAGTGCGGAAAATGACCTTCTGCGATGCAGCAAATGTCAGCGCAGTTATCGACTGGACGACTTGCCGTTCCATGGCCCAGGAGCCGAGCTGTTCGGTAAGGACATCGTTGTGAGTATTGCAGCGTGTGAAGATCTCTTAGGAGCCTTGCTTGGAAAATCTGTTTGATATGTCCGGAAAGGTCGCAGTGATCACAGGATCATCGCGAGGGATTGGACGCGCGATTGCCGAGCGGCTCGCCCAGCACGGTTCGAAGGTCGTCATCTCGTCCCGAAATGCGACGTCCTGTGATCAGGTGGCGGATACGATCAACGCCCGCCATGGTGCTGGTACAGCCTTATCAATACCGGCAAATATCTCGTTGAAGAGCGATCTGCAGCATCTGATTGAAGAGGCGACGCGGAGGCTCGGAAAGATCGACGCGCTCGTCTGCAATGCGGCCAGCAATCCCTATCATGGACCAATGTCCGGGCTGCCTGACGCGGCATTTCGTAAGGTTCTTGAGAACAATATTGTGGCCAACCATTGGCTGGTTACGATGGTGACGCCGCAGATGATCGAACGTAGGGATGGAGCGATCATCGTTGTATCCTCGATCGGAGGGTTCAAGGGAAGTGACGTTCTAGGAGCCTATAGCATCTCAAAGGCGGCCGACGTTCAGTTGGCGCGAAATTTGGCCGTCGAATTGGGCAAGTACAACATCCGGAGCAACTGCATTGCACCGGGCTTGATCAAAACGGATTTTGCACGGGCTCTTTGGGAAGATCAGGAGAATCTCAAGCGGACTGAAGAACGCAATCCGATGGGGCGTATCGGAGAGCCCGATGAAATCGCGGGCGCTGCGGTGTTCTTGGCGTCGCGGGCCGGATCCTACGTCAACGGGCAGACCATCATTGTTGATGGCGGCACATTGGCTGTCTAGCCCAGAGCCTTGCAGGCAACAGACATCCGAACGTCTTTCAGGCGGCGGTGGGTTTGTCTACGAGCACACAACGAGGCTTAGATTCGGCAGTTCTCCTTGACCGTCTAAATTAGTCGTCGAACCATTTCACCGACTGGCTGATCGGGGCGCGAGTGGTTCGTTGCCGATTGGCGGTATGCCGGGAGTCTTCGTACCCGAAGGCAATCCCACAAAGGATAAATTGATCCGAAGGAAGCGCGAACTGTTCACGCCAAAGATCGTGTCCCGTGTCGTGGTGTAGCTCGCGGTGGGTGACCGCGTTCGCCGGCGAGAGCCGGGCTGGTCAGCTGGCG
>NZ_JBNPTM010000014.1:0-125225 GCF_051167655.1 Bradyrhizobium sp. HKCCYLS2038 | reverse complement strand
GCTTCGCCGCTTTGCGGGTCAGGGAGCCGGGCTCGGCCGCGCCACGCGTAGCCGCAAAGCGGCGAAGCGTGGTGCCCCTGGCCGGAATCGAACCAGCACTCCTTGCGGAACTCGATTTTGAGTCGAGCGCGTCTACCAGTTCCGCCACAGGGGCATTCGCGCCGGACCCTGGGCAGGAACCCGTGCGAAGCGGGCGGACTATAGCGGGCGGCCGGGCAGGGTCAACCCGCACGGACGTGATGGTGGCTCATCTCGACAGCTTTCGCTGGCGGGAGTAGGAGCCGGGACGGGCCCGGCATGGGGCCGCAAGACAGCCCGCGTTAAGACAGCCCGCGTTCGGGAGGATCGATGAGCAATACCTCGGTGATGGCACGCCCGGCGGTGGGGGCGCTGAGCCCGGCGGTGACGGCGGCGCTGCTCGCGGCCGGCATCGCGGCGGCGACCCTGGCCGGTGCCTGGTACATGCAGCTGGTGTGGGGCCTGCAGCCCTGCGAGCTCTGCCTGAAACAGCGCTGGGCCTATTACGCCATCGTCCCGCTGGGGCTCGTGATGGCATTGGCAGCAAAGGGCGGCGCACCGCGCGGTCTGGTGCTCTCCGGACTGGCGCTGATCGCGCTGGCGGGCCTCGGCAATGCCGGGCTCGGCGTCTACCACTCCGGCGTCGAATGGGGCTTCTGGCCGGGGCCGACCGAATGCACCGGGCCGGTCGGCAATCTCGGCAGCGCCGGCAACCTGCTGGAGCGGCTCGACAGCGTGAAGGTCGTGCGCTGCGACGAGGTGCAGTGGCGCTTTCTCGGCCTGTCCCTGGCCGGCTACAGCGTGCTGATCTCGCTGCTGACAGCCGCCATCGCCGGCTGGGGCTTCACGCGCAAGCCGGGTGCCGTCTAATCGTCGACGTCCTCCTGCGGCCGTCCGAACAGATGGACGATGCCGGGGGTGGCGATGGTGACGAACACGAATCGCGACAGATGATGGGCGCCGACGAAGATCGGGTCGATGTGCAGGGTCAGCGCCAGCGCCAGCATCGCGTCCATCGCGCCGGGCGCAAAGGCGACGATGGTGTCGGAGAAGCGCACATGCGTCACCAGCACGATCACGGTGACGAACAGCGCTGATATCGCGACCGCGATCGCGAACGAGCCGAGCGCGGCCCTGAGGTGGCCGACCAGCGTCTTGACCCGCATCCGCGCGAAGCGGCTGCCGATCAGGGCGCCGATGCCGATCAGGGCGGCGCCGCGCATCCACTCCGGCAGGCCGCCCTCGACCAGGCCTGTGCCGTGCAGCACGCCGCTCGCGACCATGGCGCCGAACAGCCAGCTCGCCGGAAACTTGATCAGCTGCATCAGCACGGCCGCTGCCAGCGAGGCCACCAGCAGCGCGAGCAGGCCGAGCGGCGAGGCGACGCTCTGGTCGAGCGAGACCGGCGCCGCCGGCGCGACGCCTGCGATTGCCAGCACCAGCGGCAGCGCCGCGGTCAGGATGATCACGCGCAGCGTCTGCACGACGGCGATCGCCGGCAGGTCGGCGCCGCGCTCGACCGCGAGCATCGTGATCTGCGACAGCGCGCCGGGGCTGCCGGCGAGTAGCGCCGAGGTGCGGTCCCAGCCATGAACGCGCTGCAGATACAGGCTGGAGCCGAAGGTCGAGCAGAAGGTCGCGAGCGCCAGCAGCGCGATCGTCACCGGATAGGCGCCGACATGGGTGATCAGCTCGCGCGACACGATCGCGCCGATGGAGATGCCGAGCAGCAGCAGGATGGTCTGGGTCAGGATCGGCGGCATCGCCAGCGGGCGGCCGGCAATGGCGGCGATCCCGGTCGCGATCATCGCGCCGGAGATCAGGCCGCCGGGCAGATGGGCGAACAGGAAGACCAGGCCGCCGGCGGTGCCCAAGGCGAGCGTCTCGAGCGCGCTCAGGGTCTTGGCGCGGCTGGGCGGAGCGAACGGGAGGGAGGAGATGATCTGGCGCACCGGCGGCTTATGCCAAAAGCTGCTATCGCGAACAATTCCCGCCGTCGCGCAGGCGCCATGCGCGCGGGCGCTGGGCGGCGATCATTTCGGCTTGTCGGGCGGGGTCGCGGGCGCGGGAGTGGTCGCCGCCGCCGCTGCGGCCGCCTTGTCCTGCTTGCAGGCGGAGCGGAATTTACCCCTCGCCTTGCCCTTCAGCCCCTGGTCGTCGGCCTCCTTGGAGCAGGCGACGGAGATCGCCCGCCGGGCCGTCTTCTCCATGGTGGCGAACTTGTCGGTGGCGGCGTCGGGCCGCGACGGCAGGGTCAGTCCGGGTTGCGAGACGGCGGGGCCGGCGGCCAGCAGGATGGCAGCTGCGGCGGCCGCCGCTGCCACCCGGGCAGTGAATGTCATGCAGAATTCCTCGAACGATAGGCACGGCGCAGTGTCCGGCAATGCTGAACCCGGTATGAATGGAATGAGCCGGATCGCAGCGCGACGCAAATTATATTTTCGTTGCCCTGCCGCCCTGTCTGCCTTGCCGGAAGCCGGTGCACCGCTAGACTCATTGTCCCATTCAACATGCTCCACAGGGAGATCTGGGATGAGTTTTCACGCAAAATCATTGGTTGCTTCGTCACTCGCCGCGCTCACCGTCATCGGCTTCGCAACTTTCGCCGCCGCGCCGGCTCAGGCGCTGACAGCGCAGGAATGCAGCGCCAAGTACAAGCAGGCCAAGGACGCCGGCACGCTGAACGGCCAGAAGTGGAACGACTTCCGCAAGGCGCAGTGTAGCAGCGATGCCGCCGCCGCGCCGGCAGCGGCTCCGGCCGCGCCCGCCGCCGAGGCCAAGCCGGCCAAGGACACGAAGTCGGCCGCCAAGGAGGCTGCACCGGCGGCCGCGCCGAGCGGTCCGGCCGTGTATCCGAATGCGGTGGATCCGAAATATGCCAAGGAGACGGCCGGCAAGGCCCGCATGCACACCTGCGTCGACCAGTACAATGCCAACAAGGCGACCAACGCCAATGGTGGCATGAAGTGGATCGAGAAGGGCGGCGGCTACTACAGCGAGTGCACCAAGAAGCTGAAGGGCGCTGCCTGAGCGACGCGCTCACGAGCCACGATCGGCGGCCGGCTGCGTCTGCATCCGGTCGCGCGTGCTCCCGCAGGACGCCATCTTGCAGTCATTGCCGACCTGACCGACGATAGCGGCAATGATTGCAAGCCTCGGCCTCATCCTGCTCTGTCAACTGATCGGCGAAGTTATCGTCCGCAGCCTGGCCCTGCCGCTGCCGGGGCCGGTGCTGGGCCTCGTCGCGCTGCTGGCGCTGCTGCTGCTGCGCGACAAGATCCCTGTCCTGGCCGTCGGGCCGCTCGCCAGCGACGGCGCGGAGGGAGGGATCGAAGGCGTCAGCCGCGTGCTGCTCGCCAACCTGTCGCTGCTGTTCGTGCCGGCCGGCGTCGGCGTCGTCCAGAAGCTCGATCTGATCGCCGCGCATGGGCTGGCCATCGCCGCCGTCCTCGTGCTCTCGGTCGTCGTGACGTTGCTGGTGACGGTCGCGGCGTTCGTGGCGACCAGCCGCCTGCTGGCGCGGAAGCGGGAGCCGTCATGAGCGCAAACCCGTTCTCGCTCTGGGTCTATCTGGCGCAATCGCCGCTGCTGTGGCTGAGCGTGACCTTGGTGGTCTACGCCGTCACCGACGCGGTGTCCGTGCGGACGCGCCGGCATCCGCTCGCCAATCCGGTGCTGCACGCGATGTGGATCGTCGCCGTGGTCCTGCTGCTGACCGGCACGCCCTACACGACCTACTTCGCCGGCGCGCAGTTCGTGCACTTCCTGCTCGGACCGGCCACCGTCGCGCTCGCCGTGCCGCTGTACCAGAACCGCAAGGTCGTGATGCTGGCCATCGTGCCGATGCTGGCGGCGCTGCTGATCGGATCGGTGACCGCGATCGCCTCGGTGGTCTGGCTGGCTGAGGCCTTCGGACTGCCGCGCGACGTGGTGCTGTCGCTGGCGCCCAAATCGGTCACCGCCGGCGTCGCCATGGGGATCAGCGAGTCGCTGCACGCCGATCCCTCCCTGACCGCTGTCGCGGTGGTGCTCACCGGCATCATCGGCGCCGTCATCGTCACGCCGCTGATGAACCGCACCGGGATCACCGATTTCCGCGCCAGGGGATTTGCCGCGGGGCTCGCCGCGCACGGCATCGGAACCGCACGGGCGTTCCAGGTCGATGCGCTCGCCGGCACCTTCTCCGGCATCGCCATGAGCCTGAACGCGCTGGTGACGTCGTTCCTCGTTCCGCTCGCGGTCACGGTGCTGGTCCGATGAATTTCGGGCTTGCCTTCACCGCCGGGAAGTGACCCATGCTGCCGCCATGATTTCTGCGACTCAAGCCATTCTCGGTGTGCTCTGCGGCGGCATGGTCGGCTTCTCGCTCGGCCTGGTCGGCGGCGGCGGATCCGTGCTGGCGGTGCCTTTGATGGTCTATGTGGTCGGCGTGCCCGAGCCGCACATCGCCATCGGCTCGAGCGCGATCGCGGTGGCGACCAATGCCGCGATCAACCTCGCCAACCATGCCCGCGGCGGCACCGTGATCTGGCCGATCGCGGCGCTGTTCGCGGCGGCCGGGATCGTCGGCGCGTTCACAGGCTCGCTGCTCGGCAAGATGGTCGACGGCCAGAAGCTGCTGGCGCTGTTCGCGCTGGTGATGATGGTGATCGCCATGCTGATGCTGAAGACCCGCGCCCGCGTCGGCACGCCCGACGTGAAGATGAGCATGGCCAATTTTCCGGCCATCGCCGGCTTCGGCCTCGCCACCGGCACGCTGTCCGGCTTCTTCGGCATCGGCGGCGGCTTCCTGATCGTGCCGGCGCTGATGGCGGCGACGGGCATGCCGATCATGAATGCGGTCAGCTCGTCGCTGGTCGCGGTGACGACGTTCGGGCTCACCACGGCGGCGAGCTACGCGTGGTCGGGGCTGGTGGCCTGGGACCTCGCTGGGCTGTTCATCGCCGGCGGTATCGCCGGAGGTCTTGCCGGAACGCGGCTGGCGCGCCATCTCTCGGAGCGGCGCGGCGCGTTGAACGTGGTGTTCTCGATCGTGATCGCGGCGGTGGCGCTGTACATGCTGACGCGCAGCCTGCTGCATATCTGGAGCTGAAGTCATGAAACGCGGTACGTCGGGCGAGATCGCCCTCGCGGCCAATCGGCGCGAGCTTTTGACTTTCTTGGGCGCCGGCGCCGCGCTGTCCTTGTGGACGCAGGCCGGTCGCGCCGATGACGAGGCCGGCGAGCCGGACGAGGCTTCGGTGCTGCGCGACCCCGATGCGCCCGTGCTCGGCAATGCCGCCGGTGACATCGCGATCGTCGAATGGTTCGACTACAATTGTCCGTACTGCCGCAAGCTCGATCCCGAGCTGCAGCAGGTCGTGCATGATGACGGCAAGGTCCGCTGGGTGCTGAAGGAGTGGCCGATCCTCGGCCCGGTATCGGTGGTGGCGGCGCGGATGGCGCTGGCCTGCAAGTATCAGGACAAGTACGCCAAAGCGCACGACGCGCTGATCGGCACCAGCTCGAAATTGACCGAGCCACGCATCGACGAGCTGCTCGCCGAAGCGGGCATCGACATCGATCGCGCCAGACGCGATCTCGCGGCCAACAGCAAGGCGATCGATGCCATGTTGGCTCGAAACGACAGCCAGGCGCGCGGCCTGCGCTTCCGCGGCACGCCGTCCTTCATCGTCGGCAAGTTCAGGGTGCCGGGCGTGTTGACTATGGCGCAGTTCGAGCAGGTGATTGCCGACGCCCGCAAGGCGAAGGCCGCCAACTAGGAGCAAAATCCTCAGGCGCAAAGCGAAAGGCGCCCCGACCTGAGGTCGAGACGCCCTGCAAACGAGCGGTGCTGCGCGTTACTTCGACGAGATGCGAACCCAGTCGTCATGCGCGCGGGTCTTGAGCGAGTTCCAGCTGTCCGCCGCGACATCCCAGTTGACGATCGTCCGGCGCGACTGCGCGGTCGGCCCGTTGGCGACTTCCGAGGTCTGCATCGAATCGTGGATGTAGACGCCGAACCCCAGAATGAGCGCACCCAGGATCATTCCCACCAATGTCCGCATGATCATGTTCTCCAGTGTGACGGCCGACAACGCCGCCGTCGAAGCTTGGTTCCGCGCGTGCCGCGGAAGGTTCAAGCGGGACCAGACAGACTAAGTGCGTGGTTTTTCAGGACGCGATTCGGGCGCCGCAGTGACCAGATTGAGCGATTTGAGTTCGTCGGGCTTGAATGTGAACAGCTGGTCGTGCGGCGTCTCCATCGCGTGCACCCAGACCTTCAGGTCGATGCCCATGTCGGCGAGGTAGCGCTGACAACGTGCCGAGACGTTCTGCGCGACGCTCATGTCATCCTCGGAGCGGGCGGCGGTGGCGGAGCGGACTGCGGCGATCTGATGCACGCCGATGACGGCGCGCTCGCCGGCGCGGCGCTCGGTGCCGCCGGCGAACAGCAGCGGGCACGACGAGGCGCAGGTCTTGCCGGCCTCGACCTCAGTCGCGAATTTGCGTGCACGAACCAGCCGTCCCATCGCCAGCGCATCGGCGACCGAGCCGCCCGGCGAGTTCAGCACGATGGTCTTGATGTACTCGCCGTGCCGCTCGATCTCATCAGTGAAAGCTCGCGCGCTGCCCGGCGTAATCGTGCCCGTCGCATAGAGCCGCCCGCCGCCGCGCAGCTCGAGGCTCATGGGCCGCTCCAGCGCGAGATCGCCCTTGGGCAGCGGCATCAGTCGCTTCAGCAACGGTCCGAGCACCGACGGAGCGTCCGTCGGTGCGTCGGGCTGGCTGCGCTGTATCTCGAGCGGTGGCGAGGCGGCATCGGTTACGACGCCTGCACCGTTCAGCTCAACGAGGTCGGCCGCAAGCACGACGACGGTCACGACGAGGATCGCGCGGAACGTCCAACGCAGGATGCTCTCGTCGGGATTGTCGGCGAGCCAGGCACGGACGCGGCGGTTCAAGGCCGACGCCATCGAACTACTTTCCGACCCGCGCTGACGACAGCGAGGTGACGTTCTCGTCCGCGACCGCGGCGGGAGCAGGGGCAGGTTGCGGCTCGAGCGCCGGCGTGGCGGCCGGGACGTCGGGCGCAATGGTGGGCCGTGACTCGGCCGCCCGCCTGGCGTCCTCGACCTCGCGGGCCACCTGCATGGCGGCGACGAGGTCTGCCGCGGTGAGGCTGGAGGCACTCACGGCCGGCAGGCCTTCGCGACGGATCGCGGCATGAACGACGCAGAGGATCAGAACCAGCACCGCCGGCATCAGGTCGATCGAGATCGCGCCGGCCCAGCTCGGGATGAAGTCGCCGGCATAGCGCAGCACCGCTTCGGCCGGCGATAGCGTCTGATAGCGCGTCGGCTCGATGCGCGGCAGCGCCAGGATCTTGTCGGCGGCATCAGCCAGCGAGGCGGCCTGCGTCGCGATCGCACTTTCGACCTTGCCGACGACAGCGGTCTGGCGCTCGGCCAGATCACCGCTGCGCCCGCTGGCCGCCGGCGCGATGAAGCCCGCGGAGAGCGAGGTTGCAGCGCGCCTCACGGCGGGCGCTACCGAGGTCTGCTGCAGATTGGCGATCACGCCCATCAGGTTGAGCGATTCGGTGGCGAAGGCGTCGCTGCGCGTCGCGATTGGGCCGCGGTCGGAGATCAGCTCGCGCATCTTGGCGAGGCTCTTGCTGCCCTGCTCATAGAGCGCGGAGACACGCTTACCGGACTCCTGCACCTGCTGTCCCAGTCCATCGAGCTGCGTCGACATCTGCGCCAGCAGTTGCACGACGGTGCCCGAGCCGGAGGTGCCGGTGAGCGAGCCGGCGCGCTCGGCCTCCGCCAGCTTGGCGAAGCGCGACGAGGCAAGCTGGATGTCGGGCAGCAGGCTCTGCGCTGCAATCGCCTGGCTGTTGGCGCGGTCGAGGTCGCGCGTGTAGTTCTGCACGGTGATCGCAAGATGCTGCTGAATGGCCGCGGCGCCGGCCAGCGCGGACGCGTTCAGCCATGACGACATCGCTACGATCATCAGCGAGCCCAAAAGCATGCAGCCGGCCATCAGCAGCCGCCCGACCAGGCTGGTCACGTGCGGCATGAACTGCATCATGAACACCCAGAACGCATAGATGCCCACGGAGACCGCAACCGAATAGATGACGGCTGCGAAGAACACGGTCGTCGGGCTGCCGTTGAGCAGCTCGCGGACGCCGAGATAGGTGTAGACGCCGGCGGCGAGCGCCAGGATCGCAGTGGTCAGCTTGAGCGTGACCTCGAGGCGGTTGACGCCGTTGCTGAGCAGAACGGAGGTGGTGCGAGCCGAGGCAAGATGTGCGGCGGGCGCGGGCATGAACGGTCCTTCGGCGGCATCAGATCCGCCCTGAGCAGCGCCCCCGCTGTTTGGCCAAGCGGTTACCAATGCGGAGAAAATCCGTCGAGATTATGTCGCGGATCTTACCGATCGGTCATGTCGCATGGAGTCGCGAGGAACGGAGCGTCAGCTCATCAACCAGCGCAGCAGCTCGACGTTCACCTCGCGCGGATAGCAATGGCTGAGATCGTCGATCTCGCGATAGACGACGTGGGCGCCGGTTCTTGCCAGCGCATCCTGGGTGTGCCGGGCGATCTCGACCGGAAACATCCAGTCCAGCCGGCCGTGCACGATCTGGATCGGCAGTCCGCGCAGCCGGTCGCGGTCGGCAATCTGCGCCATCAGCGGATGGAACGTCGCGGCGACGGGGGCGAGGTGAGTGAAGGGCGAGCCGCCCTCCAGCCCGCTGACATAGCAGAAGGTGCCGCCGTCGCTCATTCCGGTCAGCAGCATCCGCGCGGGATCGACGGCGACGCGGCTGCGGACGAGATCGAGAATGCGCCCGAGGTTCGGCGTATCCGCGTCCTCGCCCATCAGCGCCCAGGTCGGGCCGGTCGCGGTCGGCGCCACCAGGATCGCGCCGAGGCTGCGCGCGGCGCGCAGCCAGCTCCACAGGAAATCGCGCCCGTTGCCGCTGCCGCCGTGCAGCGCCATTACCAGCGGCCAGGCCCGATCAGCCGTATAGTATTCCGGCACGTACAGCGAAAAGCCGCCGCGGTTGCCGATCTCGTTGTGGTCGTGAAACACGGCGTCCTTGCCGGCCGATGCCGCCAGCAGCTGGCGCAGCGCCTCGTCGTTGCCGGCGGCCGGATCCAGGAAGAATTCGCTCAGCGGAGGCAAGGTCGCCGCCAGCGGAAACAGCGCCTCGAGCGCGCGCGGCAACTGGCGCAGCGCGCGGAACACGTCGACCAGATCGCCCTCGCCGCGATGCACGGCGCGCAGGCCTGCGAACGACGTCAGCGCGGCATCGGCCGCCGAATCGAAAGCGATGCGGATGTGGGAAAAATCGGCCGGCCACGTGGTGAGATGCGCGCGCGCGGTCTGCAGGGCCTGATCGGGATCGCCGATGTCGGCCATCACGCGGTCGAAATCCGCCGGGTTGAGATAGCGCGCGACGTAGGACAGGGCTTCGAGTGACTGCAGCAGCGGCGGCAGCACGATGAGAATATCGTCCACCACGGCTTCGGTCATGCAGATCTCCTGGTCGAACGGGCCTGATGTGTCACCCGCCGGCCTGCGAGCGCTCTTATGCAACGCAAAATCGGCCGCGCGGGCAATGATCATTTTCCGAACGGGCGTTCGCTCCGCGCAAATTCGTGCTCCGACGCATATCATATGGCAACGCTTCGCTCACCATGATGGGATCGCGCGTCAGGCGCATCACGCGCAAATACACGTGTGGACGAATCGCAATTGACAAACATCCGGCGCGATGTCGCACTTCATGAAAGCCGACGGCGCAGCAACGCAGTTCCCTCGTGAACGGATTGCTGCGGTCAAAACTGCCGACCGGCTCTCAGGGGGATGCGCACATGACCACTTCGCCGTCGGCCGCGTTGATCAACGCAGTGCTAGCCATGGACGTCTACAACAGGGGCGTCAACGCGGCGCTCTCCGTCACCTTCGATCGCATTGGCAGCTATCAGCTGGTGGCCGGCAGCGTCGCGGCCGCCGCGGACAATTTCGAAGCGGCGACCTATCAGCTGATCGGGGACCCGTCGACGCGAATCATCTCCTATCGCGGCACCGACAGCGTCGCCGACGTACCGGCCTGGCTCGGCGGGGCCGGGCTCACCGGCTGGCCGACACAGTTTCCGGACGCCGAAGCGTACTACAAGACGTGGGCGACGACGGCCAACGTGTCGCTGACCGGTCACTCGCTGGGTGGCGGCCTGGCCGGCTATATTGCGGCACTCAACAACAAGGTGGCCTACGCCTATGATGCGATGCCGTTCGAGTTCGCGGCCGAGGTCCGCTACGATCAGCTGCACGGCTTCTGGGGCGCGCTGACGTCGCATCCGGTCGACCGCTACAACGACATCCACATGGTCTCCGTCTCCGGCGAGGTCCTGCAATATGTGCGGGCGGCAGCCCCCGTGCTGGAAGCGCCGCTGGCGCTGCTGCAGCTCGGGCCGGTCGCCGGTGCGCTGGCGATCGCCGACGCGGCGATCGGCATCTCGTCGGAGCAGAAGACCGTGCTTGGCGCCGGCACGAATCTGGGGCTCGACCCGGTCCAGCTGCATTCGATCGCGCTGCTGACGATGATGCAGTGGGCCAGCGACAACAACGCGCAGGATTGGAAGAAGGCCGCGGCCGTGCTCCTGGCGCCGCTCGAAGACGACGCGATTGCCACGGCCGTCGGCATTCCCGCAGCCGGCATCGGCGGCGCGGGCGCGCCAGCCGACAAGATGAAGGACATGATCGCCTATTCGACGGTGACCGACGCGAGCGGCTACGGCAACAGCGCCGTGCAGGCGCTGTTCAACGGCGGCGGCGTGCTCGGCGACAGCGTCAGCGCTGCGACGACAGCGGCCTATCTGAAGGCTGCCGGCGTCGAGAAGGCGCTGGCCGAGATCGTGGTCGAGTATTCGGCGCTGCTGGCGCAGAACCATGATGAGGTGACGGCGTCGACGCCTGGCGTGGTCGGACACGAGCACGGCGTGCTCTACCAGGACCTGGCCAAGAACCTTCTGGTCGCGGACCTGTCGTCAGCGCTGTGGTCGCACACGGACACCGGATCGGCGGTCGACATCCTCGGCACGGTCGCGCTGATCGACGCCGTCGCGAGCGTCGACGGCGAGGACGCCACGCTGATCGACATGGCGATCGGCGTGCTCTGGGGCGGCAAGACCGACAATCTGGATTGGCTGAGCGCAG
Organism: Bradyrhizobium sp. HKCCYLS2038; assembly: GCF_051167655.1. Classification (NCBI taxonomy): domain Bacteria; kingdom Pseudomonadati; phylum Pseudomonadota; class Alphaproteobacteria; order Hyphomicrobiales; family Nitrobacteraceae; genus Bradyrhizobium; species Bradyrhizobium sp. HKCCYLS2038. Next base: position 113,996 of record NZ_JBNPTM010000014.1, on the reverse strand, counting down.
CCCTGAGCGATGCGTCGACCAGCGTTGCGATCGACGCGGTTTCAGGCGTGGTGATCGCGGCGACTGATGGCGCGCTCCTGATCGCAGGCGGCGGCAACGACACGCTGTTCGGAACCGCCAACAACGATCTACTGATCGGTGGCGGCGGCAGCGACGTGCTCAAGGGCGGCGCCGGCAACAACATCCTGGTCGGCGGCGTCGGCGCCACCTATGTCTATGCGCCCGGCGACGGCAACGACGTCATCATCAATGGTGTCGCCTCGCTGTCGAAGCCGACGGGAACGCTGGATTTCGGCACGGCCTACACGGCGGAAAATTTCTGGTTCGTCAAATCAGGCAATGATCTCGACATCGACATTCTCGGCACCCATCAGCAAGTCACCGTCGCGGACTGGTTCCTCGGTGGCTCCTATCAGCTGCAGGAGATCAAGGCCGGCGGTCTGGAGCTCGATACGCAGGTGTCGCAGCTGGTGCAGGCGATGGCGAACTACGCGCAGGCTCATCCCGGCTTCGATCCGGCGCTGGCTTCGCTGCTGCCGACCGATGCACAGCTGCACGACCAGGTCGCTGCGGCCTGGCACGTCGTTGCGTGAGGCCGCGCCGCGTCAGTGCATTCGCGGCGCCTTCAGCATCTTGGCGCGGTCCGTGGAGGCAACCGTGACGTCGAAGTCGACGCCCTCATGGTGCACGGTCAATGGCACGTCCACGCCGGCGTCGCCAAGCGCCCAGAGCTTGCGGTAGAACTCGCTCTGGCTCGTCACCTTGTCGCCGTTGATGCCGAGAATGACGTCGCCGGACTTCAGCTCGGCGCGGGCGGCCGGCCCGTTGGTGGCGACGCCGATCACCACGACGCGATCGTCGACCTCGGTCGCGAACATGCCGAGCCAGGGCCGTGCCGGCTTGTTGACGCGGCCGAAGCGGCGGAGATCGTCGATGATCGGCTTCAACAGGTCGATCGGCACGACCATGTTGACGTGCTCGGCCTTGCTGTCGCGCTCGCGCTCCAACTGCAGCGATCCGATGCCGATCAGCTCGCCCTTGGGCGACAGCAGGCCGGTGCCGCCCCAATTCGGATGCGCCGGATGGGTGAAGATCGCCTCGTCCAGCAGATACTCCCAGTAGCCCGCGAATTCCTGCTTGGCGATGATCTTGCTCGCGACCGATCGCGTCCGGCCGCCGGCGCCGCCGAGCACCACCTGATCGCCGACCTTGGTGGCCGCGGACGAGCCGAGCGGCAAAGCCGGCAGGTCGAGCTGACCGAGCGCCTGTACCAGGCCGAAGCCGGTGGCGAAATCGAATCCCAGCACGTGGCCTTGCACGACCCGTCCATCGTTGAGGTGCAGCCAGACGGATTCGGCCTCGGTGATCAGATAGCCGATCGTCAGCAGCAGCCCGTCATCGATGACGACGGCGTTGCCGGCGCGCTCGGTGCCCAGCGTTTCCGCACTGAACGCATCCGACGGGATGATGGCATGCAGGCCCACGATCGAGGACAACGCGCGGTCGAGATCGTATTGGTAGTCTTCGGCACGAGGCTGGAAGGCAAACGGCACTTTCCATTCCGTCAAAGAAGCCATCTATCTACTCCTGCTTGTCGAGACCCCGGGGGGTGTCGACCAAGCTCCTGCATCATGTCGCGTCATCGCCACGGCGTGAACGCGAGCTTAACATCTTTGGGCGTCGGCGCCAGTTCCGCCGGCCCGCAGCCCTGCCGGGAGAAATGACGCCCTTGCTGTGGTCACCCGCGGCCGCAGCCCTTGCCGATGAGGGGCCACACCAGCCAGGCGCCGGCCGCATAGAGGCCGCCGACCGTCGTTGCCCCCGGTCTCGCCGCGACATGGAAACGCCCGGCATCGAGCAAGGCTCCATCGGACGCGACGATCGCCGAGATCATGCGATCCGACGGCCCGAACACGACGACGGCGTCGGGCCTGACCACGATCGCCATCGCGGCCATGCCCGCGAACCAGGCAAAGGCGACGGCCACGAGCCCCCGCCAGGGCAGGGCACGAGACGGGGGCCTCTGATCAGTAGTCGTAGGCATGCTCGAAGGTGTAGCCGGCGGCGTCGAAACGGGCGATGTCCTGAACCAGCGACCGCACCGGGACGTCGACGCCGATACGGCGCGAGCCCGGACGGGACTGGATCGGGATACTGAATATAGGCAGCCCATCGAAAGCTGCCAGCCGTCCGTCACCCGGAGGTACGACGATGGTGACGAGGATGCGGTGGTTGCCGGCGACTTCCGCGAGCGCGGCGCCGGAATGGCGTCCGAGCTCCTTCGCGAACGCATCGAACCTGGCGTAGCGCTCGGTCTCCACCAGGGTCCCCGCCGTTCCCTTGGCGCCCGTCACCTCGCGGATCACCGTCACGCCCGGGAGGCCCGCGAGCTCGGTCGAGTGCATTCCGGTTACCACGCTCCGGATGGTCAGAACCGCGGGATCATAGCCGGCCGCATAGCCGATGATGGCGGCATAGGCGGCGCGCCCGGCATATTGCAGGCTGAGCGAGACGCGCCGTTCCACCGCGCGCACCGACGGCACGAACGGCGTCTCGCGCCAGAACTGGCCGAGCTTGGCGGCAAAGGGGTAGCGATACCACGGGGTCTGATAGAGGAACGCCGCGTAGTCCTTCAGCAAAGCCAGGTTGAAGGCATCCTCGGCGGTCTTGACGCCCTCGGTGGTGTCCTCGGTGAGCGCGCCGATGCTGTTCTCGTAGGCCCCCTGCAGCGCCATTTCGGCGGTGAAGCTGAAGCCGATGATGTAGTTCGTCAGCTTCTGGTCCGAGCTCGCGGGGCCGGAGCCATCGGCTTGCCGGGTGGCGCGACACAGGCTGCGCCAGAAGCCGGCAATGCTCGACAGATAGTGGAACGCCGACTCCGATTTCTGCTCGGTGACGCCGGCGAGATCGCTGTAGGCGTGGACGATGTACCACTCCGGAAAGGTCAGGAAGCTGTCGCCCTGCGGACTGGAATAGCCTTCATCGGTGATGCCGAATTGCGATATCACCACGGGCGTCGGCACGTCGGCGGTGCAGACGGTCTCGACGCTGATCACCGTGGTCGTGATGGCGATGGCCGCGGCGGCGATGCCGACGCCGACAAGAGTGAGGAATTTGCGGCGCAGGCTCATGCTGATACGGCTCGCATGCGCCATGGCGACCAGCCGACCGCGATGCCGAGCGCGCCGAGCGCCAGATGCGGCACGCTGGAGAGAAACTTCACCAGCCATGACGTGTTTCGGATGCCGTCGATGAAGATCGAGAGGTCGAGGTAGCCGGAGCCGGTGAACACGCCCATCACGCCGTCGAGGAAATACAGCGTGCCGAACACGCGCAGGAAGAATACCGCGCTGCGGCGGGTCAGCATCGCCCCCAGCGCCCACAGGCCGGACGCCACGTGGAGCGCATCCTTGTAGACGTCGAGCTGGAACAGGCCGAACACTCGGCCCTGCGCATCGATGAAGGCGGGGATGTAGTCGGTGGCGGCCGCGAACAGCAGCGCCACGGCGAGCGCGAGCGCAGCGATGCGATAGCGATCCAGGGAGAAGCCGTCCGCGGTTGTCGTCGTCATGCGAAATACGTGTCCCACATCGCGTTGCGGAACAGGAGGTTCGGATCGTAACGCCGTTTGGCGTCAACGAAGCTTGCCATCGCCGGATAGGCCTTCTCGACTTGGTCGCGGCGGGCGTGCAGACGATAGGGCAGATAGAACGCGCCGCCAATCGCGGTGATGCGGTCGATCAAGGCCTCGGTCGTGCGCATCATGTCGATCTCGCCTTCCGGCGAGGTCGATTGCGAGAACGACATCACGGCGGCGATACGGCGCACCGGGGCGATGGTCAGCGCCGGCGTCTTGTCCTCGGCGACATAGCGCAAGGTGACGTTGAGGAATTCGGCGCGCGCCTTGGGAATGATCTCGCGGCAGGCGGTGAGGAACTCGCCGAACCGCTCGGGTGCGACGAAATATTCGTGCAGGATGTCGGTCCGGTGCATGTCCTTCTGCGCCAGATTGGCGACCGGCTCGGCCATCAGCGAGTTGCGGGTGTAGCGGCCGTCGGAGATGGCGGGGCCGAGCCGCGTCTCCATGAACCAGCGCAGCCCCTTGGCGACCTCCCAGCCGGTCTGCGCGCGATAGATCGTGTTGGCGACCCCCGTGAGCTTGCCCGAGTTCGTCACGGCAGGCAGCGTCGCCGGTGCGTCCGGCGCCGGCCGGAAGGTGACGAGCAGGGCGTCGTCGAAGAACGCCTTGCGTGACACCGACATGCGGCCATAGGCCATCTTCACGTTGGCATCGCCGTCGATGCTCTGCGTGAACTTCTCGGCGAATTTTTCCGGCGCCATGCGCTCGAAGCGCGGCTCGAGCAGGACGTTCGGCACCATCTCGACCTCGAGGTCGACGATCACGCCAAACAGGCCATAGCCGCCCATCGCGAGTCCGAACAGTTCGGCATTCTCATTTCGGGAGCACTGCACCAGCGTGCCGTCCGCGAGCAGCATGCGGATCGACTTCACCGTCGAGCCGAACGGACCGTAGGGCACCGGCCAGCCATGGGCGTTGACGCTAAACGTGCTGCCGACGCCGAAATCGCTGTTGGACTGCATCACCGCCGGCGAGAAGCCCTTGGCGTCGAGCGCGGCGATGACGTCCCACCAGCGGTTGCCGGCTCCCGTGCGATAGGTCCGCGCCGCCGTGTCGAGCTCGATCGGGCCGCCATCGAGCGTCACGGCGGTGCCATCGCGGGGCAGGCTCTGGCCGCCCATCGAATGCCGGGCCACCGCCACCGTCATCGGACGCTTCGCCGCCGCGGCTTCCTTCAGTTCCCCGCGCAGGCGCGCGATCAGGTCGTCGGTCGCGGGCTTGGTGATGACGACATGTTTGGCCACCGGCGTCGGGTTGAGCCGGCTGGCATCGTTGAGGATGGTGCGCAGCTCGGCCCGGGCCCGCGGCATCCGCGCAAATGGAAGCGCCGCAGCCGTCGCTGCGGTGCGCAGAAACCGTCGTCTCGAGATCATGGTGCGGACACTCCTCGTCCTCACGGAGTCTATGCCAGCATCGTAAACGTTCGAAAAATTCTCCTGACGGTCAATCCGAGGCCGCTCGCGTCCGGGCCGGCATGATGCGGAAATCGCGGCCGTCCTTGATCCAGCCGGCACGTTCGTCGCGCAGCAGGGTCCGGCGCACCTTGCCGGAATCGTCGCGCAGCATCATGTCGACCAGCTCATAGCTCTCCGGATGCTTGTAGCGGCTGAGCCGGTCGGCGAGGAACGTGCCCATGCCGTCGATGATGCCCTTGATGTCCTTGGCCCGGTCGATCTCGATGATTGCATGCACGCGCTGGCCGAGCTCCGGATCCGGCAGGCCGACGACGACGCAGGAGCGGATGTCGGGATGCGCCATCAGTGCCGCCTCGACCTCGGCCGGGTAGATGTTGGCGCCGCCGCGCAGGATCATGTCGGCCAGCCGGTCACCGAGATAGAGATAGCCGTCGGCATCGAGCCGGCCGACGTCGCCAAGCGATTCCCAACCATCGGCACGCCGCTTCGGCTCGGCGCCGAGATAGTGATAGGTGGCGCCGGGACCATCCGCCGGCAGGAAGTAGATCTCGCCGCTCTCGCCGGGCGCGACGTCGTTGCCGTCGGGGCCGAGAATGCGCAAGCCGCAGGTGTCATCGATCTTGCCGACCGAGCCCTTGTGCTGCAGCCATTCGGTGCCGGAGATGATGGTGCGGCCCTGGCGCTCGGTGCCGCCATAGAGCTCGTAGACGCGCTCCGGCCCGAGCCACTCGATCCACTTCTCCTTAAGCCAGGGCGGCATCGGCGCCGCCATGTGGAACACCATCTTCAGGCTCGACATGTCGTAGTTGTTGCGGATCGCCTCCGGCAGCGCCCAGATGCGGTGCATCATGGTCGGCACGAAGTTGACCCATTGGATGTGCTGCGCCTGGATCAGCCGCAGCGTCTCCTCGGCATCGAACTTCACCATGCCCGTCAATTTGCCGCCGGCGAACAGCGCGTAGTGCGACACGATGAAGGGCGCGTTGTGATAGAGCGGCCCGGGATTCAGCAGCGACGCGCCCCTGGGGATTCCGAGCGGCGGCTCGGCCGCCGTGTCGGTCACCGCCGGCGCATGATCGAGGATGACCTTGGGTCGTCCGGTCGAGCCGCCGGAGGTCATCGCCTTCCAATAGCGCGACACCGGCGCGCTGAGCGGCTCCTCGGAAAACCCCTCGGGCGTGAAGCCGGCCGGCAGCGTATTCGGCGCGTTCCAGTCGGCCTCGCCGCCGACCACCAGCGACGGTTGGAGAATCTCCAGCACCGCGGCCGCTTCGCCGCGCGGCAGCCGCCATGACAATGAGGTCGGCGTCGCGCCGCATTTCCACACTGCAAAACTGGTCTCGAACAGCGCGTTGCCATTGGGCAGGCCGATCGCGACGAAGTCGCCGGGCTTGACACCCTTGGCGGCGAAGGCACGGGCGCGCGCATTGGCGCGGCGTTCGAGCTGCTCCCAGGTCAGCGCCTCGGTTCCATGCTGGACGGCGATGCTGTCCTTCGGTTTGCGCTCGGCATACCAGCGCGGCACATCCGCGAGTGGGATCAGCATCTCGTCCTCCGCATCATCGGCCGCATCGCTCGCGCGCGCCATTCTTGGTCCGCCGGTCACGCGGCAGACGTCAGTGATGAGCAGAGTTGTGCCTCAACCGAGGAGACGCGTCCATACGCGCACGCCGCAGGGTTTCGGATGGCAGTTCTGCGAAATGGCGCTTGTAGTCGAGCGAGAACTGGCTGAAGTGCCAGAACCCGTGACGCACCGCGACGTCGTAAATTCCGTCGCGCGGATCGCGGCCCGACTTCAAATCGCGTCGTACGCGATTGAGGCGCACCGCGCGCCAATAGGTCACGGGACTGGTGCCGAGCACGTCCTGGAAGCAATAACTCAGCTTGCGGCGGCTGGCGCCGACGGCCTTGCAGATGTCGAGCATCGACACCGGCTCGTCCGTCGCGGTCAGCATCATCTCACAGGCCCGATCGACGATGCGCTTGCGCGCTGCGCCGCTGCTGATGTCGTCGCAGGGCCGCGCACTCGGCAGCATGTCGGCGATCTCGACCAGCAAGGCGTTCTGCTGTGCCACGCAGATGGCGTTCTGATGAATGCCGTCGCCATGTTCGCGCGCCATCGCATCGATGGTCGCCAGCAGACCGCGGAAGCGCCGCAGCGCCTCGGGCGGCACCGCCACCGCCCGCATCCGGTGTTTGAGATCGTGCGGCAGCTCGATGGCGAGCTGGCCGATGATGTCCTCGATCTGCTGCGTGGAGATGGTGAGGCCGCGCAATTCGGAGCCGCGCGGCGTGCAGATGTCGACATCGCCATCGAAGGACAGGATCAGCGCATCCTGTGGCACGGCCGTGCCGTTGACATGGACCGGGCCTTCGCCGCGGCAGGGCACCGCCAGACCGAAGCAGCCATGCCCGAGCTGGCCGGACTGCCGGACCTGCTGGCTGGTCAACTCGTGGAAGATGTCGAGCTGCGGCAGCGACAGCTGGGTGAAGCTGCCGCGGAAGGCCCCGGCGCTGATCTGGTCATAGGTCAGCCGCCAGCCGCCGAGATCGGCACAATGCTCGTCGACGTCGGCGCTGCTGGTCTGCAGCAGCCGCGGCCGGTTGTCCTCGGATCGATGCGATGCGGTCAAGATCATGACGTTACGACGGAAATACAGCCCGAACCTTGCAAGACCCGCGCCTGGGCGCAACGTCTTGCGGGTTGCGGAACCATCGATCTTGCCCGATTTCGATAACGCTGTCCCGCGCCTGATTGGCAGTTTCGCCTCACATCCACGTGCCGAGGGAGGACGACATGCGACCGACGGACATCATGCGCGGCTGCCCTCCGCCGGCGGAGGCGCAGGTCACGAAAGCCAACTGGCGCACCTATCCGGCGATCCGCTGGGGCTTCACCCACGCGCGCGAGCTGCTGCCGACCGCGGTGATCCGCCGTGCCGCGCAGCCCTCCTCGCTGTTCTCGGCGCAGCGCGAACTGACCGGCCTGCCGTTCACCGCGCCCGATGGCCAGGCGACCACGATCGCGGAAACGCTGCAGGCGACCGATGCCGATGCGCTGATCGTGATGCATCGCGGCGTCATCGTGACGGAATGGTATGGCGAGGGCATGAGCGTCACCACGCCGCACATGCTGTGCTCCGTGAGCAAGTCGATCTGCGGGACGCTCGGCGGCGTGCTCGCCGCGCGCGGGCTGATCGATCCCGCCGACAAGGTCACGACCCATCTGCCGGAGCTTGCCGACACGGCCTATAGCGACTGCACCATCCGCCACCTCCTCGACATGCAGGTCGGCATCCGCTTCGAGGAGGACTACGACGACCCGAACGGCGACGTGACGCGTTACCGCTATTCGTCGGGCTGGGACGTCGCGCCGCCCGGCGTGCCTTCCGGTGACCAGCGCGATTTTCTCACGACCTTGCGTCCCAGCGGCAAGCCGCATGGCGAGGCGTTTCATTACGTGTCGCCGAACACCGACGTGTGCGGATGGATCTATGAGCGCGCGTGCGGCGCGCCCTATGCCAAGATCCTGTCCGACTATCTCTGGCAGCCGATGGGCGCGGCGGAGGATGCCTCGATCACGCTGGACTCGATGGGAGCAGGGCGGTTCGCGGGCGGCATCTCGGCGACCGCGCGCGACCTCGCCCGCTTCGGCGAGATGATCCGCTGTCGCGGCTTGGTGCAGGGCCGGCAGGTCGTGCCCGGCGCATGGATCGACGACATTCACGATGCCGGCAATCGGGAGGCCTGGACCAACGGCGATCTCGCCTTCGTGTTTCCCGAGGGCCGCTATCGCAGCAACTGGTACACGGTCGACACCAGGCGCCGCGATCTCGCCGCGGTCGGCATCCACGGCCAGTGGATCTATGTCGATGTCGCCAGCGACACCGTCATCGTCAAGCTCGCCACCCAGGCCAAGGCGCTCGACGTCACCCAGGATCATCGCTGGCTGGCCGCGTTTCGCGAGATCATTGCGCATCTTTCCTGACCCGCATCACCGAGGGAGACGCTCGTGCAGGACATCACCGCTTCGGTTGCCGTTGTTCATCCGCTCGATCCGCTGACATCAAACGAGATTGCGGCCGCCTGCAACCTGGTGCGCGCCAGTGCGGCGTCGCCGGACGATTGCCGCTTTCCCATCGTGCGGCTGGAAGAGCCGACCAAGGCCGAGCTTGCCGCTCATGCGAGCGGGCAAACGCTGCCGCGCAGGGCCTTCGTGGTCTCGCTCGACATTGCCAGCGGCTTGTCGGTCGAGCACGTCGTCGATCTCGACGCGAACGAGATCACGGCCCGCAACGTGGTGGCGAATCGCGACGCACCTTATGGCCAGCCGCCGGTGATGCTGGAGGAGTTCTTCCGCTGCGAGGCGGCGGTCAAGGCCGATCCCGGCTGGCGCAAGGCGATGCACCGGCGCGGCCTGACCGACAAGGACATCGAGCTGGTGCAGGTCGATCCGTTCTCGTCCGGCTTCTTCGACCTGCCGTTCGAGCGCGGCGCCCGCATCGTCCGCGCCGTCAGCTATTTCCGCGAGCATCCGCAGGACAACGGCTATGCGCATCCGATCGAGGGGGTCGTTGCCGTCGTCGACCTGATCGCCGGAAAGGTCATCGACCTCACCGACGAGGACCCGGTGATCCCGATTCCGCGCAAGAAGCGCAACTACGGCGCCCATGAGGTGACGGCGCCGCGCACCGACATCAAGCCGCTCAACATCGAGCAGCCACAAGGACCGAGCTTCACCGTCGACGGCTGGAAGGTGGACTGGCAGAAATGGAGCTTTCGTGTCGGCTTCACGCCGCGCGAAGGCCTGGTGCTGCATCGCCTGTCCTATCAGGATGGCGAACGCACGCGCCCGATCATCCATCGCGCCAGCGTCACCGAGATGGTCGTTCCCTACGCCGATCCGACCGCCAATCATTTCTGGAAGTCGGCCTTCGACGCCGGCGAATATGGTCTCGGCATGCTCGCCAATGCGCTCGAGCTCGGCTGCGACTGCCTCGGCAACATCCATTATTTCGACGTGCCCGCCGCCGACAGCAAGGGCGAGCCGTTCGTGATGCAGAACGCGATATGCATGCACGAGGAGGATTACGGCATTCTCTGGAAGCACTACGAGTTCCGCAACGGCCTGTTCGAGGTGCGGCGCTCGCGGCGGCTCGTCATCAGCTTCTTCGCCACCGTCGGCAATTACGACTACGGCTTCTACTGGTATCTGTACCAGGATGGCACCATCCAGCTCGAATGCAAGCTGACCGGCATCATCCAAACCGCGGCGGTGGCGCCCGGCGCGACCTATCCGTGGGGTGGCATGGTCGATGACAACATCGGTGGCCCGACCCATCAGCACTTCTTCAACGCGCGCCTGCACATGGACATCGACGGCGGTTGCAACACCGTGACGGAGCACGAGTTCGTGCCGCGTCCGTGGGGCCGCGACAATCCGCATGGCAACGTGTTCGACACCACCAGCCGCGTGCTGGCGCGCGAGCGTGATGCGGCACGGCTCGCGAATGGGGAGACCGGGCGCTACTGGAAGATTTCGAATCCGAACGTCAAGAATTCCGTCGGCGCCGCGCCGGGCTACAAGCTCGTGGTTACTCCGAGCCCGGTAATGCTGGCGCAGGAAGGCAGCTTCGTGCGCCGCCGCGGCGGCTTCGCCACGAAGCATGTCTGGGTCACGGCCTACGAGCCGGCGGAGAAGTATGCGAGCGGCGATTATCCCAACGTGCACGCCGGCGGCGACGGCCTGCCGCGCTACATCGAGCAGAACCGCAACATCGAGAATGCCGACATCGTCGTCTGGCACTCGTTCGGGCACACCCACGTCTGCAAGCCGGAGGATTTCCCGGTCATGCCGGTCGAATATGCCGGCTTCATGCTGAAGCCCGTCGGCTTCTTCGCAGCCAATGCCGGCTTCGACGTTCCCGCAGACCGGAACGCGAAGAGCGTGCTGAGCGCCGAGACGCCTTCGGGGACGAGCGGCAGCTGCTGTCACGGTTAACGCGTAGGGGTGGATGCATGCCGGGAACAGGTTAGGCGTCAGCGCGTACCGATACGTTGATGTCGCAGCCAGAAACCGGCAAAATCAGCTGCGTCCGCCGTTCCCCATTATGGCCGGTTGTCACCCGGCATGCACGGGGAGAACGAGCTCGGGGGTGGTTCGTTCCGGCGTGACGGGCGGTTAAGAACCTTCTCGGTCGATCGTCATTGACGAACGCGGGGCCAACTCCCGGAGTTCACCATGCACGCTCAACAAATGATCGAAACTCATCCGCATGTCCGCGGACAGGTCAACGATGCGCTCATCCGCTGCATCGAGGAATGCTACTCCTGTGCCCAGACATGCACGTCCTGTGCTGATGCGTGTCTCGCCGAGGACGGCGTCGCCAAGCTGACGCAATGCATCCGCCTCAATCTCGATTGTGCCGATATCTGCAACATCACCGGTCGCATCGCGACGCGGCGAACCGGTTCGGATCAGGAGATGATCCGCCGCATGCTCGATGCCTGCGCCGCCGCCTGCCGGCTGTGCGCGGAGGAGTGCGACAAGCATGCAGAGATGCATGCGCATTGCCGGATCTGTGCCGACGCCTGCCGCAGTTGCCTGAGCGCGTGTGAGGACGCGGGCCGCGGCATGACGCATTGAGCGAGCGCCGCAGGGGGCCTCGAACGATCAAGGGCCGGGCGCGAACGCCCGGCCCGTCCGACCATGGCGACCGGATTGCTCCGGCCCTGAGAACGCCATTGCAGACAATCTGATCGATCAGCCCCCGCCCAACATCGCCGTGAGCTTCGTGAAGATCCCTTCCAGCGTCAGTCCGAGCTGGCCGAGAAGGGTGATGAGCGCGAGCGCGATGGCAGCTGCAATCAGTCCATATTCAATGGCGGTCGCGCCCGATTCATCTTCGTAAAATTTGACGAGTATTTTTTTCACGCTCATCTCCGCCGTCCGTCGATTCCGTTGTCGGGGCGACGTCCGCGAAACTACGGAGTGGAACCTAAGGTAGTATGAACGGAGGATGGTCAAGTTTCGCGGCTTTGCAGAATATGGCAGAATTTCCAGTTGCAGCCGTGATCACTACACGCGGGAGCCTTAGTCCGGAACACCCGCTGCGCGCAGTGCTTCCGCATAGGTTGTGGCCATCGTGCGAACCGGAAACGGAATTCGTGCCAGGAATTGGGACACCGTGAGGTTCGGTTCCACTCGCAGCAGCTGCCGCGCGACCTCGTTGGCGCGCCCACCGTTGCCGGTCTTGACCAGCGCCACGATCAGGACGCGCAGCGCTACGGCGAAACGCCGGTTCTGCGCCAGCGCCGCTTCGGCCCATTGGATGGCCGCGGCGAGATCGTCCTCCGCGACCGCGCAGATCGCCAGCGCGCCGGCGGCGAACCAGCCGCGCGGATCGCGCGGGTTCAGCCGTCGCGCCCGTTCGATCATCGTACGGCCGGCTACCGGATATCCGGCCATGACCTCGATCCAGCCGCTCAACGTCAGCGCCATCGCCGAGTTCGGATTGATGGCGAGCGATCGCTTGAACAGTTCGCGCGCCGGCGCGATCTCGTCGGCCATGTTCCAGATCGCGAACGCCGCCATCCACAGCACCTGCGCGTCGTTGGGAGCGCGTTCGCTTGCCTGCCAGGCCAGCGCCACCGCCGCCGCGCGATGCTCGGCGTCCGGGGCGCTCCAGCCCTGGAAATGGCACAGCGCGCGGCAATAGGCGCTCGCGGCCATGGCCGGCGCCCAGCACGGGTCGATCGCCAGCGCCTGGTCGAGACAGTCCGTCGCCGCCTGCAGACTGTCGGGCGTGAAGGCATCGCGCAGGCTCGCGGCGCGCAGCAGAAGGTCATAGGCATCCGGATGCAGCGGCGGCGTGGCGCGGCGCCGTTCGCCTTCGGCAAGCTCGAGCGTGGGCTCGATGGCGGCGACGATGCTGGCGGTGATGCGGTCCTGCAGCGCGAACACATCGTCGAGTAGTCCGTCGAAGCGCTCGGCCCAGAGATGCGCGCCTGATGTCGCGTCGATCAGCTGCCCGCTGATGCGCAGCCGCGCGCCCGCGCGGCGGACGCTGCCTTCGAGGACGTAGCCGACGCCGAGCTCGCGTCCGACCTCGCGAATGTCGACGGCCTTGCCCTTGTAGGTGAAGGACGAGTTGCGCGCGATCACCGCAAGCCCGCTGCAGCGGGACAGCGCGGTGATGATGTCCTCGACGATCCCGTCGGCGAAGTAGTCCTGCTCGGGATCGCCGCTCATGTTGGTGAACGGCAGCACGGCGATCGCGGGACCATCGAATGCGGCCGCGGCCGTGGCAGGTGTCCTCGCCGCGGCCGCCGTCTCACGGACCTCGCCGACGAAGCGGATGCCCTTGCGTGGAATGGTGCGGATCAGGCGCTGCGTCTCGCCGCTGTCGCCGATCGCGCTGCGCGCGGCGCTGATGCGGCTGGCGAGCGTCGCCTCCGAGACGATGCGGCCGCCCCACACCTCGGCGAGGATCTCGTCGCGGCTGACGACGTGGTCGCGCGTCCGGATCAGGAACGCGAGCAGGTCGAACACCTGCGGTTCCATCGCGATCAGGCTGTCGCCCCGGCGCAGCTCGCGGCGGCCTGGATCCAGCATGAGATCATCGAAGCAATACACCACATGCGCCGCCATGGCTGTCGCAGGATCCAATCCACCTTCGCGTCACGCGTCCTGCAAAATCAAGCCGGCCTCAAGGAAAAATCCACGCCGCCTGCAAGCGCGGCGGCGCGGCAGGGCGCACGATGGACGGATCGGAACCCAAGGAGACGTCATCATGTCCGCCCTGCATCAGAGCCGCCGCCGCTTTCTCAGCCTGGCCGGAACCGCCATCGCTGCTATTAAGCTCGGTTCCAGCGCCGCAACGGCGCAGGGCTTCACGTCCGCGTCGAAGCTGCCCGCGATCAGGACGGGCGCCGCGACGGCGCTCGGACCGATCAAGCAGGTCACTGCGGGAGATGTCAGCATCGGCTATGCCGAGCTCGGGCCTGCTGACGGTCCCATCGTGATCCTGCTGCACGGCTGGCCCTACGACACCCATAGCTTCGCCGACGTGGCGCCGGCGCTGGCTGCGACTGGGCATCGCGTCATCATTCCGCATCTGCGCGGCTATGGCACAACGCGGCTGCTGTCGCCGACCGCCCTACGCAGCGGCCAGCCCGTCGCGGTCGCCGCCGACATCGTGGCGCTGATGGATGCGCTCGCGATCAGGACGGCGACGCTGGCCGGCTACGATTGGGGCGCGCGCACCGCGAACATCATCGCGGCGCTGTGGCCCGAGCGCTGCAACACCATGGTCTCCGTCAGCGGCTACCTGATCGGCAGCCAACAGGCCGGCCGTATGCCGCTGCCGCCCGCGGCCGAACTGCAATGGTGGTATCAGTTCTACTTCGCGACCGAGCGCGGCCGTGAGGGTTACGACAAGAACCGGCGCGCGTTCGCGAAGCTGATCTGGCAGACGGCGTCGCCGAAATGGGCGTTCGACGACGAGACGTTCGCGCGCAGCGCCGCCGCTTTCGACAATCCCGATCACGTCGATATCGTCGTGCACAATTATCGCTGGCGTCTCGGCCTCGCGCAGGGCGAGGCCAAGTACGACGCGCTGGAGGCGAAGCTCGCGACCTTCCCCGACATCGCCGTGCCCACCATCACCATGGAGGGCGATGCCAACGGCGCGCCGCATCCCGCGCCGCAGGCCTATGCCAAGAAGTTCACCGGCCGCTACGAGCACCGGCTGATCACCGGCGGCATCGGCCACAATCTGCCGCAGGAGGCGCCGCAGGCGTTTGCGCAGGCCGTGATCGACGTGATCGCCGGCGCGTAAGCGCAACGATCAGGCGGGAGGCTGGGGGGACCTGCACTGCAGCCACGCCTCTCGCCGCACGATCCATTGCTCGGATCTGGTCTCGCCATTGTGGTGCGCGAGATCGATGAAGCCTGTGAACTCCGCACCGGTCTTCTGCTTGACCCGGCGCGACGCCGCGTTGGTCGCGACGTTGCAGACGGTGAACTGATCGAGGCCGAGCGGGCCGAAGGCGAAATCGTTGACGGCGGCGATCGCCTCGCTCATCAAGCCGCGATTCCAATAGGGTTCGGCAAGCCAGAAGCCGCGATGGCCCTTCACCGACTCGATGCGCGGCCGGAAGTGGATGTTGCCGATGGCTTCGCCGTCGCCGTCGCGCAGCACCAGCACCCATTGATAGATTTCCTCGCCGGCGGCGATCTTGTCGAGCTGCAGCCTGATGAACGTCTCGGCGCCGTCGCCGGGGTAGGGCCAGGGCACCACCGCCGACAGGTTGCGGATGATGTTCCAATTGTCGAACTGGCGCTGGATCGCCGGCGCATCGGTTAACGCCAGCGGGCGCAGGATCAAGCGTGCGGTCTGCAGCTGAGGCGTGAGCATCCCGTGACCCTTTCCAGTCCTCCGCGCGCGCCTCAAACCGCAGCCCGTCCGGGGCGTAACCCCGTAAAATCCCGTGATATCCGGTAATATTCCGGTGGTGCAATTAAGGTTTCCGGAAGCTTTAAGCCACCGGACGCAGCCCAATACTTCCGCAATGCGGCAACGTCTCGTATTCCACACGTGGCTGCAATGGTGCGGCCCAGATTCAACCGCCGCACGGCCCTCGGGGGCGGGTTCCACCGCGATGGGTGGCCGCGCGATCGGAAAGAAGGGTCCTGGGTCGGCTGGGTTCAGGGTGTTGTTGTGATCAAGCGTCAAACGGCTGGCCAACAGTTGCGTCGTCTGCAGGCTGAGCAGGCGTTCGATTCCCGGACATGGCGCGAGCGGCAGCTTGGCCGCGCGGTTCCGTTCTACGGTTATGCGCTGTTTCAGCTCGGCTGCCCGCCGCTGGCCTCCTTCGTCGCCGCCTTCCTGGGCTGTCTGGTGACGCTGCATCTGAGCGCGGCCGGCTTGTCGCCGCTGATCGCCTCGGCCGCCGCCGCGCTGCTGCTGTGCTCATCTCTGATCCTGACGCGCGCGGTCGATTTGGTGCCGAGCACCTTCTTCTCCTCGGCCTATGGCGGCAGCTTCGTCGGCATGACCCCGGTCGCGCTGTTGAATGCGAGCATCATCCGCTCCGGGCTGCCGCTCGACGCTGCGTTCGTCCTGCTGTCGCTGTTCTGCGGATTGATGTTCTGCCTCGGCTGCGCGATCGACATGTGGCTGCGTGGCGGCCTCGCCCGCGGCTATGGCGGACGGCTGGGCGCACTGGCCGCGGTCGCATCCTTCCTGTTCGTCGGCCTGGCGCCGGTGTTCGGCACCGACGGCGAACTGTTTCCGATCGCCCGTCGCGGCGTGCTGGATCGGGGGCTCCTGACGGCTGCGATCACCTTCGTCCTGAGCACGGTGGGCATGCTGGCGACGATGGCCGCGCTGCGCTGGGCCCCGGTCGCAGGCTCACGGCGTGCGGTGCGCATCTTCGTCGCGGCGACCGTCGCGTTCGCCGGCCTCGTGACGCTGCAGCGGCTCGCGCCGAGCGACGATTTCTATCTCGACGCCTATTATGCGGGATGCTTCGTCGGCATGTCGTCGGAGCGCCGGCTGCGCAACCTGCTGCAAGCCATGGCGGCGGCCGTCGTGCTGACGGCTCTGCTGCTCCTGACCTGTCCGGTCCTGCCGGCGGTCGGCGGCAGCCTCGGCTACGTCGCCTTCGTCTCGGTGCTGTTCGTCGATGCCGCCGTCCGGCTGTTCCTCGAGGCAGGGGAGGCGCTGCGACAGAGCATGGTCGCGGGAATGCGGGGCCTTGTCGCCGCACTCGCCATTCTCGTCGCGCTGCTGTCGACCGAACTGCTCCTCGAGCGTGGTCATGACGACAAGCCCACGGGCACGATCCAGGACGCGAACAATCTGCCTCCCGCACCGGCGATCCCACGCATTCCGTTGCCGGAGACCGGCGCCGATCCGTCGAGTGGGCCCGCCGCATTCGAAGGCGTGCCGGATCTGCCATTGGAAATTCTGCGTCCCGAAGATGCCGCGCGCGGCGCGGCGCGTCGCCTGGGCGAGATCGGCTCCGGTGCGCCGCTGCCGGCAGCGCCCGAGCCGCCCCGCCGCGTCATCCGCTATGGCCAGACCGGGACCGTGCAGCCGGCGCCGGCCAAGCGCAACCAGGTCCGGGTCGTGCCGCAGTCGAGCCCGCGCCAGCGGCTGATTGCCCGCCATGACGCGCCGCCGGCGCAGGAGTGGCGGCCATTTCCGGCGACGGCGGTAGGGCCCTGATGCGCATGGCGGGCTCAATTGATGTTCTCCCCGTCGCGCCGCGCGCGGCCTCATACCGATCATGGGACATCGACCGATCATGACGGAGCTCGATGCAGGCGGAGCGAACGCGCCCCGGGCCGTTGACATGCGGGCGTGGCGCGCGGAGCTGATCAGAGAGTCCCTCGAGATCCGGACGTTGCCGCTCCAGGTCGTGCCGCTGGCGTCCTTCGCCGGGGCCTTTCTCGGCTGTCTCGCGACGCTGTATCTGAGCTGGCTCGGCCTGCCGCCTGCGCTGGCGTCGGCCTCGGCCACGCTGCTGCTCTGTGCAGCGCTGGTCGCGGCGCCGAGTAGCAATCTCGTCCCGACGACGTTCTCGTCGTCCGCCTATGGCGGCAGCTTCTGCGGCATGATGCCGATCGCGATGCTGACCGAGAGCGTTGCGCGCGCCGGATTGCCGGTGACCACGGCGCCGGTGCTTCTGGCGGCATTCTGCGGCCTGATGTTCCTGGCGGTGTGCGCGCTCGAGGTGCGCCTGCGTGCCGTGCTCCTGCGCGGCTATGGCGGACGGTTCGGCGCGCTCGCCGCCGTAGCATCGTTCCTCTTCCTCAGTCTCGTACCGATGCTCGGACCTGACCACGCGCCGGTTCGGCTGGCGGGTCTCGACCGCTTCGACAAGGGCATCGTCGATTCCCTGATCATCTTCCAGCTTTGCCTCACCGGCGCGATCGCGACCATGCTCGCGCTTCGGCTGCCGCGCGTCGCCAGCGCTGGCCGGGCTGCGCGGATCTTCGTCTCGGCCACGGTGGCGTTTGCCGGTCTGCTGATTCTGCAGCAGCTCCGTCCCGACGACATCTGCTTTGCGGATTCCTTTTACGCCGGCTGCTTCATCGGCATGTCATCGCCGCATCGGTTGCGAAGCCTGGTTCAGCCGGTCCTGGCCGCGGCGGTGCTGACGATCGTCCTGGTCAAGGGCGCGGCTAGTCTCCCCAGCGTCGGCGGCAGCATGGGCTTCGTCGCATTCGTGTCCGTCATCGGTGTCGATCTCGCCAGCCGCATGGCCGAGCGCCAGCCGCTGCTCGGCAGAGCCGTTGCCGTTGCGCTGACCATCGCCGGCATGCTGCTGCCGAACGATCTGTTCAACGCAAGACCGGCCGAGGAGACGACGGGCTCGATCGTCGTTCCCGCAGCGACGGCCGCCGCGGCTCCGGCCGCTGCGCTCGAGGCCCCGGCGGTGGAACAGCCCGTGCCGGCCGCCTCCATCCCGGCCCCGGTCGCCCCGATTCCGTCTGCCGAGCCGACGCCGGACGCGGCTGTGGCCGTGGTCCAGCCGTTGCGCAGCAAGCAGCCGCGCCCGCGGCGTCCGAGCGTACCGGCGCTGCCGCAAACGTCGTTCGCTTCAGGGCCGTGGAGCATGATCGGCCCCGGGCAAACGGAGGCGCTGGCCGCCGCACCTCCGGCTGTTCGGCGACCAGCTGCGAAGCGCAGCCAGGTCCGGCGCGCGCCAGATGCGCGGCCGACGCCTGCCACAGCGGCCACGCCGCCGCGCTGACACGCTCAGCCAAACTTTCGCCGCGCGTCGAGCGCGAGTCCCGGGCCGATGCTGCCGAGCCGGTCGGGTCTCGGCGCATCGGCGGCCCCGTGACGGCAGACGGTAAGCCTTTCCGAGGCGATAACCCGCCGTCGCCACACCTTCGCACGCGTTTGGCCATGTTTTGATTTCATCGTGCACCACGCGGTGCTTAGGGGGTCTCGTCCGGCGTCAGGGCGAGATGAGGGGTGCCGGTCGATCCACAGGGGGGTGGTTCGCAGATGCAGCAGGCCTCTGATTGCGCGCCATGGCGAACGGGCCTGCCGGTCCTGTACGTGCCGCGTCCTCAGCCGTGGCGTTTCGGCGTCCCGTTCGCGCTTCTCGCGTCCTTCGCGGGCGCCTGTCTCGGCTGCCTCGCGACGCTGCATCTGAGCGCGTTGGGCCTGCCGCCCGCGCTCGCCTCGGCGGCGGTGACGGTCGTGCTGTGCGCGGGTCTGGTCCTTGCGTCTCCCGATAATCTCGCCGCGACCACTTTCGCCGCCTCGGTTTATGGCGGCAGCTTCAGCGGCATGACGCCGATCGGACAGCTCAGCGACAGCGTCGCTCGCACTGGACTGCCTCAGGAGGCGTCACTCTATCTGCTGTCGATCTTCTGCGGCCTGCTGTTCTGCGGCTTCACCGCGATCGAAATCCGGCGGCGCATCGTGCTGTTCGAGGGCTATGGCGGACGATTGGGCGCGTTGGCTGCGTTCGGATCGCTGCTGTTCGTCACAACCGGGCCATGGCTCGCCGGGCGAGGCGAAACGCTCCGTCTGGCGCACCTCAATCAGTTCGACCAGGAGCTCGACGGCTCGCTGGCGATCCTTGCGGCCTGTCTGCTCGCGACGTTCCTGACGCTCTCCATCCAACGGCTTCCGCAGGTCGCAGACGCGGGGCGGGTCGCCCGCACCTTCCTTTCGGCCACCCTGGCGTTTGCCGGAATGGCGATCATCCAGACGCTTTGGCCCGACCAACGCTGTCTCGTCGACGCCTATTATGCAGGATGTTTTCTCGGCATGTCTTCGCCGCAGCGGCTGTCTGGACGGCTGCAGCCGATCGTGGCCGCGCTAACCCTCACTGTTGTTCTGGTCCAGGCTTCGACGGTTCTGCCGATGGTCGGGGGCAGTCTTGGTCTTGCGGCGTTCATTGCGGTGGCCGGGGTCGACCTGGCTTGGCGGGCGGGTGACGCGCTGCCCGCTCCGGCTCACGCCATGGCGGTCGGGCTCGGCCGGAGCGTGGCCGTCGTCTTGACGGTGGCCGGGTGTCTGCTGCCGAGCCAGATGTTTCACAGGCTGGCCGACGATACGACCGGCGCCTTGATGGAGGCTGCTCCGACGATAGCTCCCGCGGTTGCGGCCTTGCCTGAAGCGCATGTCGTCGACGCAGCTCCGCCGGAAGCCGCGCCGCCTGAGCCGGTCGCTGCTGCAGCCGAACCCGAGCCGGTGCCCGTCGTCGCTGCGCCGGCCGAGCCCGCCGTGACGGACGCCATTTTCCTGGCCGCGCCTCCTGACGTCGCCACCGCGCCGCCGCCGCGTGCCGAGCCGCCGACGCCGCGCGCGCGGCGAACCGGCGCGGGATCGCCGCCGCGTCCGACCAATGCGGGGCCATGGAGCATCATCCGCGCCGCAGAGCCGGGGCGGACCGGGCCGGCTGTTGCGCGACCCGCTCGCGCGAAGCCCGCCATGGTCGTTGACGCGCCCTCGGCCGCGCCGCATCCGGTGACGCGATCCCAGCCGCAGAGCGCGCCGAAGCGGCCCGCGCGGTCGGCCGCGACAGCCTCCCCCGAATGAGCGGCTGCTTCAGCCGAACTTGCGTCGCGCGTCGAGCGCAAGGCCAAGACCGACGCTGCCGAGCAGGTCGGTTTCGGCAACGCGCGCGTCCGGAAACAGCGCCAGCACCGCCTGGCGCAGCGCGGGCACCATGCTCGAGCCGCCGGTGAGGAAGATCGTGTTGATGGAAGCGGCCTCGACACCGGCATCGTCGAGCAAGGTGGTGACGGTGCGAACGACGCGCTCGACGGAATCGGCGATGGCGCGGTCGAAATCCTTGCGCGTGAACTTGATCCGCGCCCAGTCGTCCTTGTGGGACAGCACCGACGTGAGCGACTTCGCGGCCGTCAGCGCGATCTTGGCCTGCTCGACGCCGATCGCGAGCGTATGGCCGCGATGCTCCTCCACCACCTTGATGAAGCGCTCGACCAGGTCGCGCCGCTCGGCCTCATAGCGGATCTGGCGCAGCTCGTGGATGACGCCCTTCTTGTAGAGCTGGTTGATGCGATGCCAGGTGGCGAGCTCGTGATAGTAGGCCGTCGGCAGATTGCGCTTGCCGTCCACCGTCAGGCTGCCATAGCCGAGATGCGGCATCACGCTTTTCAGGCTGAGCAGCCGGTCGAAATCGGTGCCGCCGATATGGATGCCGCCATTGGCGAGGATGTCGTCCTCGCGGTGCGCCTTGCCGCGCCGTTCGGGTGAGACGCGCACGATCGAGAAGTCCGAGGTGCCGCCGCCGATGTCGACGATCAGCACCAGCTCCTCGCTGTTCACCTGCTGCTCGTAGTCGAGCGCGGCCGCGATCGGCTCGTACTGGAACGCGATGTGCCTGAAACCCTGCTCGCGCGCGATTCCCTCGAGCGCGGCCTGCGCCTCGGCATCGGCGGCATCGTCCTTGTCGACGAAGCGCACGGGACGGCCGAGCACGACCTGATCGACGTCGCGGCCGAGTTGCGCCTCGATCTGCGTCTTCAGATGCGCGAAGAAGAAGCCGAGGATGCCGGAGAACGGCACCGCCTTCTGCCTGATATAGGTCTTCTCGTGGATCAGCGCGGTGCCGAGAATGCTCTTCAGCGCGCGCATGAAGCGGCCGTCATGGCCGGTCAGATAACGCTCGACCGCGGCGCGCCCGAACTGCACGCCATGATCCTCGAAATCGAAGAACATCGCGCTCGGCAGGGTGCGCTGCTCGCCCTCCAGCGGGATGAGCTGCGCGGAGGCATGATCGCTGAGGCCGACCGTGGTGTTCGAAGTGCCGAAGTCGATGCCGCAATAGGCCGCTGCCGCCATGCTCGTCTCGTTTTCGTCCGGGGGGCGGTCCGCTTAGCCGTTTCGCACCGCAATGTCATGTGCGAATGTGAGGCATGACGGGCATGACAAATCTGCACATGGCGCGGCTGGCGCTTCACATTGTCATCATTCTCGCCGTCGCAGGCATAGGCCGCCCTGCCGCCGCCGTCGATGCATCCCCTGACCGCCCTGGCGCTTGGTTCGATTGCGGTGAGCCAGGAGTAACCGGCAGCCGTTGCGCAAGCCGCGATGGCAACGGCCGGATGCTTCTGCAGCGCTCCTACCGCGCGCGTCTGCGTTACGACCGGCATGGTCTGGCTGTTGTCCGTCTGGAGGATCCGTCGGGCAGTGGACGAGGTGGATGGTTCTACGCGCGCCGTGACGGATCGATGGCGGAAGTCATGACTTTCGACAACGGGCCGGATGCGTTCGTGAATGGCCGTGCGCGCGCACCCGTCGGTACGAAAATCGGATATGTCGACCGCGCATTGAAGCGCGTGATCTCCGCGAAATATGACGGCGCCTATCCGTTCGAAAACGGCATCGCCGTGGTTTGCATCGGGTGCTCGCTCGTATCCAAAGGTGAGCATAGCTGGTTCGAAGGCGGAACCTGGGGATGCATCGATCCTGACGGGAAGACGGTTGCTCCGTTCAAGGCCCGCGAACGGCCGGTGTTTGCCGATATGTGTCGGCCTTGATAGCTGCCGCAGTTTCGGCGCAGCACAGATAGTAACACCGTCCTCGCTTCCGAGCGCCGGCCTACCGCATCCGCAGGGACTGTGGCGACGGGCGACCTCGCAATTAGTCGCTCCGTCATGCCCGGGCTTGTCCCGGGCATCCACGTCGTTCTCAGGGTGCCGAACGGCGTGGATGGCCGGGACAAGCCCGGCCATGACGGCGTGCAGACAGGCGGGCGCAAAGTCCGATCGTCGATGTGGCGGCCAGGGAGGTTCACTCTCCAGCCTCTCGTCGATCACCCAGCCGGCCTGAACTCCGGACCCTCGAAACGCAATCCAGCCGATCCACGTTCGACTCGATCATGCGCGGCGTGGATCAGCCTGATATCGCCGGCCTCGGCGACGCGCGCGCGGCCGTCGAGCAGGGCGGCGAGGCGGGCGAGCGCCAGCGCCTTGTTGCGGTGCTGCGAGCGGCCGTCGCGGGCGATCGCGGTGAGGCCGCTCGGCAGATGGACGGCGCGCACCGCGCTCTCGGTCTTGTTCTGGTGCTGGCCGCCGGGGCCGCCGGCGCGGAAGCTCTCGAACCGGACGTCGGCCGTGCCCAAGGCCGGCACCTCGTGCGGCAATGGCAGCTCGACGACGCCGACGAACCAGTTCTTGCGGCCGTGATGCGGCCGCAGCGGGCTGCGGCACACCCAGAGCAGCGAGCCTTGCGTCCAGCGCTGCGCGATCGCGTCGGCCTCTGGCCCATCCAGCACGGCGATCGCGCTGGCCGGTCCGTGACGATCCGCATCGCCTTGCGCGATCGCGCAATCGCAATCCGCCGCCTCGGCTTCGTCGGCAAGCCGTTGCAGCGCATGCGCGACCGCGATCCGGCATTCCGCCGGACCGCGTCCCGATGTGAGGAGCAGCCGTCTCATCGGCGGTCCTCCTTGTGCCGCCGCTCGGTCGCGATCTTCTTCACCGTCACCAGAGGCCGGAAGCTCGCAACGACGCGCGCGAGCCCGAAGCTTTCGAGATCGGCAATCACGCCCGATATCGGCTTGTAGGCCTCCGGCGCCTCCTCGGCGAGCAGCGCGCGATCCTCGCAGATCACGCGGCCGCCGAACGGATTGCGCGAAAGCCGCTCGCGATCCGACTTTGTGGCCCCCACGCGGCCGATCATCGACGAGCGATCGAACTTGCGGCCGGCGCCATGCGCGATCGACCACAGCGCTTCCTTCGGCGCCGATGCGAGCGGTGCGACCAGATAGGACAGCGCGCCGCGCGAACCCGGCACGACGACGAGCCCCTGGTCGGACGGCGCCGCGCCTTTCCGGTGCAGCACGCCCTCGCTGCGATGGACCACGCAATTGTGCGAGCATTCGCAGACCGGCTCGGCCTCGCAGCGCAACGCCGATGCCGCACGCCGTGCGATGAGGTCGCGGTTCAGCTTTGCCCAGCGCAGCGCGCGGTCATGCGTCGCCAGATAGGCTTGGCCTTCCTCGCTGCCAGGTGCGAGCGGCTTCAAACCATCCGCGACGTGCCGTTCGAGCAGCGCGTGGCCAAGTCCGCGCGAGCCCGAATGCACCAGCAGGAACGCGCGGTCGCGATCGATGCCGCAAGTTTCATCGAACACCTCCGCCACGGCCTGCAGCTCGCAGAAGTGATTGCCGCCGCCGATCGTGCCGAGCGATGCGTCGAAGTCCGAGGGCGTCAGCTCATGGGCCGCAAGCTCGCCTTCGATGTTGCCGTCATAGGGCTTGGCGATGTCGCGCAGCCGGTCGGCCGCCTTGTCGATGCGGATGCGGCGGGACGCGAGATCGAGCTGATACAGCGCCATGCCGCAGCCGGCATCGGAGCCGACGAAGGCCGGGTGGATGTCGTCGGCGAGAATGGCGCAGCCGACGGGTCCGAACTTGCCGGGATGCAGATCCGGCAGGCCGGCGACCGCGCGCACGCCGGGGATGTCAGCCACCGTTTCGAGCTGGCGCACGGCGGCGCCCTCGATCCAGGAGCTGGACGAGTAATAGCCGTGGACCGGCGCACGGCCGTCCACGCGATGGGAATTGCCCATGTGGGTACCTTGGAGAAAGACAGGGAGATCTGGTCTGGGACTAACAGCGCGCGCAAGCGCACGCAGGCCGACCCACACCCCGCCTCACGCGGGGATCAGGCCCGGCAGCTCCTGGCGGAGCGGATGATCGCAGTCATCGTCGTTCTCCTGTGCGGCGGAGCGGAATGCTCAACGCCGGCGGCTACTAATCACATCGCCGCTGGTTTGACAATGCGCCGAGACGTCCAGAGTTGCGCACTGTGGCTGAAGCGCCACGGCAAGTCATCAACACGCTTAGAACAACGAAAGGAAATCGCCGACGACATAGATGATCGCCACCACGATCAGCACGCCCATCAGCACGAAGGAGAGCTGGACGGCGATCGCACAGCCGCCCAATGTCGTCGCCATCGCGGCGATGCGGCGTTCTTCGCGGTAGAGCTGCGCGATAACCCCGAGGATGATCGCCAGCAGGCCGAGCGACACCGCGGCCACAGGCAGTTGCTGGTGCAGCCGTTCGGTCCAGGAGGTCTCTCGTACGGGCGCCGCGTAGTCGACGCCCTTCAGATGCGCCACCAGCCGCTCCTTGACGCGGCGTCCGACGTCGACGATGACCTTGTCGATCGGCGGCGGCGGATCGATCACCGGCAGCACCCAGGTCGGCAGGACCGCCGCGACCAGCGCAAGAAGCCCGACCACGCAGCCAATCGTGCCGAGCCGGCGTGAGCGAACGATCGTGTCTGTCATGACCAGATGTCTCCGATGTCGTCGTACGGTCACTCTACCCGGTCCCTGCGGGAGGTCGCCGAGATCACGGGAACCACCACTTAACAATCGGCGCATGCCCTTAGTTAGCTATCATTGTCATCTAACCAGCTGATTGAATCAGCCGGTGTAGATGACTGCGCCCTCTCCCCTTGCGGGAGAGGGCATGTAGAACAGTACTACAAGTTCGCTTGGGTGAGGGGTATCTCTCCGCGAGCTGTGCTCGTGGATGCATACCCCTCGCCCAACCGAGTTTGCCGGGCTGTCCTACATGCCCTCTCCCGCAAGGGGAGAGAGCGCTGCATTGCACAGCACGTTCGGTTGCTCGCCCGTGCATCGAGCGCCGGATCATGCGTCGGCAGTCGCAGCCATATGGTTCAATCCATCCGCCCCTTCGCTCACAACAGCCGTCCAGTGAGCCGCTCCGCCTCCCAGCTCTCCAGATATTCGCGCGCGCGCGTGATCCAGCGCACCGGCTCGCTACCCCATTCGCGCGCGCGGCTGGCCTGCTCACCCATCACCCAGAGATGTCGCACGATGACGAAGGCATGCGCGGCCTCGAAATCAGCAGCGGAGATCGGGCGGATTGAGCGGTAGCCGTCGACGAACGCTCTCCACGTCTGAGGCAGCCGGCGGCCGAACGCATGCATTGCCCATAGGAAAACCGCGAGGTCGTAGGCGAGATAGCCGGGGCCGCCATCGTCGAAGTCGAAGAAAACGGCGCAGCCATCATCGTCGATGCGCCCGTTGCGGCCATGGCAATCGCCGTGACAATGCGTCCAGGTCAGGCCGTCGGCCGCCTCGATTCGTGCCGCCGTTCGCGCCGCGATCTCCTGGAACATTGTGCCGTCGCCGACGCCGAGAAGGCGACACAGGTCCTGGACGCGCTGCAACGGTCGACGCAGCAGATGGTCGAGATCCAGACGATAGAGCGGCGCTTCGGCGCGATGCGTGGACGCTGCGTCGTGCAGCCTGGCGAGCGTGACGCCCGTGGCGCGTGCATCGATCGGGCAGGCCGGGTCGGGGGGGCGGCCGTCGAGCGCGTGAAACAACACGCCTTCGCGCGTACCATCCGCCGCCTGGCCGCGGACGAAGAGCGGGCCGTCGCGCGTCGCCATCGCCGCGGCCACCGGCACGCCGCAGCGCGCCAGATGCGCAAGAAAGTCGGTCTCGGTGCGGACGTCGGCCGGGCCGCGGGCGCGGTGATGCGACAGGCGAAACACGTAGCGGTCGCCGGTTGCGGCCGTGACCAGATAAATGTCGTTGAAGCCGCGATTCATCATTCGGCACGCCAGCGGCTCCGGCAGCACGTAGTGTGTCGCAACGAAGCGGCCGATGCTCTCGGCGCTGGTCGTCGTGTAGAGCGGCTCGAGATCGGGCACGGCGCCTGTTCCGGATTGTTGGGGGCGGCGGCATCATAGGGTGCTGCGGAGAGTCGTGGAAGGTGGCGGGCGCGCGTGCAATCATGTCGTGCTCGCGTGTGCAGGTTGTGCCGGACTGCCCGTCGGCCAAATCAGTCGGCGCTGCACGCCTGCTCGCCTGAGCTTGTCCAGTGCTTCCGCCAAAAATAAATCAGTTTCGAATTTTCGGAATCCATGCTTATCTCCCTTCCATCCCGTCCTCATGCAGAGGGACGTACGCGTCGTCACGATACGGAGAGGCGGGGAGTGGTGGCCGCGGGCCTGTCAGGCGCTGATGCGCAGGACGAATGGCAGCTCGCGGACGGTCAAGCCGTGTGGTCCTGGCGCCCCGAAGCTGGCGTCAAGTTCGTAACGTTCGTGCGGTGACAATCGTGCGTCGTTGCCGATGACGGGGGCAAACAAGCCGGTCCCCGGGGAGAGCGCGGAGCAGCCGTTCCAACCATCGCGCAGGGAAGGCCGGGTCGTTTCCGGCTGGTCCTGTGGTTCCTGCCCCGTGCATTTTCTCCGCACGGGGGCCACGGGCCTCAGCCGAGGCTCGGTCTTCCCTGCACCCTCTCGATGGCCGAGAGGGGCGACGATCGGCACAGCTCGGGCAGATCATGTCGCGAGATCATCATTCCATGTCTCGATCAATTGTGGATGATCACCGGGCTCGACGAGCCTCGCATCCGGCGCGCGCGGCTCTGAGAGTTGCGAGAGCGCGGTGGCGGCGGAATGCCGCGGCTGCGATCGCGAGAAGATCGGTTGAGCGAGATCAACGGGCTCATGGCCCGCGCCTATAGTCCAAGTCGACGGGCTCGCGTCGTGGTGAAGGATGGAAGTCGCAGTGCCGCAACAATCGATCGTGTCTCCGGCTGGGCTGCAGCGACGGCTCGGGTTGCCGTTGCTGGTGCTCTACGGCACCGGCGTCACCGTCGGCGCCGGAATCTACGTCCTGATCGGGGCGGTCGCGGGGCATGCCGGTGCCTATGCGCCGTGGGCGTTCGCGTTGGCCGCCTTCGTGATGGCGTTCACCGCGGCGTCCTACGCTGAGCTTGCCACGCGCTACCCCGTCAGCGCCGGCGAGGCGGCCTATGTGCGCGCGGCGTTCGAGTCGCGGCTGCTGTCGACGTTGGTCGGCGCGCTGCGGCTCGCGACGGGCATCGTCGCGGCGGCCGCGGTCACGCTCGGCGGTGCCGGCTACATCAAACAGCTGATCGATTGGCCTGCGCCGTGGATCGCGATCTCCATGGTCGTCGCACTTGGTGCCGTCGCGTCGTGGGGCATCCTCGAATCGGTGCTGCTCGCGGGCGTCCTGACCGTGATCGAGACCGGCGGGCTGGTGTGGATCGTCGTCTCCGCCGTTCACTCCGGCGTGTCGTTCGGCCCCGCGCTGCTCGGGCCGCCGCCCCCCGATCTCTCGATTCTCTCGGGCATCAGCTTCGCCGGCCTGCTCGCATTCTTCGCCTTCGTCGGCTTCGAGGACCTCGCCAATGTCGTGGAGGAGGCCAAGAACCCAAGGCGCAGCATTCCCTGGGCGATGGCGCTGACACTGCTGATCACCACCGTGCTGTACGTGCTGATTGCGGCGATCGCGGTCAGCGCCGTGCCGCCGGCCGTCCTGGCCGCCTCTCCGGCGCCGCTCAGCCTGGTGTTCAACGCCGTGGCTCACATCAGCCCGTCGACCTTCAGCGCGATCGCGATCGTCTCGACGCTCAACACCATCCTTGCGCAGATGACGATGACGGCGCGCGTCGTCTACGGCATGGCCGAGCAGGGCGACCTGCCGCGCATCCTGGGGCGCGTCCACCCGCGGACCGGGACGCCGCTGCTTGCGACCGGGCTCGTCGTGCTCGCGGTCGGCGCGCTTGCGTTGAGCTTTCCGCTGGAACGGCTGGCCGAAGGAACCTCGCTCGTGACCCTGACGATCTTCGCCGTCGTCAATCTCTGTCTGCTGCGGATCCGGCTTCGGCGCAGCGGTTCGGAGGCAGGCCAGCTCCGCGTGCCCTTATGGGTCCCCGCGCTCGGCCTCATGACGTGTCTGCTGATGATCGTCAGCGCATTCGTTGCGCCGTGAACGGAGCTTGCAGGACCAGCTCAACCGATGCGTCGACTTTCCTCACGATCACCGCGATCAGCCCGTTGCGCCGACAGCGCGCGCGCTGAACGCCTGCGAGCGGCGCGTCGGCGCCGATCAGAGCGATGCCGATGCCGCAGCTCCTGAGCGCCAGTCCCGGACTCCTCGGCATCATCGTTGCGCTCGGCATCGGCCTGCTGATCGGCCTCGAGCGTGAGCGTCGCAAGGGCGAGGGGCCGGACCGCGCGCCGGCTGGCCTGCGGACCTTCGCTGCGGCGTCGCTCGCGGGCGCGATCGGCATGTTCATCGGCGGCAAGCTGCTGCTGGCCGTCGTGACCGCGGGCGTGATGGTCCTCACCGCGGTCGCCTATCTGCGCTCGCGCAGCGAAGATCCCGGGCTGACCACCGAGATGGCGCTGATCCTGACCGTCCTGCTCGGCGGCCTCGCGACCGAGCAGGCGGCGCTGGCGGCAGGGATTGCCGTCGTTCTTGCGGTGCTGCTCGCTGCGCGGCCGGCACTGCATGGCTTCGTCCGCGCGGTGCTCAGCGAGAGCGAGCTGAAGGATGGTCTGATCTTCGCCGCCGCCACGCTCGTCGTGCTGCCGCTGCTCCCCGATCAGCCGATTGGTCCGTTCGGTGCGCTCAAGCTGCGCGCCATCTGGACATTGGTGGTGCTGATGATGGCGATCGGCGCCACCGGCCATGTCGCGATGCGCCTGCTCGGCGCCCGCGGAGGGCTGGCCGTATCCGGCTTCGCCTCGGGCTTCGTCTCCAGCACGGCAACGATCGGCGCGATGGGCGCGCGAGCGCGCAAGGCGCCGGAGCTTGCAGGCGCCGCGGCCGCCGGCGCGACGCTATCGACCCTCGCCACCATCGTTCAGCTCGGTGCGGTGCTGGCCGCAACGAGCCTGTCGGGTTTCTATGCTCTCCTGGGCCCGCTGCTCTGCGCCGGTGCGGCAGCCGCGATCTATGGGGCGATCTTCACGGTGGCCGGGCTGCGGCCGACCGGCGCTGCCGATCTGCCGCTCGGACGCGCCTTCAGCCTCAAGGGTGCCTTGCTGCTGGCGGTGACGATCTCCGCGGTGCTTGTGCTCTCCGCCGGGCTGCGCGAGGCGTTCGGCGAGACCGGCCTGGTGTTGAGCGCCGTCGTCGCGGGCCTGGCGGACACGCATGCGCCAGCGGCGGCCGCAGCCGCGCTCGTGGCGTCCGGCAAGATCGGCGCTGCCGACGCCGTGGCGCCGGTGCTCGCGGCGCTGTCGGCGAACACCATCAGCAAGATCGTGGTCGCCTGGACGAGCGGCGGATCGTCATTCGCTTTGCGCTTGATCCCGGGACTGGTGCTCGTCATCGCCGCCGCATGGGCGGGAGCATTCGGCGCGGATCTCGTGCATCACATGCTTCAGTAGTGGGGACGGTAACAGACCACGGCGATGAAGTTGATTACACTGAGATTGGAATGGCTACGCGCTACGCGCTGCGCGGCAGCGGCAGCGGCGCGATCGCCGCGGCCGTCGCGTTGCGATGCTGGACCAGCCAGGCGATCGCGTCGTCCTCCTTCATCGGCTTGCCGTACAGCCAGCCCTGGCCGTAGGAGCAGCCGAGCATGCGCAGGCACTCCGCATCCGCCTCGCGCTCGACGCCTTCCGCGATGATGCGATGGCCGAGCGGCAGCGCCACCGCGGCGATGGCGGCGACGAGCTGCTGATCCATGCGGTTGGCGGCGATGCCGTCGATGAACGAGCGGTCGATCTTGATGGTGTCGATCTCGACCGCCATCAGGTTGGTGATCGAGGAATGACCGACGCCGAAATCGTCGATCGCGAGCGCAAAGCCATATTGGTCGATCAGCTTGAGCTCGTCGGCGCAGCGCTTCGGATCGAACATCGCCTCCTCGGTGACCTCGATCTCGATCCGCTTGGGATCGACGCCGTAGCGCTCGGTGACCAGCTTCAGCGTCTGCGCCGGCGAGTGGATCGGGAATTCGCGCGGCGAGACATTGATCGAGACGCGGATGGCGTGCGCCTTCTTGCGGTCGAGCGCGCGCAGGAAGGCGCAGACGCGCTCGCCGACGAACTCGGTGAGCTGGCCGGCCACGCGCAGCCGGATCGCGGCGGAGACGATGTCCGGCGGCGGAATGAGGCCGGCGGTCGGATGCTTCCAGCGCAGCAGCGCCTCGAAGCCGATGACCTCCTGGGTCGCCATCGCGACCTGCGGCTGGAATTCGACATGGAGCTCGCGGCGCGCCAGCGCGGCCGGCAGTTCGGCATCGAGACGACGCTGCAGCGTGAGCGCGCACTGCATCTGTGCATCGAAGACACGCATGCAGGCGCGGCCGTCATCCTTGGCGCGGTAGAGCGCCGCATCGGCGCGGGCCGACAGCTCCTCGATGTCGATCGGACTGCCGACATGGGTCGCGATGCCGATCGAGCAGCTCACGCCCAGCGGCTGGCCGGCGATCATCATCGGGCGCAGCAGCGCCTGCATCAGGCGCTCGCCGAGCGCCACCGACCGATCGGCGGCGTCCTCGCCCTGCAGTACCACGATGAACTCGTCGCCGCCGAGGCGAACCGGCAGATCGCTGTCGCTGCAGGCCGTCCGCAGCAGCATCGCCACGGCCTGCAGCACGCGGTCACCGGCGTCGTGACCGCGGGTGTCGTTGATGATCTTGAAGTTGTCGACGTCGAACAACAAGAACGCCACCCCACGCCCCTCGGAGCAGGCGGTGCTGGCGACGCTACGGAAATGGCTGCGGTTGGCGAGCCCGGTCAGCGAATCCGTCCGCACCAGACGCTCGAGCGTCTGGTTGGCGATGGCGAGCGAATCCGCAAGCTCGGTCGCCGCAATCGTGGTGCTCTGGCCGGCGATGAAGTTGCGCTCGCCGAGCCGGGCGGCGCGGAACAGCATGACGGTCAGGAACGCGATGTCGGCGGCAACGACGTAGCCGACGTCGCCGCCGGACAGCAGCATGCGCAGGATCGTCGCACCCATCAGCGGCGCCCCGAACGCGATCGCCATCGGCGAGTAGGCGAGGCTCTGGATGATGGAGCCGGTCGTGGCGCCGGCCATGATGAAGACGATGTCGTTGACGTTGTGCGCGTGGGTGAAGGCCGGCAGGCCAAGCGGCACCACCGACCACAGCACTCCGCTGGCGAGCGCCATGGTGGTCAGCGTGCGCAGCACGCGTTGCGCATCTTGCTCGATCTTGCCGGAGGATTTCAGGCGCGAGACCCATGCGGCGCGCAGCGTGGCGAAGGCCACGGCCGCAGCCAGCCACCACAGGATCAGCGTGCTGCCCTCGCGCAGGTAGATCAGCAGCGCCAGCGAGATAGCGATCGCGACGTTCGCGAACAGCGTCAGGAAGATGTTCTGCAGCGAGCTCGCCGCCTGGGCTTTCGCGAGCGCCGCCGCCTTGGGGTCGGTCAGAGCGGTCTGCATACGCGGAACGAAGGGCCCTGCTGGATCAATGACGAAAACGGGCTGTGCTGGAGGCGGCCCGCGCGGCAACGCCAGAGCATGCTGAAGGGGGACCTAAGGTGGGGTTAATCCGTCAGATAATACCGCTCATCGACGGTGCTCGCATGCCGCGCGGGAGAAGGCAGGGGCAACCCGGCGTATGGGGTCGTCCTGGGGGCGCCGATCTCCGCACAGCCACGACATGCAGCTGCAACGTGTTCCGCGTCAGCCCGTCACGGCACGTCGTGGCCGAGTGCGGCCGTGTAAAGCTCGAACCAGGCCTGGCGGTCGAGATCGACCCGCAGCGCCGCACAGGCCTTCTCGATCCGCGCCGGATCGTTGGTTCCGAGAATCGGCACGAGCCGGGCCGGATGCCGCAGCAGCCAGGCGATCGCGATTGCGCTGACGTCGACGTCGTGGTCGGCCGCGAGACGCGCGAGCAATTTGCGCAGCCGCTCCGGTGCAGCCGCAACGAGGTTGCCGCCGCCGAGCGGCGACCAGGCCATCACCGGCAGCCGGCGCTCCTGCAGGAAGGCGAGATCGCCATTCGTGAAGCATCCCGTGCACGTCAGGCTGATCTCGATCTGGTTCGTCACCAGGAGCCGGCTCATCGCGGACTGGAGCAGCGTGAAGTCCCAGGGCCTGAAGTTGGAGACGCCGACCGACCTGACCTTGCCGGAAGCGACGAGATCGTCGAGCGCGCGCCCGGTCTCCTCAGGATCGATCATCGGGTCGGGACGGTGGATCAGCAGCAGGTCGATGCGGTCGGTCGCCATCGCGCGCAGCGAGGCGTGCACGCTCTCGGCGATGTGGGCGGCCGTGGTGTCGTAGTGCTTGATCCGCGCCGCCGCGTGACGTCCGACCGGCGCGACGATGCCGCATTTGGTGACGATCTCGACGCGGTCGCGCAGCTGAGGCGCGGCGCGCAAGGCGGCGCCCAGCACGGATTCGGCGGTGTAGCCGCCATAGATGTCGGCCTGGTCGATGGTGGTGATCCCGCAGGCGAGCGCGGTCTCGATCTTGCGCTGGACCCGCGCCGGCGAGGTGTCCGCATCATCGCAGACGCGCCACATGCCGTAGACGATGCGGCTGATGTCGAGATCGTCGGCGAGCCTCAAGCGGGTCATCATCGGCGTGGTCCGTTTCCGAGCGGTGTCGGCGGTGTCTGGGCGGGCACCCGGCCATATGCGTGCGGCAGCGAACAGGTCTTCATCTGCGGCAGCACCTTGCGGCCGAAATGCTCGGCCTCGTCCAGATGCGGATAGCCGGACAGGATGAAGGCGCGAATGCCCATGCGGCGGTAATCCTCGAGCGCCGACAGGACCTGGTCGGCCGATCCGACCAGCGCCGCGCCGCAGCCGGAACGCGCCCGCCCGATGCCGGTCCACAGATGGCGCTCGGCATAGCCGAACTTGTCGGCGAGTTCGCGCGTCCGCTGCTGGTAGGAGACCCCGAGCGATTGGCTGTCATGCGCGCGCTCGCGGATCAGGCGGCCATATTCGTCGTCGAGGCGGGAGACGAGATGCTCGGCATAGTCGCGGGCCTCGGCCTCGGTGTCGCGTACGATCACGTGCACGCGCAGGCCGTAGTCCAGCGTCCGCCCGTGCGCCTGCGCCCGCGCGTGCACCGCGCGCATCCGCTCCGCGAGCTGCTCCCTGGTCTCCGGCCACATCAGGTAGACGTCGCACTGCGCGCCGCAGAGTTCGAGCGCGTCCGGCGAATAGCCGCCGAAATAGAGCAGCGGGCCGCCGTTCTGCTGATAGGGCTTGGCCGGCGCGGTGCTGACATTGCTGAAGCGGTAGATCTCGCCATCGAAATCGATCGTGTCGCGGGTCCAGGCCTGGCGGAGAATGGCGACCACCTCGTGGCTGCGCCGGTAGCGAAAGGAGCTGTCGGCGACCTCGCCCGGGAAGTCGGAGCTGATCACGTTCAGCGTCAGGCGGCCCTTCAGCATGTGGTCGAGCGTGGCGATGGTTCGCGCCAGCATGATCGGCTGCATCTCGCCGCAGCGGATCGCGGCCAGGAAATTGATGTTTTGCGTCAGGGGGGCACAGCCGGCGACGAAGCTCAGCGTGTCCTGCCCGACCTGATAGGACGAGGGGCAGAGAATGTTGCGGAAGCCGAGCGCCTCGGCGCGGCCGACGATCGCCGAGCAGTGCTCCCAGCTTGACCGCAGGCTGCCGTCGGGTATGCCTAGCAGGGCATAATCGTCGGAGCACAGCGCCGAGAACCACGACACCTCGACCGAGTCGAGCCCGTCGGACGTTATCGGAACCACGCTCATTGCCTGCACTTCTCGCTGGATGCCGCCGGGTCGCATAGCATCGATCCCCAAGTAGATCAATCATGCATCAATTCCAGCGCCACGGACGCAACGCCGATGAAGGCTCCCAGATGAAGGCTCCGATGGGAAGCCTGCCGCTCCACATGCAGGTCACCGAATTCCTGGTCCGCGAGCTGGCCGCCGGGCGCCTGGTCGAGGGCGAGAAGCTGGCGCCCGAGCGGGAGATGGCCGACGCGCTCGGGATTGCCGTCGGCACGCTGCGCAAGGCGTTGGCGGAGCTGCAGGCGCGCGGGCACCTGGAGCGCATCCAGGGATCGGGCAACTACATCCGCGCCGGTTCACCCCAGAACAGCATCTATTCGATGTTCAGGCTCGAACTGGCGAGCGGCGGCGGCGGGCTCCCCACCGCGCGGGTGCTCGAGCTGAAGAGGCTGCGCAAGCCTCGCCATCTGCCGCCGTTCGGCAGCGCCGACCACGCCCACCGCATCCGCCGCCTGCGTGCGATCTCCGGCCGGCCCGCCGCGCTCGAGGAGATCTGGCTCGACGGCTCCTGCGCCGAACGCCTCTCCAAGGCTGATCTTCTGGAATCGCTGTATCTCTTCTATCGCACGCGCCTCAACCTCTTCATCGAAACCGCGGAGGACCGCATCGGCCTCGGTGAGGTGCCGGACTGGGCGCCGAAGGACTTCGCGCTGCGGCCGGGCAGCCCGGTCCCCCATATTGTGCGGCTCAGCCGGGCGGCTGACCGCAGTATCCCCGAGGTGTCGCAGACCTGGTTCGACCCCGCGGTCGCTGTCTACGTTTCGCGCCTCCGGTGACAAATTCTTCCAAACTGGCCGCATCGGACGAAATTGCTTCATCATTGATTTCTCTTGGTCGGATGGTAAGAATCCTGCGCGCAAGACTGCAAATGACGGCAGCATATGGCGGCGGCGAGCCGCCCGATCGGGGGGAAGCGTGGCATCCGTGAGCCTGCGGAAGCTGGAGAAGAGCTATGGCTCTCAGATCGTCGTCCACGGCATCGACCTCGAGATCGCAGATGGTGAGTTCATCGTGCTCGTCGGCCCGTCCGGCTGCGGCAAATCGACCACGCTGCGGATGATCGCAGGCCTGGAACCGATCTCGGCCGGCGAGGTCCGGATCGACGACGAGGTGATGAACCGCCTGCCTCCCCGTGCGCGCGATGTCGCGATGGTGTTCCAGGACTACGCGCTCTATCCGCACAAGACCGTTCGCGAGAACCTCGCCTTCACGCTGCGGGTCCGCGGCGTGGCAGCCGAGGACGCGCGCAACCGGATCGAGGGTGTCGCCGAGCTGCTCGGCCTCTCCGAGGTGCTCGAGCGCCGGCCGGCGCAACTGTCGGGTGGCCAGCGCCAGCGCGTCGCGATGGGCCGC
The DNA here is from genome assembly GCF_051167655.1 of Bradyrhizobium sp. HKCCYLS2038. NCBI lineage: Bacteria > Pseudomonadati > Pseudomonadota > Alphaproteobacteria > Hyphomicrobiales > Nitrobacteraceae > Bradyrhizobium > Bradyrhizobium sp. HKCCYLS2038. The sequence continues at coordinate 78,014 of NZ_JBNPTM010000014.1, read as the reverse complement.
GCGCTGGTCCGTCGTCCGCGCGTGTTCCTGTTCGACGAGCCGCTCTCCAACCTCGATGCGCAGCTGCGGGCCGAGGTGCGCACCGAAATCAAACGGCTGCACCAGCAGATCCGCACCACCATCGTCTATGTGACGCACGACCAGGTGGAGGCGATGACGCTCGCCGACCGCATCGTCATCATGCGGGGCGGCGTGATCGAGCAGATCGGCACGCCGGACGAGATCTACAACCGGCCGCGCAATGCCTTCGTCGCCGGCTTCATCGGTTCGCCGCCGATGAACTTCGTGACCGTGCGGATCGAGAACGGCAGCCTGACGTTCGGCAACGGCGCCGCGCTGCCGCTCGCCGCCCTGCCACTCGCCTCCGCGCAGGCGCTGGAGGGACGGACGCTGCTGTTCGGCGTCCGCCCGGAACATCTGGGATTGCCGGGCGCGCCCTTCGCGCTGCCGGTCGACGTGCAGGTCGTCGAGCCGCTCGGATCGGACACGCTGGTGCACTGTGACATCGGCGGACAGCGGCTGACGGCCCGGCTCGTGCCGGACATGCGGCCGGGCAGTGGAGAACGCTTCAACATCGGCATCGATCCTTTGAAGGTCTATCTGTTCGATGCGGATAGCGGGCAGATCATCAACTGATCGGCACGGTGGCCTCGGGCCGCCGACGGTCTCGAAAGAGGACAGGGAGGTCCCCATGAAACTGAAACTACTTGCTGCCGCCTTGCTGGCAGCCGCCCTGCAGGGCGCTTCACCGCCGGCGTCGGCCGATACGTCGCTGCGGATCTTCATCTCGACCCAGCAGCAGCCGCAGGTCTGGCGCAAGGTGTTCGACCAGTACGAGGCGAAGAACCCGGGCGTCACCATCGCCATCGAATCTGGCGGCGCGACCTCGGAGCTCCAGGCGCAGTACCTGAACACGGTGATGTCGGCCAAGGACCCGAGCCTCGATATCCTGGCGCTCGACGTGATCCGGCCGGCGCAATATGCCGCCGCGAACTGGACCGTGCCGCTCGACAATGTCGACATGACGAAATATCTCGCCGCCTATGTCGACGCCAACACGGTGGACGGCAAGGTGGTGGCGCTGCCGGCCTTCGCCGACGCCATGTTCCTCTATTACCGCAAGGACCTGCTCGACAAATACGCTATCGCGCCGCCGAAGACGTGGGACGAACTCGCGGCTGCGGCGAAGAAGATCACCGAGGGCGAGAAGAACCCGAACCTGCAGGGCCTGTCGTTCCAGGGCAAAGCGATAGAGGGCGCGGTCTGCACCTTCCTGCTGCCCTATTGGAGCCAGGGCAAGACGCTGGTCAGCAACGGCCGGCTGACCTTCGACCGCGACGCGGCGGTCAAGTCGCTGAAGCTGTGGAAGGACCTCGTCGACCAGGGCGTCGCCAAGAAGAACATCTCCGAGGTCGCGACCGACGACACGCGCAAGGAGTTCCAGGCCGGCAACGTCGCCTTCGCGGTCAACTGGGCCTATGCCTGGGCGCTGTTCCAGGGCGCCGAATCCGCAGTGGCCGGCAAGGTCGGCGTCGCCCGCCTGCCGGCGCTCGGCGGCGGTGAACAGACCAGTTGCCTCGGCGGCTGGGAGTTCGGCGTCTCCGCCTACTCGACCCACAAGGACGAGGCGCGCAAGCTCGTCAGCTATCTCGCCAGCCAGGACGTGTCATCCTTCATGGCGATCAACGGCTCGCTGCTGCCGACCGTCGCGGCCTCCTACCGCGATCCGGAGGTACTGAAGGCGGTGCCGTGGTTCGGCGAGGCCCTGACCGTCGTGCAGACCGCCAAGGCGCGGCCGGTCACCGCACGCTACAACGAGGTCAGCGACGCGATCCGCACCACGGTCAACTCGGTGCTGTCAGGCGTGATCACGCCGGAGGACGGCGCCAGCCAGATCGAGGGCCGGCTCAAGCGTATCCTGCGCTGATGCCGCAAGGCCCCGCTCCCGATGGGCTGCGCGACCGCGCCTGGTCGCGCTGGCTCGATCCCGACGACCGGACGCTGGCGGTGCTGCTGCTGACCCCGGCGGCGCTGCTGCTCGTCGTCATCATCGCCTATCCGGTCGCGCGGCTGTTCTACACCAGCCTCTTCAGCCTCTCCTTGACCTCGGGCCTTCCGGCAAGGTTCGTCGGCCTGGAGAACTACACGCTGGTGATGGAGGATCCGGTGTTCTGGGAGACCACCTGGAACACGCTGCTGATCACGCTGATAACCGTTCCCGGCGCGCTGCTGGCGGGCCTTGCGCTGGCGCTGCTCGCCAACCTGCCTTTCCGCACGAAGTGGCCGGTCCGCCTGGCTCTGCTCGTGCCCTGGGCGCTGCCGCTCGCCTTCGCCGGGCTGATCTTCGCCTGGTTCTTTCATTCCGAATACGGCATCGTCAACGACGTGCTGCGGCGCCTCGGCATCCCGGGCATCATCTGGTTCAATTCGCCGACCTGGGCATTCGCGGCGATCTGCCTGACCATCATCTGGAAGACCTCCTCGTTCATGGCGCTCCTGATCCTCGCGGGGCTGCAGACCATTCCGCGCTCGCTCTATGAGGCGGCCGATGTCGACGGCGCCGGCCGGCTGCGCCAGTTCTTCGAGATCACGCTGCCGTTGCTCAAGCCCTCGATCGTGGTCGCGCTGATCTTCCGCACCATCACCTCGCTGCAGACCTTCGACATCCCCTACACCATGACCGGCGGCGGGCCCGGCACCTCAACCGCGACGCTGGCGATGTACATCCACCAGAACACGGTCTCCTTTCTCGATCTCGGCTACGGCTCGGCGCTCGCGGTGGTGATGTTCGCGATCTCGATGGCCGTTTCTGCGGTCTATCTGCGCGTGATCCGGAGCTAGCCATGGCGACCACCGACCCCGCCCCGCCGCCGTCCATCCCGGGCCGTGTGCTGCGGCTGATCGCCGCCTCGACGCTGCTGATCAACGGCCTGTTTCCCGCGCTGTGGATCCTGTTCACCTCGCTGAAGCCGGAGTCCGAGCTGACCGCCAAGCCCATCACCTGGGCGCCGCATGCGCCGACCCTTGTCAACTATGTCAGGGCGTTCACCGACCAGCAGCTACTCGTCTTCTTGTTCAACAGCCTGATGGTCGCGCTGCTGTCGACGCTGCTCACCCTGTTCATCTGCGTGCTGGCCGCCTACGCGCTGGCGCGGCTGAACCTGCGCTTCCGCCAGGCGATCCTGTTCGTGATCATTGGCGTCTCCACCTTTCCCCTGGTCACCCTGCTGGTGCCGCTGTTCGAGACCCTGCGTGGGCTCGGGCTGCTCAACACCTGGATCGCGCTCGTGCTGCCGGACACCGTGCTGTCGCTGCCGGTGTGCACGTTGATGCTGGTCGCGTTCTTCGAGGCCATTCCCCGCGACCTCGAGAACGCCGCGATGATCGACGGCTGCACCCGGATCGGCGCGCTGGTCCATGTCGTGCTGCCCCTGAGCGGCCCGGGCGTGTTCACCGCGGGGATCCTCGCCTTCGTCAACTCCTGGGACGAGTTCCTGATGGCGCTGTCGTTCAATTCGAGCCCGGCGCTCCGCACCCTGCCGGTCGGCATCCAGCTCTACCAGGGCGAGTTCTCCTTCCCATGGCCGGTGATCTCGGCCGCTCTCGTGGTCGGCATCGTGCCGGTCGCGCTCCTGATCGTCGCGTTCCAGGAGCGGGTGGTCTCGGGCCTCGTCGTCGGAGGCATCAAGGGATGAGCCTGCAGCAACAGGCGGCGCCGCCGCTGCGGATCGAGCCGGTCGCGGGCGGGTTCCGCATCGTCGCCGACGGCCGCGTCATCCTGCAGCACGACCGCGCGCGGCCGGCCTTCTTCGTCGGCCGCGGCGAGGAAACCATCGCGATGCTGCGCGGCAATTTCGACATCACCGACTACGTGAGCGAGCGGATCGCGCTGCGCGCCACCGAGATCGACGGCGACACCGTGCGTCTGGCGGCAGCCGACGGCCTGCCCACCGCGCTGATCCTGACCCTGGACGGCCACCGGCTGATTCCCCGCATCCCCGATCCCGCGATCAACCGGCTGTGGTTTCGCATCGTTGCGGAGGAGGGCGAGCATGTCTGGGGCGGCGGCGAGCAGATGTCCTATTTCGACATGCGCGGCCGTCGCTTCCCGCTGTGGACGTCCGAGCCCGGGGTCGGTCGCGACAAGACCACCGAGATCACCTTTCGCGCCGACGTCACTGGCCGCGCCGGCGGCGACTACTACACCACCAACTACCCGCAGCCGACCTTCGTCTCCTCGCGCCGCTATGCTTTGCACGTCGAGACCTCGGCGTGGTCGGCGTTCGACTTCCGCCATGACGGCTTCCACGAGATCGAGGTCTGGGAGGTGCCCCAGCAGATCGAGATCTTCACCGCGCCGAGCTTTGCCGCGATCGTCGGCGCGCTGTCGCGGCGCTTCGGCCGCCAACCGCAGCTGCCGGAGTGGATCTATCACGGCGCGATCATCGGGCTGAAGGACGGCGAGCGCTCGTTCGCGCGCCTGCAGGCGATCCGCGACGCCGGCGTCGCGGTGTCCGGCCTCTGGTGCGAGGACTGGGTCGGCCTGCGCCAGACCTCGTTCGGGTCACGGCTGTTCTGGGACTGGCGCGCCAATGAGCGCCGCTATCCGGCGCTGCGCGAACTGATCGCCGCACTCGGCGCCCAGGGCATCCGCTTCCTCGGCTATGTCAACCCGTATCTGTGCGTCGACGGCACGCTGTTTGCCGAGGCTGACGCCGCCGGCCATCTCGCGCGCGACGCCGCGGGCGGGACCGCCCGGGTCGATTTCGGCGAGTTCGAATGCGGTGTGGTCGACTTCACCCGCGCCGAGGCCGCGGCCTGGTTCGCCGAGCGCGTGATCGGCGAAGAGATGATCGACCTCGGCATGTCCGGCTGGATGGCCGATTTCGGCGAGTACCTGCCGACCGACGTACACCTTCATGCCGGCATCGATGCGCGCCTTCTGCACAACCGCTGGCCGACGCTGTGGGCCGAGGTCAATGCGCGCGCGGTGGCGGCGCGCGGCCGCACTGGCGAGATCCTGTTCTTCATGCGCGCCGGCTTCACCGGCGTGCAGGCTCACTGCCCGCTGCTATGGGCCGGCGACCAGAGCGTCGACTTCTCCCGCCATGACGGCCTCGTCAGCGTCATCTGCGGGGCGCTGTCGAGCGGCCTGCTTGGCAACGCCTATCACCATTCCGACATCGGGGGCTATACCAGCCTGTTCGGCAATGTGCGCACCGCCGAGCTCCTGATGCGCTGGGCGGAGATGGCGGCGTTCACGCCGGTCATGCGCACCCATGAGGGCAACCGGCCGCGCGACAATCTGCAGATCGATCAGGATCCGGCGGTGCTGGCGCACTTCGCCCGCATGACGCGGATCTACGTGGATCTTGCGCCCTATCTGCGCCACCTCTCGGCGGAGGCCGCCGCGACCGGCCTGCCGGTGCAGCGGCCGCTTTTCCTGCATTTCGAGGACGACGCTGCGACCTATCAGGTGCAGGACGCCTATCTTTTCGGACCCGACCTCCTGGTCGCCCCGGTGTGGAAGCCTTCGGCTGCGGAGTGGGAGACTTATCTGCCGCGCGGCGCCGACTGGGTGCATCTGTGGACGGCCAGCCGCTTTTCTGGCGGGCGGACCGTGACGGTGCCGGCGCCGTTGGGCCAGCCGCCGGTGTTCTGCCGCGAAGGATCGCCGTGGTCGGCGCTGTTCGCGGCGCTGCGCAGCCTGTAACGGCGCGAGGGTCAGCCTCTGCTGCCTGGCGCTGCGGATGACGACGCTGTCGCGCTCGGCCACCACCCGCTGCTGCTACGGGTCGCAGCCGTCTGAGGCGGTAACCGCTCAAGGTTGCGTATGAATTGCGAAGCTCGCTGGCCAAAATTCGGCAACGACCATACACTGGCTTGCCGGAGCCAGTGAGCAGATCCGATGGCCGATATCTTGCCGGGGACCGTCCGATGCACGCGGTGCCGCGCCTCTTGCAAGGCATCAGCCCGATTCTGCGAGGAATGCGGCCTTGCGCTGTTTGCGGGCTGTTCGGCCTGCGGTGGTGAATTGGCTCTCGGCAGCCGCTACTGCACGTCATGCGGTGCGGCCGCCAGTACTGACGCTGCCGATCTTCGGGCTCCGGCGGAGCAGAGAAAGCAGAAATCGACCGGCGCCATCGAGCCGGTGCGCAAGCACGTCACGGTGCTGTTCGCCGATCTCAAGGGATCGACCGGCCTGATTGCGGAGCGCGATCTGGAAGAGGGGCAGCAACTCCTCGACGGTCTCCTCGAACAGATGATCGATGCTGTTCACCGCTTTGGCGGCACGGCGAACCAGGTCATGGGCGACGGCATCATGGCGTTGTTCGGCGCTCCGGTCGCGCATGAGGACCACGCTCTGCGGGCCTGCCTCGCAGCGCTGGCGATCCACGATTCGATCCGCCAGGATGCGCTCGAATCCGCTGGCGGCGCCGGCTTGGTTCCGCTGGTTCGCATCGGCCTGAATTCGGGCGAGGTCGTGCTGCGCTCGATCCGCAGCGACGTCCGCCTCGAATACACCGCACAAGGCCTGGTGTCGCACCTCGCCGCGCGAATGGAGCAGGCGGCCGAGCCCGGCACGACGCTCCTGACCCCCGCTACATACGCCCTGGTGCAGGGATTTGTCCGGGCGAAGCCGCGGGACAATCTGCCGATCAAGGGCCTTACCGAGCCGCTCAGCGGCTGGCAACTGCTCGGAACCGAGACCGACCGGTCCCGACTGGGGGCGTCGCTGGCCATGTGGGGCCGGTCTCGCCTGGTTGGACGCGAAAACGAGTTGTGTCGTTTGCGGGAGATTTCGCTGATCGCGTCATCGGGATCTGGCCAGATCGTCGCCCTCGTCGGCGAAGCGGGTGTGGGAAAATCCCGCCTGACGATGGAGCTTCGCCAGCACAACGAACTGTCACACTGGCTGGTCCTGGTCGCGCAGTCCGCCTCCTACGCGGTGCGGACGGCCTATTTCGCATTCGGCAGTCTGCTCAGGCAGTATCTGGGCATCGACAAGACCGACACGGCCGAATTGGCCTGTTCCAAGATCAACGCGAAGCTCTCGATCCTGAACTGTGACAGGTCGAAGATGATCTCGCCTCTGCTCTCGATGCTGGACCTCGAGACCGGCGACGAGGGCTGGAATGCCCTGGAGGCCGACGTTAGACGACGGCAGACCGTCGAAGTCGTAAAGCAGTTGCTGCTGGCCGTCAGCGAATGCCAGCCATTGATGCTGGTGTTCGAAGACCTGCATTGGCTTGATGCCGAGTCGGAACGCGTGATTGACGCGCTCGTGGACCAGCTGCCGACGCGAAAGATCCTGCTGGTCCTGGTTTACCGACCGGAGCATCAGCATCAATGGGCCAATCGGGATCACTATTCGCAATTCCGGGTGCAGCCGCTCGATACCTACGAAGCCAACGCCCTGCTCGACGGTCTCATCGGAGATGATGCCAGCCTCGATCAACTGAAGCATGAGCTGGTCACCCGCACCGGAGGCAATCCGTTCTTCCTCGAGGAAATCGTCAGGTCGCTGATCGACCGCAAGAAGCTGGTGGGGGTTCACAGAGCCTATCGGCTCGTCGATGCATTCGAGCAAGCGAGCATTCCCGGGTCCGTTCAGGCCGTGCTCGCCTCCCGTATCGACAGGCTGCCCGCGCAACTCAGGCAGCTCCTGCAGGTCGCCGCAGTGATCGGGCAGCAGGTTGCGCCGTCGCTGCTCGAAGCCGTGGTCGAGATCCCGGGCTCGCAATTGCATTCCGCGATGGAAAGGCTGCGTCAGCAGGAGCTGATGTACCGAATTCATACGCTGTCCGGGCCGGAATATACTTTCAAGCACTCTCTGACGCACGAAGTCGCCTACGCGGAGCTGTCGCAGGAGCGGCGCCGGAATCTACACGCCCGGGTCGTCGAGGCGATCGAGCAGGTCCATGCCGGGCAGACCGGCCAGCACGTCGAGGACCTTTCGAGACATGCGTTGCAGGGCCAGGTCTGGAGCAAGGCCGTGCACTACCTCGGTCAGGCTGGGGCCCAGGCGGCAAAGCGCTCGGCCCATCATCAGGCGCTCGACTGCTTCAACAAGGCGCTGTCGGCGCTACAGCACCTGCCGCGACACAGAGCCAACCTCGAAAAGGGTATTGAACTCCACTTCGCGGCACGCAATTCGCTGTGGCCTTTTTCCGCGCACGCGCAGATCCTGCATCATCTCGTCGAGGCCGAAGGCTTGGCGAAGATGATCGACGACAGGCGAACATTGGGGCGCGTGGCCTCGTTCATGATCCAGCATCACAGGATGGCGGGTTCGCCCGTGCAGGCCCTCGAATGCGTCGAGCGTGCCTTGACGATCGCCAGAGAACTGGGTGATTTCGAGCTGGAGATCGATACCAGTTTCCGGGCTGCGCTCGCCTGTCTGAATCTCGGGGTGTTCAGGCGCTCGGATGAATTCCTGAGACGAAACGTCGTGGCGCTCGACAGCGGGGTGCCGTACCTTCGCTCGGGGCAGCCGGGACACCCGGCCGTGCTGTCGCGCACGTGGCTCGCCGTCTGTCTCAGCGAACTCGGTGAGTTCGATGATGCGATCACGTACGGCGTTCAGGCCATCGCCATCGCGGACGGGCTGAAGGATCCCTACAGTCTCGTCTCGGCCCTGTTCGGCTATGGCGCGGCGCTGTTGTGCCGCCACCAGATCGAGCTCGCCGAGCAGACGCTTGAAAGAGCCTCGGAGCTTTGCGTTCAGTATGAACTGCCGGTGTTGCGGCGGCTGGTGTCATTCGAACTGGGCCAGCTCAAGACCATCCAGGGGCGCTCGTCCGAGGCGATTCCGCTGCTCGAACAGGCGGTGAATCGCGGCGGATCGACGGCCAACATGGCCCGTTTCGCGCTCTATCTGATCCGGCTCGGCGAAGCGTATCTGTTGGCCGGTCGTGCCCTTGATGCGAGGACCGTCTGTGATCAAGCCCTCGATCTCTCGCGCCAGCGTAGCGAGCGGGGACACGAGGCCTGGGGCTTGCGACTGCAGGCCGAGATCAACGCGCACGACTCGGCGTGCCACCCGGCGGCGGCCCTTGAATCCTACGGCATGTCTCTGGCAATCGGCGATGCGCTCGGCATGCGGCCGCTGGCGGCGCTGGCGCGGTTGGGACGGAGCCGGTTCCTGCGGCGCTTGGGGCGCAGTTCGGAGGCGGATGAGGATCTCGCCGCCGCTAGACGCAGTTTTGCCGAACTCGGTATGCCCGTTCCGGAGCAGAGATCCGATCCGGATGCGGCGAAATCAATTGTGCTGATTTGAAAACAAATGATGGGGAGAATGACAATGCGTTTGATCCGATTGCTGATCTGTCTGCTGGTCGCGACCATCGTCGTGATGCGCTCCAATGCATCGATCGCCAAGGATATGCTCGATGAATCCCGGGCAAGATTCCTGCAGGCCTACAAGGACATGCGCTACGATCAGCTGTGCGACGTGCTGGACAAGGATGCCTCGTTTCGCGGCAAGGTGTTTCCGGGCAAATGGAGCCACACCTCCGACCAGATCATCACCGACCGCTGGAAGTCGAAGTTGACCTGCACGGAGATCGCCCAGAACCCTAAGTCCGAACGCCAGCAGGGCGATAATTTCACGGTCGGACAGGCCTATCTCGAATTGAAGCCGTCGCGGGCCGCCAGCTTCGTCGGCAATCAGCGTCCGCGGAACTATGCCATCGACTTCGGGAATTTCCGCATGGCGGCCATGGCGCCGCAGGGCAAGGACCTTTTGGGATCCTATGTCATGTTGTGGAAGCGCGACGGGAAGTCGTGGAAGCTGATGCACATCGATATGAGTCCGGAAGGCGCCGGTGAGGCCAAGAAATAGCCTGCGGCGAGGTCGCAAGCTTTCTCGATTCCGTCGACGTGTTCACGCGAGCGTCGCGGCAGGCGTGTGACCTGCCGCTGCGGCTTGCGGTGAAGCCGAGATGTCGGCCAGACGGTCGCCGCCCGCTACGGATCGAGCTCGGTGTCCCAATAGAGATAGTCCAGCCAGCTGTCGTGCAGGTAGTTCGGCGGGAACAGGCGGCCGTTGCGGTGGAGCTGGTGGACGGTCGGCGCGTAGGGCGCCTGCTTGGGAAACATCTTGGCCTGCTGCGGCGTGAGGTTGCCCTTCTTCAGATTGCAGGGCGAGCAGGCGGCGACGACATTTTCCCAGGTGGTCTGGCCACCCTTGCTGCGCGGAATGACGTGGTCGAAGGTCAGATCGTCGCCGGAGTGGCAGTACTGGCAGGCGAAACGGTCGCGCAGGAAGACGTTGAAGCGGGTGAAGGCGGGGTGCGTGGTCGGCTTGACGAAGGATTTCAGCGACACCACGCTGGGCAGCTGGATTTCGAAGGACGGACTTCGGATCGCGCGGTCGTAATATTCCACGATGTTGACGCGATCGAGGAACACCGCCTTGATCGCGTCCTGCCAGGACCAAAGCGATAGCGGGTAATAACTCAGCGGCCGGAAGTCCGCGTTCAGCACCAACACCGGCCAACCGCCTTGTGAGACATGTGCGTTCAAGTAACGCTCCTGGCCTCCATGTACGGCTGCGAAGCAGCATGCCCTGACATACTACATGCAGCGTGACGGGATTGTGAAGCCCCAAGAATGGCTTGACACGGCTTCTCCCGCCCCGCGACGGACGCCGGAACCCGCCCGCCGCGGCGGGCTGCCGCACTGCAAATCAGTTGCAGATCCGTGTCCCGAGAAGCGGGCGGACGGCCGTCAGGCCGGGACCCGCTCGAGCTTCTGCAGGCAGCGGTGGATCCGGACCTCGGCCGGCATGGCGCGGTCGGGGAAGCTCGTGCTCCAATTGGTGACACCGACTTCGCCGACATAGATGTCGCCGTGGCTGTCGATGGCCAGGCCGTGGGGGGCCAGGAAACGGCCGGTTTCCAAGCCCGGGCCGTGCTCGCCGCCGAGCCGCGCCAAGCGCTTGCCGCCAGCGTCGGTGATGGTCAGGCGCGGGCCGAGATTGGGCACGTTGAGGTTCACCGGCATGCCCGGGCCGAGCTCGCCGATGATGAAGGTCTTGCGCTTTGCCCCGCAGGCGCACAGCGCGCAGGGCCGGTGCAGGTTATTCCACTGCGTCTCGTAGCGGCCGTCGCCGTCGAAAATCTGGATGCGGTGGTTCTCGCGGTCGGCGACATAGACGAAGCCGTCGGCATCGGTCGCGATGTTGTGAACGATGTTGAACTGGCCGGGATCGGAGCCGGGCTCGCCCCAGCTCCTGATCAGCCTGCCGTCGGGCGTGTATTTGTGGACCCGCGCATTGCCGTAACCGTCTGATACGTAGATCTCACCGGACGGCGACAGCGCGGTGTGGGTGCAGCGGTTGAACGGCTCGCCGCTCATGAACGGCGTCGGGCGCTCGGGCAGGCCGATCGTCAGCAGCACCTTGCCCTCGGGCGTGCATTTGCGCACCGTGTGGTCGCCGTCATCGGTGCAGTAGAGATTGTCGTCGCTGTCGATCGACAGGCCATGGGCGCGGCTGAACAGGCCCTCGCCCCAGCTCTTCAGGAAATTGCCGTCGCGGTCGAACACGATCATCGGATGGGCGCCGCGGTTGAAGGCGTAGACGCGGTCCTTGCCGTCGACCGCGACCGAGGCGACGTCGGTCAGCTCCCAGCCGTCGGGGAGCTTCGCCCAGTCCTTGACGACGCGATAGGTGAAGTCGCCAGAGCCGAGGGTAGGGGACATGCGAGGGCCTCCATGATCGAATGACGCCATTCAGCCCGATCCGCTCGCCGGCAGCAAGCCTTGCTCGATCGCCTTGATCTGTAGCGCCAGGAATTTCGAGTTGATGCGGCACTGCGCGAGGCTGCCGGCGATGAAATACAGGCCGGGCTGCGGCGTGCGTGTGTACATGTTGCGCAGCTCCTGGCCGTCGCCGAAGCCCCAGACCGGCCCGACGCGGTCAGCCACGGCATCGCCGAACAGCCGGCGCACCAGCACCTCCTGCGGCTTGTAGCCGGTGGCGAGCACGATCAGATCGGCATCGATCCTGCTGCCGTCCGTCAGCTCGGCGCCATGGACGCCGAAGCGCGCGATGCGATCGAACTGGATCAGCTTGACCGCGCCGCTGACCAGCAGATCGGAGCAGCCGACGTTGAAGTAGTAGCCGCCACCGCGGGTGAGGTACTTGAACTGCCAGCCGGTGCCGTCCTCGCCGAAGTCGAGATTGAAGCCGATCCGCGCGAGGCCGTCGAGCAGGTCCTGATCGAGCTGCTTCGACTGCGCGGTCAGCATCCGGTGGCCGCTGCGGCCGAGCGCGAGCGGCATCGATACCGCGATCAGGTCGTTGTCCTCCAGCGTCCCGTCATTGTAGGCGGCGTAGGCGAGCTGAGCAGAGGGCTCGATGTTGGTGACGAGCGTCGGCGCCCGCTGCACCATCGTCACGTCCGCGCCACTGGCATGCAGATCCTGCGCGATGTCGTGGCCGGAATTGCCGGTGCCGATCACCAGCGCACGCTTGCCCGCCCAGGCCTCGCCGTCGCCATACTGGCTCGAATGCAGCACCGTGCCGTTGTAGTCGGCCAGGCCGGGCAGCTCCGGCCGGTTGGGAATGCCGCTGACACCAGTCGCCATGACGATATGAACAGGCCGCATTACGCGCCGGCTGCCGTCTGCGCGACGCAGCGTCACATCCCAGCGCGCCGCCGCCTCGTCATAGCTGCCGCCTTCGAGCTCCGTCTCGGTCCAGACGTTCAGCTCCATCGCCTCGGCATAGGCCTCGAACCAGTTGGCGAGCTTGTCCTTGGGGATGTAGACCGGCCAGTTCGGCGGGAACGGCATGTAGGGCATGTGATTGACCTGCACCTGGTTGTGCAGGGTCAGCGCATGATAGCGCTTGCGCCAGTTGTCGCCGATCCTGGTTTCGCGATCGATCACCAGCGTGTCGATCTGCATCATCTTGAGGCGCGCCGCGATCGCAAGCCCGGCCTGGCCGGCACCGATCACCAGCACGGCCGGATCGCGATCGGCATAGGCGCGCGCGGCCTCGCGCTGGTCCAGCCAGTTCGGCCCGCGGAAGTCGCGCGAATACGACTGGCCGCGCGGCCGGCGGGCGCCGAGCGGCTCCTCGAATCCCTTGAGCTCGTCCAGCGCAGTCAGCAGCGTCCAGGCCTTCAGGCGCCGGCTGTCGGCCGCATCCGGGATCAGCCGGACGATGCCGCAGCCGCGGCCCTGTACCGTCTCGAACTGGAAGATGGCCTCGATGCTGTCGGTCCCGGCGCGCGTCACGTGACGCGGGGCGGCGCGGCCAGGCGCGATGGCAAAGGCGAATGGCGCCGCCACGCGCGCATCGGCGGGCAGCTCGCGCAGGATCGCGTCGCGTCCATTGAGCGTCTTGATGCGCCAGCTCAGCGCCAGCGCGTCGCGCCAGTAGCTGTCCGCATGAAACAACCCGGACAGCGCGACCGGGTCGCAGGCTGCGATCGCCCGGGCAAAATCCGCGAGCCAGCCGTCGACGCCCGCGGCGAGATCCTGCGTCCTGTCGAGCATCACTGTCCTCCCCGCCGCGGTGGCCTCGTGGCATCGTCGTCGGCCGCGGAGCGTAACCCGGGAGCGAGGCGGACGGAAAGTGGGCTAGCCGACGACCCCCTCGCGCGTCTTGAGCACGCGATAATAGCTCCACCACAGATGCGCCGCCGCGCCGCGCAGCGGCCGCCAAGCTTCGGCCAGCGGCATCATCTGCTTGGACGTGGGACGCGCGGCAAGGCCGAGCCCGACCTTGACCGCCGCCTGCACGGCAAGATCGCCCGCCGGCCAGGCGTCGCCGTGGCCGAGGCAGAACAGCAGATAGACGTCGGCCGTCCATGGCCCGATGCCGGGCAGGGCAGTAAGGGTCGCGTGGGCCGCGTCGGCGTCCTCGTTGGCGAGCACGTCGAGGTTCAGCCGGCCCGCCGCGAGCTCGCGCGCGATGTGCTTGAGCGTCTTGATCTTGGCCGCGGACAGCCCGAGCCGGCCCAGCCGGTCGGCGCGGGCACGGCGGATCGCGTCGGCCTCGAACGGCGCGAACGCCGCCTGTAGCCGGCCCCAGATCGCCGCCGCGCTCGCCGTCGAGAGCTGCTGGCCGCAGACGATATGCGCGAGCCCCGCAAACCCCGGCTCCCGCCGCCGCAGCGCCGGCATCCCGGTCGCATCGAGGATCGGCGCGAGCCGCGCGTCCTGCTTGACGAGGTCACGGACGGCATCCTCGAGGAGGGCCTGGCTGTCGAGGTGGAGGGTCATGCAGCGGCACGCCGATCGACGCAGTGCTCGGCCGGGTGGACGGCACGGAGAGCCGGGGCTAAGGCAGCATCAGTCAAAATTGGACCTTTCATGAGCTTGCGTAGCATCCCCTCCGACATGGACCGCGACAAGGTGGCCGGTGTCGACGCCCTGCTGGATCGCGTCGTCCGCGAGCACGGCGTGTTTCTGCCGCTCGCCATCGAGAGCGGCAGCCGGGCCTGGGGCTTTGCCTCGCCCGACAGCGACTACGATTGCAGGTTCGTCTATGTGCGGCGCGCGACGGATCATATCAAGCCGTGGCCGGTGCGCGATGTCATCGAGTTTCCGCTGCAGGATGATTTCGACGCCAATGGCTGGGATCTGGCCAAGGCGGTGCGCCTGCTGCTCAAGGGCAATGTGGTCATCATCGAGTGGCTGCAGTCGCCGGTGATCTATCGCGGTGTCGCCTGGTTCCGAGACGAATTCCTCGCCTTTGCGCGGGGGGTGACGAGCCGCGATGCCGTCGCGCGGCATCATCTGCACCACGGCGAACGTCAGCGCCGCGTGCATTTCGGCGACGGCATGGCGGTCCCGCAGAAGAGGATCTTCTATGCGCTGGGGCCGGCGTTGTCGCTGCGCTGGCTGCGCCTGCATCCGGCAGAGGCTTTGGCGCCGATCCATTTCGCGACGCTGATGGCGGAGTGCGATCCGCCATCCGCTTTGCTGGTGGAGGTGGCGAGGCTGATGCAGCGTAAGGCGTTGACCCGCGATCTCGGGACAGCGCCGTTGTCGGCGGTCGTGGCTGAGTTCATCGATGCCGAATTCGTGCTGGCCCGGTCGACCTTCGGCGACAGCAGCGGCAGTGCGGCCGGGATGATGCAGCAGGCGGAGCAATTCTATCGGACCGTGGTCGAGCGGCTGGAAGCCGACGCGCAGGGAGGAGGGACCGACCGATCTGAATCCTCGATCCCGTCATGACGCCACCCGTTTTCCGATTTGCTCCCAGTCCCAACGGCTATCTCCACCTCGGCCATGCCTATTCCGCGCTGCTGAACTTTGAGCGCGCGCGGGAGAGTGGTGGCCGTTTCCTGTTGCGGATCGAGGACATCGATCCGACCCGCTGCCGGCCGGACTACGAGCAGGCGATCTACGAGGACCTCGCCTGGCTCGGCATCGCCTGGGAGCAGCCGGTGCGGCGGCAGTCGCAGCATCTCGCCGAGTACCAGGCTGCGCTGCAGCGGCTGCAGGCGATGGGGCTGGTCTATCCGAGCTTCGAAAGCCGGGCCGAGATCGCGCGGCTGGTCGCCCAGCGCGATGCTGACGGAGCCTGGCCGCGCGATCCGGATGGTGCGCCGCTGTATCCGGGCGCCGCGACGGCGCTGTCTGAAGCCCGGCGTGCAGAGCTGATGGCCGCCGGTGCGCCCTATGCCCTGCGGCTCGACATGGCCTCAGCGACCGCGCGCGCCGGCCGGCTGACCTGGGACGAGTCCGGTGCCGGACCGTCCGGCGTCACCGGCACGGTCGAGGCGCGGCCGGAGGCCTGGGGTGACGTCATCCTCGCCCGCAAGGAGACCCCGACGAGCTATCACCTCTCGGTGGTCGTCGACGACGCGCTACAGGGCGTGACCGAGGTGGTCCGTGGACAGGACCTGTTTCATGCGACCAGCGTGCATAGGCTGCTGCAAGCCCTGCTCGACCTGCCGGCGCCGGCCTATCGGCATCACCAACTGGTTCGCGACGCTGAAGGCCACAAGCTGTCCAAATCCACGCAGGCGACGGGATTGCGCACATTGCGCGCCACAGGCGTCTCGCCGGCGGAAATCCGACACAGGATCGGCTTGGTCTAGCCGCGTCCTGCCGCAAGTCCCGGTGTCTCCGAATGTTTCCGGCGGGGACAACCTCTGGGGCATCGTGACACCCGGAAACGACCGTGCCATGCTGTTCGTTGGCGCGGGTTATCGGGAG
This sequence comes from Bradyrhizobium sp. HKCCYLS2038, assembly GCF_051167655.1. Taxonomy (NCBI): domain Bacteria; kingdom Pseudomonadati; phylum Pseudomonadota; class Alphaproteobacteria; order Hyphomicrobiales; family Nitrobacteraceae; genus Bradyrhizobium; species Bradyrhizobium sp. HKCCYLS2038. Next base: position 61,832 of record NZ_JBNPTM010000014.1, on the reverse strand, counting down.
CTTCAATCGAAAGCGGCACGGCGAGACATGACAGTAGAGGTGCCCCTTCGTTTGTCGGAGTTCATGTCACAGGGGCCATGATGAAGCGCGTTCGGAATACGAGTACGGGGCGTCGGGCCCGCCCGGCCAAGGCGGTTGCGCCCAAGCCTGCTGCGCCCAAGCCTGCTGCGCCCAAGCCTGCTGCGCCCAAGCCTGCTGCGCCGAGACCGGCTGTGCCCAAGCCTGCTGTGTCTAAGTCTGCTGTGTCCAAGCCCGCCGGTGCGTCCAGGACGACTGGTGGATCACGACCGGCTCAAAAGACGTCCTCCGGCACGGCGTCCGCGGGACGGTCATCCAAGGCCCAGCGGCCGAAGACGCCGGCGACCAAGGCTGCGCCCGTCAAGGAGCGCACGAAGGCGCGTCCTCTCAAGAAGCACGTTCCTCAGGTGACCGCACCGGCCGGGGGACGGCGGAGTTCGACCAAGCCCGTCGCAACGAAGGCCATCACGAAGTCTGGTGCAGGGGAGCCGGGCGCCGGGGTCGTCGAAGCCGCGCTGGCCGTGTTCGCGCACGAGGTCCGCACGCCCCTGACGGGCATTCTCGCCATCAGCGACCTGCTCGCCACCTCCGACCTCGGCGAGCGCGAGCGGCGCTGGGTCGACACCATCAAGGCCGGGGCGGAGCACCTGTCGAGCCTGGCGACGCTGTTCGTCGCTGCCGCCAAGGACGAAACCACCGGCGCGCTGCTGCGCGAGGACCTGTTCGACCTGCGCGTGCTGGCACGCGCCGCGGGCGACTCGCTGGCCGGTCGCGCGGCCGCCAAGGGGCTAGAGGCGCGGGTCGAGGTGTCCGATGCGCTGCCGGGGCTCGTGATCGGCGATCCCGTGCGGCTGCGCGCTGCGCTCGAAAATCTCATCGACAATGCGGTGAAGTTCACCGAGCAGGGCGGCGTGGCGCTCGAGGTCGGCTTGGCCGGGCGGAGCGGCCGCGGCCGATCAGCTTCCGGCAAGGGCAAGGTTGCGGTCGTCTTCGCTGTCTCCGACTCCGGCATCGGCCTGACGCTGCAGGAGATCAGGAGGCTGTTCCGCCCGTTCAGCCAGGCCAATGTCTCGATCGCCTCGCGGTTCGGCGGCGCCGGCCTCGGCCTGTCCTCGGTGCGGCAACTGGCGCGGGCGATGGGCGGCGACGTCGCCGTGTCCCCGCACGAGGGCGGCGGCACGACGTTCACGCTGACCGTCGCGCTGACGATCGCAGCGGCGCCGCACACCAGCGCGGAAGGCGAGGATGGCGTCACCCTGGCGCCGACGCGGCCGCTGCGCATCCTGGGCGTCGAGGACAATCCGTTCGGCCGTGTGGTGCTCAACACCATCCTCAACGAACTCGGCCACCAGGCCGAGTTCATCGGCCGCGGCGAGGCGGCGCCGGAGCGGATCGCGGCGGGCAGCTACGATGCCGTGCTGATGGACATGGTGCTGCCGGGCATCAACGGTGTCGAGGCGATTGCCCGGGTGCGCAAGCTCGAAGGGCCGCATGGAACGATCCCGATCATCGGCGTGTCCGGACGGGGCGAGGACGAGGCGGCCTCGCGCGCCGCCGGCGCGGATGCGTTCCTGCTCAAACCCGTTTCGCCGCGGGCTCTAGCGACTGCGCTTCTTGAAGCGACACGCCGCGCGGCAGACGCGACTTGATGATCGATGCGTTCAACTCGCCGCCATACACGAAGATCGCAGCGATGAAATACAGGAACACCAAAGCGATGATCACCGAGGCGAGCCCCGCATACATGGTAACGTAGTTGTAGGCGAAGCGCGCCAGATACTGGCCGAACACGATACCCGACACCAGCGAGGCCACGAAGGTGAAGACGATGCCGGGCACGATCTGCATGAAGCTGCGCCGTCCCGCCGGCAGCCAGGCGTGCAGGATGAAGAGGGCAACGACCAACGCGCTGATAGTGATGCCGTAGCGCGTCAGATTGACGAAATGCTCGTTGGCTTCGACCGCCAAGGGTAGAAACCGGCGCGCGGTGGCCAGCATCAGCGGGCCGAGCACGATGAGGAACGACATCGCCAGCGCCGTGAAGGCGGCAATCAGCGTATAGCCGATCGATTCCAGCCGCAGCCAGTACCAGCGGCGCTGCTCGATCACGCCATAGGCGCGGTTGAGCGCAACCCGCAGCGCCTCGACGCCGTTCGAGGCGAAATAGACCGCGAGCACGGCGCCGATGGTCAGCGCGTCGGTCCGGGTCGTGGTCAGCACGTCGTGGATCTCGCCGGTCAGCGCATCGGCCACCTGGGCCGGCCAAGTCTCGAGGATCAGGGTGGCGGCCTGGTCGGCGAGATCCTTGGAGCCGAGAAAGCCGGCCAGCGACGTCAGGACGATCAGGAAGGGAAACAGCGCCATCAGGGTGGACAGCGCGATGTGACTGGCGATCGCCCAGCCGTCATCGGCGAGGAAGGTGTAGAACGCATCCATGACGACGTGGACGATGTAGCGAAGCGCCTTCACCTGTTCCTGCACTCCGCGAAACAAATTTGATTCCACAATCCGATATTACGAGCCCAAAAGCCAGAAGTTGCAGCCCCGGAAGTTGGTGGCTCAGGTGCCCCGATCCGGCATGGCGCTTCCGCTTTTGCGATGTTATCTAGCCCCAATGGCTTCACTCCTCGGTAAATTCATCCTTCCCATCGCCGTCGGCGCGGTCGCTCTGGTGCTGTTTCTCGGCCTCTTCAACATGATGCGCGGCGGCTCGCCGAATTTGTCGCAGAAGCTGATGCGCTGGCGGGTGATCCTGCAGTTCGTCGCGATCGTCATCGCGATGGCGGCGATCTGGGCCATGGGACGTTAAGAACGGGTCGTTAAGATCGGGACGTTGAGAACGGGACGCTGAAAACGATATGGTCATCCTCAATCGCATCTACACGCGGACGGGCGACGACGGCACGACGGCGCTGGGCAATGGCGAGCGCCGTCCGAAATATGATCTGCGCGTCTCCGCCTATGGAACCGTCGACGAGACCAACGCTGCGATCGGCGTCGTCCGGCTGCACCTTGCCGATGCGCCCGAGATCGATGCGATGCTCGGCCTCATTCAGAACGATCTGTTCGATCTGGGCGCCGACCTGGCGGTGCCCCAGCGGGAGGGCAAGGCCGAGCGGCTGCGCGTCGTCGCCAGCCAGGTCGACCGTCTCGAGCGCGACATCGACACGCTCAACGAGCGGCTGTCGCCGCTGACCTCGTTCGTGCTCCCCGGCGGAACTCCGGCGGCGGCGCACCTGCACGTGGCCCGTACCATTTGCCGCAGGGCGGAACGGATCATGGCGGAACTCGCTGGTAAGCCGGACGAGCCGGTCAGCGAGGCTGCCATTCGTTACATGAACCGGCTGTCGGATTTCCTGTTCGTGGCCAGCCGGGCGGCCAACCGCAATGGCGCCGGCGACGTGCTATGGGTGCCCGGGCAAAACCGTTAACCCGGGGGCGCGCGGGCCTGCTTTTTTCCCCCTTCGCGCGTTGACCGGGGGGTACGGGCGCTTTAGGTTCCGCGCCGAAAAGGTCAACCCCGGACATATTAAGAGCGAAAGAGGATCGATGAAGGTTCTGGTGCCGGTCAAGCGGGTGGTCGATTACAACGTCAAGGTCCGCGTCAAGAGCGACGGATCGGGCGTTGAGCTCGCCAACGTCAAGATGTCGATGAATCCGTTCGACGAGATTGCCGTCGAGGAAGCCCTGCGCCTGAAGGAAGCGGGCAAGGCCACCGAGGTGGTCGTGGTGTCGATCGGGCCCGCCCAGGCCTCCGAGACCATCCGCACCGCGCTCGCGATGGGCGCCGACCGCGGCATCCTGGTCAAGGCCGAGGGCAATGTGGAGCCGCTCGCGGTCGCCAAGATCCTCAAGGCGGTCGCCCAGGAGGAGCAGCCGGGCCTGATCATCCTCGGCAAGCAGGCGATCGACGACGACTCGAACCAGACCGGCCAGATGCTGGCGGCGCTGCTCGGCTGGGCGCAGGCGACCTTCGCCTCCAAGCTCGAGGTCGAAGGCTCCGACTTCAAGGTCACCCGCGAGGTCGATGGCGGCCTGCAGACCGTGAAGCTCAAGGGACCGGCGATCGTCACCACCGATCTCCGCCTCAACGAGCCGCGCTATGCGTCGCTGCCGAACATCATGAAGGCGAAGAAGAAGCCGATCGCCGAGAAGACCGCCGCCGACACCGGCGTCGATCTCACGCCGCGGCTCGAGGTCATCAAGACCGCTGAGCCCGCGGGCCGCAAGGCCGGCGTCAAGGTCAAGGACGTCGCCGAGCTCGTCAACAAACTCAAGACCGAGGCGGGGGTGCTCTGATGGCCACGCTGCTGATTGCAGAACACGACAACACCGCGATCAAGGACGCGACCAACAAGGCGCTGACGGCGGCTACAGCCCTCGGCGCCGATGTCGATGTGCTGGTTGCGGGTCAGGGCGCCAAGGGCGCGGCCGAGGCCGCCGCCAAGCTCGCCGGCGTCAAGAAGGTGCTGCTCGCGGATGACGCGGCCTATGCGCATGATCTCGCCGAGCCGCTCGCCGACCTCGTCGTCAAGCTCGCCGCGAACTACGACGCGGTCGTCGCGCCGGCGACGTCGCGCTTCAAGAACGTGATGCCGCGCATCGCAGCCCTGCTCGACGTGATGCAGGTCTCGGAGATCATCAAGGTCGTGGCGCCCGACACGTTCGAGCGGCCGATCTATGCCGGCAACGCGATCCAGACCGTGAAGTCGAAGGACGCCAAGAAGGTCATCACCGTTCGTACCTCCACGTTCGCAGCCGCGGGCGAGGGTGGCAGCGCGACGGTGGAGAGCGTGGCGGCGGCCGGCGATCCGGCGCTGTCGAGCTTCGTCGGCGAGGAGGTCGCCAAGAGCGATCGCCCCGAGCTGACCTCGGCCAAGATCATCGTCTCCGGCGGCCGCGCGATGCAGAGCCGCGAGAACTTCGCCAAGTACATCGAGCCGCTGGCCGACAAGCTCGGCGCCGGTGTCGGCGCCTCGCGCGCCGCGGTCGATGCCGGCTACGCGCCGAACGACTGGCAGGTCGGGCAGACCGGCAAGGTCGTCGCGCCGGAGCTTTATGTGGCGGTCGGCATTTCAGGCGCCATTCAGCATCTGGCTGGCATGAAGGACTCCAAGGTGATCGTCGCGATCAACAAGGACGAGGACGCGCCGATCTTCCAGGTGGCCGACTACGGCCTGGTGGCGGACCTCTACCAGGCGGTTCCCGAACTGACCGACGCGCTCGGCAAGCTCGGCAAGTGACACTCCACACCGGCCGCGCATGGGACTGTCGCGGCCGGTGTTTCATCTGTTAAGGCATGGACGGGCGCAAACGTTGCGCCGTTCCGGTGGATGACGACATGGCTCAGATCAACAAGCTCGGTGTGATCGGCGCGGGACAGATGGGCAACGGCATCGCGCATGTCGCTGCGCTGGCCGGGCTCGACGTGGTGCTCAACGACGTCACCTCCGACCGGTTGAAATCGGGCATGGCGACCATCAATGGCAACCTGACCCGTCAGGTCGCCAAGAAGGTGATCTCCGAGGAGGCACGCAACCAGGCGCTCGGCCGCATCTCGATCAGCGAAACGCTCGACGGCCTTGCCGATTGCGATCTCGTCATCGAGACCGCGATCGAGAAGGAGGACATCAAGCGCAAGATCTTCCACGATCTCTGCGCGGTGCTGAAGCCGGAGGCGATCGTCGCCTCCAACACCTCGTCGATCTCGATCACCCGGCTCGCCGCCAGCACCGATCGTCCCGAGCGGTTCATCGGCATCCACTTCATGAACCCGGTTCCGCTGATGGAGCTGGTGGAGCTGATCCGCGGCATCGCCACCGACGACACCACGTTCGAGGCGGCCAAGGAATTCGTCGGACGTCTCGGAAAGCTGGTCGCGGTGTCCGAGGATTTCCCGGCCTTCATCGTCAACCGCATCCTGCTGCCGATGATCAACGAGGCGATCTACACGCTGTACGAAGGCGTCGGCAACGTCGAGGCGATCGACGCGGCGATGAAGCTCGGCGCGCATCACCCCATGGGTCCGCTTGAGCTCGCCGACTTCATCGGGCTCGATACCTGCCTGTCGATCATGCAGGTGCTGCACGAGGGACTGGCCGATTCCAAGTACCGGCCGTGTCCGCTGCTGGTCAAATATGTCGAAGCCGGCTGGCTCGGCCGCAAGACGCAGCGCGGCTTCTACGACTATCGTGGGCCCAAGCCGGTCCCGACCCGGTAGTTCAACCGCCCATTGATCCGCTCGATCGATACGCTTCGTTAAGGCTGCCCGGGTACGTTCGCCTTGCGAGGTACATGCGTATGGATATGAGCTTGGTGGCTGCGGCCCTGGCGCAGCAGGCGAACGCGACACAGCAGCAGGTCGCCACATCAGTCATGAAGCAGAACCTGGATGCGCAGAAGGAAGCGGTCCTGACGCTGCTCGGCGGCGCGCAGCAGACGCTGTCGCTCGCCAATGTCGGCCCCGGCGTCGGCGGCAATCTCAACATCGCGGCCTGAGGGCGACTGACGATCAGTCAACTAGGCAGGTCGCAAGTGGCGGACGCTTCCCGTCACACCACCGGAAGCCGAAACGGGCTCATCATACCTCTCGACACTCGGCTGAGAGATGGATGGCTGGCGTTGTCCAGATCGGGCGTCATGATCGAAGACACAAACCGGACTTCCGCGGAACTCCGGGGTGTGTTCTTTACGCTCGGGAAATCCCGCACCCGCTAGCGTTGCGCGCGCACGCGGAGCTCTTGGATGTTGCGGGTATTGAGCTGTCTCGAAACGGAGCACGACAAGTGGCTGGTGCTGCTGGCCGCTTGCGTTTGCCTGCTGACGAGTCTCGCCGCGGTCAACATGCTTCAGCGCGCGCGGGTCACGGACGGTGACGCCCGGCGGACCTGGCTTGCCATCGCCGGGATCGTGACAGGAGGCGGGGTGTGGTCGACGCACTTCATCGCCATGCTCGCCTACACGCCGGGTTTCCCGATCCGCTACGATCTGCTGATGACCGTCATGTCGCTGGTCGCAGCCGCGGTCACGACGACCGCCGGCTTCGCGGCCGCCGTTCTCGGCCGTCATCGCCAGCGCGCCGCCATCGGAGGCGCGATGGTCGGTCTCGGAATAGCGGTCATGCACTACATGGGCATGGCTTCGCTGCGAATCCCCGCCGTGATCGTCTGGATGCCGGACCTTGTGACGGCGTCCGTGCTGCTCGGCATGGTGTTCGGCGCATTGTCGCTGCTCGTCGCGACGCGCAGCGAGAGCCTGCTGTCATCCGCAGGCGCCGCTGGGCTGCTGACGCTCGCGATCACCTCGCATCATTTCGTCGCCATGGGCGCGATTGAACTGCTGCAGAGGCCGGATGCGAGTCCAACCGGCCCGATGCTGTCGACCGTGACCCTCGCCGTGTCTGTGTCGGCCGTGGCTGCCACGCTGCTGATCGGTGGCCTGATCGTCGCGATGTTCGATCGCCGCTCCGGACATCAGTTGAGCGTCCGCAACATGCAGCTCGATGCGGCCCTGAACAACATGGATCAGGGCCTCTGCATGTTCAGCCCCGATAGCCATCTGCAATTGTTCAACGAAAGCTATCTCAGGATCTTCCGACTGTCGCCCGACCAGATCCATCCGGGAATGGCGGTCGATCAGCTGCTCGCAGCGCGTGCCAGGGCGGGGACCGCCGTCGAGCAGGCGGAACAGTATGTGGCTGGGCTTCGAGCCGCTCACCAGGCAAGGACGCCGGAAACCCGGGTCGACAAACTGGTTGATGGCCGGACGATCAGGCTGAACTTCCGACCGATGCCCAATGGCGGCTGGGTCACGACCTATGAGGATATCACGGAGAGCGTACGCGCCACCGAGGCGCTCGCGGCCGCCAAGGAGGCCGCCGAGGCGGCGAGCCGCGCCAAGTCCGACTTCCTTGCGATGATGAGCCACGAGATCCGCACGCCGATGGCCGGCATGATGGGCATGATCGACCTGCTCGCCGGCACCCGTCTCGACGAGGAGCAGCGCGGTCTCGCCGAGATCGCCAGGGAATCGAGTCGCAACCTGCTCGCCGTCGTCAACAACATCCTCGACTTCTCGAAGCTGGAGGCGGGGCGTCTGACGCCCGAGGCGATTGGCTTCAGCCTCGGCCACACGCTGAAGGGCGTGACCACTCTGCTCGGTCAGCAGGCGCGCGACCAGGGCGTGACCCTCGAGATCTCGCAGGCCGGCGACATTCCGGCCTGGCTGATCGGCGATCCGGTCCGGATCGGCCAGGTCCTGTTCAACCTCGTCGGCAATGCGATCAAGTTCACCCACCAGGGCGGCGTTCGCGTCGATGCGTCGCATCGGCTCATCTCCGACCAACGCGTCGAGCTTCGCATCGAGGTGATCGACACCGGCGTCGGCATTCCGGCCGACATCCAGGCGATGCTGTTCGACCCGTTCACCCAGGCCGACACCTCGGTATCGCGCAAATTCGGCGGCACCGGGCTTGGGCTGGCGATCTGCCGGCAGCTCTGCCGCGCGATGGGCGGTGAGATCGGGGTCGACAGCGAGCCGGGGCGCGGCAGTCGGTTCTGGTTCACCGTGCAATGCGGCGTCGGCCAACGGCCGGAGGTCGCGTCGCCGCCGCAGCAGCCGGCGGTCCCCGCAAGGCCCGATCGGCTGACGGTGCTAGTGGTGGACGACACGCCGATCATCCGCACCTTGATCACCAAGCTGCTGGCGCGGCTCGGATGCCAGTTCGACGTCGCCTGCAACGGCCTGGAGGCGATCGCGGCGGTGCAGGACAAGCGCTACGATCTCGTGCTGATGGACATGCAGATGCCGGAGATGGACGGCATGTCGGCGACAACAGCGATCCGCAATCTCGACATCCCGGCGCGTGACGTGCCGATCATCGCGTTGACGGCCAACGCCCTGGTCGGCCAGCGCGAGATCTGCATCGGCGCCGGCATGAATGATTTCCTGACCAAGCCGATCGATCCGGCCGCGCTCGAGGCCACGCTCGCCCGCTGGGGCGCGATCGAACGCCGCCGCCACGAGGCCGCTTAGTCCTGCGCGGCCGCTAGAGCCCCGCGGCGGCCTTCGATGTCGCCGCCTCGATCAGCTTGACCGCGTCAGTGCTGTCCCATTCGGCAGGTCCCGCGATGGTCGCGATCTCGCAGCCATTGCCGTCGACCAGCACCGAGGTCGGCATGCCCAAGGCGCGGCCGACTGCCTTCAGGTCCTGGAACACCTTGGCCTTGGCGTCGCTGAAATAGGCCAGCCGGGTCAGCTTGGCGTCGTTCAGGAAGGCCTTCGGCTTCTCCGGGTCGCGGGTGTCGATGTTGACCGCGACCACCTGGAAGGCGTCGCTGCCGAGCTTGCCCTGCAGGCCGTCGAGCGCCGGCATCTCCTTGCGGCAGGGCACGCACCACGTCGCCCAGAGGTTCAAAAGTACCGTCTTGCCGCGGAAATCCGACAGCTTGGCCGGCTTGCCCGCGGCGTCCTCGAAGGCGAGGTCCGGCAGCCGCAGCGGCGTTGTGGCCGCCGTCAGCGCAGCCACCTCGCCCTTGATCAGCGGCGCGAGCCGCGCGGCGGTGGCGACCGCCGCCTGGCAGGCCTGGTCGCCGGCCGCCTTGCCCTTCAGCAGACCGCCGAACGACGCCGCCGCGACGCCGGCCACGGCGACGACCGCCACGGCGCCGGCGACGAGCAGGGTCCGACCACGGGAGGCGGGGCGGGCAGGGGACGGCTCTGGGTTATCGTTTGTCATCTCGGGTCGGTTGCGGCTATCAGAGGCGCGAATTCGGGGATACCGGACGGTGTGTCCCACCCGGTGGCGATCAGCAAGGTTTCAAGAAGCGGTTTTGGCATGAGCAACACGATGTGGGGCGGACGGTTCTCGGAGCGTCCCGACGAGATCATGGAGGACATCAACGTCTCGATCGACGTCGATCGCCACCTTTACGCGCAGGATATCGCCGCTTCCAAGGCGCACGCCGCCATGCTCGCCGCCCAGGGCATCATCACGTCCGGTGATGCGAAAAATATCGGCAAGGGTCTAGACACGATTTTGTTAGAGATCACCAAGGGTTCGTTCGACTTCAAGCGGTCGCTCGAAGACATCCATATGAACGTCGAGAGCAGGCTCTCCGAGCTCATCGGCCCCGCCGCCGGCCGCCTGCACACCGCGCGCTCGCGCAACGACCAGGTCGCGACCGACTTCCGCCTGTTCGTGCGCGACGAACTCGACGACATCGATGCGGCGCTCGCCGCCTATCAGCACGCGCTGGCGACCCGCGCGCTGGAGTTCGCCGGCACCGTGATGCCCGGCTTCACCCATCTGCAGACGGCGCAGCCCGTCACATTCGGCCACCATCTGCTCGCCTATGTCGAGATGGCCGGCCGCGACCGTGGCCGCTTTGCCGATGCCCGCAAGCGCCTCAACGAATCCCCGCTCGGCGCCGCGGCGCTCGCCGGCACCTCGTTCCCGATCGACCGCCACGCGACAGCCGAGGCGCTCGGCTTCGAGCGCCCGATGGCCAATTCGCTCGACGCCGTCTCCGACCGCGACTTCGTGCTGGAGACGCTCTCGGCCGCATCGATCTGCGCCGTGCATCTGTCGCGCTTCGCCGAGGAGATCGTGATCTGGACCTCGCCGCTGGTCGGCCTGATCAAGCTGTCGGACAAGTTCACCACCGGCTCCTCGATCATGCCGCAGAAGCGCAATCCGGATGCCGCCGAGCTCGTCCGCGCCAAGACCGGCCGCGTCATCGGCGCGCTCAACGGGCTCCTGATCGTCATGAAGGGCCTGCCGCTCGCCTATCAGAAGGACATGCAGGAGGATAAGCAGGGCGCGATGGAGGCGTTCGCGGCGCTGTCGCTCGCGGTGCGCGCCATGACCGGCATGGCGCTCGACCTGGTGCCGGATGCCGAGCGCATGAAGGCCGCCGCCGGCGAGGGCTACGCCACCGCCACGGATCTCGCCGACTGGCTGGTCCGCACGCTGAAAATGCCGTTCCGCGACGCCCACCACGTCACGGGGCGCATCGTCGCGCAGGCCGCGAAGCAGGGCGTGGCGCTGCACGAGCTGCCGCTGAAGGCGATGCAGGAGGTCGAGCCGAAGATCACCGCCGAGGTGTTCGGCGTGCTCTCGGTCGAATCCTCGGTCAAGAGCCGCACCAGCTTCGGCGGCACCGCGCCGAAGAACGTGGCCTCGCAGGCCAAGGCCTGGCTGAAGCGGCTGGAAAAGCAGCGAAAGTAGGGCTGCTGGCCGAACTTGACCGCCGAAATTTGACCGGACTGGCGTGGCACTCCCGCACTCGTCAGCCCGGCTCAATCTCTGTATGGTGCCGCCCGCATGGGGATCTCACACGTGAATCGCAGCCGCCGTCCGATGTCCGCCGTCCGGGTCCTGATCGTCTTGGGCGCCTCAGCCCTGCTGCTGGCCGCCTGCGGCCGCAAGGGTCCGCTGGAGCTGCCGGCCAATTCCCCGCCGGCGCCGCAGATGTCCGCCGCCCCGACCGACACCACGATGGACAACGCCGCCAAGCCCGGCGTCTTCAACTCCGGCTACGGCACCGACGGCGCCCCCGCCGCCCCGCGCGGCCAGAAGAAGCCCTTCATCCTGGACCCGCTGCTGGACAGCAAATAGGGCGACGGCCGTTCGGCGACGTCACCTCATCCGCACCGGCCCAAGAATCTAGCCCGGCTCTCTCCCCCGTCATGGCCGGGCTTGACCCGGCCATCCACGTCGTTCGGCATCCGCGGTGGACGTGGATGCCCGGGTCAAGCCCGGGCATGACGATGCGGGGGCAGGCGAGGGCATCACTCAGATCGCCCTCAGCGGTCGCATTGTCCTGCAGGTCCGCCCCGCCGCCCTCAATTGACAATCCCCCTCATTTCCCGGCAATTCGCCGCCACAATCCCTCATCTCGCAAGCCCCGTGCGGACCTGAGCCATGAACCATTTCGACTACCGCGACGGCGTTCTGCATGCCGAGGACGTCAATCTCGCCGAGCTCGCCGCCACCGTCGGCACACCGTTCTACTGCTACTCCACCGCCACGCTCGAGCGGCACTACCGCGTGTTCGCCGACGCCTTCGCCGGTCAGGACGTGCTGATCTGCTACGCGATGAAGGCCAATTCCAACCAGTCGGTCCTGCGCACGCTCGCGAAGTGCGGCGCCGGCGCCGACGTGGTCTCCGGCGGCGAGCTGAAGCGGGCGCTTTCGGCCGGCATCCCCGCGCGCAAGATCGTGTTCTCCGGCGTCGGCAAGACCGAGGCCGAGCTGCGCGCCGCGCTATCAGCCGACATCCACTGCCTCAACATCGAATCCGAGCCCGAGCTCGACCTGCTGGCGCGGCTCGCCAATGAGACCGGCCACACCGCCCGCATCTCCATCCGCGTCAATCCGGACGTCGATGCCGGCACGCACGCCAAGATCTCGACCGGCAAGTCGGAGAACAAGTTCGGCATTCCCTTGGAGCACGCGCGCCGCGTCTACGCCCGCGCGGCGAAGATGCCGGGCATCAAGGTCACCGGCGTCGACGTCCATATCGGCAGCCAGATCACCGATCTCGGCCCGATGGAGACTGCGTTCCGCATCCTCACCGAGTTCGTGCAGACGCTGCGCGCCGACGGTCACGACATTTCCCATGTCGATTTCGGCGGCGGCCTCGGCATCCCCTATCATCTCGACGGTGCGGTGCCGCCGGAGCCCGCCGCCTACGCTGCGATGGTCAAGCGCGTCAGCCACAATCTCGGCTGCACCCTGATGTTCGAGCCCGGCCGCATGATCGTCGGCAATGCCGGCATCCTGGTCGCCAAGGTGATCTACGTGAAGCACGGCGAGGCCAAGAACTTCGTCATCATCGACGCCGCGATGAACGATCTGATCCGCCCGACGCTGTACGAGGCGCATCACGACATCCTGCCCGTCAAGCAGGCCGCGCCATCAGCGCCCGCCTTCGTGGCCGACGTCGTCGGCCCGGTCTGCGAGAGCGGCGACTACCTCGCGCTCGACCGCGCGCTGCCCGAACCCTCGCCGGGTGATCTCCTCGCCATCATGACATCAGGCGCCTACGGCGCCGTGCAGGCCTGCACCTACAACACGCGAGCTTTGGTGCCCGAAGTGCTGGTGAAGGGCAACCAGTCCGCCGTGATTAGGCCGCGGATCGAGGTCGAGCAACTCATTGCGATGGACACACCGGCGCCGTGGTTGTGAGCAGGGGCTGTCGCCCATGCGGCTCATATGTTGTGCCGGCCTGCTTCCACGCCGTCATGGCCGGGCTTGTCCCGGCCATCCACGTCGTTCGGCATCCTGGGCAAGACGTGGATGCCCGGACAAACCCGGGCATGACGGAGTAACTCATTGGCAGGCTTTCCTGCCCGATTGCCCGGTTTAGGCTCGCACATCGCGCTCTTGTACGACTGTAATCCATAGATTACATTCCGCCACATGCTCGACGTTCGCGAAACGCCCGGGTTCACGAATTGGCTGGCCGGCTTGAGCGATCAGCGAGCGCGTTTGCAGATCGTGCGGCGGATCAGCCGGGTTGCAGCCGGAAACTTCGGCGATGCCAAGTCGGTCGGTGGTCAGGTCAGCGAGCTTCGCATCGACTACGGCCCGGGCTACCGGATCTACTTCACGCGGCGCGGCAAGACGATTGTCATCCTGCTTTGCGGCGGCGACAAGCGGACCCAGGACAAGGACATCCGCAAGGCACAGGACATCGCGGCGACATTGGAGGACTGAGGATGAAGGTCAGCAAGCTGAAGAAGTTCGACGCCGCTGAGCACCTTCGCACACCGGCCGCCCGCGCGGAGTATCTCAACATCGTGCTCGCCGATGGCGATCCCGCCGAGGTCCGCGACGCGCTCAACCTCGTCGCGCGGGCGCAGGGCATGAGCAAGGTTGCCAAGGCGGCCGGCGTCACCAGGGAAGGGCTCTACAAGACGCTCGGCGAGAACGGCAACCCTGAATTTGCGACTGTTCTGCGCATCATCGCCGCGATGGGAATTCGGCTCACGGCCGCGCCGGCCCGTGCCAAGCCGAGCGCGAAGGCCGCGGCATTGCGGTGATCATGATGGACTGCGGCGCGACGCCCCGCCTCCCGCCACTGGGCGCGGGACGTTGGCCATAGGCAAGCCCATCTGCACATTGTACAGCGTCGTCGCAATTCGGCGTCGTTACTCCAGCACGAGGACCCCCACCCATGACCATTCGCGTCGGCATCGTCGGGATCAGCGGTTTTGGCGGCGGCGAGGCGATGCGCCTGATCGCTGGCCATCCGGAGTTCGAGCTGGCCTACGCCGCGGGCGAGGGCAGCGCCGGCAGCCGGCTGGTCGAGCGCTTTCCCGGCGTGCCGGGCAAGCTCGCCGATCTCGTGATCGAGAAATGGGACCCGGCGCGGCTGCCGAAGCTCGACGTGCTGTTCGCTTCGCTCCCGACCGGCGCCTCGGCGGAGGCGCTGGCGCGCGTCGCCCGCGGGGTGAAGATCGTCGACATCGGCGGTGACCACCGCTACGCCGACGGCTGGACCTATGGCCTCGCCGACGTCTGGCCGGACGAGATCGCGCGCCAAAGCCGCATCGCCAATCCCGGCTGCTTTCCCGCGGCAGCGCTGACCGCGCTGGCGCCGCTGCTGGCCAACGGCCTAATCGCGCCCGACAACATCGTGATCGACGCCAAGACCGGCATCTCCGGCGCCGGCCGCAGCGGCGAAGCCAAGTTCGGCTACGCCGAGACCAACGAGAACCTGATCCCCTACGGCCTCCTCAAGCACGTCCACATGCCCGAGATCATCAGCACCATCGCGCGCATCAGCGGCGGCAGCGCCGCTGGCCTCGTGTTCACGCCGCATCTGGTGCCGATGACCCGCGGCATCCTCGCCACCATCTACGCCCGCGGCCGCGCCACGTCGGCGCAGTGCCTCGACGCCGCCCGCCGCTTCTACGCTAACAGCGCCTTCGTCCGCGTCACCGACCAGCCGCCGCAGACCAAATGGGCCACCGGCTCCAACCTCGCCTTCGTCAGCTACGCCGCCGACCCCGAGCGCAACCTGGTGATCGCGCTCGGCGTCGTCGACAACCTCGGCAAGGGCGCCGCCGGGCAGGCGGTGCAGAACGCGAACCTGATCTGCGGCCTGCCGGAGACGGCGGGGCTGGACGGGGCGCCGGTGTGGCCGTGATGTCGGGGCGCTTATCGCGATGGATGCGCGGCACTGTGGTTGCAAGACAGAGCGCTATCGTCCGTAACCCTCCAAGTATGTAGTCGTCTGTTTCCGCATCGTCATGGCCGGGCTCGTCCCGGCCATCCACGTCGACACGGGGAAAAGCAGAATGGACCTCGACGATGCCCTGGTGCGAGAGCTGCGCAAGGCAGCCGAAGCCGGCGCGACCGCATCACAGCTCGTGTCGATGATCGGTCGCCACCTGGGCCTCCTCGACACCGACTTCCGTCTGCTGGCGATTGTGTATATGCGGGCGGCCTTCTTCCTGTCGCTGCGCGAAGCCAGCCAAGTCGGCGCGCTGGCAATCTTCCCGGAGGCACATTCGTCGGCGGCGGAGGTCGATGAGGTGATGAGGCCGGTCCTCGATGCAACCCGGTCGAAATGGGTGGCGCTTTGAAGGCGGGGACTTGCCGCGACTGGTGCGCTCAAAAGAAAGTCGAAGCCAACTTCAGGAGTTTAGTGCGCTGTCGTAATATCCGTTAGTGCTTAACCTCGCCCGGATCACGGCTCACCTGACTGATTGTCTTGGTTGCTTCGTCTATCAAGATATCTAACGACGGTGGTTCGAAGAGCTCCTCGTACTCTAGTTTTCCGCTCTTCACAGAAAGCCGAAAAGCGCAAGCGGGAGGTGATTTCCGTCCAAATCGCTTAGCCTTCAAAAGGAAGATATTGGCCGCCGTCAGATCGCCCATTAGGGCGCTGAGGACGCCTAAATTGTAGTTCAGCAATTGGACTTCGTCTTCTTCAACTTGGTACTGAACGCCCGCTTCGAACCACTTCTTGGCCTCCTCAAAATTTCCGGAAGCCATATACAAATATCCTACATTGTTCGCCTCAGGAGTTTCGCGGGAAGGAGATATCAAGAACGCCATATCAACAAGTTCCATCGCTAACAAAGAGTTTCGCTCTTCCACGTACTCGTGGGCCATCCTGGCCATGAGTCTTCTGCTCAGTCGTGTTGCGAGCTGTTCATTGTTTAGCGCTACTATTCTTTTAACTAACGTTTGCCTGTTGGGCACTTTTATTCGCCACGATCGCGATTTGGCCTCGAAGCCGACTTGCGCAGCGCGCTTCTCGAATTCCTTCAGAGTATTATTCAATTTTTTCGACTGAGCAGTCTGCTCCGGTTCGTTCAAGAAGAACCAAGCTTGTACCGGTGATGAGCCGAACGCAATGAAAAACTCATATAGAATTACTTCCTCGCCCGGCTCTCTCAGTAAAAACTTCGATAGCAGGTCCTCAACCCATGGCGACGCTGTCAAAGCGGCGAGCGTGTGCGGTGCCGTGTCTTCTTCTCTCAATATTTGGGTTAGAACGAAAACGTCGTCAACTTTGTCGGCTGTCGATGCTGCTCCTATCGGTTTCATGGCTTCATATGTTGAAAACATAGCTGTTAGTTCGTTCATAACATATACCCCAAAGGGGATCTCTAGGCCAATTAGCGAAACGCTTTTCTGTCTCGCAAAGTACTTGATGTAAATACGATCGAGATCATCTCCAGCGAAGTAAATGCTTCCCTCTCGCTCTTGTATCAATCCGGCCAAAATCAGCTCTGCTATAGCATCCCGAAATGTTTGCTCTGTCCATCTGGTCTCTGAATGAAAGCTGAACTCGATGCGCCACCAATCACTAATAGACAAGTGTATTGATGTTGAGGCGACGAGAGCTAGTGCCCTTAGAGTCTTTCGGTGTAATTTTCTTGCGGCGCTAATGATTGGTCGCTGATCGATATTTTGACCAGACGCTAACTCATTTTGGATCGATTGAAGCGTAACTAAGTCAAGACTAAATCGCTTGGAATTTCCTTCTTGACAGCGCTTGAACATCGTGTGGCAGATCAGTTGAATTTCGTAGGGTCTCCTGCCTGACAAGGTGTCGACGTCGTCCAGGAACATTCTTGGAACGAGTCGTTTTGCATCAGATGTCGACATTCCGCCGTTTCGTAATGGTGTCATTACGCAGTCTCGAACGTCAGTGTAGGTCTTGAAGGGGCCTATTTCTATTTTTTTGAACTGCCTCATTATTGGTGAAAACACTTCATCCATGACCGGAAAAAAATCGTTCGTAGCTGCAAATACGAGCATGTAATCAGTCATGTTCATGAATATATTTCGTAACTTCTCCAATATTATGCGGTTCGCCCGTAAGACATTACATTCATCAAATAGAACTATGATCGGGCGTCTTAGCTCGGCTGCTATGGATTTTAGATCCTCCGACAATATGTCGTCAGATATGTGAAAGGAATTCTTGTTTGCTTGGGCTGCGCGGGCAAGTTGATATGCAAATATCAAGGGAAGTTGTTCTGTGTCGTTAATGTTGTTCGTCGCTACTAAATCAAGGTAGCTAAAGTAGGCTGAGCTCCCTTTTCCGCCAAATGCGCCGGAGAAAAAACTTGCCATGAGGATGGAGTGGAATAGCTTTCGAAAAAAATTGAAGTCGGTTTCGACGTCGCCTTCGTTAAGATTTATACGGACAGTGCAGAACCCCCTGCGTTTTGCCTCTAGTTCTGCAATATTAAGGAAGCTCGTTTTTCCAGACGCACGCGCGCCAATAAAGGCAAGGTGTATTGGCTTCCGAGTAAGCTGCGCCTGATTGAGGTAGTAAATGGTATCGGCGATCTCTATTGTTCGTCCAAAGAAGGAGCGGTCGTCGCCAACTGGGTTTCCAAAATCGTAGGGATTTGCGAGTTCTCGAATGTTATTCATAGATCTGCGCCGCCTTCTCTTGAATCGAGAACATGATAGTGCACGCTCTGTCGCCAATTTCGGCTGCTTTGTGCTCGGAAACCCACATCCGTCGGTACATCGCTTGGCCGAGCCCTTTGGGAATCATCGAGTAGTCCGTACAAAGCGACGTGAATTCCTTCAGCGGCCCGATGTCGTGATCAAGATAGGTGGAATCGAACCACCACTCGTCGAGCAAGGCGGAGTCGGGTGCTTCTTCACCGGGTAACGCGAGCGCGCCTTTCATTGCGTGGACGCTTCCAATGATTTTACGGCGGAGTTCGTCCAAAAGAGCGAGGATCGGAACGCGTTTGTTCGCGGCATTCCGTGCGGCGTTCAGATCGTTTGGAGAAATGCTCTGCAAAAGTTTGGAGTGAATCCCCCTCAAGATATTCATATCTACCGCGCTCACGAACCGATTGTGTGCGACCTGATTTCTAAGGAGTTCAAGATCCGAAAGCGCGGCTTCTGTTCCAGAGCGGCTTGAAAAGATTTCCGAGAAAATAGGATTCCAATTTCCTCCGATAACTATCTTCTTTAGGTCTGGAAAATCGATGTAGTAAAGGGGATGGTGTAAAGTTGCTCGATGCCATCTTGTCTTTTGTTCGTACGTGATCGCGCTCTTTATTTTTGGAAGAATATCGGGTGGTAGCCCTCGCTTGGCCCAATGTCTTCCGTGAGAATCTTCTAGTTTCTTGGCGCATAGCTCTCTTAAAATGACCTCAATCTCGTATAGCAGCTCAAATGCTTTAGCATTTAGATCGCGCTGTTGTTCAAAGCCGCTTTCAAGCATGCACTGCCGTCTATTGATTCATTTGGATTGATAGTAGCTCGCGAAAGTTCATCTCATGATTGTATTGGGGTGGATGGAAGATTGCAACGCCGCTGGCGCTCCACGCCGACAGAACTTCACGGAATTGCGATGGCCGCTGTGCACTAAATAGATCGAATGCGGTGCATGAAGCTGGCTAAGGAAACTCGAATACCGCTCTCGCGAACTTCGTCATGCGCTGCAGTCTGTCGCAATGTTGCGCCTGCGTGGTTGGGCTGACGAGGGATGAAACGCGGCTGGTTCGGTACCGGGTGGAGTGCGGCCGCCCTGTCAACTTTTGTCCTGCGTGATTCTCAGAGTTGCGGATTGCTTGCAACCCAGATCACGCCGATTTGGGGAATCGCGGCGCTGCGCCAGACCGGATGTTACATTTGACTTGCGCTTTATCCGAAATCATGCTCTATTCCCCGCATCCCGTCCCGCTGAGGGGGCGCTTCGCGGTCGTCACGGACGTCGGGTGCGGGATGCGGTGGGCGCATTGGGACGCAGCGTGGGCTTGCTCGCGCGGACGAACGATCCCGGTGCGACGATGAAATCGCGTGGTTCTGGCATCGCGGTGCTGATGCCAAGTTGGCGGTGACGAATCGCCGGCGACGGGGGCAAGACAGCCGTTCCCCGGGAAGATCGCGTATAAGTCGTAACACCATCGCGCAGGGAAGGCCGGGTGATCTCGGCTGAGCCTGTGGTTCTGCCGCGTGCTTTCTGTTGCACGCGGACCGCAGGTGCCAGCCGGCACCTGGCCTTCCCTGCGCCCTCTGTTTGAAGAGGGTGAGATGTTGGGCATCGCTCGGGCGCGGAATGCGTCGCGAGAACAATGCGGCTTGCAATGACGGAGATCGGGGTCTGCGAAGTGCTACTTTGGTCCGACTCCCAGCAAGAACGTAATCAGGAAGCACACGCCGAACACGAGCGAGCTGTAGATGACGCGCATGCGAGCCCTGTTGCCATCCGCTGTCCAGAGGCCGGGAATGAAGAGAATGAGGGGGCCCAGCAGCGACGTGAGCCAGAGGCTGTTGCCCGGCCGCTCGTTTCTCAGCATGACGACGAACGAGTAGACTGCGACACCCACCGCGATGATGGCTCCCACAAAGCAGGGCACCCCGACGGCGACGAAGAGGATGTTCATGCCTGCTCCGTTTGCGAGGGGGCGTTCGCGGTCAGCTCTTCGCAGCCCGAGTCAGTGGCGCTCGGAGGAGGCGCGGATGCAAGCAGGCGAGGTGACGGACCACTCATCCGGCCAGCGTAGCCGCGATCCGCGGCCTGGACGAGTGGCCCAAAGGCTGGCTCCCGTGAATTTTCGGGAACCCGGCCGGTCACACTCTCGTGTCAACCGCCGTCGTTGCAGGGAAAGCCCCCGCGGAACGGGTGCCTCACGGCTGCCTTTGTGCTAGGGTGAACATCCGGGCAACCTGGAGAGATTGTTGAGCGGCGTGACCCCCGAGCCGGCTGGGCCGGCAAGCAGCACCCCCGATTCCAATGATCGCCTTGCGCGGCTGAAGCTGCAGCAGGCGCTGAAGCGGGCTCGGTATGCCATTGCCTGGGAGCGCGGCTGGCCGCATCTGGCACGGCTGCTCACGGTCGTCGGACTGTTTCTGATCGCCTCATGGGCCGGCCTGTGGCTCGGCCTGCCGTTCCCGGCGCGCGCGGCCGGCGTCGTCCTTTTTCTTGCCATGCTGGCCGGCGCTGCCGTGCCGATGCTGCGCTACCGCTGGCCGACGCGCGACGAAGGGCTGGCGCGGCTCGATCGCGGCTCGGGCATCGCGCATCGTCCCGCCACCGCGCTGACCGACACGCTCTCCACGCAGGACCCGATCGCGCGGGCGCTGTGGCAGGCGCAGCGCGAGCGCACGCTGGCCTCGGTCAAGCGCATCCGCGCCGGCACGCCGCGGCCGCGGCTGTCGCTGCACGATCCCTGGGCGGTGCGCGCGCTGGTCATCGTGCTCATGGTCGCGACGTATTTTGCCGCCGGCGAGGAGCGCGCGATGCGCGTCGCCTCGGCGTTCGACTGGAACGGCGTGCTGACGCCGGTCACGATCCGTGTCGATGCCTGGATCAAGCCGCCGCTCTACACCGCGAAGCCGCCGATCATCCTGTCGGCCGCCAACAAGGAAGGCGCGGTGCCTTCGAGCGGCGCGATCGTGGTGCCGGCCGGCTCCACCCTGATCGTGCGCTCCAGCGGCGGCACGCTCGACGTGGTCACGTCAGGCGGCGTCGCGGAGGCTGCGCCCGGCGAGGCCGCGACCGGCGAGGCTGCGCCGAAGGGCACCACCGAGAAGCATTTCATCATCAAGGCCGATGGCACCGCGCATGTGCGCGCGCCCTCCGGCCAGCCGCAATGGGTGTTTGCGGCGACGCCGGACAAGCCGCCGGTCATCAGCATGGCCAAGGACCCGGAGCGCCAGGCGCGCGGCTCGCTCAAGCTGTCCTACAAGCTCGAGGACGATTACGGCGTCACCGAAGCCCGCGCCCAGGTCGTCGCGCGCGCCGCCGACACCAAGGTCGCCGATGGCAACAAGGGTGGCGACAACAAGCCGGCTGACACGAAGCCTGCGGATGCGCCGGCGGCGCGGCCGCTGTTCCAGCCGCCGGAGTTTGCGCTGGTGCTGCCGAATGCGCGCACCCGCAACGGCGTCGGCCAGACTGTCAAGGATCTCAGCGAAGATCCTTACGCCGGCGCCGACGTCACGCTCACGCTGACCGCCAAGGACGAGGCCGGCAACGAGGGCAAGAGCGAGCCGTTCGACACCAGGCTGCCGGAGCGGCTGTTCACCAAGCCTTTGGCGCGGGCGCTGATCGAGCAGCGGCGCATCCTGGCGCTCGATGCCAACCGCAACGGCGACGTGTTCACCGCGCTCGACGCGCTGGCGATCGCGCCAGAACTGTTTACGCCGGAGCCCGGCCAGTATCTCGGTCTGCATGCGGTGACGCGCCAGCTCGAGGCGGCCCGCACCGATGATGCGCTGCGCGAGGTGGTGGCGAGCCTGTGGGCGCTCGCGGTGACGATCGAGGACGGCAACATCTCCGACGTCGACAAGGCGCTGCGCGCGGCGCAGGACGCGCTGAAGCAGGCGCTGGAGCGCGGCGCCAGCGACGAGGAGATCAAGAAGCTCGCCGAGGACCTGCGCAAGGCGATGGACAACTACATGCGCCAGCTCGCCGAGCAGCTGCGCAACAATCCGCAGATGGCGCAGCGGCCGCTCGACCAGAACACCAAGATCCTGCGCCAGCAGGACCTGCAGAACATGATCGACCGCATGGAGCGGCTGTCGCGCCAGGGCGACAAGGAGGGCGCCCGCGAGCTGCTCGAGCAGTTGCAGCAGATGCTGGAGAATCTGCAGATGGCGCAGCCCAACCAGGGCGGCGACAACGACATGGAGCAGGCGCTCAACGAGCTCGGCGACATGATCCGCAAGCAGCAGCAGCTCCGCGACAAGACCTTCAAGCAGGGCCAGGATTCGCGCCGCAACCGCAACAAGCAGCAGCAGGGTCAGCAGGGCGACCAGGACCAGAGCATGGGCGACCTGCAGCAGGACCAGCAGGCGCTGCGCGACCGGCTCAAGCAGCTGCAGGACCAGCTCGCCAAGCGCGGCATGGGCCAGAAGGGCGAAAAGGGACAGAAGGGCGAAAAGGGTCAAAAAGGCCAGAAGGGGCAGCCCGGACAACAAGGCGAGCCGGGCGATGACGGCGACCAGGGCGATGCGGGCGACGGTCTCGACGAGGCCGACGGCGCGATGGGCGATGCCGGCAGCCAGCTCGGCGACAACAACGCCGATGGCGCCGTGGAGTCACAGGGCAAGGCGCTCGACGCGTTGCGCAAGGGCGCGCAGAGCCTTGCGGATGCCATGCAGCAGGGCGATGGCGACCAGCCGGGCCAGGGTCCGCGCGAGGGAAGGGGACGGCAGGCCAACAGCCCGACCGATCCGCTGGGGCGTCCGATGCCGAACCCGCGCGACATCGACGATTTCTCGCAGAAAATTCCCGGCGAGATCGACGTCCAGCGCGTCCGCCGCATCCTCGAAGAGCTGCGCCGCCGCCTGGGCGACCAGTCGCGGCCGCAGGTCGAGCTCGACTACATCGAGCGGCTCCTGAAGGATTATTGAGATGGTCTCGCGCGGCGCGGCTGACGGTTATCGTCAGCCAAGCCGCGCTGATCTTTCAACCGGCTGCGAGATCGTGGATCTCGGGCGCGAGCGGGCCGGCGGTGAGGTCCAGCGTCGCAAGCGTGATCGGCAGCTTGAAGCGCCGCGGGCCGGCGCTGCCGGGATTGAGATAGAGCACGCGGCCGATGGTCTCGACCCGCGCGCGATGCGAGTGCCCGGAGATCACGACATCGATGCCGGCGCTGGCCGGATCGATGCTGAGATCGTGAACGTCGTGGACGAGGAAGAACGTGCGGCCGCCCAGTCGCACTGTGTGCGTCTCCGGATAGGCCTGCGCCCAGTCCGCAGTGTCGATGTTGCCGCGGATCGCGGTGACGGGCGCGATCCGCGCCAGCCGCGCGATGATCTCGGCGCCGCCGATGTCGCCGGCGTGGAGGATGGCATCGACGCCGGCGAGCCGCTGTTCCGCCTCGGGGCGCAGCAGGCCGTGCGTGTCGGAGATGATGCCGATCCTCATGGTGCGTCCGGGGTTGGCGCGTCAGGCGATGTCGAGGATCTCGATTTCCTGGCCCTGCGCCACGACGACGTCGCCGACCGCCTTGCCCATCAGCAGCCGCGCCACCGGCGAGACGTAGGAGATCATGCCTTGCTTCGGATCGGCCTCGTCCTCGCCGACGATCCGATAGGTCTGCACGCGGCCGTCGCCGCGCCGGAACGTCACCGTGCTGCCGAACGCGATCGCGTCAGCCGTGGCCGGCGCCGGCATCACCTGCGCGGTGCGCAGCCTCGCCGCGAAGTATCGTGCATCGCGCAACGGCAGCGCGGATTCGCGCCGTCGCTCGTTGACGTCCTCGATCGCCTGCGCCGCCTCATACGCCGCCTGCGCCTGCTGCAGCTGCTGCTCGATCGCCTTGAAGCCGGCTTCGGTGACGAGATTCGGATGCGGCGACACCGGCCGGTCCGGCAACATCGTCTCCGCCGCCGTCTCGGCGCTCTCTTCCTTGGTGAATGCGACGCTCACTGAGGCACGACTCCTGCGAAGGGCCGCAAACATCGCGGCCCATAGCAGACACATCATGTCGGACCGGCGAATTTCAAGCCGCCCGCCCGGCAAGCTTCCCCTCCGCCCCCACGCGGTGGGCGCGCGCGGTTTACCGTTTCCCTTGACAGCAAGGGCGGTACGCGCATTAATATACGAACTATCGTTCGCAATCCGAACTATAGCAACAGAAGATGCCCGACGTCAAGCCGGGTGAGCAGGAAACGTCGGAGCCTCCCGTGGACGAGGACAACAAGGCCGCCAAAAGCGTCGTGCAGTCGCTGGCCAAGGGCTTTCAGGTGCTGAACGCCTTCACCAGCGAACAGCCCGAACTGGTCCTCGCCGACGTCGCGCGCCGCGCTGCGCTCGACAAGGGCACCACGTTCCGGCTGCTCAACACGCTGCTGATGCTCGGCTACGTCGAGAAGGTTGGCGATAGCAGACGCTTTCGCCTGACGCTGAAATGCCTCGACCTCGGCTTCAACGCGATCGCGCGCTCGGAGCTGCGCGACCAGGCCCGGCCGATCCTGCGCAGTCTCGTCGGCGAGATGAACGAGGCGGCCTCGCTCGCAGTGCTCGAGGGCAGCGACATCGTCTATGTCGAGCGCATCCAGGCCGGCCTTGTCCGCCTCGGCGTCGACGTCCGCATCGGCAGCCGCGCGCCGGTCTATTCCACCGCCGTCGGCCAGGCGCTGCTCTCGCTGCTGCCTGTGGAGACACAGATCGAGGTGCTGGAAGCGCAGCCGCGCATCAAGCGCACGGAGACCACGATCACCGATCTCGACGCGCTGCTGCAGCGCCTGCGCGAGGTGAAGGCTGCCGGCTACGCGCTGTCCAATCAGGAGAATGCACCCGGGCTGTGCGTGCTGGCCGCGCCCGTCGTCGATCGCGACGGTGTGCCGCTGGCTGCGATCAGCGTCGCCGCGCCGACCATGCGCACCTCAGCCGAGACGTTCGAACGCATGGGCGTTGCGCCGCTGCTCCGCGCCGCGGCCCAGCTGTCGCGCGCGCTCGAGGCCATGGGCGGCGCCACCGCCACGGTTTCGCACCGATGACATCTGCACTCACCAGGAGACCGACATGAGCGTCATGACCAACTTCAAGGGGATCATCCCGGCGATCGCCGTCCCCTTCAATGCCGATCATTCGATCGACGAAGCCGAGCTGTCGCGCTACGCGGCCTGGCTCGGCAAGCGCCGCGGCATCGTCGGCATCATGACGAACGGCCACACCGGCGAGGTGTTCAGCCTCACCGCGAAGGAGCGCGCCGAGGTCACCCGCATCGTCGCCAAGGCGCTCACCGGCATCTGCCCGACCATCTCCTCCGTCGTCTGCGAAGGCATCAAGGACGGCATCGAGCATGCGCTGATGGCCAAGGAAGCGGGCGCCACCGCGCTCGATGTCATGCCGCCGCATCACTGGCTGCGCTTCGGCTTCAAGCGCGAGCACTGCCTCGACTACTTCAATGCGATCGGCGAGGCGACGAAGCTGCCGCTGATCGTGCACGTCTATCCCGCCTGGACCCGCGCCTCGTTCTCCTCCGAGCTGCTTGCCGAGCTCGCCCGCCTCGACCACGTCCAGGCGTTCAAGATCGGCACCCGCGAGATGAACAAGTACGCCCGCGACATCAAGGCGATCCGTGCGGCGGCGCCGCAGAAGGCGCTGCTGACCTGTCACGACGAATATCTGCTGGCGTCGATGGTGCAGGGCGTCGACGGCGCCCTGGTCGGTTTCGCCTCTGTCATCCCGGACCTGATTTACGACCTGTTCGCCGCGGTTACCGCCGGCGACCTCAAGCTCGCAATGAAGCTGCAGTCGATGATCGATCCACTCAAGGACGCGGTGTATGGCGCAGGTGAGCCGACCGGCGAGGCGCACGGCCGCATGAAGGCGGCCATGCAGGTCGCCGGCGTCATCCGGGACGCCACCGTGCGCCCGCCGACGCATGCGCCGAGCGCCGAGGAGATGGCTGCGATCCGGGCTGCCGTCGCCGCGGCTGGACTGACGGTGAAGGCTGCGGCCTGAGCTTGCGACAAAGCGGCGGCCGGCTCCGGCCGCCGTTTCCAGGCCAACGAACAATAATCCGGGTGGACGCTCATGCTGATGGTGGATGTCGACAATGCGCCCGAGCGCGCGTCTGCCGCGCCCGGCGATGCGCTGATCGCGATCGACCAGGTCTCCAAGACCTATGTGTCGGCTTCGGGCGCGGCGGTGCATGCGCTGAGCCGGATCTCGCTCGACATCAGGCCGGGTGAGTTCGTCTGTGTCGTCGGTCCCTCCGGCTGCGGCAAGAGCACGTTGCTGCGCCTCCTCGCCGGACTCGATGGCTACAGCGAAGGCCGGCTGCTGCTCGACGGCGAGATGGTGGCGGGACCCTCGCGCAAGGTCGGCGTGGTGTTCCAGGCTGCCAACCTGTTGCCGTGGATGACGGTGCGCGACAATGTCGGGCTGCCCCTGCGCGTCGGCGGCAAGCATGCGCCCGCCGGCGATCGCATCGAACGCCTGCTCGCCGTCACCGGCCTCGGCGATTTCGGCGACAAATACCCTTACGAGCTGTCCGGCGGCATGCAGCAGCGCGCCGGCATCTGCCGCGCGCTGGTGCGCGATCCCGAGATCCTGCTGATGGACGAACCGTTCGGCGCGCTCGACGCGCTGACCCGCGAGCGGCTGAACCTCGAACTGCAGCGGATCTGGCAGGAGAACCGCAAGACCATCCTGCTGATCACGCACTCCATCTCCGAAGCCATCTTCCTCGCCGACCGCGTTATCGTGATGTCGGCGCGTCCCGGCCGCATCCTCGCGGATCTGCACGTCCCGATTCCGCGGCCGCGGACGTTCGACGACATCGTGCTGCACCCCGACTACGCGCGGCTCGCGAGGGAAGTCCGCGGGCTGCTGAATGCGCAGGAGCACGGCCATGACTGATCTTGCCAACGTTGCCGCGCCTGCCATGTCTCACACGACGAAGAAGCCGCGCCGCCGTCTCGGCCTGGGATCTCCGATTGCGTGGATCGGTCTTGCCGTGCTGATCCTGAGCTGGATCGCCGCGGTCAACCTGCTGAACATTCCGTCCTACATCTTGCCGAAGCCCGAAGCGGTCGTTCGCGCGCTGTGGTCGGGGCTCGCCGTCAGCCCCGCCAGTCCGCTCGGCTACTACCTGCCGCTGTGGAGCACGCTCAGCAACGCTGCCGCCGGCTGCGCCATCGGCGTCGGGCTCGGCCTCGTCATCGGCTCGCTGATGGCCGAGGTCGAAGCGATCGAACGCCTGGTGATGCCCTACGCGTTTGCGCTGCAGAGTCTTCCAAAAGTGGCGATCGCGCCGCTGATCGTGATTTGGTTCGGTTTCGGCGACGGCTCGAAGATCGCGATCTCGGCGCTGCTGTCGTTCTTCCCGGTGCTGATCAACAGCTTCACGGGCCTGCGCGCCGTTGAGCCGGAGCGCATCGACCTGATGCGCTCGCTGTCGGCGTCGCGTCTCGAGACCTATCGCATCGTCAAGCTGCCCAACGCCGCACCCTTCATCTTCGCCGGCCTCGACATGGCGGTGGTGTACGCGCTGCTCGGCGCAATCGTGGCCGAATTCCTCGGCGCGCAGCGCGGCATGGGTGTCGTGATCACCCAGGCGCAGGCGGTGTCGGACGTCGCCGGCGTGTTCGCGGCGCTGGTCATCCTCGGTGTGCTCGGGATCGTGCTGCACGGCATCGTGCGCTGGTGCGAGGCGAAGGTCGTGCACTGGGGCGCCAATCGCAAGAAATAGGAAAACAGGGAGGAAGGTAGAATGGTTTCGCGCAGGTCATTCCTGAAGAGCAGCGCCGGTGCGGCGCTGCTGATGAGCGGTGCGCCGAAGGGCCTGATGGCGGCCGACGCGCGCAAGGTCCGGTTCGGCGTCGGTCTGAAGGCGCTCAACGCCAGCGTCATCAATTGCGTGATCGGCGAGGCGCTCGGCTACAATGCGCAGGAGGGCTTCTCGCTCGATGTGCAGGCGCTCGGCACCAATGCCAATGTCCAGGTGGCGACGGATCGCGGCTCCGTGACGATCGGCATCGGCGTGCCGTCGACCGCGCTGCCGCTGCTCGCCAAGAACGAATGGAGCGGCGCGAAGCTGTTCTATCAGTACACCTACCCCTACAAGTGGGACATCGCCGTGCCACCGGGGTCGGCGCTCAAGGGCTACACCGATCTGAAAGGCAAGAAGATCGGCGTCTCGGATTTCGGCGCCACTGAATTTCCGGTGACCAAGAACGTACTGAAGGCGCTCGGCTTCGATCCGGAGAAGGATGTGAGCTGGGTCGCGGTCGGCAACGGCACGCCCGCCGGCGTGGCTCTGCAGCGCGGCGTGATCGATGCCCTGGCCTACTACGATACGGGGTTCGGCCAGATCGAGGCCGCCGGCATCGAGATCACGCTGCTGCCGCGCCCGGCCACGATTCCGATGGTCGGCGGCCAGTTCCTGATGGCCATGCCCGAGACCTTCGAGAAGGACAAGGATCTTCTCGTCGGCTTCGGCCGTTCGGTCAGCAAGGCCTCGCAGTTCCTGCTCGCCAACCCGACTGCGGGCGCAAAGGCGTTTCTCAAGATGTATCCCGAAACGGCGCCGCGCGGCGCCAGCGAGGACGAGGCCGTCAAGGCGGTGCTGCAATCGATCGGCCGGCGCATCAAGCTTTACGCGCCGCCCTATGCGAACGCGAAAATGGGCGCCATCAACGAGCAGGAGTTCCGCACTGAGGCGGCGATGAACGGGCTCGACATCAAGGACTACAATGCGCTCTACACCAACGCGCTGATCGACAAGATCAACGATTTCGACCAGGCGAAGATCAAGGCCGAGGCGGCTGCGTACAAGGGATGACGGTGGATCACGACAGCCGTTCTGGTCCGCGTCATGCCGTGGTGACCGGAGCCAGCTCCGGCATCGGCCGCGCCATCGGCGAGCGTCTGCTCGGCGGTGGCTGGCGCGTGACCGGGATCGATCGCGCGCCGCCGGCCCTGACGCATCCGGACTTCAAGGGCCTGCAGGCCGATCTCGCCGAGCCAGGCGCGCTCTCGGCGCGCCTGGCCGAGATCGGTGCGGTCAGTGCGCTGGTCCACGCCGCCGGCTACATGCGCGTCGGCCGTCTCGGCGAGCTCGAACCTGACAACGGCGAGGGCATGTGGCGCGTCCATGTCGGCGCAGCGGAGACGCTGGCCAACGCGTTTGCTCCTCACATGGGCGAGGGCGGCCGCATCGTGCTGATCGGCAGCCGCACCGCCAATGGCGCGGCGGGCCGCAGCCAATATGCCGCGACCAAGGCGGCGCTGACCGGCCTTGCGCGCTCCTGGGCGATCGAGCTGGCGCCGCGCCAGATCACCGTCAACGTCATTGCGCCGGCTGCCACCGATACGCCGTTCCTGCATGATCCCAACCGGGCTGGCACCGCGCCGGTGCTGCCGCCGATGGGCCGCTTCGTCGATCCGGCGGAGGTTGCCGCGCTCACCGCCTTCCTGCTGTCGCCCGAGGCGGCCGCCATCACCGGACAGACCATCACCATCTGCGCAGGCGCCTCGCTGTAGCGCTGCGCCTGCGACCACGACCAGGAGAAGACCAAATGACCGTCCGTATCGTCGACGTCCGCGAGGTGACGAAGCCGATCTCATCGCCGATCCGCAACGCCTATATCGACTTCACCAAGATGACGTCGAGCCTGGTCGCGGTCATCACCAATGTCGAGCGCAATGGCCGCCCCGTGGTCGGCTACGGCTTCAACTCCAACGGCCGCTACGGCCAGGGCGGCCTGATCCGCGAGCGGTTTCGCGCACGCCTGCTGGAGGTCGATCCGGCGTCGCTGCTCGATGCGACCAAGGAGAACATCGACCCCGACAAGGCGTGGGCGGCGATGATGATCAACGAGAAGCCGGGCGGTCATGGCGAGCGCTCGGTCGCGGTCGGCACCTTGGACATGGCGATCTGGGATGTGGTGGCGAAGATCGCCGGCAAGCCGCTGTTCCGCCTGCTGGCCGAGCGCCACAACCGCAAGGCCGATCCGCGCGTCTTCGTCTACGCCGCCGGCGGCTACTACTATCCGGGCAAGGATCTGTCGGCGCTACGTCGCGAGATGCGCGGCTATCTCGAGCGCGGCTACAACGTCGTCAAGATGAAGATCGGCGGCGCGCCGATCGAAGAGGACCGCCAGCGCATCGAGTCGGTGCTCGCGGAGATCGGCCCGAACAACCAGCTCGCCGTCGATGCCAATGGCCGCTTCGACCTGGAGACCGCGATCGCCTACGCCAAGATGCTGCGCGACTATCCGCTGTTCTGGTACGAGGAGGCTGGCGATCCGCTCGACTATCACCTGCAGGCGACGCTTGCTGACTTCTACCCCGGCCCGATGGCGACCGGCGAGAACCTGTTCAGCCACCAGGATGCCCGCAACCTGATCCGCTATGGCGGCATGCGCCCCGATCGCGACTGGCTGCAGTTCGACTGCGCGCTGTCCTACGGCCTGTGCGAATATCTGCGCACGCTCGACGTCCTCAAGACCTACGGCTGGTCGCCGTCGCGCTGTATCCCGCATGGCGGCCACCAGATGTCGCTCAACATCGCCGCGGGCCTCGGCCTCGGCGGCAATGAGAGCTATCCGGACCTGTTCCAGCCCTATGGCGGCTTCCCCGACGGGGTGAAAGTGATCGACGGCCACATCACCATGCCCGATCTCCCCGGCATCGGCTTCGAAGGCAAGTCGGATCTGTACGCGGAGATGCGCGCGCTCAGCACGTGAGTCGGCTACCTCGCAGGCGATGCCTTGGTGTACGTCCTACGTCTTGGCCGCCTTCGAGGCCAGCGCGTCGGCCACGGCAGTGCGGATGTCGGCGACCGAGAATGGCTTGGTGATCACGTCATGCGCGATCGCATTCAGGTTCGACGCCCGTTCGCGCTGATGGGCGAAGCCCGTCATCAACAGGATGACCAGGTCGGGAAAATCGCGCGCAGCGGACAGCGCCAGCGCGATGCCGTCCATGATCGGCATCTGGATGTCGGTCAGCAACAGGTCGAAGGCGCCGTTCTCGCGGGTGAGGATGTCGAGCGCCTCGGCGCCGTCCTGTGCGGTCACCGTCTCGTGCCCGTCCATCGCGATGGCGCGCGCGACCAGCGTCCGCATCGAATCTTCGTCGTCGGCGATCAGCACGCGCGACATGTCGTTTCGTCTCCGTGTCGTGGGCCCCGCGGGAGACCCACGAGACCGGAACCATCAGGCACTGCCGGCGGCGAGATCGCGCCGGTTGAAGAATCGTATATCGATATTGCGCCCTTCGGGAGGGGGCGAGGCGAGGCGGGACTTGAACGTTGTTCGCTCGCCAGGCTTCAGCGCGGTCTGCTCGAGCAGCGTGTTCCAGGCGTAGATCTCGGTCCCCTGCGCGTCGCGGACGCTGAAGCGCAACCGGGGCAGGTCGACCGCCTTCTTCGTGGTGCTCACGATCGTGCCTTCGATCACCAGCACCGGCTTGCCGTCGACCGTCTCGGTCGCCACCTTCACGTCCTTGAACGCCACGCCGCGCAGATTCACCTCGAGCCCGACCATCTTGTAGAACGACGCGGTCTGCGGCATGAGCCTGACCACGTCGGCCCGCCAGACCCCCAGCGCGATGGTGAGTGCGGCCATTGCAACGGTCAGCGCCGGCAGGTTGAACACCTTCTTGCCCGGGAAGTCCGGCAGAGCCGGTCGCTTGATGAGCCGGCTGAGGCCGGCGAGGCGCGCCAACCTGCCTTGGGCCGGCTGCTCGGCGTCGGGAGCGGCATCGCCCGGCTCCTCGGCGACCGCATCTTCGGGCCACCCGGAGGCGATGGACGGGCTTTCCACCTCCGGCGGCTGCTCGTCCGGCTCCTCGCGGGCCAGCGCCTCCCATTCGTCGGCGGCGTCCCGCGGCGCCGGCGCGCCGGCGGCTTCGGCCATGGCGGGGACGGGCGCCGGCGCCTCGACCGCATCCTCCGGACGCGCCAGCCAGACCTCCTTGCAACGGGAACAGCGCACGCTGCGGCCCGCCATGCCCAGGGTTGCCAGGTCAATCGCATAGGATGTCGCACAATGGGGGCAAACGATGAACATCGCGCCTGATCTCCGACGGCCATTGCCGCTTTGTTTCCGACAGTTCGTGCTACAAGCACCGCCATGTGGACGACCGTCAGAACTCAATCATGCCATTGGTACATGGCAACCATTAACGAACCGGAAACCATAACGAGCGCTCAATGGGGCTATCGTACCATCGGGCTTGTCGCGTGCGGATTGCGCACGCACGCTGTCGAACGGAGCTGAGGCTTTGGTTCGGTTCGAAAATGTCGGGTTGCGCTATGGACTGGGGCCGGAGATCCTCCGCGACCTCACGTTCCAGATTCCGGCGCATTCCTTCCAGTTTCTCACCGGCCCTTCGGGCGCCGGCAAGACCTCGTTGCTGAAACTGTTGTTCCTGTCGCTGCGCCCGACCCGCGGCCTGGTCAATCTGTTCGGCTACGACATTTCGCTGCTCAGCAAGGACGAGATCGCAGATTTGCGCAAGCGGATCGGCATCGTGCTGCAGGACTTCCGTTTGCTCGACCACATGACCACCTATGAAAACGTGGCGTTGCCGTTCCGCGTTATGGGACGCGACGAGTCGAGCTATCGCAAGGAGGTGATCGACCTTCTGAAATGGGTCGGCCTGGGCGACCGCATGGACGCGCTGCCGCCGATCCTGTCGGGCGGCGAGAAGCAGCGCGCGGCGATTGCGCGCGCCGTCATCTCGCGGCCGCAACTGCTGCTGGCCGACGAGCCGACTGGTAACGTCGATCCGACGCTGGGCCGCCGCCTGTTGCGCCTTTTCATCGAGCTCAATCGCTCCGGTACGGCGGTGATCATCGCAACCCATGACATCACGCTGATGGACCAATACGAGGCCCGCCGGCTGGTGCTGCATCAGGGACGGCTGCACATCTATGAGTAGCGTGGACGAGCGCGGCCTTTTGGTCGATCTGGGCGATGACCGCCCGCAACTGCCGGCGCAGGCCCGCATCGTGTCACCGATCGTGCCGCGAGCGTCGATCGCCGGCCGCGCGCTGGTCGCGGTGGTGGCGATCATGACCTTCCTGGCCTCCATTACGACCGGTGGCGTGCTGCTGGTCAGCGAATCCGCGGCCGAGTGGCAGTCGGAGGTGGCCAGCGAAATCACGGTGCAGGTTCGGCCCAAGACCGGACGCGATCTCGAGCGCGACGTTGCCCTCGTGACGGAGGCGATGCGGGCGCAGTCCGGGTTCGTCGAGGTGCGGCCCTTCACCAAGGACGAGTCGAGCAAGCTGCTGGAGCCGTGGCTTGGCAGCGGCCTGTCCTTCGATGAGCTGCCGGTGCCGCGCGTCATCATCGCGCGCGTGCAGCCCGGCACCAGCCTTGATCTGAACGCGCTGCGCAATCGCGTGACGCAGGTAGCGCCGACCGCCAGCGTCGACGACCACCGCGCTTGGATCGAGCGCATGCGCTCGATGACCGGCGCGACCCTGTTCGCCGGTTTCGGCATTCTCGTGCTGGTGATCGTGGCCACCATCATCTCGGTCTCGTTCGCGACGCGCGGTGCCATGGCGTCCAACCGGCCCATCGTCGAAGTGCTGCATTTCGTCGGCGCCGGCGACCGCTACATCGCCAATCACTTCCTGCGGCACTTCCTGCAGCTCGGGCTCGAAGGCGGCGTGATCGGGGGCGGGCTAGCGATGCTCGGCTTCGGCTTCTCGGAGTCGATCGCCAACTGGTTCTCCGGTACGCCGGTGGGAGATCAGTTCGCGGCCCTCCTGGGCACGTTCTCGCTGCGCCCGCTCGGCTATATCGTGATCGCGCTACAGGCGGTCGTGATCGCCGCCGTGACCGGTTGGGCAGCCCGCCGCACCCTGTTTGCGACCTTGGCGAGCATCGATTGACGGAGGCCGCTGTCCCCGGGCGCCACAGTGCCGATTCCACTCGGCCCGAAAAGCGCCTAAAATCATCCGCGTCGGGGCAAGGCAGGCCGAGGGTGAGCTGGGTCACGAACACGATGGAGGTCGCACGCCAGGATCGGCGGCGACCGATCGTGATCGGGATGCCGGCGAAACCCGCCAGCGTTCCCGGACTTGAAGGACGGGAGCGCGCGACGGCGAGGCGCCGCGCGCAGGCAGGCAAGGAATCGCCAGGCGTTGCATGGGGCCGGAGATCGACGATAGCAGGCGCAAGCTGCCGCTCATCCTTGTGGTGGGACGAACGCTCGCGGCCATCGTGGCGCTGCTCGCGGTCGGCTTCTTCGTCGCGGCCGTCGGCTTCGTCGGCTTTCTGTCGCAATTGCGCGGCGCCGAGATCAAGCCCGAGCGCAAGGCTGACGGGATCGTGGTCTTGACCGGTGGCTCGTCGCGGGTGTCCGACGCCGTTGAACTGCTCGCCGGCGGCTATGGGCAGAGGCTGCTGATCTCCGGCGTGCATCCGACCAACGACGCCAACGACATCACCCGCTCGCTGCCGGAGGCGCGCTCGTTCATCAACTGCTGCGTCGACCTGGACTATTCGGCAATCAACACCCGCAGCAACGCGGCGCAGGCGCGGCGCTGGGCCGCCGAGCGCGGCTTCAAGTCGCTGATCGTGGTCACTTCGAACTATCACATGCCTCGCGCCATCGTGGAGCTCTCGCACGCGATGCCGAGCATGGATCTCATCCCCTACGCCGTCGTCGGCGAAAAATGGCGTGACGAGCCGTGGTGGACCAGCGGCCCGACGCTGCGGCTTCTGCTGTCCGAATATGCCAAATATGTCGCTGCCGAGGCGCGGCTGCGGCTTGCCGATCTCGGCCTCGACCTCGTGCCCGAGGCCGAGCCGCCGACTGGCTCGGTGTCGCGCCGTCCGGCGACGGCGCAAGCCAATTGAACTGGGTTCCTGATGGTCTCGATCTTCCTGCGCTCGCTGCTGTTCAACATCCTGTTCTATCCGAACTTCGTGTTCTGGGCGCTGGTCGCGCTGCCGACCTTGTTCATGCCGCGCAAGGCGGTGCTGCGCGTCGCGAACTGGTGGGCGCAGAGCAACATCGTGCTGATGCGCCTGGTCTGCAACATCCGGGTCGAGTATCGCGGCGCCGAGAAGATCCCCAAGGGGCCGCTGATCGTGGCGGCCAAGCACCAGTCGATGTGGGAGACGATCTCGCTGCTGCACTTCTTCGACCAGCCGTTCTTCGTGCTCAAGCGCGAACTGCTGCGGCTGCCGCTGTTCGGACAGTATCTGGTCAAGGCGAACATGGTCGCGATCGATCGCAGCTCCGGCGCGCGTGCGCTGAAGCAGGTGATGCAGCGGGCTGCGGAAGAGGTGAAGCACGGCCGGCAGTTCGTGATCTTCCCGGAAGGAACGCGCCGCGCTCCGGGCGCGCCGCCGGACTACAAGGGCGGTGTCGGCCTGATCTATGCCGATTGCGGCGTGCCGTGCCTGCCGGTGGCGCTGAATTCGGGGTTGTTCTGGCCGCGGCGAACCTTTCTTCGCTATCCCGGCACGCTCGTCGTCGAGTTTCTCGATCCGCTGCCGCCCGGGCTGCCCCGCGCCGAATTCATGACGCGGATCGAGCGCACGATCGAGGATGCGACCAATCGCCTCGTGTCGGCAGGGCAGGCCGAGCAGGCGAAGCTGTTCAATCGTCGACCGGCGACGGCCGAGGGTTGAACAGTCACGTTGGCGGATGCGGCGCGTGACCGTCATCGTGCAGCATCGTCGCCAGCCGATGCAGCTGCGCGTCGCGAAAACCCTGCGCCTCGATCGCCTTGACGGTCGAGATCACGTAGTCGCGGTTGGCGCCGGATTGACCGTGACCCTGGCGCACGTGGCGCAACTGCTCCTGCAGCGAGAGCCGCCCGGCATATTGGACGTGCCCGCGGTCGACGACGTAGACCAGCGCGCTGACCCGCTCGCGCGCGTCGTTTTCCAGCCAGACCGAGCGGCGCACCTCGCGATACACCGAGGTCACCTGCTCGCGCGCGCGCAAGTATGCGATGGTCGCATCGCGCTTGTCTTCGGCCACCCGGAACGCGATCCCGCGGCACGCGCCACCACGATCGAGGCCGAGCACGAGGCCCGGCTTCTCCGGCGTGCCGCGGTGGACGAAGGAATACACACGCAGCGCGCGGTGCTCGCCGATCAGTCGCGCCGGCACCTGCTCGAGAAAGTCGAAACCGGGGCGCCACATCAGCGAGCCGTAGCCGAACACCCAGAGGTCGCCGTGCGGAAGCTCGCGTTCAGAGAGGGTCATTGCGGACATCGGAGAGGAAGCCTAAGGGTGGCGATCGCGAAATCGTAACTTACATACACAATCCGTGATCGCGGAATCGCCAAATTTGCTGCCCAAAGGGTGTCCTGCATGTCTCGTTCGCCGCAAGCGCCCCGCAGGAGCTCCCTCGTAGGGCTGTTGATCGCTCCAGTCCTGCTGCTGATCGCGGCGGTCGCGTGGAGCGGCTTCTGGTTCTTTGCCGCTTCGCAGGTGGATGTCCAGGCGGATGCTTGGCGCGCCCGCGAGGCGAAGTCCGGCCGTGTCTATGATTGCGCCCAGCGCTCGGTCGGCGGTTTCCCATTCCGGCTCGAGGTACGCTGCGCCGATCCGACCGTGGCGCTGTTCTCGCAGGCCGCGGGCACGCCGCTCATGAATGCCAAGCTCGACGAGATCCTGGTCGTCGCGCAGGTGTGGGATCCGAAGCGGATCATCGCCGAATTCAAGGGGCCGGCGACGATCGCCGATGGACGTAGCCCCGCCGCCTTCACGGCCAACTGGCGCGTCGGACAGGCGAGCGTGCGCGGTCTGCCCGGGCCGCCGCAGCGCGCGGACCTCGTGTTCGAGCAGCCGACCATCGACCGCATCGACGGCGGCGCTCCCGTGCCGACTGCGCGTGCCGATCACGCCGAATTGCACGGACGTATTGCCGAGGGCTCGGCGTCGGACCATCCGCTGTTGGAGACGTCGCTGCAGATCGACGGCGGCAGCATCCAGGGCAGTCATCCGCTGCTCGCCGAGCCGTTCAATACCGATATCCAGGCCCGGGTCACCGGGCTGAAGGACTTCCGTCCCAAACCCTGGCCGGAGCGCTTTCGCGAGATTCAGGCGGCGGGCGGTCATGTCGAAATCGTCCAGGCGCGCATCCAGCAAGGTGAGTTGCTGGCGCTCGCCGCCGGCACGCTCAGCCTGACGGCCAATGGCGGCATCGAGGGCGAGGTGCAGATGACGGTGGCCGGAATCGAAAAGGTCATTCCGGCGCTCGGCCTCGACAAGATGCTCGAGAACGGCGTGCCGCAGGGGACGCTCGATCGCGTGGCCCCGGGCGTGAAGTCGCAGGACGTCAACAATCTGCTCGGCGCGCTCGACCGCGCCATTCCCGGCCTCGGCAAGGTCGTCAAGCAGAACGCCAATGTCGGCGTCGCGATCGGCATCAACGCGCTCGGCAAGGAAACGACGCTGGAAGGACGCAAGGCGCGGACCTTCCCGCTGCGCTTCTCCGATGGTGCCGTCGTGCTCGGTCCGTTCAAGGTCGCCCGCGTCCCTCCGCTGTTCTGACCTCAGGGCTTCTTTATCTGCGGCAGCGGTCGGCCGAAATCGGGCGCTGCCGAATCCTGGCCGATGTCGACGATACCGCGGCGGATCGCCCGCGTGCGGGTGAAGTGATCGAACAGCGCCTCGCCGTCGCCCCGCCTGATCGCCCGCGTCAGCTTCGAGAGGTCCTCGGTGAAGGTCCCGAGCATGTCGAGCACCGCATCCCTGTTGCTCAGGAAGATGTCGCGCCACATCGTTGGGTCTGACGCTGCGATACGGGTGAAATCGCGGAAGCCGCCGGCGGAGAACTTGATCACTTCGGATTCGGTGACCTGCGCCAGCTCGTCGGCGGTGCCGACGATCGTGTAGGCGATCAAATGCGGCAGGTGGCTGGTGATCGCGAGCACGCGGTCGTGATGATCCGGCGTCATGATCTCGACCTTGGCGCCGAGCGCCGCCCAGAACGCGCGCAGCTTCTCGATCGCATCGGCATCGACGCCCTCCGGCGGCGTCAGGATGCACCAGCGGTTGATGAACAGCTCGGCAAAGCCGGAGTCCGGACCCGAGTTCTCGGTGCCCGCGACCGGGTGCGCCGGCACGAAGTGAATGTTGGCTGGAAGGTGCGGGGCCATGTCGCGGACGATCGCGCCCTTCACCGAACCGACGTCGGAGACGATCGCGCCAGGCTTCAGATGCGGTGCGATCTCGGCTGCGACCGGGCCGCAGGCGCCGACGGGGATGCAGAGGATGACGAGATCGGCATCCTTGACGGCTTCAGCGTTGGTCGCGACGACCTGATCGACGATGCCGAGCTCGGCGACGCGCGCGCGCGTCTTCTCCGAACGCGCCGACGTGACGATCTCGCCGGCCACGCCCTGCAGCCGCGCCGCGCGGGCGATCGAGCCGCCGATCAGGCCGAAGCCGATCAGCGCGATGCGTTCGAATTTTCCTGGAACGGTCACTTCGGCCCCATGAATTCACGTAGCGCCTCGACGACCAGGCGATTGGCTTCTTCGGTGCCGATCGTCATGCGCAAGGCATTCGGCAGCTTGTAGTTGGCGAGCGCGCGCAGCACGAGGCCGCGCCGCGTCAGGAACGCGTCGGCGTCGACGGCCGTCCGGCCTGCCGAGGTCGGGAAATGGATCAGGATGAAATTGGTCACGCTCGGCGTCACCTTCAGCCCGAGCCTGCCGATCTCTTCGGTCAGCCAGTTGCGCCACGTCTCGGTATGCGCCTTCGACATCTGCTGATGCGCCGTGTCCTCGATCGCGGCGACCGCAGCCAGCATCGCCGGCGTCGAGACGTTGAACGGCCCGCGAATGCGGTTGAGGGCATCGACGATGTGGGCCGGGCCGAACATCCAGCCGACGCGCAGCGCGGCGAGGCCGTGGATCTTGGAGAAGGTATGCGTGACGACGGTGTTCTCGGTAGTCGCGACCAGTTCGATGCCGAACTCGTAGTCGTTGCGCGAGACGTAGTCCGCATAGGCGGCGTCGAGCACCAGCAGAACATGCGCGGGCAGGCCGGCGCGCAGCCGCTTGACCTCGTCGAACGGGATGTAGGTCCCGGTCGGATTGTTCGGGTTGGCGAGCCAAACCAGCTTGGTGCGCGGCGTCACCGCAGTGAGGATGGCATCGACGTCGGTGCGATACTCCGTCTCGGCAGCAACGACGTTCCTGGCGCCGCAGCCCATGGTCGCGATCGGGTAGACCAGGAAGCCATGCGCGGTCGAGATCGCCTCGTCGCCCGGGCCGAGATACGCATGCGCCAGCAGGTTGAGGATCTCGTCGGAGCCGGCGCCGCAAACGATGCGCGCGGGATCGAGGCCATAGGTTCGGCCGATCGCTTCGCGCAGCACCCGCGAGGTGCCCTCGGGATAATCCTCCAGATGTCCGGCCGCGCTCTTGAACGCCTCGATCGCTTTGGGCGACGGGCCGAACGGCGTCTCATTGGCCGACAGCTTGAAAACCTTGCGGCCCGGCTCGGGCGTCGGGCTCTTGCCCGGTGCATACGGCGCAATGTCTGATATGCCGGCGTTCGGCACGGGGCGGGACATCATGAACTCCGGAAGATGATCACTGGCGCGGAGCGTCTCAGGCGGGAACCGTATAGCGTTTCGCATGCCCGCCGACGAGGGCCGTCGAGCGCACCGAGGCACCCGCGGCGATCAGGGCCGCCTTGATGCTGTCGATGTTCGACGGCGCTTCGATCGACACCAGCAGGGCCGCGCCGTCGAAGGCGGTATCGGGCACCGCGACGACATCGGCGAGCGGTGACAGCGCCCGCGACACCTGCGCATTCCAGCCGGAGACGCGGATGCTCCAGGTCTCGACCTCCAGCACCAGCGCGTCGTCGGCCACGCGCGACACGGCAAAGACCGGCAGCGCTGCCGGGTGATCGGCGCGCTCGATGAACGGCATCCGCGCGATGATCTTTGGTGCGCCTGCGGGCTCGAGCGTGATCCACCACGGTGTGTGTCCCGAGGTCGCGGACACCAGCGCGAGATCGCCCTTCGAATGCGCCGTCGCTTCCACCGCCGCCTGGGCGCTGAAATGCGCGACATAGGGCACGAGAAATCCGAAATGGAACCGGGCGGAGTCGCGCATTGCGGACTCGCCGACCGACACATCGGCATGCACCGAGAACGGCGCCTGCACATAGGTGAAGGTCGAGACGATCACGCGCCAGATGCCTTCGACGGTGTCGAGCGGCAGGATGCCGCGATGGCGCTGCACCAGGCGCCGCATCATGTCGGCCTCGCGCGCCGGGCGGAACGCCGAGCCGACCTCCTGGGTCTTCTTGACCTTGATCAGCCGGTCGATGATGTCGGCCCGGTTCATCAGGAGGTGATGGACCTGCTCGTCGATCGCGTCGATCTCCTTGCGCAGGTCGGCGAGCGAGGGCGGGGCGGGCGGCAGGTTCGACATGGGCGTGGTCACTCTTCGCGGGCCGCGGGGAAACGCGCAGCCGACTGGAACGAATGCCGTTCTCTCCGATGAAGGGGACCTGCGCAACAGCAAGTTTACCTTGTGCTGCCTAGGCTTGGCTGACCTGCAGCCGTGGGGTGCCGGATCGGTCAACCCCAGCTTGCCTTGACGACGAGCGCCCGCGGGACTAGTTTCTGCTCGTTCCGTGGTCATTTGAGCCGGCCGGCTTGCAGCCACGTTAAAAAACTCGCTAAACAGGCCGGGGACGTTATCGATCCCGGCCGAACCCCAGTTCAGGCCGGGTTTTTCATGGCCTGATATGTCACGTGGTTCGGGAGCCCTGGCCGAATGGCCGCGGTGAGAGACATGACAGGCCTGACGCCGAAATCCACATCCGCGCTGCGCACGGTCGCGCCCGAGGAGCGCTCGCACGAGGTCGACCATCCGAGCTCGCTG
This sequence comes from Bradyrhizobium sp. HKCCYLS2038, assembly GCF_051167655.1. Lineage (NCBI taxonomy): Bacteria > Pseudomonadati > Pseudomonadota > Alphaproteobacteria > Hyphomicrobiales > Nitrobacteraceae > Bradyrhizobium > Bradyrhizobium sp. HKCCYLS2038. Next base: position 21,019 of record NZ_JBNPTM010000014.1, on the reverse strand, counting down.
GTCGCGCAGTTCGGTGCCGACAAGCCGCTCAAGCTCGATTGCGGCGTCGACCTCACGCCGTTCCAGATCGCCTACCAGACCTATGGCGAGCTCAACGCCGACAAGTCCAACGCCGTCCTGATCTGCCACGCGCTGACCGGCGACCAGCACGTCGCCAACCGCCATCCGGTCACCGGCAAGCCCGGCTGGTGGGAGACGCTGGTCGGCCCGGGACGGCCGCTCGATCCGGCGCGCTACTTCATCATCTGCTCCAACGTGATCGGCGGCTGCATGGGCTCGACCGGTCCGGCGTCGCTGAACCCTGCCACCGGCAAGGTCTGGGGTCTTGATTTCCCGATCATCACCATCCCCGACATGGTGCGCGCCCAGGCGATGCTGATCGATCATCTCGGCATCGGCACCTTGTTCGCGGTGGTCGGCGGCTCGATGGGCGGCATGCAGGCGCTGCAATGGACGGTGGCGTATCCGCAGCGCGTGTTCGCCAATCTGGCGATCGCCTGCGCGACGCGGCACTCGGCCCAGAACATTGCCTTCCACGAGCTCGGCCGCCAGGCTGTCATGGCCGATCCCGAATGGGACCATGGCCGCTACGCCGACAAGGGCACGCACCCGCATCGCGGCCTCGCTGTGGCGCGGATGGCCGCGCATATCACTTATCTGTCCGACGCCGCGCTGCATCGCAAGTTTGGCCGCCGCATGCAGGACCGTGAGCTGCCGACATTCTCGTTCGACGCCGATTTCCAGGTCGAGAGCTATCTGCGCTACCAGGGCTCGTCCTTCGTCGAGCGCTTCGACGCCAATGCCTATCTCTATCTGACCCGCGCGATGGACTATTTCGATATCGCGGGCGACCATGACGGCACGCTGTCCGCAGCGTTCCGTGGCATCAAGACCCGCTTCTGCGTGGTGTCGTTCACCAGCGACTGGCTGTTTCCGACCTCGGAATCGCGCGCGCTGGTGCATGCGCTCAACGCCTCCAGCGCGCGGGTGTCGTTCGCGGAGATCGAAACCGACCGGGGGCACGACGCGTTCCTGCTCGACGTGCCCGAGTTCTTCGAGATCGCCAGCGCCTTTCTCGATTCCGCCGGCAAGGCGCGCGGCCTCAACGCCGCCAAGGGGAGCTGAGGCATGAGCCTGCAGGGTGTGCTGCCGCTGAACGGTTTCTCCGGCGGCGAGGTGCTGGCGTATCGGCCGGATCATCTGCTGGTCGCCGGCATGGTCGAGCGCGGCTCCAAGGTGCTCGACATCGGCTGCGGAGATGGTGATCTGTTGCAGCTGCTGGAGAGCCGCGGCATCGACGGTCGCGGCATCGAGCTGTCGCGCGAGGGCGTCAACCATTGCGTCGCCAAGGGCCTCGCGGTGGTGCAGGGTGACGCCGACACCGATCTCGTCGACTATCCCGACGACGCCTTCGACTACGTGATCCTGTCGCAGACCTTGCAGGCGACGCGCCGGCCGAAGGACGTGCTGGAAAATCTGCTGCGCATCGGCCGCCGCGCCATCGTCACCTTCCCGAATTTCGGCTTCTGGCGGCTGCGCCTGCAGCTCCTGGTCGGCGGCCACATGCCGCGCACTGACAACCTGCCCTTCACCTGGTACGACACGCCCAACATTCATTTCTGCACCATCAAGGATTTCGTGCAGCTCTGCGACGAGATCGGCGTCAAGATGGAGCGAGCGGTGGCGCTTGATAGTTACGGCCGCCCGCTGCGCGTGGCGATGCCCTGGTGGTTCTGGAACATGTTCGGCGAGCAGGGCGTGTTCCTGCTGAGCCGGGCGGAGAGGCGGTAGGGGCTCCTCGGCTGGCCGGTGGTGCGAAGTCCGGTGCGCGCACGTCATCCTCCGCTGTCGTCCCGGCCTTGAGCCGGGACCCATAGCCACCGGCCCTGCTGGGACGATGACTGGCAGTTGTGCTTTATCGAGAGATTCCGCGGTATGGATCCCGGCGTTCGCCGGGACGACAGCGAGAGTGTGGTGGCGTCAAGCCAACTCATGACCGCTGAAGTCAGCGCCGCCTGCTGCACGATCTGTCCCACTGTGCATCTCAAACAACTAACGACGTCACGGTACATCCCCGCGGCGCATCCGCGCCCGGGCTATACGTCGTTCACCGCCTCCTGATAACGCAGAGGCGCAGGGAAGGCCGGATGCTGGCCGCACCCATGGCCCGCCTGCAGAAAAAATGCAGGCGGCAGGAACCACAGGTACGAGCCGGAACACCCGGCCTTCCCTGCGCGATGGTTGTACGGCTGCTTCGCGTTCTCCCTGGTGCGCCGGGCTTTCTGGCCACCATCCCCACGAGAAGCGAAAGCTTCGCCGTGAGTTGACATCAGCGTCGGGATGTCAGGACCGCGCGACTTGACCGTGCGTGCCGGAATTGTTCGTCCGCGCGAGATGACTCACGCGCAATCCGACACGCCCACCGCATCCCACCTCAGCGTTCGTGACGACCGCGATACGCCCCTCTTGCTGTGAGGCGGGACGGGCGGAAATCTGCGCCTGATTTGCCCGATGGTGCAAGGGCCAACCTTGCGACAAACCAATACGACGGGCAGCTGGCGCATGGCGCGCATGCGCTGATAGCCTGTCGTGCAGATTCATTTTTCATTCGCGCCGCGCGTTGCAGCGTCATTTGCCTCCGCGCAAGCGCTCCGACATCCGCGTGCCTATGATGTCGCGCATTGGTCGGTGGATTGAGTCCCTCGCGCCTTGCACATGCCGAACGCACGACAAAATCACACGACGGGCATTTGCGCATGAGCTGCGCAAACTGTCCGTCGTGCAAGTTGGGGAGGCTACGGCCCGTGACGCATTATCACGAGAGTTAGAGCAATCCGACCTTGTGCATCATGTCGCGGATCTGCGCCGGGCTCGGGTCTCCGACGGGCGCGCTGGACCGCTCGGCCGCCGTGGTTGCGGGTCCCCTCGCCACCGGACTCGCACCGTTCAGCTTGCCATTGGGAGCCTGCGGCGCGAGCGTTGGCGTCTCGCCGCGCGTCAGTCCCAACAGACGACGCAGAACGTCGAGCGACGGATCGGCCGCGGGCGCCGCCGCCACGCTGCTCTCCAGCCCGAGTGCGCGCATCGCGTTCGGCAGTCCGGCGCCCGAACGGTTCGGGTCGCCGAACTGCAGCGGGGTCGATGTCTCCTTCAGGATCTTGAACAGCCGCTCGACACGGTTCGCGTCGCGAGCTGCGAACGGACCCTTGAAGTCGGGATGATGCGCCAGCACCAGAGCTGCGAGGCCGGTGACGTGCGGTGTCGCCATCGAGGTGCCGTCCCAGGCGCCGAAGCCGTCGGCCGGCAGCGAGGACACGATGCCGACGCCCGGCGCGCAGACATCGATCTCCGGGCCGAAGCAGGAGAACTTCGCCGGGAAATAGCCGTCGCTGCTGCGGAAGCCGTCCAAAGCCTGCTGCGCGTGGAAGCTGTCGTCGGGGAATTCGCCCCATTTGCCCATCGCGGCGACCGACAGGCAATGCGGCGTCGAGCCGGGAAACTGCACGGGTCCCGAGGAGTTGCCGGCGGCGACGATGCAGGCCATGCCGCGCTGCTTGGCGCGCAGGATCCGGTCCTCGATGATCTGCGACGGGTCGCCACCGCCCAGGCTCATGTTGGCGACGTCGATGTCATGCTCCATGCAGTAGTCGAGCGCCGAGACGAGATCGCTGAACCGGCCGCCCGGGAAGATCCGGCAGACGTGGATTTCGGCCGCGGGAGCGAAGCCGCGAATGCCGCCGCCGCTGCCGACCGGACCACCTGCGATGATGCCGGCGCAATGCGAGCCGTGCCCGATGGTGTCGACGGACCAGGCGGCGGGATCGCCAACCATGCTCTTGCCGATCGCGACATTGTGCAGATTGCGATGCGTCGGCGCCGTGCCGGAGTCGATGATCGCGATCTTGATGCCGGCACCGTTGTAGGCGGGCGGCAGGCGGTCGAGGCCCATCGCACGCTGGCCCCAGCCCAGCAATTGCTGGCCCGGAAAACCCTGGATGGTGGCGCCCAGCGGCTTCGCGGCGATGCGGTTGACGCTGTCCGGGACCAGTTGCGGACGATCGAGCCAGAACGTCCAGTAGTCGACACGGGGCTTGATGAGAATCGCGCGGATCGTGTCGGGCGTTTCGCCCTGGATCCTGAGCGTGACCCGGCCGCTGCCGTCGGTGACGCCCTGCACCGGCCATACGCTGCCGAATACGTAGACTTCCGTCTCGGGCAACGGGCCGCTCTCGCCGATCACTTCGATCGTCGTCGCGAAGCCGTCGGCCAGCGGAACGAGAACGCCGGGATTGGGCAATTGATGCGGCGCCGGCAACTGCGGCACGCTCGGATCGAGCATGTAGCTGAGCGGCAGGTCGCGCTCCACAGCGAGCCGCGCGCCGGCCTGGCTCTTCAGCAGTTCGGCCTTGTCGGGCGCCATGCGGGCGAGCACCATCGGACCGAGCGGCGCCTGTCCCGGATCGGCGCTCTGGAAGTCGAGCAGCCGCGGCGGCTGGATGGTCTTGACCACATCGATGTCGGGACTGGCGGTCAGCTGCTGCACGATGAAGTCGGCGCTGAACGTTCCCAGCCCCATCTGCTGGCGCGGGGCGAGGATGTACTGCGCCCGCCGCTGCGACAGCGTTGCGGCGGGCTGATCTGCTACCGGCGCTGCGTTGGCGCTGTTGCTGCGGCCCGCGCCTTGTGCTGCGGCGGGCGGAGTTGCTGCCGCCGATGTCGCAGCTTGCGGCGTGGCGGCTGCTTCGGTGGCCGGCTGCTCGTCCGTTGCGGACTGGGCTCCGGCGCCGTTGCCGGCCGTGTTCTTCTGATCAGAATGCTCAGGTTTGTTTCGTGCAGCCATTTGCGGGCTCCTTCATCCTCATCTCGTCTCGCGCGCGCAGCTGGATCAACCGGCGCCGAAGGGTTTCAGCGAAGCGTTCGGCTCCACCACGATGCTGCGGAAAGTCGATCGGAGTTGATCGGCCTGGGTCTTGGTCATGGAGAGGATGACGACGTCGGGCGCGACCTGCCCGACACGCTTCACGTCCTTCACGCCGGGCGCGCGGCTCAGGTGATCGGCAAGCTGGCCGGATTGGACCGGCTCGCCTTGCACGATGAATTCTTCCGGTGCGTCAGGTTCGGCCATGCGTTGTTCCCTCCATCAAAGATCGGCGGTGGGCGGACGTTACGTGCGCCCACCGCTTCGACTCTCCGCCCGCGACGCTGACGTCGCGGGCTGTTGCGTCAGGTCAGCCGTCCTAGTGCATCGTGCCGGCCTGGCCGTTGCTGAAAGCGCCGGGCGCGGGTCCGAAGTTCGGGGCGCCATAGCCGCCCTGGCTGATCTTCCGCAGCACGTTCCAGAAGCTCTGCAGCTCCATATCGGTCGGCTGCGTGGTCGGAGCGGCCTGCGGACCGGCGCTGAAGATGCCGAGGTTGTGGCCGACGTCGAGGCCGGTCTGCACGCCCTGGCCGATCTTCTTGAGCACGCTCCAGAAGCTCTGCAGCTCCATGTCGGTCGGCTGTGCCGCGGCGGCGGGCTGCGGGTCGGCGCTGAAGACGCCGAGCTTGTGCCCGACATCGAGGCCGGTCTGCGCACCCTGGGCGATCTTCTTGAGCACGCTCCAGAAGCTCTGCAGCTCCATGTCGGTCGGCTGCGTGGTCGGAGCGGCCTGCGGGCCGGCGCTGAAGATGCCGAGGTTGTGGCCGACATCGAGGCCGGTCTGGACGCCCTGGCCGATCTTCTTGAGCACGCTCCAGAAGCTCTGCAGCTCCATGTCGGTCGGCTGCGTGGTCGGAGCGGCCTGCGGGCCAGCGCTGAAAATGCCGAGATTGTGGCCGACGTTGAGGCCGGTCTGGACGCCCTGACCGATCTTCTTCAGCACGCTCCAGAAGCTCTGCAGTTCCATGTCGGTCGGCGGTGCGGCGGGAGCTTGTGGGCCGGCGCTGAAGATGCCGAGGTTGTGGCCGATGTTGACGCCGGTCTGCACGCCCTGGCCGATCTTCTTGAGCACGCTCCAGAAGCTCTGCAGCTCCATGTCGGTCGGCGGCGCGGCAGCGGCGACCTGCGGATCGGCGCTGAAGATGCCGAGGTTGTGGCCGACGTTGAGGCCGGTCTGCACGCCCTGTCCGATCTTCTTCAGCACGCTCCAGAAGCCCTGCAACTCCATCTCCGACGGCTGCTCCGCGCCGGGGACGGCCGAGAGGGGCGCGAAGCTGCCGGCGAAGCCGCCGATGGTGCGGCCGACATCTCCGCCGGTCTTGCCGCCGATCACCTTTCCGATCAGTTGTCCCGCGATCCGTCCGAGAACGGCGCCGAAGATGCCTTCGGGATTCAGTTGGCCGAAATCCTCGTTCGTCTGCTGCATGCCCATAGTGTGTCTCCTCGCTTGTTGTCTGATGCCGAGCGACGCGCTCATTTCTCATCAGGAGCAAATGTTGCGCGACGTCGATCGAGGCCGAGGTTGCGCGTCGAGGCGTGATGCAGGTGTCAAGCGGGGCGTGAATGTGCCGTCAAAATCAATCAGGAGGCGAGGCAAGTTGTCACACGCGAAGCATGCGCCTGATTTCACGCTGCAGTGTTTCGGTTTCGCTCTCGGGCGCCGCTCCGACCTGCTTGCGCAGGATGTTGCAGCAAAAGTCATACTGACGCAGCGCATCGGCACGGCGGCCCTGCTGCGCGTAGCAACGCATCAAGGTGCGATGCACGTCCTCCTGCAGCGGATCGGCGGCCAGGACGCGCAGCGAGAACATCGTGGCGATCTCGACATGCTCGCGGCTGCCGACGTCCAGCAGGCGGGCGATGGCCCGCGTCGCCTGCACCCGCAGTCGCTGGCGTTCTGCCGACAGCCAGGCTTCGAGGGCGCATGAAGTCGAGCCGATGCCGTCCAGCAGCTCGCCGCGGAACAGCGCGGCGGCCCGCGCCATGGCCTCCAGATCGCCCGACTGCAGCAACTGCTCGAACTGCTGCACATCGGTGGTGACGACGCCTTGTGGAATGCGAATGTCGTCGCGTTCCGCCGACAACACCGCGGCGCATTGCGGCAGCACCCGCCGCAGTGTCAGCAGCGCCTGACGCAGGTTGGCGCGCGCGGTGTCGCCGAAGCGTCCTTCCCACAGCAGCGCTGCGAGCTTGCCGCGTGAAATGGCCTGAGGAGAGATGAGGGCGAGATAGCCCAGCAGCGTCGCAGCCTTCCGGCTCGGCATCGCGACCTCCTCGCCGGAGATCTGCCTGATTTCAAGACCGCCAAAGAGATTGATACGCAGCAAACTCATTGTCTCTCTCCCTTGAATGGTGACACGCAGCGATAGGCGCCAGCCCGTGGAGGTCGCGTTCCCCGCGCGAAGAGTATGGGCGGCTGCGGACCGATCGGGTCCGCATCGTGGTCGCCAAACGGCAAGCCGCCGCTATCGTCGTCAACGTCGCAATGAGATCGGCAATGCAGTTAAGTCTTGCCGCATCACGATCGGTTCAATTTTGATTGCAACGCGACAGGTGGTTGTGCCGCCTGCGCTTGCAGTGTGCACGTCGTAGTATCCTGCTTAGAGATAGCCTTACGATCGCCGCGCCAAATGTGAGATAGCCCACACTTTGTCGTGCCGGCATCGGTGATGAAGGGCCGTATGGCCATGGCTCCAACTACGGCTCCAACTACGGCTCCAACTGACAGGGATCGATCGCGATGAAATCCTTCCGCAAGGAACTCTGGTTCCAGACACCGGGACGGCGCGCTTTCATCAACATTACCGGCGACGTCGAGGCGGCGCTGAAGGAGAGCGGCGTGCGCGAGGGGCTGGTGCTGGTCAACGCCATGCACATCACCGCCTCAGTGTTCATCAATGACGACGAGAGCGGGCTGCACCACGACTACGAGCAGTGGCTCGAGAAGCTAGCACCGCACGAGCCGGTGTCGTCCTATCGCCACAACCGCACCGGCGAGGACAATGCCGATGCCCACATGAAGCGCCAGGTCATGGGCCGCGAGGTCGTGGTCGCGATCACGCAAGGCAAGCTCGATTTCGGCCCCTGGGAGCAGATCTTCTACGGCGAGTTCGACGGCGGCCGGCGCAAGCGGGCACTGATCAAGATCATCGGGGAGTAGGGATGTACAGATTTCTGCTCGGCTGGCCGAGGTCGACGATCCGCCGCATCTATGGGAAGGACACCGTGGAATTGTTGTTGCCTTGCCCGATCGACGAATTGAGCGCGCGGCTTGCTGTTGCCATGGACCATGGCATGTTCGGAGCGATGTTCGGAACGCGGCCCATCGTCGGACGAATTCGCGGAAACCACGTCAGGGCGCGTAAGAGGATCAGGTATCGCAACTCGTTCCAGACGTCTCTTTCCGCGGAGTTGATCCCGCAAGCAGATGGGACGTTGGTACGGTGCAGCTTCTCGATGCACCCCCTGGCGATTGCATTCACGATCGTCTGGTTCTCCCCGCTGCTGCTTGTCATCGGCTTCATATTTGTCCACTCGTTGATTCTAGCCCGTTCCGCAGGATTGAGCGCCGCCTTGAGCAGTATGGTCGGCGTGGCATTTCCGACCATGCTCGTGCTGTTCGGTGCGGCGCTCGTCTCCAGTTGCCGCTGGCTGGCACGGGATGAGAAACGCTTTCTGCTCGACGGCATCGATGCCGCGGGGGCAAGGCCGGCCGGCCTGGACCACGCGGTCCACGCCGCCGCGCCCTGGCGAGCGCGATGACACCCATGGACCGTTTCTCCGAACGGCGCCTGATCGGTGTCGTTCCTGGCGCTTCGGCGTACGGATCGCCCGCGCTCGCAATGACGACGCGGATGGCGCGCGCATCGCACGCGACCAACTCGCTGCCGCGCAAGCGTGCTCACGCCGCCGCTTCACGCCGCTACTTCAAGTCGACGATGATGGACGTACGTCGCTGGCAAACACCGCCTTGATCTCCGCGGCAACCTTCGGCGTGTTCTCGTCGAGCACGAAGTGCCCCGCGTCGAGCCAGACCAGCTTCACGTCGGAGAGGTCGTTGAGATAGGCGCGGGCGCCGGGCGGGATGAAGAACGGGTCGTGCTGGCCCCAGACGATCAGTGTCTTCGGGCTATGCGCGCGGAACGCGGCCTGCCATTGCGGATAGAGCGCGACGTTGGTCTTGTAGTTCTCCAGCAGGTCGAGCTGATAGTCCTGCGTGCCCGGACGGTCGAGCAGGGCCTGATCGAGCACCCAGTTGTCGGGATTGACGGCCTCGGGATCCTTGGCGCCGACCAGCCACTGGAATTTTGTCCCTTCGAGACTGAGCAGTTCGCGCGCCGGCGCCTCCGTCTCCGCCGTGCGCTTCTCCCACAGCGGCAGCAGCACCTTCTTCGGCGCCTCGCCGACACCTTCCATGTAGGCGTTGGTGTTCTGCAGGATGAAGCCCTTCACGCGCTCGGGCCGTCGCGTGAACAGGCGGAAGCCGACCGGGCCGCCATAGTCCTGCAGGTAGAGGATGTAGGAGGTCAAGCCGAGTACGTCGACGAGCCCTTCGACATGGGCGGCGAGATTGTCGAACGTGTAGCTGAACGCGCGGCGATCAGGCGCGTCGGAATGGCCGAAGCCGATGTAGTCGGGGGCGACGAGGTGAAAGCGATCGGCGAGCGCCGGGATCAGGTCGCGAAACATCTGGCTGCTGGTCGGCAGGCCGTGCAGCAGCAGGATGGTCGGCGCGGCGGGATCGCCGGCCTCACGGTAGAAGACTTGTCGGCCGTTGACGGTCGCGGTGCGGTGGCGGGTCTGGGTGGTCGTCTGCGTGGTCATGGGCAAGGCTCCTGGTCTCGGATGGCCGGCAACGATTGCTTGTCGCCGTTGCCCCTGGTTCTATGCCTTCCACAATCGAGCGGGAGCCGCTAGATTTGAGAAGAAGCCTCTCAGAATATGGAAGGATTCCATGGATCGCCTGGAAGCCATGGCGGTGCTGCTGGCTGCTGCGGACGCCGGCAGCCTGTCGAAGGCCAGCCGGACGCTCGGACTGCCGCTTGCGACCGTCAGCCGCAAGGTGGCCGAGCTCGAAGCGCACCTGAAGGCGGCGCTGTTGATCCGCTCGGCCAAGGGGCTGGAGCTGACGCCGGCAGGGCGCTCCTATGTCGCGGCGGCCCGCGCGATCCTGGAGCAGGTCGCCGAGGCCGAGCGCGCCGCGGCCGGCGAATATTCCGAGCCCAAGGGCGACCTGGTGGTGACGGCGCCGATCATGTTCGGCCGGATGCATGCGCTGGCGGTGGTGACGCGCTTCCTCGCCGCCTATCCGGACGTCGCGGTGGATCTCGTGATGACCGACCGTGTCGCGCACTTCCTCGACGACCAGGTCGACGTCGCCCTGCGCATCGGGCAGTTGCCGGACTCGAATCTCATCGCGACCCGCCTCGGCAGCGTTCGTCACGTGATCTGCGCCAGCCCCGCCTATCTCGCCGCCAATGGCCGCCCGGCGCGGCCGGACGACCTGGCGCAGCACAGCGTGATCTCCTTTCAGAGCGTGTCGGTGGCCGGCGCCTGGCCGCTCGATGTCGACGGCGCCGAGATCTCCGCCGGCTTCCGCGCGCGGCTCGGCGTCAACACGATCGATGCGGCGATCGACGCGGGCCTGTCGGGCGCGGGGCTCGTGCGGGCGCTGTCCTACCAAGTCGTCGATCATGTCCGCAGCGGCCGACTCGAGATCGTGCTCGAAGCGTTCGAGCCCGCGCCGCGCCCCGTCCACCTCGTCTATGACGGACAGAACCGGCTGCCGCTGAAGCTGCGCGCCTTCGTCGACTTCGCCGTGCCGCTGCTGCGGCAGCGATTGGTGGAGGCGGCGATTTGAGGCTCGTCAAGGCGAGGCAGGAGAGATCGTCATGGATATCGGGAGCCCTTCGGCGCGCGGCGAGTCACGATAGCCCGCTGGACACGCCGCGCGCAGCGACAAATCGGTTCGGCCCGTCGGTTCCGCGGAGGAATCCGAACTCGATCAGTAGCAGGATCGGTCCCACGAACGGTACCAGGCCGACCAGTTGATACCAACCCGAGCGACCGCGGTCGTGGCAACGCTTCGCACCGATCGCCAGGGTTGGCCACAGCGTCAGCAGGAAGAGGCCGAGTACGGCATTGTTGAATGCAAGCGGCGGCACGGCAACGACTATTCCGAGGAACGCTAGCGTGAGTGGCAGGATCAGGCCGAGCCAGAATGCGGACCGGCCAATCCGGCCATCGAACGAAAACAGGAAAAGCAGCAATGGCATGTTGATCGACCGGCTTCAGAGAGGAGCGTAGCCCAAGCGAGCGCTTCCGGCGGCTCGCTCACCGCATCGCGGGCAGGATGTACCGGTTCAACAGCTCGATCTCCGGCACGACCATCTGGACCGATTCACGCGCAGCGTGGAAGACGACGACGGCATCGTACTCGGGAATGACGATCAGCTTCTGGGCGTTGAACCCCAGCGCGGCGGCCCAGGCGACGTTGTGATCGCCGACCGCCGAATGACCCAGCCACCACTGGAAGCCGTACGCGAACGACTTTGGTGCGCTGACCTGTGGGCTGGTGGATTGCGCGATCCACGATGCCGACACCAGCTGCTTGCCGTTCCAGGCGCCGCGGTTCAGCACGAGCTGGCCGATCTTCGCCCAGTCGCGCGGACGCAGGCTCAGGCCGTTGCTCGACATCGGCCGCTGATTGCCGAGCCGGCGGAACCAGTCGACGTCGGTGATGCCGAGCGGACGGAACAACTCGTCCATCGCAAACATGTCGAGTGGCTTGCCCGTCACCTTCTCCAGAATCGCGCCGATGATTTCGCTGTCCAGATTGCTGTACTCGAAGGCCGCGCCCGGCTCGCGGGCAAGGGCCTGCTCGAACGCGTGCCGGTCGGGATCGCGGTCCCGGCTCAACATCGGCGCTGAGACCGACGCGTTCAGGCCGGCTGTCATCGTCAGGAGGTGACGAAGCGTGATCCGTTCCTTCTCCGGCGTGCGCAGTTCGGCGAATTCCGGGAAGAACGACAAGGCCGGCGCGTCGAGATCGCCGATCAGGCCGCGGTCGACAGCGATTCCGAGCAGTAGCGAGACGACGCTCTTGGTCATGGAGTTGCCGACGTGGCGGGTCGCCGCATCGTAGCTGATTGCGTGCTGGCGATTGAAGTAGCGCTCGTAGACCAGGGCGCCGTGCCGAACCACGACAATGGAGTCGACCTCGGAGAGTTGGCCGGCGGCGACGCCGTCGCCCATCGCGCACAGCATGGCCGGGGTCAGGCCCTGCGTCTCGGGTGTCGTGACGGTCCAGCCGTCCTGCAGGCCAGGCGGAGCGTCACAGGGGAAGGCAGCATCGTCGCCGCGGGCGAAGCTGGTGCAGATCGCCATCGCTGCGACCGCGACGAGGACCGCGCGCGTGATCATGCCGTTTCTCCGCGTGAGCTGGTATCCGGATGCCCGACCATAGAGTGCGACCTCCGGCCTGTCGAGCACAGGTGGAAAGCATCGGCCGCGCAACTATGCGGTGATCGACCTCGGGTCGCGCGGTCCCCATCGTCCGGCCTCGACCAGCGCGATGAAGCGCTCGACCGATTCATTGAACAGCGCCGGCTCTTCCAAATTCAGCACATGCCCCGACTTCGGGAAGAACGTCAGGCCTGACGCCGGCAGCTGCCGCTTCAGGAACAGGCTCGGCTCGATGCAGGCGTCGTCCTCGTCGCCGCAGACGATCATAGCGGGCGTCGTGACGCGGCGGATGGCGTCGGCCATGGTGTAGATCGACGGCCGTCCGCCCTGGAATCCGCGCATGGTGTTGGCGGAGCCCTTGGCGTCGTGGCGGGCGAGGGCGGCGTAGAAGTCGGCATGGCCGCGCGGGTCCTTGACCAGGAAGGGGATGCGGCTGGGAGCCTCGCGGGTGACCTTGGCGGTCTCGGCCGATCCCAGCGTCTCGAACTGCTCGGCGGTCGCCCGGCACTGGGCGCGGAACGCGTCGAGATGCTCCAGGCTGGAGCCGGAGCCGACCCCCGCCAGTACCATCGAGCGGATGCGCTCCGGCGCGTTCAGGGCCACCTGCAGCGACGAGTAGGAGCCCATCGACAGGCCGACGAAATGCGCGCTGTCGATGCCGAGATGGTCGAGCAAGGCCAGCGCGTCGGCGTAGAAATGCACGTAGCTGTAGGCGTCGGGCGAGGCCGGCACGTCCGAGGGCGTGTAGCCACGCGCGGAGTAGGCGATGCAGCGGTGGCGGCGCGAAAAGTAGCGCAGCTGCGGCTCCCAATTGGTGTGGTCGGCTGCGAACTCGTGCAGGAAGAGGAGCGGCGTGCCGGCGCCGGCCTCTTCGAAATAGAGGCGAACGCCGTCTTTCGCCGTTGCGTGGGGCATCGTCAGCTCCTCCCGTGTCGCGTGCAGCATCTTCGCTCGTCGCGTGAGGCGCGACAATGCAGCGAGCGGCCGCTTTGCTTTCGCTGCAGAATAAGCCCGGAATTACCCTCTCGTCGCCGCCTTTTCGCCATCGATGGTCATGGTTTGGTCACACCGCGACTTTTTACGGACCCTGCTGGCGGCTTGCAGAGGGGCCGCGCTGAGGACCAGGGGGTGCCAAGTCAGGTACTGGGGGAAGTAACAGAAGGATTGAGTATGGTTGTGTCTACCCTTCGCCGGTCGCTTCACATCGTTGCGCTCACCATGTGCTCGGCAGTGCTTGCCGCCACCGCAACACCGGCTTCGGCCCGTCCGCATCACGGCTCCGGGCATCATGCCCACCGCAGCCACGGCGGCCATCACTACGCAAGATATCATCACCACCGCCGGTCCGTCGCCCGGATGTCGCGCTGGGAGCGCGGCGTGGCGCGGATGCAGGTCACGGGCGTCGCCGACGCGCAGGCCAGCCTCATGATGCCGGGGACGGCGTCCGAGGGCATGGCGTCGTCGGGCGGCTTCGGCGGCGGCAGCAACGTCGTGGCCGCGGCGCGCAGCTACATCGGCGGCGGCAATCCGACCGGGCGGCGCAGCCTGTGGTGCGCGCGCTTCATGAACATGGTGCTCGAGCGCACCGGTCATCGCGGCACCGGCTCGGACATGGCGCGCTCGTTCGCGAGCTACGGCCAGCGCGTCTCCGGCCCGCAGGTCGGCGCCATCGCCGTCATGAGCCGCCGCGGCGGTGGCCACGTCGGCGTGGTCTCGGGCGTCGACGCCCAGGGCAACCCGATCGTCATCTCCGGCAACAACGGCAACCGCGTCCGCGAATCCGCGGTGTCGCGCGGCCGGGTGTATGCCTACGTCATGCCGAACTGATCAGTAGACTCGGCCGTACGTAGATCAGCCGCACCGCCCGTGCGGCTGCCCCTCACCCCGACCCTCTCCCCGTAAGAACGGGGCGAGGGAGCGCACCGTCATCGTGGTGAGAGACTGGCTCTAACAACGCCGTCATTGCGAGCGCAGCGAAGCAATCCAGGGCCGAGCATTCGACTCTGGATTGCGTCGTCGCCTTCGGCTCCTCGCAATGACGAGGAGAGACGGTGACTCACACCAGTCGCGGCTGCTCCAAGGCGAGTTCGTCGCCGATGGCAATGTCGCCGGCCGCGATCACCTCGGCGTAGATGCCGCATTCGGTGTTGCCGCGGTGGTTCAGCAGTGCGGGCGGGATGTCGAGGTCGCGCGCCGCGGTGTCGGGGTCGACGTTGACGGCGGCGCAGCGGGTGGTGGTCTTGACGATCTTCACCCGCGCTGATCCGATCGTTAAGGTTTCGCCGAGCAGCGTCGTCTCGTGCCAGGCCGGCCAGCCGGTGACGTAGACGTTGGCGCGGAAGCGCAGCGGATGCACGGGAGCGCCGACCAGGGTCTCGATCTCGGCGAGCGAGGCGAGGTTGATGATCGACACCACCTTGCGTGCCAGATCCGTGAAGCTGTAGCCGCCGCCCGACAGCAGCTTCGGCGGGCCGCGCAGCTCCTCAGTGAACTCCCTGGCGAAGAACGTCTCGATCGCGGCGCGGCCGTCGGCGCTTTCGAGATCGCCGTGCGCGACGATTTCATCGCCGCGGCGGACGGTGAGGACATTGCTGGCGTCGTCGAAACGGCACTTGAAGCCGGCGAGGCGCTCGTTGCGCATCAGCATCAGATACGCCGTCTTCGGCTTCCAGACCGGCGCTGCTGGATCGAACCCGGTGGGGCCGTTTTCGAGCGCGTAGCGGCGGTCGGCCGGCAGCGTTTCTCCGACCCGCAACGGGGCCGTCTGCAGTGGTTCCGGGGTAAGGCCCTTGACCGGATAGCGGTACAGGCCGGCGATGCGCGCGGGAGGGGGTGGGCTCATGGCGGGGGTCATAGGAGATTCCCGCCGGGGCGGCCAGGGCACACGAATTTGTGAAACCGCCTCTTCCGTTTTGAGGCAGCCTTCCCACATTTCCTCTCAAGCCGGGCGCAAGCCGGCGACGTGGATCATTGCGGCGTTGACCAACCTCAACGTGCGCAGACCGAAACCCAATGAAGATGCTGGAATCGTGCCTTCGGGGCGTCACAGCAGGCTGAGGGAACCATCATGAATATCGACAAATATACCGAGCGCGCGCGGGGCTTCATTCAATCGGCGCAGTCATTGGCGGTGCGCGACGGCCACCAGCAGTTCTCGCCGCTGCATCTCCTGAAAGTCCTGCTCGACGATAGCGAAGGCCTCGCGGGTGGTCTGATCGACCGCGCCGGCGGCAATTCGCGCGCGATCCTGAAGGCCACCGAGGATGCGCTCGGCAAGCTGCCGAAAGTGTCGGGCAGCGGCGCCGGGCAGGTCTATCTGTCGTCCGAACTGGCACGCGCCTTCGACGCGGCGGAGAAGGCGGCCGAGAAGGCCGGCGACAGTTTCGTCACGGTCGAGCGGCTGCTGCTCGGGCTGACGCTCGACAAGAACAGCGAGACCGGCGGCCTGCTCGCCAAGGGCGGTGTCACCGCGCAGAATCTCAACGCGGCGATCGAGAGCTTGCGCAAGGGGCGCACGGCCGACTCGGCGACCGCCGAGAACGCCTATGATGCGCTGAAGAAATATGCCCGCGATCTGACCCAGGCGGCGCGCGACGGCAAGCTCGATCCGGTGATCGGCCGCGACGAGGAGATCCGCCGCACCATTCAAGTGCTGTCACGGCGCACCAAGAACAATCCCGTGCTGATCGGCGAGCCCGGCGTCGGCAAGACCGCGATCGTCGAGGGCCTCGCGTTGCGCATCGTCAATGGCGACGTGCCGGAGAGCCTCAAGGATAAGAAGCTGCTGTCGCTCGATCTGGGCGCGCTGATCGCCGGCGCCAAATATCGCGGCGAGTTCGAGGAGCGGCTGAAGGCCGTGCTGCAGGAGGTCACATCAGCCGAAGGCACCTTCGTGCTGTTCATCGACGAGATGCACACCCTGATCGGCGCCGGCAAGGCCGACGGCGCGATGGATGCGTCGAACCTGCTGAAGCCCGCGCTCGCGCGCGGCGAGCTGCACTGCATCGGCGCGACCACGCTCGACGAGTACCAGAAGCACGTCGAGAAGGACGCGGCGCTGGCTCGTCGTTTCCAGCCGGTCTACGTCACCGAGCCCACGGTCGAGGACACCATCTCGATCCTGCGCGGATTGAAGGACAAATACGAGCAGCATCACGGCGTTCGCATCACCGATTCCGCGCTGGTGGCCTCCGCCACGCTGTCGAACCGCTACATCACCGACCGCTTCCTGCCCGACAAGGCCATCGATTTGATGGACGAGGCGGCGGCGCGGCTGAAGATGCAGGTCGACTCGAAGCCCGAGGAGCTGGACTCGCTCGATCGCGAGATCATTCGGCTCAAGATTGAGCAGGAGGCCTTGAAGAAGGAGAGCGATCTCGGCTCCAAGACCCGGCTGCAGGCGCTGGAGAAGGAGCTCGCCGACCTCGAGGAGAAGTCGGCGGTGCTGACCTCGAAATGGAGTGCCGAGAAGGACAAGCTGTCGAACGCGCAGAAGCTCAAGAGCGAGCTGGATGGCTTGCGCATCGAGCTCGCCAACGCGCAGCGCCGCGGCGAGTATCAGAAGGCGGGCGAGCTGGCCTATGGCCGCATCCCTGAGCTTGAGAAGCGGCTGGCCGACATCGAGGCGAAGGAGAATGCCGGCGAGATGATGGAGGAGGCGGTCACCGCCAACCACATCGCGCAGGTGGTCTCGCGCTGGACCGGCGTGCCGGTCGACAAGATGCTCGAGGGCGAGAAGGACAAGCTGCTGCGGATGGAGGAGAGCCTCGGCAAGCGCGTCGTCGGCCAGTTCGAGGCCGTGCACGCGGTCGCCACCGCCGTGCGGCGCTCGCGCGCCGGCCTGCAGGATCCGAACCGGCCGATGGGCTCGTTCATGTTCTTAGGTCCGACCGGCGTCGGCAAGACCGAGCTGACCAAGGCGCTCGCCGAATATCTGTTCAACGACGAGACCGCGATGGTCCGGCTCGACATGTCCGAGTACATGGAGAAGCATTCGGTGTCGCGGCTGATCGGCGCGCCTCCCGGCTATGTCGGTTATGACGAGGGCGGGGCGCTGACGGAAGCCGTGCGTCGCCGTCCGTATCAGGTCGTGCTGTTCGACGAGATCGAGAAGGCGCATCCGGATGTCTTCAACGTGCTCCTGCAGGTGCTCGACGACGGCCGCCTGACCGATGGCCAGGGCCGCACCGTCGACTTCCGCAACACGCTGATCATCATGACCTCGAATCTCGGCTCCGAGTTCCTGGTCAACCAGCCGGAGGGCGAGGATACGTCGGAGGTGCGCGAGCTGGTGATGGGCACGGTGCGCGGGCATTTCCGGCCCGAGTTCCTCAACCGCGTCGACGAGATCATCCTGTTCCATCGCCTGCAGAAGAGTGAGATGGGCCGGATCGTCGAGATCCAGTTCTCGCGGCTGCAGAAGCTCGTGGAGGAGCGCAAGATCACGCTGTCGCTCGACGACCACGCGCGCGACTGGCTCGCTGCCAAGGGCTGGGATCCGGCCTACGGCGCACGCCCGCTGAAGCGGGTGATCCAGCGCAGCGTGCAGGATCCGCTCGCCGAGATGATCCTGGCCGGCGACGTCAAGGATGGCGACAAGGTCGCGATTTCCTCGGAGGGCAACGTGCTGACCTTCAACGGCAAGGCGCATCGCACCGCGGAGATCGCGACGTTCGAGGCGCCGATCCCGAAGCGCAAGCTGAACTGATCCAAGCTGAACTGACCGACGGCTACTGCCGGGTTTGAACAAGAACGACCCGCGCTGATCGCTCAGCGCGGGTCGTTTGCTTTACAAGGCTTGCGATAGTTTACGACCGAGGCCTACCGGCTCACTTGGATCGGGCCGGCGTCCGACATGCGCGAGGCGCCGTTGCCGCGGCCGGTCATCATCTGGTCGACGCGGTCGCGCTCCTTCTCGAAGCCGGCCATGATCTGGCCTTCGAGTGAACGGCCGCGCGGCAGCTTGACGCGCAGCGGGTCGACGAAGCGGCCGTTGACCAGGATTTCGTAGTGGACGTGCGGGCCGGTCGACTGGCCGGTCGAGCCGACGAAGCCGATGACCTGGCCCTGGCGCACCCGCTTGCCGGGCTCCATGCCCTTCACGAACGCCGACATGTGGCCGTAGGCGGTCTCATAGCCGTTGTTGTGCTTGATGCGGATGTACTTGCCGTAGCCGCCTTCGGTGCCGACCTTCTCCAGCACGCCATTGCCGGCGGAGAAGATCGGGGTGCCGTACGCCGTCGCCCAGTCGACGCCGGTGTGCATCTTCACATAGCCGAGGATCGGATGGCGGCGGCCGCCGAATCCGGACCGCATGATCGCGTTGTTGACGGGCTTGCGGACCAGGAACTTCTTCGCGCTCTTGCCGGTCTCATCATAGTAGTCGACGACGCTGTCGTCGGGGGTCTGGAACCGGTAGTATTTCTTGGTCTCGCCGCCGACCGTCAGCGAGGCATACAGCACCTCGGTTTTGTCGTTGTTGCCCGGCTTGTCGTCGTCGTCGCCGGCATAGAACACGTCGAACGAGTCGCCCGGCTGCACCTTGCGCTGGAAATCGACGTCGTAGGAGTAGATCCGGATCATGTCCTCGATGACCGGCGTCGGCACCTTGTTGCGCATCGCCGTCTCGTAGATGCTCTGGTAGAGGCGGACGCCGGTGCCGTCATCCTCTTCGTCGTCATTGGTGTTGTCGGCGGTCTCGGTGACCGTATTCATGCTCTGCGCGTCGACGGCGACGTATTTGCCGAGGTCCGACAGCGCGGCCACGGCCTCGATCATGGTTTCGTTGGCGACGATGACGCGGAACGGCTGCAGCCGGGCGCCGGGAGCGGGGCCCGACGGCGCCATCAGGATGCGCAGCTTCTCGCCTTCCTTGAGGCCGCCGTCGCGGCCGCGGGCGCCGAGCTGGGCCGCGATCGCCTTGGCCTCGTCGGGCGTCGCGCCCTGGTCGCGCAGGATCGAGGCGACCGTGTCGCCCTTCTTGACCAGGTGGACGCGTTCGCCCAGCGGATTGCCGCCGGTGATCTGGTCCTTGGTCTTGGGCAGCAGGGTCACGTTCTCCGGCACCACGCGGGTCTCGAAACCGGCGTAAGGATCGGGCGCGCTGCCGTCATTGGCGTAAGACAGCTTGAGATCGCCGCTTTGGACGCCGATGGCGGTTGCATCGGCTGCGGCGTTGGCCAGCGAGGCGTAGCGGACGCCGCCATTGTTGCCGCGCCAGTTGGCCGCATCGCGGACCCGCATCACGATCTCGTCCAGCGCCACGGAGGCCGCGATCTTGGCTTTGGGCAGCACGGTCGCGAGATCCTTGGTCACGAACGACACCTCGGCGTCGGGCTCGACCGCCTCCGGATTGTTGTTCGGATCCTCGCTCGAACCCGCCTTGTCGTTTTCGGTATCGCTCAGCAGCCGCTGCGCATTGAACGGCGGGATCTTGGCCGAGAGATCGCTGGTGGTCATCGACAGATTGCCGGAGATCCGCACATAGGGGCGGACTCGGATCAGCTCGCGCGAGCCGGCGCGGGTCACCGTCGAGATCCGCACAACGTTGCGGGCGGCGGCCGCCTCGCTCGGCGGCGGCAGGCGATCACTCTTGCGCAAGGTCGCGACGCGGTCGTTGGCGCCGAACGCGCCGCGCAGCGCGCTTTCCATGCGTTCCGGCATGCGCGCGAACGTCAACTCGCCGTCCAGCGACGCAAAAACGGCGCCGCCGATGAGGGCTGCGCCGCACAGACCGGTCAGAATTGTACCCGAGAACCATTGTACGGAGACGCGACGGCGGTCGATCACCGCGGCCTCGGAGCCATCGACGGATAGCGGCGGCTCATGACCGAGATCGATCATGCCGACCTCGCGTCCAATCCCCCCGCGTGACGTCCGATGGTTCAACCTTCGTCCCCCAAGTTCAAAGTCAGCACCGAGATCACTCAGCTGCCGTTTGGCGTACCGTCTTCGATAAACGGCTCGGAATGATGGCGCGCTTCTGACGGTTCGAGGCATCTGGGCCAGGGGCCTGACGCTTTCGAACCGCTATTGTTCTTCAGGATCTCTCGATGTCGTCTCGGTCGTCTGAGTCAGGCGAAGGGCTCGCCATTTCCTTGATCTGGATCATCCTTGAATCGATGGTGTCCCCGCTGGACCCAAATCAACCCATGTCGATGCTTAACAAATCGTCGCAGGATTGTGGCCCAAGTGGGGCACGATGTCCGCAACAAATCGGGCTTCCTGCCGCTCCCCGAAAAAATTCGCACGATGCGACGATTTCATGAAATTGGTCGTTGACACCCCGATCGGACCCCCCTATACACCCGATCACTGAGCGCGGCGCCGCTTCGGGACACACCGAGGCGAGCATTCGCGCCAATATTGCTCCTCACTTTCGTTGAGTGATGCACAACCGGTAGAACCCGGTTGCTCATTGCCGTCGAAGCAGGTCGAGCGATACCTCTTCAAGAGGGTGGGGCTGCGGTCCCGGGCTGTTTGACAAGTGAAGATGAAGAAAGAGAAACGTGGACGGCGGAGTCCTTGCGGGTCTCGGGATTGAGGGCTTCGGCTTTTGGTTCTGGGATCGGACGAGAAGACTTCGGCGGACAATGTTTCAAAGGTAACACCATGGTCTTTGCGCTGTGAAGCGCGGGA
>NZ_JBNPTM010000013.1:0-144181 GCF_051167655.1 Bradyrhizobium sp. HKCCYLS2038 | reverse complement strand
TATCACATTACCAAGCGAAGCCCGGCTAACCCCATAGCCGAGCTTACGTTTTTCCACTAGTCCGTCCAATCCATCATGGGGGCCACGGCAAATCTATGTAATTGATCTATCTGCATTTTTTGAGTATATTCAATTCGTTAGGTCGCGTCGTGTGCACTCAATTCTACGCCATAGTGCGACGTTTTTTCCGGCTTTTCGACGCCTCAGTGCGCACGGAGCGCACACGCGTGGCAACTATCACCAGACTGAAATCCGGCTCTTGGAGAGTCCAAGTCCGACGAAAGGGGAAATATGTCAACGAGACATTTCTCCGCCGAAAGGACGCCGAAGAATGGGGCATCGATATCGAGCGACGGATCGATCGCCAAGAACCGACAACGACGCACAACCCCCCATGTCCAGCTCTTCGGCGATCTCATCACGCTTCATCGTCAAGACTTGGAAGAGGTCGGGAAGGACATCGGTCGTTCCAAAACTGCCAGCCTCATCTTCCTGGACGAAAGACTTGGGCATCTTCGTCTTCCAGAGCTTGATCGAGAGCGGCTCATCAAATTCGGAAAAGAGCGCGCGCTGGAGGGAGCAGGCCCGGTGACGGTCGGGATCGCTCTTGGATACATAAAGACGATTCTGTCTCACGCCGCCGCGGTACACGGCATTGTTGCGTCAACTGAACCAATCGATCTCGCCCGGATCGCTCTAGGACGTCTGGGGCTCGTCGGAAAAGGCCATGAGCGCAATCGCCGTCCCACGCAAGAGGACCTCGATCGTATTATCTCAGCGTTGGAGGCAAACGATCGGCAACAGATCCCAGTTGGTCGTGTCATCCGATTTGCGGTCGCGACGGCTATGCGGCCCTAGTGGGTCTCAGCCAGAGCCTACCCCAGGCACGAGAGCGGCATCTCAGCCGGCGCGCCGTTCGGCTATTCGCACTCGCTAAGGGCCCGACGGTCAAGCCGTGTGGTCCCGACACCCCGACGCTGGTGTCTTGGTCGGCGACGATGCCGATAACGGGGCAAGCAAGCCCGGTCCCCTGGGAGAGCACGGAGCAGCCTTCAAACCATCGCGCAGGGAAGGCTGGCGGGCGGGCCAATCGTGTGGTGACTGCCGCCTGCTTTCTTTGTTGCAGGCGGGCCATAGGTGCGGCTTGCACCCGGCCTTCCCTGTGCCTTTCTCTATGGGCGCCCCGATGACAAAGCTCAGACGCGACAGCGCGCCGCAAGGCTGCGGAGCCGCGCTTGCAGGTCTGAGATGAAGGGTCGAGCATCGCAACGCGATCCTGCTGGAGCAGGAACCGACTTCGAGCTTCCGAGTTGCGTCGCAGGCGCACGAGTTCGCCGCGATCCGCGCGCGGCCACCTGGAGGTTCGACGCATGAAGCTCATCTGGCATGCCGATAACCTCCTAGAGGTCGACTGGCTGCGTGAGATGCTCGGCGAACTCATCGATCAGGAATGTACCGATCTCGGTCTGACCTGCTTCGACGACGACTGCATTCATGTCGTCAGCAGCAACTGGCAGCCCTTGCCCGCCTACGACGCCTATTTCCAGGAGTGTCGGAGCAGGTGCCGAAACCTCGTCCTGCTGCACACCAGCGACGAGTGGTTCTCCGGAGGCTATGCGCTGTATCGGCATTTCGACACGGTCATCCGCAATTTCGCCACCGGCCTTGCTCGGCACGACGGCATTCTGACGATACCCGAAGGCTATGCCAACGGCACCAAGGCGAGCGCCGCACTGCGGCCTGCGACCGAGCGTCGCCATGTCTGGTCGTTCACCGGCGAGATCAAATCGTCGCGCGCCGAAATGGCTACCGCTTTCGCTCGTCTGACGCCGCACTTCCTCACCGGGACCGCGTCGATCTATGGCGAGAGTGGCAGGAAACTGAGCAAGCCCGAATTCGACGACGTCCTCGAGAACACGGTGTTCTCGCCGTGTCCGATGGGCAATGCCATCCTGGAAACGTGGCGTCTCTATGAGAGTCTCGAACTCGGATGCATCCCGCTGGTCGAGAAGCGATGGTCGCTGGACTATTTCACGTCACTGCTCGGGCCACATCCGATCCCATCTTTCGGCAGTTGGGACGCCGCATGCCGCTACGCCGAGCTCATGTTGCGGGACCGTTCGTCCCTGTTACAAAAGCAGGCCGAGATCGTCGGATGGTGGACGGCAAAGAAGAAGGCCGTCCGTGCCGAGATCCGCCAGGCTGTGACGGGCCCCTCGCAGCATTTGGCCCTGCAGCGATTTGGTGCCCTTCCCCGCAACCGGCACCCTCCGCTCCACGAACCATTGCGCCTGCTCCAACTTCTCCGCCATCAAAGCGGCGTCAGCCTGCTGCGCCGGATCAGGCGCCCCGCCGGCCCGATCAGGCGCATCGCCCGCGAAAGCCTGCGCAATCTGCGGGCCTGATTTACGGGCGCTCGGCCCGCTTATCCAGCTCGTTCGCCTCGCGCAACGCGCGAACGACCACATACAAGGCTCGCGCATAGAGCAGCGAGCCGGCGCCATAGACGATCACATAGGCCACGATGAACCTGTCGGTCGTCCAGTCGAACAGCACCATAAGCGTGCTAATGACCACCATCACCGCGAATGTGAGACATGACCTCCGCGCGAGCGCCTCGAACTTTCCAATTCCGATCAAGACAATCTGACAGGTCGTCTGCACGAGCAGGAAGACGAACATCGCGCAAATCGCGATCCGCATGACCGGAGAGATGATCCCAGCATGATTGAGGATGACGCCGAAGATCTGCTCTCCGAACACCGCAATCGCGATGATCCCGGCCGACATCGGCAGCAGCCCGATCATGATTCCCTTGGCGGTGGCCCCGATCAGACCGGCGGCGTCGGCATCGTGCATCGCGCGGGTCTGCTGCGGAAGAACGGATTCCGCACCGATCAGATAGCTCATCACGGCAAACCGCGTCACTTTGTAGAACATGTCGAAGGTCACGACCGCCGCGGCATCACGGGATGCAGCAAGCAGATAATAAGGAAAGACGCCGATGAAGAAGTCAACTAGCGAGAGCAACACGGTGGCTCCGACCCCGCGGATCTCGGCGCGCAGCAGCCGGACGCCGTTCCGCAGTGCTCCGGGCCGCAGCGCAAAGCCATGGATTCGGGCTAGCCAGAGCAGCGCGCCGATCGCTCCCATCCAGATCACCAGGCTGATCGCGCTATAAGACGTAAAGGACAGACCGGGCAGCATCGCCAGCGTCGCGGCGAGCAGCGCCGACCGGCGGACCAGATCCACAACCTCGGTCCAAACAAAGCCGTCGCGGGCGTTGATGACCACCCGAAGCACCATTCTCGGAAGCGCGCAGACCGCGCCTGCAAAAACGAGCAGATACGGCAACGCGTAAATGCCCACCTGGACGACGCCTGCCGCCAGCGCCAGTCCCAGCACCAAGACGGCCGCAAGTCCGACGGCAATATACAGCGTCACGATCGTGACCACGAGGTCCTGATCATCGGGACTTGCGGCGCTTGCAGCGGAGCCGGCAAGATAGTGAGACCTAAGCTTGAAGAACGTCAGCCCGGTGATGCCGAGGTCGCTCTGGACAACCAGCGCGGCGACCGCGAGCAGACTTGCGATTACCGCGTAGGATTCAAGCCCGATCGATCGCACCAGCACATAAGCCAGCACGAAGTTCGTGACAGCCGTGAGCGCGGAATTGGCGCCCTTCAGCGCCACGAGCCCCAGCGGCCCGCTGGACAGCCGCACCAACCGCGATGGAGTCGCAGTCCGGATATGGCGGCGGTTCTCTCCAGCCCGAGGCGCTGCAGTGGCCTCACCGCTCACGAGCGCATCGTCGCTGCCCAGGGTCATCGGCCGGCAACCATTTCGTTCCGCAGGCCAGGCACGATCGACCCGGCGGCGCGAGCGACCGGGCGTTCTTCACCTGTCTCGTCGCCGAACCATACCACCACGGCGGCCAACTGCATCAAGATCGATGGGTTGAGCAGATAGCCGCCGAGGAACAGATAAGTGTAGCCGAGCGCGAACCGCACCCCATGAGGCCCGCGGATGATCGTGAGATGAAAGAAGCGCGCGTAGAGCAAGGTGCCAAGCAGTCCGTACTCATAGATGATCTTGCCCCAGGTCGGATCAAAAGCATAGAACGACAGCAGGCGAAACTCTTCCTGCACAGTTCCAGGTCCGCGACCGAACAGGAATGTCGCGTCGGTCGCGAACACCACACCTTGCAGGACCCGAAACATCGACAAGAAGCGCGCCCAACCGCTTGACTGCACGTCGGAGAACTCTCCCAGGCGCCGGGTGAAGGCGTCGAGGGACAGCAGATCTCCGAAGGCGATGACGACGAAGCCGAGCACGGCTGCGACGAGGAACAGCCGCATATGGCCATGGCGCACGAAGTAGAACGGCAGGAAAAGCGCCAGCATTGTGAGGCCAGTACCGGAATAGCTGCACAGCAGGCCAGCCGCCAGCAGCCCCATGCGCGGCACTCTCGATCCTAGCCTCAGCTCGGCTACCAGTGCAATCGCCAGGAACTGACAGAAGAACGACGGTTCGAGAAAGAAGATCCCGTTGCTCTTGAACACCGGGGATGACCAGTAGAGTGGGATCAGAGAATTGTAGCCGGAGACCGTGACACTGTCTGGCAGGTGCTTGTCCACAAAGAACGCAATGTCCGCGCCCACGACAAACTGTCCGAGGAATTGCACGATGCCCATCGCGGCGCTGAGGCAGCCGACTATCGACAGCAGGCCAAGGATCCTATCATAAGGTATTCCTGTCTCGACACAGCGGAAAATCAGCGGAGCCTGCGCCACCACGAAGAACCCCAGCGACAGCGCCGAGACATGCGAGCTCGGCGACAGCGCAGTGCTCAATGCTCCGAAGATGACGAACAATGCGTACCAGGCGAATGCGCTTGTGTTGATTTCCAGCCGGCCGGCGACGAATCCCGCCGCGGTCACCGCCGAAAAGATCAAGAGATTCAGTGGATAGAGGCCGCCGGTGCCGGGCAGCGCGATCTTCTGCAGGAAAACCGAAGAAAGCAGCGCGCTTGCGCAGATCGCGAAGACCGACTGCGCGCTCGAGCGAGCCGCGGGAGCCCCCGATGCGATCGTCATCGCTATCGACCTCGTTCGGAAGAGAAAGCGTGCATCACGCGAGCGGCGCCTGCCTGCGAAGCCGATAATCCGCCATCGCTGGAGACGGGCTCCAATTGCCCTGCTCCTCACCTGCGTCATTGTCGAAGGGCTCATTCTCCTCGGCGTAGAACCGCCGCTCCTGCGGCCGGCGACGCCGAACACGGAGGGCCTCGAGCATCACGCAGGTGGCCGCGCCTCCCACCAGACCGATGATCCCTCCCAAAGCGAGGAAAAGCGGCTTCGGGGGAAACACCGGCTCGGTTGGGCTGGTGGCGGATTGGGCGACCTTGACGTTAGACAGCTTTTCACTCGCGTCCCAATCTGCATTGAGCTGGGCTTCCGCCGCGCGACCGACATGGGCCTCCATCACTTTCGAGACCTGATCGAGCTGCTCCTTGAGGCGATTGAACTCGGCCGAGATCGACGAAAGCTCGCTGAGCTTGCGGCCGACGTCGGCAACGGCCTCGGTCTGCGCCTTCTCCAGCGATCGCAACCCGACGATCTCAGAGTTCAGATTGACCAGGGATTGCGCCGTATCTTGAAAAACCCGCACCAGCAACAATGGAGATTCGTTGGCCGGCACCTTGTTGGCGTCGGTCAAGGCATCAGAATTGCCCGCCGGCACATTCTGCTTGGGTCCGGTTATCTCGCTAGGAAGAGAAATTCGACGTCGCAACTGGGTCAGCGTGTTCTGGAAGGTCGCAGCCTGGGCCTCCTTCTCGGCAATAGCTCCGCGCGTCTTTGCCAGCGCGGCGGTCGCGCTGTCGCGCCGAGCGAGCGCCAGCTCGGTTTCCTGGCTGACCGAGTACGTGGAATGCTGAGACGCAAATGTGCTCAACTCGGCCGATGCGCGCTTGTATTCGTCAAGATAGCGTGACGCCTGCTTACGGAAGAACGCGGGCGCGGCAGCATTTCCGCTTAGATCGGCCTGCCGCTGCAGGAAGTCGCGAACGACGAGCGTCAGGAATTGTTCGGCAACCTTGGGGTCCTCGTGTCGAAAGGTCAGAGACAGGATCTGCGAGTCCTTTTCAAGCGCGACGGCGAGGCGCTTCTTGACTTTCGTCAACGCGCGATCGGCATCCGTGCGTGTGTCCTCGGTCTGCTTCCGTTGGAACGGCGCGGTGATCTCCGTGATTTTGGCGCTCAGCTCGGGAGGAATTAAAGACTGCCACGCGGCAGGCCGCTTCTGCTCGGGGAACAGGCGCTGCGCGCCGTATTCACCGATCGCCTGCCGAAGGACGTCCTCGCTGTTGATGATGTAGATCTGCGAATTCAGCTGATAGCGCAATGTGTCCGGGAACTGCGACTGCTGCCGTTGTGCCCGATCGAGCGTGGTCATCAACAGCGCTTCCGACTGGTACATCGGCGTTACCGTCATCGTGAACGCGGTCACGCCGGCGACAATCAAGATGAACACCGTCAGGAAGACGAGCTTTCGATCCCACACGATCTTGCCAAGTGCATTGAACGACATGCAGGCCTCGCTGTTGTTGAAGTCGCGGCAGGTGGCGTCAGGCATGTGGCAAGTGCGAAATGATGGCTTGGTTCCAAACCGATTCCGCACGCCTGATTGAAGCAGTCCGCTCGACCCGCTTCGCCCTATGCCGCAGACAACGAATAGGACGTTTTGATGTCGCCACGCGCCATACTTTGCATCCTGCTGCTGCTCTGCTCAAACAATGCCTGTTTCGCGGGCAATCCCGCATTGGGCGCCTATGTTGGAAATAGTCCCTCCGAGGTGACCGTTTTCGAACGGTGGCTTGGCCGACCGATCGATCAGATCGTTGCTCACACCGGCCGGGCCAACTGGAAGGACTGGGTCGACAGCTTGAGATGGTCCATGGGCCTTTGGTCGCCGCTCCACAAGCCGATCTGCTGGACCATTCCGTTGTTTGCCGACGGTGGATCGTTGTCGGACGCCGCGGCCGGAACCTATCGAGCCTATTACGAACAGGCAGCCCAGATGCTGTCCCAAACCCGCCCCGGAGACGGCGTCATCTACGTGCGAACAGGCGAAGAGTTCAACGGCGATTGGATGCCATGGGCCGCCGCGGGACGAGAGCAGGAGTTCATCCGAGCTTATCGCAACTTCGTGACAGCATTCCGGTCGGTGTCGAACCGCTTCCGCTTCGAGTGGAACGTGAACGTTCGCGAAACCCGCATGAATGCCGCCGACGCCTATCCGGGAGACGATTACGTCGACGTGATCGGAATGGACTTCTATTATAACACCCAGTGGAATCCGACCAACCCAGACAAGGCCTGGACGGAGATGGTGGAGAGCCC
This sequence comes from Bradyrhizobium sp. HKCCYLS2038, assembly GCF_051167655.1. Lineage (NCBI taxonomy): Bacteria > Pseudomonadati > Pseudomonadota > Alphaproteobacteria > Hyphomicrobiales > Nitrobacteraceae > Bradyrhizobium > Bradyrhizobium sp. HKCCYLS2038. Next base: position 136,778 of record NZ_JBNPTM010000013.1, on the reverse strand, counting down.
CTTCGGGCTGAGATGGCTGGAAGACTTCGCCAAGGCGCACGGCAAGCCAACGGCCTATCCCGAATGGGGCATCAACTCGGATACGGCGGGACCGTTCATCGCGAAGGCGGCGCAATGGTTCGCGGATCATGATGTGCTGTATCAGAGCGTCTGGAACTCCAATGATGCCTTTCCCGGCAAGCTGAGCGATGGTCAATATCCCGCGGCTGCGGCGGCCTATATCAAGGCGTTTGGAGCCATGGTCTCTCCACAGCACTTCCCTTGAGGCTGCGCTGCCGCCTAAGGGACGGCTTGGCCGGACACGGGAACGGGCGCCGCTTTCGAGATCAACGAGCGCAGGATGCGAGCGCTGAAGCCGACCGCCCAGCCGTGATGCATGACCATCGCGGCAGCGCCGGCGGCGCAGCCCGCGATATCGCGGTTGATGACAACGAAATAGCCACCTGCTGCGAGACAGGCGCCCGCGTACAACATCGTCGGCACGACAAAGAGCCAGCTGTAGCCGATCCACAGAACAGGTCCGACGACGTTCATTCCGAGCACGCCCAAGGGGAGCATCTGCCTGAGCCTGGGCGGCTGGCGATGCTTGAGCATGGTCCGCGCGCGTCCGGAGCCGTGGTTGAAATATTGCCGCGCGAGCGCACCGAAGGAACTGCGCGGAAAATAGGTGACCGCCAGTTCCGCACAAAGCCAGATCTTGGCGCCCGCCCGTCGGAGTCTGGTGTCGAGTTCTGCATCCTCGTTGTGCGTGAAGCTCTCGTCATAGCCGCCAATCTCCAGGAACGTCTTGCGCAGGAACGCAGCATGGTGGCCGTGCTCGACGTAGCGTGACGACGTCCCCACCCGGTGCAGCGCGCCGCCGTTACCCAACCGGCTATTCTGCGCGGCCGCGATGCCGCGTTGGATCATTCCCTTGCCGCGCGTACGCATCGGAACGACCACCGATGCAGCGTCACGCTCGCGTAGTTCCCGGATCAGGCCGGCAACGAAGCCGGTGGGATATTCGGCGTGTGAATCCGCGCGGATGATGATGTCGGAAGCGGAGCGCGCAATCATGGCGCCGCGATTGACCGCGGCAGACTGATAGCGCAGCGGATTGGGTTCCAGGCGAATCCTCGGGTCGCGCGAGGCCAACTGCGTCACGATGAGCGGGGTACGATCGGTGCTGCCGCCGTCAAGTACGATTAGCTCGTAGTCGACGTGTTCGAGGCCTGACACCAACGAACTCAGAGCCCCCTCGATGTAATTCTCTTCGTTTAAGGTTGGAACGATGATCGTGACAGAGGGTTCAGCTGGCATGGAACGATCCCGAAACGGAACTCAGTTCGACACAGACGCAGTGCGCATCGATGCGCCGCGCCGGCGCGGCACGATGGCAATGGCCCAATGCTGAGCCGCAGAACCGGTTCCTATGCATGAACAATCTTGATGTGATCGGCACACGGCTTGGGCTGGGCTGCGCACGACTGGGCTCGGTTCTCGGCCGTGATCGCGCCGATGCGATTAGGCTGGTGCAGACTGCGTTCGATCGAGGCGTCCGCTTCTTCGACACCGCCGACATCTATGGCCAAGGCGAGAGCGAGCGGCTGCTCGGCGCAGCACTCGGCGGTAAGCGCCAGCAGACCACGATCGTCACCAAGGCAGGACAATATTTTCCCGCATGGATGCGCGCAGCGCAGCCGTTCAAGGGCATGATGGCGCCCCTGATCCGTCGGAGTGGCGGCGGACGTCGGTTGGTCGCGAAGATGCGCGACGCACCGCTGCCGCAGGATTTCAGCAGCCGCTATCTGCGGGCTCGGATCGAGGCGAGCCTGCGGCGCCTCAAGACGGATCATGTTGATCTGATGCTGCTGCACAGCCCCCCTGCTCATGTCATTGTTGATGGTGAGGCGGTCGGTCATCTCGATGCGATCAAGACTGCCGGAAAGGCCGTCGCGATCGGCGTCTCCTGCGAAGATGTCGATACAGCCACGGCTGCGCTGGACGACCTGCGCATCGAAGCCATCGAGCTGCCGCTTTGGCCGATGACGGCTCACACCGATATCTTTCTCGACCGGGCGCACCGGCGCGGCATCCTTGTAATCGGCCGCGGACTCATGCGCGCGGCCGGATCGGCCTCGGATGGCGAGCAATGGCGCGGGGCGCTCGCAGCGGCGCTGACCCGCGGCGATATCGGTCGGCTGCTGATCGGCACAACGCGCGTGGCGCATCTGGCGCAGGTGCTCGAGGCCATTCAGAAACAAGGTGAACCGTGTTCATAGACGGACGGCGTATCGCTGCAGGAACCACGCTCGACGCTGAGATCTGCATCATCGGCGGCGGTCCAGCGGGCATCGTGATCGCACGCGAGCTGCTGGCAACATCGCGCTCGGTCATTCTGGTGGAGAGCGGCGCGTGCCGGCCCGACAAGCTCATCCAGGGCCTCAATGCTGCGGAGCTCGCCGCCGGCACGCGCCATCCGCCGCCCGAGATGTATCGCGAAAGACGCTTCGGAGGCTCATCGACGATCTGGGGAGGCCGCTGCGTCCCGCTGTCGCCAAGCGACTTCGAACGTCGATCCCATGTCGCCAACAGCGGATGGCCGATCTCCTACGACCAGCTCGTGCCTTATTATGTGAGAGGCCTGACCTATTGCGAAGCCGGCGCGTTCGACTTCGACCCGAGTTGCCTCAATGGCTCGGCTGACGTTGTCGAGGGATTGACGGATAAGGACATTTCGGTGGGGCTAGAGCGCTTCAGCCCGCCCACCAATTTCGGCCGCCGCTTCAAGGCCGATCTCGTTCGCTCGTCGCTGCACCGGATCCTCACCCAGACCACGGTGACGCACCTGCAGACCAACGGCTCCGGTCGGCGGGTCGATCTGTTGGAATGCGCCACCGTCTCCGGCAACGTGTTCCGTATTCATGCGAAGTACATCGTCCTGGCAGCCGGCGGGCTCGAGTCGGTGCGCCTGCTCGCGGCCTCCAACCAGGCGACCCCTGCCGGGCTCGCCAATTCGAGCGGCGCGCTGGGCCGCTACTACATGTCGCATCTGGAAGGCACGCTCGGTTGTCTTCAGGTTGCGAGTGGCCGGAAGGTCGCATGGAACTTCGCCAGAACCTCGGACGGCATCTATGCAAAGCATCATCTGCGGCTATCGGAAACGATGCAAAAGCGCCATGCGCTGCGCAACATGATCTTCCGCCTGCATCACGCCAATCCAATGAATCCCGACCACCGCGACCCGGTGCTGTCGCTGATGTATATCGCGAAACGCTTCGTGCTTCCCGAGTATAGGCGAAAGATCACCACCGTGGAGCTGGAGTCGCTGGGTCGCTTGCCTGTCGGCGGCGCCCTCTCCGCGCGCCATATCACCAACATCGTCAGCAATCCATGGCCATTGGCCAAGTTCCTCGGCTCGTGGGTTTACAGGCGCCACGCGCGCTACCGGCGGATTCCTTATGTGGCGCTTCACTCCAAGACCGGCTGTTATCCGCTCGACTACAATGCCGAGCAGACGCCGCTCTACGAGAGCAGGCTGTCGCTGACGCGCGACAAAGATCGCTTCGGCATGCCCAAGCTGCACATCGATTGGCGGGTCTGTGCCGAGGACAAGGCGTCGATCGCGGCGAGCTACCGCGAGCTGCAACGCGTCATGGACCGGAGCGGCGTTGCCAAGGTGCTGTTCGACGACGACACCCTCGAGGAGAGCGTCAGCCAGCCGATTGCGGTGGGCGGCCATCATATCGGCACCGCACGCATGAGCGATGATCCGAAGCAGGGCATCGTGAATTCGGAGTGCCGCACCCATGATCTCGACAATCTCTACATTGCCGGCAGCGCAGTGTTCCCGACCGGCGGATCGGCCAATCCCACACTGACCATCGTCGCGCTCGCCATTCGACTGGCCGAGCACCTTGCGGCGGAGCTGCGGAGTTCCAGATGACCCCCTCGATCCTCTGGCTGGCACGGACGCTGCCGCTGCCGCTGAACGCAGGTGACCGGATCTACTCAGCGCATCTCGCAGGCGCGGTCGCCCGGCAGGGCGCGCATGTCGTGTTCCTCGGCCTTCAGAACCCGGATGATACGGCAGGCAGCATTGCCGATCTCGAGCCCCGGGTGCGCTGGACGTTCGTTCCCGGCGCGCCCAATCCGCCGCTGATTAGTCTGGCCAGCCGACTGCCAATGGTCGGCGCTCGGTTTTCCACCAGGGCCTACCGCGATGCGATTGCGCGCGAGCTCCGCCAGACTGACTTTGAAGCCGTGGTGCTCGATCAGTATGGAATGAGCTGGGCAATCAGTCATATCAGGAAAGTTGCGCGGCGGCCTCCTATATTGATTCACGTGTCGCATGATTTCGAGACGCGCGTCACGGATCAGATCGCCCGCAACTTCGCCGGCGACCCTATTCGACAGTTTCTGCTCAAGCGGAATGCAGGCAAGACCGCCGTTGCCGAGACGGATCTTGCCCGTTCCAGCCGGCTCGTGGTGACTTTAACCGAGGAGGACCGCAACTCGTTCGCCGAAATCAATCCCTCGCTCAGGTGCGTCGTCCTACCACCTGGTCATGCGGGCCGGCGCGCGCCGCCGCGCGTCATCGGCGACACGGTTCCAAGGCGCGCCGTCATCGTTGGGTCGTTCAGCTGGATCGCCAAGCAGATCAATCTCGAACGGATGCTGCAAGCGGCCCAGGACATCTTCCCGCCGACGTCGATAGAACTGCACGTCGTCGGAGTGATCCCGGAACCGCTGCTGTCGCGGCTGAGAGAGCGTTTTCCCTGGGTGGAGTTCAGAGGCTTCGTCGACGACCTCGGCGAGGAGCTGCGCCATGCGCGGGTCGCGCTGGTTCCTGAAGAGATCGGCGGCGGCTTCAAGCTCAAGATCCTCGACTACATCTTCGCGCGCGTGCCCGTCGCTGCCGTCGCGCCCGCGCTCGGCGGCATTCCGGTACGTCTGAAAGATCTTTTTCTGATCGAAGATGATGTGGCTGCACTGCTTCAGACGGTTGCTGAGACGATTGACGACGTCGACTGCCTCAATCGCATGCAGACTGCCGCGTTCGATATCGCCGATGGATTGTTCGACTGGGATATCAATGGGCAACGTCTGCTCGAGGGCCTCCGGCAAATTACGCGGGAGATTTCGCCCACAGAGCCAAACAATGTGCAAACCGCGCGCACGGTCCCGGCGCAGTCCGTGTAGATGGCTTTGTTGGTGAGGTGCCGCTTCCGCCTGCATTGCAGTCATCTGACGCTCACAACGATTACAAAGTCGGCCCTGCGGGTGTGCTCCCCGTCGCCGCCAGCAATGAGGCGGGAGCGCGGCGGATGCGTGGCGACGCGAAGTTCACAGGAACATTCCATAAAAACTTCGAAAAATTGGAACGATACCAATCAGAGGACTTTTGTTCGCGTTGCAGCAACAAGCGGCCGTGCGTTGGAGTCTCTGACATGGACGGAATGACCAAGGCGACTGGTGTAAATGAACAACCACTCTATATATTCGCAACAACCGACCATCCGATTGGACTCACATCGAAGCGCGCGACAGATATCGCCCTCGCCCTCTGGGGCATCGTCCTGCTCGCGCCTCTTCTCATCTTCTGTTGTCTCGCGACCGCCTGCTTGTCTCCCGGCCCGGTCCTATTTCGTCACCGCAGGGTTGGCTTCAACGGCAAGCCATTCTATTGCTTGAAATTTCGCACGATGGCGACCGATGCGGCTGAACGATTACGCCGACATCTCGATTCCGATCCGATCGCCGCAGCCGAATGGTACGCAACGCGCAAATTGCGCAGAGATCCGCGAGTCACCGCAATCGGTGCTCTGCTCAGGAAATCCAGCCTGGACGAGTTGCCGCAGCTCTTCAATGTGCTGAAAGGCGACATGAGCATCGTGGGACCGCGCCCTATCACCGAAGAGGAACTGGAGCGCTATTCCGACGCGGTTCATGCCTATTTCTCTTGCCGTCCCGGGATCACCGGCCTATGGCAGGTCAGCGGCCGCAGCACCACGACGTTTCAACGGCGCGTCGTCCTCGACAGCTACTATGCGCATAACTGGTCGATGATCCTCGACGTGAAGATCATCATGGCAACGGTTCCAGCCGTCTGCTTCTCCAATACTGCCTACTAGGTCGCTTACTCGTTCGGCAAATGCTCGGAAGCGCACCTGATCAGGTAGCGCGAATCGCGCGGTATTATGCTAAATGTGGCGCCACCGTGATGACACGAGGGGCATTCTGCTACTCGTGATGGGGTGCCGCGCCGCCATGCCGCGTAAATGCTCTCCGCTCAAAGTCCCGTCGAGGTTGATTTCGCCTCCAGGCGTGACCTTTTGATGCGACAGCTCATACGACATGTCGGTAGTATCGTCGCCTCACCTGCGCCTGGAGCAGTTCCGCCTTGAGCACCGACATCATTTCGACAGCGAGCGACCTTCGCAGCGCGCCCCCTATCCGCCCAGCCGAGTCATCGAGATGACCTATCTGGCGGCCGGGTTCGCCTTGTCAGGAGCCGCGATCGGATTTGCGTTTCGCTGGCAAGCTCTCCTGCCCATCGTCCTCGTCGCGCCCTTTATCGTCATCATCTTTTCGGTGTCGCGCGGCGCCGGGGTCGAGACGACTGCACTCGGCATCCTCGTCGCCGAAGCCGTACTCCAGGGCGGCTATGTCGTCGGGCTGGTGTTGCGTATGCTGGCGCCTTCAGCCAAGGCCGGCTCGGTCGCCGGGGCGCAAAAAGACAGCCGGGTCACGGGAAAGGACGACCGGCGTCATCCGGCACCGCCTCCCAGCGGAGCCTGAACGCACGCGCCCAGGTCACCGTGGCGTCATACAGGCAGTCATTATTTCCAGGCATAGAGCTTGAACTCCGGCAAGTCTGTGCCGCCGGGCTTTCGAAGAACCCAGAGATTGTAGGCCGCTAGATCCCTCAAACCAACAGTATGCAGCACGCTGTCGTAAAAATAGGAGACCAAGTAGAACGGCAGGAAGAATTCCAGGTAAGAACTGCTGTTGTACCCGGGCAGATGGTAGACGACCCGAAAGCCCGACTGCTGCACCAGGCGACGGAACGCCGAGTAGTTGGTCCGGTCGTAATGCGCCGTGAAGCCGAGATGCTCGGCGGTTTCTCCCATCGATGTCGCCAGCAGCCTCTTTGAGGTTTTCTTCGGCAATAACCGGTTGGCGACAGCGAAAGGCGCATAGCGGCCGGGGAACTGCGCGATGAAATAGCCGCCGGGCCGCAGCGCCTCGAAGGCATTGGCGAGGAATCGCTGATTGTCACTAAAATGCTCGATGCCTGAGCTGATCATCACGAGATCTATCGAGCCGCCAGGAACCGGAATTCCCTCCACGGCATCGCACTCGATCCTCTCGTCGAGTAGCAGATTGTCCGCCATCTCGGCGCCATCGATGTCCACGCCGATTAGCCTGATATCGTACCAGTTCTTGTAGTGCATGGGAAAGTGCCAATGTTTTCCCGCGCCGACATCGAGTACCGTCCTCGTCCCCGGATGAGACAGCAGGATGGCGCCGATCTTGTGGTACGCGGCGAACACGTTCGCCTCGTGATAATGGTCGGGCGTGATCGCGCGCGAAACTCGCCGGTTCAGCGCGAAGAACGAGCCAGAATGTCCCACGTGAAACTCCGTGATTGTTGGTGCGGAACAATCAACGTTCAACGAGCCCGGATGCTCCGAACGGAATGTCACTCGCCATGGGACGTAGCAGGCGCGTATTTGGTTCCACGATATCTTAACTTTCGTCGCCGGCGGTGCAGCGGCGGACGATCCCGGGCCCGTCTCCCCGCCGGCGCCCGCGCAGCATTCAGGATGGCCTTTCTGCGCGCCGAGAAGAGCGGTCTCGATCACGCCGGGAAGAGATCAGCGATCTGGCAGGGACAGAACTCGATTGCACGGCTGCGTCATCTGCCTGGACTTGTTTTCTGCCTTTGACGAGCCCGGTGTCCTGTCTCGGTTCAGGCAACCGCGCTCACCTGCATCACCAACGAGATGGTCGCCGGGACACAGCAGGTCGACCGGGATGTAGTCTTAGCGTTCGTTTGGTGGCGAACCGGTCCTCGTCGCGGTTGGCGGAGGCATAGATGGTCATCACGGTGTCGTCCTCGGGATCAGGAAGCCGCGGATCTCGGTCTCCTCCATCACGAGGCGTGAGCTCGCCTGGATCGGCGCCACAGCGATCCTAGCTGGTCAGAGGCGACGCGATCGGCCGATCTCGGAGCTTCTGGCCGGCGCTTGCGACGTCTGCTATCGGGTGCAACCGGGCGCCGGCGACCTCCGAAGGACAGAGCCGCTTTTGACCCATATTGGAAGTCCCGGCCTACTGAGCAAAGTTGCTCGGGTCCATGTTCCAACCGAACCTCAACAATCGCCCAGCAACTGTGATAGGGTATCATTGTGGTTGGCATTGGCGACCCATCGGGAGAACGAAAAGTGCGCGGCCAAATTATCAAATGTTTCATCCTGACATTTCTTACGGCAGCGAATATTTCAACGACCGTTTCAGCGGAGGAACTGGTCAAGTTCGATAGTGCGCCTTACATCGTGGGGCAAATCCAGCAGCGTCAGGCCGTTGAGCGTGGCGAAACGTTGCCAAAATTCACGGCGACCATTGAAGGGTACTTGTCGAAACCTGACGGAGTTGGTCCTTTTCCTGCGATAGTCTATCTGCATGGATGCAATGGGCTGTCGCAGAGCACGCGCGCTCGCATAGCGGACCTAATGACAGGCTGGGGGTATGTCTCGCTGGCCGTTGATAGCTTTACGAGCCGCGGCATCAAGGAAGCTTGTGCTGGAGGGGCGCCCACGCGGCAGGCCGATGCATTGGGAGCGCTGCTCTATCTTTCCAGTCTTACCTTTGTGGATCCAAATCGGATAGCCGTTGTAGGGTCCTCGCAGGGTGGCATCGTTGCGCTGCGATTAGCTTCTACAGAGACCGTGAGACTTTTTGCGATCCCGGACGATCCGAAGTTCAAGGCCGTAGTGGCGTATTACCCGTCGTGCGGCGTTGCCAGCCAACAGTTGGTTATTCCCACCATCATCCTGATCGGCGAACTCGACGATTGGACACCAGCCAAGGATTGCGAACTCTGGATGCAATGGCGCGCAGGCATGGGGGCCCCTGTCAAGCTAGTCGTCTACCCCGGGGCGCATCATGCATTTGACGTTCCGACGCAGCGCGATGGACGACAATTTTTTGGCCATTGGCTCAAGTACGATCCGGATGCCGCCACACGCTCAATTTCGGAAATGCATGATTTTTTGGCAGCCGAGTTGGCCAAATAGATACCGGTTGCCTTGTGCACAAACCGCCGCTGCAAAAATAGATCCCATGTCTCCTGTTGGCCCATCCCGGACCCTACAGCCGGCACCGGGAATGTCGGCTTTCAGGGTTCAACTGGAAGTGAGTCGTCGGACCGTCGGAAGGCTGCTTTTGACCCATTGCGGACGGGGTGACTAAGTGGGCCTACAAACTCGGAACAGCTATCTACCTCCTAAATCTTGTGCAAACCTCAGCAGATAGCCATCCGGGTCTTGAACTAGAAATTGTCTGCTACCGCGCTCTGTACCTGCGACCCGATACCAAGCGTCATGGCAATCTCTGAAAAGCGGCCAAGCTGCGTGTCGGAGTGCATCAAGCAAGAGCGCAACCGAAGGCACGAAGATCTGAAAATTGATCCCGCGTCCGAGCGGTCGCTCTAGTGCACCCGTCTCCCATCGACCGTTCTGCTGTTTCACCATAACTTGCGCGCCCTCCCGCTCAAGAAACATGAACCGGTTCTCAGGCCGCTCGTACACGATATTGAAACCAAGTATATCGCACCAAAAGGCTCTACTGTTGTCCAAGTCTAGGACTTCCAGTTCGGGGACGAGGCGAGCGAAACCACCCAATGGTACTCGATCTTGCGATGTTCCCATGTTAGCCGCCTCCCGTCGGTGACGGTGCAATACCACTATCGGTCCGATTGAGGAACATCCCTGTTGTTTTCCGGTTCTGGCCCAAGGCCGACGATGTCACTCGTCGAACGAGATGTCGTTTCTTGAGGACATCGCTACGCACGGATGACTTGGACGATAGGCCTTTGCGCCGCCGTTCGCTTTCTCTTTCACTATCTGCGATACGTCGGGTTTCCGAGAGCGATCAGGACCGTAAATTATTTTTCAATTAGATAGCTAGAGCGCTGCGCTCATGCACAACAACCCCTCCGGCGACCCTCGCCGTCGCAAACGGATGTGCAGACGAACAAGGCGTTCGTCCACATCGCCAGCCACTCGGCATTTCCGTGACACCATGACGGCCAAGAGCAGCATCCCGACAAAGCTTCAATGCAGGACCGACAGTTGGCGGCGAGCGCCGGCGGCAAGTTCGTGAGAACGAAAGCGAAAGAATAGTAGAATATGCGTGCACAGGATTTACACACGCCCTTCACCTAACTATTTGATTTCAAAAAGCTCTCTGTCCAATCCATCATCGGCGCCACGGAGAAGCGCCCAACTCCGGGGAGGCCATATTTCACAGTTGTTTCAGACACTTCGACAAACCATTGAGAGCACTTCATGCAGCGAGGGGCGACGTTCACGCCGCCCTGTCAGGCCGCCGAGACAGCTCATCCACACCACGACCACGTGGCTTCAGTCGGCTTTTACCCGCACTTGGGGCTCAGGAAAAGCCGAGGTGAAGGCCGGGCCCCGGCGACTGCCGGGGCGCCCGGCTTCGACAGATGATCGCAGGCGGAAGACTCGCGCCTACTCATCAAAAGATCATCCAGGCTTGAGAAGAGCTCAGGACAGGGTCGGGTCGCCAGCCATTGGAAACGTCGGTGCGTCACTCATCGGCAAGGCTCACGCCGGTGAGCTCAGCCAGCTTCGCAATGAGCTGATCCTGGAAGGCTGGATCTAACGCCTGTCCGGCCGGCGCTTCCCGCCGCAGATGGTGCCAATACTGGCCGCTGACCAGCGCAGCGGGATCCTTGCTCACCGCCAGCCATGACTGCGTTCGTTGGCCGGTCTCGAGATCGACAGGCGCACCGGCGCCGCCCATGCGCGTGCGAACCCATCCTGGATCGACCGCGTTGCTCAGAACCTTCGGCCAGCGGCGCGCGAGCGCCAGGGTCAGCGCGACGACATGCAGCTTGCTCTCCGCGTAGGCGCGGGCCGGATCCCACGGCCGGCGCGTCCAGTCGAGATCGTCCAGCGGCCCCTCTCCTCCGCGATGCAGCCCGCTGCTGATGAAGACCAGCCGATCCGGCCGGTGCAGGCGCGCCGTCAGCAGATAGGGCGCAAGCGTATTGATGGCCACGGTGCGGGCGCGCCCCTCGGGGGTGGAGCCGCGACTTGGCTCGGAGTAAACGCCGGCATTGTGGATGATCGCATCCATCCGTCCGACGGCATTGACCTGATTGGCGATCGCATCGATGTCGGCGGTGACGCTGAGATCACCGATCGCGACAGCAGCCGCGCGTGAGCGGAGATCGCCGATAGCCTCGGCACGCTGCATCGACCGGGCGTGCAGCACCACCTGGTGGCCGGCATCGAGAAGCGACACGGCGGCTGCCCGGCCAAGCCCGTCGGTGCTGCCGGTGATGAATACGAGGGCCATACGAACTCCTTTGCGGGCCAAGGCGACAGCACGGGTCCATAGTTGCAGCATGGCTTGGTCTTTGACAGTCAAGACGATGGGCGGTGCCCTGGTTCCCTGACCTACGCAACTCGTCAGCAGGCGTCGAGCAGCTACACGGTCAGCCGATCGAAATCCGAGGCGATACGGCTGGCCGGAAAAACCGCCCGCGCCTCGGCCAGGATCTCCTCGTCGGAATAGCGGCCTGAAATATGGTTCAGCACGAGCCGGCCGACATTGCTGGATGCCGCAAGCGCGGCGGCCTCGGCGGCAGTAAGATGGCCATAGTCGCGCGCGGTGTCGGAATCGCGCTGCAGAAAGGTCGCTTCGATCACGAGCACATCCGCATCGCGAACGTGGTCCTGCAGGCCGTCGGTGGTTTCCGTGTCGCCGATGATCACGAGCTTCCTCCCACCGCTCGCGCGCCCGAGCACATCCTCGGGATCGATGGTGCGCCCATCATCGAGCGTGACCGGCTGTCCTTCCGCCAATGTCTTTCGGATCGGACCGTCGGGCACGCCGAGAGCTGCGAGGCGGTTTGGCAGCAGGCGGCGGCGCGATGGGCTCGTGAATGCGAAGCCGACACTGTCGGTGTCGCGATGCCGGACCGGGAAACAGGTGATGGTGAAGGCGCCGGCGTCAAGGACCTGGCCAGGCGTGAGCGGGACGAGCTGAAGCGGGATGGGCGCGCGACCCTCGCCCCACAATCCTGCGAGCATGGGGATGACGACGTCGAGCGTGCCCAGGCTGCCATGAACACTCATGACCTCGGAGCTGCTGCGCAGCCGCAGGGTGGAAAACAGTCCGGGAATGCCGAGGATGTGATCGAGATGGCCGTGGGTGAGCAGGATACGGTGGAGCCTGCGAAAGCCCGCTCCGCTGCGCAAGAGCTGGCGCTGGATTCCCTCGCCGCAATCGATCAGGATTCGCTGGCCATCTGCCTGCACCAGAAGGCCAGGATGATTGCGGTCCTCCGATGGCACGCTCGCCGAAGTTCCCAAGAACGTGAGCTCGAACATTGGTGTCAGATCCGTCCGGATCCGGTCGCCGTACCGTCAGCGGCACCCTCCACTACGCCTGGATTTCGCTTCTCAATCACGTCGGGCACTCCTGATCTGCTGGCAGTCTCTCACGGCCTGTAACGTCGCGAGAGCAACGACCAATGCCTGATTCCACCGGACGTTCTTCGCAGTCGAGTTCGTCCAAGAACTGCCGACCTGCCCGCACGGAGAGACATCGGTGCCGCGCTTTGGTAAACCCTGATCATGCCAAGCTCCGGTCCAGACCCGGATGCCGCGCCGCCGGCGATCCGCAAGATCATCCATATCGATATGGATGCATTCTACGCGTCGGTCGAGCAGCGCGACAATCCCGAGCTGCGCGGCCGGCCGGTGGCGGTCGGCGGCTCGCGCGAACGCGGCGTGGTGGCGGCCGCCAGCTATGAGGCACGCAAGTTTGGCGTGCGCTCGGCGATGCCGTCGGTGACGGCCAAGCGGCTGTGCCCTGACCTCCTCTTCGTGAAGCCTCGCTTCGACGTCTACAAGGCGATCAGCCAGCAGATCCGCGCGATCTTCGCCGAGCATACTGACATCATCGAGCCGCTGTCGCTCGACGAGGCCTATCTCGACGTCACCGACAATCTGCAGGGCATTCCGCTGGCGCGCGACATCGCGCTGCAGATCCGGGCCAGGATCAAGGCGGAGACCGAGCTCAATGCCTCCGCTGGCATTTCCTACAACAAGTTTCTGGCGAAGCTCGCCTCCGATCATCGCAAGCCCAATGGCCAGTATGTGATCTCGCCGGAGATGGGAGCGGCCTTCGTGGAGGGGCTGCCGGTCGGCAAATTTCACGGCATCGGCCCGGCCACGGCCGCCAAGTTCAACGCGCTCGGCATTCACACCGGCCTCGACATCCGCAATCAGACCCTGCCGTTCCTGCAGCAGCATTTCGGCAAGGCCGGCAGCTATTACTATTGGATCTCGCGCGGCATCGATCATCGCCCCGTTCGGGCCAACCGCATCCGGAAATCCGTCGGCGCCGAAAACACCTTCGCGACCGACCTGACGGAGTTCGCACCGCTGGCGGCCGAGCTGCAGCCGTTGATCGACAAGGTCTGGCGGCACTGCGAAGCGACCGGCACCAAGGGCCGGACGGTGACGCTGAAGGTGAAGTTCGCCGATTTCGACATCATCACCCGCAGCCGGTCGGTTGCGACGGCGGTCGCAAGCCGGGACGATCTGGAGCGCCTTTCCCTCGCCGTGCTTCAGGCCGAGATGCCGCTGCCCAAGCCGGTGCGGCTCCTCGGCGTGTCCCTGTCATCCCTGCAGGAGACCGACGCAGGAGTCGAAGCGCAGCTGGCGATGCCGATCTGAGACGCCTTCCGATCGGCACCGCGACTTTTCGGACGCATCTCAGAACCGCTCAGCCATTTCGGCGAGTCGCCGATGCGCGCGATCACGAGCCGTGGCGGTGTGCTCGCTCGGCCCGCTGGTCGGCCCGATCGCGACGAAGCGCACGTCCTGGAGGCCCATGAAGCGCAACGTCTCGCGCAGATAGGGCGTCGCCAGATCGGTGCGGCCGCGGCTCATGCCGGTCGTGAAGTCGCCGCCGCTCGCCAGGATCACCAGCGTCGGGCGGTCCTTCAGCAGCGGCAGGTAGCCGCTGTTCGGATCGAACCGGAAGGTGAGGCCGGGCTGGTTGATGATGTCGAGCCAGTGCTTGAGCTTGTAGGGGATGCCGAAATTCCACATCGGCGTCGAGATCACGACGCGCTCGGCGAGATCGAGCCGCACCGCCATGCGCTCGGCGACCGCGAAGGCGGCGCGCTGGCCGTCGGTGAAGGCGCGGCCGCCCATGCGGGCATATTTGGCCTGGAGGATCTCGCCGTCGAACTCCGGCAGGCTCTCGCGCCACAGTCTCATCTCGTCGACGTCCCAGCCCGGCCGCGCCTGCCTGAAGCGGTCGAGGAAGACGCGCGCCCCGGCGGCGGACTCGGAGTCTGCGCGGGGCGAGACGGCAAGATGAAACAGTTTTGGCATCCCCTACCCCAACGCCTTGATGACCGCGTCGGCGTTGGTCACGACGGACACGTTCTGCAGGGCGAAGTTGATCGCCGCGTTGTGCCAATCGGCGTTCATGGTCGAGCAGCAATCCTCCGGCACCACCATGAAGTAGCCCTTGTCGGCCCCGGTCCGCGCGGTGTGCTCCACCGACATGTTGGTCCAGGCGCCGGTGTTGATGATGACATCGCGGCCGGTCGCCTTGAGAATGGTCTCCAGCCGTGTCCCCTCCCAGGCGCTCATGCGCATCTTCTCGACGACGAAGTCGCCGCTCTGCGGCTCAAGGCCCGCCACCGGCGCCGCGCCCCAACTGCCGCGCACCATCGCCTTGCTATCGACCAGCCCCTCGAACAGCGGCGCATTCAGGGTGACGCCGGGCGCGCCCGGCTCGACCACGAACCAGACATGAATGATGACGACGCCACGCGCGCGTGCCGCTTCCGCCACCCGCCGCACGTTGTCGACGACGCGCTGCTGCTTGGCATGCCCGGGCGCACCGGACTCGGCGAAGGCGCCGCCGTCCATGATGACGTCGTTCTGCAGGTCCTGAATGATCATGGCGCAGCGACGCGAATCGAGCTGCATGTCGCCCGACGCGAGTTGCGGTGCCTGCGGCGAGGATGATGCAGCCGTACCCGCCGGCCGCGCCCGCATATAGGGCTCATGTCGCGGACCGACCTTGGTGGTCACCGCATAGACCGAATGCGTCGCGGTCAGATACAGCGTGCGGAAATCAGCGCCGCCCCAGGCCAGATTGGCGACCAGCTCCGGCACCCGCACCTTGCCGAGCAGTTCGCCTGTCGGCGCGTAGACCCAGACGCCGCCCGGCGCGGTGACCCAGACATTGCCGCGCTGATCGCATTTCATGCCGTCGGGCACGCCCGGCTCGAGCTCGGAGCGGATGCCGCTGGCGAAGACGCGGCCGTTCGAGAGCCCACCGTCGCTGCCGACGTCGAACACGCGGATCAGCGCCTGCACGGTGTCATTGACGTAGAGCAGCTTCTCGTCCGGCGAGAAGCACAGCCCGTTCGGCTGATCGAACAGATAGCGGTCGACCAGCAGCCGCGGCGCGCCGCCCCCCGGCGGCACGCGGTAGACACCCTGGAAACCGAGCTGGCGCGGCCGCTCCACGCCATAGACCGGCATGCGGCCATACCAGGGATCGGAGAAATAGATCGCGCCGCTGGAGTGGACGCAGACATCGTTCGGGCTGTTGAGCTCCTGGGTCTCAAAATGCGAGGCCAGGGTCTCGCGCCGTCCGTCAGGCCGCTCACGCACCAGCGACGAGGTCGCATGCTCGCAGACGATCAGATTCAGCTCGGCATCATAGGTCATGCCGTTGCACTTGTTCGAGGGCCGCCGCATCTCGACCACGCCGCGCTTCGCATCCCAGCGGCGGCGGATGTCGGCCGGCATGTCGGAGAACAGCAGGAACTGCTCGACCGGGTGCCAGATCGGCCCCTCCGTGAACTCGAAGCCGGTCGCGACCTGTCCCACCGGCGCGTACGGGTCGATCAGGCTCTCGAACTCACTGCGCAAGGTCACATGGGTCATTGTCGCGCTCCGTGCTGATCACGCTGGAAACCAGTGCCGCTGCGGCAGCGACTGCACCACCGGGCCCGGCACCTGGTCGTGCAGCCGCCCCGTCACTACCCCGCCCTCGATCTTGGCTGGCCGATCATGCACCGGCAGCAGATAGCGCGAGCTCGACAGCAGCTTTTTGATGGCAGCCTTCTCGGCGCGCTTGCTGGTGCCGTGATTGCCGGTGGTGCGCGGCTCGGCGTCCTGGATTTCGTTGAACGGCGTCACGATCTGATCGTTGAAGTCGTAGATCACGTCGCCGCAGATGGTGGCGATGCCGTCGGCCGTATGGACATGGATGTTCATCGAGCCCTCGGTGTGGGCGTTGGCAGCGTCGCAGTAGACACCCGGCATCAGCTCGACCGGCCCGGTCAGCTCAAGGTCGAGAAAGCGCAACGCGCTCTTGGTGTGCAGCCGGTCGATCAGGTGCTTGATGTCGGGCGCCGGATATTGCGGATGCATCAGGCCCGAAACGGAATACTCCAGCTCGCGCCGGTTCAGCACGACCGTCGTGTTCATCGGGAACAGATCGTCCTTGCCAGCGTGATCGATGTGTAGATGGGTGTGGCAGACGTAGCGGACATCGCCCATCCGGACGCCGTGCCGCGCCAGCTGATTCTCGATCATGTTCTCATGGTACTGCAGGCCGCGCATGCCCAGCGTCTCCATGATCTGGTTGGAGCGGTAGCCGGTATCGACGACAACCGGATACGGCCCGCCCAGGATCAGGAACCCGAGCGTGAGAACACGGCGCGTGCGGCCGCAGTCGCGGCCGAGCACGAGGAAGCTCGATTCCAGTTCGATGTCACCATAGTCGAGGATCTTGATTTCCAGCGCCATGAGCGTTCCCTGTTGCTTTTGTTGTCGTTGCGCGCAGCGTCATGCAAGCCGATACACCCGCCGCGCGGTCTCTCCCATCACCTGCGCACGTGCTGACACGTCGAGGTCGCGAATGGCAGCCTCGTAGCCGGCGACGAGCGTGCGGTAGTCAGTCCAGAGTTTCTCGATCGGAAAGTTCGATCCAAACAGGCAGCGTTCGGCGCCGAACAGACCGATCGTCTCGCATACGATGCCGGCGACATGCGCCGGGTCGTTGCGGCGGATGAAGGTGCCGAGCCCTGAGAGTTTGCTGACGACGTTGCGGCAGGCGGCGAGCCGCTCCATGCCCGCGCGCCATTCCTCGCGACCGGCGAGCGAAAAATCCTCCAGCATGCCCGCGTGCTGCAGGATGAAGGTCACGGACGGGCAGCTTTCGGCCATATCAGCGGCGCCGGCCATTTGGCCCGCGAATACCTGCAGGTCGAACGACCAGCCGTAATCCGCGAGCCGGGCGATGTTGGCGCGGATCCTGGGATCGCTGCAGAGATCTGGCGAAGCGGCGAAGCGATACAGCGGGTTCTCGTGCCAGTGCAGCTGCATCCGGACGCCGCGCAGCAGCGGATAGCGCGCAAGCCGGTCGAATTGCGGCCGTGCATCATCGACCGCGAGATCAGCGTAGGCCACGATCGCGTGCGGAAAGCCGTGCTGCTCGGACGTTTGCTGCACCCATGCGGCCTCGTCCTCGAAGCCGTCCTTGGCCCAGTTGGTCTGAACGTAGACCGACTGCGTCACGCCGCTGCCGGCGATATCGGCGAGATACTCCTCGATCGGATAGTCGCGCCGGATCGACTCGTACGGACCGAAGATCCGCGGCTGCATCGGTCCGACCAGCCAGGGCAGATCGGCCTGGCGCCAGATGTGATGATGCGCATCGACATGGCCAGTCATGCCGCCCTCCTCTGCGCCAGCGACAGAAGGTGGCTGACGATGGCGTCGTCGGAGCCGCCAGCCACGATGTCGTCGACGAAAGGTTCGATCGCCTGCAAGGCCTCGGTCTGCGGCTTGAAGCCAGGTCCTGTCGCCAACGGCGTCAGCCAGCTCAGGCGCCAGGCGCGCAGCGACAGCTTCCACACGGCCTCACGGAGCGTCTGGTGATCGCCGCGCTCCAGCCCGTCCGAAATGATCAGCACCGCCGCGCCGCGCGCATAGGTCGAGAAGCGCGGCACGGCGAGAAACGCCTGCAGCGCCTCGCCGATGCGCGTGCCGCCGTCCCAGTCGCTGACGAGATGCGAGGCCGCGAGCAGCGCCTGCTCGCGCCGCTTCAGCCGCAGCGGACGTGTCACGCGCGTCAGGCGCGTCCCCAGGGTGAAGACCTCAGCTTGCGGCACGGCCTGCATCAGCACATGCGCCAGCCGCATGTTGTCCTCGGTGCGCGCCTTCATCGAGCCGGAGACATCGATCAGCAATAGCAGACGACGCAGCCGTGGCCGCCGCTTCAGGCGACGCAGCGACAGTACCTCGCCGTCGCGCCGCACGCTCTCGCGCAACGTCCGTCGCAGGTCGACGAAGCTGCCGCGACGCGCGCGCATGCGTCGGTGACCGCGCCGCTTCGGCAGCCTGGCTCGGGCCTGACGTGCAAGACGGAGCAGCGCGTTGCCCCCGCTCGTTGCCGCGAGGCGGCGCGCGACCAGCGCCTCGGCCCGCGTGGCCGCAAGTCCGGACTCGTTCTGCTCCTGGGCGAGGTCCGGATCGACAGCGCCATCGCCCTCCTCCTGCAGCCGCACGACATCGTCCTGCTCGTCGGTCTCGCCGAGAGCGGAGGCCTCGGAGAGGCCGAAATGGATGTCGAACAGCAGATTGTAGGTTGCGAGGCGCTCGGGCGGCGGCGCCAGGGTCGCCGCCCCGGCGCGGCGGATGTCATCGAGACTCGTCGGCCCCAACAGTTCGATCGCGGCCAGGAATGCGGTGGTCTGCTCCGGCGCAATCGCAAACTCGTTCCGCCGCAGCAGGGCGGCGAAGGTGAGGAAGATCTCGGTCGCACGTGGCAGACGCGGCTCGGTCATGTCATCGCCTCCGCCAGCAGCGCGTCGAGCCGTGGCGCGACGAAGGACAGGTCCTCCTCGTCCTTGAGCGCCACGCCGATCGAGCGCTTGAAGGCATCAGGCCAGCGCGCGCCGGTCTGGTTCAGCAAGGTCGCAGCCTCGGCCCAGTCCACGGCCTCGGCAATTCCGGGCGCCTTGCTGAGCGGCTCGCGCCTCAGCTTCGCCACCGCCGTCACGACGGCGCGCGCCGTGGCTTCGGCCACGCTGGAAGCACGCATCATCACGATCCGCGCCTCGCGCTCCGCGTCGGGATAGTCGATCCAGTGATACACACAGCGCCGCCGCAGCGCTTCGTGCAGGTCGCGCGTCCGATTGGAGGTCAGCACCACGATCGGCCGCTCGGCGGCGCGGACCGTGCCGCGCTCGGGAATCGAGATCTGGAAGTCGGACAGGAATTCGAGCAGGAACGCCTCGAATTCCTGGTCGGCGCGATCGATTTCGTCGATGAGCAGCACGGTCGCATCGGGTGCGCGCAGGCAGGCGAGCATGGGACGCTCGATCAGGAAACTCTCGCCATAGATGTCGATGCTTTCTTCGCCGGCCTGGCGGATGGCGAGCATCTGGCGCGGATAGTTCCACTCGTAGAGCGCGGCGGCAGCATCGATGCCCTCGTAGCATTGCAGCCGGATCAGCTTGCGGCCGAGCACCGCCGCGATCGCCTTCGCCGCCTCCGTCTTGCCGACACCCGGTGCCCCTTCCAGCAGCAGCGGCTTGCCGAGCGCGAGGGCGAGATAGGCCGCGGTCGAGAGCCCGTCATCGGCGAGATAATAGGCCGCGCGCAGCGCCTTTTCCAGCGCCTGCGGCGAGTCGATGCCGACGATGTTGCTGCGGACCACCATGCGTCGTCACCGCCGCGTCTGCGGCCGTGCGCCGCCCTGGGACTTGATCGCGCGCAGCACCTTTTCCGGCGTGATCGGCAGCTCGTCGATGCGCACGCCGACGGCGTTGAAGATCGCGTTCGCGATCGCCGGCAGCACCGGATTGGCGCACATCTCGCCAGGGCCCTTGCCGCCGAACGGGCCGTCGGGCGCCGGGCGTTCCAGCACCGCGATGTCGTGCGGGCAGATGTCGCCCGGGCCGGGCATCAGATATTCGACGAAGTCACGCGGCCCCTGCTTCGGGTCCGGATAATACGGCTCGGTCGTCTCATACAGCGCGTGGCTCATGCCCATCCAGGCGCCGCCGACCAGCTGCTGCTCGACGAGGCGCGGATTGAGCGCGCGTCCCAGCTCATAGGCGGAGTCCATCCTGATGACGCCGACCTCGCCGGTCTCGTCGTCGACCTCGACCTCAGCAACGAGACACGCATGCGCGTAGCAGGTCGCCGGCGACATCTCGCCGGTCTCGGGATCGACGTCCGACAGCGGCACCAGGAAGATGCCGCGGCCGGAGATCGTCTTGCCCTGGCGGAACTGCGCGGCGATGGCGACGTCCTTCACCGAGATCGAGCGGTGCGGCGCGCCCTTGACGTGGATGTTGCCGCGGCCGTCAGTTTCGAGATCCGCAGCGTTGACCTCGAGCTCCTCGGCCGCCGCCTCCATCATGACGCCGCGCGCCTCCTTGGCCGCCGCCATCACGGCATTGCCGACACGATGGGTGCCGCGCGAGGCGAACGACCCCATGCAATGCGGGCCGGTGTCGGAGTCCGCCGTGTCGACATAGACGTCCTCGACGGGCACGCCGAGCGTCTCGGCGCAGATCTGCCGCGTGACCGACTTCATGCCCTGTCCGAGATCGATCGACGACAGCGCCACGGTGAACTTGCCGCTCGGGTTGGAATGCACCAGCGCCTGGCTCGGATCGCCGCCGAGATTCATGCCGATGGGATAGTTGATTGCCGCCATGCCGCGGCCTCGGTGCCTGGCCATCTCAGCGCCTCCTCGTGCCGAACACCGACGAGAACCGCGTCGCGCCATGCGACGGAGACGGCGCGGGGCTCTGCGGCGGCGGTGGTGGCGGCTCGGGCGTTGGCGAGATCGGAAGCCCGCGATCGTAGCTCGTGCGCTGCTGCGCCGCTGCAGGCCTCGCACTCACCGGCTCGCGCGGCGTCGCTGGCACCGCCGCCCTGGTACCGCCGCCATCCTTGCGCGACGACATCCGTCGGAACTCGTCACGGATCGGCCACTTCGCTTTTTCGGCTGCGACCTGCACGCATTCGATCAGAGCGGTGTTCTTGGCCTCGCGGCGATGGGCCTTCATGTCACCATCGCGGTACGCATTCAGGATCCGGAACTCCATCGGATCCATGCCGATGAGATGCGCCAACTTGTCCATCTGGCATTCGAGCGCGAAGTCCATCCCGGTGATGCCGAAGCCGCGCATCGCGGTCGCCGGCGTGCGGTTGGTGAAGATGCAATAGATGTCACCGTGGACGTTCGGGATCGTATAAGGACCCGGCAGATGCGCGGCGCATTTGACGACCGCGTAACTCGACAACCGCGTATAGGCGCCGGAGTCGAAATAGCCGCGGATCTGCCGCGCGACGATGCGGCCGTCGCGCATCACGCCGTCCTTGATGTAGATGCGCTCGGCGCCGCGCGGCGGCCCGAACTGCATCTCCTCCTCGCGACCGAACACGTAGCGCACGGGACGTCCGGTCAGCATCGCCGCGAGAATCGCGAGCGGCTCGGTGAGCGTATCGACCTTGCCGCCAAAGCCGCCGCCGACTGTGCCGCCAATGAAGTGGAAGGTGTTCGACGGCAGATCGAGGATCTTGGCGCAGGTGTCGAGCGAGAAGAACAGCGCCTGGGTCGAGGTGTAGACGACGTAGCGGCCATTCGTATCGGGCGCGGCGATCGAGCCGTTGGTCTCGACCGGCGCATGCTCGATCGGCGACATCTGATAGCGCTGCTCCAGCACGTGATCGGCGCCGGCGAAGCCGCGCTCGACATCGCCGAATCGCAGCTTCTGATGGTCGTAGCGATCGTGATAGGTGAACGTGTTCTTCGGATAGGTCTCGTTGACCGTGGGCGCCCCCGGCTTCAGCGCCTCCTCGACATCGAACACCGCCGGCAGCGTCTCGTAGTCGACGCGCACCTTGGCCGCGGCCTCGGCCGCCGCGCGCGGTGTGTCGGCCACGATCGCGACGATCGGCTCGCCCTTGTAGCGCACCTTGTCGACCGCGAGCGTCGGCTCGTCGTCCTTGCCGAAATTGATCAGGCTGAGCAGCGTGTTGAGATTGCGCGGCACGTCGGCGCCACGGATGATCCGCCGCACGCCTTCGCTCCGCTCGGCCTCGCTGGTATCGATGCGGCGCAGCCTTGCATGCGGCTGCGTCGACCTGACGACCCTCAGATGCAGCATGCCCTGCAGCTTGTGATCGTTGAAATAGGACGAGGTGCCGGTGACGTGACCCAGCATGTCCTGGCGCTGAGTGCCCTTGCCGACCTCGTTGAGATTGTCGTCGCGCTCGTCGGCGAAGATGTCCTTGCGCAATTCCAGCATGGCGATCTCCCCTTAAGCGCTCGCGCGCAGCGACGCTGCCGCCGCCAGCACCGCATTGATGATCGGCTCGTAGCCGGTGCAGCGGCAGATGTTGCCGGAGATCGCTTCCACGACCTGCTCGCGGCTCGGCTGCGGGTTGCGGTCGAGCAGCGCTTTGGCCGCCATCAGCATGCCCGGCGTGCAGTAACCGCATTGGGCGGCAAACCCTTCGGCGAAGGCGCGCTGCAGCGGGTGCAGGTTTGGGCCGGTCTTGATGCCGTCGAGCGTCTCGACGGCGCGGCCCTCGACGGCCTCGGCGAGCGTCAGGCACGACAGATGCGCATCGCCGTCGATCAGCACGGTGCAGGCGCCGCAGCCGCCCTGCCCGCAGCCGAATTTCGGCGTGACGTCGCCGACCATCTCGCGCAGCACGACCAGCAGGTTGGTGCCGCCGTCGACGAACAGCGCGACGTCGCGGCCGTTGTGGCGGAACTGGAGCGGGGTCTTCGCCATGGCTTAGCTCTCCTGTCCCGACAGCAGCCGGCGCAGATGCACGCCGACCACTTCGCGGCGGTACCAAGCACTCGCCAGCGAATTGTCCGACGGCGCCGTCCCCTCGCCCGAAGCCGCCGCCGCGGCGTTGATCGCGCTCGCATCCAGCGGCCGGCCTTCGAGGGCGCGCTCGGCGGCCTTGGCGCGGATCGCGGTCGGGGCCATCGAGCCCAGCGCGATCCGGGCGCCGGTGACGCGGCCGCTGCTCTGAGGAACATATGCCGCTATGGTGACCACCGATCCGCCCTTCGGCTTGATGCGCGCGATCTTGCGATAGCGGAACGCATCGGCCGACGCCGGCCGTAGGCAGGAGACCGCGACGACCAAGGCCCCGGCCTGGCGGTCGCGCGACTGCAGGAACTCCTCAATCGAAATGTCGCGCAGGCCAAACCCGCCCTGCACCGAGACCATGCCGTCCAGCGCCAGCAGCGCCACGGTGAAATCGCCGAATGGCGCCAGCGCGAACAGATTGCCGCCGACCGTGCCCATGTTGCGCACCGCCGGCCCGCCGATCGAGCGCGCCGCCGGATGCAGGAAGGCAAGATCGCGCTCGGCCAGCACGCGGGCGAACGTGACGCCGGCGCCAATGCGGATGCGTGCGCCGGCCGCGTCGATGCTCTGCAGCGCGCGATCGGTGGCGCGGACCACGGTCGCGATCGAGACGTCGCCTTCGTTGAGATCGCGCATGACCAGCGTGCCGCCGCCGAGGTAGCGCGCGGCGCGGTCCGACGACAGCGCGGAGGCCGCCTCGCTCAACGCCTGGAATGTCTTCACCGTCACCGGCATCGGTTCACCTCGTCGGTCATGCGGCCTGCTTCAGATGCGACCGGATCGCCTCGAAGCCAGCCTGATAGATGTCTTCCGCCACCATGCGCGTCAGCGCCTCCGACTGTTCCGGCCGGGTCGTGAAGCGGCTTTCCCAGTGCCAGAACGTCCGGTCACCGTCGGTCACCGGCAGCAGCCGGACATGGGCGACGTAGTTGAACAGCTGGACCGGCGTATCGAGCAGGCAGTAGCTGAAGCTCTGTTCGAGATCGGACAGTGCCAGCAGTTGCTCGCGCAGCTCCGAGCCGTCCTTCAGCCGGAAGCGCCTGACGCAGCCGATCTTGTCGGAGGTCTGCGAACGCTCGATCGCCGAGATCGCGACCGCCGGATGCCAGCGGTCATGACCGTTGAAGTCGCGCAGCACCTCCCACACCCGGTCGGTCGGGGCGTCGATGATGGTGCTCTTGACGACGTGCGGCACGGCACTAGCCTCCGAACGCGCGCTTGAGCGCATCGAAGCCACCCTGGAACACGCCACCGCCGATCGAGCCGACCAGGTCGGCTTCGCGCTCGGGCGCGCAGTCGAACTCGGCCGTCCATTCCAGGAAGGTCTTGTCACCATCGGTGACCGGCGTCAGGCGGAGCGTCGCCACGTAGTTCGACACCCCCATCGGTGATTCCAGAATCGAGTAAGTGCAGAACATGTCGTAGTCGGACAGGCCGAGCAGTTTTTCGCGAATGCGGTCGCCATTGCGCAGGCGGAAATCCCTGACGCAGCCGATCTTGTCGGCGGGCTCGCCGCCCTCGATCCGGCTCTCTGCGATCGCCGGATGCCAGTTCGGTAGCCCGTTGAAGTCGCGGACGCGCGCCCAGACCCGATCATTGCGGGCATTGACGACCGTGGAGACGTAAACCCTCGCCATCTCGCATCAACCCTTCTTGCGTGGGCCGCGGTCAGTGGGCTGCTCCGGCGGCGAGCCGTCGCCGGTGCCGCCACCGCCCGCATCCTTTTTCGCCGACGTCTCTTTCCGAATGCCCTGCATGTCGCGGGCTTCGCGGATCAGGCCGGGCATCTTGGCAAGGCTGCCGCCCTCGACGCCGATGTCGGAGAGGATCGAGTCGATCAGCGGCGCCTGGACGCGATAGCGCAGCGCGGAGTCGATCACCTCGTCGGTGGCGCTGCGGCCGCCATTCCCGTTGCCACCATTGCCGTTGAGGCCGTCGACCTGGAGAATGCGGATGCCCTCGATCTTCTCCATCGGCTTGACGCTCTCGCGCACGATGCCCTCGATGCGGTCGAGCAGCTTGCGGCGGAACAGCGAATAGCGCGCCTGGTCGGTCAGCACGTTCTCGGCCTCGTTGAGCAGACGCTGTGCTTCGGCTTCGACGGCGGCACGCACCCGTTCGGCATCTGCGGCGATCTTGGTTTCCTCGGCCTGCTTCTCGGCGATCAGCACCTCGACCGTCTTGCGTCGTCGCGCGATCTCGCTCTCGCGCGCGGTGATGACCTTCTCGGCCGCCTCGGTGGCGCGCGTGCGGGCCTCCTCCGCCGTCACTTTGGCGGCGGACTCCTCCAGCGACTTCTGGTACAGCGCGATGGCCTTCTCCATCAGCGCCGTCTCGACGTCCTTCTCGCGGTTCACTTCGAGCTTGCGCAACTCGCGCTCACGCCCGATGCGGGCCTCGTCGAGACCGCGATCGGACGCAATGCGGGCGCGCTCGACCTCCTCGCGCGCGGCGATCTCGGCCTCCTGCAGCGACTGCACGCGCGCGACCTCAAGCTGCTCGATGGCGCGGCGGCGCTCCAGCCGCACGGCCTCCAGCGCCTGCTCGCGCGTGACGTCGGCGGTCTCCACCTGCTTGCGCGCGACGATCTCGGCCTCCTTGACCTGCCGGTCGGCATCGATCCGCTCGGCGCGCTTGGCGGCGAGCTCGATCACCCTGACCTCATCGGCCAGCTCGATCGCCTTCTTCTGATCGATGTTGAGCACCTCGCGGGTCCGCGACGATGTGATGCGTTCGGCTTCGAGCGCCAGCTCGACCTCGATGCGGCGCCGCTCCACCGCCTCGCGCCGCTTGAGATCGGCGGCCTCCACGGCTTCGGTGCGCGCGATCTCCATGCCGCGCGTCTCCTGCTCCGAGCGGATACGCTTCTCGGCGATTGCGAGTTCCTGCGCGATCCGCGCGGCCTCGATCGCCTCGCGCGAGGCGATGTCGGCCTCCTCGATGGTCCTGATGCGCGCGATCTCCAGCGCACGCACCCGCTCCTCCTGCGCGATGCGGCTCGCTTCCGTGGCCTCGCGCGCGGCGATGCCGGCGATCTCGATGCCTTGATTGCGCTCGATCTCCAGCTTGCGCGTGGCGTGCTCGGCGGCGATGCGGTCCGCCGAGAGCGCCTGCTCGCGTGCGATCCTGGCCACCTCGACCGCCTTCTGGGCCTCGATCTCCGCCTCCTGGATCGCGCGCACCTGCGCGATCTCGGTGGCGCGGGTGCGTTCGTCGGAGCCGATCCGCTCCAGATTGACCATCATGGTCTGGGCGATCCGCGCCTTCTCGGTCGCCTCGCGGGCCGCAATCTCGGCCTGTTCGATGGCGCGGGTCCGCTCGATCTCGCGGCGCCTGGTTTCCTCGTCATTGGCGATGCGCGCATCCGAGACCACGCGGTCCTGCTGAATGCGCGCCTTCTCGACGGCTTCGCGCGCGGCGATCTCCGCCTCCTCGATGGTGCGGGTCCGCTCGATGTCGCGCTGGCGCACCTCACGCTCGGACTCGATCCGTGCGGCGTCGATGGCGCGCTGGTTGGCGATCCGCGCCTTCTCGATGTCCTCGCGGGCGAGCAGCTCGCGCTCTTCGACCGCCCGCGTGCGCTCGATCTCGCGCTGCCGCGTGTCGCGCTCGGCCGCGATCCGCGCCTCCGCAATCGTCAGCTCGTTGGCGATGCGGGCCTTCTCGATCGTCTCGCGCGCCGAGATCTGCGCCTGCTCGGCCTCGGTCTCGCGCAGCGCCCGTTCGCGCGCGACTTCCGTCCGCTGCAACGCGCGGCGCATCTCGATGTCGCGCTCCTGATCCAGCCGCGCCGTCTCGCTCTCGCGCTCGATGTCCAGCGCCTCGCGCTCGGCCTCGAGATTGCGGGTGCGGATCTTGATCATCGAGTCCTGCTCGATGTCGTTGCGCAGCTTGCGCCTGCTCTCGATGTCCTCCATCAGCCGGGTCAGGCCTTCGGCATCGAACCGGTTCGACGGGTTGAAGAACTCGAGATCGGTCTGGTCGAGGTCGGTGATGGCGACCGATTCCAGCTCGAGGCCGTTCTGGGCCAGCGCCTCAGCAGCCGCCGCCTTCACGCGCGACACGTAGTCCCAACGCTGCTCGTGCATCTGCTCCATCGTCATTTCCGCAGCCACCGAGCGCAGCGCTGAGACGAATTTGCCGGACAGCAGCGCGTGCAACTGCTCGGGTGCGAGGGTGCGGCGGCCGAGCGTTGCTGCGGCGATCGAGACGGCTTCACGGGTCGGCTGCACCCGCACATAGAAGTCGGCCTCGATGTCGACGCGCATCCGGTCGCGCGTGATGACGGCGTCCTGCCTGGAACGCGTGATCCCCATCGGCAGCACGTTCATGTTGACCGGCGTATAGTCGTGGATGAACGGCAGTACGAAGGCGCCGCCATTGATCACGACGCGCTCGCCCATGAAGCCGGTGCGGACGAAGGAGACCTCCTTCGAGGAGCGATGATACAGCCAATTGATGATGTAGACGGCGACCACGATGACGATGATAGCTATGATCAGCCAAAGGATCAGCTCACCGATCAGAACCCCGGACATCTCCATTCCTCCCTCGGTCTTCCGTCCGGCGAGCTTGGCGCTCGGCGCCATTGCTGCCGGATCTCCTGTTGTCGTCTCAGACGCGGCGCGGCCGCGAACTGATCGCCTTGAAGTGTCGCACCTGCTCCGTCAGCGCCCGCTCCACCGGCAGCCGCTCCATCGAGGAGGCGCCGTAGAAGCCGTGGCAATTCCTGGTCTGCTTCATAATGAACTCGGCATCGGCCGGCTCGGCGATCGGGCCACCATGCGCGAGCACCAGGATCTCCGGGTTGACGCTGAGCGCCGCTGACGCCCAGCTGTCGATCAGGCTCGGACACTCCTCCAGCTTCGGCGCGGTCTGCGCGCCGATCGAGCCGCCGGTCGTGAGACCGAGATGGCAGACGATGATGTCGGCTCCGGCGATCGCCATGCCCGCCGCCTGGGCCTCGCTGAAGACGTAGGGCGTCGTCAGCAGATCCTTGTCACGCGCCCGCCCGATCATGTCGATCTCCAGCGCATAGGAAATGCCCGTCTCTTCGAGATTGGCGCGGAAGGTGCCGTCGATCAGGCCAACGGTCGGGAAATTCTGCACGCCGGTGAAGCCGAGCGTCTTGAGCTGATCGAGGAACACATCCATGTCGCGGAACGGATCGGTGCCGTTGACGCCCGCGAGCACCGGCGTGCTCTTCACGACCGGCAGCACCTCGCTCGCCATCTCCACGACGATCGCATTGGCGTCGCCATAGGCCATCAGCCCGGCGAGCGAGCCGCGGCCGGCCATGCGGTAGCGGCCGGAGTTGTAGATCACGATCAGGTCGATACCGCCGGCCTCCTCGCATTTGGCCGACAGGCCGGTGCCGGCGCCGCCGCCGATGATCGGCACGCCCCGGCGCACCATGTCGCGGAACTTCTTCAACAGCGGTGCGCGCTCATATCTCGGCATCCCCATCACCTCGCCTGTCTGCGCCGCGCCGGCAGCCGCCCGAGCATCGGCCTGATCGCGCCGACGATGACGGCTGTGAACTCATTATCGTTGATATGATGCGGCACGCGGATCAGCCGCCGGTTCGAGGTCTGCCGCACCGTCTGCTCGAGGCTGCGGAACAGCGCCTCATCGGCCTCGCGGTCGAAGAACGGCTGGCCCTGCGCGTCGAGCGCCGAGACACCCTTCTCCGGCAGCAAGAACCTCACGGGCCCGTCCATGCGGTTGAGCCGCTCGCCGATCCAGCGCCCCATCTGCGCATTCTCCGCCGCCGTCGTCCGCATCAGCGTCACCTGCGGATTGTGGACGTGGAACTTGCGGCCGCGATAGCGCTCCGGAATGGTGTCGGGCGCGCCGAAATTGACCATGTCGAGCGCACCGACCGAGCCGACATAGGGCACGCGGCTGCGGATGATGGCGCCGAACCGATCCTCGGTTGCTGGAAACACGCCGCCCATCAGCAGGTCGCAGATCTCGGTCGTGGTGAGATCGATGATGCCGGCGAGCATGCCGGAGTCGACCAGCTTCTCCATCGAGCGACCGCCGACGCCGGTGGCGTGGAACACGAGGCACTCATAATCGTCGCGCAACTCGGCCGTGATCTTCTGCACCGCGGGCGTGGTGACGCCGAACATCGTGATGCCGATCGCGGGCCGCTGCGGCTTGGCACGATCGATCGCCGCGGATTGTTGCTGACGCGCCGCGACCATGCCGGCGAGCGCGTTCGCGCCATTGCTCAAGACCGCCCGCGAGATCGAATTGAGGCCCTGGACGTCGGTGACCGAGTACATCATCGCGATGTCGGCCGGGCCGACATAGGCGCCGACGTCGCCCGAGGCGATGGACGAGACGATCAGCTTGGGCACGCCGACGGGAAGCTCACGCATGCCCGGCGCGACCAGCGAGGTGCCGCCGGAGCCGCCGGCCGAGATGATGCCGGCGACGTTGTCCTGCCGGCGCAGCCAGCGCGCGAACGCCTCGGCCATCGCGGTGACGGAAGCACCGCGATCGGCGCCGAACACGACCGAGCCGCCGCGGGGATGATTGAGCGCGATCTCCTGGGCCGAGACGTCGCAACTGATATGCCTGCCGCTAGTGGAGACATCGACCAGACGCGTCCGCAGCCCGTGGCCGGCGATAATGTCGCGGATGAAGCGCAGCTCGTCGCCCTTGGTGTCGAGCGTGCCGACCACGATCACCGCCGGCGGCCCGGATGTCGTCGGCGCGCTGCGCTCTCGGCCTTGTCGTGCCGACTCCTCCAGCCGTGTGACGCTCGTCGAGACCGTGCGCGCCTTCGCCTCGATCTGCGCGATCGGCACCGGCTGCGACCAGCGCGTCGGCAGCACCGGGTTGGAAACGTAGACCTTCACCGGCGCCGCCTTCGGCGCTGCTGCAGGTGCCGCGGTGCGCGCGGTCGGCTCGTCCCGGACCTGCTCGTTGCCCAGATCGGTCTCGTCGCCCGCGTGCTGGCCGACGCCGAGCAGGCGCTGCTGCAGCTCGCGGTCGGCCGCAAGCCGCGCGGAGTCGATGATGCGATTGATGCGGCCGTTGACCATGATCGCGACGCGGGGCGAGATCGCGGTGGCAACGCCGATGTTCTGCTCGATCACGAGCACGGCAATGTCGCCATCCTGGCCGAGCCGGATCAGCATCTCCTCGACCTGGGCGACGATGACCGGCGCGAGCCCCTCGGTCGGCTCATCCATGATCAGGAGCTGCGGGTTGGTCAGCAGCGCGCGGGAGATCGCCAGCATCTGCTGCTCGCCGCCCGACAATTGCCCGCCGCCATTGTTGCGGCGCTCGGCGAGGCGCGGAAACGTCTCGTAGATGCGCTCGATCGTCCAGGCGCCGCGGCGCATGCCGGCCGCGAGCCGCAGGTGCTCGTCGACGCTGAGCGAGCGCCAGAGACGCCGCCCCTGCGGGACGTAGCCGACGCCGAGACGGGCGATGCGTGCGGGATTGAGCCCGGTGATGTCGTCACCGCGCAGCCGCACCGAGCCGCCGGAGGGCCGCAGCAGACCCATGATCGCCTTGCACAGCGTGGTCTTGCCCATGCCGTTGCGCCCGACCAGCGAGAACACGCCGCTGTCGAGCCGGAGATCGACGCCCTGCAACGCATGGGAGTGGCCATAATAGACATCGAGGCCGCGGACCTCGAGCGCAGGCACGGTGCGGCTGCGATCATTCATGGCCGCCTCCGAGATAGAGCTCCTGCACCTCGGGATCGGATTCGATCTCGTGCGGCGCGCCCTCCTTGAAGATGCGGCCGTTGTGCATCATCGTCACGCTCTCGACGACGCGCAGCGCCACGTCCATGTCGTGCTCGATGATGATGTAGCCGATATGCTGCGGCAGCGACGTGAGGATCTCGACCAGCTCGCGCCGCTCGGTCGGCGACAGGCCCGCCGCCGGCTCGTCGAACAGGATGAAGCGCGGTGCACCGGCGAGCGCCAATGCGATCTCGAGCTGCCGCTGCTGGCCGTGGGCGAGCTCCGACACCAGTTGATCGCGCACCGGCGTGAGATGCACCGCCTCGATCAGCTGCTCCGCCGTCTGCATCAGCGCGTCGTTCGCGCGGGGACGCAGCATCGAGAAGCGCGCGCGGGAGACGCCGCGGCACGCCAGATAGACATTGTCACGCACGGTCAGGCCGAGAAACAATGCCGAAATCTGGTACGTCCGCCGCAGCCCGCGGCGGATCCGCTCATACGGCGGAAAGGCGGTGATGTCCTCGCCGAAGAAACGGATCGTGCCCGAGGTCGGCAGGAAGTCGCCGGTGACGCAGTTGAACAAGGTGGTCTTGCCGGCGCCGTTCGAGCCCAGTACCGCGCGCCGCTCGCCCGGCCGAACCGTGATGGTGATGTCGGTCAGCGCGGCCAGCGCGCCGAACATCCGCGTGACGCCGCGCAGCTCGAGCGCAGCGGCCGAGCCGAGTGCCGAGAGACGGTCCGCGACCCTATCCATGGCCGTGCCCTCCCGGACGCGGCCGCGTCTCCTTCTGTTGGCCCCGCTTGCGCCAGCGCTCGTAGAGGCCGATGACGCCGTCCGATGACCAGAACACGATGGCGAGGAAGCCGAGCCCGATCAGCAAACGGAAGCGGTTGCCGTCGAGTCCGACCTTGACCAGGAAGTCGAGTGCGAAGGTGCGCAGGATGACGAAGATGAAGGCCCCGATATAGGGTCCGACCGGGCGCGTGATGCCGCCGACCACGGCGACGATGAGGATATCGATGCAGCGCTCGACGGCCACCGAGCCTGGTGAGATCTGCCGGTAGTTCCAGACCTGCAGCACGCCGCCGAGCCCGGCGATCAGGGCCGCGAATGCGTAGGCGGCGATCCGGTGCGCATTGACGTTGAAACCGAGCGCGGCCATCCGCCTCGGATTGTCGCGCACGCCTTGCAGCGCCAGACCGAACGGTGCCCGCGACAGATACAGCACCGCGGCATAGCACAGCGCAGCCACCGCCAGCGTCAGATAATAGAACGCGATGTCTGTCCGCCAGTCGACGCCGAGGAAGTGCGGGGTGGCGATGGTGTTGATGCCGGTGTGACCGTTGAAGATCGCCCAGTTCTGATTGGTGAAGTAGTAGAACGCCGCGCCGATCGCGAGCGTGATCATGATGGTGTAGATGCCCTCGGTGCGCACCGCCAGCGCGCCGCCGAGCGTGCCGAACAGCACCGCGAGCACCAGCGCCATCGGCGTCGCCAGCCACCACGGCCAGCCCAGGCTGATATTGGCGTTGCCGCTGACGCCGAACACCGCGACCATGTAGCCGGCAAAGCCGGCGATGGTCAGCTGCATCAGGCTGACCATGCCGCCATAGCCGGCGAGGAACATCAGGCTCAGCGCGATGGTGCCGAGGATCAGGGTGGTGCCGAAGATCTCGATGAGGAAGAAGCCATTGGCGATGATCGGCATGATCAGGAGCAGCGCCGCCAATGCCCAGGCCCATGGGTTCTCGGTCACCGACCACGCCGCGGCCGGCTGCTCCGCGGCCCTGCCCGCCAGCATTCCCTCTCGCGCCCGTGCCTCCTGGATCAGCGACATCTCACCGCCTCGCCAGAAGGCCCTGGGGCCGGAGCGCGAGCACCAGCACCATGATCAGGAAGGTCACGACGATCGCGTAGGTCGGGATG
Source organism: Bradyrhizobium sp. HKCCYLS2038 (assembly GCF_051167655.1). Classification (NCBI taxonomy): domain Bacteria; kingdom Pseudomonadati; phylum Pseudomonadota; class Alphaproteobacteria; order Hyphomicrobiales; family Nitrobacteraceae; genus Bradyrhizobium; species Bradyrhizobium sp. HKCCYLS2038. The sequence continues at coordinate 103,942 of NZ_JBNPTM010000013.1, read as the reverse complement.
TAGACCGAGCCGAGCTGCTCGGCGAGGCCGATGATCAGCGCGCCCAACGCAGCCCCCGGAATCGAGCCCATGCCGCCGACGATGACGACCACGAGCGAGGCCAGCAGGAAGCGCGTGTCCTCGCCCGGCGAAATCGACTGGAAGGTTCCGCCGACGACGCCGGCAATCCCGGCAAGGCCTGCGCCGAGCGCGAACACCAGCACGAACACGAGCTGGATCTGGACGCCCGTGGCAGCCAGGATTTCGCGGTCGTCGACGCCGGCGCGGACGATCATGCCGACACGCGTACGATTGAGAGCGAGCCACATCAGGACGCCGATCACGACCGAGCCGCAGAAGATCACCAGCCGTACCAGCGGATATTGCAGGAACACCGCTTCGCCCGAGGATTTCATCGCCGTCATCAGCGGCAGCTGCACCGGGCCGATCAGCCAGGCCGGCGTCTGCACCTGATAGAAGTCGCCGCCGAACGCCCACAGCATCAGATCGGCGAACACGATCGAGAGCCCGATCGTCACCATGGTCTGGCGCAGGTCCTGGCCTTCCATGCGGCGAAACACCAGCAGCTGCAGCAGGACGCCGACGACCGCGACGACCACGAAAGCAGCAATGAACGCGAGGATCCAGGAGCCGGTCGCGGCCGAGATGCCGTAGCCGATATAGCCGCCGAACAGATAGAGCGAGCCGTGCGCGAGGTTGACGTTGCGCATCAGGCCGAAGATCAAGGTGAAGCCGCTCGCCACCAGGAAGTAGAGTCCACCCAGCGTGATGCCGTTGAAGACCGCGCTCAGGAACACCTTCTTGCGGCCGATCGCCTCCTCCAGCCCCGGCGGCCAGACAGCAAAGATCAACCAGGCCAACAGCGCGACGACCAGAAGGATGACAAGCGACCAGATCGGGTGACGCTCGATGAAACGACTCATCGGTCCTCCCTCACAGCTGGCCGAACCGCTCCGTGCTCAAAGCGGCAACACGCATCCAGCCGTAGATCGCCGGGTCTGCCGGCCATCGCTCATCCTCCCTCGTCGGACCCTGTTCCGGATCGCGTTCAGTGGAGTGTAGCGAGGGACGAGCGCGCGTGTTTGATCGACAGTCTCTTTTCGCGCGATGCACGGCCGCGCGCGTCAGGCGCGCAGCACCTTCGCAACGCGGCGATAATCGGTCGGCGCCATTCCGACATTGCCGGCGAAGAACCGGGTGAAACCGCTTTGCGACGAGAATCCCAGATCGAAGCCGATGTCGGCGATCGGCGATTCCGTTGCGACCAGCGCATCCAGCGCCCGCTCCATCAGCAGCGTATTGAGATAGAGGTTTGGCGTCACGCCTGTCTGGCTGCGGAACAGCCGATAGAAATGCGGCCGCGACAGGCCCGATTCCCGCGCGATGTCATCGAGCTCGATCTCGGCGCAGGGACTGTCGGACATCAGCTTGATGCACTTGCGAACACGAAAATCGGTGACCTCGGCGCATGGCCGCTCGGTCGTGAACTCCGGCATCCGCCAGCTCTCTTCGTAGCAGCTGTCGATCAGCTGGCGCAATTCACCGTCGAGGCAGCCGAGAGATGGCGCCCCACAAACCAGCGCTGCAGTGCGGCGAATACAGCGATCGAGCGACGCCGTCCGCCTGAAACAGGTACGACCGAACCGCAGACTCTGCTCGCGCGCCGCCCGCGGCGCGAACCACTCCGCGTTCACGTAGAGGACAAAAAAGATGGCGCCGTTGCCGATGTCGTTGGGCAGGAAATTGTGCGGCTCCCACGGATTGACCGCGACAATCCAGTCCTCGCCAAGCTGATAGCGCTGGTCACAAACGTCGATATCGGCCGGGGTCCCGCCGACATGGAAGATCAGATGCCCTTCGCGATGGGCATGCACGTTGAACGGCCGATTGAGCTGGTAGACCGTCGCGCGACCGAAGCGGGCATGAAAAACGGAAAGCGCCCTACTCATCACTTCCCCACCAAGAATGACTTCTTGCTTATGCGTCAGCGTCGATCATTGCGCCGCCAAAAGCAAGAGACGCGAAGACGCGGCCCGAGCCTGCTCGAGCCGCGTCGCGCTTTCGACAAAAGGTCAGTACTTCTTACATTCAGGCACGGTCCGGCTCGGCAGGCCGATCTTGGCAAAGACGGCCGCGTCGTAGCCCAGGGTCTGGTTGACGTCCGGGATCACCTTCACGACCTTGCTGAACAGCGCGCCCTTGCCGTCGTCCACGACCTCGGTCACGAAGTTGGTGCCGATCGCCTGCCGGTTGGAATCAAGCTTGATCTTGCCGTTCGGCGCGTCGATCTCGATCTTGGCCAGAGCCTCCTTCAGCTTGGCCTGGTTGTTCGACAGATCGCCATTGACCTCGCGGAGCGCCAGGACCAGCGCCATGGTCGAACCGTAATAGTTGGTAGCGAGCAGCGACGGACTCGGGAAGCGCTTCTCCGGCGGGAACGAGTCCTGATAAGCCTTCACGAACTTCTGCCAGCGCGGATCCTCCCAGGTATCGGCCTGGCCGGAAGCCGCGATGGTGCCGATCAGCGCGTTCTTGGCGTTGCCCTTCGACGACAGGATGGTCTGGTCGATCATGATCGAGCCGCCCATCAAGTGCGCCTTGCCGCCGGCCTGCTGATACTGATTGAGGAAGTTGACGGCATCGGCGCCGCCGAGCCCGAGATAGATGGCGTCGACATCGTCGGGCAGCGCCGCGATCACCGAGGCGAAGTCCTTGGTTCCGAGCGGCACCCATTGCCGGCTGGTGATCTTGCCGCCGAGACCGCAGAACTCCAGCGCCAGCCCGAACACCTGGGTGTAGATGAAGGAGTAGTCCTCGCCGACGGTCGCGATCTTGCGATAGCCCTTTGTCTCAAAGGCATACTTGCCGAGGCCGACCTGCCACTGCGCGCCATCCATGTTGAAGCGGAAGAAGTTCGGCGCGGGATCGACATAGGTCGCCTCCTGCGCGCCCGAGGCGGCGTTGACGAACGTCAGCTCCGGATGCGTCTTGGCGAAGTTCTTCACCGCGATGCCTTCGTCGCCGGACAGCGGCGACAGCAGGATCTGCACCTTGTCCTGCTCGATCAGCTTGCGTACGGCGCGCACCGCCGAGTCCGGCGTGGCGTCGGTCGAGGCCACCACGAACTCCAACTCCTTGTCGCCGATCTTCTTGCCGAGGACGTTCAAGGCGGTGACATGACCGCGCATGCCGTCCTCACCGAGCACGGTGTAGGTGCCCTCCAGCGTCGCCGTGACGCCAACCTTGATCTTCTCCTGCGCGTACGCCGTACCCGACAGCAAAAGCGCCGTAACCGCGGCGAACCCTACGCGTCGCATGTGCATCGAACTCCTCCCTTGTCGCCAATTGCTGGAGCACACGAATGTGCCGGCCTGTCGTTGCTGGCCTTGGTGGCGGCGAGCTCACGGCATCTTGTCTTGCAAGTGCCGAGCACCCCCATCGCCACGGAAGCTAGCGGATGGCGCGAGGCCGCGCGTAAGTCATCCCGGCGTCACCTTGACGACGAGTCTCATTTTGTATGATGCGACGCGGAAACAGGGGCGATGAGTTCGCGGCCGACTTGGTCAACCAACGGCGGCCTGACGTTCTGGCATACCTGAGCCACTCACGTTTGTGCGACGCTAGTCCTTCGCGATGGTGCTGGTCGTCAGCCGCCGCCGTCGTGCCACGACGCGCGAGCGCCGACTCCGGCGTTTCCGAAACTCCAGCCCGCACACGACGACGTCGAGACTTTCATTCGGCCGGCGCAAGCGCCGACCGTGAAAGCCAAGCCAGGTCTCGACCTGACGCACCAACCCGCGCCCGAGGTCCAGACGGCGCAGCAACTCGTCACGGGTATGCAGCGAGGCGATGTCGACGAGATAATCGAGGCGCTCCGACGGGGTCCGGCCGACGAGCCGCGCATAATCACTGGACAGCAACACGGTCACCACCCGTTCGGGCAGATGCGGCTCAACCATTTTTCATTCCAAACTGCGCCAGCAGCCGCCGACATCCCCTGGCAACCGTGACGGCATCATGGCCCACGCTGCGACGATCGCGCCGCGTGGGCCACGCCCAAGGTCTCAGAAGTTGAAAGTCGTGGAGACGAGATAGGTGCGCGGCGCTCCCAAGGTGATCACGCCGCTGTAAGCGGAGGCCCAATACGCCTTGTCGAACACGTTCTCGACGCTCGCGCGCAGCACGATCGGCTTGCCGTTCCACGGCGAAGCGAAGGTGTAGCGCGCACCCAGGTCCACGCGCGTCCAATCCGGCAAGGAGAGCGTGTTCTTGATGTCGACATATTGCACGCTCGTGTAGACCACGCGGCCGGTCAAAGTGAGGTCGCGCACGAACGGCGTATCCCACTCCGCTCCCAGGTTTGCGGTCAAGGCGGGGACGCCAACGGCCCGCTTGCCGTCGGTCGAGCCGCCCTGGGTCTTTTCCTGCACGCCGTGCGTATAGGCCACGCCGCCAAGCAGGCGGAATGCCGGCGTGATCTCGCCGAACACGTTGAACTCCGCGCCGGTGTTTCGCTGCAGGCCGTTGAGTACCTGGTCCGGCTTCGCGACTCCCGCAGTCGTGACACTGATGATGCTGGGCTTGGAAATGTCGAACGCGCTGAGCGTCGTGGTGATGCGGCCGAAGTCCACCTTGATGCCGGTCTCGATCTGCTTGGTCTGTCCAGGAGGAAACACGGTCCCGACATTGTTGTAGGTGTTGCTGGTCACGACGGCCGGGGTCTGCAGACCTTCGATGTAATTGGCATAGAGCGCGACCTGCTCGACCGGCTTCACGACCAGCGCATAGGCCGGCGTCCAGACGGACGTGTCCTGAAACGGCCGGCTGACGCCGTTCGGAAGGTAATTGGTGATCTCGGTCCCGGCGGTCTGCCGGCGCACACCGACCGTGAGCTGGATCCTCTTGTCGAGGATCGACATCGTGTCGGAGACGCCGACGCTCCACAGATCGGCTCCGACGATCTGATTGCTCTGAACCGTGGGGAAGCTTGGCAACGCGATATCGGTTGGCTCCCTGTACAGGCTCCAGCTCGGCATCAGGCCGGCGACCACCTTCTGGGTATAGGTACGGTCGGTGATCGAATAGCCGACATTGACGGCATGGTTGATCGGACCGGTATCGGCGGTCAGGCGCAGCCCGGCCTCCCCAGCATATGTCTTGTACGTCTCGCTACCTGTTCCCGGAGTCGACGTCAAAATTCCGGCGTTGCTCGAGAGCACCGGAGACGGATAGCGGTAGTTGATGTTGCTGTCGTGATAGCCGAACCCGGCATAGGCGGTGATGCGATCGCTCAGATCGACCTCGCCCCTCACCGTCGAGAAGAAATCGGTCGGCACGTAGTAAGCCCACGGAACCTGAAAATTGGTACCGGACGGCGGCGGCGCTGGAATGCTGGTGACGGCGGGACCTACGCCAAAGAACCGCAATGGCGGGTTCAGATTGTCCGCCTGATAGCCGATATCGGCGTCGATGCGGACCCGATCGCCGTGATAGTCGACCGCGAGATGAGCATTGCCGAATTCGTCGGTCTGCCGGTTCCATGGGGTATCACCGTTCGAATATTTGCTGTTCAGCCGCACACCCCATTCCTTGTGCTCGCCGTAGCGGCGGCTGACGTCGATCTGTTCGCCGAATTGCGTCTTGGAGGCGTACGTCGCCGTCAGCTGCGTGATGTCTGTATCCAGCGCGTGCTTGGTGACGAGATTGACGCTGCCGCCGACGGCGCCGCCGCTGGAGGCGCCGGTGCCGCCGACCGTCATTCCGTTGAGCAGCGCCGCCGGGCCCTTCAGCAGTTCGACGCGCTCAATGAAATTGGCTCCCGTCGAGTAATATGGCGCGATGCCGGCGAGACCGTTCAGGGCGTAGTCGCCGCTATCGTAGTAGAATCCGCGGATGAATAGACTGTCGGCGCCGCCGCCGGCGGCCTGGATCGTGCGCACCGAGGGATCGTTGATCAGAACATCGCGGATCGTCCGTGCCTGCTGATCCTGGATCGTCTTCGAGGTGAAGCTCGTCTGGTTGAAGGGCGTGTTCATCACGCCACGATTGCCGAGGAGTCCGAGGCCGCCGCCGCTGGCCACCTGGCCGCCGGCATAGGGTGACGGCGGCGCACCGACCGTGCCCGTGGACGGCGTCACGTAAGCCACGGGGGCGGCCGGCGGCAAAGCGCGTGGAGCAACGCGGCGCTGTTGCGCCGTCCGTGTCGAATTTGCCTGAGGCCTCAATGTGGTCTGCCGCGCCTTCGGCTTCGGCGCGTCGACGGTGACATCGGGAAGCTTGGTCTGAGCCAACGCCTGCTCAACGCCGCCGATTGTCAAAGTCAGCGCCAGCGAGCTCACCACTCTGAACGCGTTCGTGAACGCAGCATCCCTCACCCGAACGCAACAAACCATCCTGACACCCCAACATTCCAAGTACCAACTCGGTACGTCGGTGCTCCTAACACACAGGTATTCGGGGGTGACGATTCGCGGCATAGAACTCATCTAACGAACGACAGATCCGTCGGCCGCGTCGGCTCAAGAGATTGTCGTGACGACGAGATTTTTCTTGTTCGCGCGCTTTGAAGCTTTCAAAAGAAGCGCATGTTGCGCAGTAGAGCACCGCGAACCGATCAGACTCAGTCATCTGATTTCGATCACTCTTGAACCGCTCGACGTCACCTTCTGGATCGCAAGGTCGCAACTAATCATGCGGAGCACTATTTGATCAATGTTTGCTTTCAAATGCGCCACACGGTCACCGCGCCGCGCTCCAACTGCAGCCGACGGCGCGATTCTTGTGACTGATCGTTTCCAAGTGGCGATGAGCCTCGGGCACGCTGAGACGACGTGGCAAAGACAAAATCCATTGCCATCGACTCGAGCTGCGCGACTCGATGTCGCGCGAGCCGACGCGTCGCCCGTTGGTTGCGATGAATAGATTTTGATGAAAGAGAATTCGCCGGAATGGCAGCAGCTCGCGTCCCGGCCTCAGCGTGCGTCGTCCGACGCGGTGCTGGCGGCGCGGATCCAGGGCGTCCCGTAGAGGAGCGCCAACAGGATCGGCACCGAAAGTCCGAGCCAGCACAGTCCATCCCATAGGCCGTCGCCGAGCAATCCGAAGGCGAGCCCGGCTGCAGCGACGAGGCCGATCAGCAGCGGCGCACGAAAGACTTCCCATACGGAGAGCTGTGCGACGCGTCCCGGCGCAGTGGACGAGGCCCTCGACGAACTCATCGCGAGACCGCCATTGGCACTGCGGGGACGACGCCCGGCACCTTCCGCCCACTGCCCCTTCGCTTCGCGACCCACAGATACAGGCCGCTGCCCAGCACGATGATCGTGATCACGTCGAGGACGGCCCAGATGATCTTCAGCGGCAGCCCGCCATAATCGCCGAAGTGCAGCGGCCGCGACACCTGCAGCGCGGTCAGGTACCAGGCGAGCCCGGGTGCCACCATCTTGCTGCTGTCCTCGGCGTCGACCAGCACCGGCTTGAACATGCGCGCCGTGAACGGCGTGCGGCCCTTGGTCCAAACCATCAGATGCTGCGGGCTGCCGAACCGCGTCGTCGTCGGCATCGTGATGGACGTCACCAGCCGATCTGGAAATTCATGGCGAACCGCGGCGACGGCGGCATCGACCGACTTCGGTTCTGCGAGTGGCTTGCCCTGATAGGGCGCGAGCAGCGCCGGCATGGTCTGCGCCCGCCAGAGATCGAACAGCGGCACTGCGAGCGTGTTGATGGTGCCGGTCAGGCCGACCGCGAGCGCCCAGCTCACGGTGACGATGCCGAGCAGATTGTGCCGGTCTAGCCACGTGAGTCGCGTCGAGCGCCCCCTGATGGTGCCGAACTGCAGCCGCCGCATGAAGGGCCAGTAGACGACGACGCCGGAGACGATGGAGGCGGCAAACACGAGTCCCATAAGGCCCAGAAAGAGCTCGCCGGGCAGGCCCGTGAACATGTCGCGGTGGATGCGCAGGATCACGTCCATGACGTCCTGATGCGGCGCCTCCTCGCCGAGCACGGCGGCGGTGCGCGCGTCCACCGTCAGGCGATGGAACTGGCCGGGAACGGGAATCGCGGTCGGCGACATCGCGACGACGACCAGTGGCTTCGCCTGCTTCAGGCCGACGAACAGCGCGTGCTGCTGCGGAAGCTGCTGCCTGGCCGCCGCGATCAGCCGGTCGAGCGGGAGAAGCGGCGTGTCAGCCGGCATCGCCGGCGCGGCGATCTCGTCCTCGAAGAGATGATTGATCTCGTCATGAAAGATCAGCGGCAGCCCGGTCAGACACAGCATCAGCAGGAAGATCATGCTGATCAGCGACGTCCACGTATGAACCTGAACCCATAGCCGCATTGCGCTCGAACCCTTCACCGAACCGATGTCGTGACATGATCCGACCGTCCGGCAAGAGAAGGGCTGCAGCAAACCGAATTGGTCTAAAGCTGCTGGAATTTATTTAAAGTGGCGCGCGCCAACGCCGCAACCTCTGGAGCGGCAACGGGAATTTTAGTCTCAGCGCTCCGCGGAATTGCTGACGGAGCCAGCCGGCAATCACGATCCGGTCTTGACAGTCGTGCCCTCCCGGATGCCGTCGACGTTTACCGCGAGCCGCTTGATCTTGTCGTACAGCGTCTGCTTGGGGATGCCCAGCATGGCGGCCGTCGCCTGTACGTCGCCGAGCTTGCGGCGCAGGGCGTCCTCGATGATCGAGCGCTCGATGTTCTCCAGCTGGCGCGGCAAGGACAATTCGGAGGATCCGGCCGCCGAGCGGTTGAGCGCCCGGCGGTCGAGCACCCCGAGCACGAAGCGATCGGCGACGTTGCGCAGCTCGCGGACATTGCCCGGCCATGCATAGGTCAACAGCAGCGACATCGTCGCATCGTCCACGATCGGCGCATCGCGCTCGAAGCGGCGCGCGGCATCGAGCGTGAAGTGCTCGAACAGGATCGGAATGTCCTCGCGCCGCTCGCGCAACGGCGGCAGCTCGATGAAGGCGACGCCGAGGCGGTAGTACAGATCGGCGCGGAACAGTTTGCGCTCGCTGAGCTCGTAGAGGTTGGCCTTGCTCGCAGCCACCACGCGGCAATCCACGGCGACAGGCTTGTTGGAGCCGACCCGCTCGATCGAACGCTCCTGCAGCGCCCGCAGCAGCTTCACCTGGACGCTGAGCGGCATGCTCTCGATCTCGTCGAGGAACAGCGTCCCACCCTGTGCGTACTCGATCTTGCCGATGCGCTGCTTGGTCGCGCCGGTGAACGCGCCGGCCTCGTGGCCGAACAATTCGCTCTCGACCAGCGATTCCGGCAGGCCGCCGCAATTCACCGCGACGTAGTTGCCACCGCGCCGGACGCTGTGATTGTGCAGGCAGCGCGCGACGACATCCTTGCCGGTGCCGGTCTCGCCATAGATCGTGACGTCGACATTGGTCGAGGCCAGATTGGCGACCAGGCGGCGCACCTCCTGGATCTGCGGCGACCGCCCGAGCAGGCTCGCTTCGATGCCCTGGCGGTCGGCCAAAGCCGAGCGCAGCGTCCGCACCTCGAGCGTCAGGCGCCGCTTGTCGAGCGCACGGCGCACCACCGAGACGAGCTGCTCGGACGAGCACGGCTTCTCGATGAAATCGTAGGCGCCGTTGCGCATCGCTTCCACGGCCATCGAGATGTCGCCATGGCCGGTGACCAGGATGACCGGCAGGTCGGGATCGAAGCGATGCAGCTCGGACAACCATTCGGTGCCGCTCTTGCCGCGCAGCCGCACGTCGGAGACCACCACGAACGGCATGTCGGCGCGGACGGTGGCGTCGGCCGCCTCCACCGAACCGAATGCCGTGACCGCGAGCCCTGCGAGTTGCAGCGCCTGCACGGCGCCGATACGCACGTCCTCGTCGTCCTCGACATAGATCACGCCGATCGGTTGCTCAGGGTTCATGCGGAGACCTGTTCATTTCTGCGGACGGAAGCAGCACGTCGAACGCGACGCCGCTCGGTTCGGTGTTCGTCGCGCGCAATTCGCCGCCGAAGGAACGCGCGATGTGATTGGCGATCACGAGGCCGAGCCCAAGCCCCTTGCCGGCGGGCTTGGTCGTCACGAACGGCTCGAACAGGCGCTGCAGCACGTCCGGCGCAATCGCGGGGCCGCTATTGGCAATCGTGATGCGGCACTGGTCCGACGGACCATCCTCGCGCACGGCGCGGATCTGGATCGTCTTCTGCGCCGCGCCGTCGACCGCATCAAGCGCATTGGCGACGATGTTGCAGAGCAGCTGCTCAAGCCGGATCTGATCGGCCTTGACGTGGAGCCTGGGAGCAAGATCGATTTGCATCTCGACGCCACTGTCCTTGATCCGCGCACCGAGGATGTTGAGCGTTTCGGAGAGCGCCTGCTCGACCGAGACGGCGTTGAGCGGCGCATTTGATTTGTAGGCGAACACGCGCAGCTGGCCGGTCAGCCGCCCGAGCCGGCGAACCAGTTCGCCGATGCGCACGAGATTGCCGCGCGCCTCGCCGATCATGCCGCGATCGACGAACTGGACCGCATTGTCGGAGGCGGTCTGCAGCGCCGCCAGCGGCTGGTTGATCTCGTGCACCATGCCGGCCGACATCTGGCCGAGCACCGCGAGCTTGCCGGCGTGCACGAGCTCGTCCTGCGCAGCCCGCAATTCGGCGGTGCGCTCCTGGACGCGGGTCTCCAGCCGGTCGTTGGCGGCTTCCAGCGCGGCCTGTGACGCCAGCCGCTGCCGGATCTCCCGCCGCCGCTGTGCGAGCAGGCTGAAGACCAGCAACGCAACGATGCCCGCGAGGCCCGACAACGTTCCGATGATCAAGGCGGTCCGCCGGATCGGCGCCTCGTCATCGAGCACCATGAGCTGCCATTGCCGCCCGTTCAGCGGCCGCTCGTCAACACTGTAGATCGCGCCGCGTTCGGTCTCGACCTGCCCGCCGCGATCCACGCTCTCCTTGAAGGTCCAGCCAAGCGGCGCAAGCGTGGAGCTGCCATACGGCTTCGACGTGGCGATCTCCTCGAGCGCATCGACCGACAGCTGCGTTAGCGGCCGGAAGCGCCATTCGTCGCGCGAGGCGAGAATGGTCACGCCGCGGGCGTCGACCAGAACCATGTCGCTGCCGCGCTTCTGCCACTCGCGCTCGAACGATTCGAGGTTGACCTTGACCACGGCGACGCCGATCGTGCGTCCCTCCCGCTTGACCGCGTAGGACAAATAGTAGCCCGCGCGGGCGCTGGTGATGCCGATGCCGAAGAAGGCGCCGCGCCCGGTCGCCAGCGCCAGGCGCATATACGGCCGGTACGACAGGTTGCTGCCGACCGGCGTGCCCGGCTGGTCGAAATCGGCGGCCGCGATCGCGTCGCCGGAGACAGTCAGGACATAGAGGTTGTCGGCCCCGGCCAGCAGATTGATCGACTTCAGGTACAGGCTGACGCTCTGCTGCAGCGCGCGATCGTCCGGCGTGTCGAGCAGCCGGTAGACGTCCGGCGACGTCTCCAGCAGCGACGGCAGATATTCGAACCGCGAGAGGTGGCCGTCGAGCTGGGCGGCTTCGACGGCCAGCCGCTGCTGGGCCGCGGCGTGCAATTGATCCAATCCGCGCGAGAACGCGATGGCATAGCCGAGCCACGCCGCCGCGCCGATCAGCGCAAGCGCCAGGACGCCGCGCAGCAGCCACGTCGAACGGCCAGGCCCCGCCGCCGGAACCTCCCGCTGTCCCTCGAGGCCGATCCGAATGGGAAGGTCCGTCATCTCCCTGAACCAGGCCGCTCGGGCCGTCTCGGGCGGCACCCGCCGCGTTGCCATTTCCGCTGCGAGCCTAAGGCTTTGCCCGGGAATAGGCGACAGGAAATTCGGCCGCGGCGGCCCACCGCAAGCGTCAATGCAGCTTCACATGCGGCTCGGTGCGGCGGGTGATCAAGCGCGCCAAGGTGTCGAGGCTCACCTTGGCGAGACCGTGCAGCGCGTATTCGTGCATCTTATAGAGCGACAGATACATCATGCGGGCGAACAGGCCCTCGAACACCAGATTGCCGCCGACCAGCGCGCCCATCATCGAGCCGACGGTGGAGAACTCGCCGAGCGACACCAGCGAGCCGAAGTCGTGATAGCGGTAGTCGCCCAGCGGCTCGCCGCGCAGGAACCGCGGGATGTATTTGTAGAGATGCGACGCCTGCTGATGTGCGGCCTGCGCGCGCGGCGGGACGTTGCCGCGCTCGCCCCAGGAGCACGCCGAGCAGTCGCCGATCGCGAAGACACGGTCGTCGCGCGTGGTCTGCAGCGTCTGCTTGACGACGAGCTGGTTGATGCGGTTGGTCTCCAGCCCGGCAATGTCCTTCAGGAAATCGGGAGCCTTGACGCCGGCGGCCCAGACGATCAGCTCGGCCGGGATGATGCGGCCATCAGAAAGGCTCACCTGATTGGCCGAGACTTCGGCGACCTTGGCGCCGACTAGAACCTCGACGCCCAGTCTGGCCAGCAGCTTCTCGGTCTCGCGCGAGACCCGTTCGGGCAGCGCCGGAAGCACCCTGCCCGCCGCCTCGATCAGCGTGATCTTGATGTCCTTCTCGGCATCGACCTGGTCGAGACCATAGGCCACGACCTCGCGTGTCGTGCGATGCAGTTCGGCCGCCAGTTCGACACCGGTCGCGCCGGCGCCGATGATCGCGACCTTCAACTGGTGCACGGCGATCGGTGAGGACTGCGAATGCGCGCGGATGCAGGCGTTGATCATGCGCTCGTGGAAGCGCCGCGCGTCGCGCTGCGACTCCAGCTTGATGGCGTGGTCGACGACCCCCGGCGTACCGAAATCATTGTTCTGGCTGCCGATGGAGATGACCAGCACGTCGTAGGGGATGGTCCGCTGCGGCGTGACCTCGCGCCCCTCGGCGTCGAGATAGGGCGCGACCAGTACCTCGCGCTTGTCGCGATCCAGCCCGATCATGTCGCCGATGCGATAGTGGAAGCCGTGCCAATAGGCCTGGGCGAGATAGTCGACCTCATGCGCCGAGATGTCCATGCTGCCGGCGGCGATCTCGTGCAGCTTCGGCTTCCAGACATGGGTGCGGTTGCGTTCGACCAGGGTGACGTCGAGCTTGCCCTTGCGGCCGTATTTGTCGCCAAGCCGGGTCGCAAGCTCCAGGCCGCCTGCGCCGCCGCCGACGATCACGACCCGAGGGACTCCCGACTGCGCCACGGCCATCATCAAACCTCCCCAAGCCCGGCCATGGCGCGACGGACGACGCCTGCGTCAGTCCGTCAGCATCACGTCCTCGGCATCACCGCCGCTCCGGCCACCGCAACCGCCGCCATGTTCACGATCCGCCTGACCGTGGACGAGGGCGTCAGGATGTGCGCGGACTTGGCGGCGCCGAGCAGGATGCCTCCCACCGTGAGCCCCTGCCCTGCGGCCATCCTTAGCAGATTATACGAGATATTGGCTGCATCACGATTGGGCATCACCAGCACGTTTGCTGGTCCCTCGAAGCCGGACTCGGGAAACTCGTGCTCGAGGATGGATTGCGAGAGCGCGGCGTCGCCGCGCATCTCGCCTTCGACCGCCAAATCGGGGGCGCGCTCGTGGATGATGGCGCGCGCCTGCCGCATCTTCAGCGCCTCGGGCGCCGCCGAACTGCCGAAGCTCGAATGCGACAGCAGCGCCACCCGCGGCTTGATGCCGAAGCGCTGGATGGCCGCAGCCGCGAGCAGAGCGATGTCGGCGACCTGCTCCGCCGTCGGATCCGGGTTGCAATGCGTGTCGCAGATGAACAGCTGATGCCGGTCGAGCATGAGCATCTGCATGACGGCGAGCGTCGTAACGTCACTGCGGAGGCCGATCACATTCCGGATCGTCGCGAGATGGTCGGAGGTCCGGCCGACCACGCCGCACAGCATCGCATCGCCGACACCGCGCACGAGCAGCAGCGAGGCGAGCACCGTCGCGTTGTTCCGGGTCTCCGACAGCGCCAGCGCCGCGGATACGCCATCGCGCTTGCGGCGGGCATGATAGAGTTCGGCGCATTCGGCATGAACGCGCTCGTCCTGCGGATCGATGATCTCGCAATCCTGGCCCGGCTTGAGGCGAAGGCCAAACGCCTTGATCTGCTCCGCGATGACCGCGGGGCGGCCGACCAGCTTCGGCAGGGCGAGGCCTTCATCGGCGATGATCTGCGCGGCACGCAGCACGCGCTCTTCCTCGCCCTCGGCCAGCAGCAGCGACTTGGCCGCGCCCTTGGCGACGGCGAACACCGGCTGCATGGCATTGCCGGAGCGGTAGACGAACCGCGCCAGCTTCGCGCGATAGTCCGCCATGTCGGTGATCGGGCGACGGGCGACGCCGGTGTCGGCAGCGGCCTTGGCGACGGCAGGAGCGATCACCTCGATCAGACGCGGATCGAAGGGTTTGGGAATCAGGTAGTCGCGTCCGAACCGCAGTCCCTCGCCCTTGTACGCCGCAGCCACCGCTTCGGGCACTTCGGTCATGGCGAGATCCGCCAGCGCCCGCACGGTGGCGAGCTTCATCGCATCGTTGATCGTGGTCGCGCCGCAATCCAGCGCGCCCCGGAAGATGAAGGGGAAGCAGAGAACGTTGTTGATCTGGTTCGGGAAGTCGGAGCGCCCGGTGCCGATGATGGCGTCGGGCCGCATCGCCAGCGCGTCCTGCGGCATGATCTCCGGCGTCGGATTGGCCATGGCGAAGATCAAGGGATCGCGCGCCATGCGCTTCACCATGTCCGGCTTCAGCACGTTGCCGGCGGAGAGGCCGAGAAAGATGTCGGCGCCTTCGATGATGTCGTCGAGCTTGCGCGCGGAGGTCTCCACGGCGTAGCGCGCCTTGTTGTCGTCCATGCCCTCGGCGCGGCCGGCATAGACCACGCCGAACACGTCGTTGACGATGATGTGGTCGCGCGGCAGGCCGAGGCTGACGATGAGATCGAGGCAGGCGAGCGCGGCGGCACCGGCGCCGGAGCACACCAGCCGGACCTGGCTGATATCCTTCTTCACCAGCTTGAGCCCGTTCAGAATGGCCGCGGCCACGATGATCGCGGTGCCGTGCTGGTCGTCGTGGAACACCGGAATCTTCATCCGCTCGCGCAGCTTCTGCTCGATGTAGAAGCACTCCGGCGCCTTGATGTCCTCGAGATTGATGCCGCCGAAGGTCGGCTCCATCCGCGCGATCGTGTCGATCAGCGCGTCGGGATCGGTTTCCGCAAGCTCGATGTCGAACACGTCGATGCCGGCGAACTTCTTGAACAGGCAGGCCTTGCCTTCCATCACGGGCTTGCCGGCGAGCGGCCCGATATTGCCGAGGCCGAGCACCGCCGTGCCGTTGGTGACGACGGCCACGAGATTGCTGCGCGCCGTCAGTTCGTCGGCCTGCGACGGATCCGCCGCAATGACCAGGCATGGCTCGGCCACACCCGGCGAATAGGCCAGCGCCAGGTCGCGCTGCGTCGCCATCGCCTTGGTCGGCACCACCTGGATTTTTCCCGGCGTCGGCAGGCGATGATATTCGAGGGCGGCGTCTCTCAGGTCCCGATCCATCGTGGTCCTCGAACTCGCGTGCGTGTGGCAGGAAGCCGGGACTGGCCGTGCCAGTCCCGGACGATCACGGCTAGCCGGTGGTGACGGCGACTTCGATGTCCGACGGATCGATGTCGCGGTCGAGCGCGGCCCGCAGCTTGTCGCGGTCGAGCTCGCCTTCCCACCAGGCGACGATCACGCAGGCGACGCCGTTGCCGCACAGGTTCGTCAGCGCACGGCACTCGCTCATGAACTTGTCGATGCCGAGCACGATCGCCATGCCCGGGACGAGTTCCGGCCGGACCGCGGCGAGCGTGCCGGCGAGCGTGATGAAGCCTGCACCGGTGATGCCGGAGGCGCCCTTCGACGTCAGCATCGCGACCAGGAGGATCGTGATCTGCTCGCCGAAGGACAGGTGCACGTTCATCGCCTGGGCGATGAACAGGGTCGCCAAGGTCATGTAGATGTTGGTGCCGTCGAGATTGAACGAATAGCCGGTCGGAACCACGAGGCCGACGACGGGCTTGGAGCAGCCGAGACGCTCGAGCTTCTCCATCATCTGCGGCAGCGCGCTCTCGGACGACGAGGTGCCGAGCACGATCAGGAGCTCGTCCTTGATGAACTTCAGGAACTTGAAGATCGAGAAGCCGGCGATGCGGGCGATGATGCCCAGCACGACCACGACGAAGGTGAGCGCCGTGAGATAGAACGTCGCGATCAGGCCGGCGAGGTTGCCGAGCGCCTGCGGGCCGTAGCGTCCGATGGTGAAGGCCATGGCGCCGAACGCGCCGATCGGGGCCGCCTTCACGACGATGGCGATGACGCCGAAGATCGCGTGCGCCGCGTCGTCGATGAAGGCCCGCATCGTATGGCCGCGCTCACCGAGGCTCATCAGCGCGATGCCGAACAGGATCGAGAACAGCAGCACCTGGAGGATCTCGCCTTGCGCGAACGCGCCGACGACCGTGTCAGGGATGATGTGGAGCACGAAGTCGACCGACTTCATCTCGCTCGCCTGCTTGGCGAAGTTGGCGACCGCCGCGGCGTTGCTCTGGCCCTGGAAGCCCGCACCGGGCTGGATGAAATTGCCGACGATCAGCCCTAGCGCGAGCGCGAAGGTGGAGACGACCTCGAAATAGATCAGCGCCTTGACCGCGACGCGGCCGACCTTCTTGACCTCCGAGACATGGGCGATGCCCGACACGACGGTGCAGAAGATAACGGGTGCGATCACCATCTTGATCAGCTTGACGAAGCCGTCGCCGAGCGCCTTGATCCAGTCGTTCTTGGCGAACTCCGGCCAGAGCCAGCCGACGATGACGCCGAGCACGATGGCGACCAGGACCTGAACATAGAGGACCCGGTAGAACGGTTTTTTCGGTGCCGCGGCCGCGGTTGGGGTTGCAGACATCGTCTCTTCTCTCCCTGGTCTCAGTCTACGTCTCGTTTCGTTCGCCTACTTCCGCTTCTGCGGCGGCAGGTCGGTGCAATGCCCTTCGAACACTTCGGCAGCCATGCCGATGGATTCGCCGAGCGTCGGATGCGGATGGATGGTCTTGCCGATATCGGCCGGCTCGCAGCCCATCTCGATGGCCAGACAGATCTCGCTGATGAGATCGCCCGCATGAGTGCCGACGATGCCGCCGCCGATGATGCGGTGGGTCGTCGCATCAAACAACAGCTTCGTAAAGCCCTCGTCGCGGCCATTCGCGATCGCGCGCCCGGATGCAGCCCACGGGAATACCGCTTTGCCGAACTTGATGCCCTCGGCCTTGCACTGCTCCTCGGTCTTGCCGGCCCAGGCGACCTCGGGGTCGGTGTAGGCGACCGAGGGGATCTGCCGCGCGTCGAAATAGGACTTCTCGCCATGCGCGGCCTCGGCCGCGACATGCCCTTCGTGCACCGCCTTGTGCGCCAGCATCGGCTGTCCGACGACGTCGCCGATGGCGAAGATGTGCGGCACGTTGGTGCGCAGCTGCTTGTCGACGTTGATGAAGCCGCGGTCGGTGACGGCGACACCAGCCTTCTCTGCGGCGATTTTTTTGCCGTTCGGGCTGCGCCCGACCGCCACCAGCACGAGATCGTAGAGTTGCGGACCGGCCGGCGCCTGCTCGCCTTCGAAGCTCACCTCGATGCCGGCGTTGGTGACCTTTGCGCCGACGGTCTTGGTCTTCAGCATCACCTTGTCGAAGCGGTGGGCGTTGATCTTCTCCCAGACCTTGACGAGGTCGCGATCCGCACCTTGCATCAGCCCGTCGAGCATCTCGACGACGTCGATGCGCGACCCGAGTGTCGAGTACACCGTCGCCATTTCGAGGCCGATGATGCCGCCACCGATTACCAGCATCCGCTTCGGGATCGACTTCAGCTGCAAGGCACCGGTGGAATCGACGATGCGCGGATCCTCAGGGAGGAACGGCAGCTTCACCGCTTGGCTGCCGGCGGCGATGATCGCCTTGGCGAACCTGATGGTAGTCTTGCCGGCGGCGGTCACCACCTCGAGGTGATGCGGATCGACGAAGCTACCGACACCGGTCACGACCTCGACCTTGCGCGCCCTAGCCATGCCGGCAAGGCCGCCGGTCAGCTTCTTGATCACGCCGTCCTTGAACCCGCGCAGCTTGTCGAGGTCGATCTGCGGCGCGCCGAACGAGATGCCGTGATCGGGAAGATGCTTGATCTCGTCGACGACAGCAGCCGTGTGCAAGAGCGCCTTGCTGGGAATGCAGCCGACGTTGAGGCAGACGCCGCCGAGCGTGGCGTAGCGCTCGACCAGCACGGTCTTCATGCCGAGATCGGCGGCGCGGAATGCGGCGGAGTAGCCGCCCGGGCCGGCGCCCAGCACCAGCATCTCGCAGTCGATGTCGGCCTTGCCGGCGTAGGAGGACGCGACCGGCGCGGGCGCTGGAGCTGCCGCCGGCGGCGGCGCGACCGGAGCCGGCGCCGGGCTGGCGGCTGCACCCGTCGTCTCCAGGCTGAGAATGACCGAGCCCTCGCTGACCTTGTCCCCGGTCTTGATCCGGATCTCCTTGACGGTGCCGGCATGCGACGACGGGATCTCCATCGACGCCTTGTCGGACTCGACGATGATCAGGCTGGTGTCGACGGCGACCGTCTCTCCCGGCTTCACCAGCACCTCGATGATGGCGACATCCTTGAAGTCGCCGATGTCGGGCACCTTGACGTCGATCAGCTGAGCCATGCCGTTCTCTCCTTCAGTCTCAGAACAGCACGCGCCGGAGATCGGCGAGCACGTTGGCGAAGTGGACGTTGAAGCGCGCGGCGGCGGCGCCGTCGATGACGCGATGATCCCAGGACAGCGACAGCGGCAGGGTCAGCTGCGACGTCCAGGTCTTGCCGTCGCTCGAATGCTGTTTCCAGTAGCCCTTGCAGACGCCCATGATCGCAACCTCGGGCGCGTTGATGATCGGCGTGAAGTAGATGCCGCCGATGCCGCCGAGCGAGGAGATCGAGAACGTGCCGCCCTGCATCTGGTCGGGCTTGATCTTGCCCTCGCGCGCCAGCTTGGCGAGCTCGTTCATCTCCTTGGCGATCTCCGGGATGGACTTCTTGTCGGCATCGCGGATCACCGGCACCATCAGGCCGTTCGGCGTATCGGCAGCAAAGCCGATGTGCCAGTAGTTCTTGTAGACCAGCGTGTCGCCGTCGAGGCTGGCGTTGAACTCGGGGAATTTCTTCAAGGCGGCGACCGCTGCCTTCACCATGAACGGCAGCAACGACAGCTTGACGCCGCTCTTCTCGAGCTCCTTGTTCATCTTGACGCGGAACTGCTCGAGCTCGGTGATATCAGCCTCGTCATGGGTGGTGACGTGCGGAATGACCACCCAGTTGCGATGCAGGTTGGCCGCCGAGATCTTCTTGATGCGGCCAAGCTCCTTGCGCTCGACCGGACCATATTTGGCGAAATCGACCTTCGGCCAAGGCAGCAGATCGAGGCCGCTCCCTCCTCCGGCGCTCGCGGCTTGCGGCTTGGTCGGCGCGGTGCCGCCCTTGTTCTCTCCCTTGGCAAACGCCTCGACGTCCTCGCGCAGGATGCGGCCGTGATTGCCGGTGCCCTTCACCTTGCCGATGTCGACGCCGAGCTCGCGCGCGAGCTTGCGGACCGCCGGGCCGGCATAAGCCAGCGCGAAGGCACCTTCGTCGACCGCGGCCGCTACGGGCGCCGCAGCTGCAGGCGCAGCTTGCGCCGGAGCCGGCGCGCTCGCGGCCGCAGTCGCCTCACCCGTCGCCAGCACCAGGATGATGGCGCCCTCGCTGACCTTGTCGCCGGCCTTGACCTTCAGCTCTCGCACCGTGCCGGACAGCGGCGCCGGCACCTCCATCGTCGCCTTGTCGGATTCCAGCGCGATCAGCGGATCCTCGGCCTTCACACTGTCGCCCGGCTTGACGAAGATCTCGATGACCGGAACGTCCTTGAAATCGCCGATGTCGGGCACACGCACCTCGGCGACGCCGGCCGGCGCGCTCACCGGCGATGGCGGCGCGCTGACGACGGGACGCGCCTCGGCCTGCGCGGTACCGGCATCCTCGAACTGCAGGATCACGGCCCCTTCGCTCACCTTGTCGCCGATCTTGACGACGATGGCCTTGACGACGCCGTCGCGCGGCGACGGCACTTCCATTGTCGCCTTGTCGGACTCCAGCGCGATCAGCGGGTCTTCCGCCTTCACGCGGTCGCCCGGCTTGACGAAGATCTCGATCACCGGGACGTCGTTGAAGTCACCGATATCGGGTACTTTGATGTCAGTCATCGCTCTATCCTCGGCCGGCTGCGTCTCGACCATGATGCGGTTCTAGGGAACCGCATCATGGTCTCGTTTTCTTGTTTGAGCATGATCGTTTCGGAAAACCGGTTCCCACTTTTCCGGATCATGCTCTAGAGGGTCCAGGGCGCAGCGCACCCGGTGTCGATCTGATATTTGGCAATCGCCTCGGCGACGATCTCCTGCTTGATGCGGCCGTCATCGGCCAGCGCCTTCAGCGCGGCCACCGCGACGTAGTGCCGGTCGACCTCGAAGAACCGCCTTAGCGCGACGCGATAGTCGCTGCGGCCGAAGCCGTCGGTGCCGAGCACGACGTAGCGCCGGCCGGCGGCGTGGACGTATTCGCGGATCTGATCGGGATAGTTGCGCATGTAGTCGGTCGAGGCGATGACCGGGCCGGCGTGGCCATCGAGCTGCGCCTCGACCCAGCTCTTGCGGCGCGGCTCGGTCGGATGCAGCAGGTTCCAGCGCTCCGCCGCCATGCCGTCGCGGCGCAGCTCGTTGAAGCTGGTCGCGCTCCAGACGTCGGCGATGACGCCGAAATCGGCCTTCAGCAGCTCGGCGGCCGCGATCACCTCGCGCAGGATCGTGCCCGAGCCCATCAGCTGGACACGCGGCGCCTCGGCGGCCTCGCCTGCGTTCTTCAGCAGATAAAGGCCTTTGAGAATGCCCTCCTCCGCGCCTGCTCCCGCTTCGGCCAGCGCCGGGTGCGGGTAGTTCTCGTTCATCAGGGTGATGTAGTAGTAGACGTCCTCCTGCGCCTCGTACATGCGGCGCATGCCTTCGCGGACGATGGTCACGACCTCATAGGCGAAGGTCGGATCGTAGGACACGCAGTTCGGAACGGTCGCGGCGAGAATGTGGCTGTGGCCGTCCTCGTGCTGCAGGCCTTCGCCGTTCAGGGTGGTCCGGCCGGCGGTGCCGCCGAGCAGGAAGCCGCGGGCGCGCATGTCGCCGGCGAGCCAGGCGAGATCGCCGACGCGCTGCAGGCCGAACATCGAATAGTAGATGTAGAACGGGATCATCGGCACGTTGTTGGTGCTGTAGGACGTCGCCGCCACGATCCAGCTCGACATCGCGCCGCCTTCGTTGATGCCCTCCTGCAGCACCTGCCCGGTCTTGTCCTCGCGGTAGTACATCAGCTGGTCGGCGTCCTGCGGCCGGTAGAGCTGGCCGACCGAGGAGTAGATGCCGAGCTGACGGAACATGCCCTCCATGCCGAAGGTGCGGGATTCGTCCGGCACGATCGGCACGATGTGCTTGCCGATCGCCTTGTCGCGCACCAGCGTGCCAAGCATCTGCACGAACGCCATGGTGGTCGAGATCTCGCGCTCGCCGGTGCTGTCGAGCAGCCGCTGGAACGTGGTCAGCTGCGGGATCGGCAACGATGTCGATTTGCGCCGCCGCTGCGGCAGGCTGCCGCCGAGCCGCTCGCGCTGGGCATGGAAGTACTTCATCTCCGGGCTGTCGTCGGGCAGCCGGATAAACGGCACCTTGGCGAGATCCTCGTCGGCGACCGGAATCTGGAAACGATCGCGGAAGCCGCGCAGCGCATCCTGGGTCATCTTCTTGGCCTGGTGCGCGATCATCTGGCCCTCGCCGGACTCGCCCATGCCGTAACCCTTGACGGTCTTCGGCAGGATGACGGTTGGCTGTCCCTTGTGGTTGACCGCAGCCGCATAGGCCGCGAACACCTTCTCCGGATCATGGCCGCCGCGCGTGAGCTTCCAGATCTCGTCGTCGCTCATGTCGGCGACGAGCTGCTTCAGCTCCTCGTACTTGCCGAAGAAGTGCTCGCGGATATAGGCGCCGCTCTTGCTCTTGAAATCCTGGTACTCGCCGTCGACGCACTCCTCCATGCGCTTCAGCAGCAGGCCGGTCTTGTCCTTCTCGAGCAGACGGTCCCAGCCAGAACCCCAGAGAACCTTGATGACGTTCCAGCCGGCGCCGCGGAACACGCTCTCCAGCTCCTGCACGATCTTGCCGTTGCCGCGCACCGGGCCGTCGAGCCGCTGCAGGTTGCAGTTGATGACGAAGATCAGATTGTCGAGCTTCTCGCGTCCGGCGAGCGAGATCGCACCGAGCGATTCCGGCTCGTCGGTCTCGCCGTCGCCCATGAACGCCCAGACCTTGCGGTTGGCGGTCTCGGCGAGCTTGTGGTTCTCGAGATATTTCAGGAAGCGCGCCTGGTAGATCGCGACCAGCGGCCCGAGGCCCATCGACACCGTCGGAAACTGCCAGAAGTCCGGCATCAGCCAGGGATGCGGGTAGCTCGACAGACCCTTGCCGCCGGTCTCTTGCCGGAAGCTCAGCAGTTGCTCCTCGGTCAGCCGTCCTTCGAGGAAGGCGCGCGCATAGATGCCGGGCGAGCTGTGGCCCTGCACCAGGATCAGGTCGCCGCCATGCGTCTCGGTCGGCGCGTGCCAGAAATGGCCGAAGCCGATGTCGTAGAGCGTCGCCGCCGACTGGAAGCTCGCGATATGGCCGCCGAGCTCCGAGCTCTCCTTGTTGGCGCGCAGCACGATCGCCAGCGCATTCCAGCGGATGATCGAGCGGAGCTTGTGCTCCATGGCGCGATCGCCCGGCAATGCCGGCTGCTGATGCACGGGGATCGTGTTGCAATAGGGCGTGGTCAGCGACTGGGCGACCGGCAGCCCGTCGCGGCGCGCCGCATCGAGCACGGCTTTGACGATGAAGCGGGCACGCTCGTCGCCGCGGTGCAGCCGGATGGCCGACAACGCTTCCAGCCATTCCTGGGTCTCCAGCGGATCCAGGTCGCGCGCATCTGCGATCGTCATTCACCTCTCCCTTGCATGCGACGCCGAACTCAAGCAGCAGGATCCGTGGCCGTCGGACGGGCCGAACGGCGCAGCACTCCAGGCGAACTTACCTGTTGCTGTCAGATCCCGGATTGACTGCCGGATGGCATCTGAGCGTCCCCTCGGCTCGTTGTTGTGGAGCGACGGCTCCGTTAGACGAGCCTTGATCCGTTTTGCGAGCGTTACGTTTTGCGAGCCTTAAAGCAGCATCTGTGCCAGCTGCGACGAAAGCCGTCCAGATCTCCGCATCCCTGCGGTTTTCAGCTGAAACACCGCAGGATGCGACGGGGTGCTGCGGTTCGATCTGGACGATCAATCCGACGGTTCGGAAATCCGGCCAGGGCACAGTCCGAAATCCCGGACGACCAACCCGGACGACTCTTGGAGGGTAACGGCCGCGTTCCTGCAACCGGCAGGATCGAGCCGGTGAGCCGGCTGTTGCCACGTGCAATGCGTTCCGCCACCTGCCCCGTCGATCTTGACAGCGCTGACATCGGCGGGACACGCAACGTCCTCGCAAGTGGCGCATCGCTTTCGATCGCTGATCGTTGACCCCTGCTATATGTGCAGTGTTCATCTGCCGCCGCTTTCCGCTGGGTCTCAAAAGCGGACCGACAGTAATTGACAGCGCTGTCATTGGTCAGTAACGCTGGCTCCGCTGAGACGACGAGCGACGCTCGAACAACCTCCGACAACAAGTGAGGCGTCTCGCATGTGCGTCAATTGTTGGCGCTGCAACAACAGGGGAGGTCACGAATGTCTTCCAAGTCGATGAAGGCGCATTGCCTTGCTACGTGCGCATCGCTCGTGCTGCTGTCGGCCTTTGCCGGCAAGGCGCTGGCCGAGCCCGAGGTGACCAAGGGTCCCGCGGCTGAGCCCGAGTGCATGGTGCCGTGGACCGCCGACACCAAATTCTTCAAGTTTCCCGCCAAGAAGGGCCCCTACCGCGTCGCACTCGCGAACGGCTACATCGCCAACACGTGGCGCATCCAGATGATCCAGACCGCGAAGGCCTATGCCGCGCAGCCCGAGGTCAAGGCCAAGCTGAAGGAATTCAAGGTCGTGTCGACCGGCGAGGACGTGCCGGCGCAGATCTCGGCGATCAACAACTTCATCGACTCCGGCTATGACGCCATCGTCGTCAATGCGCAGAACCCGACCGCGTTCGGCCCGGTGATCAAGCGCGCCAAGCAGGCCGGCGTGGTGCTCGTCGCCTTCGACAACATCCTCGCCACCGAGGACGCCATCAACGTCAACGTCGACCAGAAGGGCCTCGGCGAGCTCTGGGCGCGGTGGCTGATCAAGAACGTGCCCAATGGCGGCAAGGTGCTTGAGGTGCGCGGCGTCGCCGGAACGTCGGTCGATACCGACCGCCACAACGGCCTGAATTCGGTGCTCAACGGCTCGGGCAAGAAGTGGCAGGTCACCGAGGTCGTCGGCAAGTGGGACGACGGCGTAGCCCAGAAGGCCACCGCCGACGCGATCGCGACCAACGGTCCGTTCGACGCGATCTCCGGCCAGGGTGGCGACACCGGCATCGTGCAGGCGATGCTCGACGCCAAGCACAAGATGGTGCCGTTCGGCGGCGAGACCGAGAACGGCTTCCGCAAGTTCTGCGCCGCCAAGGCGTCGGAAGGCCTGAAGTGCTCCTCGGCCGGCACCGGTCCTGCACAGGTCGCGGTCGCGATCAAGGTCGCGCTCGCCGCGCTTGAAGGCAAGGTCGTGCCGCAGTCGGTCAAGCTGCCGCTCGCCGTCGTCGAGGATCCCAACTTCAAGAAGGACGAGGACTACTTCCCGTCACAGTCCGACAACTTCTTCGTCGGCAACTCCTTCCCCACCTGCGGCATCAACTTCACCGCGCAGGAGATCATGGGCCAGTCGAAGGAAAACCAGTAGGACGAGAGGACACATCACGATCCGCCGCGCGGCCTGATGGCGCTCGCGGCGGATCGGGCGTATCGTCCGAATGTCTTGATGGAGCCCGTGAGCGCGGTTCGCCACGGGCGAGTCCCCGTTGCCGAACCGCTGAGGAAGCAGACATGAGCGCGGCCGAGCCGCTGTTTCGCGCCGAAGGCCTGTCCAAGCGCTATGGCGGCGTGATCGCTCTCGACCGCGCCGACCTCGAAGTCCATCCCGGCCGCATCCACGCCATTCTCGGCGAGAACGGGGCCGGCAAGTCGACCTTGATCAAGCTCATGGTCGGCGTGGTCGCGCCTGACGAAGGGCGCATGACGCTCGGCGGACGCGAGGTCGCCTTTCACAGCCCGTCTGCCGCCAATGATGCCGGCGTGGTCTGCATCTTCCAGGAGCTGTCGCTGATCCCCGATCTGTCGGTCGCCGACAACATCGTCATCAGCCATCCGCCGACGCGGCTCGGCATGATCGATCGGCGTGCCCAGCGCCGCATCGCCGAGGAAGCCCTGCACCGCGCCGGCGCCGGCGACATCCATCCGCGCGCGCTGGTGAAGGACCTGCCGCTGTCTCGCCGGCAGATGGTCGAGATTGCGAAAGCGCTGGCGCGGCAGCCGAAGATCCTGATCCTCGACGAGGCAACGTCGGCGCTGACGGCGTCCGACGTCACCAAGGTGTTCGAGGTGCTCAAGCGCCTGCGCGCCGAAGGCCTCGCTTTGCTTTACATCTCCCACCGCATGCACGAGATCGCCGAACTCGCGGACGATTGCAGCGTGTTCCGCAACGGTCGCCGGATTTCGACCTTCGCCGCCGGCACCAAGACGGATGCTGAGGTCATCGAGCTGATGATCGGCCGCGAATACAAGCACGCATTCCCGGACAAGCCGGTGCGCCAGCCCGATGGCCGTCCGCCGGCGTTGCAATGCAAGGGCCTCGGCTGGGGCGACCGGCTGAAGGACATTTCCTTCTCCCTGCATGCCGGCGAGATCATCGGCCTCGGCGGGCTCGATGGCCAGGGCCAGCGCGAATTGCTGCTGGCGCTGTTCGGCGTGCTCAGGGACATCAGCGGCGACATCGTCATCGATGGCGACAAGGTCGCGATCGACAGCCCGGTCGCCGCCAAGTCTGATCGCATCGGCCTGGCCCTCATCCCCGAGGATCGCAAGACCGAGGGGCTGATGCTGCCGATGTCGGTGCGCGACAATCTGTCGGCGGCCGCGTTCGACCGCTTCGCGCGCTTTGGCATCATCGACCGGCAGCGACAGTCGGCGCTGATCGACGAGATGATCCGCCTGATCGAGATCAAGACCGCCTCCCCTGATCTTCCGGTCAGCGCGCTGTCCGGCGGCAACCAGCAGAAGGTCGTGATCGCGAAATGGCTGATGAACAAGCCGCGCATCATCCTGCTGAACGATCCGACGCGCGGCATCGACGTCGGCACTAAGCAGGAGATCTACCGGCTGCTGCGCCGGCTCGCCGACGAGGGCGCCGCGATCCTGTTGTATTCGACCGATTATGACGAGCTGATCGGCTGCTGCGACCGCGTGCTCGTGATGTATGATGGCGCGGTCAGGCGCGAGCTCGCGGGCGCCGACATCACCGAGCGTGCGCTGGTCAGCAGCGCCCTCAACGTCGAGGACAGCGAACGAGCGGAAGCGAGTCTGGGATGACCGAGTGGCGGTACTGGCTCTCCGAGCAGCGCGGCACCCTGCTGGCGATCGGCATCTTCGTCGCGATGTTCCTGATCTATGCGACCAACCATCCGGCCGGCTTCAGCGCCAACATGGTGCAGACGGCGTCCAACAAGGCGACCTTGCTGGCGTTCGTTGCAATGGCGCAGGCCATCGTGGTGATCACCGCCGGCATCGATCTGTCGGTCGGCATGATCCTGACGCTGACCAACTGCCTCGCCTCGTGGATCGTGGTCGGCACCGCCACCGAGACCGCGCTCGGCGTGGCCGGCGTGCTCGGCACCGGCCTCGTCTGCGGCATGATCAACGGCGCGATCGTGATCTTCGGCCGCCTGCAGCCGATCGTGACCACGATCGCGACAGGCGCGATGTATTACGGCGTCGCGCTGTTTCTGCGCCCCAATCCCGGCGGCTCCGTCAACGAGACCTTGGCCGATGCGCTGACGGGACGGCTGTTCGGCGTGCTGCCGACCAGCCTCGTGGCGCTGGCCGCGGCCGCGCTGCTGATCTGGGTGCCCTACAGCCGCTCGGTGATCGGCCGCGCGGCCTTCGCCACCGGCTCCTCCGAGGTCGCGGCCTACATGTCGGGTGCGCCGATCCGTGCCGCCAAGTTCGCGGCCTACACCCTGGCCGGGCTGTTGTCGGCGATCGGCGGCCTGTTCCTGACCTTCTTCTCCTATACCGGCGAGGCCGCCTATGCGAGCGGCAACGCCTACACGTTGTTTTCGATCGCGGCGGTGGTGCTCGGCGGCGTGTCGCTGATGGGCGGACGCGGCAGCGCGATCGGCGCCATCTTCGGCGCGCTCGCCTTCCGCACCATCGGCGATCTCCTGTTCGTGTTCGACTTCGATCCGTTGTGGCAGCCGTTGTTCCAGGGCATTGTCCTGATGCTCGCGGTCTCCATCGGCGCGTTCGGTCTGGTGCGTGTGCGCAATCGGCTGGAGTGGTTCGGATGAGCGAGGCAACCGCAACACCATCTGCTCCGCTTGGAGCCATGCTGCGCCGGGTCGATCCGGCGGTCGCGGCGTCGTTCGGCTGCATTCTGCTGCTGCTGCTGGTCGGCAGCCTGTATTCGCGCAGCTTCCTGTCGCCCGAATATCTGCTGCAGCAGTTGAAGGTGGCGAGCTTCCTGGGTGTGATCGCCACCGGCATGATGCTGGTGATCCTGCTCGGCCAGATCGACCTGTCGGTGCCCTGGGTGGTGACGTCGGGCGCGATGATGGCCTGCGCAGCAGCCGCGCACGGCACGACGGGCGCCATCCTTGCGATCCCCTTCGGCATCCTCTGCGGCGCGGCCATCGGGTTGTTGAACGGCATCGGCGTCGCCTATTTGCGCATTCCCTCGATGATCATCACGCTGGCGACCAACGCGGTGGCGCAGGGGCTCATGGTCGCCTACACCGGCGGCTTTTCACCGCAGGATTCCGCCTCCAAGGCGATGCGCTACCTCGCCACCGGCAATGCCGTGCCCGGCCTGCCGAATGCGGTGCTGGCCTGGGCGATCATCGGCGGCGCCGCGATCTGGCTGCTGTCGCGCACGACCTTCGGCCGCGCCATCTACGCCATCGGCAACCGCGAGCGCGCCGCCTATCTCTCCGGCATCGACACGCGACGCGTCACCATGCTGGCGTTCGCGCTGTCGGGCGCCCTCGCCGCCTTCGGCGGCGTGCTGCTCGCCGGCTACGCCTCCAAGGCCGCGCAATCGATGGGCGACGCCTATCTGCTGCCCTCCATCGCCGCCGTCGTGCTCGGCGGCACCCACATCCTCGGCGGCCGCGGCAGCTATCTCGGCACCATCGCCGGCGTCATCCTGATCACGCTGCTACAGTCCATCCTGTCGGTGATGCAGATCAGCGAAGCCGGCCGCCAGCTGATCTACGGCGCCGTCATCATCCTGATGCTGCTGATCTACGGCCGGCAGAAGGCGTAGCGGGCGTCTTCGAACTTGTGAAGCTGCCGGCCCTTCACGACCGATTCTCGTCGCGCTCTCGGGCCTCGATCGCGAGTCTGCCTTGGGCCAACGAACATTGACACTCGAAGACGCTCACTACGATTCTATCGTGAACAGACTGGCTACTGAAATCCGGATCAGCTCAGGGTCATCAGCTCAAATCTACTTGCGATTCGATCGGGGCGGGATATCAACGCCATAGTTTGCAGGGCTGACTCGCGAGCGCCCTTTGGGGTTGAGAGCCCAGATTGCTCTCGGTTTGAGCGCCAACTTCGACTGTCTAGAGGGGCACATGGCAATTATGTCGCAAACGAAAATTCAAATCCCCATTGGATTTAGTAATTTGGGCGGGGATGACCTAGACAGTCTGCTTCAAGAAGATGTTGCGGTGTTGTCGCCGCTGTTCGAGCAGGTCATCGTTACCGCACCCGGGCAGATTTCGGGCGCGCCAATTCTTTTCCTCTACGCTCACTTTAGCGAGAATGGATTTTTTCGCGATTTGGGCTCTAGAGGAGTCCGACAAATTGTAGAAGCAACGCGTGCGCGCCTCGTCGTCGTTGCATCGCCAATATCGGGAGAGACCTTACAGAAGGCTGCTAAGGTTCCGGGCCCCAAGACCGCCAACCTGATTTTTACGCTAGATCGGAAGCAGAAATACTTTGGGGCGTTCTTCAAGGAGCTCTTTGAGAGGATGCGTGACGGCGAAGAAATGCTCTTCGCATGGGTGCAGATCGCACCACAGGGGCCCTTTCAACGCACTGATATTCCTGCCACCATTCTTGTCGCGGAAGCCGGCAAGCTCGTGCTCCCAGCCCCTCCGGTGCGGTGAGCCTTTATCCGTCGCCTGCCTAAAGGTGAAAGTGTCCGCTCTGGGTCAACGGACTAAACCGCTCGCGCGGTAGGGCACACAGCCGGCAGCACCGCTAGAGGATAGCGCAACGAGGCTTCCTGTCTTGAAATGAGGGGTTCGCAACCCTCCCGGTAAAGAGAGGCTGCAATGACCATCAAGGTCGCCGTCAAGTCAGAGGTCGTTCGTGACCCCACGGTCAAAGCCTCGCCGATCACGAGGCCCGCGTGCGCCAACTCGAGCGCGGCCTGACGTTGCGTCGGTAATTTTCCGTCGTCATGGCCGGGCTTGGCCCAGCCATCCATTCGCGTTGTCGCGGCGGGCCGATATGATACAACTTCGCGTGTTGGGGCGTGGGGACGTGTTGACGATGGTGTCTGCAGGGAAGATGCCGCTCTCTGTTTGTTGGCCCCGTGGCATTGGTGTTGCGGCAGTGCTGCTCGGGTTCGTGCTGTCGAGCGGTACGTCGCTTGCAACCGCGCCGGCGGCGATCAAGCCGGCTACGATGACGAAGCCCGCCACACAGCTCAAGCTGGCCGCGCGACCGTCGCCCCGCGCTGCCCACGCTCCGGCTAGATCAGCTCAGCCTGGCGATGGCCTCCATCGTCTGCGCGATGCCGCTGGTGCTCCCCCTGGTCTATTTCATGGCCTCGTGCCGATTTCGTTTGCCCTCGTCAGAGGCTCCGCCGATGCCTGTGGCGCTGGTTGCGACAGCTGGATCGCGGCCGAGGGCACGATCGACCCCGGCGCGGCGGCGCGTTTCCGCAAGTTCATGAAGCAGATCGGTAACCGTAAGCTGCCGATCTACTTTAATTCTCTGGGCGGCGTTCTCGAGCAGGCGCTCGCCATCGGCACCCTTCTGCGCGAGCGCAAGGCCGTGGTTCGCATCGGCCGCACCACCTTGCGCGAGTGCGGCTTCGAGGCCCAAGACGGCGAGACCTGCACCAGGCTCAAGCAGTCCGGGCGTGAGCTGCACGGTGAGGTCTGGACGCGCGGGGCGATGTGCAACTCGGCCTGTCCCTACCTGATCCTGGGCGCGCCGAGCCGCGAGATCGCCCCGGATGCAACGCTCGCGGTGCATTCGCCGCGCGTCATGAACTTCACCGGCGGCTCGCTGACCTGGGAGGTGCGCGCACAGCCGATGCAGCAGGCCATGGCGCGATTGGACCGGATGGTGCTCGACTATATCAGCAAGCTCGGCGCGGATCCGCGCCTATGGACCGTGTCGCGCTCCGTGCCCTTCGAGGGCATGCGCAACTTTACGCGCGAGGAGATCGCGCAGTTTGCGCTCGATCGGCGCGAGCGGATCGAGAGTCCCTGGATGTTCGAGGCGGCCAATCGCGGCGTCGCCTCCAAGACCATTCTCGTCCGCAAGGAAGGCGAGGCCTCGTTCCGCGCCACGCGCTTTCAGCTCGTTTGCTTCAATCAGGACCGTTTCGAGCTTGATGTCGAGCGCAATTCGCCCTCCGGCGCCGGATCTGCATCGCTGGCGCTGGTGAGCCG
Source organism: Bradyrhizobium sp. HKCCYLS2038 (assembly GCF_051167655.1). Lineage (NCBI taxonomy): Bacteria > Pseudomonadati > Pseudomonadota > Alphaproteobacteria > Hyphomicrobiales > Nitrobacteraceae > Bradyrhizobium > Bradyrhizobium sp. HKCCYLS2038. The sequence continues at coordinate 72,924 of NZ_JBNPTM010000013.1, read as the reverse complement.
GGAGGTCCGGTTGAACTTCCTCTCGCCGCCGCGCCGATCAGACATCCGTGAAACGTGGGGCGTGTTGCTCGACTTCGGCCAGGCGCGGGCGCTTGCGGCGTCGGCTGCCGAATTGGTCGAGGGCCCATCGACCGTCGCGCGTGCAGACGACGCGACGTTCCCGGTCGACGGCGACGGCCTGCAGAACGCTCTGAAGTTGCTGGTGGACAGCTGCCCGCCGCCCAAAACGGCTCCGCAGCCTGTCGTCTCACCCGTGCCCTGGCAGCAGATTCCGTGGCCCCAAGCCTTCGCCGCTCAGCCCCTGCGCTGACCGGTGATACGGGAACGCGTGCGTTGGCGATATGTAGGCGAAGCGGATGTCATGCATGCCATGAGACATTTGCATGCAAATGCATGAGCCAATTTGCTAATGAAGCAGCTTTGGGTCAAGAGCTGTCCTCTGCTTGTGCGACTGTTTACTTCTGGTTGAACTCCGACAGCGGACATCGCCCGTTCCAACCGGGAAGGTATGCCATGGGCCACAAAGGGACATGGTAGAATTTGGCTGGTATAGTCAGGCTCCCGTGAGGAGCTTCATGAATGGCAAAAAAGAAGTCGATTGCACCAGTTAGATTTGCGGTCACATATGAACTCGATGGCTCACCGCACTACGGCGCGATCCAGATCAAGGATGGTGACCGGCTGCATCTCGAAACACCGCACGGATCAAAAACGGCCGCTCTGACCCCGAAGTCGGACGTCCAGTCGCTGACGATGATTTTGCTCATGGAATTGGGAGCAAAGCTCGTTTCGATCAACACTCATTCAAGTTAGCGGCAATCTCTTGCGCACATCATTGGTCGGCTCCGGGTCAGGCCGCCAGCTGATCTACGGTGCCGTCATCATCCTGATGCTGCTGATCTACGGCCGGCAGAAGGCCTAGCGGGCATCTTCGGAAACTGGGCGAGCTTCCGGCCTTTGACGACCGACTATCGTCTCCCTCTCGGACCTCGGTGGCGAGTCTGCTTTGGGCCAATTGCAGAAGTCTATATTGTTGACAGACCGCCGCCGGGGCAGGAAGAGTCGACGGCCCCGGTGCGACGATGACTGGTGTGACTTGCGCTAAGGCGTGCGCAAGAAAGCCGAGGTGTCAGATGTCATTGCGTGGAGTGATCCGCAAATCGGACCGGACTGCACTGGGTAGTGTGGCCGACGTTCAACTGCAGCTCAGTCGGGTTTTTCCTGAGGTTCGGTTTGTGTACCTGGCTGAGAAACCGCCAGGTGCGGTCGAGGCTCAAAAACATATGCCTTTTGCGCTGCGACTCTGGCTTACGTTGTTCGGAGTAGACGGACGCTACCCCTGTTGCAACGGCTCCTGGGAGCGCCCGGAAAATTTGGGCGGCGGCGCGATTGAGTTCTATTTCGAGACCAATGGGCCCGTTCGATATATCAGCGCGACTGGCTATGGCAGAACCCATGGTTTCGACGCCCTATACGAAGAACTCGAAAAGCACACTGGTTGGAAGATCAACTACGGCATCTTTGCTTGACGGGCGGATCACCGTCCGCGTCACGCGCTCATAGTCAAATGCCCGCGAAGAGTCACAAGCCTCCCTCCGGCCCTCCGACGGCTTCCTTCCGACTAAAACCAGAAAGCGGACTTCACGACCGCCGACCGAGAGGTCCGCGAAGGGCCAAAAGCAGACCTCCGTTCGTGCAGATTCACGATCGTTCCCCACCCACCCGCTGTGCGTTCATTTGGCCGGGGAATTTTGAGTCAAGCTCTTGCCAGAGTGCGTCCTCGATGAAAACCTCCGATTGGTGGCTGTACCTTTTATTGTCTACAACCCAGGGCGTGTCATGCCAGATCAAGGGTTCGCTGGCGGTACGCCAGCGTAGCTTCCATTGCTCGAAATCATGTTGCAGACCGATAGGCACCGTACCGTCTTCTCTCGCCGGAAATTCGCGCGTTGGTGATTCCAGCCAAAGCAACCGCTGGGTGCGGCCGAGAACGTTGATGAAATAGTAGTTCCGCCTGTGATTGAGCCGCAAAGAAATTCGTTGCTTAGCTTCAACACCTACGGGATAGAACGTGGCTCGATCCGGCGCGAAGCTTGCTAGTACGGCCCGACCAAACTCCCGCATTGAATAGTAAACATCAAGCAAGGGGTTGACCCAACTAGTCCGCGCTTTCCGAATGTCAACAGGAATAAATTCCACTTGTCCAGGAGCGCTTTTGTCAAAAATCGTCCGTGCTTGCTCGGATACGACGACAATGCCGCGCGATGCATGAAAGAGGTCTGGCAACGGGCCCTTTGCTCTTTCTACAATAAGCGATCGGGGGAATTGAGAAGCGGGAATTGGCCGATTCTCGATTCTGAAATCCATCCAGTCTTCGCCCATCTCGTAGTCGCCCAATTTAAAGATGGTGCCGTTGAACCAAGTCGGATCGAACCTGTAGACCATTCGCTGTCTCCTCGACTCGCATATGAGCCGTAGGACAATTTCTGGTCAATAGAGGATCCGCACACACGTCCGCTTCGGGTCAAAAGCAGACTTCCGGCACTCCGATGGCTTGCTTCTGGTTGAACCCCGAAAGCGGACATCTCCCGTTCAGACCGCAAAGGTCTGGCATAGGCCAATCACGGACTGACTCACTCTGTTGGAGCCGGACCCAGCAGCCGATTGCGCCATTGCATCATCAGTGCTGCCAGTTCATCGGCGGACATGCCGTATATGTCCGGGAGCGCTGCATTGTAACCAAGCTTCGCGGTCTCCCATCGCGCAAGTCTCCAACCGCTCCATTGCGTGTCAATGTATCGAACGACCTTTGTGCGCAAGCCCGGCAGATAACCGGCACCCAGCAGATATCCGGCATGAATGTTTGTCACGCTCTCCCAGCGAGACTTTCGAACAAAGTAGAATTGCTTCACTCGGAAGCCGTCCGCGTCTAGCGTCAAGGATGCCGAACCCGGAAGAAGATTTGTTGCGAAGACAAGCGCGCAAAGTGCGAAGAACAAAAGACTGAACCATATCTTTGCGTTGCTGCCATCATGAACCAGCAGGCCCGTGCCAATGGCCACGAATAACGCAGAAACTCCAAACAGCCTCAGAAACCTTGATCGGCTCGCATGCAACGTCAAAGGCCCAGGGAATTGCACGAAATGAGATTGAACCATCCGACACCTGTTTGGCAGCAAAGCATGACATCGGGCTATTCGGGAAGATGTGCTACAATTTGTAGCAGTTGTGAAGTGGAAGTCAATCAGCAAGCTTACCGGCCGCCTCAAGCCGATCTGGCCTGTCCAGTCCTTCCGGAAAAAATAAATCACTTTCAATTTTTCCGAATTCATGATTGTCTTGCGGCATCCCGGCCCGCGAGAGGGGCGCTTCGCGATCGTCACGAGACGTGGGGCCGGCGATGCGGTGGCCGCGAGTTTGCTGCAGCGGGCTGAAGGGCTCGCCGACGAACGGCAGCTTGCGGACGTGAAGACGCGTGGTCCTGGCGCCCCGAGGCTGGCGCCAAATTGGCGGGTGATGATGATCCCGCCGATGACGGTGGCTAACAAGCCGGACACCGGGGAGAGCGCGCCATAAGCGTGAAAACCATCGCGCGGGGAATGCCGGGATGTCTCGGCTGAACCTGTGGTTCCTGCCGCCTGCATTTTTTTCGCAGGCGGGCCATGGGTGCGGCCAGCGCCCGGCATTCCCCGCGCCCTCTCTCTTGAAAGGGCGGCCCACCTGCAGAACTCGGACGCCGATGCGCCGCGAGATGGCGAGGACGCGTGTCCAGACGGACGCTGTTTCCAGATGGTCCCTCTTCCAGATGGCCCGCGCCCCCTTCTCTCTTACAATCAGGACGTTCGGGCACCGTTGCGGCATTCTCAGCTGTCGTCCCTGCGAACGCAGGGACCCATACCGCGGACGCTCTCGGGGAAGCACGGCTCTCAATCATCGTCCCAGCGAAGCCGGCGGTTATGGATCCCTGCGTTCGCAGGGACGACAGCGGAATGTGGCGAGGGCCCACCTCGCCGCCGGCCCATTCCCGGTTGTTATCGATATCGTAAGCGATGTATCCTCTCGCTCCCGCCAGCTTCGGGCCGCCCGATGAGGCTGCGCACGTACAGGAGATGACCGCACGAGATGAAGCCGCCCCGGCCGACGACCAGGACCAGCCCGAAGCGGCCAGCGACCATGGCGGAGGTGGCCGCGCGGGCCGGTGTGTCGGCGATGACGGTCTCCCGCGCGCTGAAGAGCGACGGCGCGGTCTCCGAGGAGACGCGGCGCAGGATCCTCGCCGCCGTCGACGAGCTCGGCTACGTGCTCGACCTCTCGGCCGGCGCCTTGTCGTCGAAGCGGACCGGCTTCGTCGCCGTGCTGGTGCCCTCGATCAACAACTCCAACTTCTCCGACACCGCCCGCGGCATCACCGAGGTCGTCGAGAGCCAGGGCCTGCAGATGCTGCTCGGCTATACCGACTACGACATGGAGAAGGAGGAGCAGCTCGTCCAGGCGATGCTGACGCGCCGTCCCGACGGCATCATCGTCACCGATGGACGGCATACGCCGAAGGCGCGGCGGATGCTGCAATCCGCCGGCATCCCCGTCGTGGAAACCTGGGATTTGCCCGAGAATCCGATCGATCACGTGGTCGGCTTCTCCAATGCCGAGGCGTCGCGCGCCCTCGTCCATCGCCTCTATCAGAAGGGCTATCGCAACATCGGTTTCATCGGCGGTGCCAGCCGGCGCGACACCCGTGGCGCGGATCGCAGGCTCGGCTATGTCAGGGCTGTCGAGGAGCTCGGCCTGCCCGCGGGTCGCACGATCTCGTTCGGCAATCCGCCGATCTCGATGGAGCAAGGCGGCCAGGCGATCGTGCATCTGATCCAGCAATGGCCGGATGTCGACTGCGCGGTGTGCGTCTCCGACCTTTCGGCGTTTGGCGCGATCATGGAGTGCCACCGCCGCGGCTGGGCCGTCCCCGGCCGGATCGCGATCGCCGGTTTTGGCGATTTCGAGGTGTCGCGCTGGTCCTGGCCGCGGATCACCACCGTCGCGGTGGATTGCCGCAACATCGGCCTCGAGGCCGGCCGCATCCTGCTCGGCGCGCTCGATGATGTGCAGCGCCAGCGATCCTCGAGCCCTGCAACCTTGATCGTTCCGTTCGAGGTGATCGAGCGCGAAAGCACCTGACCTCCGATGGCTTGACAGCAACTGGACACCCGCTACGATGTTATCGATAACAAAGATCAAGCGGTTGCGGAATCACGCAGCCATCGGCGCGAGCCGGCCGGGAGGATGAGGGATGGCGTCGGGTGCTCTGCGCTTCGATGGGATCGTCAAGTCGTTCGGCGGCACCCGGGCGCTCAAGGGCGTCAGCTTCGACGTCGGCCGCGGCGAGATCGTCGCGCTGCTCGGCGAGAACGGCGCCGGCAAATCCACCCTCATCAAGGTGCTCGGCGGCATTCACCGCCCCGATGCCGGCGCGGTGACCATCGCAGGCAGCCCTTATCAACACTCACCCGGCGGCCGCAGCGGCGACCATCAACCCGTCGCCTTCATCCACCAGGATCTCGGGCTGATCGAATGGATGAGCGTCGCCGAGAATGTCGGCCTCGCGCAGGGCTTTCCGCGCAAGGCCCCGTTCGGCCTGATCGACTGGCGCGCGGCCGAGGCGCGGGCGACCAAGGCGCTGGCGCTGGTCGGCTGCGACATCGATCCGTCGACGCGGGTCTCCAGCCTGTCGCGCACCGAGAAATCGCTGGTCGCGATCGCGCGCGCGCTGGTCGTCAATTGCGACTTCCTGGTGCTCGACGAGCCCACCGCCAGCCTGCCCGCCGACGAGGTCGAGCGGCTGTTTGCCGCGCTGCGACGACTGCGCCAGCAGGGCGTCGGCATGATCTACGTGTCGCACCGGCTCGACGAGATCTTCCGCATCGCCGACCGCGTCGTCGTGCTGCGCGACGGCGAGCTGGTCGGCGAGACGGCGATCGCCGCGACCTCACCGGAAGAGCTGGTGCGGCTGATCGTCGGCCGCCCGCTGGTCGACATGTTCGAGAAGGCCGCCTCCCAGTCCGGCAAGACGCGCGTGACGGTGCGCAACCTCATCACGCCCAAGGCAGGCCCGGTGGATTTCGACGTGCGCGAGGGCGAGCTGCTCGGCCTCGTCGGCCTGCGTGGCGCCGGCCAGGAGGATGTCGGCCGCGCGCTGTTCGGCGCGGTGGCGCATCGCGGCGAGATCAGCATCGATGGCACGGCGCCCGATCTGTCCAGTCCGGTCGCGGCGATGGCCAGCGGCATCGGCCTCGTCGCCCGCGACCGCACCGAGGAGTCGATCGCCGCCTCACTGTCGATCCGCGAGAATGCGTTCCTCAATCCCGGCGCCTGCGGGCGCGGCCTGTTCGACGTGCGCGCGCCGCGGCGCGAGGCCGAGGATGCGGTCCAGCTCGGCGCGCAGGTCGGGCTGCGGCCGAATGACCCGCATCTCGCGATCGAAGGCCTGTCGGGCGGCAATCAGCAGAAGGTCGTGGTCGGACGCTGGCTGGCGACCGGCCGCAAGCTGCTGGTCGCCGAGGATCCGACAGCCGGCGTCGATGTCGGCGCCAAGGCCGAGATCTACCGGCTGATCGCGCGCGCCATCACCGCCGGCCTCGCCGTCGTCGTGGTCTCCACCGATTTCGAGGAGGTCGCACACATCTGCCACCGCGCCCTGGTGTTCAACCGCGGCCGGATCATCGCCGAGATCTCAGGGGACGCGCTGACGACGGAAGCGCTGATCACCGCGGCTTCGGCTTCCGAGGCTGCGTAAGGACAAGTCGAGCGGCGACGAAAGTCGGCCGGGAGGAACGTGATGGGAATGAACTCGATCGAGTCGAATGCGCTGGAGCCGACGCGCGCGGATCTCGCCGGCGCCTCGCTGCCGCAGAAGATCTCGCGGCTGCTGCCGGTCTACGGGCTGCCGATCATCACCGTCGCATTGATCGTGCTGTTCTCGATCCTGCTGCCCAATACCTTCCCGACCCTGCTCAACCTGCGCTCGATCGTCTCCGACAAGTCGATCATCGCCATGCTGTCGCTGGCGGCGATGATCCCGATGGCTGCCGGCAAGATCGACCTCACGGTCGGCTACGGCATCGTGCTCTGGCACATCCTCGTCATCAGCCTGCAGACCTCGCTCGGCCTGCCCTGGCCCGTCGCCGTGCTGATCGTCATCGCCCTCGGCGCCTTCACCGGCCTGCTCAACGGCCTCCTGGTCGAAGTCGCCCGCATCGACAGCTTCATCGCGACGCTCGGCACCGGCACGGTGCTCTATGCGCTGGCGCTGTGGCACACCGGCGGCCGCCAGGTCGTGGCGATGCTGCCGGAGGGTTTTCTCGCGCTCAACGGCCAGATGATTGTCGGCCTGCCGATCACCGGCTTCTACGTGCTCGCGCTGGCGCTGGCGATGTGGCTGGTGTTCGAATATCTGCCGCTCGGCCGCTACATCTATGCGATCGGCGCCAATCCCAAGACGGCGGCGCTGAACGGCATTCCGGTGCAGCGCTTCACCGTCGGCGCCTTCATGACCTCGGGCGCGCTGACGGCCGTCACCGGCGTGCTGCTCGCCTCGAAGCTGCGCATCGGCCAAGCCAGCGTCGGCCTCGAATATCTGCTGCCGGCGCTGGTGGGCGCCTTCCTCGGCTCGACCACGATCAAGCCCGGCCGCGTCAACGTCTGGGGCACCATCATCGGCGTCGCCGTGCTCGCGGTCGGCATCGCCGGCATCCAGCAGTTCGGCGGCTCGTTCTGGGTCGAGCCGCTGTTCAACGGCGTCACGCTGCTCGCGGCGATCGGCATGGCCGGCTATGCCCAGCGCAAGCGCGGCGCGGTCGCCAAGCTGCCGATGGGAGCGCCCGAAGCGAAGAATTGAGTTCACGACGGATGACGTGACCGGCGATGAGCCGGCCACGACAACAAGGTCCGATCACAAACCGGACCAGCATCACACCAGGGAGAACGTCCATGTTGCAAGCCTTGCTACGAACCGGCGCCATCGCCGCCGGCCTCGCATTCGGCCTGACCGCCGTCCACGCCGATCCGCTCGCGGACGCCAAAGCCTTCGTCGACAAATACGCCACCAAGGTCGACAAATGGGATGGACCGACCACGGGTCCGAAGATCGCCAAGGGCAAGACCATCGTCGTGCTTGCGTCCGACATGAAGAACGGCGGCGTGCTCGGCGTCACCAAGGGCATTGAGGAAGCTGCCAAGGCCGCCGGCTGGACCGTGCGCACGCTCGACGGCGCCGGCTCGGTGTCCGGCCGCACCGCGGCATTCGGCCAGGCGATGACCTTGAAGCCCGACGGGCTCGTGATCTGCGGCTTCGACGCGGTCGAGCAGAAGCCGGGCATGGAGGCCGCCAAGGCCGCGAAGATCCCGATGGTGTCCTGGCATGCCGCGCCTGTCATCGGCCCGGTGGCCGAGGCCGGCGTGTTCGCCAACGTCACCACCGATCCGATGGCCGTCTCCACCGCCGCCGCCAACTGGGCCTTCGTCGACGCCAATGGCAAGCCGGGCGTGATCATCTTCACCGACTCGACCTATGAGATCGCGATCGCCAAGGCCAAGAAGATGAAGGAGGTCATCGAGGGCCTCGGCGGCAAGGTGCTCGAATGGGTCGACACCCCGATTGCCGAGACCTCGACGCGCATGCCGCAGCTCACCACCTCGCTACTGCAGAAGCACGGCGCCGCGTGGACGCATTCGCTGGCGATCAACGACCTCTACTATGACTTCATGACGCCCTCACTCGCCGCTGCCGGCATCAAGGGCACCGGCGCGCCGGTCAACGTCGCCGCCGGCGACGGCTCCGAGAGCGCCTACCAGCGCATCCGCTCCGGCTCCTACCAGGCCGTGACCGTCGCCGAGCCGCTCAACCTGCAGGGCTGGCAGCTGGTCGACGAGCTGAACCGCGCCGTGGCCGGCGAGAAGTGGTCCGGCTACGTCTCGCCGCTCCATGTCGTGACCAAGGCCAATGTCGAGTTCGACGGCGGCCCGACCAACACTTTCGACCCCGGCAACGGCTATCGCAACGCCTACAAGAAGGTCTGGGGGCTGGAGTAACACGTCTCTTGCGCTCCCTCGGCGGCCGGCACCAGGCCGGCCGCCGATCTTGTTTTTCTCACACCGACGAGCAAATGCCGATGTACATCCGTTGCGCTTTCTTCAATGGCCGCGTAAAGCCCGGACGGGAAGCTGAGTTCACCGCCTATGTCCGCGAAAAACTGGTGCCGCTGTGGACGCGGTTTCCCGGGGCCGAGGAGGTTCGCGTGCTACGCCAGGAGGACAGCGACAGCGACGCGCAGCGCTATGAAATGGTGCTGGCGATCCGCTATCCTTCGCACGCGGCCATCGAGCAGGCACTGGCCTCCCCAGTGCGCGCGGAGAGCCGCGAGGTGACGGGCGGGCTGATGGAGATGTTCGAGGGCTCGATCTTCCACACCGTGTTCAAGGCCGACGACTTCCCACTGCCCACCGACTGACCGCATATCAGCCGCCGGAGACATTCGCCGTGAGCACCTATGACATCCGCGACCCGCGCTTCAATGCCCTGATCATCGGACACGCCAAGCTGGAAAAACTCTGGACCGGCTGCCGCTGGGCCGAGGGCCCCGTCTATGTGCCCGCCGCCAAATCGCTGCTGTGGTCGGACATTCCCAACGACCGTCTGATGCGCTTCGACGAGACCGATGGCTCGGTCTCGGTGTTCGAGACCCCCTGCGGCTATCACAACGGCCACACAAGGGACGCGCTCGGCCGCGTGATCGCGTGCGAGCACGGCGGCCGGCGCATCTCGCGGCTGGAGCATGACGGCAGCTGGACCGGGCTGGTCGACCGCGTCGACGGCAAGAAGTTCAACTCGCCCAACGATGCCGTGGTCAAGTCGGACGGCACGATCTGGTTCTCCGATCCGACCTACGGCATCGACACCGCCTATGAGGGCCACGCGGCGACCAGCGAGATCGGCGCCAGCAACGTGTATCGCTTCGATCCGGCGAGCGGCGCGGTCGCGGCCGTCGTCACCGACATGGTCAAGCCGAACGGTCTGGCGTTCTCACCCGACGAGCGCCTGCTGTATGTCGCAGACACCGGCGCGACCCACGTGCCTGGCCTGCCCGCGGTCATCCGCGCCTACGACGTGGCAGCCGGAGGCGCGGAGGTCGGCAACGGCCGCGTGTTCGCGACCTCACCGGCCGGCTTCTTCGACGGCTTCCGCGTCGATCGCAACGGCAACATCTGGACGTCGACCGGCGATGCGGTCGCGATCTACGCGCCCGACGGCGCCCTGATCGGACGCATTCCGGTGCCGGAGATCGTCGCCAACGTCACCTTCGGCGGCCCGAAGCGCAACCGGCTCTACATCACCGCGCAGACGTCGCTCTATTCGATCTTCGTCAACGCGCATGGGACAACCTGACACGGGATGACCTGACACGAGCAACGCGAGATCATTCCGCCGGCGCGCGCGTAGCCCAATATTCCATCAGCGCCGCCTGATCCATCGCGCCGAGTCCCACGGCCGTCAGCAGCCGATGGATCTCGGCGCAAACAGCGGTCATCGGCATCGCGATGCCGGTCTGCCGCGCCAGGTCCTGCGCGCCGTTGAGGTCCTTGACCATGTTGTCGATGCGCCCCGTCGGGCGATAGTCGCGATCCACGAAGCGCGGCATATATTCCTGCAGGATCGCGCTGTCGGCCCGCCCGCCGCGCAACGCCTGAGGGATTTTCGCAGCATCGACGCCTGCCGCCTGCGCCAGCGCCGTCGCCTCGGCCACCGCCATGAAGTTGAGGCCGCACAGCACCTGGTTGATCAGCTTGGTGACCTGCCCCGCCCCGCTCGGCCCCATATGGGTGTAGTTCGAGGCGACCTCGGCCAGCACCGCGCGCGCCTCGGCGACATCGGCAGCCTCGCCGCCGGCCATGCAGGTCAACTGCCCGATCGCAGCCTTCGGCGCGCCGCCGGACAGCGGGCTGTCGACCCAGCGCAGCCCGGCTGCTGCGGCATCGGCAGCGAGCTCGCGCGTGGCCTCGGGATCGATCGAGGACATGTCGATGATGACAGTGCCCTTGCGCGCGCCCGCGGCGACGCCGTCGGGACCGAACACCGCCGCGCGCACGATCTTGGGCGAGTTCAGGCTGAGAATGACGGCATCGGCGTCCGCCGCAGCCTTCGCCGCCGAGGCGGCGGCTGTCGCGCCGAGCGCAACGAGCACTGCGACCTTCGCGGGATCGAGATCGAACACGACGAGTCGCGTCCCGGTTTGCGCGAGCCGCGCACCGATCGCTCCCCCCATGGCACCAGCGCCGATCAATGCGACGACACGACTCACTTCGGCACTCCGCAGGCAACAGGGGTGGATCGGTCGACGTCAGAGCGAGGCGGTGATGCCGCCATCGACATAGAGCACGTGGCCGTTGACGAAGGACGATGCGGCCGAGGCCAGGAAGATGCAGGCGCCGACGAGTTCCTCGACCTTGCCCCAGCGTCCTGCCGGCGTGCGCTTTTCGAGCCACGCCGAGAACGCGGGATCCGCCACGAGCGCGGCATTCAGCGGCGTGACGAAATAGCCGGGAGCGATGGCGTTGACCTGCAGGCCGTGCTTGGCCCAGTCCGTCGCCATGCCCTTGGTGAGATTGCCGACCGCGCCCTTGGTCGCGGTGTACGGCGCGATCGATGGACGCGCCAGCGAGGTCTGCACCGAGGCGATGTTGATGATCTTCCCGGCGTGCCTTGCGATCATGTGCCGCGCGCAGGCCTGGCCGACGTTGAATACCGAGGCAATGTTGGTCTGCAGCAGGCGCTGAAACGCCTCCTCGGGAAAATCCTCCAGCGGCGCGCGATGCTGCATGCCGGCATTGTTGACGAGAATGTCGATCGGCCCAATTTCGGCCTCGAAGCGATCGACCGCAGCACGCGAGGCCGCGTGGTCGGTGACGTCGAACGCGAGGACACGCGATCCCTTGATCGACGCCGCGGCGGAGGCAAGCTTCGCCTCGTCGCGCCCGTTGAGCACGACCTCCGCGCCGGCCTCGGCAAGTCCACGCGCGAGCGCCAGACCAATCCCCTGGGAAGATCCGGTCACAAGGGCGCGGCGCCCTGCCAGATCGAACAACGCGACCGCCACCTTTGTTTCCTCTTCCTGTCAACCTTGTTGCAGCGATTATGTTATCGGTAACAGACGCTGTCAACGTTGCACCTGCTGCACGCGTTCGCGCCTGCCCACGCCTTGCCGAAGCACGGCCGCGTGATCCGTGCACGTTCTCCCTACGGCCGGCCGGAACACCACTCCTTGTTAGTCCAACATGAATTCTCGTTAAGCCAGCAACGTTCGCCGACACGCCACGTTTGATGGACAGCAGCGCCGCTCCCCCCGCACATCCATCGAGGACCACGTCCATGAACGTCAGCGAATTCGTTTGGCATCGCCTGTCCGAATGGGGTCTCAAGCGTGTCTATGGCTATCCCGGCGACGGTGTCGGCGGCTTGGACGTCGCGCTCGACAAGGCGAGCGACGTCATGGCCTACGTACAGGTCCGGCACGAGGAGATGGCGGCGTTCATGGCGTCGGCGCACGCGAAGTTCACCGGTCAGGTCGGACTCTGCTATGCGACGTCGGGCCCCGGCGCCATCCATCTCCTGAACGGGCTCTACGACGCGAAGATGGACCACGTGCCCGTCGTGGCGCTTGTCGGCCAAGCGGCACGTGCCTCGATCGGCGCGAGCTATCAGCAGGAGGTCGATCTCAAGACGCTGTTCAAGGATGTCTGCGAATATGTCGAACAGGCGACGCTGCCGGAACAGGTCCGCCATCTCGTCGATCGCGCGGTTCGCATCGCCCACACAAGGCGCGCGGTGACCTGCATCATCCTGCCGAAAGATGTTCAGGAGCTCGACTACAAGGATCCGCCGCTCGCCCATGGCACGACCCATACCGGGCTCGGCTACGCCGGACCGGCGCAGGTTCCACAGGCATCGCAGCTCCGCACCGCCGCCGATGTGCTGAACAGCGGCCGCAAGGTCGGCATGCTGATCGGCGCGGGTGCGCTCGAGGCCACCGACGAGGTCATCGCCGTCGCCGAACGGCTACAGGCAGGCGTCGCGAAGGCCCTGCTCGGCAAGGCTGCCGTGCCGGACGATCTTCCGTTCGTCACCGGATCGATCGGCCTGCTCGGCACCAGGCCGAGCTGGGACATGATGAAGGGCTGCGACACGTTCCTGATGGTGGGCTCCGCCTTTCCTTACAGCGAGTTCCTGCCGAAACCTGGTGATGCGCGCGGCGTGCAGATCGACATCGACGGCACGCGGTTGAGCCTGCGCTATCCGATGGAGGTCAACCTCGTCGGCGACAGCGCCGCCACCTTGCGCGCCCTGCTGCCGCTGCTGGAGCAGAAGCAGCAGGACGGCTGGCGCCGCGAGATCGAGCAAGGCGTGCACGACTGGTGGAGCACCTTGGAACGCCGCGCGATGGATTCAGCCGATCCGCTCAATCCGCAGCGCGTGTTCTGGGAATTGTCACCGCGACTGCCGGACAACGCCATCATCACCGCCGATTCAGGCTCGGCCGCCAACTGGTACGCGCGCGACCTGAAGATGCGGCGCGGCATGAAGGCGTCGCTGTCGGGAGGCCTAGCCTCGCTCGGCGCCGGCACGCCCTACGCGGTCGCGGCCAAGATGGCCTATCCCGAACGCACGGTGATCGCCTGCATGGGCGATGGCGCGATGCAGATGAACGGCCTGAACGTGATGATCACGATCGGCAAATATTGGCGCGAGTGGAGCAACCCGCGGCTCATCGTGCTGGTGCTCAACAACCGCGATCTCAACCAGGTCACCTGGGAGGAGCGCATCCAGCTCGGCACCGGCAAAACGCTCTCCACCCAGAGCATCCCGGATTTCTCCTATCACCGTTACGCCGAGTTGGTTGGACTGAAGGGCATCTTCGTCGACGATCCCGACCAGGTCGGCGCCGCGTGGGACGAGGCGCTCGCCGCAGATCGTCCGGTGATCCTCGAAGCCTATACCGATCCCAACGTGCCGCCATTGCCGCCGCACATCACGCTGAAGGACGCCAAGAACTTCATCAGCATGATTCCGTCGGAGCCGGAGCTCGGCAGCGTGCTGAAGAACAGCGCCAAGGAGCTCGTCACCAGCATCCTGCCGGGGAAAGACTGATGCTTGCGACTGTCCCGATCGAAAGCGTACGGGCCAGCGCGTTCGAGATTCCGACTGACCGGCCGGAAGCGGACGGAACGATCAGCTGGACCTCGACGACGCTCGTGCTGGTCGAAGCGTCAGCGCGAGGCAAGACCGGCATCGGCTACACCTATTCCCACGGGTGCATTGTCCGCCTGATCACGGAGACCCTGGCGCCGCTGGTGAAAGGCGGCCATGCACTCACCCCGGAGCGCGCCTGGAGCGCGATGCAGCGGGCGATCCGCAATCTCGGACGCCAGGGCCTCGCGGCCACCGCGATCTCGGCCGTCGACACCGCCCTGTACGATCTGAAGGCGCGGCTTCTGGATCTGCCGCTCGCCGCTCTGCTCGGCAGTCGTAGGGATGCGGTGCCGATCTATGGCAGCGGCGGCTTCACCAGCTACACGGATGACGAGCTGCGTCGGCAGCTCGCCGGCTGGGTCGCCGAGGAAGGCTGCGCCTACGTCAAGATGAAGGTCGGATCGCAGCCCGCGCGCGATCCGCATCGCGTCGAGGTGGCACGGACAGCGATCGGCGCGCGGGCCGAATTGTTCGTCGACGCCAATGGTGCCTACAGCGCCAAGCAGGCGGTCGGCCTCGCGCAGTCACTCTCCGAGTTCGGCGTCAGCTGGTTCGAGGAGCCGGTGTCATCGGACGATCTGCCGGGTCTCCGCTTCGTCCGCGGCCACGTTCCCGCCGGCATGGATGTCGCCGCCGGCGAATACAGCTACACGGCCGATCAGGTGCGCACCATGCTGCAGGCCGGCGCCGTCGATGTGCAACAGGCCGATATCACTCGCTGCGGCGGCGTCACCGGCTTCCTTGCGATCGCGGATCTGTGTGACGCCTTCCACACCGACCTCTCGGGTCATTGCGCGCCGGCGCTGCATCTGCACGTCGCCTGCGCCGCACCGCGGCTGCGGCATCTCGAATGGTTTCACGACCACGTTCGCATCGAGCGCATGCTGTTCGACGGCGCGCCCGAGCCGAAGGACGGCATGATCCGGCCCGACATGAACCGGCCCGGCCACGGCCTCGTCTTCAAGCATGTCGATGCGGCGCGTTATGCCATGAGTGCGCAATGAGCAATGACAGCGATCTCCTGATTGGCACCGGCCTCCTGCTTTCAGCGCTGGCCGCGACGGCCATGCTAAAGTCCTCCCCGGCGCCGGCGCGCCGCTCGCAGCCATCCGCCACCCTGCCCGCGGCGCGGCCGCGCCCGAGAGCATCGGTGCGCGCGGCGCGCCGGCTCAACCGTGCGGCGGGAATGCTGGCGGCTTCAGTGCTCGCCGACAGCAGCATCGAGCACTATCGGGGCTCGTTCAAGAACAAGGCGATGTACACGCCGCTGCTGGTGTCGGCGCTGACCCTGGCGACGAGCGTGCATGGCACAGCCGATCGGCGGCCGATCGCTCACCGGCTGCGCGACGGCGGCTATCTGCTGGCGGCCGCGACAGGGCTCGCCGGCACCGGCTTTCACGTCTACAATGTGACCAAGAAGGTCGGCGGCTTCAGCTGGCAGAACCTGTTCTATGGCGCGCCGCTCGGCGCCCCGATGGCGATCCTGCTCTCGGGCCTGCTCGGCTTCTGCTCGGAGCGCGTGCGCGACACCAGCCGGGCGCAGCGGCCGCATGTGTTCGGCCTGCCCGCCGGCCGCACCATTGCCGCTGTCACCGCAGCCGGACTGCTCGGAACATCGGGCGAAGCCGGGCTGCTGCACTTCCGCGGCGCCTTCCACAATCCGTTCATGGCGGTGCCGGTGACCCTGCCCCCGCTCGGCGCAGCGCTGCTGTTCAACGCTGCGTCGCGTGGCCAGGACGCGGGACACAACCGGGCGCATCCATTGACCCGTGCCTGGATGTGGCTGCTGACGGCGATGGGTTTCGCGGGCGTCGGCTTCCACGCCTATGGCGTGTCGCGCAACATGGGCGGCTGGCGCAATTGGAGTCAGAACATCCTGGCCGGTCCGCCCTTGCCTGCGCCGCCGAGCTTCACCGGCCTCGCGCTCGCGGGCCTTGCCGCGCTCGGGCTGATGAGGGAGCACCCCGATGCATGACCGCTCGCATCCACCGGCTGATCTCAACCGCTATCCCGGCTACGACGTGCTGGCAAAGCGCAACGGGCCGTCGTGGAACGACAAGACGCGCGAGGTGATCGCCGAGCGGCTGTCGGTCACGGCGACACCGCTGTTCTTCTCGACCGACGAGTTCGTCCTTCTCCAGGCGATCGCGGCACGGATCGTTCCTCAACCGGCCACGCGCCCCGCCATTCCGGTCGCAGCGCTTGTGGACCGCAAGCTTCATACCAATATCTCCGACGGTTACCGGCCGGCCGGCATGCCCAGGCAGCGCGATGCCTGGCGGAGCGGACTGCACGCGCTCGACGCCGAGGCCCGCTATGCGTTCGAGCGATCATTTGTCGATCTGTCCACTGCGCAACAAGACCAGTTGCTCCACCGCGCCGAGGCCGGCCAACTGACCGCAGCCGACTGGGGCGACATGCGCTGTGACGACTTCTTCAAGCGCCGGCTGCTGCACGACATCGTGCTGGCCTACTACTCGCATCCGACCGCCTGGAGCGAGATTGGATGGGGCGGCCCGGCCAGCCCGCGCGGCTATGTCCGTCTCGGCGACAACGAGCGCGATCCCTGGGAGGCGGCCGAGGCCAGCCCCGGACATGAGGCCGACGCAGAGAGGATCAACCGCCATGTCCGATGATCCGCTCGAAACGCCGCGCGCCCGCAGCGGCCGCGCCCCTGACGTCTTTCGTCCGGGCGGATGGGTGCCGATGCGCTGTTATGGCAACGACGACCTGGTCGACTTCGTCATCGTCGGCACCGGCGCCGGCGGCGGCACGCTGGCGTGCAAGCTGGCCGAATACGGCTTCTCGGTCGTCGCGCTCGATGCGGGGCCCTACTTCCGCCCGCTGGAGGACTTTGCGTCCGACGAGGCCGAGCAGACGAAGCTGTACTGGACCGACGATCGCATCGTCGACGGCGCCAATCCGCTGCAGCTCGGCAGCAACAACAGCGGCAGGGCGGTCGGCGGCTCGACCGTTCACTTCGCCATGGTGTCGCTGCGGTTCCGGCCCGAATGGTTCAAGTCGCGCACCCTGCTCGGCTATGGTGCCGACTGGCCGCTCGACTGGCGCGAAATGTGGAGCTACTACACCGAGGTCGAGCAGGCGCTGAAGATCTCGGGGCCGATCACCTATCCGTGGGGACCGAAACGGCCGCGCTATCCCTATCGCGCGCACCCGCTGAACGCCGCAGCGCGCGCGCTCGCCCGTGGATGCGAGGCGCTCGGGATCTCCTGGACCGAGACGCCGCTCGCCACCGTCTCGGCGCCGCGCGGCCTTTCCCATCCTTGCGTCTATCGCGGCTTCTGCGTCGCCGGCTGCTCGACCAATGCCAAGCAGAGCGCATTGGTGACATGGATCCCGCGCGCGCTGGCGGCGGGAGCCGAGGTGCGCGATCTCGCGATGGGGGGCCGGATCGAGGTGAGCGGCGATGGTCTCGTCAGCGGGGTACACTATCACCGCGACGGCGGCTGGCACTTCCAGCGCGCGCGCAACGTCGTCGTCGCCGGCTATGCGATCGAGACGCCGCGGCTGCTGCTCAATTCGGCGACGGACAAATTCCCGGACGGGCTCGCCAACAGCTCAGGCCTGGTCGGCAAGAACCTCATGGCGCAATCCAACCAGGCTGTCTGGGGGCTCATGGACGACGAAATCCGGTCCTACAAGGGCCCGCCCTCGCTCGCGATCACCGAACACTGGAACTATGAGGACAAGGGCAAGGACTTCTTCGGCGGCTACGCCTATATGAGCCAGGGCCCGTTGCCGCAGCTATGGGCCAACACGCAGGCCCAGGCACGCGGCCTGTGGGGCGCGCGCCTCGTCCAGGAGATGGCGAACTACAATCACGTCGTCGGCCTCAAGATCGTCGGCGAGATGCTGCCGCAGGAGCGCAATTGCGTCACGCTGGCCGACGAGGTCGACCAGTACGGCCTGCGCATCCCGCGCGTCAGCTATTCCTGGTGCGACAACGACAAGCGGCTGATCGATCATTCGCTCGCCTTCATGAGTCGTGCGCTGCAGGCGGCGGGTGCAAGGGACATCTGGACGCAGGAGGACGACACCTGCCATCTCAACGGCACCGCGCGCATGGGCGCTGATCCCCGGAGCAGCGTCGTCGATGCGGACTGCCGCAGCTGGGATATCCCGAACCTGTGGATCTGCGACGGCTCGGTCTTCCCGACGGTCGGCGGTGTCAATCCATCCCTGACGATTCAGGCGATCGCCTGTCGCACCGCGGACCGCATTCGCGCCATGTCCCGTCGCGGCGAGCTCACATGCCGGCGAAGCGCAACGTCGAAGGCGGCGCTTGCCATGTAGGCGACGTGACCAGTCGTCAAGCCTCACGCATGCCGGGAGCGGATTGGTCAGTCCGCGATCGCGTAGCGTTGAGGATCCAAACTGCAGCTGTCGCCAACGACTTGCAGCCGGGCGATGAACTCGATCAGGCCCGATAGCACGTCTTCAAAGATACAGCTCGAATGCCTCGCGTTCGGCACGGCTCAGATGCAGGCCGTGCTTGGTTCGGCGGTCGAGCACATCAGCCGCCGTGACCGCCCATTCCCGCTCGCGCAGATAGGTCAGCTCGCGCTCATAGAACGTGCCGCCGAAATGACGGCCGAGATCGTCTGCGTTCCGCGCCGGCCCGAGCAGATCGCGCGCGCAGCTGCCATAGAGCCTTGCGTAATGCGCCACCGCTTCGCGCGGCACGCCGGCATAGTCGTTGGTGAGATCGGCGAGGAACAGATCGAAGGACGAACCGAGATCGCCGCCGGGCAGACAGGCGCCCGCCGTCCAGGCCGGCCCCATCTGCGGAAACCACGGACCGAGGCGCTCCAGCGCATGCTCGGCGAGCTTGCGGAACGTCGTGATCTTGCCGCCGAAGATCGACAGCAGCGGCGGCTGCTCGGGCGTGCCATGCACCTCGAACACGTAGTCGCGCGTGACGGCCGAGGGATTGTCGGCATTGTCGTCGTAGAGCGGCCGCACGCCGGAGAAGGCGTGGATGATGTCCGCTCTGCCGGGCGCGGCACGGAAGTAGCGGTCGAGCACGGCCAGCAGATAGTCGGTCTCGTGATCGTCGATCGCAACATCCTCGGCACGGCCGTCATGCACGATGTCGGTGGTGCCGATCAGCGCCAGATCCGTCTCGTACGGGTTGACGAAGATGACGCGGCGGTCGGTGTTCTGCAGCAGATAGGCCTGCGATCCACTCCAGAATTTCGGCACCACCAGATGGCTGCCCTTGACGAGCCGCACGTTGTGCGCCGAGTTCAGGCCGGTGACCCCCTGCACCACGTCCTGCACCCAGGGACCCGCGGCATTGACCAGCGCCTTGGCGCGGACCGTGCGCAGCTCGCCGCTTTCCGACCGCATCTCAAGTTGCCAGCAATCGGCCTCGCGCCTGGCGCTCACCGCCCGGGTGCGCGGCAGGATCACGGCTCCCTTGCGCGCGGCCTCGACGAGATTGAGGATGACGAGCCGTGCATCATCGACCCAGCAATCCGAATACTCGAAGCCGCGTTGAAACTCAGGGCGCAGCGGTGCGCCTTCCGGCTCGTGCGCGAGGTCGACGTTGCGGCTCGCGGGCAGCTGCTTGCGGCCGCCGAGATGGTCGTAGAGAAACAATCCGGTGCGCACCAGCCAGGCGGGGCGCTGCTCCGGCGAATGCGGCAGCACGAAACGCATCGGCCAGATGATGTGCGGCGCCGAGGCCAGCAGCACCTCGCGCTCGATCAGGGCCTCGCGTACCAGGCGGAACTCGTAATATTCCAGATAGCGCAGGCCGCCATGGATCAGCTTGCCCGAGCGCGACGACGTGCCTTCCGCGAAATCGTCCTTCTCACACAGCAGCACCTTCAGGCCGCGGCCGGCGGCATCACGGGCGATACCAGCGCCATTGATGCCGCCGCCGATCACGGCGAGGTCCAACAAGCCGTAATCGGATCCGCTGCGTGAGACCGTCGCGTTCATCGCGAAGAGCTGCGCTTCTTGTCAGGCTTGCGACGCACCGCAGCCGCCCGCGCCTTCGTTGTCGCCTTCGCCGGCTTGGGCTTGGCCTTTGCCTTTGTAGTTGTCTTGGGATCCTGCAGTCCGTAGGTGGAAAATCCCTGCGCCGTCTCGGCAATCTCGGCGTCGCCCAGGATGTGCGGCTGGCCGAGCGCCAGCGACAGATAATATTGCTTGGCGATGGTCTCGAGCTCGACCGCGAGCCACATCGCCTTGTCGAGATTGGCGCCGACCGCGATCATGCCGTGATTGGCGAGCAGGCAGCCATTGCGTCCCTCCAGCGCCTGCAGCGCGAGCTCAGACAGCTCGGCCGTGCCGTACCGCGCATAGCCGGCACAGCGGATGTCGGTGCCGCCGAACGCCGCCATCATGTAGTGGCAGGCCGGAATCGGCTTGCGGGCGATCGCAAGCACGGTGGCGTAGGTCGAATGCGTGTGCACGACGCCGCCGACATCCGGACGGCCGCGCATGATGTCGAGATGAAAGCGCCATTCGGTCGACGGCTTCAGCGGCCCGTCCCAGGAGCCGTAGTCGCCGTTGAGCGGCATCGAGGCGATCATCTCCGGCTTCATCGCGTCGTAGGGCGTCGCCGACGGCGTGATCAGCATCCGGTCCTTGTAGCGGGCGGAGATGTTGCCGGACGTCCCCTGGTTCAGCCCCGATGCGTTCATCCATCGGCATTTTGCGATGATGTTCTCGCGCAGCAGTCGTTCCTCGCGATTCATTCGAAAGACCTTTCGTCAGCAGGGATTGAGCGGCGGCTCGCCGGCGAGATAGCGGCGAACCTCTTCGGCCGCCTGGTCGGCGGCAAAGGTGACGGTACGCACCGAAGCGCCGGCGATGTGCGGCGTCAGCGTGACATTGGGAAGCTGCAGCAGCGGCCAGTCCGGCGGCACCGGCTCGACCGCGAACGTATCCAGCATCGCGCCGGCCAGGCGCTGCGAGCTGAGCGTGTCGTAGAGCGCGTCATAGTCGACCAGCGGCCCGCGCGCCGTGTTGATCAGGATCGCCCCCGGCTTGATTGTCGCCAGCGCGTCGCGATCGATGAAGCCGGTGGTCTCCTGCGTCACGCGGGCGTGCAGGCTGATGACATCGGCACGCGCCAGCAGCTCGGGCAGCGCGACATGCTCGACGCCGTCGTTGCGGTCCTGCGCGCTGAGCTGGACATAGGGATCGGTAACCAGGATCTTGCAGCCGAACGCCTTCAACAGCTTGACGACGCGGGTGCCGATCGCGCCGTAGCCGACGATGCCGACGGTCATCTCGCCGAGCTCGCGTCCGGTACGGTCGGCGCGGTAGAGATCGCCCCGCCACTCCCCGCTCCGCATCGACTCGTGCCCGCTGCGGATCAGCCGGGTTTCGGCGAGCATCGCACCGATGGTGAATTCCGCGACCGCGCTGGCATTGCGTCCGGGCGTGTTGACCACCAGCACGCCGTGGTCGCGCGCGGCCTGCATGTCGACATTGACCGGGCCGCCGCGGGACACCGCGATGAATTTCAGGGCTGGAAGCCGCTGCAGCATCGCGCGCGAGATCGGCGCCAGATGGGTCACCAGCAGCGGCGCTTCGCCGATGAATTCGGCGAGCTCATCGGGATCGCCCATGAACTCCTTCAGACCGTCGAGCTTGGAGCCGGCATAGCCATGCTCCATCGGCTCGTCCGGCCAGGGCTGCTCGAGCATGCGGATCTCGAGACGATCGCCGCAGATCGCGGTGATGCGCTCGGCGAATACCGAGGGCAGCATGAAGCGGTCGCCGATGATCGCGATGGAGCTAGACATGATTGGCTCCCGCGCGCTGCGCCGCAAGCTGCTTCCACACCGGACGCGCCGCCAGCCGCGCGTCGACATAGGCCGGGAACAGCTGCGCATAGCGTTCCGTCAGCGCCGCGTCGGGCGCTTGCGGCTCATCCAGATACGGTCTCACCCACTCCTCCGCGCAAACCATCATGTCCGGGTAAAGGCCGGTGGCCACGGCAGCGATCATCGCGGCGCCCGAAGCGCCCGCCTCCTCGCGCCGGCAGACCCGGATCGTGCTGCCGAGCGCGGCACCGAGAATGGCACCGAGCGCGCGGCTGCGGGCCGCACCGCCGGTCAGCCGGATCTCTGCCGGCAGCGACCCCATCGCCGCGTAGCAGTCGCGCGCGGCGAAGGCCAGACCCTCCATGACCGCGCGCATCAGGTCCCAATAGCCATGACGGGTGCGCAGTCCGATCAATTGCGCAGATGCCTCGTGCGACACGAACGGGCCGCGTTCGCCCGCATCCGAGATGAAGGGATGATACAGCAGCTCACCCGCCTTCGCCTGGAGCACACGCTCATCCAGCCGCCGGATCAGGTCGTTGCGCGACCGCGCGATGCCTTCCATGGCGAGGATGCCGCGCGCGACATCGAGCAACCAGTCGATGTTCAACGTCGCCGCCATGGTCGACTGCATCTGCGCGTAGTGACCCGGCACCGGGAACGGCATCGTGTAGCCGGTCGCCTCGGCGTTCAACTTTACTGCCTCCGCACCGTTCACCAGCCGCATATGCATGCCGGTCGAGCCGATGATGGTGCAGCCGACATCTGGGGCGGGATCATAAAGCCCGCCGCCGAGCGCGTTGCAGATGACGTCGACATAGCCGAGCGACACCGGCACGCCTTCCGGCAGCCCCGTCTCCGCCGCTGCCGCGGACGTCATGCGATGCGTCGTCACGACGCCATCGACGACATCAGGAAACAGCCGCGCGGACTGCGAGATGCCGATCAGATCAGCGGCTTCGGCGTCGAAGCAGCGTTTGCGGAAATTGCCACAGGAGAACGTCGCTTCCGATGGATCGGTGGCGCGCTCGCCCGTCAGCTTGAAATAGAGCCAATCCTTGCAGTGGAACACGGTGCGCGCACGTTCCAGCATTTCGGCATCATGCGCCTGCAGCCAGGCCAGCTGTGGCCCCTGCTGGCAGGCATTGAGCCCCGATCCGGTGCGCCGATAATGCGCGGCGTTGCGTTCGCCGGCGCGGAAGGATTCGACCAGGCCTGCGGCCCGCGAGTCGAGCCACAGCAGAGCGGGCGCAACCGGATGGCCCTCGGCATCGATCAGCCAGGTGCCGTCGCCCTGCCCGGTCACGGCGATCGCGGCAACGCGTGGGGCGAGATCCGGCAGCGCGGCGCCGAGTCCGCGCAACGCGGCCACCGTGTCGGTCCAGGTCCTCGCCATGTCCTGCTCGACGCGACCGCCCGGCGCCGTGGTGTAGCTGTTGGGGATGGCGAAGTCGCCAAGCTGGCGACCGTCCCGCGCGAAGGCAACGGCCTTGATCACCGACGTCCCAGCGTCGATGCCGATGATCACGTCGCGGGTCGCGGCGGAGCCCATGCTCAACGCGCCTCCGCATGGCGGATGCAGTTGCCGTCGGCGCCGAAGATGTGGAGGTGGCGCGCCTCCAGCGCACAGGGCACGAGGTCGCCCGGCCGCGCGGCGACCTTGCTGGGACTGACCGCGACCAGCATGTGTCCCGCGCATTCGCCAGCGACATGCGCCTGATCGCCGAGCCATTGGTTGGAAACGACGCGCAGCCGCGCCTCGCCGCTGCCGATCGCGACGCGCTGCGGCCGGATGCCGATCTTGATCCGACCGAGCTGCGCCAGCGCCTGCTGTGCGTCCACATCCAGCGTCTGCCGGGCAATCTGAAAGGCCAGGTCGGAGCCGACCGACAGGCGGAAGCCGCCCTCCTCCTGCGCAACTGCGACGTCGAGCAGGTTCATCGGCGGCTCGCCGATGAAGCTTGCGACAAACAGATTGGCCGGACGATTCTTCAGCTCGCGTTCGCCTGCGAACTGCTGCAGGACGCCATCCTCCATCACGGCGATGCGATCGGCGAGCGCGCTCGCCTCGGTCTGGTCATGGGTGACGAAGATCGCGGTCATGCCGCGCTCGGCCAGCAGGCCCTTGATGCGGCCGCGCAGCACCGCGCGCAGCTGCGGCTCCAGCTGCCCCATCGGCTCGTCCAGCAGATAGAGGTCGGCGTCACGCACCAGCGCGCGCGCCAGCGAGACGCGCTGCTGCTGGCCACCGGACAGCGCGCGCGGATATTGATCGAGGATGTCCTCGATCTCGACCAGCCGGGCGATGCTGTCGACGCGCTGCGCGATCTCGGCACGCGACAGCTGCTGCGCCTTGAGCGCGAAGCCGATGTTCTCGCGCACGGTCAGCGGCGGATACAGCGAGTAGCCTTCGAACGCCATCGCCACCCTGCGCTTCGCCGGCGGCAGATCGTGGATCGGACGTTGCGCCAGTTTGATCGATCCGGAGCTCACGCTCTCGAACCCGGCGATCATGCGCAGTGTCGATGTCTTGCCGCAGCCGGACGAGCCGAGCAGCGCGACGATCTCACCCGACCTGATGTCCATGTCGAGCGCGCGCACGGCATGGACATCGGGCTTGCCCCTGGTGTGGTAGATCTTGTCGACGCTGCGGATCTCGAGCATGCCCATGTCAGATCCTCACGCCGCCTGCCGCCGCGGCGAGAGCCCGATGCGGTCTCCCGTGGCATGATCGAACAACAGCGCCGTTTCAGGCGCGAACCGGACGAACACCTCATCGTCGGCGCCAGCGTCCAAGGCCTCGGGCGCCAGCGCAGCCAGCCATTCGGAGCCGTCGGCAAAGCGTAGCAGCACGACGGCCCGCTCATGCAACGGCGTGATCGCGACGATGCGCGCCGGAATCGCGCCCTCGCCGCCCTGACGTGTCACGACGACATCGTCGGGACGCACGCCGAGCCAGCAGCGCTGGCGTGCCTCGAGGGCTTGTTGGTCGGCATCGAGCCGAATGTGCGTCCCGGCCACGGTCGCGATCAGCCGGCCCTGCTCGGCCACCGGGGCGACCTCCGAGAGATTGATGCTGGGATCCCCGAACAGCCGCGCCACCGCGACCGACGCCGGCCGCGCATAGATGTCCTCCGGGCGCGCCACCTGCACCAGCCGACCATTGATCAGCACGGCGATACGATCGGAAATCGCCATCGCTTCGCGATAGTCCTGTGTCACATAGAGTACCGCCGCCGAGCTCCGGCGCAACAGGCTCGGCAGTTCCAGCCGCATCTCATAGCGCAGCTTGGCATCGACGTTGCGCAGGGGATCGTCGAGCAGCAGCACCTCGGGATTGCCGATCAGCGCCCGCGCCAGCGCCGTCCGCTGCTTCTGGCCATTGGACAATTCGCGCGGCCGGTGACCGAGCACGTGCTCGATCTTCAAGAGCCGGCTCATCGCCGTCACTTTCGTGGCGATGTCGGCCGCGCCGCTCGCGCGCAGGCCGCTCGCGATGTTGTCGCGCGCGCTCATGTGCGGGAACAGCGCAAAGTTCTGGAACGCCATGCCGATGCCGCGCTGCTCGGGCGGCGCATCGACGATCGAGCGGCCACCGACCAGGATGTCCCCCGCATCAGGCTCGAACATGCCGGCGATCATGCGCAGCAGAACGGTCTTGCCGCTGCCGGACGGACCGAACACGGCGACGATCTCGCCGGGCTCGACCGTCAGCGACACGCCCTTGGCGCAGCTGACGGCGCCAAAGCTCTTGTCGACGGATTTCAGCTCGAGACGCGCCATGTGTCCTCAACCCTTGACCGCACCAAGAGACAGGCCTTCGACCAGATAGCGCTGCGCATACAGCGCGAGCAGCAGGGTCGGTGTCACCGACAGCACGATCGCGGCCGCGATCTGCCCGTATTGGATGCCCGAGGCAGTCACGAAGGCCAGCGCGCCGACCGTGACCGGCTGCTTGTCGGCGGACGCCAGAATCAGCGCGAAGACGAAATTGTTCCAGCAGAAGATGAAGGACAACAGCCCCGCCGCGGCGATGCCCGGCCCCGCCAGCGGAACGGCGATGCGCGTGAACGCCTCACGCCAGGAGTGCCCCGCCAGCCGGTAGGCATGCTCGATGTCGGGGCTGATGTCCTCGAAATAGCCGCGCACGATCCACAGGATCAGCGGCAGCGCGATCAGCTGGTAGACCCAGACGATGCCGAAATAGGTGTCGTTGAGGCCGAGCTGCTGATAGTAGAGCGACAGCGGCAGCAGCACCAGCAGCGGCGGCGCAAAGCGGAACGACAGCAGCGTGAAGGCGATGGTCTCGCCGAGGCGGAACTTGAAGCGCGCGAACGCATAGGCCGCGGGAACGCCGAGCAGCAGCGCCAGGATCACCGAGGCGCTCGACAGCACGAAGCTGTTCATGAGGTTGCGCATGAAGGTGAGCTGCAGATTGCCGGCAGCGGTCTTGAGCTGCCCCGAGATCAGCGCCTCGTAATTCGCCAGCGTCGGTTCGAACAGGAGGCGCGGCGGAATGCGCAGGATCTGCTCGTTGGTCTGGAACGACATCAAGAGGATCCAGACGATCGGGAACATGAAGAACACGAGTACCAGCGACAGCGCGATGCCGCGGAAGATGCGTCCGGCGAGACTGGAGTGATCCATGACCTCGCTCCTCAGGCGTGACCGTGGGCGCGTGCGCGCAGCCGCAGCCAGTTCTTGATAAAGATGTTCGACAGGATGTTGGTGATCAGCCACAGGATCATCAGCAGTGCCGCCGAGCGTCCGACATTGGTGTACTGGAAGAACTCCAGATAGGCCTGGACCTGGAACACCATCAGCCGGTCGCCAGGCCCGCCTTGCGTCATCGCATAGACGATGTCGAACTGCTGGATGGAGTCGAGCAGCCGGAACAACGACGCGGTGATGATGTATGGCGCGAGCATCGGCAAGGTGATGCGGAAGAACACGAAGCTCGCCGGCACGCCGTCGAGCGCCGCCGCCTCGAACGGCTGCCGCGGCAGCGAGCGCAGGCCTGCCAACAGGAGGATCATGATGAAGGGCGTGTAGACCCAGACGTCGACCAGGACGACGGTGAACAGCGCGGTCGATGGATCGGAGGCCCATTTGAAATCATGCACGCCGAACAAGCCGACCAGATAGGACAGGATGCCGAAGCTCGGATTGGTCATCAGCTTCCACATCAAGGCGGCGATCGCCGGCGCGGTCATCAGCGGCAGCAGCAGCATGATCGAGACGGCGTTGTGGAAGCGCGTCGGCCGGCGCAGCAGCAGTGCGATGCCGAGGCCGAACAGCAGCTCGGCGATGACGGTCACCGCGGTGTAGACCAGCGAAATCTTGAGCGTATTCCAGAACGCGGGATCGGACAGGAAATCGATGTAGTTATCGACGCCGATGAAGCCGCGCAGATACGGCAGGTTGAGCCGGTAGCGCTGCAGCGAATAGATCGCCGCCGTCACGAACGGCACCAGGATGGCGATGCAGACCAGTAGCGCCGGCAGGCTCAGCAGATACGGCAGCAGCCGCCCGCGCCAGCGTTTCGTGCGGCGCGGTGCCGCCTCGGTCTCGACAAGTTGGGCCATGCTCATGACAGGCGTGATCGCATCGACGCGGGATGGCGCCGGTCCGGACGCTTGTGGGGAGCGTCCGGACCGACAGGTGGTCATGGAAGATGCGGGCTCAGCCGAGGCCGGCCTGCTTCAGCTGACGGTTGATGCTCTCGGCAAGCTTGTCGAGGCCCTCATCGACGCTGATCTCCTTGGCCACCATCTTCTGCAGCGACGCCGCCCACTCGGTGGTGAGATCGAAGAACAGCGGCTGCGCGGTGAAGTAGATCTTGGCACCGGGCGCCGAGAGGTCATGCTGCTCGAGATATCCCGGATAGGATTTTGCGATACGGTCGCGGAATTCGCTGTCCTTCCACACCGAGGTGCGGACCGGATTGACGAAGTCCATCTTGCGGGCGCCGAACAAATCGTGCTCGACCGAAGCCGCCCATTGCATGAACAGCCATGCCGCGTCCTTCTGCTTGGAGAAGCTCGACATCGCCAGCGACCAGATCCAGACGTTCGGCGTCGGCGCCTTGGCGGCCGGATTGGCCGCGAACGGGGCGTAGCCGAGATTGCCGCGCTCCTTGTTCTCGCCGCCGTTCATGAAGTAGCCGAGAATGTCGGCGTCGAAGATCATGCCGGAGGCGCCGGCGCCGAGATCGGTGCCGACCTGGTACCAGGTGTAAGTCGACCAGTTCTTCGGACCCGAGCCCTGGATCATCTTGACCCACTTCTCGTGGAAGTCCTTCGAGGCCTTGGTGTTCATCGCGGCCTTGAGCTTGCCGCCCTCCATCACGAAGTCCTTCTGGCCGAAGTTCGAATAGGCCGAGAGGAAGCCGGGATGGATGGTCGCCCAGGAGCGCGAGCCGCGCACGCCGACGCCATAGGGGCCGCCGGCGTCCTTGGTGATCTTGGCCGCGACCTCCAGCATCTCGTCGAGGTTGGTGGGCGGCTTGACGCCGACCTTGCTGAAGATGTTGCGGTTATAGGTGATGTTGTTGAGCTCGTAGCCCCACGGAATGCACCACTGCTTGGCCTTGCCGGAGCCGAGCTCGGAGCCGGCGACGCCATCCCAGGCGGTCGAGGAGCGCAAGCCCGGCAGCACGTCGTCCCAGGCGAAGGCCGGATTGGTCTTGCCGGGATCCTTGATGTAGGTGTTGAGGTCCTCGATCCAGCCGGCCGGGCCGTAGGTCCAGGTCATGTAGGCGCCGGTCATGAAGGCGTCGTACTGATCTGACTTGGACGACAGAGCCGCCGTCACCTTGTCGAAATAGACGTCCTCGGGGAAGATGTCGTAGGTGACGTTCATGCCGGTCAGGCTCTTGAACGCCTCGATGTCGCCGATCATCGCGTCGACGTAAGGATGCTTGTTCAGGAGCAGCTTGACGGTCTTGCCGCTCTGGGCCTTCCAGTTGAAATCGGCGGCCATGGCGTTCGACATCGCGGACGCGAAGGCGGCATTGGCGGCGACGCCGGCGATGCCGAGCTTGGCGGCGCCGTCGAGCAGATCACGCCGGCTGATGCGCTTGCCGGCATAGGACGCAAACAGATTCTTCTCACGATCGTGCATTTCAACCCTCCCTTTGTTTTTGTAGAGACTTGAGCGCGTTACCTGCCCTTCCGACTTTTGTTTTTGGATTGACCGGATGTTGTCTCCGGCTTGTCGGTAGAAAGTGCCTGAGCGGTCGCTTCATCGATGATGAGACCGTTCAGGAAGCCGCTGCGCAGCACCGCGCGCAGGGCCGTGATCTTCGCCCCGCCGCCGCCGATGGCGACGATGCGGTGTTTTTTCAAATCGCTCGCAGCCATCGAGGTGGCGCGCGCGGAGAGATCGAGATCGAGCAGTTCGCCCTGGGCATTGAAGAAATGCCCGAGCAGGTCGGCGCAGGCGCCGGCGCGCTTCAGCTCGACGACCTCGTCGGGCTTGATCATGCCGCTCGACACCAGGAATCCGTCGGCGTGGATCTGGCCGATACCGACGAACAGCAGCGAGGCCTGCTGCGCCAGCGCGAACACGTCCGCGATGCCGAACTGCTGCATCAGCACGCGGCGGTCGGCGACGGAATTGGCGAACACGGGAACGGGCAACAGATACGCCTCGGCACCGGTGCGCTCGGCGAGACGATGGATGACGTCGAACGGATTGGCGGCGAACTTCCGCGTCAGGCCGCCGAGCAGCGACACGAACTGCACGTCGCGCGCCGGCGTCTGCGGCAGTTGCGCGACGACCGCGGCGAGCGTGCGGCCGTGGCCGACGCCGATGATCTTGTCGTCGCCGCGCTCCAGCACCTGGCGCAGGAAGCTCGCGCCCTCCAGCGCCAAGGCCTTCAGCGGCAGGTCGCCCTCGCCGAGATCCGGCGCGACGCGGCAGAAATCGAGGCCGTAGCGATCAGCCAGCGCATTCTCCAGCGCGACGCATTCGGCGACGGGGCCCTCCACGAAGACGCGGATCATGCCCTCGCGGCTGGCGCGGGCGATCAGGCGATGCGCCTTGGTGCTCTGGATGTTGAGGCGGTCGGCCACTTCCGACTGCGTCAGCCCGGCCGCGAAATACAGCCACGCCGCGCGCGTCGCCAGCGAGGCCTCGCCGTCCACCATGGGCGCCCTGTCGGAAGCTGTCGTCACGCGCGATTGCCTGCTTGCAAAATTCTTCACACCTTGCAAAAAATTGCAGACGCCGATCCGGCCGTCAATCCCGAAAACGTGCTGCAGCGCATCAGGCGTGACGGATTGAACGAGCCGGGTCATGCTCGCGAGCGGACAACGAGTGAGGTCGCATGGCGGAGTTGTTTGTCGGCATCGACGTGGGCACCAGCGGCGTGCGCGCCTGCGCCGTCGATCACAGCGGCGCGATCCAGGGCGCAGCCGCGGTTCCACTCGCGTCGCCGCACCAGGATGGCGCGGCAATCGAGCAGGATCCGGAACTGTGGTGGCAGGCGACGGTCGCGGCGATCGACCGGCTCGGCAGAAGCGTCGATCTGCAAACCGTGGCGCGCATCGCGGTCGACGGCACCTCCGGCACGCTGCTGCTGATCGATGCGGACGGACGGCCCCGCTCGCGCGGGCTGATGTACAACGACGCGCGCGCGGCCGATGAGGCCCGGCGCATCGCCGCCATCGCGCCGGCCGAGAGCGGCGCACATGGCGCCAGCAGCGCGCTTGCCAAGCTGCTGCACCTGCTCGCCGCAACCGGCGGCGCGCGCCATGCCGTGCATCAGGCCGACTGGATCGCCGGACGGCTCGCCGGTCGCCATGGCATCAGCGACGAGAACAACGCGCTCAAGCTCGGCTACGATCCGATCCGGCGCGAATGGCCGCGCTGGCTCGATCAGCTCGACGTGAACAGCGCCGTGCTGCCGGAGATCCTGGTTCCCGGCACGCCGTTTTCCGACATTCATCCCTCGATCGCGCGTGCGCTCGGCATTTCCGCATCGGCGTGCATCGTGGCCGGCACCACCGACGGCGTCGCAGCCTTCATCGCCACCGGCGCCGACGCGCCGGGCGATGCGGTGACGTCGCTCGGCACCACGCTGGTGGTGAAGCTGGTCGCGACCCAGCCGATCTTCGCCGCCGCTCAGGGCGTCTACTCGCACCGGCTCGGCGACAAATGGCTCGCCGGCGGCGCCTCGAATTCCGGCGGCGCGGCGCTGCTCGCGCATTTCTCCGCCGACGACATGGACCTGATGACGCCGCAGCTGCGCCCCGACGATCCGACCGGGCTCGACTACTATCCGCTGCCGAAACCAGGCGAGCGCTTCCCGATCGCCGATCCCGCGCTGGCGCCTCGCATCACGCCGCGGCCGGCCGAGGACCACCGCTTCTTCCAGGCGCTGCTCGAAGGCATCGCCGGCGTCGAGGCGCTCGCCTATCAACGTCTGCAGGCGCTCGGCGCGCCGGCGCTGCGGCGCGTGATCAGCATCGGCGGCGGCGCCAGGAACGATCGATGGACTGCGATCCGCGAACGCATCATCGGCGTCCCCGTGAGCGTCGCCGCGCAGACCGAGGCGAGCTACGGCACGGCGCTGCTGGCCTTGCAGGGGCCGCCACGATGACCGCCGCGGCCTGCGAGATCAGCGGCCTGTCCGCGATCGCCGACCGGTTCGATCACGTGCTGCTCGACCAATGGGGCACGCTGCACGATGGCCGCGCGGTGTTCCCGGCCGCCCATGATTGCGTGCTCAAGCTGCGCAAGGCCGGCAAGCACATCGTCGTGCTGTCGAACTCCGGCAAGCGCGCGAGCGCCAATGCCGAGCGGCTCGCCCGGCTCGGCCTGCCGCGCTCGACCTATGACGGCATCCTTACGTCAGGCGAAGTGACCTGGACGGGCCTGCGCGACCGCACCCGCGCGCCGTTCACCGATTGCGGCAACGCCTGTTTCCTGATCACGCGCGGCAACGACGGCTCGCTGGTCGAAGGGCTCGACCTCGCCCTCGTGACGGACACGCGCGACGCCGATTTCATCCTGCTCGGCGGCCTCGACGACGATCTCGCCGAGCCCGACCTCTGGCGCGAGCGGTTCAGGCAGGCGGCGGCGCGCCGTGTGCCGATGATCTGCGCCAATCCCGACCTGATGATGTTCGGCGCGACCGGCCTCGTGCCCGCGCCGGGCACCCTCGCCCGTGCCTATGAATGGCTCGGCGGCCCGGTGTCGTTCGTCGGCAAGCCGTATCAGCCGATCTTCGCAGCGGCGCTGGAGCAGCTCGGCGGTGTCGATCCGCATCGCGTGCTGATGATCGGCGACTCGCTCGACCACGACGTCGCCGGCGCCCGCGCGATGGGATTGCAGAGCTTGCTGCTCGCCGATGGCGTCCATCGCACGACGCTCACCGGCGCACCCGATCTGGCCGCTGCGACGCGCAAGCTCGCGGGCTCGGCCAACCGCATGCCGACCTGGACGATGCCGCAGCTCGGCTGGTGACGAGGAGACGAGAGATGCGCGAGCCCGGAGAGCTGCATGCGTTGCGCGCGATGTCGGCGCGTGTCGGCCGCAACATGCTGCTGGTGCAGGGCGCCGGCGGCAACTCCTCGCTCAAGGACGACGACGTGCTCTGGGTCAAGGCATCTGGCACCTGGCTGTCCGATGCGGACGACAAGGACATCTTCGTTCCGGTGCTGCTGCCCGCGGCCCGCGAGGCGCTGGCCCGCGATGACGAGCGCATTCCGCTGGCCGCGCCCGGCCCGTTGCGCGCCTCGATCGAAACCTCGCTGCACGCGCTGCTGCCGCACCGGATCGTGCTGCACGTCCACGCCGTCAACACCATCGTCTGGGCGGCGCGCCGCGACGCGCGCGACGAATTTGCCGCACGGCTCGCTGGCCTCTCATGGCGCTATGTCGACTACGTTCACCCGGGGCTGCCGCTGGCACGCGCCGTGAGTGCGATCGTCGCGCGCGAACACGTCGATGTTCTGATCCTCGGCAATCACGGCCTGGTCGTCGGCGCCGACAGCAGCGAGGCGGCCGAGGCGCTGGTCCACGACGTCGAGACGAGGCTCGCATTGCCCGTGCGCGCGACGCCGGCCGGCGACGAGACCGCATTGCGGCGGCTCTGCGCCGGCACCGATTATCGGCTGCCGCATGATGCCAGCTGTCACGGCCTTGCGACAGATCCGTTCAGTCGCGCGGTTGCCACCGGCGGCTCGCTGTATCCGGACCATGTCGTGTTTCTCGGACCGGGCCTGCCGACGGTCGAGGGCAGCGAGGCTCTCGCCACCATGCTGGCGCGGGCAGAGGCGAGCGGCCTGCCCGCCCCGGTCGCAGCCCTCGCGCCCGGTCTCGGCGCCATCATCCGCAACGATGCGACACCCGGCGCGGAGGCGATGCTGAGCTGTCTCGCGCTGGTGACCAGCCGGCTGCCGCTGTCGGCTGACATCACCTATCTGTCGTCCCAGCACGAGCAGATGCTGCTCAACTGGGACGCCGAACGCTACCGGCAGCAACTGACGGCGAGCCGCCAGTAGCGTCAGGCCTGCAACTACGCGGCGAGCGCGCCGAGCTGCTTCAGCATGCCGAGATTGTCGAGCTGCGCCCAGTGCTCGACCAGCACGCCGTCCTGGATCTTGAACAGATCGAGCACGGCGACGCGGATCGGCTTGCCGGTCGGCGCCATCGGTCCGAACGGACCGGTATGCGTGGCGTGGATCACCAGCCGCACCAGCACCTTGTCCTCCTCGGCGACGAGATCCAGGAGATCGAGCTTCATGTCGGGAAACGCCGGCATCAGCGCGTCATGCAGCTGCAGCACGCCATCAGGGCCGCGCACCTCGAAATCCAGTCCGGGATCGTGGCGCACGAACGTCTTGGCGACATGCTTCTCCATCCACGCCGCATCGCGCGCGAGGAAGGCCTTGAAGTAGTCCCGGCAGATCTGCTTGTTGGTCTCGGACATTGTGGTTCTCCCTTGATCTTCGTTGGTTTTGATGTGGCATTTGCTGCTGCGACAGGAGAGGCTTGTGTTCGCCTCTCGCCCCATCGTCATGGCCGGGCCTGTCCCGGCCATCCACGTCGATCGGCATCCTGGGAACGACGTGGATGCCCGGGACAAGCCCGGGCATGACGGCGTAACTAATTGACGGAAGTGTTGGTAGCCTCGGTGATATCCTTAGTATGCGATCGCTCTGCTTCAGGCGGGGCGAGGTGCACCGCCCGAGTCGCTACGTCTCGACTCACACTCCCACTAAGCTGCCACCACTTCGAACCCCAGCCGCGGGAAGTGGATGTGTCTCACCCCTGTTCGGGTCCATCTGCAGCACGCCGATCATGATGTGGACCATCGCGTCGATCACCCCCATCGCGGCGCCGGCACGCGAGATGATGCGGTCGAGATCGCCGTCGAGCAGCGATGGCTGTGGCACCTTGCGCTCCAGCCAGGTGACGATGAGCAGGCTCTCGGTCAGCGGAATGCCGGAGTCGAGCTCGAGCGTCGGCACCCGCGAGGCCGGCCAGGCCGCTCTCGGCCTGCACCAAGAGGTCATAGGCCTTCATGTCGGTATAGGCATTGCCGGCGCCGTAGCCGGAGATGTCGACGGTGATCAGGCGCGGATGCCTCTCGCGCAGCGCCGCCGAGCCGAAGCCGGCGCGCGCGGCAGCACCAGGCGCGAGGTTCTGCACGACCACGTCGGCGCGCGCGATGATCCGGTGCAGCAGCGCGGCGTCGTCGGGGTTCTTGATGTCGGCGACCAGGCTCTGCTTGCCGCGGTTGAGCCAGACGAAGTAGCTCGACAGCCCGCCGACCGAGGCATCGTAGCCGCGTGCGAAGTCGCCCTCGGCGCGCTCGATCTTGATCACCCGCGCGCCGGCATCTGCGAGACGCGAGGTGCAATACGGCGCGGCAACCGCCTGCTCGAAGGCGACGACGAGAATGTCTTTCAGGGGCTTCATGGCACGACCACCGCAACGGGGAGACGGCGAGCGGCACCGCGCGCGGGAAGGCCATGCCGCAACGCGATGCGACATAGCCCGGCCCCCCCGCTTTGTGCGGCTTGGTCCGTCTCCTCCCGGACAGGTTGTTTGTGGCGCAGACCCTGCCCCCGATCCGCTCTTGCCGTCCAATATATAATTGGTAGCCTGTTCATACCCTGGAGGTATGGGGCGGTAGCGATGCAAGCAGCAGTCCCGACGATGACGGCCCGACTCGCGCGTCAATCTCCGCTGTCGTCCCGGCGAACGCCGGGACCCATAACCACAGGGCTTTGTTGTGACGCTCGATCTCTCCCCGCGTGCCCCAAAGTTAGATCACGCGGTATGGGTCCCGGCGTTCGCCGGGACGACGTGTGGAGAGGCCTTGTGTCGCCCGCGAAGTCCTGACCTCGCGGCACGACTGACGAGTAGATAGGAGACCCCCCATGGAGCTGCGCCTGTTTCGCTACTGTGTCGCCGTTGCCGAGGAGGCAAGCTTCACGCGCGCGGCGGCGCGGCTGCGGATTGCGCAGCCGGCGCTGAGCCGGCAGATCAAGGCCGTCGAGCAGGAGATCGGCTTTGCGCTGTTCCAGCGCGGCCTGCGCGGCGTCACGCTGACGGAGGCCGGGCGCGTGCTGATCGCGAGCGCGCGCACCGTGCTGGCGGAAGCCGAGGCCGCGGTGCAGAAGGCGCGCCGCGCCGGCCGCGGCGAGCTCGGGCTGCTCCGGATCGGCTTCACCGCCTCGGCCTCGTTCAATCCGTTCGTGACCGGGGCGATCCGCGATTTCCGCACCACCTATCCGGACGTCGAGGTCGAGCTGATCGAGGAGGCCACCAGCTTCCTGCTCGAGCGCTTCGCCACCGGCCGGCTCGACGTGGCGTTTCTTCGCCCTGCCCCCGGCGAAGTCGATCATCTGCTGTCGCAGCGCGCGGTGTCCGAACCGCTGGTGGTCGCCATGCCGAGCGGTCGTCGGCAGGCCGGCCGCAAATCGGTGGCGCTGAACTCACTGGCGGACGATGCCTTCATCCTCTACCCGCGCCCGAATGGCCGCGCACTGTTCGACAGCATCGTGTCGGCGTGCCAGGCCGCGGGCTTCTCTCCGAAGATCCTTCAGGTGGCGCCGCAGCTCACATCGGTGGTCAATCTGGTGGCGACCGGCATCGGTGTGTCGATCGTGCCCAGCTCCATGGCGCAGGTGTCGACCGATGGCGTGGTCTATCGTCCCCTCACCCACGCGCCGAAGGCGGAGATCACCCTGGTCCGGCGCAACCAGCTTGAACCGCGATCGGCGGTGCTGTTCGCCGAGCTGGTGCGGGCGCGGGCGTCGAAGCATGCGGCGACGTCGCCGGACCGGCCGGCGACGCCATCACCGCCCCTGCAGAAGCGCCGTC
Source organism: Bradyrhizobium sp. HKCCYLS2038 (assembly GCF_051167655.1). NCBI lineage: Bacteria > Pseudomonadati > Pseudomonadota > Alphaproteobacteria > Hyphomicrobiales > Nitrobacteraceae > Bradyrhizobium > Bradyrhizobium sp. HKCCYLS2038. The sequence continues at coordinate 36,486 of NZ_JBNPTM010000013.1, read as the reverse complement.
AGCGGCGGGACACAGCGTCGGCTCGCCGTCGCAACTGAGCGCATCGCAGAATTGAACATCCCGGCGACGCACAGCCGCCGTAGCTGGCCGTCGGGCGACTCAGCCGGTTGCGCCCGCGGCCACCGGCACGCGGCAGCTTCCAAGGCCCGCCCGATCGAGCCTAAACGGCTCGCACCGAAAAGCTCATTTCAGCTGTGGTCCCAACCACATCACCTCTGTCCAGTCCTCTCGCGCAAAATATTTCACTTTCCAATTTTCCGAAATCATGATTGTCTGTGCCCGTCCCGCCTCGGCACGAGGGGCGTTTCGCGATCGTCACGACACGCGGGGTGGGACGCGGTGGGCGCGTCGGAGCGCAGCATGGTGATCATGCGGACGAACGTCTCCGATGCGCCGGCGAAATCGTAGGGTCCTGGCCTCCCGGTGCTGAGGCCAAGCGGATGGCGACGATGATCCGTCCGTGACGGGGGCAAGACAGCCGGTCCCCGGGGAGAGAACGTATAAGCCGTCAAACCATCGCGCGGGGAATGCCGGGATGTCTCGGCTGAACCTGTGGTTCCTGCCGCCTGCATTTTTTTCGCAGGCGGGCCATGGGTGCGGCCAGCGCCCGGCATTCCCTGCGCCCTCGGCTCTTTCGAGGGCGAGACCACCGGCACAGCTCGGACGCATCGGCGCCGCGAGGCCGCAGCATCACGCTGCTCGCCCGGACGACGTGCCTGCCGTCGGCGTCGTTCGACGACCGCTCCCAGCATGCGCCTCTGCCGATGTCGTTTAATTTTTTAAACTCGCTTGCCGGGCGACATTATATTTATTATAAATTAAATCAAGCGGCACCCCAGATCGTTTAATGACGCGAAAAAATAAATCATTGTTCAGGCAGGCATCCGGACGGCCCCGGCGTCCGAAGCGCAACTCATGAAGCTTCAAAAACATGCTGCATAACCCTAACGCAAGCACGGCTGCCTATAATCCTCAACAGGACCAGGGCTGGGAGCGCAACAGGGCAGGCGCGCTCGATATGGCGCTCGGATTCCTGCGCCGGCGTTACCGGCTGATTGCAGCCACCGCTGCGGTGTCGCTCTTGGCCAGCATTGCCGTCGTCAAGATCCTCCCGCCGACCTATTCGGCTGATGTCAAGATCATGATCGGCAGTGCCAAGCCTCCGGCGGTTCAGCCACAACCAGCCCAGGACGATCCGCCGCTCGACATGGAATCGCAGATCGAAATCCTGAAGTCCAAATCGATTGCGGCGGCGGTCATCACCAAGCTCAACCTGGCTGAGGATCCCGATTTCAACGGCAAGGCCAGCCCGCTGCACGGCCCGGTCACCGCGATCCGCGCGCTGCTGGGCGCCGCTCCGGAGCCGACGACGCCGTCGATGGATGATCTGCTCGAAGAATTCCAGCGGCGCATGAACACCTTCAGGATCGGCACCAGCACCGTCGTCGAGGTCGATTTCACCGCCAGCGATCCGCAGCGGGCGGCCGTGATCGCCAATGCGATCGTCAAGGAGTATTTCGATCAGCAGCTGAAGGCGGAAGCCAACGAGCAGCGCACGTTGACGGCCTGGCTGCATGAGCGCCTGCAGGAACTGGGGAATGACGCAACCGCGGCCGAGCGCTCGGTGAACGAGCTGAAGAACCGCCACAACATCATTTCGGCCGACGGCAGGTTCATGGACCAGCAGCAGGTCACGGAGCTGACCAACCGCCTGATCGCGGCCCGTACCCATACGGCCTCGCTGATGACTCGTCTGAACCGATTTGACGACATGCTCGCCGCGGGACATTCGAATGGGCCGCTCGACAGCGTCGCGGCCGTCTCGGACTTTTCCCCGGCAGAACTCAGCGGCAACCTCAACCCGCCGGACGGGCTGTCCCTGAGCAACTCCAACGGCACCCAGATCATCAACGGCCTGCGCCAGCAGTATCTCGATATTGCCAAGCGGGAGTACGAATACGCCGCCAAATACGGCAATGACCACTTGGCGGTCATCAATATCCGCGCCACGATGAAGAGCATTCGCCAGGCGATGCTGGAGGAGGTTCGCCGTCTCGCCGATGTCGCCAAGCACGATTACGAGGAGGCCAGGCGGCAGCAGCAGGAGATCGAAAGCCAGCTGGCTGATGCTGTGGCGCGGTCGCAGGACACGCGGGCTGCCGAGCTCAGCATCAAGGAGCTGGAGACCAGCGCCAAGAGCTATCGCGCGTTGTATGACAGTTTTCTGCAGCGCTACATGGGCTCGGTACAGCAGGGCTCGTTCCCGATCACCAAGGCGCGGGTCATCTCTGCGGCCACGCCGCCCAAGAAGAAGAGCAAGCCGAAATCCATGGCGCTGCTGGCGATCGGTCTGTTCGGCGGCCTGGCGTTCGGCGGCGGCCTGGGACTGCTTCGCGACATGAGGGACCGCAGCTTCCGCACCACGGCGCAACTCGAGGACCGCCTGCGCCTGCCCTGCCTCTCGGTCGTGCCCCTGTTGAACCAGGGCGAGGTGATCAAGGTCACCCAAAAGGCAGCCGTCGGTAGTGCGCCGGCAGAGACGGCTTGCAGCGAGCGCACGGTGACGAGACGTCCCGGCACGTGCTGGGCTGCGTCGGCGATGCCCTCCTCCCGTTTTGCCGAATCGATCCGGTCCCTCAAGGTCGCGATCGAGCAGGATCCCAGCCGAACCTCGCGCAAGGTCTTCGGGCTGACATCCGCGTTGCCCAACGAGGGCAAGTCCCTCATCGCCGCCTCGCTGGCCCAGCTCATGGCGAGGTCCGGGAAGCGGGTCATCGTGGTGGATTGCGATCTCAGGAATCCGTCGCTCTCCGCGACGCTCGCTCCGGAGGCCCGCACCGGCATTGCCGACATCGTCCTGGGCGCACGAAGCCTTGAAGAAACGGTCTGGACCGATGCCGTCACCGACCTGCATTTCCTGCCCGGGAAGGGCGTTGCCGCGCGCGACACCAGCGACATTCTCGCCCACGAGCAGATGCGAAAGCTGCTCGACCGGCTGCGCGACACCTACGACTACGTCATCGTCGATCTTCCGCCGCTGGCGCCGGTCGCCGATGCGCGCGCGATCTCGGCGCTGCTCGACAGCTTCCTCCTGGTGGTCGAATGGGGACGGACGCCGGCAGAGGTGATCGAGCACGCGCTCAATACCGCGCCGAACGTCTATGATGCGCTGCTCGGCGTCGTGCTCAACAAGACCGACATGAAGGCGCTGAAGCGCTACGGCACGCATTTCGGCGACTACTACAACCACGAGCACTATGCCCGCTACGGACAGGTGATGGCCGAGTAGCAGCCGTGCGCGATCCGCTCGCCGCAGACGACAAGCTCCGCAATCGGCTCAGGCTGATCATCAAGGCCGTGCGGCGGCTGGCGCGGGCTATCGCTGCGGTCGGGGATCAGGCGTCCGTCGGCGACCGCCGAGACGCGACGGAACGAGCTACCGCTGGTGTTCCGGGCGGACGGATGGCTGGGCGATACCGACGCGCTCGAGCGCGCTGCGAAGGTAGACGCCGGCGAGATACCCGACCTGGACCGCGATCAGGGCGCCGATCGACAACAGCGCCGCGGACAGGCCACTGATGGCTGCGGCCACGAGGCATTCCACGGCGGCGATGGCCACGAGTGCAATCAGGGTGCGAACATTGAACGCCGCTCCCGCGACGGCCCCGGCTCCGAAATGAAGCGCGATCACCCACATCAGATTCATGCCTCCTCGCTCAAGTCCAGAGGCTAGCGGCGAATGGTTAGGGATGAGCTAAGCCGCCTCGGCGGATTCGAACAAGCGCAGGGGAGCAACACTGCACCGCCAAAAAATCGCTATCGGCGGTCCACCGGCTGAAGCACCGGGAGGGGATGCTGCCAATGCTGGCGATAGAGCCATAGCACAATCGTCACCAGCACGACGTCGAACAGGCCCATGACGGTCTGACCGAGAACCTGAGGATGAACGCCTCCGATCACGAGCGCCAGCTTCACCGACTGGCGGACCACCTCCGAGCCGAGGAACGCGACCAGCGAATTCTGGCCGACATTGAGGACCAGCGCGACGACGGGCGATTGCCTGGTGCGGGCGAACAACGCCCACAGCAGCGCCAGCAGCAGCGGCGTCGTCTACGGAGTCGCGAAATTCGTTTGCCGTGTGGTGATAGAACACAAGCAGCATCGAGCAACCACGGTAGAAGTCGATCAAGACTTCGCGCCGTGTCCGGCCTGCCGCGTCTGGCACTGCGGCTGCAGACCTGTGCGGCGCGCTCCACCCCAAAGCCTAGGCCTTCAGAAGGCGGTCAGGCGCGCGCACCGATCACGTCGCCGCCGCAAGAGCGGCATCTCGTCCCCGCGCAGGGATGTCACCGCCCCCTCCGAACCGGCTCTTCAGACGGAGAATCCGCTTCTCGAACAGCTCATAGCTCAAGACGGCGACGGCCACCGAGGCCAAGATTCCGAACGCCGCCTGCAATGCGACGGCCAGCCCATGGGAGCCGACCCGGCTGGCCAGCTCCAGCTCGGTCCGGTTGCTGGCGAAATAATACGAGAAGAAATGATGGTAGACATACAAGCCGTAGCTGTAGGTGCCGAGAAACACCATGACGCGGCTGCGAAAGAAGCGAGAGATCGCCGAAGGCTGGGGCGCGACGAGGGTCCAGACCAGCAGACAGGCGAGCATGATCTGGAGCAGCGCCGCCCGGATCGCCCCCGTGATTTCGAGACCCTCGCGCGACACGAGACCAGTCCAGACGAAGGTGAAAACGACGAGCGCGCCGGACACACCTGTGAGTCTGGGAAGCGCGCCCACCAGCCGATCCAACCCGCCAGGCTGGCGCGCAATGAGCGCGACGGCCGCCCCCAGCGCCAGACCGTCGAGCTTGAACGGCGTGAGTACGATCGTCGTCCACCAGCTCAGCCCCGCCGCGAGGCCGACAATGCGCGCCAGCATGGCGCCGACAGAGATCGCCAGGCTGGCCGCAATGAGCGCCTTCGGCCGCTTGGCCAGCAACGACACCACAAACGGCCAGAACAGATAGAAATGTTCCTCGACCGACAGCGACCAGAAATGATTGAGGTAGGAGAACGACCACTCCTCGTGTCCGGCAAGATAGACGTTCACGCCGTAGAGCCAGGCCCAGCCCTGCCGCTCCACCAGGGAGTTCAACGTCGGCCCCTGGAAAGACGGTATGTGAGGGGCGACGAAGAACACGAGCATGAGCACGCCGTAGTAGAGCGGAAAGATCCGCAAGGCGCGTCGAAGATAGAAGTTGCGCAGACAATGCGGCGTCTCGCGCGCGTCGTAGAGCAGCCCGGTGATCAGGAAGCCGGACAGAACGAAGAAGAGGTCCACTCCGATCACGCCCTGCTTGACGACGGCGAGGATCGCACGCTCGACCGAATTGGTCGAAAGCATCGATCCCACGAAGTGAAAGACCAGGACCATCATGACAGCCAGCCCGCGCACACCATCGAGCGCCGGAAGGTGTCCACGGAGCGCAGGCGGCAACCCGGTCGACACGGCGCGGGTGTCCGCGACGGCCGCTCTCGATGACTTCATCATCATTGCAGCTCCAGGCCGCCGAAGCGGAAGATCCTGGCGAGTTGAGGCGAGACGCCGACGAAGGTCGCGCTGCAGCCCTGGGTCTCCAGCTGCTTCCGCAGCATCAGCAGCAATCCGAGGAAGCGCGAATCGATGGCGCAAACGTTGGAGAAGTCGATCAGCACGCGCTTGCGGACCGCCACCGCGGAGCGGAACACCGGAACGGCCCGATCCACGTGCCGCGCATCGGCAGGTCCGGAGAGGCTGAGCGTGACCTCCCGCGAGCCGTAATCCTGCGTGATCGTGAGAGCCTCTCCCCGCTCATGCGTGCGCCGCATCCACCACGTCGAGACCACGAAGGGCAGCACGCGGGTGAACAGCAGCCGCAGCATCGCCGTGCCGTCGTTCCAGTAGCGCCGCCAGAGGTAAGGCTCCTCCTTGATCCTCCAGAGCCACTCCAGGCCCAATCTGCGCATGAACGGCGGCGCGCGCTTCACCGTGCCGGCCTGGAAGTTGAGCGCAGCGCCGAGATGGGCGCGCACCGGAATCTCGAGCCGCTGGTGATTATGCTGGAGCCAGGATTGCCCCTTCTGACTGCTCAAGGATGCCACCAGGAAATCCGCCCCGCTGGCGTTGATCTCCTCGATGATGTGATCCCGGCTCATCTCCTCGGCGGAACAGTAGCCGGGGTTCGACCAGCCGACGCAGCGAAGCCCACCCGACTGGCTGTTCAGCGTGCGAGCGGCGCGCTCGGCGGCGCCTTCCGGGCCGCCGAACAGAAACAGCTTGAGCGACCTCGACGGACCGGCGTCGGACTTGAGCGCATCGAAGATGTCGGCTCCGGCCGTCCGCCTCTTGATCGGGATGCCGATGAGCCGGGCGATCCACACCACCGGCATGCCGTCCACGGTGCAGAGGTCGCTTAGGATCAGGGAGTCCCTGAAGCTCCTGTTCGACTGGCTCGTGACCAGGAAGTTGAGATTGGGAGTGGAGATCAGCAGCCGCGTTCTTCGTCGGGCGGCATCACGGATGCGACGCAGAACCCCGCGCATGCCGATGGCATCGATCGGTATTCCGAGCACGCAATAGACGTCACGCGACAGGTCGTCGTCCGAAACGGCCGGATCAGGCATCAGCGCATCGATCTCGGGCCGATCGAGCCCGGTCCCGGCGCGGCCCACGCGATGATAGGAACGTTCGGCCTCCTGCAGTTCCTGCGTGGTCAACATCGACTGCCTCCCTCGAGCTCGCACCACGGCGCGGCTCCGGCAACTCCCCCGCCAAGGGGCGCACGGCCTGAATTAAACCATTTAAATTTAAATCATCTGATTTATTCAATGTGGTTTAATTGTGGGCGGCGAATTGATTTTCGGCAGCCTTGAAGCAAATCATCGAGAATATCGGGATGTCGTTTGATTTAATTGCAGCCCCGGGCCATAATCGGACGGACGGCTACCGGTTCAAATTCTTCCGGCCACGACATTCAGACAGAGCGCAGATGCCCCGACCTTCAACGACGCAGCTATCAGCCGGGCCGCACGTCGCCGCGCCGACCTTCGACATCTGCGCGCTGATCCCGATTGCGGCCTTTGCCTATTCTTCGCTGATCCAGCCCCTGATCTATTTCGGTTTCCCGCCATCGCCCGGGCTTGAAGGCCTGCTGGAGAGCCGCATCGAGAACCGCGTCTTCTGGCCGGCTCTCGCGGCCATTGCCCTCATCGTTGCCGCGCAGCGCCTCGCGCGCGGCGGCCGCCTGTCCGTTCCGCCGAACATCGTCAGTCTCTCGGCTTATTTCTGCTTTGCCGGCGCCAGCGTGGGATGGGCGCTCAAGCCCGAAATTACCTTCGTCCGCTTCGCGCAGGAAGCGATGGTGCTCACTGCGATCGTGCTGCCCGCGTTGCTGGCCAATCCGACGGCAGACATCCTGCGCGGGATGTTCGCCTGCTTTGCCGTCGGCGTGATCCTGAACGTGCTGCTGATCCCCGGCGGCTATGCGAGCTACGCGCTATACGGCGCGCAGCTGGTCGATATCGGCTACCAGGGATATTTTTCGGGAAAGAACCTGCTCGGTGAATTTGCCGCCGCAGCACTTCTGCTCGCGATCCACGAGCTGCGTTATGCAGGCCACCGCCGCGTCTTGGCGATCGTGGTGGCCTGCGGTGCAGTCACCTTGATCTTCATCTCGAGTTCCAAGACGGCCCTTGGGCTCGCCCTCCTGGCTCCGGCTCTGGCCTTCGTTGTCCTTCTCCTTGCCCGGAGCTGCCGGATCTCGCCGGTTCTGATCCTCACGGCGATGGTCCTGGGCTACATCGTTCTGAGCGAGCTGTTTGGCTTCAGCACCAATCGCATCGCCTATCTGCTGACAGGCGACTCCAGCTTCACGGGTCGGACGACGATATGGGCTTTCGCGAAATCAGAGATCGCTCAGCGGCCGCTGCTCGGTTGGGGCTATCAGGGCTTCTGGCTGGTCGGAGCGGATGCGCCGAGTATCACGGAAGCGCCCGGCTGGGTGAAGGGCATGCCGAATTCCCACAACGGCTATTACGATGCGATGCTTGAGCTGGGATATTTCGGCCTGGCCTTTCTGCTGATGTTTCTTGCGGCCACTGTTCACGTGATCGGCCGCGTCATGGACCATGACTACAAGCGGGCATGGATCCTGCTCTCCGTTGCCTTGTTCGTCATGATTTACAATTTCCTCGAAACGTTATGGCTGCGGGCCTTCGATGTGTCCTGGGTCTTGTTCGTTCTCGTCGCCGTCGACGCCGCACGCTACTGGCGCCGATCGACGGTGAGCTTGCCCGCACGCCGCACGCAGGAAACACAGGTTCGCGCCGGGCGCTCGCGCCCGGCATGGCGCCCCCGCGTTGGCATCCGCATCTGAGCTCTTGCGGAGGGCGCCCTGCTCGTTTGATTGCAGGCTACTGCGTAGCGCCGGGCGCTGCGGCGAACGGCGACCCGGCATCAAGTCTCGCCTTGGCCGGCAGCGTATGGAGCTTGGTCTCCCCGGTCGGATCGACCCATGGCCACGGATGTGTGCCGAAAAAGCCTGGCTTCGTATTCAGGTAGAGTGAGGCGGGCAGAGGCCGAGCCTGCAAGCCCTCGCTCCACACCACCTTGTTGGTCAGATAATCGAAATTGCCGCCACGAATGACGGTCGCCAACGTCTTCGGGTCTGCAGACATCGACCAGCGCTCCGGATCATAACCCAGCATCCAGATGTTGCCGAGGCCGCCTTGCCCCCACATGGCGCCGGTCAGAACCATCGACGGATCATCATAGCTCCATCCGGACATGCGCCGCGGACGACCGAGGACGTTTCCAACGAAGGAATCCCACCACGATCCGTAGGCGAGGCCGACGGTGCGGAGGCCTGCGCGGTCGACCAGACGCTGGCGCTGTCCCGTCAGGTGATTGCGAAAGAAGGTCAGGTAGATGGCGTTGCCGTGCGTGTAGTCGCTGTCGGCATTGTGAGACAGATTGCCTTCGAACAGAACGTGATGCGGACCGGCCATATGCGAGGCGTTGATCCCGACTTCGACCCACCCGGGATTATCGAAGTCGAACGAATCGTCGGCATAGTTGTAGCCGACGACGCTGCCTGCGCCCGAGGAACGAAACACCATGTTCTTGCAGACATCGACCAGGATGTTGTTCTCGATGAGGATTTCCGATGAACCCGCGGCAAGGCTGATCGCATAGCCGGCGCCGCCTGGCTGCGGCCAGGACCCCTCATGGATGTAGGAGTCGCGAAGTTCGATCCGGAACGAGTTGTTGATGGCCACTCCCTCCCCAAGCCACTGCGTCACTTCGATCGCCTTCGCCCACGAGAACGCGGCGGTCTCGAACCGCAAGGCGCCATCCGCACCGCCGATCATGCTGAGATTTTCGACGCCGGCATGGGCGATGTGAACGTCGCGGGCGTTGGCTGCATGGCGACCACTGTTCGGATCGGTGCTGTAGGGCGTGAGTTGCGCCTGATGGCTGGCGCGATAGCTGATCGTCAACGGCGACGTGAACGTCACCATGCCATCCGTTACCGAGGCGATCTGCTTGATCTCGGACGTCGGGCGGTCGGCGCGCGCGAACCACGACATCGATTTCGGCAGCACGCCGGGCGTCTGATCAAACGGACCGCCGGCATCCGCGCCGGCGTTGTCGTCGCCGGGCTGCACCGGAAGGTGCATGTTCCAGGCGACGCGATCCCCTTGCCAGACCTTGGCGGCTCCCGGGAAACCCGCAGGCGTCGGCTGCCATGACGCGCCGCTGGCTTCATCGAGCAGGACGACATCGCCGGCTTTGAAGCCCACGGTGCTGTCCAGCGTGATCGAGGTTGCGCTCTGGGCGCCGTCCACGCGCAGGTTCTGCGACGCGCTGCTGTCGGGGCCGTTGTTCCAGCGCGATGGCCCGACGATGATGATCGGCTTTGCATCATAGCTGTATGATCCCGGATCGACCGGAGCGAGAATCCCACTGGTGCCGGCAATGACGGTTGATGTTCTGGCACGCGCGCCATTCGGCTTCATCAGGATCGTCGAACCCGCACCGGAACCGCGTAAGGTGACCGCGCGGCTGATCAGAAGCGGTTCTCGGACAATGAAGGTGCCCGGCCCGAGCATCACCACCTGCCCCGCCGGCGCGGCGTAGAGTGCGGCCTGGATCGCGCCGCTGTCGTCGCGCCCGCTCGGGAGCAGCGTCCGATAGACCGTGGTGCGGTGTGGAATGCCGCCCTCCGACATCAGACCCGGAGTCCACGCGGCGACGCGATCTGCCGGCAGGAGATCACCGGCCAGCGATGACTGCACCGGGGTTGCCGAGTCGGCGGCATCGGCGCACCCCAGCGCCGAGATACCAAGACCTGCTGCGGCAAGGAGGACCGCGGAGAGCATTCGGAGCCGCGCCTGACTTGTCCGCGACCCGTGCTCGTGGCCGCCGGCCGTCGCCGCCCGGGGGGCTGAGCCCGCGGGGCCGAGCGCAGTCCAGGACGAGCGGCCAGGAAGCTCACCCAGGCCGCCCCGATTCAGTCTCACCATTATTTTGACACGCGTCATGATTTAATATTAAATCAGGATTTAATTTATTGAAAGCCGTTAACGACGAACGCTCCGAAACGGATCTGCGTCGGCCAGCGGGCTTCTGCGAAGGAATTTGAGACGTGACGCCATCGCGCCGCTATCTGCTCATCTCGCCCTGCCGGGACGAGGCCCAGTATCTCCGTCGGACGCTCGACAGCGTCGCGGCACAATCGGTGCCGCCGGCGCTCTGGATCGTCGTTGACGACGGCTCGACCGACGACACGCCCGCCATTCTCGAAGATTATGCCCGGCGCCTGCCCTATTTGCGCGTGGTGCGCCGCGCGGATCGCGGCGGACGCAAGGTCGGCCCCGGGGTGATCGAGGCGTTCTATGCCGGGCTTGAGACGGTCTCGCTCGAGGATTTCGACTATGTCTGCAAGCTCGACGTGGATCTCGATCTGCCGCCGCGCTATTTCGAACTGCTGATGGCGCGGATGGAGGCGGATCCGCGGGTCGGCACGACCTCAGGAAAACCGTGGTTCGTGCATCCGCAAACCGGCGCCCTGGAGCCGGAGGTCTGCGGCGACGAGATGTCGGTCGGCATGACCAAGTTCTACCGCGTGGCCTGCTTCCAGGAGATCGGCGGCTTCGTCCGCCAGGTGATGTGGGACGGCATCGACTGCCATCGCTGCCGGATGCTCGGCTGGATCGCCGAGAGCATCGACAGCGAGGCGCTACGCTTCATTCACCTGCGGCCGCAGGGAGCCAGCCACAAGGGGATCTGGACCGGCCGCCTGCGCAAGGGCTTCGGCCAGTATTTCATGGGCACGTCGCCGCTCTATCATCTCGCGGTCGCCGTCTATCACTTGCCCGCCTATCCGGCGCTGATCGGCAGCACGGCGATGCTGTGGGGTTACTTCAGAAGTTGGCTGAAGGGGCTGCCGCGCTACGACGATCTCGAATTCAGGCGCTTTCTTCGTGACTATCAGACAGCGTGCCTGCGGCTCGGCAAGCGCGCGGCGACCGCTCGGATCAATGCCGAGCGCGCCCCGCTCTGGCAGGCAAGCCATCCGCTCACTGATTCCCGATGATGCTGCCGGCCCGATCCGCAGCCGGGCCAAACGCGCGCAAGTCCGCCGATCTTTGATCGACCAGCCCCCTGGACACCATGGCCAAGATTCTCGAGTTCAATCGGCATCGCCCGGGATCGACGGGTCCGGAGGCGACCGGCGAACAGTCCGCGGGTTCCGCCACGGCACCGCCGTCCGTGGCGCAAGGCCATCATTCTCCCGTCATTCCCTCGCTGGACGGCATCCGCGCGATCTCCGTGCTGATCGTCGTGCTCGGGCATTCCGGGCTGCAGACGCTGGTCCCCGGCGGCTTCGGAGTCACGATCTTCTTTTTCCTGAGCGGCTTCCTGATCACGACGCTGATGCTGGCAGAACATCAGCGCACCGGCACACTCCATGTTCCAAGCTTCTATGCCCGCCGCGTGTTCCGTCTGATGCCACCCCTGCTGCTGTCCCTGGGGATCGCCTATGGTCTGACCGGGGCCGGCCTGCTGGACGGCGGCATCACAGCCAAGGGCCTTGCGGCGCAGCTGCTGTATTTCGCCAACTATTATGGTCTGTTCTTCGATCCCGGCAACACCGTCCCGGATGGTACCGGCATTCTGTGGTCTCTCGCGGTCGAAGAGCACTTCTACATCGTCTATCCGCTGCTGATGAGCCTGCTGCTCGGATTTGCGCTGCGGCCGCGCACAATCGGCGCGTTGCTCGCGATGGTGTGTCTTGCCGTTCTGGCCTGGCGTATCCACCTGCTGCACACACCCGGCTTCTTTTCCGACCGCACCTATTACGCGTCCGACACGCGCATCGACTCGATCGCTTACGGATGCATTCTCGCGCTCGTCATGAAACCGGTCCGGCAAAGATCCTCGGCCGGTACGATCGCCCCGGTGCACTGGGCCATCATGGCGACCGCTGCAGCGACGCTGCTGTTTTCCCTGCTCTACCGCGATCCCTCCTTCCGCGAGACCGCGCGCTACACCATTCAGGGCCTCGCCCTGATGCCGTTGTTCTACTTTGCGGTGCGCTTTGCGGACGCTGCGCCGTTTCGCTATCTCAACCGCCCCTGGGTGATGACGCTCGGGACCTATTCCTACGCGGTCTACCTGATCCACAATGTAATCATCCGGACGATCGACAAGAACCTTCCCGCAATCGCCGCCAAGCCCTACTTGCTGTTTCCGTTGGCGCTGCTGATCTCGGTGGCCTTTGCGGCTGCCATCGAGCGCTACGTCGAGCCGTATTTCAAACGGCTGAGACAAAGCTTCAGGCCTGTCGGCGCGGAGAATGTTGCGAGCGGAGTGGCGGAGGCGCCGGGCGCGACGGCCTTGCCGCTTCGGTCAGGTCGCGTCTAGCGCTCGACCTCGCGCTAGATCCGACACTGGCGTCTCAACGGAAGACGCGGTGGCGGTGGCACCAGCGGACGAACACGTAGATCGACCACACGCGCGACCAATAAAGTCCCGGAGCACCGTCGAGGAAGGCACGCCAGAGCCGCTCCACCGCCGCGGGGTCGAGACCCACGGGCGCCGTCGCCTGCGGGTCGCGCAGCGTCTGGTCCATCGCATCCTGCAGGCCGCGGCGGATCCAGCGGTCCATCGGCAGCACGAAGCCGCTCTTCGGCCGGTCGAACAGCGACAGATCCAACCCGCGCAGGCCGATGCGCCTCAACATGGCCTTGCTACGCAGGGGCTCGTAGCGCGACGCATCGGGCAGCCGGTCGACCGCTTCGAGCAGCACCTGATCGACCAGCGGCACACGCTGCTCCAGCGAGGCCGCCATGCTCGCCACGTCATTGTCGCGCAGCAGGCGCTCGCCCAGGAACAGGCGCTGCTCCATGACGCTGATCGCAGACAGCGGCGTGCGGGCGCGGGTCTCGGCTGTGATCTTCGCCTTCATCGCCGCGGGCAGGCCGTCGCTGACCGTCGCGGCGACGTCCGGCGCGAGCAGCTCGCGCTGAAAGCCGGGCAGGAACAGCGCATAGGCCATCTGGTAGAGCGCCAGGAGATCATCGCCGCGCCGGATCATGTCCGGAAGCTTGGCCCAGCGCGTCTGCGCGGCGACGGCGCCGCCGGACGGCGACAGCATCCGGGAGGCCAGTGTGGCAGCGGCGACCTTTAGGCCGCCCGGCATCCATGCGGTGCGCTGCGACCATTGCTGCAGCACCGGCAGATCGCGGAACGAGGTGTAGCCGCCGAACAGCTCGTCGCCGCCCGTGCCCGACAGCGCCACAGTGAAGCCGGCGCCGCGGATGGCGTGCGACATGTAGTAGGCGTTCAAGCCGTCGAAGGTCGGCTGGTCCAGGCTGTCGAGGGCGGCGTCGAGATTGTCGACGAAGTGCTGCTCGGTCAGCACCACCTCGTGATGCTCGGTGCCGAGCGCCTCGGCGATGCGCCGCGCGATCGGCCCCTCGTTCAGCTCCTGCTCCTCGAAGGCCAGCGTGAAAGTGTGGATCGGGCTCGTCGCCGCACGCTGCGCCAGATTGGCCATCACGGAGGAATCGATGCCACCCGACAGAAACACGGCCAGCGGCACGTCGCTGGCGAGATGCAGCCGCAGCGTCTCCTCCAGCACCTCGGTGAGCTGCTCCTCGTCCATCCCCTGCTCGGGCGCGAGCGGGGGAATGCTCCAGAAATCCTCGTCGCGGATGGTGTTGCCGACGCCATCGACGGCCGTCAGATGGCCCGGCGGCAGCAGCTCGACGCCCTTCACCGTCGTGCCGGGACCGACGACGAAACCGTTCCACACCGCGCTGGCGACGGCTTGCGAATCGAGCGTCGGCGTGCCGAGCAGGCCCGACGCCAGCAGCGCGCGCAGCTCCGATGCGAAGGCCAGCGACCAGCCCCCGTCGCGGTTTGCCGCGCGGGCGACATAGAGCGGCTTGATGCCCAGCGGGTCGCGCGCCAGCAGCAGCTGGCGCTGGCCCGGATCCCAACAGGCAAAGGCGAACATCCCGCGCAGCCAGGCCATGGCCTCCGGCCCATGCAGACCCAGCGCGCGCAGCATCACGGCGGTGTCGCCGGTTGACGTGAAGCGCTGGCCGCCGGCGATCAGGCGCTGCCGCAGATCGGCGAAATTGTAGATCTCGCCGTTGAAAACGATGACGTGCCCGGTCACCGGATCGGTCATCGGCTGCACGCCGGCTGGGGAGAGATCAAGGATCGCCAGCCGGCGATGCGCCAGCAGCGCACCCCAGCCGCGCTCGTCGGGCTCCGAGACCCACGTGCCCCCGGCGTCGGGGCCGCGGTGGAGCATGGCATCGTTCATCCGCTGCAGCGCTGCGCGGTTGTCGTCGTCAACCCGTCCGATGATCCCAGCAATGCCGCACATTCAAGCAATCCGTTCGATAGGCGAGATCAAAATGACAAAGGATGGAGAACGACGTCGAGGGCGAGCTTCTCCAACTCGATGATTGCCGTCCGCAGGCCGCCACGCGTCTGCCACCAGCACTCGGGATCGAATCCCGAATAGCGCTCGGCTTGAACCAGCACCCGCGTCGAACGGCCCTTCATGTCGCGATCGAGCACGCGCCGCAGCCGTCGCGAATGGTCGCTGGCCGCGACGAGGATGATGGAACGGATGCCATGCTGCTCCGACCACGGCGCCAGCGCCCGCCCCTCGCCGCCCGATCCCGCCTCGTCACGCGGGATCTTGACGACATCCTTGATGCCGAGCGAGCCGAGCTGCCTGATCTGCCTGGCGGCGGCATCCTCGTAGGGCAGACCGCGGCGACTGAACTCCAAATCTTCCTTGCCGGGGGGATCGGTGAAAACGGCGACGCGCGCCGCGATGCCCTCGTGCATCAGGTCCGCCGCCTGCAACACGCCCGCGCCGCCGGAATCGGTCGTGATGACGATGAGGTCGGCCGGTGCAACCGGCTCGCTCAGCACCAGCGCGCGCCCTGCCGCGCGCAACAGCGGCTTGGCCACCGAGGGAACAGCAGCGATGATCAGGCCGACGGCAGCCACCACGATCAGCGCCGCGCTCCCTCCTGACCGGCGCATCGTCGTGGCGTTCCTCACACCGAAGCCGCCGTTCCGGAGGACCACGACGCCGGCGCTTCGGCCGGCAACGGCACCGGGCCGTAGGTGCGATCCAGGCACTGTTTGTAGTCGAACGGCGGCGTCCAGCCGAGCGTCTCCCTCAGCTTGCGATTATCGAACCGCAACGGCTTGAGCATCGCATCGAACTTCTTCGGCGTCAGGATCGCCGGCACTTTCGTGGCCTTCCTGAACACCGTCACGAAGGCCAGCCGCACGACCGCGCTGGCGAGCCAATGCGGGATCGGCAGCCGCAATCCGCGCTCGCCGGTCCCCTGCATATGGTCGGACAGATAGCTCCAGACCTGCTCGCCGGGACCATCGACCACATTGAACGTCTGTCCGCGCGCACGCGCATCCAGCGCGGCGAGCGCAAACACGTCGGCGCAGTTCTCCACGTGGGTCATCGGAATGCGCGTCAACGGCCCGATGACGACGTGATGGCGCCCGATCTGCTGGCCAAGCGCCGCGAGATAGCCGTGGCCGCGTCCCCAGATGAAGCCGGGACGCAGCACCGTGAGCTCCCAGCCGTGCTTCTCGGCGCAACGCCGGGTCACGCGCTCCTGCCACCATTTGGCGACCGTGTAGCCGCCGCGGGTATAGACGTCCGGCGTCTGCTGCAGCGGCGAGCTCTCGTCCAGCACATCGCGCGTGGCCGTGTAGTCGTACACCGAGAAGCTGCTGCACAGCACGAGCCGGCGGCAGGCGCTGCCGGGCATTGCCTCGAGCAGCCGCTCGGTGCCGCCGACAGTGCCGGCGAACTGCGCGTCCTCGCCGCCGGAGACCACGGCCGCGAGATGGATCAATACATCGACGTCCTCGAAGGCGCGCGCGAGATCGCGCGAGCTGCGCAGATCGGCCCTGACGATGTCGACGGATGTCGGCCAGCCTAGCGCGTCCACGCGGGTTGCCGGGCGCACCATGGCACGCACTTCGACGCCGCGCGCAAGCAGCGCGCTGACGACGTGCTGGCCGAGAAATCCATTGGCGCCGGTGACGAGAGCTTTCATAGCGCTGGCTCCGTGACTTTCACCTGCTGTCTGGGCTTCATGGCTTCGACCAACCGATTGACCGCCAGAACGTCATCTGCCGCGATCGGCAGCGCAGTGCCCGCCCCGAGCGCCCGATAGGTCTGAGCCAGGCACTCCCACAATCCCTCATAGGCGCCGGGCCCCTTGAACTTGCGTAGCAGCGTCGACACCGCCGCACGGCTGATGTCGCGGCCCTCCTCCAGGCCGCTGACGAACGGACGCAACGGCTTCGGCACGTTGCGCGGACCGTCGAAGGTGAGCCGCGTCTCGAACAAATTGGCGGTGGCCTGCATGCGCTCGCCGTAGACGCGCAGCCAAAACGCATCCGGCTGGGCGCTCGCGCTGAAGCCGAGCGTCGCGGTACCGCGCTCTGCTTCGATAACGCTGCGGAATTCGTCGAACGGCAGCGGCGACGGCTTGCGCTTGCTCCAGACCGTCTGCGCGCTGCGATGCGGGCCGACGAACGCGTGGGCCAGCGAAGCGAGATGCGGCAGGAAGTCGGCGATCGCGCCGCCTGCGAGATTGAGCGCGGGATGCGGCGCGTTGGGATCGGCAAAACCGTCGGGACCGAGGATGTCGAGACAGATCAGCACGTCCACATGCGTGACCGCGCCGAACTCCCCGCTCGCGATCCTCTGCAGGATCTGCTGCGGCGCGCGGTTGAAGATGTAGTTGTAGTCCTCGATGACATGGCGGCCGAACTCGCCGGCGCGCCGCGTCAGGATCTCGAGCTCCTCGAAGGTCGCGGTGGCCGGCTTCTCGACGATCACGTGTGCGCCGGCTTGCAGCGCGTCCATGGCCAGCCGGAAATGCGAGGTCGGCGGCGTCGTCACGTGCACGACATCGGGCCGCACCGTCTTCAGCATGGCCTGGTGATCGGTGAACCAGGAGGGAATGGCATAGCGCTCGGCCGCGGCTTCCGCGGTCGCCGGCGACAGGTCGCAGACGGCTGCCAGCTGAACGCCGGGGAGCGAGCTGAGGCAGGCCAGATGCTGACGGGCGATCTGCCCGGCTCCGATGAGCGCGGCCTTCATGACGGACTGGTCTCCAGGATCTCGCAGTAGAAGCGTTCGAGTTCTTGTGCCGCAGCGCTCCAGGCATATTTCTTGACGGCCACCTGCCGCGCCGCACGGCCGAGCTGCGCCGCAAGTGCCGGCTCGGCGAGCAGCCGGCCGACGGCGTCGGCGAAGCCCGCCGGCTCGTTCTCGATCAGGATGTCGCGCCCAGCGACCGCCTCGATGCCCTCGGCGCCGAGGCTGGTCGAGACGATCGCCTTGCCCATCGCCATCGCCTCGACGATCTTGAGCCGCGTTCCGCCGCCGAGCCGCAGCGGCACCACCACCGCTGCAGCCGCAGCCAGATGCGGCCGAAGGTCGGGGACGAAGCCGGTCAGCTCGACCCGCGGCCCGGCCAGCGCCAGCAGCGACGGCGGCGGCCGGCCACCGATGATCTTGCATCTCGCGTCGGGATGACGCTCCGCGATCCGAGGCCAGATGTCCTGAATGAAGTGAACGACCGCGTCGATGTTGGGAACGGTCGAGAGCAGCCCGAAGTAGACGATAGTGCGACCGTCCGGCGACGGATCCGTGCTGCGCGGCTGATAGAAATCGACATCGGCCGCGTTCGGGATCACGGCAGTACGAACGTCAGGAAGGTCGTCGTGCAGCCGCTTCGCGTCGTCGGTGCTGCAGAGGTAGACGCCGTCGGCCGAACTGTAGGCCGCGAGCTCCTCGCGCCGCAGCTTGCGCCAGTTCGCGCCGGCATAGAGCCGGCGGCCGACGCTCGCTGCGGTGACCGCGAACTGCCGCGCCAGGTCGTAGGCGATCTCGTGCGAATCCACGATCAGGCGCGGCGGCGCTTCGCCGGCTGGCGCCTGACGGAACAGGCAATGACCGAGATAGGGAAACTCGAGATTGACGATGTCGAAGCGGGTCGCGCGCAGCACCTCGTCCAGCACGCGCTGCAGCTCGGGCAGCGCCACGCGCAGCCGGTCGAAGCTGCTGGCTGACGCCAAGGAACGCAATTGCAGGAGCCGCTTGGCGAGCCCGTCGCGACCGTATGGGTTCGGCACGAGCACGACCTTCCGGCAATACGCCTTCATCGCATGCCGGCACTCGTCGATGTCGAAGGCATCGTCCACCAGCATCACGGCCGTCAGGTCGTGACGGCGCGCGAGCTGCGTCATCAGCCCGTGCATGCGCGCCTGGGCACCGAACCGCGGCGGGCTTGGCGGCATATGCGAGACGCAGAGAATGCTGAGACGCCGCCGCTGGTCCGGCGCGGGCCGCGCTAAGCCGTCCCGTGCAGACGCCGCGGGTTCGGACTCCATGACCACTGAGGATGAGATATCGTGCGCCATGACCATTTAAATAATTAAATTCACGACCACATTATATGACGGATTTAATTGAAAGCGCCAGCACATCGTGACGTCGGCTCGCGGGATCGGCGCCACGTCTGCGGTCACCGTTTCCTGATGAAATCCTGCATGATCGTACCTGCGATCCTGAGCGGCTCGACCTGACGGAATACGCCGACGACGACCGCGAGATAGAGGCAGCCGCAGAAGCCGCCCGAGAGCACCAGGCGCGCCAGAGCCGGGTAAGTGCTCAGGAACGTCGATTGCAGCCACCAACCGGCGGCCGCTGCGGCCACGGCGCCGATGGTCTGCGGCCCTACCGCCCGGATGACGAGGTCCGTGCCGATCCCGATCGGCTGTCCGGCATAGAGGATCGACGGCAAGGCAATCAGCGAGCAGCCGATAACGACGCCCCAGGCCACGCCTGCGGGTCCGAACGGTAATCCGGCGAGCACGGCGACGATCTGCACCGCCAGCGACACGATGCCCCAGTTCTGCCAGCGATCGGCTCTCCCAAGCGACAAATGCAACCAGCCCTGCGATCCCTCGACGACGTGGGAAATGCCGCGCAGCGCGATGATGCTCAGGAGCGCGCCGGCAGCCTGCCACTTCTGACCCAGCAGCAGCACCGTCACATCCTCGGCGGTGACCGAGAGGATCGCCGCCACCGGCATGACGAAGAAGGCCAGCATCGACAGCGCCGCCTCGTATTTCTGCCTGAGCGCAGCCGGGTTGGACTGCAGCTTGCTCAGCGCGGAGCTGCCGACCGCGTGCATCTGATTGAGCGCCTGATAGATCGAGTTCTCATACAGATTCATCGCGTTCTGGTAATAGCCGACCTGGTCGGGCCGGTAGAGCAATCCCAGCGCGATCCGGTCGACCGCACGCGATAACGTGTAGGCGACGGTGAAGCCGACGACGTGGAGCCCGAACCGGACCATCGATTTCACGTCGTCGTCGAACACCGGAGTTCCGGGACGCCAGTGACAGGCCGACCACGCCGCCACCACGACGCAGACCGAACTGATCACCGGCCGCAGCACCAGCGCCCAATAGCCGTAGCCCGCGATCGCGGCAGCGATGGCGACCACCGTCCCGGCCAGCGTTCCGAACAGCTGGATGCGGCCGATGCGCCCGAATTGCATGGTGCGCCGGAGCAAGGCCATGTGCTGATTGGTGAGCCCCGACAGCACGAAGGTGATCGCCACGCACAGCGCGATCGGCTGCAGCCGCGGATCGCCATAGATCCAGGCGATCAGCGGGCTCGACGCGGCGACCACGACGGCCACCGCGCAGCCGATGCCGGTGCTGACCCAGAACAAGCCGCTCACCTGCGCCGGCGTGATCCGGCTCCGCTGTGCGGTCGCGTCGAGCAGACCGAAATCGATCAGCAACGGCGCGAAGCTCGTCAGCACGGTGACGATGGCCACGAGCCCGAAATCCTCCGGAGCCAGCAGGCGGGCCAGCACGATGGCCGCAACGATCTGGAGCACGGCATTGCCGTACTGGATCACGATGGAAATGATACCGCCGCGCAGGGCGCGACGTCCGAGATCGCTCGATTCCCGGTGTTCCTCGAAATAGGCGGCAACGGCGTCTGACATGTCCGGTCAACGACCTCTCAACGGCACTGGCTTCCGAAGCGGGCATGAACGGCGGTTCGGGTCGAACCGGAGCAGGCAGAAACCGCTTCCAACAAAATCACGATCGGGAAAATCAGCTGCGCGAAACGCGAGTTGCGCAGCGGCGGAGCCATGACGTCCCTTTATGGCGGCGGCAAGGATTAATAATCGCCGCCGATCATATTAAATCCCTGCCCTGCCCCGTTGCCGCTTCTCGCGCCACACCGGCGCACCATCGGCCATCGTCATGTCCGCCAGCGTCTTGAGGCGGTGCTTGCGTGCGGCAAGCCCGGGCATCGGCTGCAGCCCGCCGGCGGCGCAGAGGATCGCCTCCCAGCGATAGGCCCAGTCGTGCCGCATCAGGCTCTGCGCGATGCCGGTCCGCCGGATTCGGTCCTGCCGTTCGGGATCGCGGTCCAACTCGCTGATGAGGCGGTCGACCTCGCTGGACTGGTGCGGCAGGTCGATCACGGCATCCGGCCAGTCGAACAGATCCGGGAAGACCTCGTTGTTCGGCCGTTCGCCGAGCATGATGGCGCCGGAGGCCGCGCCCTCGAAATAGCGATAGCCGAACTCGACCTGGTTGCCGGTTTCCTCGGGCCTGTCGAACTTGCCGGGGTTGACGAGAAAATACCGGCTCCGTTTGGCGAGATTGGCGACCTGCGCGCGATGCTCCCGCGTGTCGATCGCCTGGCTGCCGCTGATCGTATCGTGCAGGTAGAACAGGCCGTTGTCGCGCGCCATCGCGACGAGCTTCTGATGCACCGCTTCCGGCCGGCGTCCCATGCTGTAAACATCGATCGGCCGCGCCGGCGGGTCGGGATAGGGACAGAACAGGCTCGCATCGACGCCCGGCGCGAAGTACCGGCATCGCGGGCCGATCAGTTCGCTGAGCGGCTGCACCGTCTGGCTGTGATATTGCAGCACGATGTCGAATTTGGCCAGGATCGGCAGGAAATGGCGGTGCTTGTGAATGTCGCGGGCCCAGAGCTCGTCCAGCAGGCACACCGACGTCTTGCAGTGGTCGCGCAGATGATCGACCGCGTTGAACATGAGCAGATCCTGCGGAAAGCCGCAGATCGTAAACAGCAGGTCGTACGAACCCTGCACCGGCGGCATCGAGAGGCCCGGATTCAAAGTCAGCGGCGCATGATAGGCCAGCCTTGTGGCAAGCGCCGCGCGACGGCTGGCCGGATCGAGCGTCGGCGCGATCAGATCCGCGGAGTCGATGTCGCAGATGATGTCTTCGAACTCGTAGTGCGGGCCGCGGTTGAGCGCCTTGCCGAAGATGTTTCGCAGCGAAAAGATCAGCACGCGCGGCTTTTCGGCCCTGTCGGTCATCGAGCTCTCCTCTGCGGCGCCCATGATGCTGCTTCGAAATGGCGTCTGAGCACTCATCTCACGGCTCCCCGGCAGCAACCGGGCGAACGAGCTCCGCGTCGAGCGCGAGGCGTGCGGCAGCCTCGATCCGTGCGAATGGCACATTGGCGCGGATCGCCATGTCGAGCAGGCTGTGCCGTCCGTCGGCTAGATTCAGGAACCACAACAGGTCCATCTGCGTCGCCCCGCCGGCCTCGCGCTGGCCTGCGATGGCGCGGTACAAGCCGCGCCGGCCGAGCTGCGGCTCGCCGCGACCGTCGATCCGCAGATAGAGGCAATTGCGATCGAGCAGATCGAGTAGTGTGTCCAGCACCTCATAGGAGCGCTGGAGCGCCGTGGGCTTCACAAAGGCGAGGTCGTCGGCCGACGTGTGATATTCCGGGAAGGTGCCGTGAACACCGCGCATGAAGCAGCCGACGGGAAGATCGAAGCCCGGCGAGCAGAACTGACGCTCGTCATAACCATACGGGTTGAACGGCAGGATCGCATGCGGCTCGCCGGCCTGGGCGAGCACATGCGCGACGGCCCGGTCGACGACCGCTCCTTCCCGCCTGCTCTGCTTGTAGTGGAATGGCCCATCGTCCCCCAGGCAGGTCAGAACGAGCCCATGCGCAACGCGATCGAGCCGCGCCTCGTTGCGCGCGAGCCAGGTGATCGCGCCGATCGTGGCCGGCAGAAACAGGAAGCGGTAGCCGAGCCGGCCTTTCCGCCCGGCCCGCGCTTTTGCGAGCGCCGTCGCCACCGCAATGCCCGACAGATTGTCATTAGCAAGGCTCGGATGGCAGACGTGGCAGGTGATCAGAACCTCATCGTCGATCTCGCCTGGAACGAAGAACTCGCCATAGGTCATCGCCCCCGGCGCAAGCTCGCTGTCGATATCGACGCGATAGGCCTCGTCCGTCATCGTCTGCCAGAGCCGGTCGGTCAGGCAGAAGCCCCAATTGTCGGCGTAGTACCCCGTGCGATAGGGAATGAGATCCGGCTGCTCCGGCAGCGTATGAACGTGCTGCGCCAGCTCGGCCCGGGTGACGACGCCGTGAAACGGCTTGCTGTACCCCATCACGTGCAGATTATGCTGCGCGAAGTCGACGAGGCACCGTCCGTCGAGCGTCTTGATCGTTCCGCCGCGAATGTTCCATTCCTGCGGCACGTGCCAATCCAGCACCGGTGTCCCCGATGCCACCTCGTGAACGACGAGGTCGATGTGGCTCGCGACGATCGCGAGTGTCTGACGTACCCCGGCCCCGGTCAGGCTGCGGTTGAGCGGATACATCTCGGCGACCATCGCATGAAGGTCGACGTCCGGACTTTGATCCGTCATGAGATGATCCGGATTTATCGACATCTGCATGGTCGGTTCACCACAACGGCCGGTCTGCGAGCGACGGCCAGGCGGCATCCTTCGCCGACAGCACGGTCACGGGCGCAGGCCATTTGATGCCGATCAGCGGATCGTCGTGGCGAAAGCCGTCCGACAGCTCCTCGGCGTATTCGATGCCCATCAGGTACTCGACGGTGACATCGTCCGTCAGCGTCTGGAACCCGTGGGCAAAGCCCGCGGGAATGTAGAGCATGCGCCCGGTCGAGGGCCCGAGTTCGTAGGCATAGACCTCGCCACGCGTCGGAGACGACGGCCTGATGTCGACGATGACGTCAAGGATCAACCCGGCCGTGCAGCGGACAACCTTGGCGTCGGCCTTGGGCGCGCGCTGGAAGTGCATGCCGCGAACAGAGCCGCGCACGCGGGTCACGGAGCTGTTGCCCTGAACAGGCTGAAAATCGATGCCCTCATCCGCAAAGGTCTTCGTACACCAGGTTCGGGTGAAGCTACCGCGATCATCGGCGCGAACGTTCAGCTCGATCAGCCGTGCATCGGATCGTCCGAGCTGTAGAAACTTCATCGGAAACTCTTTCGCAGCAAAATCTCGGCAAAGCCGTCGCTCAAAATACTCTGGTCACGCATCGCCCTGCATGGGCAGGGCGACGCCAAGTCGTCGGTCGCGCCGGTTAGTCCTCGATGGCGGCCTTCGGCACCGGAACGATGAAGCGGCCGCCCCAGCTGCGGATCTCGGCCATCTGCGCCTTGATCTCGTTCTTGATGTTCCACGGCAGGATCAGGACGTAGTCCGGCCGCGCCTCGAAGATCGCCTCGGGCGGCAGAATCGGGATGCGGACGCCGGGCATGTAGCGCCCCTGCTTGGACGGCGCACGATCGACGGTGAAATCGAGGAAATCCGTCCTGACGCCGCAGTAGTTCAGCAGCGTGACGCCCTTGGCGGGCGCGCCATAGCCGACGACCTTCTTGCCGTCCCGCTTGAGGGCGGTCAGCAGCTCGAGCAGCGCCCGCTTGGTCTCTTTGACCTGCTCGTTCCAGGCGATGTAGATGGCGTCGTCATGCAATCCGTAGGCGCGCTCCCGCGCGAGGACGTCGGCGACGTTCGGGCTCTCCGGATGCGACGCATCGGCGTGACAGACGAAGAAGCGGATCGAGCCGCCGTGCGTTTCCGGGAGCTCGACGTCGAACACGCGCAGGCCGGCACGGGCAAAGATCCGCGAACCGGCGATCAGTGACAGATAGGAAAAGTGCTCGTGATAGATGGTGTCGAACTGATGCCGCTGCATCAGCGTCAGCAGATGCTGGACCTCGAACGTCGCCACGCCCTCGGGCGCCAGCAGCGCCTTCACGCCGCCGACAAAATCGTTGATGTCGGGAACATGGGCGAGCACGTTGTTGGCCGTGATCAGGTCGGCCGACCAGCCCTCGGCACAGAGCTCGGCGGCATAGCCGCGGCCGAAGAACTCGACGCGGGTTTCGATACCCTTGTCGCGCGCGGCCAGCGCCACGCTCTCGCAAGGCTCGACGCCGAGGCATTTGATGCCCTTCGCAATCGAATACTGCAGCAGGTAGCCGTCATTCGACGCGATTTCGACATGACGTGACGCCGGGCCGAGCTTGAAACGCGTGGCCGTCGCCTCGACATAGGCCCGCGCGTGCTCGAGCCAGGACGTCGAGTGCGAGGAGAAATACGCGTAGTCCGCGCGAAAGATATCGGCGGCAGCCAGCAGGTCGCGGGTCTGCACCAGGCGGCATTCGCGACAGACGAAGGTCTCGAGCGGATAGAACGGCTCCGCCTTCATGTAGTTTTCGGGATCGACATAGTCGTTCGCAACCGGCGAGGCGCCGAGGTCGATCAGCTTCAAGGTCAGGTCGTCGCCGCAGTGGCGGCACTTGGGTGCGACGCCGACGGCCGTGGGCAGGCTCAGTTCCATGGTCATCTCCCTCAATGTTCGGTCAGGCGCAGCAGATCGCGTAGCGGCTCTGGTCCTCAGACCCACTCGAGCCTGTCGTTGATCCGGCCACCCTCCATGTGGTCCTGCAGGACCTTGAGGCGGATCAGATCGGACGAGCGGAATTCGCTGTCCTTGAAATTCATCCGTCTGAGACCTTCGATCAGATTGCGGATCGACTGGTCCAGCGTCACCTGGGGCTGGTGGTCGGGCGCCAGCGAGCGATACAGGCTGAAATCGACCTTGTACGACCGGCTGTCGACGGGAGCGGACAGGTTGATGGACACGTCGGTGCCCGGCACTCGGCCCGCCACGGCGTGAGCGAGCTCCTTGACCTGATAGTTGCGGTCGTCGGAGCCGGCATTCACGGTCAGGAAACGCCCTCCCGTCGCCGCGGGCCGGCCGATCGCCCAGTCGATGGCGCGCGCCATGTCGGCCACGTCGATGAGAGGCCGCCACGGCGTTCCGTCGGAGAGCACGCTGATCTGCCTCCGGCTCAGCGCGCAGGCGACGAAATCATTGAGAACCAGATCGAGCCTGAGCCGGTCCGACATGCCGCACGCGGTGGCGAAACGCAGGCAGGTCACCGTCATGTCGGTAGCGATCGCCGCCAGTTCCCGCTCCGAGCCGATCTTCGACTTGGCATAGGCGGTGATCGGGTTGAGCGGATCGTTCTCCTTGCGCGGCGGCCCGTCGGCAATGCCGTAGACGCTGCAGCTGGATGCGAACACGAAGCTCTTCACGCCGGCAGCTGCCGCCGCCCTGCCGAGAGATACGGTCGTGTTCTGGTTGATGTCGAGCGTCACATCCTGGAAGCGGTTGCCCATCGGATCGTTGGAGATGGCCGCCAGCTGAACCACGGCATCATAGCCACGGAGGTCCAGCGACATGTTGCGGACGTCACCGTAGAACTGCTCGTCGAGATGGCGTTCCGGCAGCACCGGAGCTCCGGTCAGGCAATGCGCGAAATAGGCGTTGTCGTAGCCGTGCAGCGTCGCATCCGGCCGGCGTGCCCGCAGATATTTTGCAACCTCGGGCCCGACATAGCCCATGTTTCCCGTGATGAGTATCTTCAAAACCGTCGCCCTCTGCGCCGTTCGATTAAAACAAAGATTAAACCATCTGGGCCGCATTATATTTTAATATTTTCACCCACGTCCAGCGAATACGTGCGGCATCGGACGAGCTCGCCCCGCCGGCGCGCAATTCGCGTCCAGGCAAAGAAAAGCCAGGAAAAATCCGGATGACACGGGCCGGATACCGCCCACCCATACCGTCCGGGCAGGATCCCGTCGCCTGACGAGCGATCTTTGTCGAATTAAATAGGACACGCCATGAATTGAACAAAACAGAACCCCAATTCTCGACAGCTTTAAATCTCGCACTTCAGACTTTGGCGCCATCGGCCGTCCGGATGCCACCGCGTCCCGCCGATGATTTTGGTTCAAGAATTGAGAGGCCGTGCATGGCACTATCCGTCGGTGACTGGGTCGAAGTCCGCAGCAAGGAGGACATCCTCGCAACGCTGGATTCCAGCGGCCGGCTCGAGGGGCTGCCGTTCATGCCGCAGATGTTCAAATGGTGCGGCAAGCGGTTTCAGGTCTACAAGCGCGCCCACAAGACCTGCGATACGGTCACGGGCTACAACACCGGCGAGTGGCTCGGGCGGCGGCTGCCGAACGCCGTGCATCTCGATCTGCGCTGTGACGGCGAGGCCCATGGCGGCTGCCAGGCGGCCTGCCTGATCTTCTGGAAGGAAGCGTGGCTTTCGCCGGTCGATCCGGCTCAGCCGACATCCGCTACCCCGGCCGCTGCTGCGGCTCCGGCCGGCGGATGCTCGGTGCGCGACGTGTGGGATGCGACCAAGTCGCCCGACCAGGTTGCCGGAAAGGGCATCAGATACAGCTGCCAGGCGACTGAACTGCCTAACTATACGCAGCCACTGAAATGGTGGGATGCGCGGCAGTATGCCGAGGACATCACCTCGGGCAACGTGCCGCTGCCCAAGATGCTCGGAAGCTTCACCTACTTCGCCTATGTCGGCGCCACCATGGCGCGGCGGCCGCGGCTCGGCCGGCCGGCGCGCTGGATCTATGATCGCATTCAGTCGCTGTGGGGCGGCGTGCCGTTCCCCAGAAAGCGCGGCGATCTCGCAACCGACAAGGACGCCCCGATTGCGCATCTCGGCCTGCAGGAGGGTGACCTCGTCCGCGTCCGCTCGCACAAGGAAATCCTGGCGACCATCGACAAGCAGACCAACAACCGCGGCATGGGCTTCGATGCGGAGATGGTGCCGTACTGTGGAAAGATCTTCCGGGTGCGAACCCGCGTGGAAAAATTCATCGACGAACGGACCGGGTTCATCCGCCGGATGAAGACGCCCGCGGTGATTCTCGACGGCGTGTATTGCCAGTCGCGCTACAGCGAGAACCGGCTGTTCTGTCCGCGCGGCATCTATGCGTGGTGGCGCGAGGTCTGGCTGGAGAAGGTGCCGGCCACGGCGATCGAACCGGTGGCAAAGAACGAGCCTGTCGACGTTCCCAGACGCGCAGCGGGCTAAAGCCGGCTCGCGGGAGGCGCGCTCGTGATCAGCGCGCTTCCAGCTCGAGGCTGCACGGGACGGACAGTCCCGCGCCTCATCAATGCTGATCAACCAAGCGACAGCTTGCGCACGACGAAGGCCTCCGCATAGCGCTCAGGCGCGCGGCATTCCATGCCACGCAACCGTGCGAGGCCCATGAAGGTCTCGGGGTCGAACCATTGCTTCGAGCGCTGGGTGCCGAAGTGCGCCATCAACAGCGCCACCTTCCGCTTCATCGCGCGCTCCGACACCGGCATGTAGACGTTGGGCCGGCCAAGATCGCCGTCCCATTTCGGGATCTCGTATTCGAGGATGAGATGATCCCGGAACGTGTTCCACACCAGACGATTGACCTGGCGATGATCCTGATGGCCATCGTCACGCCGGTGAGTCAGGATCACGTCGGGATTGACCCTGCCCTTCAGCGCCTCGAACCAGGCCTTGATCTCCTCGCCCTGCTCGGGAAAGAAGCCGTCGCGGAAGCCCAGGGTCTCGACCCGGCGCGCGACGGCCTCGGCCAGGAAATCGTCCGCCGATGCGCGCGCTTCGACGCCGCGCTCTTCGTTGCCGCTGAGCACGCACCAATGCACGTCGAGACGGACGCCCTGGTCAAGCCAGCTGAGCAGCGTGCCGCCGGCGCCGATCTCGATGTCGTCGGAGTGCGCGCCGAGGCACAACACCGACAGCCGCTCCCCGCGGCCGGCGAGCTGCAGCGCCCTCATCCGTTCACCACCGCCGGCATGTTGGCACCGAAGTGCCACGGCGTGTCGCCGCGCTCGATCATCTCCTCGAGCACCTGGCGATCGCGCAGCGTATCCATCGCCCGCCAGAAGCCTTCGTAGCGATACGCCATCAGCTCGCCGCGATCGATCAGCCGCTTGAACGGCTGCACGACGAGCTCGTCGCCCTCCTCGATGTAATCGAAGATCTCCTTGCGGAAGATGAAGTAGCCGCCATTGATCCAGATGTCGGAATCGTTGCTGGCCGCCATCCGCCCGACCTTGCCGTCGGCGTCGAACTCGGCGAGATGGAAGCTGATCGGCGGATGAATCGCGATGAAGCAGCCGATCTGGCCGCTGCGCTTGAAGCGATCGATCATGTCCGGCAGCGGCGCATCTGTCAGCCCGTCGCTGTAGTTGGCGAGGAAGATCTCCTCGTCCTGCACCAGGTGACGGACGGCGCGCAGGCGCTGGCCGATGTTGCGCCAGATCCCGGTATCGACCAGCGACACCCGCCAATCCGCGGGACGCTCGCCCAGCAGCTCGACCTTCTTGCCGAATTGCGAGATGGTGCAGTCGGTCGTGGCCGCCTGATTGTAGTTGAGGAAATAATCCTTCACCACATTCGCCTTGTAGCCGAGACACAAGACGAAATCACGATGCCCGTACTGGCTGTAGTACTGCATGACGTGCCACAGGATCGGCTGATGGCCGATCGGAATCATCGGCTTCGGGACGCTCTCGGAATATTCCCGTATCCGGGTGCCAAGTCCTCCACAGAACAATACAACCTTCATGGCGCGACGTCCTTCGGATCCATAATCTCGGAAATGAGCGTTATTATTCGTGTTCCGGTCGCGATGGCCGGCTCCATCGCAGACAACTCAACCCAATTCGGGCGGGCTTTGCGGCGTCCGGCGGTGAAGCCACCGGCCTTTGCGAGCGCTAGCACCACCTTTGTCAGGCCGGCCATCCCGAGCCAATTAATAGGCCAAGCGCCGCCCTCTTTAAATATTAATTATTTTCACCGCAGATCAAAATATTCAATCTGCCGACATTAATTTGCCACATCCGCCGTGCGGCGCATGGCATGCGTGTCAGGCCTGCTCGGAAGGCCGGGCCTTCGCCGGTTATTCCGGCTGCGCCACCGTCAAGGCGGCCTGCAGGACCGCCCCCGCGCCAAAGACCCCGCAAATCTACGGTGCAGTGCAAATTTCATTTGTTTAATTTAAATGCTGCATTATGTTTAATTTGATCGACCGCCAAATAAATCGACTCCGAAAAACCCATTTGTCGCATGAATTATATTGAACCGCGCGAGACGCTCGATCGGAACGGTCTGCCAGCTGCCGTTCTGGTGGAACGCCAGCTTCAGGGGCGCAAGTGGCCGGTCCATTTCGACTCGGTGGAGCCATTCGCGATCATCGCCGATATCGCGACGATCACCCTGTCCAGCGTTGCCTCCGGCTTCCTCTATCATCTCCAGGATACGGCCGGGGCCAACGACGTAAGTAAATCGTTCGGTATGGCGATCCTCGTCTCCGCCCTGTTCGTTTCGCTGATGAAGATCCGCGGAATGTACCGTCCGGTCGAGCTGCTGAACCTGCGGCATCAGGTCCGCGCGTCGTGCCTGACCTGGATCACCGCCTTTCTGGTGCTGTCCGGCGCCCTGTTCGCGCTCAAGATCGGCAGCGAATTCTCGCGCGGCACCAGCATCGTGTTCGCGATGCTCGGGCTGGCGGCGCTGCTCGTTCATCGGCGGATGACGGCTTTTCTGCTCACCAAGGGCCTCGCGGAAAGGCGGTTTTCGGGCCGCGCCATCGTCCTGATCACCGACGAGGCCGGCAAGGACAGCGCCAGTCTGGCCCAGGCGCTCACGGACACCGGCTTCCGCGTCAAACGACACTTCCTTCTTCCCGAACCCGGCGCGGACCTTGCTCACAGGCAGCGCATCGTTGCGAGCGTCATTGATTTCGTCCGCGGCTCCGACGTCGAGGAGATCGTTGTCGGCGCCAATCCCCATCCCTGGTCCGACCTGCGGACGCTCGGGGCCGAACTGAGGGTGCTGCCGTTTCCCGTGAGCTTCGTTCCGCTCGGCACCGCGTCCGATATCTTCAAGCGGCCGCAACGCGAGCTCGGCAGCGCTGTCTGCGTCGAGCTGCAGCGAGGCATGCTGAGCCCGCTCGAGCATGGCATGAAGCGGATCATGGACCTGGCCATCGCGAGCGCGGCGCTGACGGCCCTGTCGCCGCTCCTCGCGCTCGTCGCGATCGGCATCAAGCTCGACTCGCCGGGGCCTGTGCTGTTCAGGCAGCAGCGCTGCGGCTTCAACGGAAGGTCCTTCCAGATCTACAAGTTCCGCACGATGTCGGTGCTCGAGGACGGCCCAACGGTTGTGCAGGCCCAGGCCGGCGACAAGCGCTTCACCCGCCTCGGTGCCTGGCTGCGCCGGACCAGCATCGACGAGCTGCCGCAACTGCTGAACGTGCTGAACGGCAGCATGTCTCTGGTCGGCCCCCGGCCGCACGCGCTCGCTCACGACAATGAATTCGACAAGCTGGTCCGCAACTACGCGTTTCGGCGCCGCGTGAAGCCGGGACTGACGGGATGGGCACAGGTGCACGGTTGCCGCGGTCCCACGCCGACGCGGGCGTCGATCGAGGAGCGGGTCGAGCACGATCTCTGGTACATCGACAACTGGAGCCTGTCGCTCGATATCGCGATCCTGCTCCGGACGCCGCTTGAGCTCATCCGCGGCGACAACGCGTATTGAAAGCGGCGGTCGAAGAACAACCACCTGGAGGCGATCCGAGAACCCAGGAGCCGTCGCAGGAGCGATTGGTCGGCGCGGCGCGTCGGCCCCCCCTATTCCGACCGCAGCTTCGAACCTGAGAAAGCGAAGATCGTCGCGTTCGAGGATAACTACGCCCTCTGACGGCGGCCCTTCGCTGCACCGGTCGCATTGATCGCAAACTCCTCGATGCGATGACCGGTCTTGATCGCCGCCACCAGCCAGCGCGGCTGCTTGCCGCGGCCGGACCACGTCTCGGACGTCTGCGGGTTGCGATATTTCGGCAGCACCCGCGGATATTTGCGCCGTGCCTTGCCACTCGAATTGTAGGACTGCGCACCGTCCGTGTCGGCCCCCTCGATGACGCCGCGGCTGCGGTTGAGCACCGCAAGCCGCCTCTCGAGCTCACGTTTCTCGGACGCGATCCGCACAGCCAGGATCTGGCTGATCTGTTCGTGAAGCGACCAGAGGTCCTCGAAAGACATCGCTTCGAAATCGATCTTCTTGGTGGACATACAGCGACCTCTATCTGTGATCTCTATCCTGCCGGATTAATGTCATATAATTCGGTATTTCGTTCCGCAAGTGGTTCGCCGACGCAAAACTCGATTATTTGATTTTGCGCTTTTTCCATCACGTGTAAATGGTTGTAACCCAATAAATCAGCAACCCGCAACCTTATTTCGCCACGTTGTGCCGCCCATCCGGACACGCGCGGCATCAGGGGTCGCTCGGGATGAGTTCGCCAGAAACGGGTTTTTTCGGCCGATTCCCGCAAATAAAGCGGGCGCAGC
This sequence comes from Bradyrhizobium sp. HKCCYLS2038, assembly GCF_051167655.1. Classification (NCBI taxonomy): domain Bacteria; kingdom Pseudomonadati; phylum Pseudomonadota; class Alphaproteobacteria; order Hyphomicrobiales; family Nitrobacteraceae; genus Bradyrhizobium; species Bradyrhizobium sp. HKCCYLS2038. Next base: position 4,275 of record NZ_JBNPTM010000013.1, on the reverse strand, counting down.
CGTGTCCATCTCGTTCAATTCGCGCTGCGCGGCCGCTCTGCCTCGATGTCCACGGTCCGCTCCCTGGAGAAAAACGCCAACAGCTTGGAGAAAATCCACAACCTATTCGGGCACTGCGATCCTCAACCCGAATTGGGATATTTTCGCATAAGCGAAAAATCAGAGAATAAGCACAATAACAGGAATATGCCACAATGCCGCTCGGCGGCGATCATGCGCCGCCATAATCCTGGCCCAGGATGCGGCACGACGTCACAGCAGCGCGAGGGGGGAACACGGGAGATCGCCCTCAGCCGGAGATCGGCCCTGCGGAGGGCGCCTCATCGCATCGGCGGAAGATCGTATGCTGGCCGCCCTGTCCCGAGCAACGCGGCATCCTGGTCCGGCGCGGCTCGCAGGCGTCGAAGCTCTTGGAGCGCAGACCCGCGCCGGCTTGGCACGGGCACGCACCGGCTTGGTATTGGCAGACGGCTCGTGACCTCGAGCCTATTTGCGCTGCTTGGTCCGGCGGGGGATGCTCGGACGGATGATCTGGAGGTGAGCGGTGCCGCGATGCCGCCGGATCGCCACCGGGCGGCGGGTGACCGCGCTGCGAGCCTCGGGCCGCTTTTCCAGGCTGCCGCTGATCGCTTGAAGCTCCGCGAGAAGGCCGTCGTACAGCGCGATCTGCAAGGCCAGTTCCGCCCGCGTCGGACGGCCGGAGGTCAAATGTTGGAGGCGGGATCTTGCAGCCCTTATTTTCTTCAGCGACTCGAAGACGGGATGATCGACGCGGCCGTTGTCCGCGAATTCCATCGTCTCACCTTCACTCAACGCAACACCAGACTCGTCACGCAAGGACGGCCCCCACTCGTTGGCGAGATTTCAGGGACTTCTTGTCGAACGCCGGCGAACGGGAATCGCAACCAGGCCCGGCTTCGATGATCGAGATAAAATTAACTACTCGCGACAAGTTAATTTACCATCTTAAGTCAAGATATTAAATACTCCCGACCCCTGATGCGGTAACGACGTAAAAAAATACCGCAGAGCCGAAAGGACTTGTTAAGCACCTTTGGTCGGGGAAAATTGAAGCTTAAGTTTGTTCAGGACGCGCCTTTTTTACTGACTAGAACGGTTCCACCTGAAGAAAAAATATTTAATTTCAGATTGTAATTAATCTGACATGCAACCGGTAAATTTAATTCGAGCCGCCCGCCTTCGGCCGATACCGGCTCCTTCGTGCAAGCGGGAACCACCACTCCGAGACCAGCGGTCCAGCCGCGGCTGCGCGCCAATCATTCGTGCGATTGTGCAGAATTGGACTGATCTGACCACGTCCCCGGCAAGGCAGGTCGGGCCGATCGGGTGCAGATGGCGGCCGGTCTTACCGGATCATCGGCCGGTCCGGCGCACCGCACACCACGGCGCGGCGGTAGCGCAGGCCTTCCGGTGTCTCGACCGCCACGCGCCGAATGCATCCCGGATAGATCGCCAGATGATAATGGAAGGGAGTGGCGTCGAACGCGCCGTGCAGCCGGCACAGCCGACCGAGATCGGGGCCACACTCGGTCAGCGGATAGTTGCCGCGGGCGAGAGCCGGGCTCGTCGCGTCAGCAAATACGACTGCGAAGGCGGCAGCGGCGATGATGCTTGCGTGCGGCAAAGGCGGCTCCCGAACTCCGAAACAACGACGGCCACAACATAGACATGATCGGCCACGCCCGACAACCCGGGCCCGGCGCCCATGCTCCCCCGACACCGATCAACTCGGAAACCGATGCTCAACTGATTTCTGCGTCCAATACTGACGACGGGCTCGGTTGGTACCACGCTGGGGATCAGGTGCCTCATCGATCGGCTTGATAGTGCCCGGCAGGTACGTCGGTGAGGTAACTGTGACCTAATTAGCACGACGCGGCAAAAGCCGGTTTTGCTGACAAGCGTGCCTTTCACCGGACATGACTGCCGGGTACGTTGGAACTTGTTAATAAAGCGCCGTTCTCGGCTTACGAGCAGGGGCGCTGGGAAAACGTTGTATTGTTGTACCCGAGGTTGCGTTGAAGGCCTTGAACATCCCGCCAGCACCGCGCGGATCGAGTTGCGGTGCCGGATCTCGCATCCGAAATTTCGTCTCGGGCCAACGCAGGTTTCATGACCTTCGCCGCGGATCACGGCTGCTCATCGCGTTCGCGCTTCTGGTGCTGATCCCGGCGTGCTCGCTGCTTCCCGGCACCGGTCCGACCAGCGAGGCAGTCAACGACAACGCCACCGCCAGCGTGCGCTCGTCGACGGCTCTTCCCTACGCGCTCGTCGACGTCAGCTCCGAGACGATCGGCTTCCTCTCGCAGCCCAACGTCGTCACCTTCTCGGGTGTGTTTCCGGACAAGCGGCCGAAGCCGGTGCAGGTTGCCGGGATCGGCGACGTGCTGAACGTCTCGATCTTCGAAGCGGCACCGGGCGGCCTGTTCACGCCGCCGACCGCCGCCGGGGCCCGTCCGGGCAATTTCGTCGACCTTCCCGCGCAAGCCGTCGATCAGCGCGGCAACATCCGCGTGCCCTATGCCGGCGAGATTGCCGCGGCGGGCCGCACGCTTCCAGAGATCGAGCAGGAGATCGTATTCCGGCTGCAGAAGCGCGCGCTGGAGCCGCAGGTCGTCGTCAGCCTGAACCAGCAGCATTCCAGCGTCGTGAGCGTTCTCGGCGACGTCAACACGCCGGGCGTGCTTGCCTTGAACAGCGTCGGCGAACGGCTGCTGGCTGTGATTGCGCGCGCGGGTGGCCCGAAGCACGAGGCGATCGAGAGCTACGTCACGCTGCAGCGCGACGGCCGCCGCGTCCGCGTGCTGCTCAGCCGCGTCGTTCAGGATCCGCGCGAGAACATCTTCATTCGCCCCAACGACGTCGTCTACATCACGCGCGAATCCCCGACCTTCACGGCACTCGGTGCGCTCAACCAGAACGTCTTCGGCTTCAATTCGGAAATCTCGTTCGATACCGAGACGCTCACGCTGGCGCAGGCCATCGGCAAGGCGGGCGGCCTGAACGATCAGCAGTCCGACCCTGCCGAGGTGTTCCTTTATCGCTATGAGGAACGTCCGCTACTGCAGAAGCTCGGCGTCAACACCGGCCGTTTCGTCTATGACCGCATTCCGACCATCTATCACATCAATCTGCGCGATCCCTCCGGGATGCTGCTGGCCTCCGGCTTCCAGATGCGCAGCAAGGACGTGATGTATGTCGCCAACGCCAAGGTCGTGGACTACTACAAGCTGCTCACGCTGATCAACAACACCGCAGCCACGACGTCGGCGACCGCGAATGCGGTCACCAATACCAATATCGCGGCGAAGACCAGGTGGTGACGGCCGCCGGCCGTCTGGCCGGCGCCCGATATCCTCGCCCCCGTCACGGCATCACGTTGGGGCACCTGGCTCGGTCCAGCAGCGCTCCGCCGGCGAGCAGCACCCGCATCAGGCCGGAAGGCTCGGCGTCGTGTTGGGCGCGAGCGGAAGCTCGGCCTCGGCGGTCTCGGGCAGCCTCTCGCCGCGAATCCCCAGGGGGGCTCCGATCCACAACGCGTGCGCGGTGTGATCGGCCAGCGGCTCCGTCGTGTTCGGATGCACCAGCACGCTGAGGCGACCGTGATTGAGCATCAGCCATGGCACCAGTTTTGGAAACACCTCGACGGCGAAGGCGACCTGGTACATCGATCGCTCGTGAGGCCCGACCAGAACGTCGTGCCAACGCCCGAGTGTCACGGTGAAGCGCTCGCCGATCCAGCTGCGCAGCAGCTCGGCCTCGGTGCGGGTCTCCTGATCGTAATAGACGTGAGCGTGAAAGCTCGCGATGGTCTTCAGATCCTGAGGCATCTTCTGTTCCATGCCCTCGCGTCCTCCCCTGCGGCGTGGCCTCGCCGCCGCTGTCGCGATCGTATCACATCGCGGGTCCACCGCGTCGCAAAGCGCCCGCGACCATGGCTGAACTCTGAAGGCGAGGAATTCCTGAGACGGAGATTGGCGCCTTAGCGCCTGCGGCAAGCAGGCCAGTGCTGATCCGCTCCGGAGCGAGCCGCAGCGCTGAACCAATCACAACCGCGGCGGCGCGATCAGCGATCCGGCCGACCGCGCGTTGACTGATGCGAGTGCATCAGACCGCAATCCATCCCGACAAACGACAACGCCGCGCTGAGGTTTCAGCGCGGCGTTGTTGTTTTGGGTTGTGAAGAGGGGATGTCCTTTGCAGGCCTGGCAGCGACCTACTCTCCCAGGGCTTGAGCCATAGTACCATTGGCGC
>NZ_JBNPTM010000012.1:0-160445 GCF_051167655.1 Bradyrhizobium sp. HKCCYLS2038 | reverse complement strand
GCGTCCGCCAGCAGCCGCTTCAGCCGCGTGTTCTCGTCCTCCAGCGTCTTCAGCCGCTTGGCCTCCGAGACGTCCATTCCACCGAACTTGGCCTTCCACTTGTAAATGCTGGCGTCGCTCACGCCATGCTTGCGGCACAGATCGGCGACCGGAACGCCAGCCTCGTGCTCCTTCAAAATCCCGATGATCTGCTCTTCCGTAAAGCGGCTGCGCTTCATGCTCTGGTCCTCGTTGGGGCCAGAACGAACTTCAAACTGGATTAAGCCCGAGGGGCAAGGTCACGTTCTTTGCGGAGGACCGATTCCTTGATTCTCGTTTGAACTCCATCGTTGGTGACGTGGAAAATTCCTGCTCCGGGTGTGTCGATAAAGGCGGCTGAATGTGTGGCGATGAAGTATTGGTTAGACGTTTTTTCCTGTAAATACGAGATCAGCTTCCTTTGCAGCAGCGGATGCAAATGACTTTCGGGTTCCTCGATGCAAACAATTTTCTCTTCGCTTATAGTGCAGAAAGCGGCGATCATTACAACTTCATGAATTCCGGTACCTAGGCTAGCAAGCGGCAGGACCTTGTTGTCCATATGAACGAGGACATGATTTCGATTGTGAGGAATTTCGATCCTTGCTTCTCGGCGTCCTGTTACGGTTTGCAAGAACTCGTTTATCTTCTTGAAGACTTCGAACTCGTGGCGCTTGTCGTGATCTGGGCTTTGAAGTTCGGCGAGGCGGTCGATAAGGCCGGCGCCGCTAAAATCAGCAAATGACTGCGATGCTGGGCCGATTTGTCGGTGTGTAGGAATAAATCTGCTGACCGGGCGGGGGCGGTGTTTTTGAAGCTCGAAAAAGGTTTTTAGAACATCAGGAATCCAGTCATCAGTCACTGATCCACTAGTGGCGCCCTTGTATATAAACGACCACAGTTGACGCCACAAACCGTCAACAAGCGCGCCGCGAACGGACCCCACTAGAGATTGATCAATATTTTTTGGTATCCAGATCAAATCGTCACCTGGGGCTGCTAGTTCCTCGCAGATGTTGTGAACAAGGTCGCTAGTTCTGTGGTCACTCCCATATTGAAGACGAATCCGACTATCGCCTATCGCTTTCACTATGGTGGATTCAAACGTCTCCTTGAGCACTCCAACGCGAAATTGCATTGGTCCTGTGTTCACACCCGTATACGCGTCGAGAGCCGTAAACTTCGGCTCCTCTGTCGACCCAAAGTGGCGGTGGATCGCGTTGAGGACAGTCGACTTGCCAACGTTGTTCGCACCAACGAAGAAATTGAAGGTCTTGAACGGCCCGAGCGCTTGAAGCTCCGGCCCGATGCCGCGAAAGTTTGCTAGTGCGATCCCTTCAAGAAAGACAGGCATTTGTTTTTTTCGACGCTTCATGCAAGCAAGGAAGACTTGCAGCTTAAAATGCTAGTTAAAACAGAGTCGCTCCGGTTTGCGAACAAGCGGCATATTGCTCATTTTTCTTCTAACGTTCGTTCCGGTGTTTCCAGGACGTCGCATGGTGCGTTGGGAACGTGCAATCCTGATCCCTCACCCCCGCCCACGATACGGTGCCACGCCCTGGTCCGGCACCCACAACCCCTTCGGCAGCTTCCCCGTCTGCCAGAATACGTCGATCGGGATGCCGCCGCGGGGATACCAGTAGCCGCCGATGCGGAGCCATTTGGGCTTGATCTCGGCGGCCAAGCGCTTGCCGATGGCGACCGTGCAGTCCTCGTGGAACGCGCCATGGTTGCGGAAGCTGGCCAGATACATTTTCAGCGACTTGGATTCGACCAGCCAGGGGCCGGGGGCGTAGTCGATGACGAGGTGGGCGAAGTCCGGTTGTCCCGTTACCGGGCATAGCGAGGTGAACTCCGGCACGGTGAAGCGGGCCAGGTAGTCGGTGTCCTTCTGCGGATTGGGGACGCGGTCCAGCGTCGCCGCCTCCGGGCTGTCGGGGGCCGCCACCGCGCGTCCCAGCTGAAGGCCGGCCGATGTCTTGGTGGGCTTGGATGTTTTCGCCATATCTCGTGTCACCTGTCGCAGCTGGCGTCCGTTTAGCCAATCGCGCCCCCTGCGTCATCCGCTTCGTGATTTGGCCGCGACTTCTACCGACTTCGACCCGAGTTGGCCTTTTCGGACCCCCGGGCTTGCGGTAGAAGCGGCGCAGCAATGCCCACCCGAAAAGCCCGCAAGAGGACCTCATGACCGCCATCGTCGACATCATCGGCCGCGAAATCCTGGACAGCCGCGGCAATCCCACGGTCGAGGTCGACGTCGTGCTGGAGGACGGCTCGGTCGGCCGCGCCGCCGTTCCCTCGGGCGCCTCGACCGGCGCCCATGAGGCGGTCGAGCTGCGCGACGGCGACAAGCACCGCTATCTCGGCAAGGGCGTGATGAAGGCGGTCGAGGCGATCAACGACGAGATCTACGAGGCGCTGAGCGACATGTCGGCGCACGACCAGGTCCAGATCGACCAGATCCTGATCGAGCTCGACGGCACCGAGAACAAGAGCCGGCTCGGCGCCAACGCCATCCTCGGCGTGTCGCTCGCCTGCGCCAAGGCGGCGGCGATCTCCTACGACATGCCGCTGTATCGCTATGTCGGCGGCACCTCGGCGCGCACCCTGCCGGTGCCGATGATGAACATCGTCAATGGCGGCGTCCATGCCGACAACCCGATCGACTTCCAGGAATTCATGATCATGCCGGTGGGCGCGCCGAGCTTCGCGGAAGCGCTGCGCTGCGGCTCGGAGATCTTCCACACGCTGAAGGGTGAGCTGAAGAAGGCCGGGCACAACACCAATGTCGGTGACGAGGGCGGCTTCGCGCCGAACCTGCCGTCGGCGGACGCCGCGCTCGACTTCGTCATGGCCGCGATCAACAAGGCCGGCTACACCGCCGGCGACGACGTCATGCTGGCGCTCGACTGCGCCGCGACCGAGTTCTTCAAGGACGGCAAGTATGTCTACGAGGGCGAGAACAAGTCCCGCTCGCGCTCCGAGCAGGCCAGGTACCTCGCCGACCTCGTCGCGCGTTATCCGATCTGCTCGATCGAGGACGGCATGTCCGAGGACGACATGGACGGCTGGAAGGAGCTGACCGACCTGGTCGGCCACAAGTGCCAGCTGGTCGGCGACGATCTGTTCGTCACCAACGTCAACCGCCTCGCCGACGGCATCCGCAACGGCCGCGCCAATTCGATCCTGATCAAGGTCAACCAGATCGGCACGCTGACCGAGACGCTCGCCGCGGTCGAGATGGCCTACAAGGCCGGCTACACCGCCGTGATGTCGCACCGGTCCGGCGAGACCGAGGATTCGACGATCGCCGATCTCGCGGTCGCCACCAATTGCGGGCAGATCAAGACCGGCTCGCTGGCGCGCGCCGACCGCACCGCCAAGTACAACCAGCTCTTGCGCATCGAGCAGGAGCTCGACGCCCAGGCCCGCTACGCCGGCCGTTACGCGCTGAAGGCGCTGGCCTGAGCCGCAGCTGAAGCAAACAGGGGAGGCACGCATGAGCGTCGAGACACAAGGCCTGCAGCTGCGGACATTGATCAAGCGCAGCGGCGAGCTCGAGCTGTCGCTCGTGGACGTGCCGACCCCGGAGCCCGGGCCGGACGAGGTCGTGGTGCGCATCGAGGCGGCGCCGATCAATCCGTCCGATCTCGGCCTGCTCGTCGGAGCCGCCGATCTGTCGACCGTGCAGGTTTCCGGCACCAAGGACCGTCCCGTCATCACGGCGAAGGTGCCCGAAGCCGGGATGCGGGCGATGGCTGCCCGCGTGGACGAGTCGATGCCGATCGGCAATGAGGGCGCCGGCGTCGTGGTCAAGACCGGCTCGTCGGACGCCGCCAAGGCGCTGATGGGGCGCACGGTCGCTGCGATCGGCGGCGCGATGTACAGCCAGTACCGCTGCCTCAAGGTCTCCGAGTGCCTGCCGCTGCCGGCGGGCACGACGCCGGAAGAGGGCGCCTCCTGCTTCGTCAATCCGCTGACCTCGCTCGGCATGACCGAGACGATGCGGCGGGAGGGCCATACGGCGCTGGTGCACACCGCGGCCGCCTCCAATCTCGGGCAGATGCTCAACAAGATCTGCCTCAAGGACGGTATTGCGCTGGTCAACATCGTGCGCAGTGCAGCACAGGCCGAGCTGCTGCGCGGCATCGGTGCCAAATACGTCGTGGATTCGACCTCGCCTGATTTCATGGACGAGCTGACCGCGGCGCTGGTCGAGACCGGCGCCACCATCGCCTTCGACGCGATCGGCGGCGGCAAGCTCGCCGGCCAGATCCTCACTGCGATGGAAGCAGCGATCAACAAGTCCGGCAAGCATCCGTACAGCCGCTACGGCTCGGCCGTGCACAAGCAGGTCTACATCTATGGCGGCCTGGACACGCGCCCGACCGAGATCACGCGAAGCTTCGGCATGACCTGGGGCGTCGGCGGCTGGCTGCTGTTTCCGTTCCTGATGAAGATCGGCCGGGCGGATGGCGAACGGCTGCGCCAGCGGGTCGTCGACGAGCTCAAGACGACGTTCGCGAGCCACTACACGAAGGTGATCTCCCTGGTCGAGACGCTCGATCCGGCCAACCTCGCCGCGTACGCCAAACGGGCAACTGGCGAAAAATTCCTTATCGACCCCAACAAAGTTAAGTGACCTAACGTCGCTCCTCAGACGTTGCGGACGGGCTTGCGTTTGGCCCGCGGCCGGAGACAATCCGCGCCGTTTTGGTTTTGGGGCGGTGTCTGCCGCGTATGCGCTGAGGAGATTGTCATGACTAACATCGATCGCCGTCGATTTCTCGCCGGTGCGGCCCTCGCCGGGGCCGCCGGCAGCTTGCCGCAACTGCTCGGCAGCGAGGCCCGCGCGGCCGTGGCGCCGGCCGGCGCGCAGGCGCCGGGCTTCTACCGCTACAAGGTCGGCGACTACGAATGCACCTCCGTCAATGACGGCGCGCGCACCTTCCCGATGCCCGACAAGTTCGTCGTCAATACGCCCAAGGAGGATGCGCTCGCGGCCGCGGAAGGCGGCTACATGCCGAAGGGCATGATCACGATCCCGTTCAATCCGCAGCTGATCAACACCGGCTCCAAGCTGGTGCTGATCGACACCGGCAACGGCGCCGGCGCGTTCGAGGCCAGCAAGGGCGCGGTCGGCCGCACCTTGCAGAACCTCGCCGCGGCGGGCGTCGATCCGAAGAGCATCGACGTCGTCGTGCTCTCGCACATGCATGGCGACCACATCAACGGCCTCAAGCTCGGCGACGGCTCGCTGGCGTTCCCGAATGCCGAGATCAAGGTGCCCGCCAAGGAGTGGGCGTTCTGGAATAGCGACGAGAATGCCGCCAAGGCGGAGACCGAGCTGATGAAGGGCAACTTCGCCAACTTCAAGAAGGTGTTCGGCGGGCTGGAGAACAAGGTCACGCAATACGAGTGGGACAAGGAGGTCGCGCCGGGCGTCACTGCGCTCGGCACGCCCGGCCACACGCCGGGCCACACCTCGTTCGCCGTCGCCTCGGGCAACGCCAAGGTGCTGATCCAGGCCGACGTCACCAACGTGCCCGAGCTGTTCCTGCGCAACCCCGACTGGCACGTGATGTTCGACACCGACGCCGCGATGGCGCAGGAGACACGGCACAAGTTCTACGACATGGCCGCGGCCGAGAAGGCGAGGGTGATCGGCTTCCACTTCTCCTTCCCCTCGGTGGGCTACGTCGAGAAGGATGGCCCGCGCTACCGGCTGATCCCGGCGCCGTGGAATCCGGTGCTGTAAGTTTCTCGTCATTGCGAGCGCAGCGAAGCAATCCAGGGCCGAGCAAGGACTCTGGATTGCTTCGTCGCTCCGCTTCTCGCAATGACGGAGGAAAGAGAGTGCCAGGCCGCCTTTGGGCGGCCTGTTCGTTTGTCCGGAGAGGTTCCGGGCTTTCCGTCGCGGCCGCGAACGCCTATGTCGGACGCATTCCACAGGGCCCCGCATGTCGACTGCACCATCTTCCTCCCGCGCCGATCTCTCCAACTGGCGCAGCGCGCCGTTCAGCCGCTGGGCGTTCCACAACATCCGGTCCATCCTGCCGGTCGCCGACATCGAGAGCGCGCCGGGCAGCGCCTGGCCGCTGCCGGCGAGCCCGGTTGCGTTCGATGAGTTCAGCCTGCGGCTGCCCAAGGGCGGCACGCTCGATCTCGACGGCTTCCTGAAGGCGACGGCGACCGACGGGCTCCTGATCCTGCACGACGGCCGCATCGTGTTCGAGCATTACGACGGCGGCACCGATCGCGACACGCCGCACATCCTGATGTCGGCGACCAAGTCGATCACCGGCCTGATGGCCGGCATCCTCGCCGGGCGCGGCGAGCTCGACATCGACGCCGAGATCACGCGCTACGTGCCGGAGGTGACTGAGACCGCCTATCGCGGCGCCACCCTCCGACAGCTCCTCGACATGCGCGCAGGCATCGTGTTCGACGGCATAGGCCTGCAGGCCTATGCCGACGCCGCCGGCTGGGAGCCGGTCGCGCAAGGCACCACGCCGAACCTGCACGATTTCTATGCGACGATGCGCGCCCAGGCGAAGCCGCATGGCGGCCCGTTCAGCTATGTCTCGTCCAACACCGATCTCCTGGGATGGGCGATCGAGCGCGCCACCGGCCGCAGCTTCGCGAGCCTCGTCGGCGCTCTGCTGTGGAAGCCGATGGGGGCGAGCGGCGAGGCCTTCATCACCCTCGACCGCAAGGGTGCCCCGCGCTGCACCGGCGGCTTCTGCGCCACCTTGCGCGACTTTGCCCGGCTTGGCCAGCTCATGCTCTCGGGCGGCCGCCGCGGCTCGCAGACCATCATCTCCGAGGCCTGGCTCGACGACATCAGGCACAACGGCGATATCAAGGCCTGGCGGGACGGCCAATGGCGCGACAGCTTCGCGGCCGTCAGCCGCAACATGCATTATCGCAGCGGCTGGTACGTCACCAACGACCAGCCGCAGCTGCTGTTCGCGATGGGCATTCACGGCCAGAACCTGTTCGTCGACGCCGCCAATAGGACCGTCATCGCCAAGCTGTCGAGCTGGTCGCAGCCGGTCGACGGCCAGGCGATCTGGCTGACGCATCAGGCCGTGGCGGAATTCACCCGCATTCTGCGCGAGCAGCCGGTCCGCTAGCGCCACCGCCCAGGGTGCGGCGGGGCTTCGGATCGCGGCAGGGTTGATACCGATCAAGGCGATCGGGGCTCGCGGGGCGCAGCTTTCTCAGCCAGCATCATGGACCGGAGGAGATCATGCGTCCGTTCCTTCTGGCCGCGGCCATCATGGGTCTCACAGTCAGTTTGTCGTCGCCGGCCCGCGCGGGATGCTGGCCCAGTGAAAGCTATCCGCTGGTCTGCTGGCTCGACACCAAGGGATGGGGCTGCGTTGCGCACCACGCGCTCACCGGCGCCAAGGCGGTCCACTATCCGCAACCCCGCTACTCATTCTACGAACTCGAAGCGACGCATTGGTGGACGTCCGGTCCGACCACGGCCTGTCCGCCGACCAAGACGACCAAGTTCACCGGCACCTGGGACCGCGAAACAGGTCTCGCCGAGGAAACCGCCACGACCACCGGCGGAACGTTGTCGCGCCACATCACCTGCAGCCACAACCCCTGGACCGGGCAGGGCCCGTCCGATGTGCCGATCTGCGCCTCGGCCGCGAACGATCCCAATGCGGGATCGCCGGCCTCGGCCGGTCTGCTGTCATCGAACCAGAAGTATGATCTGCTCCACGTCCAGGAGCCGCTGCATACGCGGTGTCAGCTGATCTCACCCTCCGAGTTCGGATCGACGTGGCTGAAAGGAAGCTCCGTCGTCCAGGTGGTCGTCGCGCATCACGAGTTTCAGGCCATCGAATGGCATCTGTGGTACATGCCGTTCTACGAGTTCGGCACATGGCAGGAGGTTCCGCCGCCGAAGCCGAAGTTCATCATGATGTGGCCAGCCACCAAATATTCCGAACGCCGGATCGCAACGTCCACCCACAAATTCTGGCTGAACAAGGCCGGCCGATGGAAGGTCGTCGCCGTGCCCAAGCCGACCTCGCCGCAGGCCCAGGCGATCGCGACGACCGTGACCAACGAATGCCCCGGCGCCTACTTCAACATTGAGTGACCGTTGAGTGACTGGCCGGGCCGTGATCGCCGGGCCGCGCGTTCGGGAAACACTGCGTTTCCTGGCGGTGGATGTTCATGCACTTGCATGAAATCGCGCGGAGCGCTTAAGGTCCGCCTACGGTTTCAACGCAGAAGGATGCTTTCATGCCCGCCCCGTATTCGATCGTCGCGCTCGTCGGCAGTCTCCGCAAGGAGAGCTTCACGCTCAAGATCGCGAAGGCGATGGCGAAGCTCGCGCCCGCCAGCCTCAAGATCGAGGTGGTCACGCTCGAAGGCCTGTCGTTCTTCAACCAGGACCTCGAGGCCAACCCGCCGGCAGACTGGCTCGCGCTGCGTGACAAGCTCAAGGCGTCGAACGGCGTGCTCATCCTGACGCCCGAATACAACCGCTCGATCCCGGGCGTGCTGAAGAACGCGATCGACATCGCCTCGCGCCCGTATGGACAGAGCTCGTTCCTCGGCAAGCCGGTCGGCCTGATTTCGAACTCGCCGGGCCCGCTCGGCGGCGTCGCTGCGGCCAAGCACCTGCAGAACATCATGCCGGGCATCTCCGGCCCGATCATGGGCCAGCCGGAGATCTATCTGAACGGCGTCGGCGATGCGTTCGACGGCCAGGGCGAGCTGACCAAGGAGTCGCTCAAGCCGGTGCTGCTGCAATATCTCGATGCCTTCGCAGCCTTCGTCGCCAAGCAGAACGGCTGAGACCTCGGGCTGCATGCGGCGCTCGCGCGGACCGCAGTCGCCAAGCGCATGACCGGTATGATCGGGGCAGGGGTGCCAGCGCGCCTTGCCCCGATTGGCTTCAAGACCGGGGCCGCTCACCCGCGCCGGCAGGGTTAGCGATTCCTTAACCGGGCTGCCTACATTCTCCCGGCCATGGTCTCCCGCGCACGCCTGAAATCCTTTCTCACCGGGCTCGCCCTCTACACGATGGCGGCGGCCATCGTCGGCTATTTCGGCATCAACGCCTACACCGGCCGCTATGGCCTGAATGCCCGGCAGGAGCTCGACCAGGAGATCGTGTCGCTCACCTCGGAGCTGGTCCGGCTGAAGCAGGAGCGGGCCGAGGGCGAGAAGCGGGTGTCGCTGCTGCGCTCCGACCGGGTCGATCCCGACATGCTCGACGAGCGCGCGCGCTTCCAGCTCGGCTATGCCAACCCGCACGACCTGATCCGCATTAATCGCCCGCAGTGACGTCGAGGTGACCGCCGCGGGCGATGATGGCTGCCACATAAGCGCGCAGCAGCATCAGGATTTCAAAATCGCTGCCCCTCGCATTCGATTATTTCGTGCTCGCTGCAGTGCGGCACGGGCAAAGTGAATGGCGGTTCACGCAGTCCTTTGACGTGCCATGGAGTTGAGTTAGAGAAAGCTACTTTTTCTCTCATCCGGAATTGCCATGGCCGCACCCAAGAAAACCGCCGCAAAGGAACACGGGCAGGACAGAGACAACGGCCCGCCGCCGGAATTCACCAGAGAACAGGAATTGGCTGCGCTGCGCGACATGCTGCTGATCCGTCGCTTTGAGGAGAAGGCGGGTCAGCTTTACGGCATGGGTGCGATCGGCGGCTTCTGCCATCTCTACATCGGCCAGGAGGCCGTCGTGGTCGGCATGCAGATGGCGCTGAAGGACGGCGACCAGGTCATCACCGGCTATCGCGATCACGGCCACATGCTGGCCTGCGGCATGGATGCCAAGGGTGTCATGGCCGAGCTCACGGGACGCCGCGGCGGCTATTCCAAGGGCAAGGGCGGCTCCATGCACATGTTCAGCATGGAGAAGAACTTCTTCGGCGGCCACGGCATCGTCGGCGCCCAGGTCTCGCTTGGCACCGGTCTGGCGCTGGCCAACCGCTACCGCGGCAACGACTCGGTCAGCGTCGCCTATTTCGGCGACGGCGCGGCGAACCAGGGCCAGGTCTATGAGAGCTTCAACATGGCGGAGCTCTGGAAGCTGCCGGTGATCTACGTCATCGAGAACAACCGCTATGCGATGGGCACGGCGGTGTCGCGCGCTTCGGCGCAGACCGACTTCTCCAAGCGCGGCATCTCCTTCAACATCCCGGGCGAGCAGGTCGACGGCATGGACGTGCGCGCCGTCAAGGCCGCCGGCGAGCGGGCCGCGGCCTGGTGCCGCGAGGGCAAGGGCCCGTTCATCCTGGAAATGCAGACCTATCGCTATCGCGGCCATTCGATGTCCGACCCGGCGAAGTACCGGACCCGTGAGGAGGTCGAGAAGGTCCGTCACGACCAGGATCCGATCGAGCAGGTCCGCAACCGCCTGCTGGCGGCGAAGGTCAGCGAGCAGGACCTCAAGGCGATCGACGCCGACGTGCGCAAGATCGTCAACGAGTCAGCCGATTTCGCGCAGGCCGATCCCGAGCCGGATCCCGCCGAGCTCTACACCGACGTCTATCGCTGAGCGCGCAAGCTGATATTCCTGGAGCTGATATGCCAATTCAAGTTTTGATGCCCGCGCTGTCGCCCACGATGGAGAAGGGCAACCTCGCCAAATGGCTGAAGAAGGAAGGCGAGGCGATCAAGTCGGGTGACGTGATCGCCGAGATCGAGACCGACAAGGCCACGATGGAAGTCGAGGCGACCGACGAAGGGACGCTCGGCAAGATCCTGATTCCCGAAGGCACCGCCGACGTCGCGGTCAACACGCCGATCGCAACCATCCTCGCCGATGGCGAGACGGCCGCTGATCTCGGCAAGGTGGCCGCGCCGGCCAAGCAGGCCGCTGAAGCCGCACCGACCGCTGCCGCCGAGGCGCCGGCCGTCTCTGCAGCCGCGCCGCAAGCCGTGGCGCAGCCCGATCCGGAAATTCCCGCCGGCACCGAGATGGTGACGGTGACCATTCGCGAGGCGCTGCGCGACGCGATGGCAGAGGAGATGCGCCGCGACGGCGACGTCTTCATCATGGGCGAGGAGGTCGCAGAGTATCAGGGCGCCTACAAGGTCACCCAGGGCCTGCTGCAGGAGTTCGGCGCCCGCCGCGTGATGGACACGCCGATCACCGAGCACGGTTTCGCCGGCATCGGCGTCGGTGCGGCGATGGCCGGCCTGAAGCCGATCGTCGAGTTCATGACCTTCAACTTCGCGATGCAGGCGATCGACCAGATCATCAACTCCGCGGCCAAGACCTTGTACATGTCCGGCGGCCAGATGGGCTGCTCGATCGTGTTCCGCGGGCCCAACGGCGCCGCCGCCCGCGTTGCCGCCCAGCATAGCCAGGACTACTCGTCCTGGTACTCGCACATTCCGGGCCTCAAGGTCGTCGCGCCGTATTCCGCGGCCGATGCGAAGGGCCTGCTGAAGGCCGCGATCCGCGATCCGAACCCGGTGATCTTCCTCGAGAACGAGGTGCTGTACGGTCACTCCGGCGAGGTGCCGAAGCTCGACGACTACATCATCCCGATCGGCAAGGCGCGCATCGCCCGCGCCGGCAAGGATGTGACGATCATCGCCTGGTCGAACGGCATGACCTACGCGTTGAAGGCCGCCGATGAGCTCGCCAAGGAGGGCATCGAGGCCGAGGTCATCGACCTGCGCACGCTGCGTCCGATGGACACCGAGACCATCATCGCCTCGGTCAAGAAGACCGGGCGGGCGGTCACGGTGGAAGAGGGCTGGGCGCAGAGCGGCGTCGGCGCCGAGATCGCCGCGCGCATCATGGAGCACGCCTTCGACTATCTCGATGCGCCGGTCACGCGCGTGTCGGGCAAGGACGTGCCGATGCCGTATGCGGCGAATCTCGAGAAGTTGGCGCTGCCCTCGGCTGCTGATGTCGTGCGGGCGGCCAAATCCGTGTGCTACCGCTAAGGGACCCCCAGATGGCCGGACCCAAGGAGCAGCCGCTGCCGCCCGACGTCGTCGGCCGCGAGGACGCCACCGAAGTGTTGCGCGCCTTCGTGCTCGATGGCGGGCTCTCGATCGCCTTCCAGCGCGCCTTCGAGGAGCCGGACGTGTGGGGGCTGCTCCTGGTCGACGTGGCCCGACATGCTGCGCGCGCCTATGCGCGCGAGAGCGAGTATTCCGAAGACGAGGCGCTGCAGCGCATCGTCGAGATGTTCGAAGCCGAGCTGGCTCGGCCGACTGATACGGGCACCACCAGCCCCAGGTCGAAACAAGGTCACTGATCATGCCGATCAACATTCTGATGCCCGCGCTGTCGCCGACGATGGAGAAGGGCAACCTCGCTCGTTGGCTCAAGAAGGAAGGCGACCAGGTCAAGTCCGGCGAGGTCATCGCCGAGATCGAGACCGACAAGGCCACGATGGAAGTCGAGGCGGTCGACGAAGGCACGCTCGCCAAGATCCTGGTGCCCGAGGGCACGCAGGACGTGCCGGTCAACGACGTGATCGCGGTGCTCGCCGGCGAAGGCGAGGACGTGAAGGCGTCCGGCAGCGCGCCGGCAGCGCCGAAGCCTGAGGCCAAGCCGACTGCGTCAGCGGCTCCCGCCGCGGCGCCGGCGCCTGCTGCTGCACCCGCGGCTATGCCGGCCGCCGCGCCTGCGCCAGCCGCACCTGCGGCTGCGCCCCAGGCCAACGGCCACGCCCGCATCTTCTCGTCGCCGTTGGCGCGCCGCCTTGCCAAGGATGCCGGCATCGATCTCGGCCGCATCACCGGCACCGGCCCGCATGGTCGCGTCGTCGCCCGCGACGTCGAGGATGCGAAGTCCGGTAAGGGCCTCAAAGCCGCGCCGTCGGCTGCTCCCGCCGCGGGCGCTCCTGCAGCAGCTCCGTCGATGTCCGACAAGCAGATCCTGGCGCTGTTCGAGCCGGGCTCCTACGAGGTCATCCCGCATGACGGCATGCGCCGCACGATCGCGCAGCGCCTGACCGCAGCGACGCAGACCGTCCCGCACTTCTACCTGACGATCGACTGCGACATCGGCAAGCTCTTGGCCGCGCGCGAGGAGATCAATGCGGCCGCTCCGAAGGACAAGGAGAAGAAGCCGCTCTACAAGATTTCGGTCAACGACTTCGTCATCAAGGCCATGGCAGTCGCGCTGCAGAAGATCCCGAACTGCAACGTCAGCTGGACCGAAGCCGGCATGGTCAAGCACAAGCATTCCGACGTCGGCGTTGCGGTGGCGATGCCCGGCGGCCTGATCACGCCGATCATCCGCAAGGCCGAAACCAAGACGCTGTCGGCGATCTCGAACGAGATGAAGGATTTTGCCGCGCGCGCGCGGACCCGGAAGCTGAAGCCGGAGGAATATCAGGGCGGCACCACGGCCGTGTCCAACCTCGGCATGTACGGCATCACGCACTTCACGGCGGTTATCAACCCGCCGCATGCGACGATCCTTGCGGTCGGCACGTCGGAGGAGCGGCCGGTGGTGCGCAACGGCAAGATCGAGATTGCCAGCATGATGAGCGTGACCTTGTCGTGCGATCACCGCGCCATCGACGGCGCGCTCGGCGCCGAGCTGATCGGCGCCTTCAAGCAGCTGATCGAAAACCCCGTGATGATGATGGTGTGAAGTTGTTTTCCGGAGCGGGATGGCTGACGGGGCCGGCGCATGCGTATAAGGACGCGGTGGCCCTGGATCACGGCATCGGCGAGCATCGTGGTATCAGCCAACCCGCTCGGGATCGACGTCATCCGATCTGCTTTCTTCTCCGGCGAGGCGCTGTCGCGCGGCATCTGGGCCCCGATCGTGCTCGCCGGGTTCGCGATCTCAGCCGCGCTGATGCTTGTCGAGGCCATGATCCGAAGCTGGATCTGGCGACGCTCCATCGGCAGCACCACGACGAACTCATATCCGACTGCTTCAGTTGAACGGGAGCCGTAATGGCCGACACATCCTTCGACGTCATCATCATCGGCTCGGGCCCGGGCGGCTACGTCACCGCGATCCGCGCTGCCCAGCTCGGCTTCAAGACCGCGATCATCGAGAAGTCGCATCTCGGCGGCATTTGCCTGAACTGGGGCTGCATCCCGACGAAGGCGCTGCTGCGGTCGGCCGAGATCTATCACTACATGCAGCATGCCAAGGACTACGGCCTGTCGGCGGAGAAGATCTCCTACGACCCGAAGGCGGTGGTGCAGCGCTCGCGCGGCGTCTCCAAGCGGCTCGCCGACGGCGTCGGCTTCCTGATGAAGAAGAACAAGGTGCAGGTGATCTGGGGCCGCGCCAACATCGACGCGCCCGGCAAGATCACGGTGACCAAGTCCGACGTGGAAGCGCCAAAGGGCGCGCTGGGCGAAGGCACCTACCAGGCCAAGCACATCATCGTCGCGACCGGCGCGCGGCCACGCGTGCTGCCGGGCCTGGAGCCGGACAAGAAGCTGGTCTGGACCTATTTCGAGGCGATGGTGCCCGACAAGATGCCGAAGTCGCTCTTGGTGGTCGGCTCCGGCGCGATCGGCATCGAGTTCGCCTCGTTCTTCCGCACCATGGGCTCGGAGGTCACCGTGGTCGAGGTGCTGCCGCAGATCCTGCCCGTGGAGGACGCCGAGATCGCCGGCATCGCCCGCAAGCAGCTGGAGAAGCAGGGCCTCAAGATCATGACCGGCGCCAAGGTCACCAAGCTCGACAAGAAGAGCGACAGCGTGGTGGCGACGATCGACGACGGCAAGGGTAAGATCGAGACGACCGAGTTTGACCGCGTGATCTCCGCGGTCGGCGTGGTCGGCAACATCGAGAACCTCGGGCTCGAGAAGCTCGGCGTGAAGACCGACCGTGGCTGCATCGTGATCGACGGCTACGGCAAGACCAACGTGCCCGGCCTCTACGCGATCGGCGACGTCGCAGGTCCGCCGATGCTGGCGCACAAGGCGGAGCATGAGGGCGTGGTCTGCATCGAGGCCATCAAGGGCCTGCATCCGCACCCGATGGACAAGAGCCTCATTCCAGGCTGCACCTATTGCCATCCGCAGGTGGCGTCCGTCGGCCTCACCGAGGCCAAGGCGAAAGAGCAGGGCCGCGACATCAGAGTCGGCCGCTTCCCCTTCGTCGGCAACGGCAAGGCGATCGCGCTCGGCGAGGACCAGGGCCTGGTCAAGGTGATCTTCGACAAGAAGACGGGCCAGTTGATCGGCGCGCACATGGTCGGCGCCGAGGTCACGGAGCTGATCCAGGGCTATGTCGTGGCGATGAACCTGGAGACGACCGAGGAAGAGCTGATGCACACCATCTTCCCGCATCCGACCCTGTCGGAGATGATGAAGGAAGCCGTGCTCGACGCCTATGGACGTGTGTTGAACATGTAGCTCCGCCCACCGGCCGTCATGCGCGGGCTTGACCCGCGCATCCATCCCGCTTCGGGAAACTTTTGCGAAGTGGATGAATTGCCGGGTCAAGCCCGGCAATGACGGAGAGGACCAGACGGGCTCACAAGAAAGTCCTGCCGTGAGACTTAGTGAACCACACGACAGAACATCCATTTCTAGATCCGCTCGTCATGCGCGGGCTTGACCCGCGCATCCATCCCGCTTTGGGAAACTTTTGCGAAGCGGATGGATTGCCGGGTCAAGCCCGGCAATGACGGATGTAACCAGACGGGCCTAAACAGAAAGTCCTGCCGTGAAATCCAGCGACAACCTCACCACCGAGCGCCCGACCTTCGTCACGCATCTCGAATGTGCGATGGAAGGCGATCATTATCCGGCGGACCAAATCCACAACCTCTCCAAGGCCGGCAAGCCGCTGCTGGTGCGCTACGATCTGGCCGGCGTGAGGCAGGCGTTGACCAAGGACGCGCTGGCGCAGCGGCCCGCCGACATGTGGCGCTATCGCGAGCTGCTGCCGGTGCGCAAATGCCAGGACATCGTCAGCCTCGGCGAGGTGATGACACCGCTGATCAATCTGCCGAAGCTCGGCAAGAAGCTCGGCGGCGGTGAGATCATCGTGAAGGATGAGGGACGATTGCCGACGGGATCGTTCAAGGCGCGCGGCCTGGTCATGGCCGTGTCGATGGGCAAGGCGCTCGGCATCACCCACATGGCGATGCCGACCAACGGCAATGCGGGTGCGGCGCTCGCGGCTTACGCGACCTCCTGCGGCATCAAGACCACGATCTTCTGCCCGGCCGATACGCCTGAAGTAAATGTCAGCGAGATCGAGTTGCAGGGCGCGACCGTCTACCGCGTCAATGGCCTGATCGATGATTGCGGCAAGATCGTCGGCGAAGGCAAGGCCAAGGTCGGCTGGTTCGACACCTCGACCCTGAAGGAGCCGTATCGCATCGAGGGCAAGAAGACGATGGGGCTGGAGCTCGCCGAGCAGCTCGGCTGGGACGTGCCCGACGTGATCTTCTATCCGACCGGCGGCGGTACCGGCCTGATCGGCATGTGGAAGGCGTTCGACGAACTGGAGAAGATCGGCTTCATCGGCGCCAAGCGCCCGCGCATGGTCGCGGTGCAGGCCTCCGGCTGCGCGCCGATGGTGCGCGCCTACGAAGCTGGCGTCGAGCATGCGACGCGTTGGGAGGATGCGCATACGATCGCGTCCGGCATCCGTGTGCCGCAGGCGGTCGGTGATTTCCTGATTCTGCGCGCCGTGCGCGAAAGCAAAGGCTTTGCGATCGCCGTCGACGATGACGCGATCTCCGCTGCTCTCAACGAGGTCGCGCGCGAGGAGGGGCTCTTGCTGTGCCCCGAAGGGGCTGCGACCTATGCCGCGTACAAGCAGAGCCTGGCCGATGGACGTGTGACGAAGAGCGACCGCGTCATGCTGTTCAATTGCGCCACGGGACTCAAATATCCGCTGCCGAAAGTCGAGCGCGCGCTCGATCGCCACCAGCCGATCGACTACACTCGGTTCTAACCGGACGGTCGGCATTGCGGCCTGGCGCCTGATCGTCCGACAACAAGGATCAGGCCCGGGGAGGACCGCGATGCGACGCCTGTTCGGCGCTGTGGTGATGGCGCTTGCCTTGTTTGGTGGACCCGCTGACGCGGAGACCTATCCGTCGCGCGCCATCACGGTGATCGTGCCGTTCGCCGCCGGCGGTCCCTCGGATGCGATGATGCGCATCCTCGCCGAGCACATGAAGCGGACGCTCGGCCAGCCGGTGCTGGTCGAGAACGTCACCGGCGCCGGCGGCTCCATCGGAGTCGGGCGCGCGGTGCGCTCCAAGCCAGACGGCTACACCGTGAGTTTCGGCCATCTCGGCACCCACGTGGCCAACGGCGCGGTGTATCGGCTCGGCTATGATCTCGTCGCCGATCTCGAGCCGGTGGTGCTGCTGCCGAGCAATCCGATGATCATCGTCAGCAGAAGCAACGTTCCGGCGAACTCGTTGACCGAATTCCTCGCCTGGCTGAAGTCGCAGCCGAATCCTGCATCCGCCGGCACGGCCGGCAACGGTTCCGGCAGCCACATCGCCGGGCTGTATCTCCAGCAGATCACCGGCATCAAGCTGCAATTCGTGCCCTATCGCGGCACGGGCCCGGCGATGAACGATCTCGTCGGCGGCCAGATCGATCTCATCGTCGATCAGACTTCCAACGCCATCAACCAGGTTCGCGCCGGCATGATTCGCGCCTACGCCGTCACCGACTCCAAGCGCCTCGACAGCGCGCCGGAGATTCCGACCACCGACGAGGCGGGCCTTTCAGGCTTCCACATGACGCTGTGGTCGGGCCTTTGGCTGCCCAAGGGAGCGCCGAAGGAGATCGTCGAAACGCTCAACGCCGCGGCCGTCGCGGCGCTGAATGACACGGATGTGCAGAATCAATTGAGAAACCTGGGGTTGCAAATGCCGGGGCCGGATCAGCGCACGCCGGAAGCGCTCGGAGCCGTGCAAAAGGCGGAAATCGGCAAGTGGTGGCCGATGATCCGGGCCGCAGGGGTGGTGCCAGAGTAATCTGGCGGTATTTTGCTCCTGACCAGATGGTTGCGGAACGGCCACGAATGTTGCGGCTCCGCCACAGTTTACGAAGTTTTGGTTACAATCTCGGGCCCTCCGCAAACGCGCCGCTTTTTGGCCACACCTGGTCGTGAAATACTTTGATCAGAATAGTACCTGTGCGTGTGAGGCTGCCAATCATCCCTCTTTAGGATAGGCATCTCCGAAGCACCGGGAGGCCAGAACAGCGATGGACGCGAAGACCGACATCAAGCGCAGGCTGCCCAGCCGTCACGTGACGGAAGGGCCGGAGCGTGCGCCGCATCGGTCGTATCTCTACGCGATGGGTCTGACCACGGCCCAGATCCACCAGCCCTTCGTCGGCGTCGCCTCGTGCTGGAACGAGGCCGCGCCCTGCAACATCGCCCTGATGCGGCAGGCCCAGGCGGTCAAGAAGGGCGTCGCCCATGCCGGCGGCACGCCGCGCGAATTCTGCACCATCACCGTGACCGACGGCATCGCGATGGGCCATGACGGCATGCGTTCGTCGCTGCCGTCGCGTGAGGCGATCGCCGATTCGGTCGAGCTCACGATCCGCGGCCATGCCTATGATGCGCTGGTCGGCCTCGCCGGCTGCGACAAATCGCTGCCGGGCATGATGATGGCGATGGTCCGGCTCAACGTGCCCTCGATCTTCATCTATGGCGGCTCGATCCTGCCGGGCAATTTCCGCGGCCAGCAGGTCACGGTGCAGGACATGTTCGAGGCCGTCGGCAAGCACTCGGTCGGCGCGATGTCGGACGGCGACCTCGACGAGCTCGAGCGCGTCGCCTGTCCGTCGGCCGGCGCCTGCGGCGCTCAGTTCACGGCCAACACCATGGCGACCGTGTCGGAAGCGATCGGGCTGGCGCTGCCTTACTCGGCTGGTGCTCCGGCTCCCTATGAGATCCGCGATTCGTTCTGCATGACCGCCGGCGAGAAGGTCATGGAGTTGATCGCAGCGAACATCCGGCCCCGCGACATCGTCACGCGGGCGTCGCTGGAGAATGCGGCGGCCGTCGTCGCGGCGTCCGGCGGGTCGACCAACGCGGCCCTCCACCTACCAGCGATTGCACACGAGGCCGGCATCAAGTTCGACTTATTTGACGTCGCCGAAATCTTCAAAAAGACACCTTATGTCGCGGATTTGAAGCCGGGTGGCCGCTATGTCGCCAAAGACATGTTTGAGGCTGGTGGAATTCCGCTGCTGATGAAGACGTTGCTCGACCACGGCTATTTGAACGGCGACTGCCTCACAGTCACCGGCCGTACGATCGCCGAAAATCTCAAAGGCGTGAAATGGAATCCGCACCAGGACGTGGTCAGGCCGGCCAACCAGCCGATCACTGCAACTGGAGGTGTTGTCGGACTGAAAGGCAATCTCGCGCCAGAGGGCGCGATCGTGAAAGTCGCGGGCATGTCGAACTTGAAATTCACTGGGCCGGCCCGCTGCTTCGATCGGGAAGAGGATGCCTTTGAAGCCGTACAGAAGCGCACCTATCGCGAGGGCGAGGTCATCGTGATCCGCTACGAGGGACCGCGTGGCGGTCCGGGCATGCGCGAGATGCTGCAGACCACGGCGGCGCTGACCGGCCAGGGGATGGGCGGCAAGATTGCGCTGATCACGGACGGCCGGTTCTCGGGCGCGACCCGCGGCTTCTGCATTGGCCACATCGGACCCGAGGCTGCGATCGGCGGACCGATCGCGCTGGTTGAAGATGGCGACATCATCGAAATCGACGCCGAGGCGGGTATCCTTAACGTCAAGTTGAGTGATGCCGAGCTCGCAACACGCAAGACCAAGTGGACGCCGCGTGAGACCCATCACACGTCAGGTGCACTTTGGAAATATGCCCAGCAGGTGGGACCGGCCGTGGCGGGGGCCGTCACTCACCCAGGTGGTGCGCAAGAGAAACATTGCTATGCGGACATCTGATCGAATCATTTTCGTATGGATGCTTGCGGTTGCTCCGCTCGCGTTGCCGTGGCCGTCGTTTGCATTCGACGGCGCGCCGGTGAACCAGGAGCCGATCGCGGTGGCTGGGCCGCAGTCGGGTGCGCCCGGCGCGCTGCGCAAGTCTGTTCCTGCCGCGACCGCAACGACCACGGCGCCGTCGCTGACGGCGTTGCAATATGCTGCCGAGGAAGGTCACCCGGTCGCGCAATTCAAGCTCGGCCGGATGTATGCCGCGGGCGATGGCGTCGTGCGCGACGACATCCGCGCCTTCGACTATTTCAGCCGCATCGCCAATGCGCATGCGGAGGATTCGCCGTCGGCGCCGCAGGCCCAGATCGTCGCCAACGCCTTCGTGGCGCTCGGCCGCTATTACCTCAGCGGGATTCCGAACTCCAAGGTGAAGGCGGATCCGGATCGCGCCCGCGAGATGTTCTCCTACGCCGCCTCCTACTTCGGCAACGCCGATGCCCAGTACGATCTGGCGCGGATGTACCTGAAGACGGCGGATGCCTCGCGCGACGATTTCCGTTACGGTGCGCGCTGGCTCGGCCTCGCCGCGCAGAAAGGCCAGCATCAGGCCCAGGCGCTGCTTGGCCAGATGCTGTTCAACGGCGACCGGCTGCCTCGGCAGGCCGCGCGCGGCCTGATGTGGCTGACGCTGGCGCGCGACAGCGCCGGTCCGGACGAGGTCTGGATCAAGGAAAGCTACAACCGCGCCTTTGCCAAGGCCTCGGACGACGACCGCGCCTCGGCGCTGCAGATGCTCGAGAGCTGGGTTCAGGGCAAGCGCGAGTAGGCGGAGCGGAATGCATCGCGTTCCCCTCCGCGTGACGGAGGGGCTGGAGATGATGATCCGCGAGGCGACCCCCGACGACGCTGCGGCGGCCTGCGCGGTGCTTCGCGCTTCCATCATCGAACTGTGCGCGGCCGATCACCGCGGCAACCCCGACATTCTCGCGCGCTGGCTTGCCAACAAGACACCGGAAATCGTTGCAACCTGGGCCGACGGGCAGGGCCGGTCATTGCTGGTCGCGGTCGAGGAGGGCGCGATTCTCGCCGTCGGCGGGCTCGCTTTTCCCGGCGAGATCACCGCGAACTACGTGTCGCCGCTGGCCCGGTTTCGTGGCGTCAGCTCGGCGATGGTGACCGAGCTGGAGCGGCGGGCGCGCGCGCTCGGGGCGCGGGAGATCGCGCTGCTCAGCACCGAGACGGCCCACCGATTCTATCTCGCCCGCGGCTACGTCGACGTCGGCGTTCCCGCCGGCAAGTTCGGCACGGCCGCGTCCTATCCGATGCGCAAGCCGCTCGGCGGCTAGCGCCGTTTCACGCGGACGCCGTCTCGAGATCGAAATCGGCCCACACCGGCACGTGATCCGACGGCTTCTCCCAGGCCCTGACATAGCTGTCGATGCCGACCTCGACCAGCCGGTCGCTGGCCTGCGGCGACAACAACAGATGATCGATCCGGATGCCCATGTTCTTCTGCCAGGCGCCCGCCTGATAGTCCCAGAACGTGTACTGCCCCGGCGCGTCGGTGACGGCGCGCAGCGCGTCAGTGAGCCCGAGCGACAGCAGCGACTGGAAGCTCTCGCGCGTCTCGGGGCGGAACAGCGCGTCCTCGCCCCAGGCCTCGGGATTGGACACGTCGGCCGCCGCGGGGATGACGTTGAAGTCGCCGGCGAGGATCAGCGGCTCCTCGGTCTTCAGCCGTTCACGCGCATAGTCACGAAGCCGCGACATCCATCTGAGCTTGTACGGATATTTGTCGGTGTTCGCCGGATTGCCGTTGGGCAGATAGAGACAGGCGATGCGCACCACGCCGCTCTTGAGGCTGACCACGCCTTCGAGGAACCGCGCATGTACGTCCTCGGCATCGCCGTCGAGCCCGGACTTGGTCTCGTCGAACGGCAGCTTCGACAGCAGTGCGACGCCGTTGAAGGTCTTCTGGCCGTGGGTCACGACGTTGTAGCCGAGCGCCTCGATCTCTAGCCTGGGGAAGGCGTCATCCGTGCATTTGATCTCCTGCAGGCAGACGATGTCCGGCGAGCATTCCTTCAGCCAGGTCACGAGGTGCTCGATCCGTTGCCGGACCGAATTGACGTTCCAGGTCGCGATGCGCATGGCCGGGTTCCAGAGACCTTCGGGGAGAGACGACCGGGTTAGACCAAGCCGCGGCGGCCTTGGTCAAGGCGGATCGCCGCGGGAATCACAGGCCGGTGCAGGAATGCCATGCGGGATGTCCCATGGCGGGCGGCCGCCAACCCACGTATTCATCGGGCCGTCGCGACGCTGGTCCAGACGACTCCAGCAGACCGCGAGACACAAGGAGACCATCATGGAGCATCGACGTCTCGGCCATTCCGGCCTCCGTGTGCCGGCCCTCAGCTTCGGCACCGCCACCTTCGGCGGCAGCAACGACTTCTTCAAGGCCTGGGGCGGCACCGACGCCGATGGCGCGTCGCGGCTGATCGATGTCTGCCTCGACCACGGCATCTCGATGTTCGACAGCGCCGACGCCTATTCCAGCGGTCTTGCCGAGACCATCCTCGGCCAGGCAATCAAGGGCAAGCGCAACCGGCTGCTGATTTCGACCAAGGGGACGTTTCCGAAGGGCGACGGTCCGAACGATTACGGCTCGTCGCGCCAGCACCTCATCGATGCGGTGGAGGGCTCGCTGATGCGGCTCGGCGTCGATCACATCGACCTCTATCAGCTGCACGGCCAGGACTACAACACGCCGGTCGAGGAGACGCTGTCGACGCTCGACCAGCTCGTGCGCGCCGGCAAGATCCGCTACATTGGCTGCTCGAATTTCTCCGGCTGGCACCTGATGAAGTCGCTCGCCGCCTCCGACCGCTATGGCTACCCGCGCTACGTCGCGCATCAGGCCTACTACTCGCTCTTGAACCGCGACTACGAATGGGAGCTGATGCCGCTCGGCCGCGACCAGGGCGTCGGCGCCGTGATCTGGAGCCCGCTCGGCTGGGGCAAGCTGACCGGCAAAATCCGCCGCGGACAGCCGGCCAAGCCCGGCACGCGCGCGCACGACATCGCCGGCACCGGGCCGCATTTCCAGGAGGAGCGGCTGTATCGCGTCGTCGATGCGCTCGACGGCGTCGCCAGGGAGACCGGCAAGACCATTCCGCAGGTCGCGCTGAACTGGCTCTCGCAGCGCCCGACGGTGTCGACCATCATCGTCGGCGCCCGCAACGAGAGCCAGCTGATCGAGAACATCGGTGCGGTCGGCTGGAGCCTGACGGCCGAGCAGGTGGCGACGCTCAACGCCGCCAGCGACATCCCCGCGGCCTATCCGGTCTGGCACCAGCGCGGCTTCCCGATGCTCAACGAGCGGCGCTAGCCGTCGCCAAGCGGAACGCTTGTGGATCGTCCGCCGCAGGCCTCGTGCCTGCGGCTTCGAGGCGTTTGACGACGTCGTCCGATCGGCGTCGCGCGCCTAGCGTCGCGGCGTCAGTCGACCACGGGCAGCGGCAGCCCGGCCGCATGCGCCGTGATCCACTTCTGCAGCTCGGCGACGTGCTCGCTTTCCTCCTCGGTGAACTCCTTCGCGAACACCTTGATTTCCGGATCATCCGTGGTGTCCAGGATGGTCTTGTAATACTCGTAGCTCGCGGTTTCCGCCTGCAGCGCGATCTCCAGCGCCTCTTCGCGGCCGACGAACGGATCGGCGGCCCAGATCGCGGCGGTCTCCGGACTCTCCGGCCCTGGCCATTGGAATTCATCGTGCTTTAGATCCGGCAGCTCGCGAAAGCCGCCGCGCTCCCGGGCCGATGCCAGGTGCAGGCGCGAGTAGTCGGCGAGCTGCCGGAACAGCCGCGCGACCTCGCGATTGCTGCAATTCTCCATCGCATCGGCCAGATGATCGAAGCGATCGGCGGCCTCGCGCTCCAGACGGATGGCGTGGACCAGGAATTCCTCAACGGTCATCATCGGTGTCTCCTTCGTCGTTCCGCAATGGACGGGCGCGCGCGGCCTGCCGCACCCGCTCGTCGCTTGCGAGCGCCTGTTCGGATCAATTCAGCGGCTGTGCGGCCGTCTTCTGCAGCCATTCCTCGCGGATGATCCAGGCTTCGAGCAGGCGGACGTGCTCGGCCTCCTCCTTGACGAACTCCTTGGCCATCGCGGCAATCTCGGGAATCCTGGTCTTGGCGGCGATCGACACGTAGAACTCGTAGCCCCGCTTCTCGCCTTCCAGGGCGGCCTTGAGCGCGTCGAGCCGCGACAGCGCGGCGTCGCCGGCCCACAGCGAGGTGCGCTCCGGCGTCTCGTGGTCCGGCCAGGCATAGTCCGGCGGGATCACCTTGGAGAGATCGATGTTGGCGGCGCGCGACTTCGCCTCGGCGAGGTGCAGCCGGGAGAAGCCGGCGAGCTGCCGGAACAGTGCCGCGACCTCGGTGTTGCCATGCTCCTCCATCTTGGCCGCGATGATGTCGAAGTGCAGCGCCGCGTCCTCTTCGACCTTGACGGCGTAGCCGAGGAATTCGTCGAGCGAGGCGATCTCAACCCCGCCGGTATAGTGCTTGACCGCGTGGGTGATGTGCGGACCTCGCGGCGGCACGGTCTCGTCGCCCTTGAAGTTGACGAGAATGTCCTCGTTGCGGACGAAGCACTGGCAGGCCAGCCGGTATTGCGGCGGCATGTCGTTGACCTCGGCGTTCTCGATCTCGACCTTGGAGATCTTGCCGAGCTGCTTCAGCATCTCCTTCTCTTTTTCGGTCAGTGCGATCCCGTATTTCGTTTTCGGGTTGAAGTGCGTGACCTCGACGAGACAGGATCCGCACTCGCCGTCCTGGCAATCGAACGGGATCGGAATCTTGTGCGCCTTGGCGACGCCAAGAATGGTGCCGCGATCGCCTGCGATTGCATAGACGGTGATGTCCCTCGGCAGTGAGGGTGATGAGAAAGTGACATTGGCCACGGGCGTCTCCTGTCGACGGCTGTCGGTGTGCCGCGTTGTCGTGTTGCGTTCAGCGTGCGTTCGGCGTCCTGTCAGCAAGTCGCATGCCATTAGTTCAACTAATTGAGATCAGGTGTATTTCGATGCACGAGCCATGCGGAATGGCGATGGCGCATTCCGCCGTGCGCGCTAGCCGACAAGCGGACGGGAGCGGCCCATTTGATCTGGATCAACGGGCATGGAGGACGCGCGCCGCAGCATGCGCGTCGAGCTCCGCCGCAACCTCGGTTGTCGTGACGACGATGCACGTCACGGGTTCCCGGAACAGGGTCAGGGTGCTGCGACGGGCGCTGCGAGCCTGACGAGGACCTCCGTCGTTCCGCTTTGCTGTGGAAGAGCGGCGCACGGCTCCCGCGTGCCCAGCGATGCGTGTTTGACGGCGAGGCCGGCGAAGCGATATCATCATGGCCGATCGTGACGCAGCCGTGCTTCGGTCATTCTGGAGCCGCTGCAGCGGGGGGCATCGACCCCGTATCGATCGGCGGTTGAGCCTCACGACTGTGCCGGACCCGCAGTCTTCAATGTGACGATGTTTGGCTCACTAAGTCGTCCCGGCGAACCGCTTCAGCTTCTTGCGACGGGCCGGGTGGGCCAGAGCGCGCAGCGCCGCGCCCACCACGCTCCTTGATCAAACACTCCACCCCTCCGCCGGATACGCCAGCGCCTCACTCGGCCTGATCTCCGCTCCCAATCCATTGCGAAACCGGCTGGCGTAGAACGCCAGCGGTAGGCCGTCCTGGTGGTGGCACCAGCGGACTTCGCCGATGAACAGCGTGTGGTCGGCGATCTCCACCGTGCTGACCACCTCGCAGCCGAACTGCGCGATCGCCTGCGGCAGCAGAAAGAAGCCGTCGCGTTCCTCCAGCGCCGGTGCGCCCTGTGCCAGCGGCGTTCCCGCGAAATGCCGGCCGATCGCGACGTCATTGGCCGCGAGCACGTTGACCGCATAGCGGCGCGTCGCGCTCACCGCCTGCCAGGTGCGGCCGCGCTTCAGCGAGATCAGCACTGTCGGCGGCTCCATCGAGACCGTGGTGAAGCTGTTGGCCGTCATGCCGACCGCCACGCCATCGGCGTCGCTGCTCGTCACCACGGTGACACCGGTGGAGAAGCGCGACGCCGCTGCGCGAAAGCTCGCCGGGTCGGCATGATGACTCATGTGCTTCTCCACATCATCGGCCTCACGCCGCAAGCTGCGTTCGCTCGTCGATCCAGGCGTGGATGCGCCGGTCGCTCGCGAGCCGGTCCCATTGCCGCTCCGGATAGTTGAAATTGTCGGTGAACTCGTCGCAGAGCGCGCGGTTCTGCGCCATCGTGACGATCAGCCGTCCCATCGCCTCCGACGGCGGCTGCAGCATCAGGTTGGTCCAGCGCGCAGCCGCGAGCACGCGGTTCTCGCGGGCGCGATCGACGGTCTCGACGAAGCGGTCGTCGAACGCCACGGCGTCGACGATCGCCTTGCCGAGCTCGAACGCCGCATAGGACGCCATGTTGGCGCCCTGGCCCATCATCGGATCGACCACCGAATGCACGTCGCCGAGCGCGATCGCGATCTTGCCGTCGAAGCTGACCGATGAGCGCCGCACCGTCGGCACCACGGCGCCCTGCAAGAGGTCCAGCGGCTGCAGGTCGAAGCGGTGCGTGTCGATCCTGTTGTAGGTGTGCGGATGGTGCTTCTCGAGCTTGTCGAGCATCGTCTGCCGGAAGCCTGTGGGATCGGCATCGTAGTTGAGCGACACCAGCTCGGCCATGTCGCCGCCGGGGATGTTCTCCATCAAGAGCGCCGTCTTCATGCCGCCGAAGGTCAAGGTCGGGATCACGATCATCTCGCCATGCCCGGGCGACACCGACAGCGTGACGCCGCGCGGATCGTCACCGTCAGGGCTGCCGTGATCGACGCCGTCATAGAGGCCGACGCAGAGCAGGCGCTGCGGCTGCTGATAGGGCGACAGCTCCGGTCGGTGGCTGAACATCCGCCCGAGCGCGCCCTTGCCGGTCGACACCACCAGCAGATCGAAGCGCGACACCAGGGCCGGGACGTCATCGTCCTGGATGCTGGCATATTCGATGGTGCCGCCGCGATCCTCGAAATCCTTCATCAGCGCCGGCAGGTAGATCCGGTAGTCGACCGCGCGGCTCGGCTGCTTGAAGGCGCCGCGGAACAGCAGGGGGCTGCCCGGGAAATTGAAGAAGTGATCGTGGTGATAGTAGACGAATTCGGGATCGTCCCAGTGGTTCACCCCGAGCTCGGTCTCGCGCGCCACCGTGATGCCGTGATGCGCCACCGTGTTCATCAACCGCGTCGCAGCATACTGCTCGGGCTCGCGGTCCGTGAGGACTGTCGCCTGGATGCCGTGCTTCTGCAGGTAGAGCGCCAGATGCAGCCCGCCAATGCCGGCGCCGACGATGCCAATCGACTTCTCCATGGGTCTCCCTCCGTTTTGATTTTTGCAGAGGCTAGACCAGTCCTCCCGATCACGTATACGGAATGACAAGAATAAAACTCATTCCAGGGAGGAATGAATGGACCGGATCGACGCGCTGCAGACCTTCATCCGGGTCATGGAGGCCGGCAGCTTCACCCAGGCCGCTGCCGATCTCGGCCTGGGCCAGCCGGCCATCACCAAGCGCATCGCGCTGCTGGAGGAGCAGTTCGGCTGTCGCCTGTTCGTGCGCACCACGCGAAAGCTGCGCCCGACCGCCGAGGCGGATCGCGTGCTCAAGCTCGCCAAGGACATCGTCACCCTGTTCGAGAGCGCGGGCGTGCCGTCGCCGAAGCGCGTCGGCGCGCCCTCCGGCACCCTGCGGATGACGGTGCCGACCTCGTTCGGCCGCACCTTCTTCGCCGACATTTTCGCGGAATACGGCCGACGCTATCCTGAGGTGCGGCTCGACATCCGCTTCACCGAGCAGTTCGTCGACCTCGTCGAGACCGGCACCGAGCTCGCGATCCGCATCGGCGTGCTCTCATCGAGCTCGCTGGTCGCGCGCCGCGTCGGCACGGTGAGGCGGCTGCTGGTGGCGGCGCCGACGCTGCTTGCGCGTCACCGCGCACCGCGGCTGCCCAACGATCTGCGCCAGCTGCCCTGCGTGACCTATTCGCGGCTGTCGCCGAAGAACGAATGGAGCTTCGAATCCGAGACCGGCCGCCACGTCGTCGGCATCACGCCCTCGCTCACCTGCGACGACGCCGACATCATGGCCCTGGCCGCGCTGGAGGGCCTCGGCGCCGCCGTGCTGCCGGACTGGTGCGCGGTCCGACACATCGCATCGGGCAAGCTGATCCACCTGCTGCCGGACTACGACGTCCCGTCATTGCCGCTCCACGTCGTCTATCCCGACCCGCAATGGATGTCCCACCGCGCGAGACTGTTTCGCGACCTGATCATCGAGCGCGCGGATGTGTTTGCGATTGGTACGCCGCAGTGAGAAGATTATAGCAACGGTCGAATTCGCGACCGACGCGCGAGCGGTGCGAGTAAATGCGCCCTCTCCCCTTGTGGGAGAGGGCATGTAGGACAGTG
Organism: Bradyrhizobium sp. HKCCYLS2038; assembly: GCF_051167655.1. Lineage (NCBI taxonomy): Bacteria > Pseudomonadati > Pseudomonadota > Alphaproteobacteria > Hyphomicrobiales > Nitrobacteraceae > Bradyrhizobium > Bradyrhizobium sp. HKCCYLS2038. The sequence continues at coordinate 132,011 of NZ_JBNPTM010000012.1, read as the reverse complement.
CAGCGAACTCGGTTGGGTGAGGGGTATCTATCCGGTTGCGTCGCTCGTGGAGAGATACCCCTCACCCAAGCGAGTACGTAGATGAGCCGGTGATGCCCTCTCCCACAAGGGGAGAGGGCGCGGTATCTTGCAGCGGTGCGCTCAGCTGTGTCCAGCGTGAACCAGGTCTCGATGGTGGGCACGCGGCCGCCTGCGGCGCCCGCTTTGCCCACCCTACGTTTTCGCTTTGGCCACTGGCATCTCCGCCGTCATTGCGAGCGAAGCGACGCAATCCAGGGGCAGAGCAGGGACTCTGGATTGCTTCGCTCGCAATGACGAGGATGCTAGAGTATCGCCTCAAGCGACTGACTTGAGACGGGATTGCGAGGGAGACGACGATGCGGCTGGCGGTGATGTCCGACGTGCATGGCAATCTGCCGGCGCTGGAGGCTGTTCTTGCCGACGTCAGGACCCGCGGCGTCGATGCCACCGTCAACCTCGGCGACTGCGTGACCAGTCCGCTCTGGCCGCGCGAGACGTTCGAGCTGCTGCAATCGCTGTCGCTGCCGACCGTGCGCGGCAACCACGACCGCTGGATCGAGGAGTATCCCGAGGAGAAGCTGTCGCCGGCCGGCCGCTTTGCGCGGGCGGCGCTGAACGCCGAGCAGCGCCGCCAGTTGCATGCGCTGCCGGCGCGCATTGTGCTGGAACAGGGCATCCTTGGCGTTCACGGCACGCCCGACGATGACAGCGCGTGCCTGCTTGAAGAAATGCTCGACGACGGCCGCTATGTCGCGGCGCGCCGCGACGTGCTGGCCTCGCGGCTCGTCAATCTCGGCGGCGCCACCTTGGTGCTGTGCGGCCACAGCCACCGGCAGGCGGTGGTGCAGGTGCCGCGCGGTCCCCTGGTGGTCAATCCCGGTAGCGTCGGCTGCCCGGTGTTCGGCGACATCCCGGTCGCCGCCCAGCTCGAATATCGCTCGCCGCACGCGCGCTACGCCGTGCTGACCGAGCGCCGCGGCCATTGGCAGGCCGAGCTGTTTGCGCTGGCTTACGATTGGGATCGCGCTGCGGCGCGCGCGCTCGAGAACGGCTTTCCGCACTGGGCCGGCGCCTACGCCTCCGGCGCCGTGATCTGAGCTTCGTCCGCCGCGCACGGCGCTGATGGTCAGTAGAGCCCGCCGGTCACCTGCATCACTGCGCCCGAATTCGCCGGATTGGCGGGGAGCCGGTTCGGATCGTTGTCCGCCTGCGCCGAATAGTCGTCCGGCGGCGCGGTGCCTGGTTTGAACGGTTCGAGGATGACGCTGCTGGTCTGGCCGGGAACGGCACGCATGCCGGTCTTGGCATCGACGCGAACCAGCTTGATGCCGGCCGGCATCTTGAACGGCGTGGCCGGCTTGTCGGCGATCGCGAGCTTCAGGAAATCCCGGGCCACGGGGGCTGCGATCCGCGCCGCCTGTGCGGTCTTGCCGAGGCTGCGCGGTTTGTCGTAGCCGATGTAGAGGCCGACGACGAGATCCGGGGAGAAGCCGACGAACCATACGTCCTTCGCTTCGTTGGTGGTGCCGGTCTTGCCGGCGATCGGCTTGCCAACCTCCTTCAGGGCGACTGCGGTGCCGCCCTGCACGACGCCTTCCATCAGCTCCGTGATCTGGTACGCGGTCAGGCTGTCCAGCACCTGCTCGCGGCGATCCACCAGTTGCGGCTCTGGCTGATTGTGCCAGCCTTCCGGCGCCTCGCAGCCGCGGCACTCCCGGCTGTCGTGCCTGAAGATGGTGCGGCCGTAGCGATCCTGGATCCGGTCGATCAGCGTCGGCTTCACGCGGCGGCCGCCGTTGGCGATCATCGCATAGGCCGACACCATGCGCATCACCGTCGTCTCGCCGGTGCCGAGCGAGTAGGAGAGATAGTTCGGGACGTCGTCATAGATGCCGAAGCGCCGCGCATATTCGGAGATCAGGGGCATGCCGACATCCTGCGCGAGCCGCACGGTCACCGTGTTCAGCGACAATCTCAGCGCATTGCGCAGCGTCGTCGGCCCGAGATATTTGCCGCTGGTGAAATCCTCCGGACGCCAGACCTCGTTGCCCTGGCCCTGGTCGATCTCGAGCGGCGCGTCGACGATCATGCTCGACGGCGTGTAGCCGTTGTCGAGCGCGGCCGAGTAGACGATCGGCTTGAAGGTCGAGCCGGGCTGCCGGTAGGCCTGCGAGGCGCGGTTGAACTGGCTCTGATCGTAGGAGAAGCCGCCGACCATGGCGACCACGCGGCCGGTGTTCGGCTCCATCGCGACCATCGCCCCCGACACTTCCGGAAGCTGCTCCAGACGATATTGGCCGTCGACCGCCTTGCCCTCCTTGAACAGCGGATCGACATAGATCACGTCGCCCGGCTGCAGCACCTGCGAAACGGTGGTGGGGGTCTTTCCGCTTCTCGGACCGGCGACGGGCCGCGCCCATCTGACGCCATCGAGCGAGATCAGCGCGGTCTGGCGCTCCTTGCTGACGGCGCCGAATTCGCGCGACGGCTGAAAGCCGATGCGCGCGGACTGATCCGACACCTCCAGCACGACGGCCATCCGCCAGGGCGAGATGTCGCTCAGCGATTTCACCTCGGCTACTCGCGCGCCCCAGTCTCCGGAGATGTCGAGCTTGCTAACCGGGCCGCGATAGCCTTGCTCCTGGTCGTATCGCACCAGGCCCGCGACCAGGGTCTTGCGCGCCATCACCTGCATCTTCGGGGCGAGCGTGCTGTGCACGGACAGGCCGCCCTCATACAGCTTCTTCTCGCCGTAGCGCTCGAGCAGGTCGCGGCGGGTCTCCTCGGCGAAGAACTCGCCGGCGAACGTGTGGGCGTTGGCGGCGTGGCTGGTCAGCGTAATCGGCTCCCGGCGCGCGGTGTCCGCGTCGGCCCTGGTGATCAAGCCATTTTCGAACAGGCGGTCGACCACGTAGTTGCGGCGCTCGATGGCACGGTCACGATTGCGCACCGGGTGCAGGCTGCCCGGCATCTTGGGCAGCGCCGCGAGATACGACGCCTCGGCGATCGTCAGCTCGTTGACCGACTTGTCGAAATAGGACAGGGCGGCAGCCGCGATGCCATAGGAGCCGGAGCCGAGATAGATCTCGTTGAGATAGAGCTCGAGGATCCGATCCTTGGAATATGTCTGCTCGATACGCAGGGCGAGCAGGGCCTCCTTGATCTTGCGATTGAGCGAGACCTCGTTGGTCAGAAGGAAGTTCTTCGCGACCTGCTGGGTGATCGTCGACGCCCCCTGCGGCCGGCGCGTCGAGCCAAGATGCTGCACATAGGTAACGGCCGCGCGCGCCATGCCGGAGAAGTCGAGTCCGCCGTGCTGGTAGAAGTTCTTGTCCTCGGCGGAGATAAACGCGTTGATCACGAGCTTCGGAATCGCCTGGATCGGCAGATAGAGCCGGCGCTCCCGCGCATACTCGCCGAGCAGCGACCCATCCGCGGCGTGTACGCGGCTCATGACGGCCGGCTCGTAGTCCTGAAGCTGGGAATAGTCGGGCAGGTCTTGCGAGAACTTCCAGATCAGGCCGGCGACGCCGGCTCCGGCGATCAGAAACAGGATGGCACCGGTGGCAAAGAAGAAGCCGAAGAAACGCAGCAGGCCCCGCTTGGGTGTGGGTCTGTTTGCGCGGCGTGCCGGTCGTCGCGGCCGCGCCGAGTCATGGCGTCCAGTTACGGTCATGGTGTCCCGTCGGAAGCGATCAGCGGCAGGCCGTGCCGTCATGGCACGAGGTAACCCGCCCCGGGTGTTGAATTACCATGTGATCAACGGCCAAAGTGAGGCTCGCATCGGCGCGCGGTCTCGTTGCAGCGCGGCGCGCGATCGCTGGACCAGCCGCTGCGCGGCTAGGCAATTTTCTTTCGCAATCTCAACGGGACATGGTCTGTCCAGTCCTGTCGCGAAAAATATTCCGATTTCGTTTTTACGGAAAATGTGGTTCTCTGCCATGGTCCCGCCTCGGCACGAGGGGCGTATCGCGATCGTCATGACACGCGGGGTGGGATGCGGTGGGCGCTTTGGGTCGCAGCATGGCTTCTGTCGTGCCGACGAACGACACGAGGCGCACGTCGAAAACGTATGGTCCTGGCATCTCGACGCTGATGCTACGCCGGTGGTGATGATGATCTGCCGGTCACGGGGGCAAGACAGCCGATCCCCGGGGAGAGTACGCATAAGACGTAAGGCCATCGCGCAGGGAATGCCGGATGACCGGCTGGACCTGTGGTGACTGCCGCCTGCTTTTTTTCTGCAGGCGGGCCATGGGTTGCGGCCAGCACCCGGCATTCCCTGCGCCCTCGTCTTTGAAGAGGGTGACATCGAGATGCAGACCTCGGGCGGATCACGCCGCGAGAACGTGGTTCTGCGCCCAAACGGCAGTGGCGCGCGTCGAGAGCGCGGCGTGCAGGTGCCGATGGATGGCCAGGCACTGGGCCCGACATCTTCGTCCCGTACTTCTACGGGGAGGGCAATTAACGCGGCTGAAGCAGCACGTCGTGCATGGCAGGAGATCACAAGGAAGGTTCTGCGCCGTCATGATGTGGCCTGGAAATCCCGCGGGCTCGAAGCGAGCCGCAAGCGCCGGTCCGCTCGGCGCATTCTTTCTTTGGCTGGGCGGATTCGGGGCCATCGCGGCGCTCGACGACGACTCGCTGACGGAGCGCGATCGCAGGCGCATCCGGGCCCGGCAGATCGATGCCGTGGCACGGCTGGTCCCGGTGACCATCGGCATCAACTTCGCCAACGCCGCCATCATTCTCGGCGTGTTCTGGAACAAGGTTTCCAATCTGTTTCTGTTCGCCTGGGGAACGGCCATCGTGGTGGCAGGGGCCATGGCGCTGCGTGGCTGGTGGCGCGCGCGTCAGTCGCCGCCGCAGGAGGCGTCGGAGCGCGGCATTCGCCGCATGACCCTGCAGGCGTTCTTCCTATCGGCCACCTGGGGCTCGCTGCCGCTCATCGTGATGCCGCAGGTCGACGCGCAGTTGCAGATCATCGTCGGCTCGCTGATGACCGGCATGATCTCAGGCGGCGCCTTCGCGATGTCGAGCGTGCCGCGCGCCGGATTGACCTACACCTGGACCATGATGGCGGCTTCGGTCGCGTCGCTGTTTCTCTGCGGCGGTCAGATCTATCTCGTCCTTGTGATCTTCCTGTTCCTGTACACCTCGTTCATGGTGCGGCACCTCGTGTCGCACGGCAACGTGTTCCTGGAGAACCTCAAGGCGCAGATCCGCCACGAACGGCAGAACGAGACGATCTCGCTGCTGCTCAAGGAATTCCAGGAGAACGCGTCGAGCTGGCTGTGGCAGACCGATGCGGAGGGCCGGCTGATCGATGCGCCGCAGCGCTTCGCCGACGTCGCCCAGCTGCCGCTCGATCAGCTCAAGGGCGAGCGGCTCGTCGACACGCTCGAATATCTCTGCCCGACCGACACGGCGACGCTTGCGACCTTTGCCGATCGCATGAAGCGGCGGCTGTCGATCCCGGAGATCTTGATCCACGTCGTGGTGGCCGGCGGCGAACGTCGGCGCTGGGCGCTGACCGCGCGGCCGGCGCGCGACTATGACGGCAAGTTCGCCGGCTATCGCGGCTTCGGGCGTGACGTCACCGAACGCTGGCGCGCCGAGCAGGCGGAGGCCGAGAGCCGCGCCAAGTCGGACTTCCTGGCGATGATGAGCCACGAGATCCGCACCCCGATGAACGGCGTGCTCGGACTCGCCTCGACGCTGCTGGAGACCAAGCTCGATCCGGAGCAGCGTCACGCGGTCATGACGATCCGCGAATCCGGCGACAATCTGCAGCGCATCCTCAACGATATCCTCGACCTGTCGAAGCTCAATGCCGGCAAGCTCGAATTCGAGTCGGTGGATTTTTCGCCCGCAGCCTTGGTCGAAGCCGTCACGGCGATCATGGGCGTCAATGCGAAATCGAAGAGCCTCCTGGTCAACGCCGACATCGACCAGAAGCTGCCGCCGGCGCTGAAGGGCGACGTCGCGCGCATCCGCCAGGTGCTGATCAACCTCGCCTCGAACGCGGTGAAGTTCACCGAGCGCGGCGGCGTGACCATTGCCGTAAGCTGTACGTCGCGCCAGCACGACGTGGCGACGATCGAATGGCGGGTGTCGGACACCGGCATTGGCATTCCGGCCGACCGCGTCGGCAAGCTGTTCACTGAATTCGCCCAGGCCGACGCCTCGATCAACCGCCGCTTCGGCGGCACCGGGCTCGGGCTTGCGATCTCCCGCCGCATCATCGAGCAGATGGGCGGCACGATCGCGGTGTCGTCGGTGGCGGGCGAGGGCTCGACGTTCCGCTTCAGCCTGACCTTGCCGTGGAGCGACAAGCAGATCTCGGATCAGCGTGGCGATCGTGTCGGCGCCGGCGACCTCAAGGCCCGGATCGAGGCGCTCGGCCGTCCGTTGCGCGTGCTGATCGCGGAGGACGACGCCACCAACCGCATGGTGGTCTCGAAGATGCTGCAGGAATTCGAGATCGACAAATGCATCGTGCCGGATGGCGTGCAGGCGGTGAAGGCGGCGGCCGAACAGGAGTTCGATCTCGTCCTGATGGACGTCCGCATGCCCGAGATGGACGGCATCACCGCGACCCGAACGATCCGTGGCAAGGGCGGCCGGCTCGCCGAATTGCCGATCATCGCGCTCACCGCCAACGCCTTCCCCGACGACATCAAGCAGTGCCGCGAGGCCGGCATGAGCGACTTCCTCGCCAAGCCCTTGCGCAAGCCGGCCATGGTGGCGGCGATGCTGAAGGCGATCGGTCCGGCCGCGCCGCGGGTGGAGGCGCCGAGTCTTGCGCCGTCCGATGGCGCGGCGGCGACGGCCCAGGTCTGAACAGGACGGAGGAGGGGCTAGACCGAGAAGCTGGTGCCGCAGCCGCACGAGGCGGTGGCGTTGGGATTGTTGATCCGGAACGAGGCGCCCATCAGGTCGTCGACGAAATCGACCTCGGAGCCGGCGAGGAACGGCACCGATGCCGGATCGACCAGCACCACGGCGCGGTCGCGCGCGATGACCAGGTCATCCTCGGCCTTGGCGCGGTCGATGTCGAACTTGTACTGGAAGCCGGAGCAGCCGCCGCCTTCGACCGAGATGCGCAGCATGGCGCCTTCGGTCTCCTTGCCGAGGATCTCGCCGATGCGGCGGGCGGCGCGTTCGCTGATGGTGACGGGGGTGGTCGTGGCTGCGGTCATCACCAAGGGGCTCCTGAAGCTCATCATGCCCTATTCATTTGGTGTCGGGCACTCCCCATAGTTAAGTGGGCTCCGTCGAGGAATCAAATCTCAAAGGGAACAATCGCCCGTGTCGGTCGGAATGGCTGCCCCCCGTGCTCCTTATTCCTGCGATCCCGATCGCAGCCGGGGCCGGCTGGTCGCCGAGCCGCCGTCGCGGACCCGCAGCCCGTTCCGGCGGGATTGCGACCGGGTGATCCACTCCACCGCCTTCCGCCGGCTGAAGCACAAGACCCAGGTGTTCGTCTTCCACGAGGGCGACCACTACCGCACCCGCCTGACCCATTCTTTGGAAGTGGCCCAGATCGCCCGCGCGCTCGCCCGCCAGTTCGGCCTTGACGAGGATCTCACCGAGACCCTGGCGCTGGCGCATGATCTCGGCCACCCGCCGTTCGGCCATGCCGGGGAGCGGGCGCTGAACCGCTGCATGGAAGCGCATGGTGGCTTCGACCACAATGCCCAGACCTTGCGCATCGTCACGACCTTCGAGCAGCGCTATCCGGATTTCGATGGCCTCAACCTGACCTGGGAATCGCTCGAAGGCATCGTCAAGCACAACGGCCCGTTGCAGCAGCCGATCCCGAGCGGAATCGCCGAGTTCAACGCCCGCTTCGATCTCGAGTTCTGGAGCTATGCCTCGCTCGAGGCGCAGGTCGCGGCCCTTTCCGACGACATCGCCTACGATGCACACGACATCGACGACGGCCTGCGCGCCGGCCTGTTCACCGTCAACGATCTGCGCGACGTTCCGCTGCTCGCGGCCATGATCGAGGAGATCGACCGCCACTATCCCCGCCTTGACGACAGCCGGCGGGGCGCGGAGCTGGTGCGGGAGCTGATCTCCTACCTGATCGCCGCGGTGGCCGCGGAAACTCAGCGCCGAATCGAGCGCGCGCAGCCGGTGTCGCCGCATGACGTGCGCCGGCACGCCGGGCCGCTGGTGGCGTTTCCGGCCGACGTCGCCGAGCACGAGGCGACGATCAAGCGGTTTCTCTGGAAGCACATGTATCGGCACGAGCGGGTGATGCGGGTGATGCGCGATGCCGAACGCATCGTCGCCGACCTGTTCGGCCGCTATCAGGACGATCCCGCATCCCTGCCGGCCGGATGGCTGGAGGGGGCCGACGGCGACGGGGAGCGGGCCCGCCGCATCGGCCATTTTATCGCCGGAATGACGGACCGTTTCGCCTTAACCGAGCACCACCGTCTTTTTGACTCGACCCCGGATTTGCGTTAGGCGGCCACATGCTCGAACAAGCTCCCCATCTTCATTTGTTCGCCGACGTGCTGGCGCGCGTGCACGCGATCTGCGCTGCGCTCGCCAAGGAAGACAACTGGCCCGACGGCATCGACGTCTCGCGCGTGGTGGTCGAACCGCCGCGCGATCCTACCCATGGCGACATGGCCACCAACGCCGCGATGGTGCTGGCCAAGGAGGCCAAGGCGAAGCCGCGCGATCTGGCCGAACAGATCGCCGAGCGCCTGCGCGCCGATGAGCTCGTCGCCAAGGTCGACATCGCCGGTCCCGGCTTCATCAACCTGACGCTGCAGCCCGCGGTGTGGTCAAAGGCCCTGGCTACCATCCTGCGCGAAGGCGCGGATTATGGCCGGGTCGCCCCGGTGCCGGGCGCGCCGAAGGTCAACGTCGAGTACGTCTCGGCCAACCCGACCGGACCGATGCATGTCGGGCATTGCCGCGGCGCCGTGTTCGGCGATGCGCTGTGCAGCCTGCTGCAGTTCGCCGGTCATGACGTCACCCGCGAGTACTACATCAACGATGCCGGCGCGCAGGTCGACGTGCTCGCACGCTCGGCCTTCCTGCGCTATCGCGAGGCTCTCGGCGAGGACATCGGCGCTATACCGGAAGGCCTGTATCCCGGCGACTATCTGAAGCCGGTCGGGCACGCGCTCGCCGCCGAGCATGGCGCCAAGCTGAAGGCGATGCCCGAATCGGAGTGGCTTCCGATCGTACGAACCAAGGCGATCGCGATGATGATGGCCGAGATCAAGGACGATCTCGCCGCGCTCAACATCAGGCACGACGTGTTCTTCTCCGAGCGGTCGCTGATCGATCAGGGCAACAACAAGGTCGCCGAGACGATCGATTTCCTGCGCCAGCGCGGTGATGTCTATCTCGGACGTCTGCCACGGCCGAAGAGCGCGGCTGTCGAGGATTGGGAAGACCGCGAGCAGGAGCTGTTTCGGGCCACTGCCTACGGCGACGACGTCGATCGGCCGCTGATCAAGTCGGACGGCACCTACACCTATTTCGCTTCCGACATCGCCAACCACCGGCACAAGTTCGAGCGCGGCTTTGCCGATCTGATCGACGTGTTCGGTGCCGATCATGGCGGCTACATCAAGCGCATGCAGGCGGCGGTGAAGGCGGTGACCGCCGCGCAGGCGACGCTCGACGTCAAGGTCGTGCAGATGGTCAAGCTGCTACGCAATGGCGAGCCGGTGAAGATGTCGAAGCGCTCAGGCGACTTCGTCACCCTGCGGGAAGTTGTTGATGAAGTTGGGCGCGATGCTGTCCGCTTCATGATGCTTTATCGCAAGAACGACGCCGTGCTCGATTTCGACCTCGCCAAGGTGATCGAGCAGTCGCGCGACAATCCCGTGTTCTATGTCCAGTATGGCCACGCCCGCGGACATTCGATCTTCCGCAACGCCCGGGAGAGCCTTCCGGACCTGCCGGAGGAGGAGGGGGCGCGGCTTACCTATCTGGGCCGGGCAAACCTGGAAAAACTGTCCGACCCGGCCGAACACGACCTCTTGAAACGCCTGGCGCTGTACCCACGTACGGTGGAGAGCGCGGCCGCGGCACACGAGCCGCACCGGATCGCCTTCTACCTCTATGAACTTGCAAGCGAATTTCACGCCCTCTGGACCAAGGGGCGGGATTTGCCCTATTTACGCTTCATTATCGATGATGATGCAGAATTGACCAAGGCACGTTTGGCCATGGTTCAGGGCGTCGTCTCGGTACTGGCGTCGGGACTTGCGATCTTGGGCGTTAATGCTCCTGATGCAATGCGCTGATTGGGGGAAACACGCGACTTCAGTTGGGGGCCTCAATCTGGCAGGGTCCGCCTTAGGACGCATGTGCGGATCACCCGCAGGGACGCTTCATTACGATGGCTGATCGTTACCAGGACAGACCCTTTCCCGCTGATGGTTTTGGCCGTGGTGGAAACCAGCAGGCCGATGCCGATCCGCTGGCGGAGCTTGCCCGCCTGATCGGACAGAATGACCCCTTCGCCGCATCCGGCCGCGCCACGCCCCAGGCAGCGCCGCGGGCGCCTGCGCGTCCGGCTGCCCCGGACCCGTCGGCCGGAATGCCGCCGGGTGGCCCTCCGACGTGGATGCAGCGGACCAATACGCCGCAGCCGGCCGCAGCCAACCCGTTCGCCGACATGGGTCAGCAGCAGGCGGCCCAGCCGCCGGCGTATCCGGCCGATCTGCAGGATCCGCGCGGACGCGAACCGGATTTTCCCCAGCAGGATTTCGCGCCGGCACCGCCGCGCCAGCAGCAGGGCTATCCGAACGGCGAATTCGCGGACCAGCTCTCGAAGCTCGATTACAGCGTCGGCGAGTCGCGGCACCGCTTTGCCGAGAATGACGCCAATTACGACGACAACGAGCAGGATTCGTCGCGCTACGACGACGCGCTGTTTGGCCAGATGGGCGGCCAGCAGGGCTACCAGGGCGACAACGAGTTCCAGGACGGCCAGTACGGCTACCAGGACGGTTACGACGAGGGTGAGGAAGAGGAGCGGCCGCGGCGTCGCAGTGGAATGAGCACGGTCCTGGCGGTATTGACGCTGGCCGTGGTCGGCACCGGCGGCGCCTATGGCTACAAGACCTACATCTCCGCGGGCCGTACCGGCGAGCCGCCGATCATCCGTGCCGACAATACGCCGACCAAGATCATGGCGCAGCAGGATCCGACGCCGAAGGTGCCGGACCGCCTGTTGGGCAATGATGGCGGCGAGCGGATGGTGTCCCGCGAGGAGACGCCGATGGACGTGAACGCGAACGTCCGCGGCGGCAATCCGCGCGTCGTGTTCCCGCAGACCAATCAGAACGCGGCACCGCCCGCGGCAAACATGATGGGCAGCGGCATGCCCACCCAGATGGCAAATGCCAACGGCACGCTGCCGAACAGCGATCCGCGCCCGATCAAGACGCTGTCCGTGACCGGCGGCAATCAGCCGGGGGCTGATCCGGGTGCTGCGGCGATGGCCAATCCGCCTCCGACCAAGCCGATGAAGGGCAAGAAGTCGGCTGCCAACGCCAACGCGTCGGCCAATCCGCCGGCCGACAGTCCGATGCCGATTTCGCCGCAGCCGGCCGCGCCTGCAACGGCGCCGGCGCGCATCGCAGCGGCGGTTCCGGTGACGGAGCAGACGATGGGCGGCGCCACCGGGGGGTACCTGGTGTCGATCTCGTCGCAGGCCAGCGAGGCCGAGGCGATGTCGTCGTACAAGGCGGTGCAGGACAAGTACGGCGCGGTGCTCGGCAAATACGAGCCGATCATCAAGCGGATGGATCTGGGCGACAAGGGCGGCGTCAAGTACCGCGCGGCCGTCGGCCCCTTCGCGACGAAGGAAGAGGCCAACAAGATGTGCGGGACGTTGAAAACTGCCGGCGGACAGTGTTTCCCGTTTAGCAACAATTAAGGCTTGCTTGACCGACCCCAAGGCGGGGTCTATGCGGCCCGCATGACCATGCGGGCTTTCATTACCGGCATCTCCGGCCCTGACCTCACCGAAGCCGAGCGCGCGTTCATCCGCGAAGCGAAGCCGTGGGGCTTCATCCTGTTCAAACGTAACGTCCAGTCACCCGCTCAAGTGACTGCACTCGTTCAGGAATTGCGCAATTGCGCTGGCAGCGCCGCCGCCCCCGTGCTGATCGACCAGGAAGGCGGACGGGTGCAGCGGCTGGGTCCGCCGCACTGGCCGGCCTATCCCGCGGGCGCCGTCTTCGACCGCCTCTACGACCTTGATTCGGCCGCGGGCCTGCGCGCCGCCTGGCTTAGCGCCCGCCTGATCGCCGACGATCTGAGCCAGCTGGGGATTACGGTCGACTGCCTGCCGCTGGCCGACGTCCCCGTCGCAGGCGCGGATGCTGTCATCGGGGATCGGGCCTATGGCACGGCGCCGGCCAAGGTGGCGGCGATTGCCCGAGCGGTGACGGAGGGGCTGGAGCAGGGCGGGGTGCTGCCGGTGCTCAAGCACATTCCCGGGCACGGCCGCGCCACTGCCGACAGTCACCTTCGGCTCCCGACGGTGGATACCCCGGAAGCCGAGCTCGACGCGACCGATTTCGCCGCCTTCCGGCCGCTCGCCGACCTGCCGATGGCGATGACTGCACATGTTGTGTTTAGCGCGATCGACGCCGCCCATCCGGCCACGACTTCTGCGACAATGATCCAGCGGGTGATTCGCGAACGGATCGGGTTCCAGGGTTTGTTGATGAGTGATGACGTGTCCATGAACGCACTGGACGGCTCGGTCGCCGAGCGCACGCGCGCGATCGTCGCGGCGGGCTGCGACATGGTCCTGCATTGCAACGGCAAGCTCGACGAGATGCAGGCCGTCGCCGCCGAGACGCCGGAGCTGGCCGGCCAGGCCTTGATCCGCGCCGATCGCGCGCTTGCTGCGCGCAAGGCACCCACGGGCTTCGACCGCAGCGCCGCACGCGCCGAGTTGGACGCCCTGATCAACCGGCTGGGACCCGCGAGCGCATGACCGCTGAAATTCTGTCGTTTGAAACCGGCCGTCCCACGACGGAGCTGGCCGAAGCCGAACCGGCATTGGTCGTCGACGTCGAGGGCTATGAAGGCCCGCTCGACCTGCTGCTCGCGCTGGCTCGGCAGCAGAAGGTGGACCTCGCCAAGATCTCGATCCTGGCGCTCGCCGACCAGTATCTCCAGTTCATCGAGGCCGCGCGCAAGATCCGGCTGGAGCTCGCCGCCGACTATCTCGTCATGGCGGCTTGGCTCGCGTTCCTGAAGTCGCGCCTGCTGCTGCCCGAGCCGCCGGCCCAGGAAGGACCGAGCGCCGAGGAGATGGCGACGGCGCTCGCCAACCGGCTGCGCCGGCTGGAGGCGATCCGCGAGGCTGCCAACCGGCTGATGAACCGGCCGCAGTTCCAGCGCGACGTGTTCCCGCGCGGCAATCCGGAGCAGATTGCCGAGGTCCGCCACCCCAAGTTTACCGCGACCCTGTTCGACCTGCTGTCGGCCTACGCCATTCAGCGTCAGTCGCGCGTCGTCACCTCGGTGCACATGGCCAAGCGCACCGTGTGGTCGCTGGCCGAGGCGCGCGCCTCCCTCGAACGCCTGGTCGGCATGACCGAGGTGTCGGACGATTGGGGATGCCTCGACGACTACCTGCTGGACTACGTCGTCGAGCCGGCACAGAAGGCCACCGTCTTCGCATCGAGCTTTGCGGCCGTGCTGGAACTGGTCCGCGAAGGCAAGCTCGAGCTGAACCAGAAGCAGGCGTTCGCGCCGCTGTATTTTCGTAAGCGTCCACCGAACCAGCCCGGCGCCATGGCTGCGCCGGACTTGACGGTTGAGTAACGAAGAAGGAGACCCTGCCATGGCAAGCTTGGCGGAACTGCGCATGGAAGAGCCCGACGAGATCGCGGCGAACGAGCCCGAGGTGCGCCCCGAAGAGTTGCGCATCCTTGAGGCTCTGCTGTTCGCTGCGGCCGAGCCGCTCGAGCAGGCGACGCTTGCCAAGCGGATGCCTGACGGTGTCGACATCAAGGCCGCGCTGGCGCAGCTGCAGGCGGAATACGCCACCCGTGGCGTCAACCTCGTGCGTGTCGCCAACAAGTGGACGTTCCGCACCGCCGGCGATCTCGCCTGGCTGATGACGCGCGAGAGCACCGAGACCCGCAAGCTGTCACGCGCCGCGATCGAGGTGCTGGCCATCGTTGCGTATCATCAGCCGGTGACCCGTGCCGAGATCGAAGAGATCCGCGGCGTCGTGACATCGAAGGGCACGCTCGACGTGCTGCTGGAGACCGGCTGGATCAAGCCGCGTGGGCGTCGCAAGACCCCCGGCCGGCCGCTGACTTTCGGCACCACCGATGCGTTCCTGGGCCAGTTCAGCCTGGAGACGCTTGGTGATCTGCCGGGCCTGGAAGAGCTGAAGGGCACAGGCCTGTTGGATTCGCGCCTGCCCACCGGCTTTACCGTTCCGACGCCCTCCGACGATCCGACGCTCCGCGAGGACGAGGAGCCGCTGGATCCGGGCGATCTCGATCTGGCGCTCGCGCCGGCGGTCGAGGCCGAGCCAGGCGAAGCCGAGGGCGCAGACGCGGAATCGTCCGACGCGGGAGCGGCAGTCGGGGAAGCCGGCTTCGTTGAGACCGGTGTCATCGAAACGCTGACTGAAACCGCAGAGGCGGGAGCAGTAGAGGCCGAGGCGGGCGTTCTGGACGACGAGGCGACGTCGCAGCTTGCCGTCGGCGATCTGGAGGTCTCGACGTCCGTTGCGAAGGACGAGGTCGTCGAGACGACTCTCGCGGTCCAGGAGTTGCTCATCGAGGAGCTCGAGGTCGAGGAACTCCTCGATGAGCAGGATGATGAGCCTGTGGCCGAGCTGGTCGATCTCTCGGCCGAAGCCGAGGATCAGGCTGAAGCTCAGGTCGAGCAAGCCACCGAAGCCGAACGCGATGCCGACGCCGCGGATGACGAGGGCGACAGCGATACCGACGAGGACGGTTCGTCGCACCGGGAATAGCGGAAGGAACGGCTCCCTTGGCGCCGTTAACACTCGCGTTATTACGTAGGTCCGCCCGCGATTTGGCGGACCTTAAGTGCTTGTTTTTGGGGGCGCTGACGCCTACCTTCCGGCCAGATCGGGCTCTCCGCGCGCCGCTTTCGGCTGATTGCCGCCTTGGTTCAGGTTGCTGTTTCGCAATCGAATGCTAGAAGCGAAGTGTCGCGGGCAAGTCCATGGATATGGCGCGGTTTCGGCGGTAGCGTCGACGGCAGTCGCTGGACGGCTGCAAGGGTGTTTGGAGGGTTGCAGGATGGGTTCGCTTAGCATTTGGCACTGGATCGTCGTGATCGGCGTCGTCCTGCTGTTGTTCGGGCGCGGCAAGATCTCCGACCTCATGGGCGACGTCGCGCAGGGCATCAAGGCCTTCAAGAAGGGCATGCAGGACGACGACAAGGCGCCGGAGAAGACCGAGCCGGTCAAGTCGATCGACCATGGCGCGACGCCCTCGGCCACCCGCACGGATGTCGGCAGCAAGGCCGTTTGATCTGCGCTAAACGGCGCGGGCGGCGCGCGCTCCCGCAACCCCGGAACCTGCTCGGACGCGTTGGGCAGGGCGGGATCAAGAGCGTCGTCGCGTAGGCGGATTGGTACATGTTCGATATCGGCTGGAGTGAGCTGCTCGTGATTGGGGTCGTCGCGCTCATTGCGATCGGCCCCAAGGAGCTTCCCGGCGTCCTGCGCATGGTCGGGCAGTGGATGGGCAAGGCCCGCCGCATGGCCTCCGAATTCCAGGGCCAGTTCCAGGAAGCCATGCGCGAGGCCGAGATGGCCGACCTCAAGAAGAGTTTTGACGAGGTGAAGGAGGCTGCGAGCGGCTTCTCCCCGTCGGGCATGATGTCCTCGCTGCAGCGCGACGTCGACAAGGCCTTGGACATCGAGGGCGTGGACAGGCCTGCCGAGCCGGCTGCGCCTGCATCGGACAGTGTTGCCGTGTCCCCCGAGCCCGTCGTGATCCCCACCACCCCCGAGCCAGCGCGCGCCGAGACCTTCATGGAAGCCGAGACGCATCAGGCCACCGGCGAGCCGCTGGCCATCGTGCGCGAGATCAAGCCCGAGCCGCCGGCTGAAGCGCCGGCCGAGGCGGAGCGTCTGAAGGACGCCAAAGCGTCATGAGTGCCGAGGATATCGAGGCCAGCAAGGCCCCGTTGATGGACCACCTGATCGAGCTGCGGTCGCGGCTGATCAAGGCGCTGGTCGGCTTCGGCTTGGCCTTCATCTTGTGCTTCCTGTTCGCCAAGCAGATCTACAACATCCTGGTGCTGCCGTTCGTGTGGGTGGCCGGGCCGGAGAACAGCAAGTTCATCTACACGCAGCTGCTCGAATATTTCATCACGCAGCTCAAGCTTGCAATGTTCGGCGCCGGCTTCTTGTCGTTTCCGATCATCGCGACGCAGATCTACATGTTCGTGGCGCCTGGCCTCTACCGCCACGAGCGCAATGCGTTTCTGCCGTATCTGATCGCGACCCCCGTGTTCTTCGTCCTCGGCGCCATGCTGGTCTATTTTGCGGTGTGGCCGATGATCGTTCGCTTCTCGCTCGGCATGCAGCAGCTTGGTGGGCCCGAGACGGCGCAGATCGCGCTGATGCCCAAGGTCGGCGAATATCTGTCGCTGATGATGTCGCTGATCTTCGCCTTCGGCATCGCCTTTCAGCTCCCGGTGATCCTGACCCTGCTCGGCCGGATCGGCATCGTCACCTCGAAGATGCTGAAGGAGAAGCGGCGCTATTTCATCGTGATCGCCTTCATCATTGCGGCCGTGCTGACCCCGCCGGACGTGCTCAGCCAGGCCTCGTTGGCGCTCCCGCTGATGGCGCTCTACGAGGGTGCGATCATCGCCGTGGGCTTCGTCGAGAAGCAGGCGGCTGCGGCCAAAGCCGGCTCGTCGTCCGGCTCCGGGAATCTGCCGACCAATCCTTCGGAATAAGGCGATCAGGGCGACCGGGACTGTTCGGGGCCCTGTTCCCATCGGCGGCCATTCGCGGTAGTGCAAGCGCGCCCGCTTCTGCCGCGGCGACTCGCCCCTGTCTTTTCGTTCCCAGGACCGAACGACCATGCACGACATCAAATCGATCCGCGACAATCCGCAAGGTTTCGATGCGGCGCTGACGCGCCGGGGTCTGTCGCCGTTGTCGTCGCAACTGCTCGCCATCGACGAGCGGCGGCGAGCGGCGATCCTGGCGTCCGAGCAGGCGCAGGCCCGCCGCAACGCCGCCTCCAAGGAGATCGGCGAGGCCAAGAAGGCCAAGGACGACGCACGCGCGTCGGCGCTGATGGACGAGGTCGCCAAGCTGAAGACAACGATGCCGGACCTCGAGGCGGCTGCGAAGCAGGCCGACGAGGAACTGGCGCGCGAATTGTCCGCCATTCCGAACCTGCCGCTCGACGAAGTCCCTGACGGCAAGGATGAGCGCGACAATGTCGAGCGCCACGTGTTCGGCGCCAAGCGCAACTACGCGTTCGCGCCGAAGCCGCATGACGATATCGGTACGGGCCTCGGCACGATGGACTTCGAGTCGGCGGCGAAGCTGTCGGGCGCGCGGTTCGTCGTTCTGAAGAAGGGACTGGCACGGCTCGAGCGTGCGCTCGGTCAGTTCATGCTCGACCTGCACACGACCGAGCACGGCTACACCGAGATCAACCCGCCGCTACTGGTGCGCAACGACGTCATGTTCGGCACCGGCCAGTTGCCGAAATTCGAGGACGACCAATTCTGGGCGGTGAAGGGCGAACTGCTCGTCTCGCCCGATGAGCGGCTGAAGACCGAACGGCTCGGCCTGATCCCGACTGCGGAGGTCGCGCTCACCAACCTCGTGCGCGAATCGATCGTCGACGAGAAGGAGCTGCCGATGCGGCTCACGGCGTTGACGCCGTGTTTCCGCGCGGAAGCCGGGGCGGCCGGCCGCGACACCCGCGGCATGATCCGGCAGCACCAGTTCACCAAGGTCGAGCTGGTGTCGATCACCACGCCGGAGACCAGCAAGGACGAGCATGAGCGCATGCTCGCCTGCGCCGAGGAGGTGCTGCGCCGGCTCGATCTGCAC
Source organism: Bradyrhizobium sp. HKCCYLS2038 (assembly GCF_051167655.1). NCBI lineage: Bacteria > Pseudomonadati > Pseudomonadota > Alphaproteobacteria > Hyphomicrobiales > Nitrobacteraceae > Bradyrhizobium > Bradyrhizobium sp. HKCCYLS2038. Next base: position 113,905 of record NZ_JBNPTM010000012.1, on the reverse strand, counting down.
TACCGCGTCATCACGCTGTGCACCGGCGACATGGGATTCTCGTCGCAGAAGACCTACGACATCGAGGTCTGGATGCCGGGGCAGGGCGATGGCGGCGCCTTCCGCGAGATCTCGAGCTGTTCGGTGTGCGGCGACTTCCAGGCCCGCCGCATGGATGCGCGCTACCGCGCCAGCGATGGCAAACCGCGCTTCGTGCACACATTGAACGGCTCCGGCACGGCCGTGGGCCGAGCGCTGATCGCGGTCATGGAGACCTATCAGCAGGCCGACGGCTCGATCGCCGTCCCCGACGCGTTGCAGCCCTACATGGGCGGCCTCAAGGTCGTTGCCGCGGAGCCATAGGGCCGCGGCAAATGTCATCGGCGGCGGTCGTTTGCTTGCGTGGCGAACGCTGGGCCCTATCCTCGGGTCTGTTCAGCAATCGCTCTCAGACACCGGCACCATGGCCCTGCATCGGGACATCTTCTGGATTGGACGGCAATGGGCGGTCACCGCCGCCGGTATCCAGGCCATCGACCAGCGCCTGAAGGGCACGTTCGACATCGATCGCACGAGGGTGTGGAGCGATGGTCTCGCCAAGCCGCTGCTCGATCAGCCCTGGTTCAACGCGGCCGATTTCGACAAGGCGCTGAGCGTTGCGCGGGGACGGTTTCCGGCGGCGGCGCCGGCCGAGCCCGAGCAGCCGCCGCCGGCCTGTCCTGCTGCTTCCGAAGCCTCCGCAACGTCCTCCAGCTCGCTCGAGCTCGGCACGCAGGGCCAGCTCGCGCGGTTCCTGCCGCAGTGGCGCATTCGGCGTTGAAGCGGCCGATCGAGGCGCGGTGCGGTGGGTTTGCCTCGATGCTGCGCAGCGGATAAGACACCCGGACATCGGATCGAACGGGAAGATGGGCATGCGGATTCTCTGCACGAATGACGACGGGATTCACGCTCCGGGCCTGAAGGTGATCGAGGAGATCGCGCGCGCTCTGTCCGATGACGTCTGGATCGTGGCACCCGAGCTCGACCAGTCCGGCGTGTCGCATTCGCTGTCGCTCAACGATCCGCTGCGCCTGCGCGAAGTCGGTCCGCGGCACTTCGCCGTGCGGGGAACGCCGACCGACTGCGTCATCATGGGCGCCCGCCACATCCTGGGGACCAAGCTGCCCGACGTCGTGCTGTCAGGCGTCAACAAGGGCCGCAACGTCGCCGAGGACGTGGTCTATTCCGGTACCATCGCCGGCGCGCTGGAAGGCACCATCCTGGGGCTGCCGTCATTCGCGCTGTCGCAGGAGTTCAGCATCGCCACGCGCGACAAGCCGTCCTGGGACACCGCGCTCAAGTTCGGGCCGCAGATCGTGCGCAAGGTGCTGGCCGCCGGGGTGCCGAAGAACACCGTGATCAACGTCAACTTCCCGTCCTGCGCGCCGGATGAGGTCCGCGGCATCGTCGTCACCCGGCAGGGCAAGCGCAATCTTGGCTTCCTGAAGGTCGACGAACGCCGCGATGGCCGCGGCAATCCGTATTTCTGGATCGGCTTCGACCGCGCCGCGGCGCTGGATGTGCCCGACGAGGGCACGGATCTCGCGGCTCTGGCGGCCCACTATGTGTCGGTCACGCCGCTGCGCCTGGACCGCACCGACGAGAGCTTTTCGGGGAAGCTCGGCGAGATCCTCGGCTAGACTCCCGTCCCAGGGACTAGCCTTGTGAAACTAGCTTTGCGGCTCCGCGCTCCGCAACGCGTGGTCGATCGCCTTGCTCAGCGTCTCCAGCTGAAATGGTTTCTGCAGGGCAGGCCGGTCGCGATACTCCTCCGGCAGCCCTGACGAGCCGTAGCCGGTTGCAAAGATGAAGGGGCGGTTGCGGGCCTTGATCACATCGGCCACCGGCGAGATCACCTTGCCGTTGACGTTGACGTCGAGAATCGCGACGTCGAAATAGGTGCTCTCCGCCAGCCGCATCGCCTCGCCGATCTCGCCGGCCTCGGCGGCGACGGTGTAGCCGAGCTCTTCGAGCATGTCGGCCACCATCATCCTGATCATGACTTCGTCTTCAACCAGAAACACGGAGCCGCGCGGCGGCCGTGGTGCAGTCATGATGTCAGTCCTTGCCCAATACGCGACTTCGACGCTCGCAAATAACGGCTTACCGCGCAACGTCAACAGCGCCGTTCTCGTGTGTCAGCGCCTGGCGGCGCGGGCAAAATCGCCCGCAAAGTAAACGAGGTCGACGCCCGCTGGTTCCTGGCGAGGAGCGAATTTCTGTGACTCCTCGTGGTCTGGCCGCCATCGCTACAGTGGGTCTTGCCAATATTCGCTGCGCAAGGTGCTGAGGATGCTCTAGATTGGATCGAGGTGAACCACCCGAAACGGCGCAATGCCCCCGACCGCTCCGCCCGAAAAGATGATGTTTCAGCTGACCCTGCGCCGCCGCGGGATCAGTGACCAAGCGGTGTTGCGCGCGATGGAGGAGGTGCCGCGGGAAGAGTTCGTGCTCTCGGCCGACCGTCCCGACGCCTACCGCGACAGCGCCATGGCGATCGCCTGCGGGCAGACCATCAGCCAGCCCTTCGTGGTCGCCTATATGACCGAGCAGCTCAAGCTGCAGAAGACCCACCGCGTGCTGGAGATCGGCACCGGCTCGGGCTACCAGGCCGCGATCCTGTCCCGGCTGGCGGCCAACGTCCTGACGGTCGAGCGTTTCCGGACCCTGGCCGACAAGGCGCGGAAGCGGCTGGAGAAGCTCGACTGCTTCAACGTCGAGGTGATGCTCGGGGACGGCTACGCGCTGCCGCCCGGGATCGGCCAGTTTGACCGCATCATCGTCACGGCTGCGATGGACCAGATCCCGCAAAGCCTGCTCGACCTGCTTCAGCCGGACGGTATCCTGATCGCGCCCGTTGGGCCCCATCACGGGGTCCAGACGCTGGTCAGGGTCACCAGGAGCGGCGATCGCTTTGATCGCAAGGAGCTCGTGGACGTGCGTTTTGTGCCGGCAATTCCGGGGATTGCGCGCGAACTTTGAGGGACCGGATCAGCAGGCCCGACAACGCTTTATTCGCGGCTTAAGCGCTTATTTACCGCGGCTGTGTTTACTCGAATTCGTTGTTTGTTGCGTACGAGTGAGTAACCATGCCCGCTACCGTCGAGTTGCTTCGCTCGCGCCGCCTGCCGCAGGTTGCGGCGCTGGCGCTGATGTCTTTCGGCGTCGCCGGCTGCAGCGCCGACATGTCGACGCGGCTGTCGCAGACGCAAAATCCATTCTCCAATCCCTTCGCCTCCGACTCCACCGGCTCGGTGCAGGCCCAGCCGCCCCGGCAGCCGCAGTATAGCCAATCCTACACGCCCGCCGCGCCGGCGCCGGCCTATTCGTCCTCCGCGCTGCCGCCGCCCGCGGTCGGCGCGCCGCAATCCTATCCGTCCGGCGGTGGTGCCGGCGGCATGTCCGGGGGCGGGCGTGGCGTGGCGTCCTACGCGCCGCCAGCCCCGGTGCCGGCTCCACAGGCTTATGCACCACCGGCGACCCACGCCTATGCTCCGCCGGCCCAGCCCCAGCTGGAGACCACCGGCGCCGTGCCGCCACGCTCCGTTGCCGCTGCGCGTCCGGCCGGCGGCACGAAGATCATCGTCGGCACCAGCGATACGCTCGACATCATCGCCAAGCGCTATCATGTGAGCCCGGCGGAGATCCTGGCGGCCAACGGCTACAAGGGGCCCCGCGCGTTGTCGCCGGGCCAGCAGCTGATCATTCCGCAGCCCGGCGCGGTTGCCGCTGCGCAGCCGGTTGCTGCGCCGCCGCCGGCGCCAAAGCCCGTTGTCGCCGTTGCCCCCGCCGCGCCGTCGACCATCCACTTCGTCAATCGCGGCGACACCCTCGCCAGCATCGCGCGCCAGAACCACCTGTCGGCTGCCGAGCTCGCCCGCGCCAACAATCTCGATCAGGCTTCCCCCCTGAAGCTCGGTGCCAGGCTGACCGTCCCTGGCAAGGCTGCAGGGGTTGCTGCGCCTGTGGCTCCGGTCGCAACCGTTCCCCAGGCGGTTGCGACCGTACCGGCGCCAGCGCCGACGACGCGGGTGGCAACCGCAGGCCCGGTCCAGAGCGCTCGCCTGGCCCAGGCCAATCCGGCGCCCGAGAAGGAGGAAGAGCCGGCGCGCCCCGCCGAGACGACGAGCTCGCTGCCGACCTTCCGCTGGCCGGCCCGCGGCAAGGTGATCACGAGCTACGGTGCCAAGACCAACGGCAAGGCCAATGACGGCATCAACATCGCCGTGCCCGAAGGCACGCCGGTGAAGGCCGCCGAAGATGGTGTCGTGGCCTATGCCGGCAACGAGTTGAAGGGCTACGGCAACCTCGTCCTTGTCAGGCATTCGAACGGCTTCGTCACCGCCTATGCTCACGCCAGTGAGCTGATGGTGAAGCGTGGCGATCCGATCAAGCGTGGCCAGGTCATCGCCAAGTCCGGTCAGTCGGGCGAGGTGGGATCGCCGCAGCTGCACTTCGAGATCCGCAAGGGCTCGTCGCCGGTCGACCCGCTGCAATTCCTCAACGGGGCGTAAGCCAGCACGCCTGCCGACGTTACATTCGGGCTCGCCATCGGCGAGCCCTTTTGCGTTTTGAGACTGGATATCGCCACAAGCGTCATTGCGAGCGCAGCGAAGCAATCCAGGACCGAGCAAGGACTGGATTGCTTCGCTGCGCTCGCAATGACGGAGGCTGAGGCAGGCTCAGCGCCACGCTCTGCTGTCATCGCCGCGAAGGCTTGGCGAACCCCGCCGCTACTTCGCGCTCAGCCGCACGCCGAGGCGGCCGGCCAGATCCTGCGTAAACTGCCAGGCGACGCGGCCGGAGCGCGAGCCGCGCGTGGTGGCCCATTCCAGCGCCTCGCGCTCCAGCGCATCCTCCGCCACCGCGATACCGAAATGGCTGCAATAGCCTCTGACCATTGCGAGGTATTCGTCCTGGCTGCAGCGGTGGAAGCCGAGCCACAGGCCGAAGCGGTCGGACAACGAGACCTTCTCCTCCACCGCTTCGCCCGGATTGATCGCGGTCGAGCGCTCGTTCTCGATCATGTCGCGGGCCAGCAGGTGGCGGCGATTCGACGTCGCGTAGAGGATGACGTTTTCGGGGCGGCCCTCGATGCCGCCTTCGAGCACGGCTTTGAGCGACTTATAGGACGCATCATTGCCGTCGAACGAGAGGTCGTCGCAGAACACGATGAAGTGGAAAGGTGCTGCACGCAGGATGTCCATCAGCGCCGGTAGGCTCTCGATGTCCTCGCGGTGAATCTCGATCAGCTTCAGGCGGGCGGACGGCTTGCGCGCGACGTTGATGCTGGCGTGGGCGGCCTTGACCAGCGATGATTTGCCCATGCCGCGCGCCCCCCACAACAACGCGTTGTTGGCGGGCAGCCCGTTGGCGAAGCGCTCGGTGTTCTCGATCAGGATGTCGCGCATCCGATCGATGCCCTTGAGCAGGTCGATCTCGACGCGGCTGACGCGCGGCACCGTCGACAGCCGACCGTTCGGATGCCAGACGAAGGCATCGGCGGCATCGAGGTCCACAGCCGGCGTCGCACCCGCGTGAGTTGCCGCCAGATGCGCCGCAATCGCTTCGAGCGCCTGGGCGATCCGCTCGCGCGTGTCGTCCGGGCCCGGCCCTGCGGGACGTTTTGCCGCGACCGAGGCCGGCTTTTGCACGGCGGATTTTGCTCCCTTGGTCCGGGGCCTGAACACGGTTTTGGCGGGGCTGCGGGTGGGGGCTTTGGCTGGTTTTTTCGACATGCTGCAAGTTCCTGATGGGGCAGCCATATCGGGCCATGGCGGCGGCCGCAAGCGGGGTGAAATGGTGGAGCCGGGCGCCTTGCTATTGGGACCGCGGCCGCTATATTCCGCGCGAAATTCGCAAAGAGGCCGGCCCGCGCCGAGAGCAGCGTGGTTCGCCGGCTATTTCCGTGTCACCGGGCAATGGCCCACGAGGATCGACTGCATGCTGATTACCCCTGCCTATGCCCAGGCCGCCGGCGCTGGCGATACCAACAGCATGCTGATGTCGCTGCTGCCCTTCGCGCTGATCTTCGTGATCATGTATTTCCTGATCCTGCGGCCGCAGCAGAAGAAGGTCAAAGAGCACGCCGACCTCGTCAAGAACGTCCGCCGCGGCGACACGATCGTGACCCAGGGCGGTCTGGTCGGCAAGGTCACCAAGGTCGTCGACGACGACCAGGTCGAGTTCGAGATCGCCGACGGCATCCGCGTCCGCCAGATGCGCCAGATGATCACGGGCGTCCGCACCAAGGGCGAGCCGGCCAAGGCCGATGCAAAGGATGACAAGAAGGACGAGAAGGCGGCGAGCTGATCGCTGCCCGGCCGGCGCGATGCCGGCCTTCGTCTGACCTGATGTTCTGGTTTTTCGGGCCGGCTTTCGGCCCTTACGGACACCTCTCATGTTGTATTTCACGCGGTGGAAGGCGCTGGGCATCATCCTCACGGCGCTCGTGGTGTGCCTGTGCGCCGTGCCCAACTTCTTCCCCGAAGCGACCGTCAAGACCTGGCCGGCCTGGGCTCAGCGGCACATCGTTCTCGGACTCGACCTGCAGGGCGGCTCGCATCTGCTGCTCGAAGTCGACTCCAACTACGTCAAGAAGGAGCGGCTCGATTCCGTGCGCGACGACGTGCGCCGGACGCTGCGCGATGCCAAGATCGGCTACACTGGACTGGTGACCAAAGGTGATGGCGTCGACGTCCGCATCACCAAGGATACCGACGTTCCGACCGCGCTGTCCAAGCTGCGCGACTTGTCGCAGCCGCTCGGCGGCCTGTTGGGCTCCAGCGGCCAGCGCAGTCTCGAAGTCAGCGATGCCGGCAACAGCCTGATCCAGCTGACGGTCCCGCAGGCTGCGATCATCGAGCGCATCCGTCAGACCATCGAGCAGTCGATCCAGATCGTCGAGCGCCGCATCAACGAGCTCGGCACCGTCGAGCCGGTGATCCAGCGCCAGGGCACCGACCGCATTCTCGTGCAGGTGCCGGGATTGCAGGATCCGACTCAGCTGAAGAATCTGCTTGGCCGGACCGCCAAGATGGAATTCCGCATGGTCGATACCACGGTGTCGCCCGAGCAGGCGCTGCAGGGGCGGGTGCCGCCGGACTCCGAAGTTCTGCAGAGCGCGTCGCCGCCCAATCAGCCCTATGTCGTGAAGAAGCAAGTGCTGGTCGCCGGCGGCGATCTGTCGGATGCACAGACCGGCTTCGATCAGCGCACCAACGAGCCGATCGTCACCTTCCGCTTCAATTCGGCCGGCTCGCGCAAGTTCGCGCAGGCAACCACCGAGAATGTCGGCCAGCCCTTCGCCATTGTGCTCGACAATAAGGTGATCTCGGCGCCTGTCATTCGCGAGCCCATCACCGGCGGTTCGGGCCAGATCTCCGGCAATTTTACCGTGCAGTCCGCCAACGAGCTGGCGATCTTGCTGCGCGCCGGCGCGCTGCCGGCTCCGCTCAAGGTCATCGAGGAGCGCACGGTCGGCCCCGGGCTCGGCGCCGATTCGATTGCCAAGGGCGAGCTCGCCTCCTATGTCGGCTCGATCCTGGTCATCGTGTTCATGCTGGTGACCTACCGGCTGTTCGGCGTGTTCGCGAACATCGCCGTGATGGTCAACGTCGCGATGATCTTCGGCGTGCTGTCGCTGCTCAATGCTACGCTGACCCTGCCGGGCATCGCCGGGATCGTGCTGACCGTCGGCATCGCCGTGGACTCGAACGTGCTGATCTATGAGCGCATCCGCGAGGAGCTGCGCGGCGGCCGCAACGCGATCTCGGCGATCGATGCCGGTTTCAAGCGCGCGCTCGCGACCATCCTCGATTCCAACATCACCACCTTCATCGCCGCCGCCGTGCTGTTCTACATCGGCACCGGCCCGGTCCGCGGCTTTGCCGTGACACTCGGCATCGGCATTCTCACCACGGTCTTTACCGCCTTCACGCTGACCCGTCTGATCGTCGCGTGGTGGGTGCGGTGGAAGCGGCCGCAAAGCGTGCCAATCTAGGAGCTATCGTGACACACTGGGTTCTCATCGGGCTTGGCATCCTGATCGCGGTGCTGACGGTGGTCAGCGCGCTCGGCCTGCTGCCGTCGCTGCGCATCGTTCCCGACGACACGCATTTCGACTTCACGCAGTTCCGCCGCATCAGCTTTCCAATCTCCGCGGCTCTGTCGATCCTCGCGATCGTGCTGTTCTTCACCCACGGCCTGAACCTCGGCATCGACTTCCGCGGCGGCAGCCTGCTGGAAGTGCGGGCCAAGTCGGGCACCGCCGACATCGCCGGGATGCGCGCGACGCTGTCGACGCTCGGCCTCGGCGAAGTGCAGCTGCAGCAGTTCGGTGCTGATACCGATGCATCGGTTCTGATCCGTATCGCCGAGCAGCCTGGCGGTGATGCCGCGCAGCAGGAGGCCGCCAACAAGGTGAAGGCGGCAATCGGTGATTCCGTCGAGTATCGCCGAATTGAGGTCGTCGGTCCGCGCGTCTCCGGCGAGTTCCTGGCCGTTGGCCTCCTCGGCCTGATGCTCGCGATCGTCTCGATCCTGATCTATCTCTGGTTCAGGTTCGAGTGGCAGTTTGCGCTCGGCGCCATGATCGCCAACGTCCACGACATCGTGCTGACCATCGGCTTCATGTCGATCAGCCAGGTCGATTTCGATCTGACCAGCATTGCGGCGCTGCTGACGATTCTCGGCTACTCGCTCAACGATACCGTCGTCATCTACGACCGTATCCGCGAGATGCTGCGGCGGTACAAGAAAATGCCGATGCCGCAGCTGCTCAACGAATCGATCAACTCGACGCTGTCGCGCTCGATCATCACCCACGTCACGGTGACCCTGGCGCTGCTCGCGCTGCTCTTGTTCGGCGGCCCGGCCATTCACAGCTTCACGGCGGTGATGATGTTTGGCGTCGTGCTGGTCGGCACATACACGTCGATCTTCATCGCGTCTCCGATCCTGATCTATCTCGGCGTGCACTCGGTCCGCGCCGAGGGGCAGCAGGAGGAGAAGCCGGCGACGAAGAAGACTCCGTGATTCAAAGGAAGCTTGCCTTTGGATCATATCCGGAGGCAGCAGGTTGATCTCGGACATGGCCACTGCGAACGATACACCGCATTTCCCGCGGTCCGCGCCGATCGACGGCTATGGCAAAGGCGGTTTCGCCTTCGCCGACATGTCGCATCGCGGCTCGCTGCTGTGCCTGCCAGATTCGATCTGGGCCTGGGATGTGATCCAGTCGAGCCAGATTGATCGCTATTCGCTACAGCGCGTGTTCGATGCGGCGAACAAGATCGACACGCTGATCGTCGGCACCGGGACCGAGGTGTGGATTCCTCCGGCGCCGTTGCGGGCGGCCCTGCGCGGCGTGGGCGTCGTGCTCGATGCGATGCAGACCGGGCCGGCGATCCGCACCTACAACGTCATGATCGGCGAGCGGCGGCGGGTTGCTGCCGCGCTCATTGCCGTGCCATGAGCGACACCAGCGCAAGCGACGCCGCGTTCTGTGCAGGCCTCGTCCGCGAGCATGATTTCGACCGCTACGCCTCGACGCTGTTCGTTGCACCCGAGATCCGGCGCGCGCTGCTGTCGCTGTACGCGTTCAACGTCGAAATCACGCGCATCCGTGATCTCGTGTCGCAACCGTTGCCGGGCGAGGTTCGCCTGCAATGGTGGCACGACGCGCTGAGCGGCCAGGCCCATGGCGGTGTGGAAGGCAATCCGGTAGCCGCCGAGTTGCTGACGACCGTGCAACGCTTTGGGCTGCCGGTCGAGCGGCTGACGCGGTTGATCGACGAACATCAGTTCGACCTCTACAATGACCCGATGCCGACCATGGCCGCGCTCGACGCCTATCTCAGCGATACCAGCGGCGCGCTGTTTGGATTGGCCGCACGGCTCGTTGCCGGCAGCTTCGAGACCGTCGATCATCTCGCCCACCACGCCGGAGTAGCGCTTGGCCTGATGCAGTTGATCTCGTCACTGCCGCGGGATGCCGCGCATCGTCAGCTGTACATTCCGCTCGAACTGCTCGCGCGCCATGGCGTCGGCCAGGAGGAGATGTTCGCCGGCAAGGATACTCCTGTCATACAGCAGATGCTCGCCGACCTGCGCGGTCAGGCCAGGCAGCATCTCGATCACACGCTCGAGCTTTCACGCGAGGCGCCCCCGGCGGTCCGGCCGGCGCTGCTGCCGCTCGCGCTGGTGCGGCGCGACCTGGCGCAGGCCGATCGCCGCGCCGGTGATCCCTTTCAACCAGCTGCCCGGTCGCGTCTGGCAACGTTGTGGACGCTGTGGCGGGCGGCGAGATCGGCAAGCTTTCGGGCGCGCTGAACCCCTCGCGTGCTACGCACTCGGGATGGCATTCCAGAGCGGCGGACTGTGCAGCAGCCTCGGCATCTCCGGCGCCTCGTGCCGGTGAATGGTGCAGCGGGTGTCCCACACGACGAGATCACCGGGCCGGCACATGTGGGTCCAACGGAACTCGGGCCGCTCGGCAAGATGCCAGAGATCGTCGAGCAGCGCATCCGACTCGTCCTGCTCCAGGCCCACGACATAGGACTGCCGGCGCTGGCCGAGCGAGAGCATCGGCCTTCCTGTATCGGGATGATTGCCGACCAGCGGATGCACGGGTCCCGCAACGATGCTGCGACGGCCGTCATCGGACATGTCGGTCGCGAGCTGCCGAAGCTTCAGATGCGCAACGCGGCTGCGCAGCGCCGGTGACATCGCGTCATAGGCGGCAAAGAGACTGCAGAACGACAGCCGGTCGCCGAACATCGTTCCTGGCGACGTGTACAGAAGATCAGCATGGCCGAAGCGACGGCTGAACGCCGCGAGGTCGCGCTCGCTGAGGCGCTGGCCGCGCACGAGCAGAACCTGATGCTTGAGCAGCGCGCGCATAAAGGAGGCGAACGCCCAATCGTCGAACGATCCGAGATCGACGTTGCAGACTTCGGCGCCGAGCGCCTTTCCCGTAGGATTGACCTGGATGAGGCTGCTTTCAGCGCTTCGAGCAACGTTGCTTCTGAGACTCACTTGCGTCATCTCCCAAGTTTCACCAGCGCTGCAAATCAACCACTGTAATTTGTCGGGGTTGTTTCGGCTCGGAGGCAATTCGCGGAAGGATCGCGGCACGATCTGCCGATTGTCGGCACAGTCTGCGGGTCTGAGTCAGAAATGGGACTCTTCAAGGCGATGTGGAGAGAAATATTCAGCAACCTGCGAGTCGATCGCAGGCAACGTGGCGTGCAAATGGGCGCAAGCCGCACTCCGTCGAATCACTGCAGCCGTTGTGCGCCCTTGATCTGAGTCCGGTGCATGATTCGCCTGCTGTGATCGTCGAACGGATCGCGTCGATGCATGGTGGAACGGTTGTCCCAGATGACGAGATCACCGACCTTCCACACATGTTCCCAGGCGAATTCCGGGCGCGCGACATAGGTCCAGAGTTCGTCGAGCAACGCTTCCGATTCAGCAAGCGCGAGTCCGACGAGATACGCATTGCGGCGGCGGCCGAGATACAGCATCTGCCTGTCGGACTCGGGATGCGTGCAGACGAGCGGATGGATCGCGCCCGGTGATGTGCGCGGATCATCCGTCGGTGTCACGCCCTGACGCAGGAAGCCACCGCTGTTGTACGTGCCGTCGTGCTTGATCTTCAGGCCTGCGATACGACGCTTCAAATCGGCAGGAATCGCGTCATAGACGGCGTACATGCTGCAGAACGAGGTGTTGCCGCCCACCGGCGGAATTTCCAGCGCATACAGCGCGCTCGCGATCGGTGGCGTGTCGAGATACGACATGTCAGTGTGCCACACCGCTTCGCCCGCACCGAGGCTGCCGATCGCCTCGCCATTCACCTTCACGTTCGACACGATGTAGATCTCGGGCAGGCCGTCGACGAAGCGGCGGCCGTTCTCCTGGATCGGTGCGAAGTCCAGATCACCGAGGCGGCGGCTGAAGGCGATCAGATCCTGGTCGGAGAGAGTCTGTCCGCGAACGAGCAGCACGGAATGGTCGTGGAAGGCGCCGAGCAGGGCCGCGAACGCTGCATCGTCGAGATTCCGGAGATCGACGTTGCGGATCTCGGCGCCGAGCTGCGCGCCCGTGGGAACGATCTCGATCGATGATGACGGAGAGGCCGAATGCAGTCGGGTCTCGACGTTCATGGCCAGATCCTCCATTGCGATGTCACCCGACGATAGCGTGTGCGGTCTCCGAAGTCTTGTCCGCTCAGGTCGACGGCAGCTTGAGGTCAGCCTCGAAATTGAAGCGGTCGCGCAGGTTCTTGCGTGAATCCAGGATGTCCTTGAGAAACGCACGATCGCTGTCGCTGGTGAGCATCGGCTCGATCAGGTCGATCTGGTTCATCGCGACCAGTTGCAGCAACTCGGTGCGCGGCTTGCCGCCGGCGTCGCGGGGCAGCGCGTGGACCACCTGGATATGCTCCGGCGGTTTCGGCCCTTTGGCCGAGGTCAATTCGTCCTGCAATTGATTCTCAAGCGCAGACTGGTCAGCCTCGACGAAGGCATAGAGTCCCACGCCGGAGCGCCGGTCAGCGAAGGCCACGATCGCGGCGTCGCGCACAGCAGGATTCCTGCGGATCATGTCCATCAGCACCGGTGCATCATTGACCAGCCGTCGGCCGCCGCCCTCGCGGTCGGTGAAGTTGAAGATGCCGCGGGTGATCGCGCGATACACCTTCTTGCCCGTCATCAGCCAGATCCGCGCGAACAGCGATTTGCGCGCCAGGATCTTGCGCTCCTTCGGCGTCAGCGCCTCGGGCGCGTAGGAGCGCTTGTGCTTGAGGAGGTGACGGAGGTCTTCATAGGCGGCGATGCGGAACAGCCGGCTGCGGCGCGAGAAGCACGCGGCGAGCTGGAAGTCGGTCACGTAGCAATGGCCGTCATGGCCGACCAGCCAGTTCTGCTCCTTGGCGAGGTCGTTGTGCGTGATCCCGGCGCGATGCAGCCGGCGCATCATCTGCTTGGCGGAGCGGAAATAGGCGACGTTGCCATGCGGCTTGGCGAGATGCAGCGCCACGCCGTTGATGAAGCCGCGCACCAGCGCGCGATCTCCCGCCCACAGCAGGTCGGGTCCGGCATTCAGCCCCTTGGCGCGCGTCAGCGCCGTGCGCTCCCGGGCGAACAGATGGCGTGCCAGCACGAACGACCACCACGGCACTTCGTCGAGCCGGCGCAGCACGGCGTCGACCTCGCCGGCCTCGCTCTTGAAGCGGCCGCGCTCGACGGTCGAGAACACGTCGCGCTTGAGCAGCACGCCCTCGCTCCAGCGTGCCGCCAGCAGGGCTGAGTCGGTCTTCGGCAAACTCATCGCACTCTCACGCAGCGGCCGCGACACGCAGATGTTCGGCGATCCAGCGGTCGAGATCCGCCAGTGCGCGGGCGCTCATCGCCTGCTTCTTGGCGACCGTCTTCTCGTTGCCCTTCAGTCGCGTGCCGTCCGGCTTCCTGGTCGGAGCTACTGTCAACGGCGGGAACAGGCCGAAATTGATGTTCATCGGCTGGAACGAGCGCGTCGCGCCATCGATCGTCTCGATATGTCCGCCGGTGATGTGGCCGAGCAGGGCGCCGAGCGCTGTCGTGGGCGGCGGCGGCGACAAGCTCGCGCCGCGCGCCTCGGCTGCGGCGTACAAGCCCGCGATCAGCCCGATGCTCGCCGACTCCACATAGCCTTCGCACCCCGTCATCTGACCGGCAAAGCGCAGCCTTGGTTGCGCGCGCAGCCGCAGTTGCTGGTCGAGCAGTTTCGGCGAGTTGAGGAAGGTGTTGCGATGCAGGCCGCCGAGCCGCGCGAACTCCGCATTCTCGAGGCCTGGAATGGTGCGGAAAATCTGCTGCTGCGGCCCATACTTCAGCTTCGTCTGGAAGCCGACCATGTTGTAGAGCGTGCCGAGCTTGTTGTCCTGGCGCAGCTGGACGATCGCGTAGGACTTCACGGTCGGGTTGTGCGGGTTGGTCAGGCCGACCGGCTTCATCGGGCCATGACGCAAGGTCTCGTGGCCGCGCTCGGCCATGACTTCGATCGGCAGGCAGCCGTCGAAATAGGGCGTGTTGGTCTCCCACTCCTTGAAGTCGGTCTTCTCGCCGGCGAGCAGCGCCGCGACGAAGGCGTCGTATTGCTCTTTCGTCATTGGGCAGTTGATGTAGTCGGCACCGGTGCCGCCGGGACCGACCTTGTCATAGCGCGACTGGAACCACGCCTGCGACATGTCGATCGTGTCCTTGTGCACGATCGGCGCGATGGCATCGAAGAAGGCGAGCGCGCTTTCGTCGGTGAGGCCGCGGATCGCCTCGGCGAGCGGCTGCGAGGTGAGCGGACCGGTCGCAATGATCACGCTGCCCCAGTCTGCAGGCGGCAGGCCGGTGAGCTCGCCGCGGCGCAGCTCGATACGCGGATGACCTTGCAGCGCCGCCGCGACCGCTGCCGAGAATCCGTCGCGATCGACCGCCAGCGCTCCGCCGGCAGGCACCTGGTTGGCATCGGCCGCGCGCATGATCAGCGAGCCGAGCCGGCGCATCTCCGCATGGAGAAGGCCGACGGCATTGTTGGCCGCATCGTCGGAGCGGAACGAGTTCGAGCAGACCAGCTCTGCCGGCGTCGCGGTCCGGTGGGCCTCCGTCATGCGGTCTGGCCGCATCTCGTGCAGCACCACGTCGAGGCCCGCCTCGGCGAGCTGCCACGCGGCCTCGGAGCCAGCGAGTCCGGCCCCGATCACGTGGACGGTATGAGGTGATTTGGTCCCTGTCATCGCGGGACAGGTAGCGCTTTTCGTCAGCGCTGCAAATGCGCGAGTGGGCCCGGATGCTAGAAACCGGTCCGCTGTGTCGCCGACGAGGCCCAGATGCGGCAACGCCCGCAGCGAGGCGGGCGATGTCCGGTAGAAATCGGAAGCAGGCTGATCAGCCGTTGTAGTGACCGGCAGCAACGCGCGGAATGTCCGACCGATCGAGACCGATGTCGGCGAGTTCGCGATCGCTGAGCTGCGACAGCTCGGCAACGTTGCGCTGATACTCACGGAACGCGTGAACCATGCGGATGAGCGAGAGCAACATGAGAAATCTCCTTCAATTCGCGATTCAGTTCTTAGTGGAACCTCATCGTTGAAATGAACATAGAAGGGATTGTTGCGATGCGGAAGCGTAAATGTTGCGACGCAGCTAAACCTGAGGCGCATAGCTCGGGTAACTCTTGAGTAAGAATCAAGCGCGCGCGCCCACAGCTTGGGCGATCTCGTAACAGTCCGTAATGATGCGGGATTTTCAATCGGCGCATTTGGGCAACCAATGAAGCTCTCGTTCCGCTCGGTGTGATTTGCGGAAGGAGAGGGATAATCAACGGAGGGAAGAGCGTCGTACGAATGCATGGGTCCACAGACCTGATTTATAATTCATTCTTTCAATTCGGCGTGCGTAATCCCGGCCCATTGATCACGCGCTGCTCGCGGGGATTTCACTCGTGATCCGCTCCGGTTGTGCGACAAATTGTCGCGGTGTCGAGCAATGATGCCGATGCCGATGCACCAGCGAGGAAAAAAGCAATGACAACCAAATTGTTGGGAGCCGCATTCATCGCGGCTGTTTTCGCATTCGGACCGGTTCAGGCGGCGCGGATGCATGGCGCCGGCTGCAGCGGGGCCAATCTTGAAAAGACCGAGACGGCGGTCGAGGCCATGGCGGATGGCGATGCCCGCTGGGAGGCCCAGAAGCAGGTCGCCGCGGCTCAGGATGCGTTGCTCGCCGGCAAGATGGGCGCCTGCAGCATGCATCTGACCAAGGCGATGCACGTCGGAATGATGAAGTAACCGCATCTCACCCGTCATCAACCACCGGCCGGTCGCCCTCGGCGGCCGGCCCTAATTCTTTGGCGCTAGGGCGCCCGCGCGAGCTGGGTCGCGAAGGTCGCGATCGTCCGGGCATAGACCTCGCTCTTGTTCCATTGCTGGATGACCGCGAAATTGGGACTGCCCGGCTCCCAATCCTTGCCCTTCTGCCAGCCATAGCCCTTGAGGTAGTTCGCCGTGGAGGCGAGCACGTCGGGGGCGCTGCGGATCAGGTCGCGGCGGCCATTGCCGTCGAAATCGACCGCGTATTTGATCCAGGACGACGGCATGAACTGCGTCTGTCCGATTTCGCCGGCCCAGGCGCCGCGCATCTCGGCAGGCTGGAGGTCGCCGCGATCGACGATCCGCAGCGCCTCCAGCAGCTCGCCGCGGAACTGCTCGGCGCGCCGGCAGTCATAGGCGAGCGTGGCGAGCGAACGGATGGTCGGAAACTTGCCGACGTTGACGCCGAAATCGGTCTCCAGCCCCCAGATCGCGACCAGCACCTCGCCGGGCACGCCATAGGCCTGCTCGATGCGGGACAGCACCGAACCATACTGCTTCAGCATGTTGGAGCCGCGGGTCAGCCGCGGCGGCACCATGCGCCCGGAAAACTCCTCGAAGGTCTGGGTGAACACCTTCTGACCGTGGTCGCGATTGAGCACGGTCTGGTCCGGCGTCACACCCGTCAGCGCCGCGTTGATCGCGTTCTGGGAAATCCCCTTGCCGGCGGCCTCGGTTTTCAATTCGGCGAGCCATGCATCGAAATTGCCGGTGCTGCAGGGAACGGCGGCGCGGGCGGGGGCGGAGAACGTCGTCAGGACAGCGAGGCAGGCCAAAACGTGGAGGGCAACGCGGGCAATCATTGAAACACCTGGACGGCAATGGATGCTGAAAGAAGGAGGTCGGGCGCGCTCCATGTCGGGCGCAACCGCGGCAGCAACAAGGCCGGACGATCACGTTGCCGTCGGCTGTGATGACCGCCCGACGCCTGCCATTCAGACCCCCGCCGGCCAAGAGGCCGGCGGCAAGCACGTTCACCCATGTGTGTCCTCACATCCGGTCGCGCGACCGCCATGGGAAGAGATTGGCCGGAAAATCGGCCGCGGGCTTCGAGGCGCGCGCCGGTGGGGTCATGATCGGCGCGGCATCGGGGTGGATCGCGATCGCCTCGCGATAGAGATGCCACGTGGCATGACCGAGCACGGGGATGACGACCGCGAGCCCCAGGAAGAACGGGATGGTCCCGGCGACCAGCAGCACGGCGACGATGAGGCCCCAGGCGGCGACCGGAATCGGGTTCTGCGCCGCCACGCGCAGCGACGTCACCACGGCTTCGAGCGCGCCGGCGTGCCGGTCGAGCATCAGCGGGAACGAGACGATGCTGAGGCACAGCGCCATCAACGCGAACAGGAAGCCGGCGCCGCAGCCGACTGCGATCAGCCAGAAGCCCTGCGGGGTGGTGAACACGCGCTGCAGGAAGTCGCTCACGCCGGTGGCTCCGCCATAACCGAACACGGCCACATAGATCGCCTGCGCGGTCGCGACCCAGGTGACGAACAGCGCCAGCAGCAGGGTGCCCAGGCCGAGCATCGAGCCGAATGACGGCGAGCGCAGCACCTCGAACGCATCCCAGGCGCTCGCCTCCTCGCCGCGGTCGCGCCGGCTCGAGAGCTCGTAGAGGCCCAACGCGGCGAACGGGCCGAGCAGGGCGAAGCCCGCCGCTAAGGGGAACAGCAGCGGCAGCACCGCATAGCCGAACACCGCGCGCGCCAGCACCAGGCCGAGCACCGGATAGATCGCGCAGAGCATGATCGCGTGGCTGGGCACCGCCTTGAAGTCGTCCCAGCCGAGCCGCAGCGCGCGCATCAGGCTCGACATGTCGATCTTGCGGATCGTGATCTCGGCCGCCACCTCGTCGGCTGGCCGAACATGTACATCGACATTGCTGTGATAGGTCGCCATCGTCGTTCGCTCCCTCAAACTGCGTGAGGCGCTTCCCAACCACGCAGGCCGGGCTGCGCTTGTCGTTGACGGATCGCGGATGGCCAGACGCGACGAACCTCGGGACGGCCATTCGCGAACGGAAGCGAGAAGCATAACGACGATCCCGGCCGCGCCTACTCACGGCTCGGTGACCGCAGTGAATATCGCAGTGCATTAGGCGGGCAGATCCACCTGATGAAGCTGAGCATGGCGCACATAAAGTCATTCCGCCGTCATTCCGCCTTCGGTAAGCTTCACAACGGTCGCCGTGTCCGCGTTGGCGAGCGGGGCGAACGGACGCTGACAGGCTGCTCCGCAACGGAACACCGTCGGCCGAGTTCTTCATTCGATCACACTGCTTTGGGAGCCATTGATGAGCATTTTCGGAAAGATCATGGGCGCGATTTTCGGCCATTCGGCCGAGGCTGCGCCGGCCGGCGGCAGCGCGCCAGCTGCAGGTGGGAGCGCGCCGACGGCGAGCCCGGGTGCGGCTCCGGCCTCGGCTCCGGCTGCTGCGCCGCAAAATGTCGATGTGGCAGCGATCGTCGATAAGGCTGCCGCCGCCAAGCACGAGAAGCTGGAATGGCGGACCTCGATCGTCGACCTGATGAAGGCGCTCGACATCGATTCCAGCCTCGCGGCGCGCAAGGAGCTCGCCAAGGAGCTCGGCTACACCGGCGACACCAACGATTCCGCCAGCATGAACGTCTGGCTGCACAAGCAGGTCATGAGCAAGCTCGCAGCCAATGGCGGCAAGCTGCCGCCGGAGATCAAGCACTGAGAAGCTGGTGCTCTCGTTCCAAAAGCGAAAGGCCCGCGATCGCGCGGGCCTTTGTCGTCTTAAATGTCGTGTGGCGCGACGCGTGGCCGCGCCATAGCGAAACGCGTCAGGCGCGCACGAACGCGGCGCGCTGCCAGGCCTCGGCATGCAGCTGGTCGCGCGTAAAACCGATGTCGCGCAGCGTCCGCTCGTCCAGCTGATCGACATAAGCGAGCTGAGTGCGATAGTGGACGTAGCGCTTGAGAACGTCGAATACGGCCGCGATGAACATGAGCCTCTCCCCATTGGTCTGATTGCTTGAACGGCGGGGAATTGCTGATCCATCCGGGTAGCCGCCGGGTTAAGAAGGCGGCTCCAATCGTTGCGCTCAGTAGTTTTACGGGTCGTCACGCCATGATGTCCCGGTTCTCCGGGTGATCGCGGAGGTAATCGGCGACGAAGCTGCAGCCCGCGGCGACCTTGCGTCCCTCCGCACGGATCAGCTCCAGCGCGCCCTTCACCAGCTCTGACCCGATGCCGCGCCCGCGCAGCGGACGCGGCGTTTCGGTATGGGTGATGATGACCGCGAGCGGAGTCGCGCGATAATTGGCAAAGGCGATGCTGCCGTCGATGTCGAGCTCGAAGCGGCTCTCGGCCTTGTTGTCGCGGACGGCGGTCATGAGGCGTTACTTTCGTTTCGGTTTATCGGTCAGCTTGATGAACTCGGCGAGCATGTCGCGGATCGACCACGGCTTGCCGTCGATGGCGCCGCGGATGTCGTCGATCTTCCATTGGCCGGCATCGCGGACGAAGTCGTAACGAATGACGTTGTCGGCCTGTTCCTTGCGCTCCAGGCGATGGCCGGTGATGGTGACGGCGATGGTCGCCTTGTCGGCCTCCTGCTTCTCCGAAACCACCTTGAACGAGGCGACATCCGGATCCTGCGAATTCGTGATCGGATCGAAATCAACCGCGCCGACCTCGCCCTTGGGCGTGCGGGCATCCATCTTGATCCATTGGGCCGCCAGCGCCTTCGACAGGTATTTCGCGCGGGCCGCCTTGTCTCCGATGACGAAGTTGCCGCCGTCCTCGCCCTTGCCCTTGGCCACGCGCGTGTAGATCGCGGTCATGATGCCGGCGGGCTCGGTGGCGGCGGAGGTCTGCGCGTGCAGCGGGGACGTGGCGAGCACGCCGGCCAGGCCGAGAAGCAGGAGACGACGATCGATCATGGGGATCCTCAAATCAGATTCGGCGCGCGTTGAAAGGGTGAAATGACATGCGCTGCTGGCACGGGTTTGTCGCACGGCGCCCGCATTCGTTCGAATGAAGCGACCGCATGGGAGCGATGGGCCAGGCGGCCTTGCGAGGGCGCGCCGGGGCGAGATAAACAGACCAGAGGTAACGGGCGGCTGAGATCGTCCGGGGATCGATCGAGGGGACGCTGCCAAATGAGTCTGTTCACGAGGCCATTCATCCGCGTTATCAGCACGAGGGCTCGTCGATGACACAGCTGCGCATGTCCCGACGGGTGATGAACCTCGCGCATATCGTGACGCAGAACGGCCGCCGGCTCGGCGACTGCATCGGCTTCGTGTGGGGCGAGCGCTCCTGGACTTGGCGCGAGATCGACACGATGGTCTCGGCGCTCGCGGCGGCGCTGGCCGAGCAGGGCATCGCCAAGGGCGATCGCATCCTGGTGCATTCCAAGAACTGCGAGGAGATGTTCGTCTCGATGTTCGCCGCGTTCCGGCTCGGCGCGGTCTGGGTGCCCACCAATTTCCGCCTGATGCCGGACGAGGTCGCCTATCTCGCGACGGCTTCGGGAGCGAAGGCCTTCCTCTGCCATGGCGATTTTCCCGAGCACGCCGCCGCAGTGACGACCGCATCGTTCACCTGGCGCATGGGCGACGGCGGCGACCTCGGCTCGCGCTCCGTCGCTGACGCGATGAAGGCGCATGCCGACGCCGACCTGGCGAACGCCGCGGTCGAGCACGACGATCCCTGCTGGTTCTTCTTCACCTCGGGCACCACAGGCCGCTCCAAGGCCGCCGTGCTGACTCATGGCCAGATGGCGTTCGTCATCACCAATCATCTCGCCGACCTGACGCCCGGGACCACCGAGCACGATGCCTCGCTCGTCGTCGCGCCGCTGTCGCATGGCGCCGGCGTGCATCAGCTGATGCAGAGCGCGCGCGGCGCCAAGACCGTGCTGCTGCCGAGCGAGAAGTTCGACATCACCGAGGCCTTCCGCCTGATCGAACGGCATCGCGTCAGCAACCTGTTCACGGTGCCGACCATCCTGAAGATGATGGTCGAGCATCCCGCGGTCGACCAGTTCGATCATTCTTCGCTGCGCCATGTGATCTATGCCGGTGCGCCGATGTATCGCGAGGACCAGAAGCGCGCGCTGGCGCGGCTCGGCAAGGTGATCGTGCAGTATTTCGGGCTCGGCGAGGTCACCGGCAACATCACCGTGCTGCCGGCCGCGGCGCACGAGCAGGAGGATGGCCCGGAGGCGCGGATCGGGACCTGCGGCTACGAGCGCACGGGCATGCAGGTCTCGATCCAGGACGACCAGGGCCGCGAACTGAAGCCCGGCGAGACCGGCGAGATCTGCGTCATCGGCCCGGCGGTGTTCGCCGGCTACTACGATAACCCCGAGGCCAACGCGAAGGCGTTTCGCGACGGCTGGTTCCGCACCGGCGATCTCGGCCACATGGATGCGCAGGGTTTCGTCTACATCACCGGGCGCGCCTCGGACATGTACATCTCCGGCGGCTCCAACATCTATCCGCGCGAGGTCGAGGAAAAGATCCTGACGCATCCGGATATCGGCGAAGTCGCCGTGCTCGGCGTGCCCGATCCGGTCTGGGGCGAGGTCGGCGTCGCCGTCTGCGTAGCCCGCGAAGGCGCTGCAGCGCCGAGCGAGAGCGACATTGCCGGCTATCTCGCGACCAAGCTGCCGCGCTACAAGATGCCGAAGCGGTTCTTCTTCTGGGATGCGTTGCCGAAATCCGGCTACGGCAAGATCCCCAAGCGTCTGGTGCGCGACGAACTCGAAGCGCGCGGGCTGCTCGACCTCACAAAGAAGGGCTGAACCTTGATGCGTTCCATCACTCAGCCGGGCGCGCCCGTTGCGGAACGGATCCAGTGGGTCGAAGCGCGCGGCCGCGCCTTCACCTTCACGATGGAGAAGGGCCTGCCGCTGCTGCAGGCAGCGCATCGCGGCTTTGCGGCGCACGGCTTTGCCGGCGGCGTGCTCGACATCAGAGGCGGTGCGCTCGGGCCGTTCGCCTATGTCATGCCGGCGCTGTCGAAGACGCCGGACCACGCCGCGTTCTACAGCGAGACCTATCGGCCCACCGGCGTCACGCGGCTCGACACGGCGACGATGACGCTGGGCGTCCGCGACGGCGCACCGTTCTTCCATTGTCACGCGCTGTGGACGGAAGAGGGCGGCCGCGCCGGAGGCGGGCACATCCTGCCGGAGGAGACGATCGTTGCCGAGCCGTTCGAGGTCAAGGCGTTCGGGCTCGATGGCGCGATCTTCGCGGGCGAGCCCGACCCTGAGACCGGCTTCAAGCTGTTCGGGCCAGTCGCGGCCGTACCGCGCGAGGCCAAGACCGACCGCCGCGCATTCGCGCTGCGGCTGCGGCCGAACCAGGATTTCGCCGGCTGCCTCGAAGCGTTCTGTCAGGCGCAGGGCATTCGCGAAGCCCGGATCCACGGCGGCGTCGGTTCGACCATCGGCGCGCGCTTCGAGAGTGGCGCCATCGTCGAGCCGTTCGCGACTGAGTTGACCATCACGTCCGGCAAAATCGCGCCAGGCGCCGATGGCCTCGAGGCCGTGCTCGACGTCGCGCTGGTCGACTACACCGGCACCCTCGCACGCGGCCGTCTGGTTCGCGGCGACAACCCGGTGCTGATGACGATGGAGCTGGTGCTGGAGGTCGTGGCGTAGCCTGCCACGGACGGTGGCCGTTTCAGCCGCGATGTGCGACATTGCCGCTGGTGTCCCTGGGGTTGTGAATGCGTCATGGCGAGGAAGCAGCGCGAGATCCGGCTGCCCGCACCCTATCTGAAGCGGCTGTCGCTCGATCCGGCCAAGATCACCGACCGTGCCGCCTATCCGTTCTGCCTGCCGTTCCTGCAGGACGATTTCGAGCTGAGCTTCTCCCACGCCATCACCATCATCGTCGGCGAGAACGGCACCGGCAAATCGACCCTGCTCGAAGGCATCGCAGCGCTGGCCGGCTATGACGAGGCCGGTGGCGGCAAGGGGTACATGCCGGTGAACCATGCCCGCGCGGTCGAACGCATGGGCGGCGCGCTTGGTGCGGCGTTCCGCGCCAGCTGGTTGCCCAAGGTCACGAACGGTTGGTTCTTTCGCGCCGAAAGCTTCTTCTCGGTGGCGCGCTATCTCGACGAGGCCGCGTTGGACGTCGGCGGGCCACCGCCGGATTTCCTCTCCCACTCCCATGGCGAAGGGTTTCTGCGCTTCTTCGAGGAGCGCTGCCGGCGCCAGGGCCTCTACATCTTCGACGAGCCGGAGTCGGCGCTGTCGCCGGCGCGGCAGATCGAGTTCTTGAAGCTGATGAGGCGGATGGATGAGGCGGGCCATTGCCAGGTATTGATGGCGACGCATTCGCCGGTGCTGATGGCTTATCCCGGCGCGACGCTGCTGCGGCTGACCAAATACGGCCTGGAGAAGATCGCGGTGCGGGACACTGATCACTTCAAGGCGCTGCGCGAGTTCTGCAACGATCCGGATGGATTCGTGCAGGGTGTGCTTGCGGAGTGAGGTGAAGTGGCGCCAGCGAACGGTGAGGTCGAGGCGCCTTGCGCCGCCGTCGTTGCGAGCGAAGCGAAGCAATCCAGGGCTGCGTCGGGACTCTGGATCCCTTCGTCGCTTTGCTCCTCGCGATGATGGAGAGACATGGCTACGCATTCCCGCGGCGTGAATTGCACCCGAGCTTTGATATTCGTGTCGCCCTCATGAAGTGAGAGGGCGCGGGGAATGCCGGGCGCTGGCCGCACCCATGGCCCGCCTGCGAAAAAAAATGCAGGCGGCAGGAACCACAGGTTCAGCCGAGACATCCCGGCATTCCCCGCGCGATGGTTTTCACGCTTATCTCGCGATCTCCCCGGTGTCCGGCTTGTTAGCCACCGTCATTAGCGGGATCATCATCACCCGCCAATTTGGCGCCAGCCTCGGGGCGCCAGGACCACGCGTCTTCACGTCCGCAAGCTGCCGTTCGTCGGCGAGCCCAAGGGCCCGCTGCAGCAAACTCGCGGCCACCGCATCGCCGGCCCCACGTCTCGTGACGATCGCGATACGCCCCTCTCGCGGGCCGGGATGCCGCAAGACAATCATGAATTCGGAAAAAATGAAAGTGATTTATTTTTTCCGGAAGATCTGGACAGGACATATCGGCTTGAGATCGAACACGAAATAGCTGCGCGCGCACGGTCTCCCGCGTCATTGCGAGCGCAGCGCATTGCGACGGATCAGGCTCCAGACGACCACGGCCGTGGCTGTCGTTGCGATCAGATGCTTCAAGGTGTGCCCGCTGACGAAGCCGAGAGCGATCGCGATCTCGTGGTCGAGCACCTCGGCGAGCTTGGCCAGCACGTAGAGCAGCATCGCGGCGGCGAAGGCGATGCGATCGGCGCGCGGGGCGCGATGGATCGCCTGCCACAACGGGATGAGAACGAGCGGCAGACCCTGCAGCAGCAGATAGGGTCGCAGATCGTCCGCGCCGCTTCGCGCAGTGATGACCCACCATGCGACGCTGGCGACCGCAAACAATCCCATCACGAACGCTTCCATTCCGGTCCGCAGTCCCGGCTGGGTGTCTCCGCGGACGCCAACGAGCAGGCCGGCGCAGGCGAGCGCGATCGGCAGCCGGTCCCAGACCAGGCGGCCATTGTCGGGAGCGAGGTGGTAGAAGGCGGACCCGAAAGCAGTCAGCAGGAGGCCGGCCAGAAACATCCCGTAGCCCGGCCATCCCGCGCGCAGAGATGCGTCGGTGCGGCGAGGCCAGAGCTTCAGCCAGCCCCAGATGGCGACCAGCGCGAACCCGGCGTTGGACAGCACGTCGGCTGCGTGCGGGATGCCGAGCACGGCCGATTGGTCGGCGAATTCGTTGTAGTGCGCCGGCTGGGCAATGCGTCCATGCATCACCATCAGCAGGATGGCCCCGACCGTCACCGCCGTCGGCGCGAGCCGGATCCAGGGCGCCGCGCTTTGGCCCGTCCCGCCTTGGCCTTGGCTTGTCGTTTCGAGATCGAAGGAGGTCGCCATCATCGATTCCACATTTATGAGCATCGCTCAAATATCGATACAGCAATTTTGAGCAATGTTCAAGGGCGCACAGGATGTCACCGGCAGGAGTTCGCCCGTATGACGCTGTCGCAGGGTGGGCAAAGCGGCGCCGTCAGGTGGCACGTGCCCGCCATCGGTCGAGGTGATCGGCGGGCAGGGCGCGCGCGGTGTGCGCAATTTCTCCCAACACTTGCTGTTGCGGGATGGCATCGAACCAACGGTCGAGCGCCGATGACAGACAAAGATGTGATCGACGCGTGAGCACAGCGGACCGTGCGATGATCGCTGAAACGGTTAGGCTGTTGGAACGACCAGGGTGATCGCGCAGAACGGGCGATGTTGACGTCATGGACGGTGCTGACTTTCTCGGCTCACTGCTCGCCGATCTGCTGCCGCAGCCGATGTCCTGCACCGAGCTGGCGCGGACGGGCATTTTCAGGTCGCCGCTGTACTACATCTATAACGGCCTTCTGCTGGTGCTGTTCGCGCTGATCTTCACACCCATGTTCGTCCGCTTTCCGCCGATGCTGTTCCGGAGCGACATGATCGCGCTGGTGATCGTCGCGGTCGCCGCCTTCTTCGTCCGCCGTGCGCTCAAATGGCGCTATCCGATCTGACGTGACGGCGGGTGCAGTCCATAGGAAAGTTAGTTGGGCGCAGCCGTAGGGTGGGCAAAGCGACGCCGACGGCGGCGCGTGCCCACCATCGGTGGTGCTGGGGACGGGCGGTGGGCACGGCGCGCGAGACATCGTCGCATCATGAGATGCTTCTTGGCGCGCCTTTGCACACCCTACGGCTCCGTGTGTACCCCCGCGCGGAACGCTTCCATCGTCCGTTTGTTGAAGGAGCTTCTCTATCACCGCGAGAGGACTCCCGCCATGCAGGACATCAGGGAACACATGGAGGTCATCGGCGCTGACGGCGTGCATGTCGGCACCGTCGACCGCGTCGAGGGCAACCGCATCAAGCTGACCAAACAGGACGGCGGCGAGGGCAGCCACAAGGGCCACCATCACTTCATCGACAAGGGCCTCGTCGCCGAAATCGAGGACGACAAGGTGCGGCTCTCGGCAGTCGGCGCCGTCGCGGTCACGATGGAAGAGGAGAAGTAGGGAAGCAGGTCTTCCGGACCGACAATTAAGCAGACCGTGGCCTCATGGTTCGAGACGCGCCGCCATTGATGCTGATTGCGATGGCCACATCGGTGGTGCGGCGCTCCTCACCATGAGGGGCGTGCACCGAAGGCGGCGCTGCACATCGACTATGAACATGCCAACCGGCGCGTTCATGAAGAGCGTCTGGCACGAGGGCCCCATGCCGCGCTGCTGCTCCTCACGCTGAGGAGCGCGCCACTTGGCGCGCGTCTCGCAGGACGAGGCCCGGCCGTTGCCGTCTTAGTTCTCAAGGTGACGCGATAGCATCGCCTGAGCGCGCCGCCCCCATCTCACCCCTCATATTGCAGCACGTGCAGTCCCGCATTCCAGTCGGTCGCGTACATCAGGCCGTCCTTGGTGACGAACACGTCGGCGGTCTTGGCGGCGAGCGACACGTTGGGCCGCGGGTCGATCAGCTTGGCCGGTGCCGGCGGCAGCCAGGATGCGAGCTCCTTCGGTGCGAACTGATTGCGGATGTCGAACACGCGCACGCCGCCGGCGTTGTAGGTCGCGAAGATCGTGTCCTCGCTCTGCATCGAGCCGGGGCGGTTCTCATGCAGATTGTGCGGGCCGAAGGTGCCGGGCGCGGCGCAATAGTCGCGCTCGGTCGGCACCGGCAAGGTCGCGATCGTCACCGGATTCTCCGGCACGCGGACGTCGACGACGAAGATCTGGAACAGGCCCTGGCGCATTTCTCGGCATTGGCCTCGTCGGCGACGATGGCGAGGTTGCGGCCTGGCAGCGGCAACGGCGTATGCGTGCCGCCGGGGAAGGGCGGCGACCAGTTCAGATGCGACAGCAGTTTTGGCTGCGCCGGATCGGAGACGTCGTGGATGGTGAAGCCGCCGTCGCGCCAGGCGCCGTAGCCGAGCTTGCCGGCGACGATCATGTGATGCAGCGCGTAGCGCTTGCCCTTCGGCGCGGTCGACGCTTCGCCGGCGGCGCGGTTCATGCCCGGCAGCCACCATTTCGAGACGATGACCGGCTTGGTGATCTCGTTGAGATCGACGATGCACAGGCAGTGATCGGTGAAGCCGTCGAAATGCGCCGAGACATAGGCGTAGCGGCCGCCCATCCAGGACAGCCGGTTGATGCCAAGCCCGGGCATTTCCAGAAACGCGATCTCGCGCATCTCGCCGGGCTTGGAGATGTCGTGAATCGAGAGGCCGCTGCGGAACGGCTTGCGCTTGGTGATGCTGTCGGACAGTGAGTTCTCGAAATAGCCGCGCTGGTCGGAGTAGGATTGCATCGCAACGATGTTGGCGCCGTTGGCAAGCAGCAGCAGATCGTCCGAGGTCTGCAGATGATGCGTGCGGGTGAACTGTCCGGCGGTGAAGAAGTTCACGGGCTTGACGTTGTGCGGATCGCTGGCGTCGAGGATGGTGACGCCGTCGCTGAACATGTGGCCGACATAGAGATGGTTGCGGTGCGCCATGATCTGCACGCTGTCCGGCCGCCCGCCGATGTCGCTGTAGGAGATGTGCTTGATGCCGCGCCCGATGCCCTCCGGCGGCACCGCCGGCGCATCAGCGGCGCGCGCCATGCCGCCGATCCCGGCCATCGCGGCCATTCCCAACAGCCCCTGCAGATGCGCACGGCGGCTCAGCTTCGGCATGATCGTCCTCCCCCCTGATGTCTCTTTTGCCGTTAAGGCTAACATGCGCGGGGCCTGGGGCAAGGGCGTGCATCGTTGGATGCGATCCCGCGAGATGGCCGCGCGCGCCCTGTTCGCCGTGCTGCGGCGGCACAGTGATTGTCGGGGCCTCGCGCGCATAGGCTGCAAACGAGCGATCGGCCAGCTTTCACCGCGTCATTGCGAGCGCAGCGAAGCAATCCAGGGCTGCGCGCGGGACTCTGGATTGCTTCGCTGCGCTCGCAATGACCGTGGTGAGGCCTTTGGCGTCTAGGCCTTGCGCCGGCGTGACGCGGCGCGACGGCCGCCCGGTGCTTGCGAGAGCGCGCCTACAACTGTACGATGCGCCGCAGCATGGTTAATTTTTCATGAATGGGCTGGCGTATGAGTATCGTTGTTGAGGGCGTGATGTCGGACCAGGCTGCGGAGCCGAAGCTGCCGCCGGGCGTGCTGCTCGAAGGGCCGGTGGTCGATGCCAAGTTTCGCGATTCCTACATCGCATTCGGACTGATGTTCGCGGGCACTGTGGGATGGCCGGTGTGGGCTGTCATGTACGGCATCGGCTGGGTCGAAATCGCGGTCTTCCTCGGCATGTTCGCGCTCACCACGGTCGGCATCGGCGTGGCGATGCACCGCCTGTTCGTGCATCGCAGCTTCCGCTGCGGCCCGGTCATGCGGGCGTTCTTCTGCGCCATCGCCACCATGGCGGTGCAGGGCTCGGTGCTGAAATGGGTCTCCAACCATCGCCGGCACCACCTCCATTCCGACAAGCCCGGCGACGTGCACAGCCCGTATTATGACGGCATGGGCCATCGCTATCTCAGCTTCGCCAAGGGCATGATGCATGCGCAGGGCGGCTGGGTGTGGGACCAGGCGACGACCGATGCGGAGTACTACGCCAAGGACATCCTCAACGACCCGATCGCGATGTTCTTCACCCGCACGCGCTGGGTCTGGTACACGCTGTCGGCGGTGATCATTCCGGCCGCGATCGGCTACACCTTCGGCGGCGTGCATACCATGGTCGGCTGCGTGCTGTTCGCCGGCCTGTTCCGCAGCTACGTCATGACCGCCGCGACCTCGCTGGTCAACTCGGTCTGCCACAGCGACGGCCGCTGGGGCTATCGCCGTTATAAAACCAGCGACGGCACCACCAACGAACTCATCACCACGCTCGTCACCTTCGGTGAGGGGCTGCACAACAACCATCACCGCTTTCCCCGCGACGCCTATCTGTCGCACGCCTGGTACGAGATCGACATCAACGGCCTGATCATCCTGGGCCTTGGCAAGCTCGGCCTCGTCCACGACATCTTCGCAGCCGGCCTGCACCGCAATCCGGACGCCGCCAGCGATGAACGCGATGGTGAGATGGAGGCGGCGGCCCGCGAGGCGTGATGCGGCGATCGGCGCGGAGCGCGTCGTGCGCAGCCCGGATGAGCGCAGCTTCATCCGGGTTCATCACCCGCGATTGTCGTAACTCCGGATATCGCCACCGCCCACCCGGACGACGGCCGCTTCAATCGGCGTAGCCCAGGATCGTCTTCAGCAGTTTCGGGAAGCGCGCGTTGAGGTCGGCCTCGCGGACGACGTTGCGGTGCTCGACGCCCTTCTTGGTGGTCTGGATCAGGCCGGCCTCGCGCAGGATGCGGAAGTGGTTCGACAGCGTCGATTTGGCCATGCCGGGGCAGGGGGCGGCCTCGATGCAGGACCTGCAATCGGTCTGTTCCATCAGCCCCTTGACGATGCGCAGCCGCATCGGGTCGGCGAGTGCCGAGAGCACGCCGGCCAGGGTGATGTCCTCCCGCGACGGATGAAACAAGGGCGCCATGGAAAATTATATAGCGGGCCCCTTGCGGCGGTTCAATAGTTCACTAGTTCTGAACAATTGAATTAGCGCCGCGGCGCAAGGAGAGCAGCATGAGCAGGAGACTGGAAGGCAAGGTGGCGCTGGTGACCGGCGCATCGAAGGGGATCGGCGCCGAGATCGCGGCGCGGCTGGCGGCGGAAGGCGCCGCGATCGCCGTCAACTACAGCGCCAGCAAGGCGGGCGCCGACCGCGTCGTGGCCGGCATCACCGCCAAGGGCGGCAAGGCGGTGGCCGTCGGCGGCAATCTGACCGACGCCGGCCAGGTGAAGAGCGTGGTCGCCGAGACCGTCAAGGCGCTGGGCCCGATCGACATCCTCGTCAACAATGCCGGCGTCTACGCGTTCGCGCCGCTCGACGGCATCACGCCGGAGCATTTCCACAGCCAGTTCGATCTCAACGTGCTCGGCCTGCTCTTGGTGTCGCAGGAAGCCGCGCGGCACTTCAATCCGGCCGGCGGCAGCATCGTCAACATCTCCTCCGGCGTGTCGACGCTGACGCCGCCGAACACCGCGGTCTACAGCGCGACCAAGGCCGCGGTCGACGCCATCTCCTCGGTGCTGTCGAAGGAGCTCGCGCCGCGCAAGATCCGCGTCAACACCATCAACCCCGGCATGATCGTCACCGAAGGCGTCGTCGCCGCCGGCCTACACGAAGGCGACATGCGCACTTGGATCGAAACCGCCACGCCGCTCGCCCGCGTCGGCAAGGCCGAGGAGATCGCCGCCGCGGTGGCGTTCTTCGCGTCCGATGATGCGTCGTATGTGACAGGCGAGACGCTGCATGTGACGGGCGGATTGCGGTGAGCGATCGAGTAGGGCGGATTAGCGCAGCGTAATCCGCCGCTCGGCACACAAGATGGCGGATTCCGCTGCGCTCATCCGCCCTACGCACTGAACCGTAGGGTGGGCAAAGCGCCGCCGTGAGGCGGTGCCCACCGGCGGTCGCAATGGGTGCGGACGGTGGGCACGTCGCGCGAGACCTTGCGCCCAACAGCGGTAGAGTGGCGCGCCTTTGCCCACCCTACGGCGCTGCCTGCTAATTGCTGAGCGGTCGACACATCGTGGCAGTAATGATGGAAATGAAATCACGGTGCGAGTGAATGCGCCCTCTCCCCTTGTGGGAGAGGGCATGTAGGACTGTGCGGCAGACTCGGTCGGGTGAGGGGTATCTCTCCACGCGCATCGCTCGCGGAGAGATACCCCTCACCCGACCACATGCGTGGATGGGCCGTACATGCCCTCTCCCACAAGGGGAGAGGGCGCAGTTACTTGCACTGTGCTTCTTTCCCCATCAGCACCTGCGATGAGCACTTGTTAGTTGTGCTCCTCGTCCGCCACGTCGCCTCACCCCACCACGATCACCGCATCGCGCAACTCATACCCGCTGCTCACCGGGTTCGTCGTCTTGGTCGGGCGCTGCTCGAGCCGCAGGCCGGGGACGCGCATGAGGTGGTCGAGGAAGATCGCGGCTTCCTGCAGTGCCACGGCGGCACCGGGGCAGCGGTGCGGGCCGTCGCCAAAGCTCATCAGGCTGGCGGAGCCCTTGGCGGGGCGGGCGCGGTCGGGATCGAACTGGTGCGGGCAGGCGCCGGCTGCGGCTTCGTCGCGGTTGGCGGCGCCGACGTCGATCTCGACCACGCTGCGCGCGGGGATCGTCGTCGTGCCCGCGTCGGTCTGCACCGTCATCTCGCACGCCGTGCGGCGCTTCAGCACCGACACCACCGGCTCGAGCCGCAGCACCTCTTCGAGAATGCTCATGCGCTGCGGCTCGTCGGCGGCGAGGAAGCGCGCGCGCAGCGCGTCGTCCTCGAACAGCCGCAAGCTCGCCATGACGATGAACTCGCGCGTCGTCGCCATGCCCGCGGCGCCGTAGGTGAGGCATTCGGTGAGGATCTCGCGGTTGGAATAGCCTTCCGCGATCAGATGCGAGATGACGTCCTCGCGCGGCTCACGGCGCCGGGCGCTGATCGCCGGGCGCACGTCGAACAGATAGAAGGTGAAGGTGCGGAGCTGGCCGGCGATCGCGCTGAGCAGGGTCGAGACCGGTCCGTCGCCGGCGGGCATCGTGAAGAAGCGGTTCAGCCGCGCCGCCATCGCATCGCGCGGGCTGTCGGTCAGCCCGATGATGTCGGCGGCGACGGCGACCGCGAGCGCAAGGCTCATGTCGTCGAGGCGCGCCCGCCGCGTCGCGCAGAACTGCGCCACCAGATCGCGGCTCATCGCCTCCATCAGCTCACGATAGCGGGTGGCGACGACGCGCGGCGCGAAGAACCGCGCGGTGGCGCTGCGCTGCTTCTGATGCGATTCGCCATCCTGGTACAGCACCGGCGCGTGGCGCGGGCCCGAGAAAGCGATGCACCAGCTCGGCCTTGAACCCGGCCTGCCGCACGTCGCCGGAGCGCAGCACGTCACGCGCGGCCGCAAAACTGTCGATCCGGATCACGCCGTCGCCGCCCTCAGGAAGGTGGTTCGGTCCGCGGACTGTCTGAACGCTCATGCTGGAACTCACTCGCCGATTGGATACGCAACATCCGCCGACGCGCGGCGGCCGGACCCTTCAGGTAAGGCTGATGCGAGCGAGATCAACTGCCGCTCGGGTGATGATGATGCGGCGGGAAGGGGGCGAACATCTGGTCGCAGGGCGCGCGGAGTTGCTTATCGATGGACGCAGGGATCTCCGTCATTGCCGGCACAGCGAACAGTCCAAACAACTTCAAGTTGATTAATCGCTTCATCTCGTATCAAATCGAACTCGCCGAATCTGCGATGTGCGCGTCACGGACCGGCATCGTTTTCAAACTCCCACGGCTGGAATGGATGGCGTTTGTCATCATTCGGTTCCGGCCGGCTGGATTTCAGATCACCAAGGAGATTTTCATGCGCATCGTGTTCGCGTTGTCGACCCTCTCCGTCACCGTGGGATCAGCCGTTCTCGGCTGGGGACTGACCACGGCGCGCCCGGCGCACGCGTTCCTCGAGGACATCTGCATCCCGCGCGTGAAGGATGGACTGAGGAATTGCCTCGCGCCGGCCAGCGCGTGCAAGGATCCGGCGGAGGCGCTCAACCGCGGCTGCCTGCTCGAGGCGGTGCAGTTTGCCGCCATCCCGCCGGGACGCAGCATGATCCATGCCGACAGCACCTATTTCATCGCCCAGGCGCTCGGCTATCGCGCCGACGTGGCCTATTGGATCGCCGCCTACAACGAGAATTCCGACTACGGGCAATATGCGCCGATCGACCAGTGCGGCGGGCAGGCCACGACGACCAATTCGGGCGCCAGCTACATCACCGCTGCGTTCAACGGCTTCCAGCGCACCAACAACACCACCGACGGACCGCTGTATCATTATATGCTGAATTTCTCGCCGAACGGGCAGGGCACCGACGTGCACGGCGCCAGCGGTGTGCAGGCCGTCTATCCGTTCCATTATCCGCCGCCCGGCTATCCCATCACCATCGACGACGTCTATCAGGGCACGCTGTACGACCTCCGGCAATGGGCCATGAAGGGCGACGAGGCGCCGGGCCTGCTGTGCACCGCCGGCTACACCGTGCCGAACGGCTCGTCGAATTTCAGCGGCCCGAAATGCCTCGCGAACGTGCCGCTCAGCGGCAACGTGCCGCTGCTCGAGAACTACGCCATCGGGCCGGCGATCAACGTGACGTCGGGGCCGAAGATACTCGACAACAGCAACCCCAGCGCGGTCGTCGACTACACCCAGCTGAAGTCCTGGCTGGACGACAAGCAAAGGACCACCGGCGTGCTGTTCGACGACCCGAAGAAGCCGCCGGTGCCGGTGCAGATCGCCCGTATCGGGCTCTATCTGCATAGCCTTCAGGATGCTTCCTCTCACGGCACCTTCTGCGGCGACGACGCGCCGTCGCCGCCCGGCGGCTCGGATGTCGGCAGCTACATGGCCATGAGCTCGGGCAGCATCAAGCTGGTGTTCGGTACCTATTGCGCAACGGGGCCGCATCTGGCGAGCCACGTGCAGGAGACCGGCACCGGCGATGCCAGCCTGCCGCTGCGCAACTACGTGGCGCTGAACAACACGGTCGACGAACTGATCCTGTTCGGCAACAACGTCGCCAAGAAGCGCGGCTGGATCGTCAACCCCGACCTGCTGCCGCCGAACGTCGTCGGGGCCAAGAGCGCCGCCGGCGACAGCGCCGCCGACCTGAAATCGCGCCTCGTCGGCCGCATCGTCTCGGGGCAGCAATGGTCCCGTGCCGAGGTCTACAATTCCGGCGTCATCACCCTGCCGCTGCAACGTACCGACGCCCAGGACCGCCTGAACACGATGAACGCCGCGCTCGGGGCCTATTCGAAGCGGCTGATGAACGCCAACCCCAAGCTGACCCCGCTGAAGCCGATGCCGGGCAACTCGTTCGTGCCGGGAGATACGTCGGTGTGCTTCAAGTAGGGGCTGTCGGTGGAGGTCGCATGAGAGCGGAAGCTCTCTCCACACGTCATTCCGGGGCGCGCGAAAGCGCGAGCCCGGAATCCATACCCACAAGCCGTCGTAACGGGCAACCATAGTCGTGGGCATGTATCTCGCCACCTGATAACCGCTCGTGGCTATGGATTCCGGGCTCGCCCTTCGGGCGCCCCGGAATGACGAGGCGAGAGAGTCGTCCGACCTTCAGAGGCTGCACAAAGCGCTGTCAGGCGACTGATGTCGATCATTCTCACTGTCCCCGCCACGGTCGTCACGAGGCGCCGCAGCCACCATGCCATTGTTCGGGATGGAGATAGCGGCTAAACGCGCCTGCAACGAACTCATCCCGGAGACCAGCATGGCCAACGAAAAAGGCCCGAACATCAAGAAGAAGGCCAAGTGCAAGAATTGCGAAGGCAAGGGCTTGGTCAAGAAGGGCGACAAGGTGTTGAAATGCCAGCGCTGCCACGGAACGGGACTGCGCTAGGCCACGGGAGGCAGCCGCGGCCGCGAAGCGTTGGTGAAGTGGAGCTATAAGCCCGCCCGCAGAGCCGTGTGATGGAGCCGCCCCTCATCGGGGGCGGAATTTGGCGAACGCGGCTGCGACGTCTTCCTGGCTGGCGAAGCGTCCTTCATCGGCGGCGCGCAGGGCGCGATCAATGCCGGTCAGCTCTGCCTCGCTCGGCCGGTATTCGCCGCCGGCCATGCTGGCGTCGATTTCGAGCGCAAGGTCTGCAAGCTCGTCCTGCAGATCGGCTGGTCACGCCTCGACGCGTGCGAGGACGTAAGTGAGCCTCTTCATCTTCATGGCCGCAGAGTACCGCAGCGCGCGTCGGCCGTCATGGGGGTGATGCGCTGACGTGGCCCATCTATGACCGCTCCACCGAAGATCGGATCTCCCGCCATGTCTCGCCTTCACTGGATCGATTGCCCCACCACCGGCCGCCTCGCCATCGCCGCGCGGCCGCGCGCGGGCGACTGGCTGGAGGATGAGATCGGCGGCTGGGCGGCTGAGAGCATAGCCCACGTCGTCAGCCTCCTGGAGCCGGCGGAGATCCACGACCTCGGCCTGCACCGCGAGGCCGCGCTGTGTGCTGTCAGCGGCGTGGCGTTCGTATCGTTCCCGATCCCCGACCGCGGCCTGCCCGAGAGCCGGCGCGCGACGGCAGAGCTCGCGCGCAGCCTTGCCGCGCGGCTGTCGGATGGCGCAGATGTGCTGATCCATTGCCGCGCCGGCATCGGCCGCTCCTCGCTGCTCGCCGCCTGCGTCATGATCCGCCTCGGCGTCGATGCCGCCGAGGCCTTGTCGCGCATCGCCACGGCCCGCGGCGTCGGAGTACCCGACACGGAGGAGCAGCGGGCATGGGTGATGGCGATGTCAGCAGAGTAGGGCGCGTGAGCGCCTTGTCGTGCACCGATCAGCCAGACCAAGGACGTTCAAATCGGAACGGGTGGGCAAAGCGCCGCCGTCAGGCGGCACGTGCCCGCCATTTTTCATCACGCGCGCTTGCGCTGCGCACGATGCGACGCGGCGTTGCCGTGTGCGCCGCTTTGCCCACCCGCTCATCCGCGGTTCCAACCGCGGCCTCACGAAGAGGTGTCCTTGAACAGCTTTACGCCTCGACTACGTCGAGAGTGACGGCAACGGATCGAGGAGCACATCATGCGAATCCTAGTTGCGGGCGCGACCGGCGCGGTCGGGCGATATCTTGTTCCGGCACTGGTTGCCGCGGGTCATTCGGTGATCGGCACGACACGGAGTGAAGCGAAAGCAGACATCGTGCGCCGATTGGGCGCGGAGGTGGTGGTCGCCGACGGGCTCGATGCCGAGGGCATGCGCGCTGCGGTCATCGCGGCGAAGCCCGAAATGGTCATCCACCAGATGACCGATCTTGCTGCGACCGACCTGCGCCATTTCGATCGTTCCTTCGCGCGAACCAACGAGCTACGCACCCGCGGAACCGACATTCTGCTTGCGGCCGCGCGCGATGCCGGCGCGAGGCGCTTCATCGCGCAGAGCTTTTGCGGCTGGAGCTTCAGCCGCACCGGCGGAGCCGTGAAGACCGAGGCCGATGAGCTCGATCCGCATCCGCCCCAGGAGCTGCGGCGCACGCTCGACGCCATCCGCTATCTGGAGCGAAGCGTCACCGCATCGGCGATGCCGGAAGGGATCGTGCTGCGCTATGGATTTTTCTACGGACCGGGCACCGGCATGCTCTCGCCTGAAATGATCGGCGAGCTGCGCCACCGGCGGGTGCCGGTGATCGGCCGCGGCGGCGGCACGTGGTCGTTCATTCACACCGAGGACGCCGCCTCTGCAACGCTGGCCGCAGTCGACCGCGGACGCGCCGGCAGCATCTACAACATCGTCGACGATCATCCGGCGCAGGTGGAGGAATGGTTGCCCGCGCTGGCCGAAATGCTCGGTGCCAAGGCGCCGCGTCACATTCCCGCCTGGCTCGGGCGCCTGCTTGCGGGCGAGCACATGGTTGCGATGATGACGGAGGTGCGCGGGGCATCCAACGACAAGGCCAAGCGCGAGCTCGGCTGGCTGCCGGCGCATGCCTCCTGGCGCGACGGTTTTGCGGATGCGTTGAGGCAGCCCACCAGCCACCGCTCGGCGGCCTGAGCCCGCGGGCGAGCCGCCCGGCCTGGGTCCGGGCGTGGGATCGCATTCCCTGCCTGGCCCGTCATGGATGAGTGGGGAGGTCGCAACCCATGCCCGCTCGCGGCAGCGAATCCGGGCTACGCGACCTCGACCACCAGCGCGGGATCGAACGCCGGGTTCTCGCGGCCATAGCCGTGCCGGTTGCAGATCACGCGCGTGATGCCGATGTGATGGTCCGAGGGCGTGTGGATGTGGCCGTGGACCCAGAGCGCCCGCGAGCCATGGCTCTCAGCTACTCCGCGCGGCGCTGGTAGACGGAGAACACCGGATTGCCGGACTCGCAAGGCACGGCCGGAAGATAGCGATGGCCGATCAGAGGAATCAGCATGGGCGCGCGGGAGACCACCGAGCGGAAAATCTCCTCACAGGCGTCCAGACGTGCTGGCTTGTCGCCCCATTCGGGCACCACAGACTGTTGTGCTCGAGGTCGAAAAGCAGCCCTTCGAGCGGCCAGTCGAGCGCGTCCCCGGATGGCTGCCTTGTCGGCCCGGTCATGATCGGCGACAGAACGGCGCTCTCGCAACAGGACGACGAGATCAGGCGGAAACACCAGATCGAATGTCGCTACGCTCATCCGAGCTACTTTTGCTACAGTTCGTCGTCCCTTGGCATGCGGACGTTGGCGCGAAAGACGGGATCCGATGCGCCACATGCAGCGAAGTTGCGCCGCGCGTCGGTCAGCGAAAGCGCTCCATTCGGGCCGCCGCGAACAACGTCGGCATCATGATCGTCTTGCCCGTCGTCCTCCCAGTAGCACACCGCGCAGATCTCGAAGCCGCCGCGTTCGCCTAAGGTGAGGAAGCGGCAGCATGGACAGCGATAGCCTGCGTCGGAGGGAGGCGTCCCGACGTTATGGAATTTGTCTGGGTCATCGAATGGCATCCGCCGATGATGTGGGACTCAACGGGGCCGGTCAACGCCAGCCCGATGGGCCCCCGCCGACATGAGCGCGACGGAGGAGCGGCATCACCGGTCTCGTAGCCCGGATGAGCGCAGCCATATCCGGGTTCGGCACCGGCGTCGGGGGAGACCCCGGATGTCGCTGCGCTCATCCGGGCTACGGCACTGATGTCTCGTGCGCCGCTTCAGGGGGATTCCGGCGTCGAAAGCGTCTTCCAGAGCAGATATCCGCCCAGCACGATCAGGATCATCGGCATGAGCGGCAACGACAAGGCGAGAAGATCCCAAGTGCCGGCCGCGAGAATGATGACCCCCATGATCACGCCGAACCTGTCGACCTTCAGGCTCCGTTGCGTCCGCATCATCTGTACGCCCAGGATGAGGACGCCGACGCCCACCAGGAACCAGCCCCAGGACAGTCCCGCGAGCATGACCACGCCGAGCCAGATGAAGAATACGGCCCACGCGGCTGAATCGATTTGACGGTGCGGATCGGGGGCATCGTGGGATGGGACGAGAGACGCTTGCGTATCGGCCATGATGCTGCCTCCGCTTCTCTGACGGTGACAGTCTGGTACGGGTCCACTTCAACGCCGTTGATGCAAGTCAACCGAGGCGCCCGGGATGGGCGGAGTCGCCTAGTGGAACAAACAGCCTTCGGTCCAGCGCGTAGCCCGGATGAGCGCAGCGATATCCGGGTTCATCATCGGCGGTGCAGGGGACCCTGGATGTCGCCGCGCTCATCCGGGCTACGCGACCTCGACCACCAAGGCCGGATCGAACGCCGGGTTCTCGCGGCCATAGCCGTGCGGGTTGCAGATCACGCGCGTGTTGCCGATGTGATAGTCCGAAGGCGTGTGGATGTGGCCGTGGACCCAGAGCGCCGGCTGGGTCGACAGGATCAGCGCCGAGAGGTCGGAGGCGAAGCCGGGTGTCAGGCGATCGGTGCGATAGCGCTCGGCGACCGAGCCCCAGGCGGGGGCGTGGTGGGTGACGACGACGGTCGGGCCATCGAACGGCGTCGCCAGCGCCTCCGCCAGATAGGCGCGCGAGCCCTGGTGCAGGCCGCGCGCGTGCTGCGGCGTGAAGCGCTCCCAAGGCTGGTCACGCCAGGTGATGCAGCGATGGTCGGCCAGGCCGTCCAGGCAGGCCGCCATCGCCTCCGCTTCGCTTCCGGGGCCGAAGATGGCATAGTCGGTCCACAGCGTGCAGCCGACGAAGCGCATGCCCGCGATCTCGACCGCCGCGTTCTCCAGCAGATGCACCGAGAACCGCGCCGCCTCGGTCCGGGCCAGCTTCAGCTCCTCAGGGAAGGTGCGCTGATAGAACTCATGGTTGCCCATCACCATCACGATCGGGACCGGCTCCGGCACGATCTCGCGCAGCCGCGTAAACCCGTTCACCGCCCCCTCGCAGACATCGCCGG
This sequence comes from Bradyrhizobium sp. HKCCYLS2038, assembly GCF_051167655.1. NCBI lineage: Bacteria > Pseudomonadati > Pseudomonadota > Alphaproteobacteria > Hyphomicrobiales > Nitrobacteraceae > Bradyrhizobium > Bradyrhizobium sp. HKCCYLS2038. The sequence continues at coordinate 74,882 of NZ_JBNPTM010000012.1, read as the reverse complement.
CGACGACGACCGCATCGACCCCGGGCAGGGCAGCGATCGGCTTGATATCGGCCATGTCGGCGTGGAGGTCGGAGAAGATGTGGAGGTGCATGGGGGGGAGTGGCCAAGCGTGTACATCTGTAGCACGCGTTGCCGAAGTACAAACGCTGGGTTTGGATCGAGCTCAGCGTATCTCCAGCGTGTCCGACTTCATTCAGAAGTTCCTATTTCTTTAAGAACAATGCATCATAAATGTTTAAGTTTACATACTCTGCCTGGCGGCCTCTAATTTCTTTAACCTGCGACAACATCAATTGTGACCACTTCATATGTTGTTCCATCGAGTGCTCGCTTTCAAGCCAGAGCCAGCTTGAGCCAGGTATGTCGTATTTCGTCCAGAATTCCTTCAACATCGCGATTCCTCGACTAGCACCTCGGCTCGCAACTGTGTTCGCATGTCGCTTCCGCCGGCTCTTCGCTGCTGAAAGTCGCTCGAATTGCTGGTTTGTTGCAATGAAGGCCGAAAAACTGCGAGTTTGCGGATGAGGGTGGCTAGCCTGAATTGACTTGCTCTCAAACGAAGTCAATTGGGAGAAAAGCCAAAACATAAGATGTACTGATAGCGACCAAACTCCGTACAGACTTTCTAGTTCTACGTCGTCCATCTTACTTTCGAAGAAAATTCGATTTCGTAAAGCCAGATCAACAGCAAATTGATCTGCTTGTATCTCGAAGAATTGCTTCGCCTCGTTAGGAAGGCCGTAGTCTACGGCGTCTTCGTCGTAGTTCAGCTCTGTCAATAGCTGCAAGCCATAAATGTCTCGAATAATGGCCAGGTGCCCAAAGAAAAGATGTGCGTACTCGTGCAAAATAACAAATTGGAATGCGCAAATGGCGGAAAGAATTGATATCGAGTGACGATCTTCTGATCTTGGGCTCCTTTCACGAGAATAGGCTATAATCTGGGCCTTCTTCAGGCGAACTATTTGATCGATAGCAAATCCGACGCGTAGAGTGTCAGGGGCGATCGGATCTTCGAGTTCGCCGCCGTCGATGTACGGAAACGCGTCTTTTATCGAGAAGATGTATTGCGTCACGTAGTAAATTAGGTGAACTAAACCTGATGTTAGACCTATAAAATGTTTTCCCCCAACGCTCCACGCTTGAGCGTTAGGGCGATCCGAGAAGATAAAACCGACATCAACGGACTCTAGAAAATCATAAAAAGCAGGATTTTTGCTCCTGAATGAATTTTTAATTGTCGTGAAGCAAGTGGCTGCAAGCATGTAGATCGCCTTATGCTCTCCAAGGTTTTCTACATCGACTGTGCCGCCAAATTGCTCTGAGGCCTTCCTGAATAATGGACTATTAAAGGAATGTTGCATCTGTTTTCCCTGGGCGGATGCGACCTGGAGGTTTTCTTTCCGTTTACAGCGCCCAGCATCGCCGTTCGCACAGCGGCTTGGATGCCGTGTGTTTTAGAATTGATGAAAACGGCGCGTTGAGAGCAACTATTGCATTACAACTTAAGGGGGCAGAATTGTCTCTGACAAGCAAAAAAATAAAAGGGCGGCCTTTACGGCCGCCCTAGCTAGGGTTTAGTCAGGCACCTGACGCGCCTCAAGAACACCCCGTCGTGCTGCCGCAAGTATCGCACTTCATGCAGGTCCCATTCCGCACCAGCGTGAAATTCCCGCACTCCGAGCACATCTCGCCTTCGTAGCCCTTGGCCTTGGCTTCGGCGCGGCGTTCGGCCTTGGAGGCGACTTGGGTGGCGGCGGTGCCGGCCTTGCTCCATTGCAGGGCCTCGAGCTTCTCGGTGGGCGAGAGCTCGTGTTGCGGCTCCTGCTTGTAGGCGACGGCGCCTTCGATGGCGTCGCCGGCGCGGGAGGAGGCGAGCGCGGTGACGCGGCCGCCGGACGGGCCGTCATGCGGCGCCGAGACGGTGGTGTGGGCCGTGCCTGAGGACGTGCCGCCGCGCATGACGACGAGGTTGTCGGTGCGCGAGCGGGTCAGGCCGCGCGAGACGTAGCGTGCCGCCTGCTGTCCCGGGCCGTCCTCGGACATCTTGCCTTCGTCGACGCCGCGGCCCAACGCATCGAAATTGCTCTCCGACGGGTCGACATGGGCGAGGTCGAAGCGCGACATGTAGCTGACGGCGAGCTCGCGGAACACGTAGTCGAGGATCGACGTGGCGTACTTGATCGAGTCGTTGCCCTGGACGGGACCGGCCGGCTCGAAGCGGGTGAAGGTGAAGGCGTCGACATACTCCTCCAGCGGCACGCCGTACTGGAGACCCAGCGACACCGCGATGGCGAAATTGTTGATGAAGGAGCGCAGCGCCGCGCCCTCCTTGTGCATGTCGATGAAGATCTCGCCGAGACGGCCGTCGTCATACTCGCCGGTGCGCAAGTACACCTTGTGGCCGCCGACGACCGCCTTCTGGGTGTAGCCCTTGCGGCGATCCGGCATCTTCTCGCGCTCGCGCATCACGACGATGCGCTCGACCAGCTTCTCGACGATCTTCTCCGAGACTTGCGTCGCACGTGCCGCCATCGGCTTCTCGTAGAAGGACTCGACCGCATCATCCTCGTCCTCGTCATCGCTGATGAGCTGCGAGTTGAGCGGCTGCGAGAGCTTCGAGCCGTCGCGATAGAGCGCGTTAGCCTTCAGCGCGAGCTTCCAGGACAACAGATACGCCGCCTTGCAGTCCTCGACCGTGGCGTCGTTCGGCATGTTGATGGTCTTGGAGATCGCGCCCGAGATGAACGGCTGCGCCGCCGCCATCATGCGGATGTGGCTCTCGACCGAGAGATAGCGCTTGCCGATCTTGCCGCAGGGATTGGCACAATCGAACACCGCGTAATGCTCGGCCTTCAGGTGCGGAGCACCCTCGACCGTCATCGCGCCGCAGATGTGGACGTTGGCGGCCTCGATCTCGCGCTTGGTGAAGCCGATGGCGGCGAGCAGCTCGAACGTCGGCTGCGCCAGCGCCTCGGCTGACACGCCGAGCTGGTTGCGGATGAAGTCCTCGCCGAGCGTCCACTTGTTGAACACGAACTTGATGTCGAACGCGGTCGGCAGCGCCTTCTCGACCTTGGCGATGGCTTCATCCGTGAAGCCCTTTGCCTTCAGGGTCGAGGCGTTGATGGCAGGCGCGTTGGACAGCGAGCCGTGACCGACGGCGTAGGCCTCGATCTCGGCGATGTCGCTCTCGCGATAGCCGAGCGCGCGCAGCGCCTCAGGGACAGCGCGGTTGATGATCTTGAAGTAGCCGCCGCCGGCCAGCTTCTTGAACTTCACCAGCGCGAAGTCAGGCTCGATACCGGTGGTGTCGCAATCCATGACGAGGCCAATGGTGCCGGTGGGGGCGACCACGGTGACCTGGGCGTTGCGATAGCCGTTGGTCTCGCCGAGCGCGAGCGCGTCGTCCCAGGCCTGGATGGCGTGGCTGACGAGCGAGACCTGCGGGCAGTGGGCGTGGTCGAGCGGCACCGGGGCGACCGAGAGCGCCTCATAGCCGGTCGCCTCGCCCTTCGCGGCGCGGCGATGGTTTCTGATCACGCGCAGCATGTGCGCGGCGTTCTTCTTGTAGCCCGGGAAGGTGCCGAGCTCGCCGGCCATCTCCGCCGAGGTCTTGTAGGCGATGCCGGTCATGATCGCCGAGAGCGCACCGCACAGCGCGCGGCCTTCCTTCGAGTCGTAGGACAGGCCCATGGTCATCAGCAGGCCGCCGATGTTGGCGTAGCCGAGGCCGAGCGTGCGGAACTCGTAGGAGAGCTCGGCGATCGCCTTGGACGGGAACTGCGCCATCAGCACGGAGATCTCGAGCACGACCGTCCAGAGCCGGCAGAGGTGCTCATACGACGCGACGTCGAACTGCTTGGTCTTCGTGTCGTAAAACGTCAGCAAATTGGCCGAGGCCAGGTTGCATGCGGTGTCGTCCAGGAACATGTATTCCGAGCACGGATTGGACGCGCGGATGTCGCCGGACGCCTTGCAGGTGTGCCAGTCGTTCATCGTGGTGTTGAAGTGCAGGCCGGGATCGGCCGAGGCCCAGGCGGCGTGGCCGATCTTCTCCCAGAGGTCGCGCGCCTTCAGCGTCTTCACGACCTTCTTGTTGGTGCGGCCGATCAGGCTCCAGTCGCTGTCAGTCTCGACGGCGCGCAGGAAGTCGTCCTTCAGCGACACCGAGTTGTTGGAGTTCTGGCCGGACACCGTGAGGTAGGCTTCCGAATCCCAGTCCGTGTCGTAGATCGGGAAGTCGATGTCCTTGTAGCCCTGCTTGGCGAACTGGATGACCCGCTTGATGTAGTTGTCGGGCACCAGCGCGCGGCGCGCGAGCTTGATCTCGCGGCGGAGGGCAGGGTTCTTCTCGGGATCGAAGCAGTCGTCGCCGGAGCCCTCGCAATTGACGCAGGCCTTCATCACGGCCTTCAGGTGCTTCTGGTTGATCTTGGAGCCGGTCACGAGAGCGGCGACCTTCTGCTCCTCCTTCACCTTCCAGTCGATATAGGCCTCGATATCCGGATGGTCGGCGTCGACCACCACCATCTTGGCGGCGCGGCGGGTGGTACCGCCCGACTTGATGGCGCCGGCGGCGCGGTCGCCGATCTTGAGGAAGCTCATCAGGCCGGACGAGCGGCCCCCGCCCGACAGCCGCTCGCCTTCGCCGCGCAGCCGCGAGAAGTTGGAGCCGGTGCCGGAGCCGTATTTGAACAGGCGCGCCTCGCGCACCCAGAGATCCATGATGCCGCCGTCATTGACGAGGTCGTCCTCGACGCCCTGGATGAAGCAGGCGTGCGGCTGCGGATGCTCGTAGGACGATTTCGACTTGGTCAGCTTGCCGGTCTTGTAGTCGACGTAATAGTGGCCCTGGCCGGGACCGTCGATGCCATAGGCCCAATGGAGTCCGGTGTTGAACCATTGCGGCGAGTTCGGCGCGACCATCTGCTTGGCGAGCATGACGCGCAGTTCGTCGTAGAACGCGACCGCGTCAGCTTCCGAGGAGAAGTAGTTGCCCTTCCAGCCCCAATAGGTCCAGCAGCCGGCCAAGCGATCGAACACCTGCTTCGCCGAACGCTCGCTACCATAGCGCTCATTCTCGGGCAGAGCGGCCAGCGCCTCGGTGTCCGGCACCGAGCGCCACAGCCAGGACGGCACGCTCTCTTCCTCGACCTTCTTCAGGCGCGCGGCGACGCCGGCTTTGCGGAAGTACTTCTGCGCCAGCACGTCGGAGGCGACCTGCGACCAGAACTCGGGCACTTCGACATTCTCGAGCCGGAACACCACCGAGCCGTCCGGATTCTTGATCTCGGACGTGGTCAGGCGGAAGTCGATCCCTGCATAGGGTGACTGTCCATCGGTGGTGTTGCGCCGTTCAATCCGCATCGCGAGCCCCAATTTTCTTGCCGGACCGCGTTCGCGGCCGGGATCATTGCATCCAAAGGCGGTGGCTTGCGAGTCCCATCCCCGGGACCCCTTGCCGCCGCAGTTCAACCGGTTGCCCGGCCCGTCTCTCAACGCCTCACGCTCAACGCCTCACGCTGCCGTCCGGCCCCCGCCGTTGTCGCAGGGGAGCCCCCACATCTAGTGGGGGGTCTCGGCTGTCATGCCGTCGCGACCACCTCGCCGCGGGACAGACGACGATCCGCACGCCGGGCCTGTTGGCCTTCTGGCGCGGTCGTCCTGAAACCCTTCTGGGAAGCGGCCGGCGGAACTTGAAACGCGACCAAGCGCCGAACCGGGTCGGAAGCTAGGACGACTCCGCTTCCCCCGTCAAGAACTAGTGGGGGTTCCCTAACCAAATACTAAATATGGGGGAAAGTGCGGGATAACCAGCCGCATGCCGGTATCGTGATGGCCGTAACTATCGGCGAGTCCACGCGGATTCGAAACCGAAAAAATTTGCTCCGAGGCCTGTCCACAGGGCTTCGCCCCGCTGTTCACAGGGGCAAATTTATTCGCGTGCAAACGGTGTGTTTTGCTTGCATCAGCGGGACTCACGGCGGCTTACGGGGGAGGGCGCGGGGCAGGCATGCCCCACAATCCCTGGTGTGGCCGGGAAAACCTCGGCAAGCTCCTGGTCCCACAGACGGCGCCGGTGATTCCATGACAGACAAGCCAGTGGCCAGCGGGCGGATCACGCCCGCCGGGCTGATGTTCCTCGCCATCACCTCGCTCGGCTGGGGTTTCAATTGGCCTGTCACCAAGCACCTCGTCAGCGTGCTGCCGCCGCTGACGCTGCGCGGTACCACCGGCGTGGTCGGGGCGCTGCTGCTGGCGCTGCTCGCGATCGTCCGAAGCCAGAGCCTGGCCGTGCCATCAGAGATCTGGCCGCGGCTGATCCTGGCCGGGATGCTCAACGTCACCGCCTGGATGGTGCTGATGGGGCTGGCGCTGCTGTGGCTGCCGGCCAGCGAGGCGGCGCTGATCGCCTACACCATGCCGGTCTGGGCCTCGCTGCTGGCCTGGCCGATCCTCGGCGAGCGTCCGACGGCCTTGCGCGTGCTCGCACTGGTGCTGGCCTTCGCGGGACTGGCCTCGATCATGGGCAGCAACGGCATCTCCGCCAGCCGCGACAAGCTGCCGGGCATCGTGATGGTGCTGGGCGGCGCGTTCGGCTTCGCGCTCGGCACGGTCATGGCCAAGAAGCTTCCGATCAAGCTGCCGCCGCTGTCGGCCGCGGCCTGGCAGATCGGCATCGGCTGCCTGCCGATCGTGATCGTCGGATTTGCGTTGGAGCATTCCGACTGGAGCAAGCTCGACCAACTCGACTGGGCGCTGATGTTCTATTCGACCGTGATCCAGTTCTGCGTCGCCTATGTCGCCTGGTTCGCGGCACTGGCGCGGCTGCCGGCGTCGGTGGCGGCGATCGGCACCATGGCGGTGCCGGTGATCGGCGTCGTCGCCTCGGCGGTGGCGCTGCGCGAGCCGCTCGGGGCAGGGCAGCTTGCAGCGCTCGCCTTCACGCTGGGAGCGGTGGCGCTGGCGACGCGGGGTTGAGCGCGAGCCGCACCATCTGGGCGAGCTCGGCGCGGCGGTACGGCTTGGTCAGCAGCAGCGCCTCGGGCGCGAGCTGGCCGTGCTCGAGGATGACGTTGTCGGTGTAGCCGGAGGTGTAGAGCACGCGCACCTGCGGACGCCGCGCGACCACCATTTCCGCGAGCTGACGGCCGCTCATGCCGCCGGGCATGATGACGTCGGTAAACAGCAGGTCGAATGCCGCGCCGTCGTCGATCATCGCCAGCGCGTCGCTGCCGCGCGTCGCCGACAGCGTCGTGTAGCCGAGGCTCTGCAGCTGCGCGAGCACGAAGCTGCGCACCAGCGGATCGTCCTCGACCACCAGGATCGTCTCGCTGCCGCTGCGCACATCGCTCTCCGGTGCGGCGGCAACCTCCGTCGCCGCCCGCGCCGGCGGCAGATAGAGCCGGATCGTGGTGCCGCGGTTCTCCTCGCTGTAGATCTTGACGTGGCCGCCGGACTGCCTGGCGAAGCCGTACACCATGCTCAGTCCGAGCCCGGAGCCCTTGCCGGCTTCCTTGGTGGTGAAGAACGGCTCGAAGGCGCGGTGCTGCACCTCCGGCGGCATGCCCATGCCGGTGTCGCTGACCGCGAGCATGATGTAGCGGCCGGCGGTGACGCCGGGATTGGCGTCGGCATAGGCCGCATCGAGCGTGGTGCTCTTCGTCTCCAGCAGCAGCTTGCCGCCGTCCGGCATGGCGTCGCGGGCGTTGATCGCCATGTTCACCAGCGAGTTGGCGAGCTGCGCGGAATCGACGTGGGCGATCAGATCCTCCTCGGCCAGGATGGCCCGGATCTCGACCTGCTCGCCGAGCGTCGGGCGCAGCAGCTTGGCGATGTCCTGCACGGTCGCATTGACGTCGATGTCTCGCGGCCGCAGCGGCTGCTTGCGCGCAAACGCCAGCAGATGGCTGATCAGCTCGGTGCAGCGGTCGGCCGCCTTGCCGATCAGCGCCGCCAGCTCGGCGGCGGCCGGGCGGTCCTGCACGATGTCGATCAAGACCTCGATCGAGCCGGTGATGATGGTCAGCATGTTGTTGAAGTCGTGCGCGACGCCGCCGGTGAGCTTGCCGATGGCGTCGAGCTTCTGCGCCTGCTGCAGCAGGCGCTCGGTCTCGTGCGCGTCGGTGACGTCGTGGTACACCAGCACGGCGCCGTTGAGCGCGCCGTCCGCGTTGCGCAGCGGCCGCCCGCTCACCATCAGCCGGGCGGGCACGCGCCCGTCCAGCGGCCGCACCACCACTTCGCGCCGGTCGAAGGAGAGGCCGCGCAGGGCGCGCGCGATCGGCAGTTCGTCGTCGGGGATCGGCGTGATGGCGTCGTTCTCGAAGAAGCCGTTCTCGACGACCATCTCGGCGAAGGTCTTGCCAACCCGCGTTCCCAGGAAGCTCCCTATCGCCGGATTCGACAACACGATCGTGCCGTCGCGAGCGACCACCAGCACGCCCTCGGCCATGCTGTTGAACGTGGTTTCGAGAATCGCTGCCGAGCGGAGCAGTTCGTCATAGGCCGCCGAGAGCTCTCCGCGCTGCTGCAGCGACTGTGCTTCCAGCGAGATCGTTGCCGCCTGCGAACGGGTGAGCGAGGAGCGTAGCGCCCGATCCGACAGATGCGCCCGGCGGATCAGATAGAAGGCGATCATCAGCAGCAGGCCGACCCCCACCAGATCGATCGCCAGGAGCCACGAGCCGGTGCGGCGCGAAATCGCCATGCGGATGCCGAGCAGCCGCCGTTCCTCATTGGTGAAGGTCTCGAACCCATCGCTGCCCGACGCCGTCGCCCCGGTATCGGCGGTGAGTGCGGCGAGTCCGGCACTGTCGCTCGCGCCACGCCGGCGGACGAGTTCATCCGCGAGCGCCATCCGCGACCGGATGAGCTCGCGAAGCTGTGTCAGCGTCTGGGTCTGCTCGGGATTGTCGCTCACCCCCTTCGCCAGGTCGTCGAGAGCGGCGGGAAGACGCGCGCGGGTCTCCTGGAACTCCGTCAGGAAGCGATCCATGCCGGTCAGCGCGAAGCCGCGCGAGGCGGCTTCCGCCTGCCGGAATAGGACACGCAGATCGGAGGCGTTCTCGAGCACTTCCATGGTCTGCTCGACCCAAGCGTTGTCGCTGCGCGCCTTGATGTCGAGCGCCGTCGATGCGGCGCCGACCGCGAGCAGAGTTCCAAGACCGAGACCGATCGCAACCCGCCGGCGAATCATCACGGAGGCCCTTCGGTGCGGGATGTGATCAGCCTATCAAGCGGCATCGTTAGTATGAATTGCTTTCAATCAAAATTGCGACGACGAATAGTTCGGCCGGAACCACATCATGACTAACCACATCATGACTAAGCAGGAGGCGGCCTTCTGCCAACTGCCCAAGTCGGGTTCCATTCGAGTTCGTGGGGACTGCGCTGGCGCTGAGGTCGGCTCTGACCTCGCAATGCGCGGCATTGCGCTTACGCGACCGCTCTGCCGATCGGACATCAACAAACGATCTGTGTGCCGGAGCGCATCAAGCAAGTAGCGCGAGCCGGACCCTCTGGGCAAGCTCCGATTTGCGAGGCGACCTGGTCAACAGCAACGTGGTCCGATCGATGCGGCCGTGCCTGGGATGCATCGGACCGGCAATAGCCGTTGCCCATGCTAGCGCGACGACTGCTTGGCTGATCGAAGTGCATCGACAGATCGAGCAGCCTGATCGCAACCGGCAACGAGCGCCAGCCGGACCATCTGGGCCAGCTCGGATTTTCGATACGGCTTGGTCAGCAGCAGCGCGTTCTGGTCGAGGCGGCCGTGCTCGACCATCGCGTTGTCGGTGTAGCCCGAGGTGTAGAGCACTCTCGTGCCGGGACGCTGCCGCAGCGTCTCCTCGGCGAGTTCCTTGCCGTTGACGCCGCCGGGCATGATAACGTCTGTGAAGAGGAGATCGAAGGCCTGCCCGCTCTCGATCTTGGCGAGGGCCTCGACGCCGGTCGATGCGGTAATCGTCCCATAGCCGAGGCTGCGCAGCTGTGAGACGACGAAATCCTGCACCAGCGGATCGTCCTCCACGACGAAGATCGTCTCCTCGCCGCGGGGCGGCGGCGGCTCCGGCGGAGCGGGGCTCGCGGCCAGTCCCTTGGGGGCGGGGATATAGAGCCGGATCGTGGTGCCCCTGCCTTCCTCGCTGTAGATCTTGATGTGTCCGCCGGACTGCTTGACGAAGCCATAGACCATGCTCAGTCCGAGCCCCGACCCCTTGCCGGCCTCCTTCGTCGTGAAGAACGGCTCGAAGGCACGATCGCGAACCTCGGTCGACATGCCGGTGCCGGTATCGCTGACCGCGACCATGATGTAGGAGCCGGGAGCCACACCAGCATTCGCGGCGGCATAGGCGTCGTCGAGCTCGACCCGCCGCGATTCCAGCAGCAGCTTGCCGCCGTTGGGCATCGCGTCGCGCGCATTGATCGCCATGTTGACGAGGGAGTTGGCGAGTTGAGCCGAGTCGATGTGCGCGATCAGCTCCTCCTCGTCGAGGATCGAGTTGATCTCGATCTGCTCGCCGAGCGTGGGCCGCAGCAGCTTGGCGATGTCGAGGATGGTGCTGTTCACGTCGCTGTCGCGCGGGTGAAGCGGCTGCTTGCGCGCGAACGCCAGCAGGTGACGGATCAGCTCGGTGCAGCGATCGGCGGCCTGACCGATCAGCGCGGCCGTCGCCGCGGCGGCCGGGCGGTCCCTGACCTCTTCGGCGAGCGTTTCGATGGTGCCGGTGATGATCGTCAGCATGTTGTTGAAGTCGTGCGCGACGCCGCCGGTGAGCTTGCCGATCGCGTCGAGCTTCTGCGCCTGCTGCAGCAGCCGCTCGGTCTCATGCGCCTCCGTGATGTCATGATAGACCATGGCGGCGCCGGTGATGGCACCCGCTGCGTCGCGCAACGGCCGGCCGCTCACCATCAGCCGCAGCGGCTCGTCGTGGTCCTGCAGTTGGACCATGAGCTCGCGCCGGTCGAACGCCTCGCCGCGCAACGCCCGTGGTGTCGGCAAATCAGCCCCTGTGATTCGCGTCACTCCGTCGCTCTCATAGACGCGAAGCTGGGACCGGACCTGGGTCAGCTTCTTGCCGGGGCTGTAGCCGAGAAGGCGCTCGACGGCCGGATTGGAGAACACGACGGTATCCGCGGCGTCGATCACCAGCACGCCTTCCGCCATGCTGTTGAACGTGCTCTGCAGGATCTCGGCGGAGTGGCGCAGTTTCTCGTGCGCCGCCACCAGATCGAGATGCTGCTTTTCGGCCTTTTCGGCCAGCCAACTGGCTTCGGCCTCGGAGCGGACCAGGGAGGCGCGCAGCGCCCGGTCGCCGACATAGGCGCGCCGGATCAGGTATCCCGCGATCAGCAGCAACAGCGCAAGCCCGCTCAGGTCGATGGCGAGCAGCAGCGTGCCCGTCGCTTTCGACGTGGCCGTGCGCGCCGCCAGCAACTGCCGCTGGTCGGCAACGAAACGATCGAGATTGGCCGTGATCGCACTCATGAGCACCGGACCTTCGAAGCGCTTGCCGAGCGCTTCCATGCCGGCACGATCCGACGCCGCACGCAGCCGAATGAGGTCTGCGGCGACGTTGATCCGCTGGTCGATCAGCGCAGCGGTCTCCGCGAGAAGCGTCGTGGGTCCGGGACTGTCGGCTGCAGCGCGCTGCAGGTCGGCCAGTGCGGTTGGAACCCGGGCGCTGACGTCGCCGAACTCCGCCTTGAACGGTTCGGAACCGGTCAGTCCGTAGCCGCGCGCCGAGGCCTCGGCTTCGCGCAGGAGCAGACGCAGATCAGAGGTCTTCTGCAGGATGTCGAGCGACGAAGCGACCCAGGCGGCATCATGACGCGACTTGAAGTCCAACGCCGTCGACGCGGCTCCGATCGCCAGCAGAGTTCCGAGTCCGAGTCCCAAGGCGAGGCGATGACCAATCATACGTGCAGCTCGATCATCGGCAGGTCGGTTCGGCGTGTCGCGTTCGCGCGTGGTGTGGCCGCGGTGCTGGCCATCCGTCGCGACTGAGTCGAAAGCAGCTATGATCATTGGGCAAGGCGCGCCTCCTCGATCGAAGTCCTGGCGCATTTGACGGCGGCAGGCCTGGACGCTTGTTCGCTCCGAGGGGCAGGGCGCGGGACTGCAGAAACAAATGGTGCATCGGCAGAAGAGCAGTCACCCTCGCGAGCGGCCCGTCACCGGGCAGAATCAGGAACTTCTTTGATATTGAACCTGTTCGCGCAATTCATCTGCACGCCTATTGGCACATTGCTCAAATTTCGTCAAAAATCAGTCCGCATCGTGGCGGGTTGGACACACAACAAACAAGTTGCGACAACAATGAAGCGGCGAGGTACGTACCTCGCCGCTCTGCTTCTTTGCTGGACGTATTCGGGTAACTACGGACAGGGATGACGGATGCCGTCGTAACCGAGATAGGTTCCCGACGCCGGATCGTAGGAGCGGTAACGCCGTGCGCAATAGCCCGGGTCCACACCTTCGGTTCCAACGACCGCGACCGGCGCGGAGTCGTCATAGTAGGAGTAGTCGTCGCTATAGTAGTTGGGCCCGTAGTAGTACGGATCATTGTAGTAGGCGTAGCTGCTGCCAAGGCCGAGACCGACCCCGATGCCGACACCCGGCCAGAAGCCGCCGCCACGATGATGCCAGCCGCCACCGCCGTGACGCCATCCGCCGCCTCGGTTCCAGTTGCCACCGTTCCAGTTGTTGGGCCGGCCGGCATTGTTGAACGCCACGCTGCCGCCGCCAGGGCCGCCGCCGCGACCAGCGAACGAAGGCCCAGCGCCCATTGCGCCACGCCCCGGTCCGCCGCTGAACGCAGCGCCGCCGCCAGGGGAGATTCCGGCGCGGCCGCCACCGCCGATTGCTCCACCGCCGCCAATGGCTGCGCGGCCACCGCCGCCTCCACCCATTGCAGCGCCACCGCCGCCACCGCCGCCGCCGATGCTCGCGCCAGCGCCGGGGCCGCCGCCACCACCCGGACCGCCGCCGCGACCTTGTGCCAAGCTCGTCGTGGCCGTCGCGAGTGGCAGAATCAGCGCCACCGCCGCGACCGCGCTCAATGTCTTCAGGCTTCTCATCGAAGTCACTCCATCAGGGGAAAATGACCTAACCGCAGGCAGAGGATGTCGTTCCCTGCGGCAGATGGCAGTCATCGAGGCATATCGACGGCCGATGGGGATGTGGCGGCGGGCGACACTGGACAAGTGGCGGGCGGGGTGGCATCAGAGCCCCGTTGCTCACCAACCCGGCCCGCGCGCATGAAACAGTTCTTTCTCAAGCTCTTCACGTGGTGGAACGGCCAGACCTTCGGCACGCAGCTGTGGACCTGGCGTTTCGGCGAGCTCGTGGGGCAGGACGCACAGGGCAACCGCTATTATCGGACCGCCGGCGGCAAGATCGATCCGGTGCTGCACTTCGAGCGCCGGTGGGTGATCTACAATGGCCTCGCGGAAGCCAGCCGCATTCCTCCGGAATGGCACGCCTGGATGCACCATATGGTCGACGTGCCGCCGACGCAGGATGGCTACAAGGCCCGTGAGTGGGAAAAGCCGCACCAGCCCAATCTGACGGGCACGCCGCTGGCCTATCGTCCCGCGGGCTCGACCCTGGCCAGCGGGCGCCGTCCGAAGGCCACCGGCGATTATCAGCCCTGGACGCCAGGCAGCTGATTCGTCCCCAGCGCGAAACATGGAATGAGAGAGGGCCGTCTGCAGCTGCGGGCGGCCTTGTCGTTTGACGATGGTGTGCGCGGCCGGTGGCTACGTCGCGGCCCTGTTGAGGGCCGCCGCGGCGCGCTCGGCCGCCTCGATCCGCCGGTTCAGGAACGGCGCGATCCGTTCAAGCATGCGTGACAGCACCTCCGGAGGCGCGGTGTCGGGCGATCCGGCGCTGAATGGCGGGGCGGGGTTGTATTCGAGCCGCAGCTGGATCGCTTCCGCCGTCGGGCGATCGACCAGTTGCGACACCAGCGTCAACGCGAAGTCGATGCCTGCGGTGACGCCGCCGCCGGTGATGCGGTTGCGGTCGATGCAGACACGCTCGGTGCTGATGGTCGCGCCGAACAGCGGCAGGCATTCGCGCGCACTCCAATGGGTCGCGGCGCGATAGCCGTCGAGCAGTCCGGCGGCCCCGAGCGCGAGCGAGCCGGTGCAGACCGAGGTGATGTATTTCGCGCCGTCAGCCTGACGGCGAATGAAGTCGATCACCTCGGCATCGTCGAGAATGGCATCGACGCCGAAGCCGCCGGGAATGCAGATGACGTCGGCCTGCGGACACTGCGCAAAGGTGGTCGTCGGCTGCAATGTCAGCACCGAATCGGTGGGGATCGGCTCGATCCGCTTCCAGGCCAGATGCAGCGTGGCGCCCGGCACGCTGGAAAACACCTGGACGGGACCGGTGAGATCGAGCTGGGTCAGATGCGGAAACAGGACGAGAGCGATGGAGAGCGGTTCGGCCATGGCGGCACTCGCGAGCATGATGGGTTGACGTGCGCCATCCTGCATGATCCGCTCGCCGTCTGATATGTCGAAGTTCCCTCGATTTCGGACAGATGGAGCCTCCGCGTGATCGGCATGCTCATATTCCCGGATTTCCAGCTGCTCGATGCGGCAGGTCCGATCTCGGTGTTCGAGATCGCCGCCCGCTACGCCAGCGCCGCGCCGAAAATCCGCCTGATCGCGGCGCAGCCCGGACCCGTGCGATCGTCCTCGGGCGTGGAGATGCTGGCGCGCAAATTCGGTTCGATCCCGGCCTTCACCACGCTGCTGATCGCCGGCGGGGATGGCGTCGAGGCGGCGAGCCGCAATCCCTGCACGCTCAAATTCGTGCAGAAGGTCGCCGCGCGCGGCACGCGCATCGCGAGCGTCTGTTCCGGCGCGTTCATGCTGGCCGAAGCCGGCCTGCTCGACGGCCGGCGCGCAACCACCCATTGGCAGCGCACGCGGCAATTCCTGCGCACCTATCCCAACGTCAAGCTGGAGCCGGACAGCATCTATGTCCGTGACGGCAGCATCTGGAGCTCGGCAGGGATCACCGCGGGCATCGATCTCGCGCTCGCCATGGTCGCCGAGGACCATGGCGAGGAGATCGCGCGCAAGACCGCCCGGCAGCTCGTGCTCTATCATCGGCGCAGCGGCGGCCAGTCGCAGTTCTCGTCGCTGCTGGAGCTGAAAGCCCCCAGCGGGCGGTTTGCCGATCTCCTGACCTGGGCGCGCGAGCATCTCGACGCGCCGCTGACGGTCGATGACCTCGCCGAGCGCGCCGGCATGAGCACACGGCATTTCACCCGCGCCTTCGTGGCCGCGACCGGCACGACGCCGTCCAAGGCGATCGAGCGTCTCCGGCTGGAGGTCGCGCGCGACCGCGTGCAGGCGTCGCACCAGCCGATCGAACTCGTCGCCGCCGCGACCGGCTTCCGTGATCCCGAACGGATGCGCCGGGCCTTCATCCGCGCGTTCGGCCAGCCGCCGCAGGCGCTGCGCCGCGCGGCGCGGGCGGTTGCCGGTTGATCTGAATCAGTCTGGGGGACGGCTACGGGCCTATCGTGGTTGGCGAACTCGCATCGTGCAGCGGAGCAGGCAATCGTGAGTGACGACGGCGGAGGGCGTAACGCTGGATCGATGTCCGACCAGCCGTTGCAGCTCGCCCGTTTCAACGGCTTTCCCGACGCTCTGCTGGACGTCGCCGCGCCCGAGCTATGGCGGCACCTTCCCGCGCCGACGCTGTTCGACCTGCCGGGACGACAATGCGGCATGCTGTTCCTGAGTGTGCTCCTCCACGGCAACGAAGACACCGGCTGGCGGGCGATTCAGGCCGTCCTGAAGCGCTGGCGGGGTCGCGTGTTGTCGCGGCCCATCAAGCTGTTCGTCGGCAACATCGCGGCCGCGAAGGCCGGCGTGCGCACGCTTCCCGGCCAGCACGATTACAACCGCGCCTGGCCCGGCACGGAGCATCCTGCGACGGCGGAAGCCGCCATGATGCAGGCCGTCGTCGACATCGCAGCCTCCGATTCGCTGTTTGCGAGCATCGACATCCACAACAACACCGGCAACAATCCGCACTACGCCTGTGTGACCAGCTGCGACGATGATCATCTCCAGCTTGCGCGCCTGTTCGGCCGCACGGTGGTCTATTTTACGGAACCGCTCGGCGTGCAGTCTGCGGCCTTGTCGCGCTTCTGCCCCTCCATCACCGTCGAGTGCGGCCGCCCAGGAGCCGAAGCGGGTGTCGCGCACGCGGTCGAACTGATCGAGTCCGCGCTGGCGCTCCAGCATTTTCCTGACCACGAGGTCGCAGCCGCCGACATCGATCTGATGCGCACCTTCGCCATCGTCAAGGTGCCGGCCGATGCGAGCTTTTCCTACGATGGCAGCGCGGCGGATTTCCGTTTCCGCTCCGATCTCGATCATTTGAATTTCGCCGAGCTGGATGCCGGCACGTCGTTCGGTGCTCATGCCGGAAATTTCAGGCTCGAGATCGTTGCCTCGGAAGGCGGTGAAGGCGACTACTTCACCTATGCCGGCGGCGAGGTGCGGCTGGCGCGCGGCGCCATCCCGGCGATGCTGACGCTCGATCCCCACGCGGTGCGGCTCGATTGTCTCGGCTATCTCATGCAGCGCATCGGCCGCGACGGACGGCGGCTGGATGCAGCAGGCGGGTGACGCGATGGCGGATCTCGGCGACATGGCAAGTCCTGGCGCAACGGAGGCCGAACGCACGCGCTTTCGTCAGCTGCAGGCGCAGTTCGCCGCTGATTACGACAGACTGTTCGATGACCCGGCCCTGCCGCGCACGGTGCTGATCGTGCCGAGCCTCACGCTCGATCCCGAGGTGCTCGCCAAGGTCTCCGGCGTGCATCACTACGAGGAGCGCATGCTGTGCATGTTGCTGTTGCTGCGCCTGCCGCGGACGCGCGTGATCTACGTGACCAGCACGGCGATGTCCGAGACCATCATCGACTACTACCTACATCTGCTGCCGGGTATTCCGAGCGGCCATGCCCGGGCGCGGCTGACCATGCTGTCCTGCGACGATGCCTCGGCAGCGCCGCTGACGCAGAAGATTCTGCAGCGGCCGCGCCTGCTTGCACGGCTTGACGCGGCGCTGCGCCAGGGCGGGCCCGCGCATCTCAGCTGCTTCACGGTCACCGAGTTGGAGCGCCGGCTCGCCTTGGTTCTGGGCCTGCCGATCTATGGCTGCGATCCGGCGCTGGCATCGCTGGGCTCCAAGAGCGGATCACGCCGCATCTTCAAGGAGGCCGGAATCGATCTGCCAGACGGCTTCGAGGATCTGTTCGACGCCGATGCGCTCGCGGATGCTCTCACCGAGCTGAAGCGGCGCAAGCCCGAGCTGCGCAAGGCCGTGGTGAAGCTTAACGAGGGCTTCTCGGGCGAGGGCAATGCGATCGTCGATCTCAGCGACGCACCCGCCGATAGCAGCCTGCGGCACTGGTTGGGCGACCGGCTGCCGCTGATGGCGTTCGAGGCGCGCGGCATGGTGTGGGAGCTCTTTGCCGAGAAGCTCAGGCTGATGGGCGGAATCGTCGAGGCGTTCGTTCCCGGAGAGACCAAGACATCGCCCTCCGCACAGCTGCGCATCGATCCGCTCGGCCGCGTGCACGCGGTCTCGACGCACGATCAGCTGCTCGGCGGGCCGAGCGGCCAGATTTTTCTCGGCTGCCGGTTTCCGGCCGACGACGCCTATCGCCGCGAGGTTCAGTCGCGCGGCGTCGCCGTGGCCGAGGTGCTGGCGCGCAAGGGCGTGATCGGTCGGCTCGGCGTCGACTTCATCTCGGTGCGTGACGGGGCGTCGTGGCGCCATGTCGCGATCGAGATCAATCTGCGCAAGGGCGGCACGACGCATCCGTTCCTGATGCTGCAGTTCCTGACCGACGGGCGTTACGACGCCGGGAGCTGTGCGTTCCTCACGCCCTCCGGCGAGCCGCGCTGCTACTACGCATCCGACAATCTGGAAAACGCGGCCTATCGCGGCTTGACGCCCGACGACCTCGTCGACATTGCCGTTCTCAATGGACTGCACTTTCACGCCGCCGCCGGCGAGGGCGTCGCCTTCCATCTGATCGGCGCGTTGTCGGAGTTCGGCAAGCTCGGCGTGGTGTGCATCGGGCGGAGCCATGAGCGCGCCGCCGCATTGTACCAGCGCACCGTCGCGGTTCTCGACAGCGGCGATTGATCCAGCAGAAGCAATTATAGATTGTGTGCTCGGCGCGACGCGCGCATAGTCCGCGCATTGCCAATCCAAAGGAGATTGTGATGCGCGGAGCTCTTTGTCTGCTTCTGTTTGTTGTCATGTCCATCGGCGGTCTCGACCGCGCCGTTGCGGCCAAAGCCGACGTCACCGGAATGTGCGTCTGTAAGAAGGGCGGCAGCGTGCTGAACACCTTCAGCGCAACGCAATGCGTGAAGAACGATCATGCAGGTTGTACGTCCGTGAAGGTCGCCTGCGTCACCGCCAATGCCGCCGCATGCCGGACGGCCGGCGGCACGATTTCGCAATCGACACAGAAGTGCAGCGTCGGCGCCAAGTGTTGAGCGGCTGATCGCGCGCCTGACCTTTGCGCGCGAACGGCAGGGGCCGACCGGCAGTCCCGCGCGAGCGACATCCCGGCATGTCCGCCGGCGTGTTGGCACTGGCGGGCCTCACACCTATAGTCCGCCCCGCGAAACCAGGGGGCGGGCTACGGCGTCATGCGTGTCACCATCATCACCGGCAGCGGAGCCGGCATCGGCGCTGCGGTGGCGCGCCGCGTCGCCGCGCCCCGGCACGGCCTGATCCTGCACGGGCAGGGCGCCGACGAGGTCGCGGTCGCGCGCCTGCGCGACGTCGCCGCGGCGTGCCGACAGGCCGGCGCCGAGGTCGATTTTCGTTGCGGCGATCTCGCAACGCCCGGAGTTGCGACCAATCTCATCGAAGCAGCGCGAACGACCTTCGGCCGGATCGACGGGCTGGTCCATGCCGCGGGATTTGCCGATCGTCGCAGCTTTCGCGAGCTGCCGCGCGACGGGCTCGACCGGGCGCTCGCGGTGATGCCGGCCGCCTTCCACGAACTCGCCAGCGCCGCGTTGCCCGACCTGCTGCACAGCGAGGCGGCGCGTGTCATCGCCATCTCCAGCTTCGTCGCGCACCGGTTCGTGCCAGGCAGCACGTTCCCGGCTTCCGCCGCCGCCAAGGCGGCGCTGGAGGCGCTGGTGAAGTGTCTCGCCATCGAGCTGGCCGCCACCGGGGGCACCGCCAATGTCGTCATGCCTGGCTATACGCGCAAGGACGAGGGGCGTCTCGGTTCACTCGATCCCGCCGCCTGGCAGACCGCGGCAGCCGCCAATCCGCAACGCCGCCTCGCCGAGCCGGACGAGGTCGCTGCGGCCGTCGCCTTTCTGCTGTCGCCTGAAGCCGGCCACGTCACCGGCGCTGTGCTGCCGGTCGATGGCGGTCTCACCCTGATGTAGATGGAACAAACAGCAATGCAGAACATGACGCAGACGGCCGACGTCATCGTGCTGGGAGCCGGGATCGTCGGCGTCTCCTCGGCCTATGCTATTCGCGAGCGCGGGCTTTCGGTGGTGCTGGTCGACCGCAAGGCGCCGGGCGAGGAGACGTCCTACGGCAATGCCGGCATTCTCTCCTCCGGCTCGATCCTGCCGCTCAACAAGCCCTCGCTGTTTCGTTCGTTGCCGTCCTATCTCGGCAACAGCAACGCAGCGCTGCGCTGGGATCCGGCCTGGACGTTGCGCAACGTCGAATGGGTGCTGCGCTTCCTCGCCAATGCGGTGCAGTCGCGTGTCAGGCCGCGCGCGATCGCGCTGCACGGCTTGATCGGCGCATCGCTGGCGCTGCATCGCGACTGGATCGTGCGGGCCGGCGAGCCGCAGCGCATCCGCGAGACCGGCTGGCTGAAGGCGTGGCGCAGCGAGGCGCTGGCCGCGGCCAAGGACGAGCAGGATACGCTTGCCGAATACGGCATCAAGAGCGAGCTGCTCGACCGCCAGGCGATCTCGGCGCTCGAGCCCAACATGCTGCCGGTCTACAAGGTCGGGTTGCTGCACAGCCAGACGGCGTCGGTGGATTCGCCGGGCAACGTCACCAAGGCCTATGCCAGGATGTTCGAGGGCGCGGGCGGCGTGCTGCGGCAGTCGGAGATCAGGGCCCTGCTGGCCGACGGCGAGGGCTGGCGCGTCGTGCTCGGCGACGGCGAGATCCGCGCCCGGCATGTCGTGGTCGCGCTCGGGCCGTGGTCGCCGGACATCCTGCGGCCGCTCGGCTACCGCGTGCCGATGGCGTTCGAGCGCGGCTATCACCAGGAGTTCGCGCCGAACCCGGGGCGCAAGCTGTTGCGGCCGATCCACGATGCCGAGAGCAGCTTCCTGATGACGCCGATGGAGAACGGCGTGCGCGTGACATCCGGCGTCGAACTGACCGATCGCGACGCGCCGTCGAACTTTTCCCAGCTTGAGCAGGTCGTGCCGCTGGCGCGCGGCGTGGTCGAATTCGGCGACGCGGTGGCGCAGCCCTGGCGCGGCGCGCGGCCGACCCTGCCGGACTCGCTGCCGATGATCGGACCGGCGCCGCGGCATTCGGGCCTGTGGCTCGCCTTCGGCAATCAGCACATCGGCTTCACCACCGGTCCCGCCACGGGTGCTGCGATCGCGGCGATGATCGCCGGCGAGGCGCCGTCGTTCGACGCCTCGGCGTTCGCTCCGGGCCGGTATCTATGATGGGCCGCGACCGCGTCAATTCGGAGCTGCGATGAACTATACCTGGGATTTTGCCATCCTCGCCAAGTACAGCCATCTGTTCTGGGTGGGGTTGGGCTGGACCATGGCCTACACGTTCGGCACCATCCTGCTCGGCTCGATCGTTGGACTCGCTGTCGGCATCATCCGGCTGCGGCGCCTCGTCGTGATCGACTGGCTGCTGATTGCCTATATCGAGCTGTTCCGCTGCACGCCGCTCCTGGTGCAGATCATCTGGTTCTACTACGCCTTTCCGGTGGTGATCGGCGTCAACATCCCCGCCCATGCCGCGGCGGTAACCGTGCTGTCGCTATATGGCGGGGCGTTCTATGCCGAGATCGTGCGCGGCAGCATTGAGAGCGTGCCGCGTGGCCAATGGGACGCGGCGCGGGCGCTGGGCCTGCGCCCCTGGCGGATGATGCGTTTGGTGATCCTGCCGCAGGCGCTCAAGCCGATGCTCGCGCCCTACGTCAATCAGTCGATCACGCAGCTGAAGAATACCTCGCTGGTCTCGGTGATCGCAGTGCCCGATCTCGTCTACAACGCCACGCTGATCAATGCTGACACCTACCGGCCGCTCGAGGTCTACACGATCATCGCGCTGATCTATTTCGCGATCCTGTTTCCCGCCACCCTTTTGGGCCGTCGCTTCGAGCGCGGCATGACCTACGACAAGGCGTGAGAGGACAAGACGTGAGGCGGCAAGCCATAAGCCGTCATTGCGAGGAGCGAAGCGACGAAGCAATCCAGGGCGTCAGACTGAGCTCTGGATTGCTTCGCTGCTGCGCTCGCAATGACGACGGAGATCTGGTCTCCGTCAGATGTTCAGCTCGACGGGGACATCCTCGGACTTGACGCCGGCAAGGCCCAGGCCCTTGACGAACCATTCGCGCATCTGGCCGATGCCGCGGTTGTAGTCGATCCACACCGCGAGGAAGTCGCGCCAGCGCTTGTCCGCCTCGCGGCGCACGCCCATGCTGGAGGGGATGGCCACCGACGGCGATTGCAGGATCTTGTAGCTGCCGAGATTAGGATTCTTGGCGATTGCGGTCAGGCCGAGAATGAGTGCGTTGACGACCACGTCGACGCGGCCAGAAGCCATCTCCAGCATCACCTCGTCGCGCGACTTCAGCGATTTAATGCTGGCGTTCGGCGCAAAGCGCCGGGCCACCGCCTCGTTGGCGGAGCCGACGTCGACGGCGATCCTCACCTCCGGCTTGTTGATGTCGGCCCAGCTCTTCGCCTCCAGGCCCTTCTTCAGCATGGCGCCGAACGGATGCGGAAACACCGTGCCGCAGAAGTCGATGACGAGGGCGCGCTGCGGCGTCGGGTTGAGCGCGAAGCCGAGATCGATCTTGCCGGCCTGCAGGTCGAGCACCGAATTGCCGTAGGTCGATTCGACGTATTCGAGCTTCACGTCGAGCAGCTTGGCGATGTCGTTGGCCATCTCGATCGAGAAGCCCGACCAGGTGCCGGAGGCGAGGTCCTTGTTGAAATAGGGCAGCTCGCCCGGCAGCACCGCGATGCGCAGCACCTTGCTCGCGCGGACACGGTCGAGCGTGTTGTCCGCCGCCGCCTGGGCCGAGGCCGGGCTCGTGCTCATCGCTGATGCGAGCGCGGCGCCGGAGCCGATCGCAAGCGCGTAGCGCAAGGCGTCACGGCGGTCTTCGGAAATCCTCTGATCGTCTGATGTGGTCACATAATCCTCCTGCACCAATCGGTGCGGAGCGTAGCGTTGGGACGGCGGACCAGCAACAGCCGATCTGGCTTGTTAGCAATCCGTCCCAGACGCGAAGCGCTGCCAAGGTGTCGCGATGCTGCGCTGCCTCATTCCGATGCAGGGCTGATCAAGTCGTAACCGGCTTCACCGGGTCGACCGGCCTTGCCGCGCAGCCGCTCGGCCAACGGTCGCAACAGCTGGGGTGCCAGATGAATCGGAAACTGGCTCATTGCGAAATACAGCCAGGTCATCGCCGGGATCGCGCCTTCGGTCGCCGCCAGCATCAGTCCCATGTTGCGCAGCGACACCATCATGCCGAGCGCCATGGCGCGCTCGTGGCCGGCGCGGCGGAATAGCAGCATCGTGATGCCGAGAAGCGCGAAGAACATGGCGAAGGCCAGCACTGCCAGCGCCGCCATGCGGAGCGGGCTCGCGACGAGATCGGCGAGGAAATGGGCCATGATGGCGGAGGCGAACACGAACAGGATGAGGATGTTGAAGCCGTCGATCGGCGCACGGTGGCGGCGGATCGTCTCCATGCCCCACACGATCCGGATCACGGTGGCGACGGCCAGTGCGCCGGCAAGGATTCCGGCGAGCTTCAGCCCGAGCGCGGCGGGCGAGAGCGACAGCGTCTGGCCGAGAAAAACATAGGCGAACAGCGGCGCCGTCAGCGGCACCAGCGCCGTCGAGGTCACCAGCGTGATCAGCACCAAGGTGGCGTCGAGCCCCATCAGCGCGGCGAGCGCCGGTGAAGCCATCATCGGCGACGCCGTCGCTTGCAGCATCAGCGCCAGATAGAGATCCTGCGCCGCGTCATCGACGCCGGTGATCCGCGTGATCGTGCCGACCAGCGCCGGCACCGCGATCGTCGTCCATGCGGTCGCGGCCAGCACCAGCAGCGGGCGGCGCAGATGCGCGCGCAGCATCGCGACGTCGACGCGCATGAAGGAGATGCAGAGCAGCAGGAAGATCGCCTCGGTGACGTAGGGGCGCGCCAGCTCGCCGAGCGGCGGGACCGCGATCGCGGCCAGCAAGACGCCAACGATGGCGCGCGTGCCCTGATTGCCGAGCCAGCTCAGGGCCTGCAGCGGACGAGCGAAGGGCCCGGAGAATGACATCGGCTTCCGAAGAATGTGAATCAAAGAACGCGCGAACCATGCGTTGGCCGCGCGTTCCTGCAAAGTCACATCTCGTTACCGAGAATGTCGGCGCCGGACGGAACCGGGAGCCGACGCGCGCGCTCACTGCGCCGTGGAGCCGCCCACCACGATCTTCTCGTTGAGCTTGAAATCGACGGTCTGCACCGTCTGGTCGATCTCGGCGCTGGGCATGCCGATCCGCTGCGAGATCAGCTTCACCAGCAGGTCGACGCGCTCGATGAACGGCGCACCGGCGGCGACCGCGCGTGCCGCCGACGACGGCTTGAGCAGGCTCTCGGCCGCCTTGGCATATTTCTCGAACGGCACCTGGTCGGTCGGATCGGCACCGAGCTTGCGCGCGATCGCATCGACATGCTCGTAGATCGCCTTCGAGCGCGCGAGATCGCCGTGCACGGCATCGCGGATCGCCTGCGGCTCGCCGCGCGTGATGCAGCGATAATTGCCGGTCAGCAGCATCGACCATTTCGCCAGCGGCACGAACAGCGAGTCGAACACCTTCAGCTTGACCGGCACGTCCTGGCCGTCGAGCCTGACCGCGTCGATGTCGCGCTCCAGCTCACGCAGCAGCGCGTTGTGCTTGTCGTCCTCGAACGCGGCGGCCTTGAAGTTCGTCGGCAGACCGACATGCAGCACGTTCGCGCCTTCCTCCGGCGGACGGAAAGCCTGCGGATCCGGCGAGCACAAGGTCACGAGCCCGGGCGTGAATCGCTCCCAGACCATGGCGTTGGTATAGGCCTCCTCGAGATCGCTGTCGGCCAGCGCCGGGATGCGCTTCAGATAGGGCAGCGGCGGCATGTTCATGATCGACAGGCACGGCAGCTTGGCCTCGGCGATCTTGACCATCAGCACGCGGATGGTGTGATTGGTGTATTGCGGCTCCTGCATCGCCAGACCGACGAGGTCGTAACGCGACAGGTCGACGGCATCGGGCGTCGCGGCGTCGAGCTTGCCGGGCAGGTCGCGCGAGAAGATCGAGCGATGGTTCGGCTCATCGCGCAGCTTGATGCGGACCTCGGTGCCCTCGCGATTGATCAGCTCGGCGGTCTTCTTGCGGCAGACCAGCGTCACGTTGTGGCCGGCCATCAGGAGCTTGGTGCCCAGGAGGGAGCCGTAGGAGGCCCCCAGAATCAGGATATTGCGTGCCATGCCTTGGTCTCCCCAGGATTGGTTCGGATTGTGCTTTTGCGTTTCTTATGGGTTTGCGTTTCTTATTGGCGATCCAGCCGCACCGAGGAGACCGTCAAACGCCCCTGAAGGGCGGACGGGGGCGGTAGCCCCTTGCCTCGATTGCTGGCATACCAGAGCCTTCATCACATGGAATGGGCGATCTGGCAAGGTTTCTCGCGGCAATGCGGCATCGGGAGCAGGGGGGCCTGTGGTGGAAACCGTCCCTCAGCTCAGCGCCATGTAGCGCCCGGGCTTGTGGTTGATCGCAATGATGACGTTGACGATCACGATCCCGAGGACCGAGAGCGCCAGCCGGTCGACCGGGATCACGAAGAACGCCGCCAGCATGATCAGGCCGTCGATCGCAAGCTGGAAATAGCCGGCGCGGATCTTCCAATGCTCCTGCAGATACAGCGCGAGAATGTTGATGCCGCCGAGGCCGGTGCGGTGGCGGAACAGCATCAGCAATCCGGTTCCGGTCAAGCCGGCGCCGATCACCGTGGCGTAGAGCGGGTCGATATGGCTGATGTCGATCCATGACGTGGTCAGCCGCGAGAACACCGCGACGAGGCCGACCGCGACGAAGGTGCGAATGGTGAAGGGCCAGCCCATGCGCTGGATCGCGAGCGCATAGAACGGCAGATTGATGAGGAAAAAGCTCAAGCCGAAGCCGTAGCCGCTGACATAACTCAGCAGCAGCGACAGGCCGGCGGTGCTGCCGACCAGCAGCACCGTCTTGCTGTAGATCAGCATGCCGAGCGACACGAACAGCGTGCCGAGCGTCAACGCCATCGCGTCCTCGTAGAGCTTGTGCCGCTCCTGCAACACCATCTCGGTCACGGCGAAGGTCCTCGTCGCGACGGCTCAGATCGCCTTGAACAGGCCGGCGACGCGGGCGACGTCGGCGAGCTTCAGGCCGGCGACATTGATGCGCCCGGAGGTCGGCATGTACACGCCATGCTTCTCGCGCAAGGTCATGACCTCGGCGGGCGTGAGCGGCAGTAGCGAGAACATGCCTTCCTGCTTGCCGATTGCGATCGAGTTCGACCAGCGGTCGCCCAGCGCCTCGGCAAACGAGCGGCGCAAGCTGGCCAGGCGCTCGCGCATGGATTCCAGCTCACGGCGCCAATCCTCGTACAGGTCCGGCGTGCCGAGAATGGTTTTCACGATCGCTGCGCCGTGGTCCGGCGGCATCGAATAACTGGTACGGGCGATCGCGACCAGGTTCGAGCGTGCCGTCTCGGCCGCTGCCTGCGACGCTGCGACGGCGTAGAGCGCGCCGGTGCGCTCGCGATAGAGGCCGAATGATTTCGAGCAGGACACCGCGACCAGCGCCTCTGGGACAGCTGCGATCAGCCCGCGCAGGCCGGCGACGTCGCCGTCGAACCCGGCCCCAAAGCCCTGATAGGCGGAATCGATCAGCGGCACGAGCCCGCGCGCGGACATCACGGTGGTGATGCGCGTCCAATCATCGGCCGTCAAAGGAGCGCCGGTCGGGTTGTGACAGGAGGCGTGCAGCAGCACGGCATCACCGGGCTGGGCGCGCTGCAATGCCTCCAGCATGCTGTCGAGCTGCAGGGTCTGCGAGGCGACCTCGAAGTACGGATAGGTCTCGATCTGAAGCCCGGCCGCGGCGAATATGCCGGCGTGGTTGGGCCAGCTCGGCAGGCCCAGCCAGATCGTGCCCGTACCGGCCTGACGGATCAGATCGGCCGCGAGACGCAGCGCGCCCGACCCGCCGGGGGTCTGCACGCCAGCGGCATGCACCGGGGACGCCTCGCCGCCGACCATGGTCCACAGCAGGTCCAGGAAGGCCTGATCGCCTTCGGGCGCCACATAGGCCTTGCTGTCCTGGCTTTCCCAGATCGAGCGCTCCGCCGCCTTCACCGCGCGGAAGATCGGCGAGTGGCCGGCCTCGTCGCGATAGACGCCGACGCCGAGATCGACCTTGTCGGCTCTCGGATCGGCTTTGAAGATGCCGATCAAGGCGAGGAGGGGATCAGCGGGCTGGAGGCTCAAGCGTTCGAACATCGGAAGAATTCCTGGTGGCTGGCGACACGCGGGGCTCGATTGGCGGTCCGCGCGGGCGGTCGGACACTATCTTGGTTGCAGCGCGAAAACAGCGGAAATTTCCGCGGGACCGCAAACGCGATGACGCGCCCCGGGGATGATCGATCCCGCGAGTGAGCTCGGTTTGCCCGATGTGCGCCTTCCCTGCGCGCTTGGCAGCCAGCTGATAGCGGATGCCTTACGCGCGCGGGAAAGTCTGCGCCGGTCAGTTCAGCTGCTTCAGCCATCCGCCGATGTCGCGCGCGGCGACATTGGCCTGGTCGAGCAGTTTGCCCATGGTGAAGAAGCCGTGGAACTGGCCGGGGTGGGTGCGATACGTCACCGGCACGCCGGCGTCGCGCAGGCGGCGCGCGTAGTCGTCGCCTTCGTCGCGCAGCGGGTCGGCGCCGGCCGTGAGCACATAGGCGGGCGGCAGGCCGGCGAGCGTCTCCGCCTTGGCCGGGGAGGCGCGCCAGTCGTGGATGTCGGCTGTGCTGTTGAGATAGTGATCGCGAAACCAGCGGATCACCGAATGCGTCAGCAGCACGCTGGTCTCGGGCTCGCTGTGTGACGGATGACCCATCGTGAAGTCGGTCGCCGGATAGATCAGGACCTGTCCAGCGAGCTTCGGACCGTTGCCGTCACGCACCGACAATGCGACCACGGCGGCGAGGTTGCCGCCCGCGGAGTCTCCGCCGACGCTGAGACGTGCGGCGTCGATGCCGAGCGCGGCGGCGTTGCCGGCGACCCAGCGCGTCGCCGCCACGGCGTCGTCGACCGCCGCTGGAAACTTGTGCTCGGGGGCGAGGCGGTAGTCGACCGAGATCACGATCAGTTCGCCCTCATGCGCGAGGGCGCGACAGGCGGCATCATGCGAATCCAGATTGCCGATCACCCAGCCGCCGCCGTGAAAGAACACCAGCGCCGGCGCGCCCGCGCCGTTCTGCCGCACCGTCTTTGGTTGATACAGCCGAGCGGGGATCGCTCCATGCGGAGCAGGGATGGCGAGCTCCTTGACCTCGGCAAGCTCCGGCGGCTCGGGATTGCTCACGACGCGCGCGGCGAGATAGTAGTCCCGCGCCTCCTGCGGCGTCAGTGTCTCATAGGCCGGACGGCCGGCTTCCTGAAACGCCTTGTAGACGGCAGCGGCATCGGCATCGAGTTGGACGGGCATTGACGATTGACCTGTGAGTTGAACGGTGGGTTAATCTGATAGAGTGTCAGGCGGCGGTGCGGCCGCCGTCGACGGTGTAGGCGGCGCCGGAGACGTAGCTTGCGTCGTCGGAGGCGAGGAAGGCGACGATCGATGCGACCTCCGAGCCCTGGCCGAGTCGGCGTGCCGGCACGCGGTCGACCACCTTCTCGACCGGAACGGGGACGCCGTTGCGGCCTTCGATGATCGCGCTCAGCATCCGGCTGTCGATCAGGCCGGGACAGATGCAGTTCACGCGCACATTTGTGCCGGTGCATTCCCAGGACGCGCTCTTGGTGAGGCCGATCACCGCATGCTTGCTGGCGCTGTAGACGGCGATCTGCGGCGAGCCGATCAGTCCGGCGATCGAGGCGGTGTTGATGATCGAGCCGCGGTTCTGCTTCAGCATCACCGGCAGCACGTGCTTCAGGCCGAGGAACACGCCGACCACGTTGACGTCGAGCACGCGGCGGAACGCCTCGAGCGGATAGTCGGTGATCGACTTGATCTCGCCTTCGACGCCGGCATTGTTGAAGAACACGTCGATGGTTCCGAAGCGGTCGCAGGCTCGGCGCACATAAGCGGCCACCTGCGCCTCGTCGGTGACATCGGCGGTGATCGCGAGGGCCTCGGCGCCGGCGGGCAGATCGGCGATCGCCGCGTTGAGATCCTGCTCGCGCCGGTCGACCGCGACGATGCGGGCGCCGCGTGCGGCCAGCAATCGGAGGGTGGCGGCGCCAATCACGCCGGCCGCGCCGGTGACCACGGCCACCCTGCCGTCGAGACGGATCGAATCAGCCATGTGTTTCCTTCCCTGACCGGGCCGTTGCGGCCGCGGCCTTGTTGCGCGTTGGTTCCACGCTATCTTCTGGTGATGCGACTATCTCATTTGATGACCCCGATGACCACCTCGCGGCGCGCCGGTCACACGCCCTTCCCCCGCCGTATTCGGCATGTTAACGGGAGGGCTGATCGAGAGCGGCGGATGGGTCATGACGCGATTTGATTGTCCCGAACCCCGATTCGCCTGATAAAGCCGCGCGAGATGCACCGAACAATCGTCCTGACCGGTATCGCGGCATTGCTGGCCGCCACATCCCTCGCGCTGAGCGTGCCTGCGCGCGCGCAGATCGGTACCATTTTCTCCGACCCCGTTCCCCGGCCTCCGGGCAACATTCCGCGGCGCGGCGAACCGATTCCGCCGCAGCCGGACGAAGAGGAAGAGGTTCCTGAGCTGCCTCAGGGTCGCGTGCTGCCGGCGCCCAACCGCATGCCCCCGCCGGGGCAGGGCGCCGCCCTTCCGGGACCAGTTCAATCGCAGCCGCTTGCACCGCCTCCGGGCACGACGGTGGTGCCGCAGAACAATGCCCCCGTGGCCGTCGCGCCGCCCGGCCAGCCCGGCGCAGCTCCGGCCGGCCGCGGCCAGCCGCCCCGCGGCGCGCCGCAGAATGCCGCTGTTCCCCCCAATGGCCCGGTGCCGCAGACGCCTGCCACCCTGCAGCCGGGCGACGAGGTCGTGACCGAGCCGCCGGCGCAGAAGATCGTGAACAAGAAGGCGAGCTTCTCCGGCCTCGACAAGATCACCGGCCGCATCATCAATTTCGACGAGGACATCGGCGAGACCGTGCAGTTCGGCGCGCTCCGGGTGAAGACCGACGCCTGCTACACCAGGCCGGCGACCGAGGCCGCCAACACCGACGCCTTCGTGCAGGTCGACGAGATCACCCTGCAAGGCGAGGTGAAGCGGATCTTCTCGGGCTGGATGTTCGCGGCAAGCCCCGGCCTGCACGGCGTCGAGCATCCGATCTACGACATCTGGCTGGTCGACTGCAAAGAGCCGCAGACCACGGTCGTCAGCGCCGCACCCGAGCAGAAGCCGGCGGCACAGCCGGCGCAGAAGCGCCCGCCGCAGCAGAAGCAGGCCGCTCCGCGGCCCCCCGCGCCGCCGCAGCAGTATCAGACCCAGCAGGTCGCGCCGCCGCCTCCGCCACCGGGTGGCCTTTTCGGCGGGGTGGTCAGGTAAGCTCGGCTCAGCCGCGCTCGGCGATGATGGCGAGCGCCTGCGCCCCTGGTATGGGACGGTCGACCGGAAGCCTCGCGAAATTCCCCGCTGGGCCGGTCAGCGCCCTTTCGAGCAGGCCGGTATAGCGGCGCCGCGGAATCTCGACGGCACCGAAGGTCTTCAGATGCTCGGTGACGTATTGGGTGTCGAGCAGCTCGAAGCCGCCGACGATCAGCCGCGCCACCAGATGCACCAGCGCCACCTTGGAGGCGTCGCGGGCGCGGTGAAACATGCTCTCGCCGAAGAAGGCCCGCCCGAGGCTGACGCCATAGAGGCCGCCGACGAGCTCGCCGTCCTGCCAGCACTCGACGCTGTGACAATGGCCCATCGCGTAGAGACCGCTATAGAGCTCGCGGATGCGCCGGTTGATCCAGGTGTCTTCGCGCCCCGGCTGCGGCTCGGCGCAACCGTCCATCACCGCCTTGAAGGCCTGGTTCACGGTTACGGTGAAGGCGTCCGAGCGCACAGTGCGGGCCAGACGCGAGGCGATGCGAAACCCGCTCAGCGGAATGACGCCGCGCAGCTCCGGCTCGACCCAGAACAACGACGGGTCGTCGGCGCTTTCGGCCATCGGGAAGATGCCGCAGGCATAGGCACGCAGCAGGACCTCGGGCGTGATCTCGGACGCTGCGGAGTTGCGCGAATTCATGGACGAAGCTTAGCAGGATGCGGCAGGCGAGGCGATGGGCTGTCGGGCGGGCAGGGCACGTGCGG
This sequence comes from Bradyrhizobium sp. HKCCYLS2038, assembly GCF_051167655.1. Lineage (NCBI taxonomy): Bacteria > Pseudomonadati > Pseudomonadota > Alphaproteobacteria > Hyphomicrobiales > Nitrobacteraceae > Bradyrhizobium > Bradyrhizobium sp. HKCCYLS2038. The sequence goes on along the minus strand of NZ_JBNPTM010000012.1, from coordinate 44,058 downwards.
CTCAGCCGACCGCGGCGGCCGCCCGCTTGGGAGCCTCCTTGGCAAGACGGAAGCGGACCACGATCCTGGTGCCGTCATGGCCTGGGTCCGGAGCGACCGTGGCGTCGAGCTTGGTCGCCATGGCGCTGACGATGCGCTGGCCCATGCCGGTCGAGCGCGGGTCGCTGGTGGCGTTGAGGCCGACGCCGTTGTCGGTGATCGACAGCACGACATCGTCGGCCTCGAGCTTGAGCTCGACGTGGATCGGGCCGGGGCCGTCGGGATAGGCGTATTTGACGGCGTTCATGACCAGCTCGTTGACGACGATGCCGATCGCGACCGCGCGATCCGGATCGATCTCGACCGGTTCGGCCTTCAAGGTCAGCCGGGACATCCGGTTGCCCTCGGCTGAACGGCGGAGATCGTCGAGCAGCGAGTCCAGATACTGGTTCAGCAGGACGCTCTTGAGATCCTGCGAGGTGTAGAGCCGGCGATGCACCTGGGCGACCGCCGCGACCCGCCCCATGGCGTTGGTCAGCGCCGCCTTGACGTCGTCCTGGGTGCTCGAATTGGCCTGCAGATGCAGCAGCGAGGCGATGATCTGCAGCGAGTTGCCGACGCGGTGGTTGACCTCCCGCAGCAGCACCTCGCGCTCGGCGGCGAGCGCCGCGAAGCGGTCGCGCGACGCCCGCACTTCGGCCTCCGCTTCGTCGCGCGCCTTCTGCAGCCGCGCCTGGCGTAGCGCGCCTTCGGCCGCGACCTGCAGCAGCGGGATGAACTCGCCCTGCACGTCCTTGACCAGGTAGTCGGCTGCGCCGGCCTTCAGCGCCGTCACCGCGATCTTGGAATCCTGCGAGGCGGTGACGAACACCACCGGCGGCGCCTCCGGCAGCGCCATGATCCGCTCCAAGGTCTCCAGCCCGTCGAGGCCCGGCATGTACTGGTCGAGCGCGACCACGTCGATGCCGCCCTGCTTGATGCGTTCGAGACCCTCGCTGCCGCCGGGTGCATGCTCGACGATGAAGCCGAGCCGCTTCAGCCCGCGCTCCACCAGCCGCGCCAGCCCTGCGTCGTCGTCGATGTAGAGCAGCGTGGGTGCGGCGGAGCTCATGCGGCGGGCGGAACCTGAATGACGGAGAAGAACAGGCCGAGCTGGCGGATGGCGTTGGCGAAACTGTCGTAGTTGACCGGCTTGGTGATGTAGACGTTACAACCGAGCTCGTAGCAGCGCTTGATCTCCTGGGAGTCGTCGGTCGTGGTCAGAATCACCACGGGCGCGCTCTTCAGGAAGCTGTTCTGCTTCACCAGCTTGAGAATGTCGATGCCGGTCATGTCCGGCAGGTTCAGATCGAGCAGGATCAGCAGGGCATGGCCCTTGTGCTCGAGGCCGCTGCCGTCGGGCCCCAGCAGATACTTCACGGCATCTGTACCGTTGGTGAACGGCTTGATCTCGTTGTTGACGCCGGAACGCCGGATGTTCCGCTCGATCAGGCGGGCGTGGCCTTCGTCGTCCTCGATCATGATGATCGTCACGGGCATGGTCATCGGTCTGAGTTCCGGTTTGAGACGTTCCAGTTGATCGGGAGCGTGATGGTGAACGTGCTGCCCTGGTCGAGCTCCGACGCGACCGACATGGTTCCCCCGAGCCGCCGCACCAGCGCGCGCACGTGTGCCAACCCGATCCCCTGGCCGGGACGGTCCTGGGTCCCGGCGCGGCGGAACAGGTCAAAGATACGCTGGTGATCCCGGGGATCAATCCCCCGCCCGTTATCCGTGACCTCGAAGATCGCGAAACCCAGCTTGGTGCGGGCGCGGATGGCGATGTCGCCGGGAACACCCGGCTTGAGATATTTGATCGCGTTGTCGATCAGGTTGGAGAAGATCTGCTCGAGGGCCAGGCGGTCGCTAACGATGGCCGGCAGCGGCTCGACGCGGATGGTCGCCTGGGCCTCGTCGGCCTGATGGGCGAGGGTGGAAACGATCGCCTCGATCAGCTCGCGCGTGTCGATCCGCACGGGAACGAACTCGCGCCGCCCCTCGCGGGTCAGATTGAGGATCGCCGAGATCAGCCGGTCCATCTTGGCGATCGAGGATTTGATGAAGCCGAGCGCTTCGGAGAAATCCTCGGACAGCTGCTTGTCGGCGCCTTCGAGCTCGGGCTCGCTGCCTTCGGCCGGTGGCGGCGAGGCCGACGCTGCGCGCGCCAGCGCGGCGATGCGCCGGAAGATGTCGTTGCGCAGCTCGTCGAGCTCGCTGGTGAAGCCCATGATGTTGACGAGCGGCGAGCGCAGGTCGTGGCTCACGATGTAGGCGAAGCGCTGGATCTCCTCATTGGCCTCGCGCAGATCGGCCGTGCGTTCGTCCACTGTCGCTTCGAGGTTGAGGTTGCTGTCGCGTAGCTGGGCTTCGGCTTCGTCGCGGGCGCGGGTGGAGCGGCGCACCAGCAGCACGGAGATGACGGCGAGCACGATCACCAGCGCCGAGCCCGCAATCGTGACGATCGCCGCCAGCTGTTGGCTCGCATCGGCGTTCGCCGTGCGCTGCGCGAGCAGTCGCTCCTCTTCGCTCCGCATCACCTCGGCGGTCTGGCGCATCCTGTTGCTGCTGTCGGTCGAGCCGGCGTCGCGCACCAGCGCCACGGCGCCGGCAAGATCGCCTGCGGCGACGAGCGCCTTCTCGCGCTCGAACTGCGACAGTCGGGTTTCGATGACGCTGCGCAGCCGGCCGAGATTTTCGACCTGGATCTTGTTGTCGGCCACGAGCGCGTCGAGCTTGTCGAACACGGGCCCGATCGCGGCGACGGCGGCCTCGTGATCGGCGAGGAACTCTTGTCCCTGGGTCAGCACATAGGCGCGGGCGGCGCTCTCGGCACGCCGCACCTCGAGCAGCAGCGCGTTGATCTGGTTCTCGGCCTCGACCGTGTGCACCACCCAGGCGCTGTCGCTGCGGGCCTTGTTGACCAGCAGCACCGACGCCGTGCTGACGACGACCAGCACCACGAACCCCGCCGACAACAGCAGGATCTGTCCCAGCGTGCGCCGTCGTCTCACCTCAGGCGCCACTGCTCGCTCGTACGTGTATGGAAATTCCCAGCCCCCTGGCGGAACCGATCCGACCCAGCAAAACGCCGTTGCGGACGATTGGTTCCCGCTTGGATGGGATTTTCGCGAGGCGGCCTCAGTCCGTCTTCTGGCCGGCCAGGTACTGCTCGAGCCAGTGGATGTGGTAGTCGCCGTCGATGATGGCGGGCTCGCGAACCAGGGCTCGGAACAGCGGCAGCGTGGTCTCGATGCCGTCGACGACCATCTCATCCAGCGCGCGGCGCAGCCGCATCAGGCACTCGACCCGGCTCTTGCCGTGCACGATCAGCTTGCCGACCAGCGAGTCGTAGTAGGGCGGAATGACGTAGCCCTGGTACACGGCCGAGTCGATGCGGACGCCGAGGCCGCCGGGCGGATGGTACTGCAGGATCTTGCCGGGCGAGGGACGGAAGCTGACCGGGTTCTCGGCGTTGACGCGGCACTCGATCGAGTGGCCGTTGATGACAACGGCATCCTGGGTCATCGGCAGATCGCCGCCGGCGGCGATGCGTATCTGCTCGAGCACGAGGTCGATGCCGGTGATCATCTCGGTGACGGGATGCTCGACCTGGATGCGGGTGTTCATTTCGATGAAATAGAACTCGCCGTCCTCGTAGAGGAATTCGATGGTGCCGACGCCGATATATTTCAGCTCCTGCATCGCCTTGGCGACGGTGTTGCCGATCTTGGCGCGTGCCGCCGCATCGAGCACCGGAGAGGGGCCTTCCTCCCAGACCTTCTGGTGGCGCCGCTGCAGCGAGCAGTCGCGCTCGCCGAGATGGATGGCGCCGCCGCGGCCGTCGCCGAGCACCTGGATCTCGATGTGCCGCGGCTTCTGCAGGTACTTCTCGAGGTAGACGGAAGCGTCGCCGAATGCCGACTTGGCCTCGTTGGCCGCGGTGGTCAGCGCGAGCTGCAGGTCGGCCTCGGTATGCGCGACCTTCATGCCGCGGCCACCGCCGCCGGCGGCGGCCTTGACCAGCACCGGGAAGCCGATCTCCCTGGCGATCGCCAATGCGTCCTGGTCGGGCGTCACGGCGCCGTCGGAGCCCGGCACGACGGGAATGCCGAGCCGCTTGGCGGTCTTCTTGGCCTCGATCTTGTCGCCCATCAGGCGGATGTGCTCGGCCTTCGGGCCGATGAAGTGCAGATTGTGGTCGGACAGAATTTCGGCGAAGCGGGCATTCTCCGAGAGGAAGCCATAGCCCGGGTGGACGGCGTCGGCGCCAGTGATTTCGCAGGCGGCGAGCAGAGCGGGGATGTTGAGGTAACTGTCCTTCGACGGCGGCGGACCGATGCAGACGCTTTCGTCGGCGAGGCGCACATGCATGGCATCGGCGTCGGCGGTCGAATGCACCGCGACGGTAGAGATGCCGAGCTCCTTGCAGGCCCTGAGGATGCGAAGAGCGATTTCGCCGCGATTGGCGATGAGGATTTTGTCGAACATGGCGTCCTACGGAGCGAATGGCGAGTAGTGAGTAGCGAATAGGGAATGGCTAGCTATTCGCTACTCGCCATTCGCAATTCACGCTTATTCAATGATCACCAGCGGCTCGCCGAACTCGACCGGCTGGCCGTCCTCGACCAGGATCTGCGTCACCGTGCCCGCGCGCGGCGACGGAATCTGGTTCATCGTCTTCATGGCCTCGATGATCATCAGCGTCTGGCCGACCGAGACCTTGGTGCCGACATCGATGAACGGCTTGGCGCCGGGCTCCGGCGCCCAATAGGCGGTGCCGACCATCGGCGAGGGGACGACGCCCGGATGCTTGGACAGATCGGCGCCGGCTGCGGCCGCAGTCGCCGCGGCGACCACGGGAACGCCCCCAGCAGCGGCCGGAATGGCCGACGGCATGGCGGCGGCGATGGTCACATTGCGGGCGACGCGGATGCGCAGGCCGGCGCGCTCCAGCTCGATCTCGGTCAGGCTGGTTTCATCCAGCAGCGCCGCGAGCTCACGGATGAGCTGGCTGTCTTCGGACTTTGCCGTGGTCTTGTCTTCGGGCTGGGGCGCCATGATCGTGATCCAGAAACCTTGTGTGACGTGAGGACGTGAGACGTCAGGCTTGCGCCATGATGTCGGTCTGCGGGTCGGTCTTGGCACCAATCTTCGCAGCGAGGCCGGTGATCGCGAGCCGATAGCCTTCGATCCCAAAGCCACGAATGGACGCAAACGCGGCTTTTGCGGTGAAAGAGTGGTGCCGGAAGCGCTCGGGGGCGGAGGTGTTGCCGATATGCACCTCGGCCATGGGGAGGTTCACCCCCATTAGCGCGTCACGCCGCGCGACCGAGGTAGGGGAGTAAGCGCTGGCATTGAGGATGATGCCCGCCGCGCCCTCGGAGCCGGCTTCGCGGATGGCATCCACCAGCACGCCCTCGTGGGTGGATTGCCGGCATTCGGCGATCAGGCCGAAACGGGCCGCCGCCTGAACACACAGGCTCTCGACATCGCCCAGCGTGGCGCAGCCGGCGGTGTCCGGCTCGCTCGTGCCTGGCAGATTGGCGTCGGGTCCGTTGAGGACGTAGATTGTCTTGTGGGTGTCGGCCATTCCCATCCCGGCGGTGTGGCGGCGGTGGGCGGCGTTATAGGTAACAAAGCCGCTCAGGGGAAGCCTTTCGGCGCCGCGTGTGGAGATAGGGATGCTTGCCCGTCACACGAAAAAATGCAGCCAAGTCCCGGAAAAGGCTTGTTAACCACCGGGACAGCAAAGGTGCACGTATTGCGCGAGTCCGCATCAGCACAAAAGGGGCGGGCATTGCTGCCCACCCCTTTTCCCGTCGCCTGCCTGGTCGGGGATCAGGCGTCGAGAACCGCGACGATCTCATGGGTCCGCGGATCGATCACGATGATCTGCTCACGAACCAGGATGTAGTCATATCCGCGCCACTCCGGATAGATCGTGACGACTTCGGCCGGAAGCTGGTGGAAGTGAACCTCGCGCGGCACCCGGGTGCCGACCGAGATGTTGAAGTTGACGTTGGTCACCGGTTCGACGCGCTGGCTGCGGATCACGCTGGTGATCTTGGTGCGCTGTTCGGTCGAGAGCTTGCCGCCGGCGCCGGCCTGACCAGTGGTCGTCTGCGAGCGATCACCGCCGGTCTTCGTCTCGGCGTTGGTGCTGGTACCGCTCTTGCTGTCGCGGTTCTCGGCCGCGCTGCTGCCGCTCTTGCTGTCGCGGCCCTCGGCCTTCATGTTCTTGGCGCCGCCCTTGCTGTCTTCGGAGCTCGCGCCCTTGGTGGCCGGGCCCTTCATGCCGTCTTCGGCGTGCTGGCCTTTGGTCGCACCGGATTTCTCCGACTGGCTGGAGCGCATCTCGGACGAGCCGCCCGCCGTCGGAGAAGCGCTGTCGCGATGCATCGCGCCGCCACCGGTCGCGTTCATGCCGCCGCTCGAAGCTCCGCCGGCCGCGCCAGCTCCGCTCGAACCGCCCTGCATGGCTGCGCCACCGCTCGACTGTCCGCCCGCACCACCACCCGCGCCTTGCGCATGAGCAAAGCCTGCGCCCGCCAGCAGCGCGATCGCAGCAACTGATACCATCAAGCGATTGGTCATCCTCTATCCTCCTCGGTCTTTGGCACTGCCCGCGCCGACAACTGCAGGAGGTTGGACTCGTTCCCGTGCGCCGCCGATGGTTCCGAAAAAATCTCCAACATCGCGACGATATGAACGAATACTCAGGGTGATGAACACAGCATGAGCAGGACGCGGACTAAGCGCGTCACAGCATCGTCTAAGCCGTCGTCTTGTGGCGCTCCCGGGCATAGCGGACCAGCGCCAGGAAGCGATACAGCCCGTGGACGAACTTGCCGTAGGGCATGGTGATGAAAAGCGCGAACACCGCACCGAGATGCACCGCGAGGATGATGCCCATGGCGCTCGTCTCGCGCAGAAGCAACAGGCCCAGGCCTGTTGCACCCGTCAGGACGAGCATCGCGAGGAAGGCCACATCCATGCCGCGACTGCCCGCGTCCACCATGGCCGGCTCGCGCCGGCGCTTCGCCGCGTAGAGTCCGAGCGGGCCGATCACGATGCCGATGCCGCCGAGCGTGCCGAGCACCACCGGCAGATCCCACAGCGGGTAGGGCGCCTCGCGATGCAGGAGGTAGTGATAGAGCGTTGCGACGCTGGTCGACGCGAAGCACAGCATGAAGCCGTAGAACGTGAGGTGATGATAGAAGCGTCTCGTATCTGTGGGCTTCTCATCCTCGTTGTAGCAGCCGACGCCGCCGCCATCGAGATAGCGCAGGCTGCCGGCGTCGCGGACCGCCTGCAGAAAGGGACGAGGCTGGCTGAGCGTCGCATACGGCTCGCCAATGTCGGTCCAGAAGGCGCGCGACCCCATGATGAAAGCGACCATCGCCCACAGGAACGCTGCGCCGAACACCAGCGCCATCGTGTTGTGCGGCATCAGGGCATAGAATGATCCTGGACCGTGCCGGTTGTCGAACAGCGCCTTGGGATCGTCGAACGCGACGAAGCCGAGGATGAAAAGCGCGATGCTCACGACCGCGGTGAGCGCAATGGCGAGGCCGTTGCGCTTGAACATCGGCGCGAGCGCGCGCGGCCAGGCGTAGTCGGCATAGCTCTCGTGCCGCACCCGGGCGAGGACGGCGGGAACGCGAACGTCGAATTCGTGCGGCGGCGAGAACTGGCAGTCGACGTAGCAGGCGCCGCAGGAATGGCAGAGATTGGCGAAATAGTTGAGGTCGCCGCTCGAGAAGGCGCGGCGCATCTCCATTGCCGGAAACACGGCACAGAGGCCCTCGCAATAGCGGCAGGAATTGCAGATCGTCATCAGGCGATCCGCTTCGGTCAACGACTCACTGCGCTGCATGTCGTGCTGCTCCCCGGCCTGCGATGCGTCCGAACACGCTGCCGATGGTCATGCCGATGCCGGCGGCATAGCCGCGTCCGAGCACGTTGCCGGCCATGATCTCGCCGGCGGCATACATGTTGTCGGCCGCTCCTCCGGTTTTCATCATCATCCTGGCGTCATGGTCGACGCGAACGCCGAGATAGGTGAAGGTAATGCCGGGCCGCACGGGGTAGGCGTAGTAGGGACCTGTGTCGATGCGCCGCGCCCAATGTGTCTTCGGCGGCGTCAGGTTTTCCGTGCGGCAATCGTCGAGAATGTCGGGATTGAAGCTGCCGTCGCGCACGGCGGCATTGAACTCCGCGACCGTGACGGACAGCTTCTCCGGATAAAGGTCGAGCTTGCCGGCGAGCTCGGCGATGCTGTCGGCTTCGATTGCCGGGTAGAGCGACGGCATGAACAGATTGGCCGACTTGGCGTCGAAGATGATGTAGGCGATTTGATCGGGCTGGGTGGCCACGAGCCGGCCCCAGATCGCGTAGCGCTTCGGCCAGACATCCTCGCCCTCGTCGTAGAAGCGCTTTGCATTCTTGTTGACGACGATGCCGAACACGACACAGTCGAGACGTGTGATGATGCCGCCGTCATATTTCGGCGCGCGCGCATCGATCGCTACCGCATGGCACTGCGTCGGATCGCCGATGCTGTCGACGCCGGCGCCGAGCAGCATGTCGAGCACGGTGCCGCGATTGTTGGGCGTGCCGCGGATCAGGAAGTTGCGCGCGATCTCGCCCCAGCCTTCGACCAGCTTGTCGATGTTGGATTCGAAGCCGCCGGCGGCGGCGACCAGCGCCTGGCCGCGGATGCGGATTCTGCCGCCGCCTTGCTGGACGATCGCCGCGCGAAAACGGTTATCGTCGATGTCGAGCGCGACCACCTCAGCCTCATAGCGCACGTCGACGCCGAGACGCTCGGCGGTCAGATAGAGCGCGTTGAGCATGGCGCGGCCGCCGCCGAGGAAGAACGAGTTGGTACGCCCCAGGCTCAGCGTGCCGCCGAGCGACGGCTGGAAGCGCACGCCCTGTTCGACGATCCAGTCCAGCATCTCCTTGGACTCGCGGATCATCATGCGCGCCAGTTGTTCGTTGGTCTGGCCTTCGGTGACCCGCAGCAGATCGTCCCAGAATTCGTCCTCGGTATAGGGTCCGCTCAAGGTTGCGGTTGCCGCGTCATGGGCGCAGCGCATGTTGCGAGTGTGGCGGGTGTTGCCGCCGCGATAGAACTTCGAGGCGGCCTCGAGCACGACGACCGAGGCGCCCGCGCGGCGTGCCGCTATGGCGGCGCACAGGGCGGCGTTGCCGCCGCCGACGACCACCACGTCATAGCCTTTGGGATGGTCGGCGATGTCGCCGTCGGTCGTCATGACGTGGTTCTCTCCGGGCAAGGAAGATCGGGCATCGCGCGCCCCGGCGAGGTCGCGATTGAATTCGTATACTATTGTATACAAAAATATGCAATAACTCTTTCCGCGGTTTCCCCGCTGTGAGACAGTGGATTCATGACCTCCGAAGCGCCCACCCTCACGATCGACCGCGACAACGTCTCCCTGGGCGAGGCGGTGTTCCGCGCGCTGTGCCAGGGGCTGGAGAGCGGCGTCTATCGCTCCGGAGACCGGCTGCGCGAGGACGAGGTCGCCCAGCGGTTGAACGTCAGCCGCACGCCGGTCCGCGAGGCGTTCGGCAGGCTGATGGCCAAGGGCTGGGTGCAGCCGGCCGGAGGACGCGGCCTCATCGTGCGCAGCCTGGATCCGAGCGAGGTTCTCGAGCTTTACGCGATGCGGGAAATCCTCGAGGGCGCGGCGGCGCGACTGGCCGCGCAACACGCCGCGCCAGCCGAGATCGCGGCGCTGCACGACATTCACGCGCGCTTCATGGCCGCAGTCGGGGACGCAGCCGAGCTTGCCCGGCTGAACCGGCTGATGCACGGCGCGATCCAGCGCGCCGCGCGCAACCGCTATCTCGATTCCGCATTGGCCGACATGCACGTTGCGATATCGCTGCTGGGCACCACGACCTTTGCCGCCGAGGGGCGCCCGGCCACCGCTGCTGCCGAGCATGCCGAACTGATCGAGGCGATTGCGGCGCGCGACCCGCACGGCGCGGAGGCGATCGCGCGCAAGCACATTCGCGAGGCGTTGCGGACGCGGCTCAGCATGAGTTCGAGATAGCTCCGGGGCAGGAGCGGCGAGCCCCTGGTTGTTCTCGATGCTGAACATGCGCGCCTGAAACATTGGGTTCGGCTCGTTCTTCGCTTCGGGACGCACCAGCGCCGCCTCGCGGCGCAGTCGCGTCCGAGCTTTGCCTTCTGAGTATGCCCTCTTCTCGAAGAGGGCACGGGGAATGCCGGGAGCTGGCCGCCCCCATGGCCCGCCTGCAGAAAAAAATGCAGGCGGCAGGTACCACAGGTTCAGCCGAGACATCCCGGCATTCCCCGCGCGATGGGTGGAACGGCTGCTTCGCGTTCTCCCCGGTGCTCCGGGCTTTCTGGCCACCGTCGGTCGCAGGACTCGTCCAGCCCTTCGACCTTGACACCAGCGTCGGGGTGTCAGGACCACGCGACTTGACCGTGCGCATCGATGCCGTTCGTCCGCGCAGACAAGCCACGCTGCAGCACCAACACGCCCACCGCATCCCGCCTCTACGTCCGTGACGACCGCGAAGCGCCCCTCAGATCGAGACGGGACGGCGACAAACAATCATGAATTCTGAGAAGACGAAATGAAAATGTTTTTAGCGACGGGACTGGACAGGGGTCATCGGCTTGAACGCGCTGATGAAATCAGTATCCGGGCGCACGCCGTTTGATGTCCGAACAAGGCGGCCGAAGCCATCCGTTCGGACGAGGCGTGCCCGACGGGCGACTCGGCACTCCGCCAGCTCCAGCAAATCAACGGCACGTTGAGCAGGCCCTGCGAGGTCACAAGCCTATTTGCAGAAGGTTGATTTCGATCGGCAGGGAATTGAATATGTCGCCCAGCAGAGACTAGGTGGTCGAAAGAATGGGCTGGGCGTAGTTCGCTGCGGGAGAACGCAGGTTTCGTTGGTTTCGCCGTCAACCCGATTATCTGTCTCAGCAGCGACTCAAGATGGCTCAGTCTCTGACTGACTATCCAATCTACGATCCCCCGCATCGGCAGGGGCCAAACTTTGTGCGCGAACCCGACAGCCCCGCGTCCAGACAACAGTCTCGCGAATTTGTGGAACGCGGGCGCGAGAATTTCGCATATTCCTTGGATAATCGTGCCGCGCGTTTGGCTGCTCTTCGAAGCTTTCTGGCAAAGTTTTCCGTAGACGCAACGCTCGACGAGTCCGGCTTGACTGCGGTGTCAACGTGGTGCCCGGGAAACTGCGGAACTCTTGCTGCCGACTTGCGATCCATCAGCATACGCCAAGCATATTTTCAGCGCGTGACCCCTCGGACCGATGCGCAGCGGGGCCTGAATGTGATCTTTGATCTTGGCATCTTCTTTGGTGAGTGCCTGATCGCACGTAACAGCAGATTGCACTGGGCTTACCATCCCGGTTCCTCTGACGACGGCTCCGCGAACCATAGCGGCTACTGCATAGAAGGATTCAAGAATCGGCGACAGCACCTGGATCCACCAGGACGGCTGCTGATTGAGTGCGGAACCGACGAGCTCAGCATACGCAGGGGAGAGGTCGGAAAATACGTTCGAACAGATACGCTTGTTGGCGCCGTCCGAGATTACTCCACGCGCTAGGATCAAGCTCAGAGTTTCCGGTCGCCCGTCTCAGCATTAGTCACGGCCAGTAAGGGGTCCTTGTCTTGACCTATGTGTTCAATCCGATCCACGTCAATGGTACGGTCTTTGATCTCGACAAGACTTCGGTCATGGCAATGGGATCGAGGCAATTTATTCCTGAGCCTGTACCAGCGTCCTATTTTCCGAAATGCCTTATCTTTACCGCGGCCTCTTCAAGGCTGCCCGACATGTTTCACATGGCCAGAGGCGTCGTCGTCGTCTCTGAGCGGGCGCGAGCGGTGATGGAGCACTGGGCGCCTGGCCAAGTCGAATTCATTCCGGTCGAGCATCGGGCGAAGCCCAAGGTCTCGGCAAGGTTGATGTTCGATAGTGCCTATTACTTTCATCAACATTCTGGGTCGTGCTCAGCGGTTCCTGTGGCGGGAAATGCCGACGGAAGCTTATGAGTTCAAGACTGAAGATGGCGCGCAGATTATTTGTTTAGTGAACGACTTTCGCGAATGGAAATTGCGCGGACGTGCTCCCGGGGAGCCGCTGATTTGGCGCGACACTGCTTGGCGGGACGGTGCCAAGGAATACCGGGGTTGGACCTCGGTTCTCGTCGAGGACGAGCTTTGGCAAGAGCTTGACACCAAATTTCCAGATCAGTTGCACGCCCTCCGGATCGGCTGAAACCAGGTACGCGGACATGGGACGATTCCAGAATAGTCACGGTATTGCGCAGTCGGTCATTCGAGAATTCGATTCTCTGTTCCGGGTCCTAGGATTTGCCGACGAGCGGCTTCGGAACATCAAATACGCAATTACGGTGACAGTGCACTTAACCATTTCCGCTGGAGCGCGCTGTCGACGGCTATTGAGTGCACTGTCACCGTAACCTACCAGAGCTTTCACGCTGACCGTTCACGCCCAGACGGGCAGAGCCGCACGTTTTAGGCCGACGTATGCGGTCGCGGCACCGCTTACGTTCTACACAACGAGAATGTCGGTAAAATCACCGGTATCGCCGATACGGCGGCGCAGCCCATCAAGCGAATCGCTTGTCAGCGGCAATGGTTTGATGATGCCTTCGAGATCATAGAATTGACTGTAGCCATTCTGTATTAGGGCATCCTTGAGCAGCGGATAACCATTGCTGCGATCAAGGCCGTAAGGCCAAAATTCAAGAACGATGGGTGTGCGTGAGCGTAGGGCACTCTTGGCGCCGCTGAGAATGTGTCCCTCAAAGCCCTGGGTATCGAGCCAGATGACGGTTTCATTTGGATCGATATCTTTGGCAACAGCGTCGAAGGACTCCGACCGCACCGTGATAGTCGATCGCTCTGCCTCTCCGTAAGTGCCAGGGCTATCAGTGGTGCGCACGCGGTGGTCGCCGGAGTTGCTGCCGGAAAGCTCGAATACGACTTGGTCGCCATCTGTGGCGCCGAGCGCAAAGTTCTGCGGCGATATCTTATCAGCGAGCCAATTGATGTGAACGTTGGCCAAGAGCAGCGCGAAGTTGCGCGGTTCCGGCTCGATAGCGATGGCCCGTTGAAACAATCCGCGCTTCACAGCCGGAATGCAGATCGTTCCGATATTGGCACCCACGTCCACCAGCAGCGTCCTTGGTCTGCCTCCAAGAATGCGCAAGACGGTCTGCATCTTATCGAAATCGTAGGGCTCATTGTCCACATAGACACGCCGGCCGATTATATTGTCGGATGCCAAGACAACAAATCTCTCGTTTTTGCCGGCGATGAGAACGGTCCCCGGCGCCGCAGTATCGAACGCCAACCTCCTAAAGAACGACATGCGCGTGATCGGGATGAAATTCATAGCCTTTATCGCTAATAAGCAGAGGGCATAAAGTTTTAATGGATCGCTAGATAGGGCGCCATAGATGGCTCTCTTGACAACAACAAGCCATGGAAACTGCTTTAGATACCGCTTGATATACCGCTTGCGACCTAAAGGTTCTTTCAGCGTTGCGTGGTTGGCCATTGGGCACCGATCAATTTGCATACAAACTGGTTGAATATTGGCGTTGATTCAACCTTCCCGCAAGACGGACGCGAGGTTCGAACGGCTACCGGCATCTTGAGCACGAACTAAGACCACCCGGTTTGAATTTAAGAGCCGCCTTCGGGCGGCTTTTGTTGCGTGACTTGCATCCACCACTGCCACCGCCTTTGGCACGAAACGTAAGTCCCGGAACTGAGGGGGCATTTCCGAAGCTGGGGGTACACCGGCTGCGCCATCAGCCGACCGGCTACAGCCGCCCTTGACCGGTAGCCGACGTCCGTAATGGGCTGGAAGCGGACGCTGCCGACTTGATCGCAAATTCGGCTCCGAGATTACGGTGACAGTGCGTTTTACTTGTCCGTTCCGGTCGGTCGCTATTAAATGCACTATCACCGTAATCGAAATGCACTGTCACCGTAATCGCGGCGGCCAGCGGAAGTCTTGCGCAGGCCTCAGCCCTTCACGCGGCCGGAGACGCCCCGGCACCCCTTTTCACTGTCCGTTACAAGGAGGAACTGTCCGGGAGTGGAACGGATCGCAGGATGCCTTCCCCCACGCCTTCCGAAGCGCCGTACGAAGGGATCAGCCGAAGCATAGCGCAATTCATGTGCACGATCGAAGAACGGCTCCTCACGCGGCCTCACCGTGACAACATGCAGACTTGGCGCGCCCTTTGTGCGCCAGCGACGGAAGCAGGACGCGATGCCCATGATCGCGACCAGCAACACGAGGCTGATGATAGTCCCGAACGGGTCGCACAAGACTTCGAGGACGTCCTGCAGGTCGAAAGAACTCCGCCGCTTCTTCTGCTTTTCGGTCGGCATTGGCCATGCTCACCGTGCATCGCAGACTGCTGCGGTGAGAAGGATCACAGCAAGCCAGCGTCAGCGGCAGGCGTAGCTCTGTTTCAATCTCGCTTCGTGGTCCCTGCGCAATGGTGTCGTCGGCACGCGGCTAATGTTGAACGCCGGTTGACAGCCGACCGCTCAAAACAAAAGGCCGGCTGATCCAGCCGGCCTTTTCTCAGATCATGTGTAATCCAGGCACGCTCAACAGGTCGCCTTGCCGCAGCGTGCCGTGCTGATCTTCTCGCGCAGGCCCTCGACGCCGACGGCACCGATCACGACCTGCTTGCCGATCACGTAGCTCGGCGTGCCGTTCATGCCCATCTCCTCGGCGAGCTTGAAGTTCTCCTCGATCGTCGCCTTGGCTTCGGGGCTCGCCATGTCCTTCTCGACGCGCGCGACGTCGAGCCCGAGCTCCTTGGCCACGGCGAGCGCGTGCGCCTTGTCGGCCTGGCCGCGGCCGCCCAGGAGCTTCTGGTGGAAGTCGAGATATTTCTGCGGCGCCTGCATGCGGACGGCGACCGCGACCTGCGCGGCCTCGACCGAGCCCTGGCTCAGCACCGGAAATTCCTTCAGCACGACCTTCAGCTTCGGGTCGCTCTTCATCAGGTCCATCATGTCGGCCATGGCGCGCTTGCAGTAGCCGCAATTGTAGTCGAAGAACTCGACGAAGGTGACGTCGCCATCCTTGTTGCCGAGCACGACGCCGCGCGGCGAGTTGAAGATGGTCTCGGCGTTCTTGGCGATCCCGGCCTCGTGCTTGGCCGCCTCGGCCGCGGTCTGCCGCTTCTGCAGCTCGGCCATCGCCTCCTCGAGCACCTCGGGATGCGCGATCAGGTAGTTCCTGACGATGGTCTCGATCTCACTCCGCTGGCTGTCGGAGATGCTCTCCGCCGACACCACCTGCGGGGCACCGCAGAGCGAGAGCGCGAGCAACGCCGCGGGAAGAAGCGTGCGGAATGACGGCATGAAGGAGGTCCTCTGGGTCAAATGGATCGGGTCCTGGTCGATGGCGGTGATCGGTATCTGGGTGATCCCCGGTGAATGATAGCGGTATTCCGTCCGTTCTACTGGTTCTGCAGCGGCTTTGACGCGACGATGTCGTCGGCCTTCACCCATCCGGGTGACCCGACGGCAAAGCGTGTTTTTGCCCGCGATGCAAGCTCGCGCGCGGTCTTGTTGTCACCGCGCAGGAAGGCCGCCTGGGCCGAGGCGAGATCCGCTTCGGCGTAGTCGCCCTTGCGGCCATAGGCCATCGCGAGCTGGGAATAGCCGAGCGGCGCCTCCGATTCACGCGCGACCGCCGCGCGCAGGATCGAAATCGCCTCCTCAGTGTAGGCCTTGTTGTCGCTCGCCACCAAGGCCTGGCCAAGTAACATCTCGATGAGCGCGGCATTATGGGACAGCTGGACCGCCTTGCGCAGCGGCGCGATCGCTTCCACCGGGCGGCCGCCTTCGAGCAGCGCCTGGCCGCGGACCTCGTAGAAATAGGGGTTGTTGGGCTGGGCCTGGATCAGGGTGTCGATCTGGCTCAGCGCGCTGCGCAGGTCGCCATGGAGATAGGTCGAGATCGCCCTGGCGTAGCGGGCGGGCAGGCCGTTGTCGGACGACGGATAGCGCCGCGCGACGGTGTCGGGCCGCTCCATGAAGGCGGAGATCTTGGCCCTCGCCATGTCGTGGCGCAACTGCAGCGCGGCGTCGTCCTTCTTGTCCCAGTACGGCGACTGCCGCGCCAGACCTTCGAGGGCCTCGACACGATCGGCCGGCATCGGATGCGACTGCAGATAGGGATCGGCGCCGCGGGCCGCGAACAGGCTCTCATTGGTGAAGCGCTTGAACGTCTCGTACATGCCTTTCGGCGACTGGCCGGTGGCGCTCAGGAATTTCACGCCGGCGCGGTCGGCGTTCTCCTCCTGCTGCCGCTGATAGGACAGCAGCGAGCGGCGGATGACCTCGCCGGGCGCCGACAAAGCGGCGGCGCCCGCATTGGTGAGGCCGTTATTGCCGCTGCCGCCGCGGGAGGCGCCCACGGCAAGCGCGCCGGCACCGAGAATGGTGGCGATGATCAACTGCGTCTGCGCGGTGGCGAGCTGCTGGCGCAACTTGGCGAGGTGGCCGCCGGCGAGATGGCCGGTCTCGTGGGCGAGCACGCCGATCAGCTGATTCGGATTTTCCGACTGCATGATCGCGCCGTAGTTGACGAAGATGCGCCGGCCATCGGCGACGAACGCGTTGAAGGACGCGTCGTTGATGATGACCATCTGGATGTTCTGCTTCTCGAGACCGGCGGCGCGCAGGATCGGCCTGGTATAGTCGCGCAGCAGCGCCTCGACCTCGGTGTCACGCAGGATCGGCGGCCCCTTGGCCTGCTGCGCCGAAGCCGGCGCGAGCGGCGCCAGCGCCATGGCGGCGGCAACCAGCGCGGCAATCCCGCCTGACAGTTTCTTTCCAAGCACGTGACGGAGCAACATCAGGCGATCTTTGCAATTGGCGCGAGGCTCGATACGGGCTATTGCCCACCAAACTGCGGAATGCGGCTCATCTGCGGCGAACCATGCCTACGGGGCATTTGCCGTCCGGAGAGCGGGTCCGAACAGCCGGGGTCAATAGCAGAAATCGATGGTGGACGCGACAGTGATACCGACGTTGGAACAGCGGATCGCGGCCCTGACCGCACCATCCGCCCGCAGCAATGTTCCGCCGTTCATGGTGATGGACGTGATGGCGGCCGCCGAGCGGATCGAGGCGGGGGGCGGCCACGTCATTCACATGGAGGTCGGCCAGCCCGCCGCACCGGCGCCGCGCACCGCGATCGCGGCAGCCCATGCCGCACTCGACCAGGCCCGGATCGACTATACGTCCGCGCTCGGGCTCTCGTCGCTGCGCCAGCGAATCGCACGGCATTATCGCGAGACGCACGCTTGCGAGACCGATCCCGCGCGGATCGTGATCACCACGGGATCCTCGGCCGGGTTCGTCCTGGCATTCCTGGCGATGTTCGAGCCCGGTGACCGCGTCGCCGTCACCGTGCCCGGCTATCCGCCGTATCGCCACATTCTCACGGCGCTGGGATGCGAGCCGGTCCTGATCGAGACCACCGCCGAGAATCGTCATGCCCTGACCGGCGAGGCGCTGCTCGCCGCCCACCGCAAGACGCCGCTGAAGGGCGTGCTGGTTGCGAGCCCTGCCAACCCGACGGGAACGATGATGTCCCGCGAGGCGCTCGGCGGCGTCATCGCGGCCGCCCGCGATGCCGGCATCCGCTTCATCTCCGACGAGATCTATCACGGGCTCGACTATGCCTTCCCCGCGGTGACCGCGGCGGAGCTGTCGGCCGACGCGCTGATCATCAATTCGTTCTCTAAGTACTTCTGCATGACCGGTTGGCGCATCGGCTGGATGGTGGTGCCGGATGCGCTGGTCCGTCCGATCGAGCGCCTGCAGCAGAACCTCGCCATCTCCGTGCCGACGCTGTCGCAGATCGCAGCCGAAGCGGCCTTCGACGGGCGCGCCGACATGGAGGCGATCAAGCACGGCTACCAGGAGAACCGCCGCATCCTGATCGAGGGATTTCCCAAGGCCGGCCTGACCCGGTTCCTGCCCGCCGACGGCGCGTTCTATCTCTATGCCGACGTCTCTGACTTCACCAAGGACAGCTTCGATTTCGCCAAGCGGATGCTGGAGGAGACGCATGTCGCGGCGACGCCCGGCGTCGACTTCGATCCGATCCACGGCCGCAGTTTCGTGCGGTTCTCCTACGCGCGCTCCGCCGAGGACATGCGCGAGGCAGTGGCGCGGATCGCGCGCTGGCTCGGCTAGGCCGTCAGCAGCGGGAGGCGGAATGCGAAAACGCCCGGCCGTCAGGCCGGGCGTTTTGCATTGAAGATCGATGTGGGCGCAGGCCGCGTGGCGGCTCCGCTATTGCCCGCCGCCGAAGCGGCGCGACCACCAGCCGGCCTTGCGGGGAGCAGCGGACGCCGAATCTGCACTGGACTCGGTGGCGACCGGCTCTGTCGCCGCGGGCTCGGCCGTCACAGCGGTCGGTGTGCTCTCGGCCATGTTGACCGCCGTAGCCGTGGTATCCGATTTCGGCTCGGTGACGAAGCTGACCTTTTCACGAACCGTCGAGCGACGCGGGGCCTTTTCGGTTTCGGCCTTCGGGCTCTCAGCGTCCGCGGCCTCGGGCTGCGCTGGTGCTGCCGGCACAGCCGTCGCAACCGGTTCGACGCTCTCGATCGGGGCCGCAGCAGCGGCGACCGGCGCGGCCGGTTCATCGTGCTCGGATCCACCATTGCCGTCGAAATCGGCGACCGCCGACTCGGCTTCCGAAGCTGATGCCGGCGCGAGCTCGTCGCTGATCGAGGCCGGAAGGCCGTCTTCGATCCCGCCACGCCGGCGACGACCGCCACGGCGACCACGGCGACGCGGGCGCCGCTCGCCATTGGCATGATCGCCGACCTGGTCGCCCTGCGCCGATGCCTGCTGCTCTTCGCCTTCCTCCTCGTCGGCCTCGGCCTCCTCGGCGGGCAGGTCGGCCGCGATCCCGGCTTCGCTGGGCTGCGCTCCGACGCCGCCGTCCGGCGACGCCTCGCGCGCCTCGTTGCCACGGCCGCGGCGGCGGCGCCGGCGCTTGCGGCGGGAGCCGTCGCGTTCGCCCTCAGTGGCCTCGGCAGCGTCCTCGGACAAGCCTTCGGTCTCCTCGGTCTCGACCTCGGATTCGGTCTCGACGTCGAACACCTCGTCGTCGTCGAAGATCTCCTCGGCCACCAGCGGCGGCGCGGAAGCCTGCGCCACGAGCAGCGCCTTGGCGGCCTCGAGCGTGTGCACCTGCTCGCCGCGATCGATGATGAAGGACTGCTGGCCGCTCACACTCGGGTCGGCGATGACGGCAAGCGAGACCTTGAAGCTGTTCTCGAGGTCGCGCAGATGGCCGCGCTTGTGGTTGAGCACGTAGAGCGCCACCTCGGTGCGGGTGCGGACCACGAGATTGTGGGTCGCGCCCTTCATCAGCGTCTCTTCGAGGCTGCGCAGCAGCTGCAGCGCGACTGACGAGACAGAGCGGACGTGGCCGGTGCCGCCGCAATGCGCGCACGGTTCGGTCGAGCTCTCCAGCACGCTGGCGCGGATGCGTTGGCGCGACATTTCCAAGAGGCCGAAATGCGAGATGCGGCCGACCTGGATGCGCGCGCGATCCTGCCGCAGGCAGTCCGACAGCTTGCGCTCGACGGAGCGGTTGTTGCGCTTCTCGTCCATGTCGATGAAGTCGATGACGATCAGCCCGGCGAGGTCGCGCAGGCGGAGCTGCCGCGCGACTTCCTCGGCGGCCTCCATGTTGGTCTTGAGCGCGGTGTCCTCGATGTGATGCTCACGCGTGGCGCGGCCGGAGTTCACGTCGATCGAGACCAGCGCCTCGGTCTGGTTGAGCACGATGTAGCCACCCGAGCGCAACTGCACGGTCGGCGAGAACATCGCGTCGAGCTGGCTCTCGACGCCCATGCGCGAGAACAGTGGCTGGCCGTCACGATACTGCTTCACCGCCCGGACGTTGGTCGGCATCAGCATCTTCATGAAGTCGTGCGCCTCGCGGTAGCCGGCTTCGCCGGCCACCAGGATCTCGTCGATCTCCTTGTTGTAGAGGTCGCGCAGCGAGCGCTTGATCAGCGAGCCTTCCTCGTAGACCAGGGTCGGGGCCTGCGACTTCAGCGTCATGTCGCGGACGGTTTCCCACAGGCGCAGCAGGTATTCGAAGTCGCGCTTGATCTCGGGCTTGGTGCGGTTGGCGCCGGCGGTGCGCAGGATCACGCCCATGCCCTCGGGCACGTCGAGGTCCTGCACCACTTCCTTCAGCCGCGAGCGGTCCTGCGCCGAGGTGATCTTGCGGCTGATGCCGCCGCCGCGCGCGGTGTTGGGCATCAGCACGGCATAGCGACCGGCCAGCGACAGATAGGTCGTCAGCGCCGCACCCTTGTTGCCGCGCTCTTCCTTGACCACCTGCACCAGCATCACCTGGCGGCGCTTGATGACCTCCTGGATCTTGTACTGGCGGCGTGGACGGAAGGTCCGTTCCGGCACTTCCTCGAGCACGTCGTCGCCGCCGACGGATTCGACTACCTCTTCCTCGATCTCCTCGCCGTCGTCCTCGTCGTCCTCGTGGTCGGCGGCTGCCGCCTCGGCGCCGTTCTCGTCGCCTGGAACGATGGTGACGTCGCTGTCGTCATGCTCGGCGACTGGCGCGATCTCGTGGTCGTGCTCGTGATCGTCGTGCTCATGGTGGTGGTCGTCGTGCTCATGATCGTCATGATCATGCTCATCATGATCGTGATCATGCGCCTCATGGTCATGATGATGGTCATCGTCATGACCATGCTCGTCGTCGTCATGCGCCTCGGCCGAAGATACGTCGCTGGCCGGAGCGACCGCTGCTGCTTCGACAGCCGGCGCTTCCGCGGCCGGGACGGGCTCGGCATCGTCGTGCCCATGCGCGGCGACGGCATCGTGAGGCTCGTGCGCCGGCTCGGCGGGGGAGCCCTGATCGTTCTCGTTCGTGGCCGTGTGGTCGAGCGCCCCGGCAAGGCCGGCGTCTTCGACATGCGGCTGCTCGGAATGGTCATCATGCGCATAGGCGTGATGCTCATGCGCCTCGTAATCGGGCTGCGCCGCCTGGCTGCCGTCGGCGGCCTGGACGATCTCGCTCTGCACACGCTCGCCGCTGCCGCGACGCCGCGAGCTGCGGTGGCGGTTGCGCCGGCGGTTGGAGCGGTTCTCGCTCTCCTCTTCGGCTTCGCGGTGGGCGCGTTCCTCGGCCTCGATCAGCGCCTGACGGTCGGCGACCGGGATCTGATAGTAGTCGGGGTGGATTTCGCTGAAAGCCAGGAAGCCGTGGCGGTTGCCGCCATATTCGACGAACGCCGCCTGCAGCGAGGGCTCTACGCGCGTGACCTTGGCGAGGTAGATATTGCCGCGGAGTTGTTTGCGCTGGGCAGTTTCGAAATCAAATTCCTCGACGCGGTTGCCACGAACGACAACGACCCGGGTCTCTTCCGGGTGGGTAGCATCGATCAACATCTTGTTGGGCATATTGGAACTCTTGGAGGCGACGGACGCGATTGGCCGCGAGCGCGTGACGCGCTGTGGGACGACGCGACGGTCCACCTGATTCGGGGGTGAGGGGAAGGCCTAAACGCAGCTGGTCGCGCCGTGCCCGCCGTGAACCCCGCGATGCGATCAGCCGATCGGGGGTCTGGCCCCGCATCGGTGCGGATCGTCCGCTGGTCAAGGTTGGCAGTCTCTTATGGCGCATCAAGCGTCGGCCCGTCTGGAACACGTTGGCGGCTGAGGAGCCGCCGTTGTCTGTTGCTGAAGACCAGATTGCACCGAGGCGCTTGCCTTGGGATCAATACCCCACCCATCACGGGCGCGGTATCAGGCTACGCCGTGTGTGACTTGGTGCCCAGGTGGCCTCAGCCAAGGAGGCGCCCTGGAAACCGGGCCACTCGGCTCGTCACCGGCGCTCCGTTTCGGCCGCGCGGGAAGCGCGCAGGCCTGAAGGAGCGTCGGAAAGGCGCAGGAATCTCCGCTGACGTCGAGAACCTCGACCACGAAGCTTCCAGCGTTTCACCGGAGGTTGAACGCGACACAACCGGCAGTAAGTAATAGCCTTCAGCCCTTCGTACATACGAGGATTGCGGTGGCCGTGCAAGGGAAGCGTCGCGGAACCGCAACAATCGGTAAGGTTTAACGAAAATGCCAAAATTTCGCGATTAACCCCGTGGATTGGTTGGGGTAAGACGGTCCCGCGGAGGCACTGATTTGGCAGTTGGCCGGGCGAATTACCTTTCTTTGCTGGGATGCGCGTCGCTGTGCGTCACGCAATTGTTATGGACTGGAATGCCTTCGGCACAGGCCCAGACGGGGCCGGTCGGGCAGGTGCCGCCTGCTGCGGTCGGGCCGGGCTTCCCGATTGCCTCCGACGCGCGGTTGGCGGGCGATTCCCGGCAGACCCGATTCGTGCTCGACCTGGACAAGGCGGTTCCTTTTCGGGCCTTCCTGTTGAGCGACCCTTACCGCGTCGTGGTGGACCTCCCGCAGGTCAGCTTTCACTTGCCGGCCGGGGCCGGCACCAGCGGTCGCGGGTTGGTCAAGGCGTTCCGCTATGGCATGGTCATGCCCGGTGGGTCCCGCATCGTGTTCGATCTGACCGGGCCGGTGCGAATCGCGAACTCCCTGGTGCTGGATGCCGCCAATGGGCAGCCGCCCCGGCTGGTGCTGGAGCTGGAAGAGGTTGATGAGGCGACCTTTGCGCGGGCGATTGGCAACGACAGAAGTCCCCAGCTGAAGCCAACCCTGACCGAGATCAGCCCATCCGCGGCCTTCGCCGCCACAGCCGGGTTCCCGCCCGCCGTGAGGCCGCCGACGACCGTCGCCGCAGCGCCCGCAGGCCCCGCCGCGCCGCCTGATCCGCGGCCCGTGGTCGTGATCGATCCGGGGCATGGCGGCGTCGACTACGGAACCCAGGGCGGCGAGATTCCCGAGAAGAACCTGGTGCTGTCGTTCGGACAGGCGTTGCGCGATCGCCTGGAACGGGCGGGCAAGTACCGGGTGATCATGACGCGCGACGACGACACCTTCATTCCGCTCGGTGACCGGGTCCGAATCGCCCAAAAGCAGTCGGCGGCCTTGTTCGTCTCCATTCATGCCGACGCGTTGCCGCGCGGCGAGGGCGATGCTCAAGGTGCCACAATTTATACCTTGTCCGACAAGGCCTCCGACGTCGAAGCGGAGCGGCTGGCGGAGGCCGAAAACCGCGCTGACATGATCGCCGGCGTGAACCTCACCGAGGAGCCGGCAGACGTCGCCGACATCCTGATCGATCTGGCCCGGCGGGAAACGCGTACGTTTTCCAACCGGTTCGCCCGTATCCTGATGAACGACATGAAGAGCTCGGTGCATATGCATAAGCGGCCGCTGAAATCGGCCGGGTTCCGGGTCCTCAAGGCGCCGGACGTGCCGTCGGTGCTCGTCGAACTCGGTTATGTCTCCAACAAGGGCGACATGGGTAATCTGGTCTCCGAAGTCTGGCGTTCGCGCACGGCAGATGCCATGGCGCGCGCCATCGATGCCTTTCTGTCCAAGCGCGTCGCCAATGCCGGTGGAGATCGGCCGGACAAGCCGGCCCCGGCACGGCCAAAGCCCTAGTTTGGCCACAGCAAGGCTCGTATAAACGTGGTGCGAGGCACAAGGAATCATATGAGGATTCCTTATCTGCAGACTTGTGGTAGGCTTCACCGTTGATGGGCTTGACCGTGCGGTTCTCTGGCATGGGTTACGCGGCATTGCAGCCGACCGCGTGATTTTCGCGGCAGCGCTTTTGGGACGCACCGCGCGCCCCAAGCCAAGAGATGAACAAGAGTTGGAACGGATAATTGCCGATGCGCTTTCTGGTGCGGTTTTTGGGCTTCTTGTTCGCGGCCGGTACCGTTGTCTTCCTTGTGGGCGTGGCGGCGGCGGCCGGCCTGATCTGGCATTTCTCCAAGGACCTGCCCGACTATTCCCAGCTGCAGGATTACGAGCCCCCGGTGATGACCCGCGTGCACGCGGTCGACGGCTCGCTGGTCGGTGAATATGCCAGGGAGCGCCGCCTTTACCTGCCGATCCAGGCGGTTCCCAAACTCGTGATCAACGCCTTCCTCGCGGCCGAGGACAAGAATTTCTACGAGCACGGCGGTATCGATTTCACCGGCATGGCGCGTGCCGCGGTGGTCTATGCCCAGAACTTCGGCTCGAACAGGCGCCCGCAGGGCGCCTCGACGATCACCCAGCAGGTCGCCAAGAACTTCCTGCTGACGAACGAGGTGTCGTTTGCGCGCAAGATCAAGGAAGCGCTGCTGGCGATGCGCATCGAGCGCACCTATTCGAAGGACAAGATCCTCGAGCTGTATCTGAATGAGATCTATCTCGGCTCCGGCGCCTACGGCATTGCCGCTGCGTCGCTGGTCTATTTCGACAAGTCGGTCAACGAGCTCACGGTCGCGGAAGCGTCGTATCTGGCGGCACTGCCGAAGATGCCGGGCAGCCTGCATCCGATCCGCAACCGCGACCGCGCCATCGAGCGCCGCAACTACGTCGTCGACCGCCTGCTGGAGAACGGCTGGATCAAGCAGGCCGATGCCGAGAAGGCGCGCAAGGATCCGCTGACGATCGCCAGCCGCAACACCGGCGCGCACATCTTTGCCGGTGAGTATTTCGCCGAGGAAGTGCGCCGCGACATCTTCGAGCGTTATGGCGAGAAGAAGCTCTATGAGGGCGGACTGTCGGTCCGCACGACGCTCGATCCGAAGGTTCAGGTGATGGCCCGCAAGGCCATGGTCGCCGGCCTCGTGCGTTACGACCAGGAGCAGGGCTATCGCGGCGCCGTCTCCAAGCTCGACATTTCCGGCGATTGGGGCGTCAAGCTCGCCGACGTCAAGTCGCTCTCCGACATCTCGCCATGGCGGATGGCCGTGGTGCTCGAGACCAGTGACCAGTCCGCCCGCATCGGCTTCCAGCCGCCGCGCGAGCTCGGCGGTGCCGTCAGCAAGGAACGGCAGACCGGCCTGATAACGCTCGACGGCGTGAAATGGGCACGTGCTGCGACCGGCAATGGCCGCGGCAAGGTGCCGACATCGGTTGCGCAGGTGCTGCAGCCGGGCGACGTGATCTACGCCGATCCGCTGTTCAAGGAGGGCAATCCGGTCGAAGGCCAGTATCGGCTCGAGCAATTGCCCGAAGTCTCCGGCGCCATGGTCGCGATGGATCCAAACACCGGGCGCGTTCTCGCCATGGTCGGCGGCTTCTCGTTCGACCAGAGTCAGTTCAACCGCGCCACGCAGGCCTATCGGCAGCCGGGATCGTCGTTCAAGCCGATCGTATATTCGTCGGCGCTCGACAACGGCTACACGCCGTCGACCCAGGTCGTCGACGCCCCGATCGAGATCGACCAGGGGCAGGGCGGTCAGGTCTGGCGTCCCGACAACTTCTCGAACGGCAAGTATCTCGGTCCCACGACCCTTCGCAACGCGCTGCGCCTGTCGCTGAACACGGTGACGGTGCGGCTCGCGCAGGACGTCGGCATGCCCCTGATCTCGGAATATGCGCGCCGCTTCGGCGTCTATGACGAGCTGCCGAATTATCTGTCCTACGCACTCGGTGCCGGCGAGACCACGGCGATGCGCATGGTCACGGCCTATTCGATGATCGCCAATGGCGGCCGCCGGGTGAAGCCGACCCTGATCGACCGTATCCAGGACCGCTACGGCCACACCATATTCAAGCACGACGCCCGCGAATGCCGCGGCTGCGACGCGCCGGACGGCTGGAAGAACCAGACCGAGCCGCAGCTCGTCGATCGCCGCGAGCAGGTGCTGGATACGATGACGGCCTACCAGGTCACTTCGATGCTCGAGGGTGTGGTGCAGGCGGGTACGGCGACCGTGCTCAGGGAGGTCGGCAAGCCGATCGCTGGCAAGACCGGAACCACAAACGAGGCCAAGGACGCCTGGTTCGTCGGCTTCTCGCCGGATCTCGCGGTCGCGATCTACATGGGCTACGACAAGCCGCGACCGCTCGGCAAAGGCAATGCCGCGACCGGCGGCCATCTGGCCGCGCCGATCGCCAAGGACTTCATGAAGCTCGCGCTGGCCGACAAGCCCGCCACCCCCTTCAAGATCCCGGCCGGCATCAAGCTCGTCCGTGTCGACGCCAAGACCGGCCTGCGCGCGGGTCCAGGCGACGGCGGCCGCACCATCATGGAAGCGTTCAAGCCGGGCACGGCGCCGCCGGACAACTACTCGGTCATCGGCGTCGCCGATGCCGACGGCCGCATGATGCCGCCGTCGGCCGGGGGCCAGCCGGATGCGGGCAGCTTCATCATCCGTCCGGGAACGGGCAGCCTGTACTAGGCCGCGCGAAACCCGGGTTGATGCGGTGCATGGCGATTGCGCTTTGCACCGCGCGCCGTTACATCCCCAGCCATAGATGATCGCCGTGGCATGTTCGGCTGCGGCCCGAAGAGAGCGACATGCGCGCCGAGATCGAAAAAATCGTAGAAGAGATCAAGCAGTCTGTCGGGCTGCTGAGGAGGCATCTTTGACGTCGAGACATCGACGGCAAGGCTCGCCGAGCTGAACAAGCTCGCCGAGGATCCCAACCTCTGGAACGACCCCCAAAAGGCTCAACGGCTGATGCAGGAGCGAACCTCACTGGAGGATTCGCTGACCGGCATCGGCAAGGTCGAGCGCGAGCTCAGCGACAACATCGAGATGATCGAGCTCGGCGAAGCCGAGAACGACGCTGGCGTCGTCAAGGAAGCCGAGAACGCGCTGAAGGAGCTCAAGAAGGACGTCGCACGGCGCGAGCTCGAAGCGCTGCTGTCCGGCGAGGCCGACAAGTTCGACACCTATCTCGAGGTTCATGCCGGCGCTGGCGGCACCGAGAGCCAGGACTGGGCGCAGATGCTGCTGCGCATGTACACGCGCTGGGCCGAGACCCATGGCTTCAAGGTCGAGTATCTTGAGGAATCGCTGGGTGAAGAGGCCGGCATCAAGTCGGCGACCATCCAGATCTCCGGCCACAACGCCTATGGCTGGCTGAAGACCGAAGCCGGCGTGCATCGGCTGGTCCGCATCTCGCCGTTCGATTCGAATGCGCGCCGCCACACCTCGTTCTCGTCGGTGCAGATCTTCCCGGTCATCGACGACTCGATCAAGATCGACATCAAGGAGTCCGACGTCCGCGTCGACACGATGCGGTCGGGTGGTGCGGGCGGCCAGCACGTCAACAAGACCGAATCGGCGGTGCGGCTGACCCATATCCCGACCGGCGTCGCGGTGGTCTGCCAGGCCGGCCGCTCGCAGCACAAGAACCGCGCCCAGGCGTGGGACATGCTGCGCGCGCGGCTCTATGAGATCGAGCTGAAGAAGCGCGAGGAGAAGGCGGCAGCCGATCAGGCGGCCAAGACCGAGATCGGCTGGGGTCACCAGATCCGCTCCTACGTCCTGCAGCCCTATCAGATGGTGAAGGATCTGCGCACGGGCGTGCAGACCTCCGACACCTCGGGCGTGCTCGATGGCGATCTCGACGAGTTCATGGCCGCCACCTTGGCGCAGCGTGCTTTCGGCACCACGCCGGGGGCCGTGATCGACGACGTGGACTGAGCGGTGGCGCGCGTCGCCTTCATCGGGCTCGGCCGCATGGGCCATGGCATGGCAGGTCGTTACCTCGACGCCGGCTATTCCGTCGCGGTGTGGAATCGCAGCCAAGCGAAGGCCGACGATCTGATCGCCCGCGGCGCGCGCTGGTCGACGTCGCCGGCCGATGCGGCGATCGATGCCGATGCTGTTGTCACCATGGTCGCCGATGACGACGCATCGCGGGCGGTCTGGCTCGGGCCGGACGGCGCCGCCGCGACGATGCGGGTCGGCACCATTGCGATCGAATGCTCGACCGTGTCGCGTGACCATGCGCTGCGGCTGTCGCGCGAACTGAACGCGCGCGGCGTGATCTATCTCGACTGTCCGGTGACCGGACTGCCCGACGCGGCGGCGAGCGGCAAGCTCACGCTGCTGGTCGGCGCCGACGCCGCCGATCTCGAGCGCGCGCGGCCGTATCTGACGCCGATCGGTTCGACCATTCGTCATTTCGGGCTGGTCGGTGCGGGCACGGTCTACAAGCTGATCAACAATCTGTTGGGCGCGATGCAGATCGCCGGCCTCGCCGAGGGGCTCGCGATTGCCGAGCAGGCCGGCCTCGATATGAACCTCGTGCTGGAAGCGATCCAAGGCGGCGTTGCGGCCAGTCCGCAAGTGCTGCGGCATGCGCCGCGCATGATCGCGCGCAACTTCGCCGATGCGAGCTTCACCGCCGCGCTGCGCTACAAGGATGCGGCGTACGCGTTGCGGCTGGCGGAAGAACTGCTCGGCGATCGTCCCGTCATGGCCCAGGCCGCCGTCGATGCTTATGCGCGGGCGAAGGCGGCGATGCCTGACGAGGACGAGGGCCGCATGATCGAGCTGGTCTCGCGGCCGAGAGGCTCGCCCTAGCCGTCGCGCCATGGTGGCGCAAAACGGGTGGACGGCGGCTTGCTTCGGCTGCAACGTCCCTCCGCAGATCGACAGGCGGTTGCCATAATGACCTCTCCGAACGACGGCATGGATGGGCGGGATTGGTCGCTGCTCGGTCTGCTGTCGTTGTTGTGGAGCGGCTCCTTCATCTTTAACAGCCTAGCCTTGAAGGAACTGCCACCACTGACGCTGGTGCTGTTGCGGATCGTCTTGGCGGCCGCGATCCTGCTGCCGATCTTGCGCTGGCGCGGGCTGGGCCTTCCCAAGGGCATTGTCGGCTGGTGGCCGTATGTCGCCGTCGCGCTGTTCAACAATGTCGTGCCGTTCTGTTTGATCGTCATCGGTCAGACCTACATCACGTCGGGTCTTGCCTCGGTTCTGAATGCCACCACGCCGCTGTTCACGATCTTGGTGATGGCCGCGGCCGGCGAGGAAAGGCTCTCGGCGCGTCGCGTCGGTGGCCTCATCGTCGGGCTCGTCGGCGTCGTAATCCTGAGAGGCGATGCCTCCGGCGGCGGCATCGGCATTCTGTTCGGTCTCGGTGCGTGCTTCAGCTATGGCATCGCCGCGCTGCTGGTGCGGCGTCACCTCGCCAACTCGCCGCCGCTTGCCACCGCCACCTTTCAACTGTCCGCCTCGAGCGTGATGATGCTCGTGATCGCCGGGTTGGTCGACCGGCCGTGGTCCTTGCCGATGCCCGGGCCGCAGACCTGGCTCGCGATCGCTGCGCTCGCGACGCTGTCGACGGCCTTCGCCTACATCGTGTTCTTTCAGGTCATGCGTCGCTCCGGTGCCACCAATGTGACCTTGGTGACGCTGCTGATTCCCGTGACAACGATCCTGCTTGGATCCTTGATCCTCGACGAGACCATTTCGCTGCGGGAGCTAGCTGGTGCGCTCGTGATCGGGAGCGCGCTGCTGGTGATCGACGGACGCATCTTCAACCTCCTACGCCTCGCGCCGCGCCCGTCCTGACCACTCCTGCTATTTCGTCCCGAACATTCGGTCGCCGGCATCGCCGAGACCCGGCACGATGTAGGCGTGGTCGTTCAGCCTCTCGTCGATCGCGGCGGTCCAGATCGGGATGTCCGGATGCTCCTTCTCGAACTGCGCGATGCCTTCCGGCGCGGCCAGCAGGCAGACGAAGCGGATGTCGCGCGCGCCGCGTGCCTTGAGCAGCTCGGCCGCGGCGCAGGCCGAATTGCCGGTCGCGAGCATCGGATCCATAAGGATCACGGTGCGGTCGGTCAGGTCCTGCGGCGCCTTGAAGTAGTACTCGACCGCCTGCAGCGTCTTCGGATCCCGATAGAGCCCGATATGGGCGATGCGCGCCGACGGCATCAAGGCCAGCATGCCGTCGAGAAAGCCGACGCCGGCGCGCAGGATCGGGGCCAGGGTCAGCTTCTTGCCGGCGATCTTCGGCGCCTTCATCGGCGCGATCGGTGTCTCGATGTCGACCAGCTCTAGCGGCAGGTCGCGGGTGACCTCGTAGGCCAGCAGCATCCCGATCTCGTTCAGGAGCTCGCGAAAGCCCTTGGTGGAGCGGTCGCGCTCGCGCATCAAAGAGAGCTTGTGCTGCACCAGCGGGTGGTCGACGACATGGACTTGGCTGTTTGTCATGATCTTGGGTCTGGCAGGATTTCGTGTTGTGGATCGGGGTTGACGCGCATCACGGCAGCACCTCGCGGCGGTCGGCCAACATGGCCTCAGCCTGGCTTCGCCGCTCCAACAAGAGGCCGGCGCTGGCGTCCTGGATCAGGTTGAGCAGCACCTGCGCATCGCTGAGCCGCGGCACGGTCACGTAGTCGGCGCCGGCCTCGTAGAGGTCGCGGACGTCGGCGAGCAGGTCGGCGGTCGCGACGATCTTGGCTGATGCGTTGATGCTGCGGACGTGCCGCACCAGCTTCTCGTTGTTGGCGCCCTTGAGCAGCGAGTCCGGAATGCTGAGGATGATCAGCTCGGCCTGGCCGACCCCGGCATGGACCAGCGTGTCGACATTGCTGATGTCGCCATAGGTCACCTGGATGCCGCGATCGGACAACGTCCGGAACACCACCGGATTGAAATCGACCACGCCGATCTGCTCCAGCAGCCCCGGCTGGTTGCGCTCGATCTCGCTGAGCAGGGCGCTCGCGGTCCGGAAGAAACCGAGCAGCACGATCGGCCGTCCGGCCGCGTGGCCGCCCTCGTGGCCTGCCTCGCCGTCCTTGGCGGTGTCCAGGTCGCGCAGGCCGACGCGCTTCAGCAGCGGGATGCTCCGGCGCACGATCGGATCGGAGCGCACGATCACGAAGGTCGAGAGCACCGCGAGCAGCACGAAAGCGAAAGACGCCGCGGCCGACGTGCCGTTCTTGAGATGTCCGGCGGCCGCGCCGGTCTGGATCACCACCAGCGAGAACTCGCTGATCTGGGCGAGGTTGAGTGCCGGAAGCAGGCTCGCGCGCAGGCCCTGCCGCATCATGTAGAGCGGCGTGAAGGTGGTGACGAGCCGGCTCGCGATCGTGAACAGCGCGATCACCAGCGCAAGCCCGACAACCGACATCGTCGGGATCGGGATGGTCATGCCGAGGGCGACGAAGAACAGCGTGATGAAGAAATCGCGCAGCGTCGTGACCTTGGCGGTGACGTCGAGCGCGTAAGGAAAGGTCGAGAGCGACACGCCGGCGATCAAGGAGCCCATTTCCCGCGACAGATGCAGCCGCTCGGCGATCTCGCCGATCAGGAAGCACCAGGCGAGCGCGCCGAGCAGGATCAGCTCCGGGGTGCGCGCGATGCGGTGGAACACCGGCGGCAGCACGTAGCGGCTGAGCAGCAGCGCGATCGCGACCAGCGCGCCGGCGCGGGCGAACGACAGCAGGATGACGCTGAAATGCAGGTCGTCGAGGCTCGGCTGCACCGCCAGGAACAGGATCGCGAACACGTCCTGCAGCACCAGCACGCCGAGCGTGATGCGGCCGGGCAGGGTGTCGAGCTCGCGCTTCTCGTACAGCACCTTGACGATGATGACGGTCGAGGACAGCGCGCAGGCGACGCAAAGATAGAGCGCGTCATAGCTCTCCGCGCCCATCCGCATGCCGATGGCGACGAAGAACAGGATGCCGAGCGCGGCGCCGCCGAGCAGCTGGACGCCGCCGGCGATCAGGATCACCGGGCCGGCGCGGATGATCTTCTTCAGGTCGATTTCCAGCCCGATCATGAACAGCATGAAGATCAGGCCGAGCTCCGAGATCACCGAGATCGATTCCTGGGACTTGACCCAGCCGGTGCCGAAGGGGCCAATGGCGAAGCCCGCGACCAGATATGCGAGAATCGAGGGCTGGCGCCAGCGGTGCGCCGCCAGTCCAAGCACCCACGCAAACAGGATGCAGAGCGTGATGTCGCCGATCAGTTCATGCATGAAGCAACCCCCGAGGCGGCAACTTATGTCGCGCCGCGGCGCAAGGAAACCCGCAATCTGTCACATCGGGACCGCGGTGCTGGCGCTGCTGCTCGCAGGGAGCGAGGGGCGGGCGGCCGACAGCCTGACCACGACGTTTGCGAGCTCGCTGACCGCGGTTCCTGCTGACGCTGCGACCGTGAGCGGCGCGGTCTATGTCCCCGTCTATTCCAGCGTCGCCATGAACCCGGGCAAGGTGCAGGCCGATTTTTCGGTCACCCTGAGCATCCACAACGCCTCCGAGCAGCGGCCGCTGATCGTCAGGCGCATCGACTATTACGACACGGCCGGCGCGCTGGTCGAAGCCCATCTGCGCGAGCCGGTGGCGCTGAAGCCGTTCGCGACCGTCGAGGTATTCGTGCCCACCAAGGACACGCGCGGCGGCACCGGCGCCAATTTCGTCGTCGACTGGGCGGCGACCGGCGAGATCGCCGAGCCGGTCGTGGAGGCGCTGATGGTCGGCGGCATCGGCGCCGGCCATTACGCCTTCATCAGCCAGGGCCGCCCGATCCGCCTGACCAGGCGCTGACCCGGGCCGCTGGCGTCAGGCTGCCCGCACGTTGTCGAGGAACCTGCTGACCTCCTGGCGCAGCCGGTCGCTCTCCTGCGACAGCGACTGTGCCGCCGACAGCACGCCGCCGGAGGCGGAGCCGGTTTGCGAGGCGCCGCGCTGGACGTCGACGATGTTGGTGTTGACCTCGGAGGTGCCGCGCGACGCCTCCTGAATGTTGCGCGAAATCTCCTGCGTCGCAGCACCTTGCTGCTCGACGGCGGCGGCGATCGTCGAGGAGATCTCCGACAGCCGCTCGATGGTCGTGCTGATGTCCTTGATGGCGACGACCGATTCCTGGGTGGCCGCCTGAATCCCGGAGATCTGCTGCGCGATCTCGCCGGTCGCCTTGGAGGTTTGCTCCGCCAGCGCCTTGACCTCGGACGCGACCACCGCGAAGCCGCGGCCGGCATCGCCGGCACGCGCCGCCTCGATCGTGGCGTTGAGCGCCAGCAGATTGGTCTGGCCGGCGATGGTGTTGATGAGCTCGACGACGTCGCCGATCCGCGCGGCCGCCTTCGACAGCTCGTTGACGCGGTCGTTGGTGACGCGGGCCTGGTCGACGGCGCCGGAGGCGATCCGCGCCGATTCCTGCACCTGACGGCTGATCTCGGTGACCGACGAGGTCAGCTCCTCGGTCGCCGAGGCGACCGATTGCACGTTCGTCGAGGCCTGCTCGGACGCCGCGGCCACGGTGGTGGCCAGCTGCTGAGAGCGCGATGCCGTCGATGACAGTGTGCCGGCCGACGCCTCGAGCTGGGACGAGGCCGTCGACACGGTCTGCACGATGCCGCCGATCGCGCCTTCGAACTCACTGGCGAGCTTGCTCATCTCAGCCTTGCGTTTGACCTCGCCGGTACGCTGGATCGCCTTCACTTCCTCGCTGTTGAAGCGAACGATCGCCTGCACGGTCCGGAGATTGCGCAGCGCCTCGCCGAGTTCGTCGTCGTGCGCGACCGGGATCAGGTTGTCGAGCTTGCCGTCGGTGATGTTCTGCATCGAGTCGTTGAGCACCTTGAGCGGTCGCAGCACCGCGCGAATGGTCTGCACGCTGAACAGGGCGCCGATTGCAAGGCCCGCCAGGATCATCAAGGCGACGACCGCGATCACGGCGTGGTACTGGCTCTCGGCTGACTCATAGAGCGCCTTGCCTTCCTTCACCTGGATGGCGACGAGCTTGTCGAGCTCGTGCTTGGCGGCCTCGAACAGATCGTGACCCTTGGTGGCGATGTGCTGGCTGGCCTCGTCGAACTTGCCTTGCTCGAGCAGGACCAGGCCCGGTCTGATGCCTTCCTCGAGATAGGCCTTGCGCTTGATCGCGTACGTCTCGGCGACGGCCTTCTCCTCCGGCGTCAGATAGCTCGCCATGTAGTCGGCCCAGACCTTGGAGATCCTTTCGCTGTTTCCGTCCACGAACGCCCTGATGCCGGCGATCGATTTTCCGGCCTTGCCGTTCGCCGCTGCTGATTGTTGCGACGACATGTTCTGCAGGCTGCGATCGTTGATCTCGAACAATTGCGACAGCGGAATCGTGCGATCCTCGTACAGCGACCTCATGCTGGCATCGGACGACCGCGTCGACAGCAGGCCGGCCGCACCGATGATCAGCATGAAAACACCCAGCACGGTGGCCAGTGTCGTCAGGCGGGCTTTCAGCGTGCCGGTGAAGAACGACAGCCGGTCGAACACGGAGCGTTGGCGGATGATGCCGGCGCTGATCGCGTAATCCTGCGCCTTGTTCTGGTTGAGCAGCCCATAGACCTTCTCGGCCTCGGCGCGCTGGTCGGCGGGAAGCTTGGTGCGGATCGAGGTATAGCCGGTGACCTCGCCGTTTTCGCGGATCGCGGAGGCGGTGGCAAGAACCCAATAGAAGTCGCCGTTCTTGCGGCGGTTCTTGACCGCGCCGGACCATGGCTTGCCCTGCTTCAGCGTGTCCCAGAGATTATCGAACGCCGCGGCGGGCATGTCGGGATGGCGGATGATGTTGTGCGGCTGACCCATCAGTTCGTCGGAGGTGAATCCGGCAGCATCGACGAACTGGTCGTTGAAGTAGGTCAGCTTGCCCTTGAGATCGGTGCGCGAGACGATCAGCGTCTCGTCGGTGATCGGGTATTCGTTTCGGGTGACGGGCAGATTTTGGCGCACGGATGAAACTCCATTGTCCCCTGCCTGCATGCGGACGTTGGATGCAGGCGGTCGTGTCAATGTTAAGAGGGGCCTTAATCCCGTTAAGGGTTGCATAAAATTGAGGCACCGTATGAATACGGGCCGGGGAGGCGGGCTGGGCGTCTTCGCTGGGCCTGAGCTCGTGAGACGGCGTGCAGAAGCCTCCCGCGGCGCGCAAGCACCCGGGTTGATCGCAGCGAGCCCTCGCGAACCGAGGGCGCAGGGAATGCCGGGTGAGGGCCTCACCCATGGCCCGCCTGCAGACAAGAAAGCAGGCGGCAGTCACCACAGGTACAGCCGATCGACCCGGCATTCCCCGCGCGGCTGGTTTTAACGGCTTATACGCGATCTCCCCGGGGACCGGGCTTTCTTGCCCCCGTCGTCTGCGCCGCGCGTCAGCACCGGCTCGGACTTGGCCTCAGCGTCGGGAGGTCAGGACCACGCGACTTCGCCGTCCGCGCAGCCATGCCCGTCGTGCACAGCCGCCGCGTCCACCGCATCCCACCCCAACGTCCGTGACGACGCGTACGCCCCTCGCAACGAGGCGGGATGGACGGATCATATATGAATTCTGAAAAAAAGAAACAGAAAATTTGCGCGAGGTGCCGTCAGGGCCAGCGGAACGGCCGCCGTCAGATCCTATCGTTGGATTGTCTCCTCCGTCTGGAAGCCGGCCGCGACGATTCCGGCGATCGCGCAGGCCTCGTCGTGGTCGCCGGTGTCGCCGGAGATGCCGACGGCGCCGAGCACCCGTCCGGCAGGTCCGAGGACGAGAACGCCGCCGGGCGAGGCGACGAGGCGGCCGCCGCTGGTGACCGAGAGCATGGTGAAGAAGGTCGGCAGATGGCCGGCGCGGCGGCTCAGCTCGCGCGAGCCGAAGCCCATGCCGAGCGAGCCCCACGCCTTGCCGAAGGCGATCTCGAACCGGACGATGCCGGCGCCGTCCTCACGCTGGTAGGCGATCAGGTGACCGCCGGCATCGAGCACCGCGACGGCGAGCGGCGCGAGGTTTTGCGCACGGCCGTGGCGAAGTGCGGCTGTAACGATGGTGACGGCATCGGCTAGTCCCAGCATCACGGGCAACTCTTGCTTGCGATCGAGCGACACCGGCGCCTCAGACGAACATCGCGAGAATGCCGAGCGCGCTCTCGGGCCGCGGGATCCGGAAGCTGATCGGCTTCCAGTCCGCCGCTGCCGGGCGTTCGAGGCAGTCGTCGAGCCAGCGCTCGACGCGCGGCCATTCCGACAGATCGAGCGAGCCGAGCCGCGCAAGCGTCATGACAGCAGCCACGTTCAGGTCGGCGACGGTGAAGCGGTCGCCGATCAGATAAGAGCGCGACGCGAGATGGCGATCGAGCACGCCGAGCGGGCGGGCGAGCTTGGTCAGTGCGACCTTCAGCTCGTCGGCATTGCGCTTGTCGGCGTCGAACAGGAAGCGGTTGGCGGCGGCGAGCAGCAGCGGCTTCTCGATCTCGGTCACCACCCAGAAGCTCCATTGGGTAGCGAGAGCCTCCTCCGTCAGGTTCGCCGGCGAGATCTCGCTCGGATGGCGGCGCGCCAGATAGAGGTTGATCGCCAGCGACTCGAACAGGACGACCTCGTCGGATTGGTAGGCCGGCACGCGACCGTTCGGATTGATCGTCAGGAATTCCGGCCGGCGGGTGCTGCCGTCGGTGAACTCGGTCGGGACGTGATCGAAAGCGAGCTTCAGCTCCTTCAGCATCCACGCGCAACGATGCGCGCGCGAATGCAGCGAGCCATAGAGCCGGTTCATGGTGGTGCTCCTCTGTTCGTGGCCGCGCGCGTCACCAGGCTGTTCGCGTCAACCCAGATGCCGTGGAAGCCTTCGTGCACGCGGCACGGAAAGCGCAGCGTTGCGACCGGCCCGGCCGAGAGATTGCGCGCATCGAGGATCACCAGATCGGTACGGTTCTCCGCGCGCCGGCCGACGATGCTGAGCAGCCAGCCGTCGCCCTCCCCCGCATCCGCGCTGCGCGGCACGAAGCAGGGCTCCTCGGGCGAACTGTCGGGGCCGGCGTAGTAGAAGTCGAGCTTGCCGGTCTCCTCGTCGAAATGTCCGAGGCAGGTGAAGGGCGGACCCTTCGGGCCGAACGGCAGCATCGGTCCGAGCTTCGGATTGTTGGTGCCGAACCAGAAATGCCGCACCCGGCTCATCGCGAAGCGCGGGTCGATGACCGGCATCTCGCCGATATGGCCGATGAAACGCGCGATCTCGATCGCGCCGCTTTGGCTGGCGAGATCGAGCGTCCAGCGCTCGCCGAACGGCGGCAGCTCATGGGCTCCCGGGTTGTTTATGTCCGGGAACTGGCTGAGCCAGCCGGACTCGGTGACGAACTGGTCGAGCACGAGGCGGCTGCCGTCCTCCCAGGCGTTGAACGTATGCGTCTGCATCGCGAGCTTCGGGGCCGTGTACCAGCGGATGCCGGCCACGCCCTCCCGGCGCGGAATGACGGCGACGTGGGTTTGCCGATGGCTGTCCCAGTGCCAGTAGGGCTCGCCCTGCCTGACGCGCTCCCAGTCGCACACCATCGGGCAGATCACGAAGGCGATGTAGTTGCGCGACACCAGGAAGTCGTGAACCATCGAGCAGTACGGCGCGGTGAAACGCTCGGTGCGGGTGAACTCGCCGTCGGCCGCGATGCTGTAGAGCTCGATCTCGTTGCTGGCCGTGCCCTCGCAATTATAGGCGAAGGCGATGCACTCGCCGGTGAGCGGATCCATCTTCGGATGCGCCGTGAAGGTGCGGCTCGTGAGCTGGCCAGCGAAATCGGTTTCGCCGCGGGTCGCAAGCGTCAGCGGATCGAGCTCGTAGGGACGGCCCGATTCCTTCAGCGCGTAGAGCCTGCCATGATGCCACATCACCGAGGTGTTGGCGGTGTTGGCGTCTTCGCCGGCGACCTCGGGTGAATCGGTGAAGGGATTACGATAAGCGCCGAACAGCGCCTTGCGCGCCTGCCGTTCGCGCAGGAACTTGTGGGTGCGGACGTAGCGCATCGCGAGGTCGGCATGGCCGTTCTGGATCCGGACCATGTGGACCATGCCGTCGCCATTGAGGAAGATGTCCTTGCCGAGCAGCGGCGGATAGCGGTGGTCGGCGCTGTTGCGGTAGTAGGCGCCTTCGAGGCCGGCCGGGATGCGGCCGATCACCTCGAGGTCGTGCACCTCGCCCTCGATCCGCACCGGCGCGGCGTAGCCGGAGAACACGACGTCCTGCGGAAACTGCAGGCCCGTCGGCTGGGTGACATGCTGGTTCATTCTCGTGTTCTCCTCGGCAGTCAAAAAAAATGGATATGCGGCTCAGGCCGACCGCAGCATGGCTGGCGCTGCGCCGGTGCGGGCCCTGAACGTGAGCATCAGCACGACCGCGAGCGTGGACGTCGCCGCGGCCATGTAGGCGAGGCCGCCATAGCCGATGCCCTGGACGATCGCGCCGGCGACGGCGGGGCCGGCCGCCGAGCCGATCATCATCATCGCCGGCGTGGCCGCCACGGCGCGGCGGCTCGGGTCGACCTGCGAGAGCAGGCCGAACAGGAAGGTGTGGGTGAAGATCACGATCGAGACGTAGGGGCTGGCAAAGGCTGCGAAGGTCGCGAAGCTCTCGGCTGACACGACGACGAATGCCAGCGCGGCCTGCAGCACCGGCCCGGCGATGCCGACCGCGATCGGCGACAGGCGCTGCTGCAGCATCGCCGCCAAGGCGCCCGGCAGCAGGTTGATGAAGCCCACCGCCATCAGCACGGCCGTGATGTCGGCGCGCGAGAAGCCCTTGTGGTCGGCGATCCGCTCCAGGAAGGAGAAGATCAGCGCCTGGTTGAAGGTGAGGCAGATCACGACGGCGATGACGAGCCACGCCTTGGCCG
Organism: Bradyrhizobium sp. HKCCYLS2038; assembly: GCF_051167655.1. NCBI lineage: Bacteria > Pseudomonadati > Pseudomonadota > Alphaproteobacteria > Hyphomicrobiales > Nitrobacteraceae > Bradyrhizobium > Bradyrhizobium sp. HKCCYLS2038. The sequence continues at coordinate 5,426 of NZ_JBNPTM010000012.1, read as the reverse complement.
GCATGGGCTGGCGCGTCACGTCGGTGGCGGCCGCTCGTCCGGTCGTCCGCGGGAAGCCGAGCGCGGCGACGAGCGCGGCGAGCGCCATGCTGCCGGCGAAGACGACGAACAGCACGCGCGGGCTGACCGCGTGGATCAGCGCCGGAACGGCGGCGAAGAAGGCGATGCCGAACACCGCGAGCGCGACATTGGCGAGACCGAACAGGCGGTGCGGATTGTCCGTCCTGCCCATCGTGCCGTGCGTCATCGACAGCGCGGCGCCCGCCGCGAGGCCGGCGATCACATGGATGACCGGCAGGACCGCGAACGGCGTGCCGGCGACCGGCCGGCTGGCGAGAATGCCGAAGGCGGCGCTCGCGACAGCGAAGCCGATGACGACGACCGCGCGCGGATCGAGCCGCCCCAAAGCGCGGGCGGTGAGCAGGCTCGCGAGCACGATGCCGGCGAGAAAGCTGGTGACGGTGACGCCCGCCTGGGCCGGCGACAGACCGTAGAATTCGATGAACGTTCCGACCCAGACCGGCAAGGCCACCATGTCCAGCATGCCGGCCACGTGGCACACACCAAGCACGACTCCACTCGAGCGCGAACGGCCCATGTTTCCCTCCCCGTCAGGGGATCAGTGGCGGCCCCACGGCCCGGGCGTCTGCGCCACCCTTTGCCTTTGCTGATCCCGCAGACAGGCTAGGTCGGATCGACGATCCGGCAAAATCGATTGAATTGCATTCCTGCATCGATAGGATCGATACATCGGTCCCACGGGAGAGGATCGCAGGGCAGGGAGAGCGCGGCGATGCGGCTGGACAGGTTCGACCTCAATCTGCTGGTCGCGCTCGACGCGCTGCTCGACGAGCGCAACGTCACCCGCGCCTCCGACCGCCTGCGGCTGGGCCAGTCGGCGACCAGCGCGGCGCTGGCAAGGCTGCGCGACTTCTTCGCCGACGAGCTGCTGACGCCGGTGGGCCGCCAGTTCGAGCTGACGCCGCTCGCCCAGGCGCTGGTCGAGCCGGTGAAGGACACGCTGATCCGCGCGCGCACAGCGATCAGCACGAAGGCGGAGTTCGATCCGGCGAAGGTCAGCCGGACGTTCCGGATCTGCGCCTCGGACTACGCGACCTACGTGCTGGTATCGCGGGTGGCGATCGCGCTGGCGCACCGGGCGGCCGGCTTTCAGCTCGAGATCTCGCATCTGCCGAGGCATCTGGAGCAGGTGTTCCAGCTCGGCGACATCGATCTGATGATCCTGCCGGAGCTGTATGCGTCGCGGATTCCGCATCCGCAGACGCATCTGCTGTCCGACGACCACGTCTGCATGATGGATCAGGCACGCAAGCTGAAGCGCGGCCGGCTGACCGAGGACGACTACTTCGCAGCGAGCCACATCAACGTCCGCCTCGGCGAGCCCGGCTCCTATTCGTTCGAGGAGCTGTTCTTCCCGCGCATGGGCCGGCAGCGCAAGGTGGCCTGCACCGTCGATACGTTCTGCGTGCTGCCGACGATGCTGTGCGGAACGGACCGGATCGCGACGGTGCATCGGCTGCTCGCTCAGCAACTCGCGCGGCATTATCCGGTGAAGTATGTCGACTTCCCGTTCGAGATTCCCCGGCTGAACGAGTCGATGATCTGGCCCTCGTTTCGCGACCAGGATCCGAGCCACAGGTTCCTGCGCCAGGTGTTCGCAGAATGCGCAGGCCAGATGGCGGGGGGCCGCTGAGGCCGGTCCGGCGCTGCCACGCGATGGCTTTTCGACAGCCAGGATGTTATGAACGCAGCAGGATTACCGCCGACGGAGTCGTGCCTCCGTGCGCGCTCGACCAGGGACGGATCACCGCATGAGCACCGGAAACGGCGGACGTTGGATCTGGATTGGCGGCGGCGCCGCGGCGGTCGCGCTGGCCGGTCTGGCGATCGCCTTTGCCGCTGGTGTCCTCGATTTGTCGATGATCAAGCGTGACGTGACGTCCGCGAGCCGTGATGGCACTGCGGCATCAGGTGCTCTGCCGCCTGGGCCAGGGCCAACGCCCGAGGCTGCGCAGCGCGCCGCGGTGCCGGGCGCGGCTGACAAGGTGAGCGCGACGACCCAGGCCGCGCTCGCCACCGCACAGCAGCAGGCCAGCGGTCTCGCGGCGCTGCTGGCGCCGGTGACCCCGCCGGCGGCTTCCAGCGACGAGCCGTCATTCGATGTGGTCAGCGTGGAGCCCACGGGCGAGACCGTCGTCGCGGGCCGCGCGGCTCCCGGCGCCACCGTCGAGCTGTTGCGCAATGGCGAGCCGCATGCGCGGGTGGTGGCGGATCGCGCAGGCCAGTTCTCGATGGTGCCATCGCCGTTGCCTGCCGGCACGTTCGAGCTGACCCTGCGCGCGCGGCAGCCGGACGGCCGCGAGCTGTCGTCCAAGCAGAGCGTGGCTGTCGTGGTCGAGGCCGGCAAGCGGCCGGCCACCGTTGCGGTGATCGCGCCCGACCAGCCGACGCGCGTGCTGTCGAAGCCTGCGTCATCCGCGCCGCTGGCGGTTGCGGTGGAGGCCGTCGATTTCGAGCCCAACGGCAATCTGCGCGTCAGCGGCCGCGCCAAGCCTGGCGCGACCGTCAGGATCTATATCAACGACCGTCTCGTCAGCTCGGCTGTGGCCGGCACCGACGGGCGCGTGGCCGCGACCATCAAGGATGCCGCCTGGGCCGGCAAGGACCGGCTGCGGCTCGACGAGGTGGACGGCAAGACGGGCGCCGTTCAGGCCCGTGCCGAGGTGCCGCTGAACGTGCCGGAAGCCCTGACCACGGCCTCGCTGCCTGCGGCCGCGGCCCAAGGCAGTGGCGCTGCCGCCGCGCGTACGCAGCTTGCATCGGCGTCGCCAAGCGACCTCAAGGAGGTGGCGGCGTCACCCGCCCGGCGCGGCGTCAGGACGATCACGGTCTCGCGCGGCGACAGCCTGTGGCACATCAGCCAGCGCCTGCTCGGCGAAGGCACCCGCTATGCGGTCATCTACCGCGCCAACCGCGAGCAGATCCGCAGGCCGGATCTGATCTATCCGGGCCAGGTGTTCGTGCTGCCGGCGAAGCGGTAGGCGGGCGCAGGCGTCAGCCAGTCTGGTGCGTCTGCCAAGTCCGTCAGCACCAGAGCCGCGTGACGGCAAGGTCCGGCAGCAAGCCTTATCGCGGCCAAGCCGCTGCTGTCAGGCGTAGCTGTGCGATGTGGTCACAGATGTTTTCAGCCGCGCTGCGGAAAACGTCTGCGGAACCGATCACGCTCGCGTTGAGATTGGGCAACATCTGCAACTCCGGTGGGAGCTCGTGAGCATTGGGCATCCCGGCGCCATCGAACAGGATCGGCAGGATCGGTATCTGAAGTTCGCTCGCGGCAGCGATCTCCTGAATGATGTAGTCGGGGCGGGCGGCGGACTGATACCAGCGGCGGCGACGCGTGCGGAACGACGGCGTCCAGCCTGGTCCGATGATCACCAGCTGAATGGCGCAGTTGCACAGCACATCCTTGATGTGATCCCAGAAGTCGCTTCCCGGCGGGATCGAGTGCGCGTCGACGAACACCGCGCCGGGGCCGAACCGCATTTCGAGAAAGTCGAGCAGGCGGCCTGTGAAATGAGCGCTGTCGCTGCGCCGGTACGACAGGAAGATCTTGTCGCCGAGCGGCCGCGGGGCATAGCCGGTCGGGGCCAGCATCGTCTTCGGAAACAGGTCGTCGAGCAGTTCGGTGACGCTGTCATAGCGCTGCGCGGGATCGAGGCTGAGGCCCTGGTCGATGACCCGGTAGAGCCGCTCGCCGAAGCGCAGGGGGCGATCGACCTGGGTGCGCAGCGGCTGCAGATCATCGGATGCCTGGCGCTCGCGCGCGTCTTGCGGTCGCTGTCCCGAGAGCAGCCAGTAGAAGGTGGCACAGAGCGCATAGATGTCGCAGCGCGGATCGAGCCGCGTCTCGGGGCTGTACTGCTCCGGTGGGGCGTAGCCCGGCGTTGCCACGATCTCTCCCTCAGTGATCGCGCCTTGCTCGATCGCGGCACCGAAATCGATCAGGATCGGCAACTGCCGGGCATTTGCGATCAGGACGTTTGCGGGCTTGACGTCGCGGTGCAGGAAACCGCAGGAATGGACGTGCGCAAGCGCGTCGCCGGCCGCGCTCAGCAGTCCCAGTACGTCGGAATGCGCCAGGCTGCCGCGGGCTGCTTCGGCCCAATGCCGCATGTCGGCACCATCGATCATCTCATAGACGATGTAGGCCGTATTGTTGGTACGGAAGAAATCCTGGATACGAACGACACCTTCGTGACGCAACGCGAAGGTGATGCGCGCCTCCTCGGAAAAGTAGTAGCTGGCCCAGCGGATCAGGCGGTCATCTGCGTCAGCCTCGACGGAGCGGACCTCGTTCGTCTGCGTGCGATAGCAGCCTCCCTGCAGGAACAGCTCCTTCAACGCCACGCGGCGGCGGATCACCGTGTCCTCCGCGGAGTAGGTGATGCCGAAACCGCCTTCACCGATCACCTTCTCTATGCGGTAGCGATGCACGAGCGAGCCGACCGGCAGCGACTTCCTGATCGCCGGCCGGTCTTCACTGTCGGTGAAGACGTCGCGCTGGCCACGGCGCGGGACGAACAGGACCGTGGCAGCGTCGTCTGGAACGTCGCTCCGGAGAGGGCGGGCGAAGAGGCGGGTCTTGTCGTCGTCGTCGCGGCCCGTCAGCTCATGGAACGATGCATGGGTCCGCTGCCCGATCAGTGTCGGCGGCGCTGCGACCAGCATCGTCCGGTTCAGGATGACGGTGTCCTGCACCCGGCGTCCTGCCAGCAGATCAACCGACGGCGGCGCCAGCCGGGTCTGCGGGCGAGCGAAGAAGGTGTGGCGTATGTCGGACACCGCGGCGCTCCCGGCGTGAGACAGGGGATCGCATCATGCCACCCTATCGCGCCTTCGGAGTCCAGAGCCATCAGATCGGCTGCGATCTATCCTGCGGAGCGGCTCGAGGTTGCTGCGGGAGCCGTTCAGCGTTCTGGCTCTCTTCGGAGGGGAGTTCACTTGAGTGGCGCTGCCGCCGCGCGCACGCAGCTCGCATCGGCGTCGCCTGGCGACCTCAAGGACGTGGCGGCGTCACCCGGCCGGCGCGGGATGAGGACGATCACGGTCTCGCGCGGCGACAGCCTGTGGCACATCAGCCAGCGCCTGCTCGGCGAAGGCACCCGCTATGCGGTGATCTACCGCGCCAACCGCGAGCAGATCCGCAGGCCCGATCTGATCTATCCGGGCCAGATGTTCGTGCTGCCGGCGAAGCGGTAGGCGGCAGGTTGATAGGCGGTGGGCTTGGAGCTCTCCGTCGCGACGACGACTGCGGAGTCTCGCGCTTATTGACCTTGCCCCCAAGTTTTATCCAGGTCTCAGTTCGTTCGGGCGGTTGGATGTGCCCATCCGGGCTGTGTTAGCGG
>NZ_JBNPTM010000011.1:0-165816 GCF_051167655.1 Bradyrhizobium sp. HKCCYLS2038 | reverse complement strand
GTCACGGTGCTGAACGCCGACGGCAGCAAGGCCGAGACGGTGACCGACCGCAACGCGGACGGCAGCCTGCGCGACCAGACGGTGACGACGGTCAGCGCCGACCGGCGGACCACGACGACGCAGATCGACGCGCAGGGCGACGGTCACCTCGACGAAGTGAAGAGCCGGGTGGTCAACGCCGACGGCAGCGTGACCTCGACGGTGATCGACTATGCCGCCAATGGCGCGGTGCTGGGCCGGACGGTCAAGACCACGAGCGCCGACGGGCTGTCGGTGACGACGCAGAAGGACACGACCGGGACGGGCGTGTTCGACCAGGTGCGGACCGACGTGGTGGTGCTCAATGCCGACGGCAGCAGCACCGAGACGATCACCGACCGCAGCGCCAATGGCGCGCTGATCGACCGCACCGTCGTGACCACCAGCGCGAACGGGCTCAGCAAGACAACCCAGCAGGATTCTTTTGGCGCCGGAAGTTTCAACTTTAGCGAGAGTGATGTTATTGTTCGCAACTCTGACGGCAGTCAGGTTGAAACCATTTCGGATCGCAACGCGGATGGCTCGCTGAAGGCGAGGACGGTGACGACCGTCAGTGCCGACCATCGCACGACGATTGTCAGCACCGATTCGCAGGGCGACGGCGTCTACGATAGAGTGCAGCGCCGCGTCGTCAATGCCGATGGCAGCGTGACCACGACGGTGAGCGATTATGCCGCCAATGGCGTGCTTCTCGATCGCGCCGTAACCACAACGAGTGCGAATGGGCTGTCGGTCACGACGCAACTCGATACGACGGGCACAATCGACGCGAGCGGCAACGCCGTGTTCGACCAGAAGCGCACCGACGTCGCGGTTCTCAACGCCGACGGCAGCCGGACCGAGACGGTCAGCGACCTCAATGCCGATGGATCGCTGAGGGACCGCACCGTCGTCAGCAGCAGCAGCAACGGCCTCAGCCGGACGACGACCTACGACCTGAACGGCGATGGCGCCGATGACCTCAGGCGGACCGACGTCACGGTCCTGAATGGGGACGGCAGCCGCACCGAGACGGTCAGCGAGTTCAATGGCAACGCGACGCTGCGCGATCGCACGGTCGTCACCACCAGCGGCAATGGTCTTGCCGTTACGACGCAGCGCGACAGCATTGGCGCGGGCGTGTTCGACCTCACCGAGACCGACGTCACGGTGCTGAACGCGGACGGCAGCAAGGACGAGACCGTAACCGACCGCAATGCCGATGGCAGCCTGAGGGCGCGGTCGGTGACGACGGTCAGCTCGGACCGCCTGACCACGACGACCCAGATCGACGCCCAGGGCGACGGTCATGTCGACGAGGTGCAGAGCCGGGTCGTCAATGCCGATGGCAGCGTGACGGTCACGGTCGCCGACTATAACAGCGACGGCACGTTGAAGTTCAAGTCCGTCACGATCACCAGTGCCGACGGCCTGACGGTGACGAGCCGGCAGGATCTCACCGGCTCGGGTACGTTCGACGTGACGCGGACCGTCGTCGTCGTGCTGAACGCAGACGGTAGCCGCACCCAGACCATCACCGATACGGCCGCCGACGGGACGCTGCTCGACCGCAGTGTCGTGACGACCAGCGCGAATGGTCTGAGCAAGACGACGCAGCAGGACCGCTTTGGCGCCGGGCATTTCGACCTGAGCGAGAGCGACGCCATCGTTCTCAACGCTGACGGAAGCCGAATCGAGACCATCACCGACCGCAACGCCGACGGCTCGCTCAAGGCGAAGACGGTGACGACGGTCAGCGCGGACCAGCGCACCACGTCGATCAGCGTCGATTCGCAAGGTGATGGCGTCAACGACCGCGTGCAGCGCCGGGTCGTCAACAGCGACGGCAGCGTCACCACGACCGTGTCCGACTATGCCGCCAATGGCGTGCTGCTGGATCGCGCCGTGACCAACACGAGTGCCAATGGCTTGGCGGTCACGACCCAACTCGATACGACCGGTGCGGTGGACGCCAGCGGCAATGCCGTATTCGATCAGACGCGCACCGATGTCACGACGCTTGGCGCCGATGGGAGCAAGACCGAAACCGTCCGCGATTTCAGCCGCGACGGGACGCTGCGCGACCGCGCCGTCACGACCGTCAGCGCCAACGGCCTCAGCCGGACTACGACCTACGATCTGAATGGCGACGGCGCTGATGACCTCAGGCGGACCGACGTCACCGTCCTGAATGCCGATGGCAGCCGCACCGAGACGGTCAGCGAGTTCAATGCCAATGCCGGCCTGCGCGACCGGACGGTCACGACCACGAGCGCGAGCGGGCTCAGCACGACAACGAGCTGGGATTCTAATGGCGACAACGTGTTCGAGCGCACGCGCGCCGACGTCACCACGCTCAACGCCGACGGCAGCACGACCGAGACGGTCACCGATTCCGCCGCCAGCGGCGCGCTGATCGACAGGACCGTGACGACGACGAGCGTCGGCGGTCGCGATGTGACCGCGACGCGGGACTTCGATGGCGATGGCAAAGTCGACCAGACGCTGTCGAAGACCGTCGACGCCGCGGGCCAGACCATCACCACCGTCTCCGATTTTGGCGCCAATGGCGCGCTGAAGGATCGCATCACCACCACGACCAGCGCCAACGGCCTATCGGTCACCACCCGGCGCGATGTCGACGGCAACGGCACGGTCGACCAGACCACGACCGACGTCACCGTGCTGCGTGCCGATGGCAGCCGGGTCGAGACCATCCAGACTCACAATTCGGACGGCACGCTGCGCGACCAGACCGTGGTGACGACCAGCGCCGACGGCCTGACCAGGACGACGCAATACGACGCCACCGGCAGCAATGTCTTCAACCTCTCGCAGGTGGAGCAGACCGTCCTCAATGCCGACGGCAGCACCGTCAAGACGCTCTCTCACTATCTCGCCTATGGAAAGCTGCGCGACCGCACCGTCGTCACCGTCAGTGCCGACGGGCGCACGCAGACGTCCCAGATCGATCTCAACGGCGACGGCGTCGTCGATCAGATCGTCACCGTCGTTACCAATGCCGATGGCAGCACGGTCCGTACGGCTTCCGATCTGAATGCCAGCGGTTTCGTCAAGGACCGGGTCATCACCCGGCGCAGCGCCGACGGCCTCTCGGTAACGACGCAATGGCTGTCGCTGGGAATCCCGACCGGCTCGCGCACCGACGTGACCGTGCTGAATGCCAATGGCAGCCGCACCGAAACCGTCAGCACCTTCGATGCCGACGGGGTTCTGCAGGACCGGACGGTCACCACCACCAGCGCCAATGGCCTCGCCACCAGCTCCACCTTCGATCTCAATGGCGACAACGTCACCGATGCCAGCCGGACGGACGTCACGGTCCTCAATGCGGATGGCAGCCGCACCGAGACCGTCAGCGACTTCAAGGCCGACGGCGGGCTGAAATCCCGCACCGTCACCACCACCAGTGCCGACGGCCGCAGCGTCACGCAGCAGTTCGATCCGACCGCCGGCGGCACGCCGCAGCGGCGCACCGACGTCACCGTTCTCAATGCCGACGGAAGCACGACGGAGACGATCACCACGACGACCGCGACCGGCAGCCCCCAGTCGACGTCGGTGGTGACGACCAGCGCCGACGGCCGGACGGTGACCATCGCCCGCGACGTCAATGGCGACAGCACGTTCGACGAGAAGCAGACGGTCGTCACCATCACCAACGCCGATGGCAGCACCGAGAAGACGGTCACCGACTTCAAGACCGACGGGACGACGATCAAGGACAGGACGGTCACCAAGGTCAGCGGCGACGGCCATACCACGGTGGTCACGCGCGACCGCGACGGCGACGGCAACGTCGACCAGAGGGTCACGACGGTCAAGCGGGTCGACGGCAGCACCGTGTCGCTGGTCGATGACTACGAGGCTGGCGTCCTGCACGACAGCGCCCGGACCACGACGAGCTTCGACGGGCTGCGCTCGGTCACGCGCTGGGATCTGGATGGCAACGGGACGTTCGATCGCACCCGCTCCGACATCACCGTCGTCAATGCCGACCGCAGCCGGACCGAGACCATCGTCGACATCAACAGCGACGGTACGTTGCGGCAGAAGGGCGTTCTGACCACCAGCGCCGACGGCCGCACCAAGACCCTGCTCGAGGACAAGACCGGTAAGAACTTCACCGACTATTCGGAAGTCACGACCACCAACGCCGACGGCAGCACCGTCACGATCACCAAGCATCTGAAGGCCGACGGTACGCCGACCGACAAGTCGGTCACGAGCGTCAGCGCCGACGGCCTGGTCAAGACCGTCAAGACGTCGTCGTCGGGCACCGACGTTTATGACTACGTCGAGACCACGATCAAGAACGCCGACGGGTCGACGACGGCGACCGGATCGCATCGGAATGCCGACGGATCGCCGAGGGACCGGGTCGTCACGACGGTCAGTGCCGACGGGCTGACCCGGACGGTCCTGACCGACAGCACCAATTCAAACTTCTACGACAGCGTTCTGACCGAGACCACCAAGATTGACGGCAGCGTGGTCTCGACGCTGCAGACCTACAAGACCGACGCCGCCCACTCGCTCAAGCAGACCGCGACGACCTACACCAGCGCGAATGGCGCCTCGCAATATACCGACATCGTCCAGGGCACCAACACCGAGACCGCCGTCATCGGCAACGGCAACACGGTGAAACTGGCGGACGGCAACAAGAACATCTACGTCGACGGCACCAACGACAAGATCACGGTCAACGGCGCCTTCATCACCGTCGCCAGCGGCGCATCGGTCACCATCATCGGCAACGACGACGTCGTCGTGTACGGCTCCGGCGCGACCGTTAACTTCGTCGGCATGAACGACAAGCTGGTTGCGGCCGGCGGACAGATCGCTTCGCCGACCAGCAACACGCTGGGCGCGGCGTTCGGCTCGTCGCTGGGCGCGGCGCTGGCCGGCGGCAATCAGTTCGCGACCATCGCAATCAATACCGTGGTCGGCACGATTACCTCGGATCTTGTCAAGTCGCTCTATCTGGGTCTCAAGACCGATTTTGTCGATCTGGGCCAATCGTTCACCGACGGATTCAAAGGCTTTGGGCTCGATCTGGCCGGTTCCGCGGCCGGTGCGGCGAGTTCGCTCTTGATCGCCGAAATCGGCACGTCTCTCGGCCTGCACGGTTATGGCGCCCAGCTTTTCAATTCCGCCGTCGGCGGATTTGTCGGCAGCGTCGTCAATCAGATCGTGCACAACGCTGGAGCGGCCGGCTGGGCCACGGCCATCAGCAACTTGAACTTCGCCAACGCCCTCGGGAGTGCGGTCGGCGCTGTTGGCGGGACGATCGGCTCGATCCTTGCCAACACCATTCTGCCGGCGCAGACCCAGATCGGTGCGATTGGCGGCCAACTGCTCGGCTCGATCGGCAGCATTGTCGGCAGCCTGATCGCCACGTCGATCGGAACCTCCGCCGGCTTTCTCATGGGCCTGGCGATGACCTTCATCCTGCCGGGCATCGGAGCCTTCCTGGGCACTTTGCTGGGCACGTTCCTCGGCGACCTGTTAGGCGACAATCCGCACCCCGGTGCCATGACGTTCGTCGAGGTGGGCTCCACCAGCTTCAGCAGGGGCAGCTGGTTCGTCTCCAATTCCGACGGCGGCGATCAGTCGATCTCCAACCAGATGGCCGATGCGCTGACCGGCACCCTCAACGCCTATCTCAGCGTGGTCAATGGACTTGCGATCGATCACGGCCAGCGCAGCATGGTCGGCTACCAGACCGATTCGCCTGATATTCCCTACGTCGCCGCCACGTGGAATGGCGGCGGCTGGGACTATAATTACTTCACCAAGGCCGACGCGGCCATCACCTACGCATCCAGCAAGATCCTGCACAACACCGAGGTGATCGGCGGCGACCTTCTGGTGAAGCGCGCGCACCAGCATTCGCAATATTCGAGCGTCACCCAGTTGGTCGGCGATCTGCAGATTGCAGCGGACTACGAGCGCTACCTCAACAATCGCGAGGTGATCAACGCGCTGATCGAGCTCAACCCGACCTCGGCCTTTGCCGAAGGCTGGGCTGCCACGTTCCTCCGGGCCATGGAGCTCGGCCTGAACGAATATGGCGTCAGCGACTTCCTCGGCGGCCTGCCGGGCTTCCTCGATTCGGTCAGGAAGGCCGGATTGAACTTCGATGCGTCGGGCCTGTCGGTGAAGCGCAACAGCGATGGCAGCGTCACGATCTCGATCCGGGTGGCGAACGGCGTCGACATCCCCGGCGCCGTGATGGGCTTCGGTGATCAGACCACCGAAGTCGACGATGCCAACGGCAAGACCATCCAGTTCGTGTTCGATGACGGACTGGTGGCCGGCGGCTTCGGCGGCGCGGCGTCGGCCAGCATGGTGTCCGGCGTCTGGCGGGTCACGGCGTCGCCCGGCAACATGGTGTGGTTCGGCCGCGATGACGTCGCGAATTCTTTCAACGGAGCCGGCGCCGCCGGCAATGAAATCCTGGTCGGCGGCGCGGCCGGCAGCGTGATCGTCGCCGGCAACGGCTGGAACTACATCCAGGGCGGCGCCGGCAATGATGTGCTCTATGGCGGCAGCGGCGTCGACATCCTGGTCGCCGGCGCCGGCAACGACAAGCTGTTCGGCGGAGCCGGCGATGACACCCTGGCCGGCGGCACGGGGGTCGATACGCTGGTCGGCGGGACCGGCAACGACACCTACATCGTCAACGATGCGAGCAACATCATCATCGAGGACCCGGGGGCGGGAACAGATTCTGTCGTCACCTCGCTCGCCACTTTCGTCCTTGGAGGCAATCTCGAAAACCTCACCGGCACCGCCGAGACCCCGCAGATCCTCGTCGGCAACAGCCTCAACAACATCATCAAGGGAGGGCCGGGCTACGACACGCTGATCGGCGGCGGCGGCAATGATACGCTCATTGCCGGCTCGGACGGCGCCATCGCGGTTTATGCGAATGCACCGGGGAAGGTGGTCGTCAATCTCGCCACCGGGACGGCGCAGAACGGTTATGGCGGGACCGACACGCTGGTCGGCCTCCACAGCGTGATCGGCACCGCCTTTGCCGATACGCTGACCGGCGACAGCGCGACCGATACGCTGGACGGCAATGGCGGCGGCGACACGCTGATCGCGGGGGCCGGCAGCAACACTTATGTGTTCGGCCGCGGCTACGGTTTCGAGACCATCATCGATCACGTCGACCAGGTCTCGAACGTGTCGAGCACCTCGGTGGTGCAGGCGACCACGACCTACACGTATACCGTTACGGTTTACGGCACCACCGGCAAGGGAGGTGTCGTCAGCGGAGAGGAGACCAGAACAACCAGCTCGCTCTATATGGCAACGGTCACCAATGTGTCGACCGTGACGACGCATGTCGCGGGCGGCGCGGACACGCTCTCGTTCAAGACCGGCATCGCCGTGGCGGACGTGCTCGGCCAGGCGGCCGGCAGCGATCTGGTGATTGCGCTTGCCAGCGCGCCCAATCCGGCGGCGACGTTCAGCCAGCTGACCGACAAGATGACCATGGTCAACTGGTTCGACCCGTTGGACCAGGTCCAGACCTTCAGCTTCGCCGACGGGACCAGTATCCGTGTCGCGGGCATGGCATTCCAGAGCGGCGGCGCCGGCAACAACACGCTGGTGGAAACGGCGGCGGCGAATTGGCTGAATGCCGGTGCCGGCGGCGGCACCCTGATCGGCGGCAGCGGCAGCGACGTGCTGATCGGCGGCGCCGGGACGACCACGCTGGTCGGCGCCAGCGGCAATGACCGTCTGTATGGCGGCAAGGGCCAGACCGTTGCGGACTATCGCGCAGCGCCAGGCCAGGCCATCGTCAACCTCGCGACGGGAACGGCGGAGGACGGCTACGGCGGCACCGACACACTGACCGACATCCACGCCGTGATGGTCGGCAGCAATGCCGCCATCATCGGCGGATCCGGCACCGACACGCTGATCGCTGCCGGCAGCCATGATCTTCTGATCGGAGGCACGGGGACGACGACCCTCGTCTCCAATGCTGGCGCCCACACGCTGCAGGCCGGGACCGGCCTCGCGGTCGCCAGCTATGCTGGAGACGACGTCATCGTCGATCTCGCCAAGGGCAGGGCGCAGATTGACGGTTCCAGCGCTTTCGACACGCTGATCGGTATCGTCGATGTGGTCGCATCCGGAACGGCAGACGTCCTGATCGGCGGCAGCGGCCAGAGCACGCTGAGCTCGACCGGAAGCCACAACACGCTGATCGGGGGCAGCGGTGCGACGACGCTCATCAGCAACGCCAATGGCAATACGCTGGAAGCAGGCGCCGGAGCCGCCGTCGCGGCCTATGTCGGAACAGGTGTCACCGTCGACCTGTCGAGCGGATCGGCCCACGTCGGCGGATCGAGCGTATACGATGCGCTGATAGGCATCGATGATGTCGTGGTGACCGGGAATCAGGCGACGCTGATCGGCGGTGCCGGCGTCGAGACGCTGTCTGCGGTTGGTCGTAACGACACGTTGATCGGCGGCACCGGCACGACCACACTGATCAGCAACGCGGGTGGCAATACGCTTCTGGCTGGCTCCGGGGACGCAATTGCCAGCTATGGCGGCAGCCACGTTCTGGTCGATCTGACGGCGGGGCATGCGCGTGCGAATGCATCGTCCGACAATGATACGCTGATCGGAATCTCGCATGCTCAGATTTCGGGCCTCAACGATACGCTTGTCGGGTCGAGCAACGTGTTGCTCGAGGCGACCGGAGGCACCGGCAACGTTTTGATCGCCACCGGCAGCGGCAGCGTGCTGAAGTCGGAGGCGGGGACGAACACGCTGATCTCGTCGGGATCGAACGACACGCTGATCGGCGAAGGCGGAACTGCGACACTCGTCGGCAATGCGTCAGGCAACACGCTGGCGGCAAGCGGTGGCGCGGCGGTCGCGCAGTATGGCGCCGCGAACCTGACGGTGAATCTGGCGACCGGACGGGCGCAGGTGAACGGATCGGCCAGCTACGACACGCTGATCGGGGTCACGAGCGCGGTGGCGGCGGGCAGCAACGAGACGCTGCTGGGCGGCACCGGGACCACGACGCTGATCGCGGCAGGCACGAACGACACGCTGGTCGGCGGCACCGGCGCAACGACGCTGGTGGGCAATGCGACCGGGAACACGCTCATGGCCGGCAGCGGCACGGCGGTCGCCAGCTACAGCGGCAGCAACCTGGTGGTGAACCTGTCGACCGGCCGGGTGCAGGCTGCGGGATCGAGCAGCTACGACACCCTGATCGGGATCAGCACACTGCTGCTGTCCGGCAGCAATGACACGCTGATCGGAGCCAGTGGCGAACTGCTCGAGATCATCTCCGGCAGCGGCAATACGCTGATCGCCAGTGGCAAAGGCAATGTCCTCAAGTCGGACAGCGGGATCAACACGCTGATCGGCAATGGCACCGGCAACACGCTGATCGGTGGAACGGCCGAGGCGGTGGCGCTGTATGCGGCCAGCAACATCACTGTGAATTTTGCGACGGGTACCGCCCAGCTGAACGGGGCGAGCGGCGCTGACACGCTGGTCGGGATCAGCCAGATCGTGCTGGCGGGCAGCAACGACACGCTGCTTGGCGGCGCCGGCAACGACACGCTCTCGGTCGCCGGCAGCAACAATGTGCTGGTGGGTGCCGGCGGCAACAACACGCTGATCGGGGCAGGCAGCGGTGCGACGGCTTCGTATGCGGCTGCTCCGGCGAAGGTGGTGGCGAACCTCGCCATCGGGACCTCGCAGAACGGCTATGGCGGCATTGATACGCTGATCGGCATCCACAATGTGACCGGCTCGGCCTATGCCGATACGCTGACCGGCGACAGCGCGACCGATACGCTCGACGGCAATGGCGGCGGCGACACGCTGATCGCGGGGCGGGGCGATACGACCTTCGTGTTCGGGCGCGGTTACGGCTTCGAGACCATCTTCGACGACATCGAGGAGGTATCGACGGTCACGACGACCTCGATGGTGTATACAACCTCCCAGTCGTTGCGCGTGACCACGACCTACCAGGTCACGACCGTCTATGGTTCGACCGCCAAGGGCGGCAACGCCGGCTCCTACGACGTGACGTCGAGTTCGATCTTCCTGTACAAAACGGCCTATGTCACATCGAGCGCGGTCGGCGTGACGTCGACGGTGACGTCGCATCGGGCGGGGGGGGCGGACACGCTGTCGTTCAAGGCCGGCATCAAGGTGGCGGACGTGCTCGGCCAGGCGTCAGGCGCCAATCTCGTGGTCGCGCTGGACAACACGGCGACCCCGGCGGCGACGTTCAGCCAACTGGCAGACAAGATGACCATGGTCAACTGGTTCGATCCGCTCGACCAGATCCAGACCTTCAGCTTCGCCGACGGCACCACGATCAACGTCGCCGGCATGGCGTTCCAGAGCGGGACAACGGGCAGCAACACGCTGGTCGGCGCGGCAGCGGCCAACTGGCTCCATGCCGGAGCCGGCGGCGGCACCTTGATCGGCGGCAGCGGCAACGACGTCCTGATCGGCGGCGCCGGAACGACGACGCTGATTGCGGCCGGCGGCAACAACCGGCTCTATGGCAGCAATCTCGGCGGCACCGCGATCGTGGACTATGCGCTGGCAAGCGGCGCGGCGGTGGTGAACCTCGCCACCGGGACGGCGCAGAACGGCTATGGCGGCACGGACACGCTGACCGACATCCACGTGGCGATGGTCGGCAGCAATGCGACGCTGACCGGCGGCGCCGGTGTCGACACGCTGATCGCGGTCGGCAGCAACGATACGCTGATCGGCGGGTCCGGGACCACCACGCTGCTGGCGTCCGGCAACAACAACAAATTGATCGGGATCGACAACGCGCGCGTCGAGGTCGCCTCCGGCACCGGCAACACCTTGATCGCGACCGGCGTCCACGACGTGCTGCGATCGGCCAGCGGTGCCAACACGCTGATCGCCCAAGGCAGCGGCGACACCCTGCTCGCGGGCAGCGGCGCGGACGTTCTCATCGGACTGGGGACCGGCAACACGCTGATCGGCGGCACCGGAACGACGACGCTGATCGCCAACGCGGTTGGCGATGTCCTCCAGATCGGCGCCGGCCAGACGACCTTGATCAGTGCCCTCGACAACGTCGCGATGAACCTCGCGGCCGGGACGGTGCGTGTCAACGGATCGAGCGTTGCCGATACGGTCGTCGGCACCGCACGTGCGGCCGTGACCGGCAACAACGCGACGCTGATCGGTCAGGCCGGCGCCGACACGCTTTCTGCGCAGGGCAACACCGACACGCTGGACGGCAATGGCGGCGGCGATACGCTGATCGCGGGACGTGGCAACACGACCTTCGTGTTCGGCCGCGGCTACGGCTTCGAGACACTGTTCGACCACACCGAGCAGGTCTCGACCGTGACGACGACGTCGACGGTGTACACGACCAGCACGTCGGTCGCCGCGTCGATGACGTACTACAACTACACCTATATTGTGTACGGTTCGACGGCCAAGGGCGGCAGCACGTCCAGCTACGCCATCGGCACGACGTCGTCGGTGTACTACGTGACCTCCACCAGCGTGACGGCGACGCCGACGACCTCGACCACGACGGTGACGACGCATCTGGCCGGCGGCGCCGACACGCTGTCGTTCAAGTCTGGCATCAAGGTGGCGGACGTGCTGGGCCAGGCGTCGGGCACCAATCTGGTGGTCGGGCTCGCCAATGCGGCAAGCCCGACGGCGACGTTCAGCCAGCTGAACGACAAGATGACGATGATGAACTGGTTCGATCCGCTGGATCAGATCCAGACCTTCAGCTTCGCCGACGGCACCACGATCAGCGTCGCCGGCATGGCATTCCAGAGCGGGACGACGGGCAGCAACACGCTGGTCGGCACGGCGGCAGCGAACTGGCTCAATGCCGGCGCTGGCGGCGGCACACTGATCGGCAGCACCGGCAACGACGTGTTGATTGGCGGTGCGGGAACGACGACGCTGATTGCGGCCGGCGGCAACAACCGGCTGTACGGCAGCAGTCTGGGCGGCGTCGCGGTCGCCGACTATGCGCTGGCGAGTGGCGTGGCGAAGATCAATCTTGCCACCGGAACGGCGCAGAACGGCTACGGCGGCACCGACACGCTGACCGACATCCACGTCGTGATGGTCGGCAGCAATGCGACTCTCGTCGGCGGCAGCGGCAGCGATACGCTGATCGCCACCGGCAACAGCGACACGCTGATCGGCGGCTCGGGCGCGGCGCGGCTGCTCGCCAATGGCAGCAGCAGCACGCTGCTGGCCGCGAGCAACAATGCGTGGCTGGAGGCGACCGGCGGGGCGGGCAACGTCCTCACGGCGAGCGGCAGCGGCAGCGTGCTGAAGTCGGATGCCGGCACCAATACGCTGATCGCGACCGGCAGCAGCGACACGCTGCTGGGCGGCACCGGCAGCGACGTCCTGATCGGGCTCGGCGTCAACGACACGCTGATCGGTGGCACCGGCAAGGCGACCCTGGTCGGTGGCGGCGCCGGCAGCACGCTGATGGCGGGCGACGGGGGGGCGATCGCGCAGTACAATGCGGCGAACGTGACCGTGAACCTGGCGACCGGGCGGGCACAGGTCAACGGCGCGGCGAGCTACGACACTCTGGTGGGGATCACCAGCGCGGTGGCCTCGGGCAGCAACGAGACGCTGCTCGGCGGCACCGGCACGACGACGCTGATCGCGGCGGGCACGAACGACACGCTGATCGGCGGTGCGGGCGCAACGACGCTGGTGGGCAATGCCGGCGGCAACACGCTGATGGCCGGCAGCGGCACGGCGGTCGCGAGCTACAGCGGCAGCAATCTGGTGGTGAACCTGTCGACCGGCCGGGTGCAGGCGGCAGGATCGAGCAGCTACGACACGCTGCTCGGGATCAGCACGCTGCTGCTGTCCGGCAGCAACGATACGCTGATCGGGGCGAGCGGCGAACTGCTCGAGGTGGTGTCGGGCAGCGGCAATACCCTGATCGCCAGCGGCAGCGGCAACGTGCTGAAGTCCGACAGCGGGATCAACACGCTGGTCGGCACCGGCACCGGAAGCACGCTGATCGGCGGAACGGCCCAGGCGGTGGCGCTGTATGCGGCCAGCAATGTGACGGTCAATCTTGCAGCGGGTACGGCGCAGCTGAACGGATCCAGCGGCTATGACACGCTGGTCGGGATCAGCCAGGTGGTGCTTGCGGGTAACAACGATACGCTGATCGGCGGTGCCGGCAACGACATCCTGTCGGCCACCGGCAGCAACGCCGTCCTGGTCGGCGCAGGCGGCAACAACACGCTGATCGCAGCTGGCAGCGGTGCGACGGCCTCGTACGCGGCTGCGCCGGCGAAGGTGGTGGCGAACCTCGCCACCGGAACCGCACAGAACGGCTATGGCGGCACCGACACGCTGGTCGGCATCCACAACGTCATCGGCTCGGCCTATGCCGATACGCTGACCGGCGACAGCGCGACCGACACGCTGGACGGCAATGGCGGTGGTGACACGCTGATCGCCGGGCGGGGCAACACGACCTTCGTGTTCGGCCGCGGCTACGGCTTCGAGACGCTGTTCGACCACATCGAGCAGGTCTCGACGGTGACGACGACGTCGACGGTGTACACGACCAGCACGTCGGTTGCCGCGTCGATGACGTACTACAACTACACCTATATTGTGTACGGTTCGACGGCTAAGGGCGGCAGCACGTCCAGCTACGCCATAGGCACGACGTCGTCGGTGTACTACGTGACCTCCACCAGCGTGACGGCGACGCCGACGAGCTCGACCACGACGGTGACGACGCATCTGGCCGGCGGCGCCGACACGCTGTCGTTCAAGTCGGGCATCAAGGTGGCGGACGTTCTGGGCCAGGCGTCGGGCACCAATCTGGTGATCGCGCTCGCGAATGCCGCGACCCCGGCAGCGACGTTCAGCCAGCTGACCGACAAGATGACGATGATGAACTGGTTCGATCCGCTGGATCAGATCCAGACCTTCAGCTTCGCGGACGGCACCACCATCAGCGTGGCCGGCATGGCGTTCCAGAGCGGCACGACGGGCAGCAACACGCTGGTGGGCACGGCGGCAGCGAACTGGCTCAATGCCGGCGCTGGCGGCGGCACCCTGATCGGCAGCACCGGCAACGACGTGCTGATTGGCGGCGCGGGAACGACGACCCTGATCGCGGCGGGCGGCAACAACCGGCTGTACGGCAGCAGTCTGGGTGGTGTCGCGATCGCCGACTATGCGCTGGCAAGCGGTGTGGCGGTGGTGAACCTTGCCACCGGAACGGCGCAGAACGGCTATGGCGGAACCGACGCGCTCACCGACATCCACGTGGCGATGGTCGGCAGCAATGCGACGCTGATTGGCGGCAGCGGCAGTGATACGCTGATCGCTGTAGGCAACAGCGACACGCTGATCGGCGGCACCGGCACGACGCAGCTGTTCGCCAATGGCAGCAGCAGCAAGCTGCTGGCCGCGAGCAACAATGCGTGGCTGGAGGCGACCGGCGGGGCGGGCAACGTCCTGACGGCGAGCGGCAGCGGCAGCGTGCTGAAGTCGGATGCCGGCACCAACACGCTGATCGCAACCGGCAGCAGCGACACGCTGCTGGGCGGCACCGGCAGCGACGTTCTGATCGGGCTCGGCGCCAACGATACTCTGGTCGCCGGTTCCACCCGCACGAGCAAGACGACGCTGATCAGCAGCGGCGCAGGCAATACCTTGATGGGCGCCGCCCTCGCTTTCGCGCAATATGGCGCGTCGAATGTGACGGTGGACCTCGCGAACGGCCGCGCGCAGATGAATGGCTCGGCGAGCTACGATACGCTGATCGGGATCATGAAAGCGGTGGCCTCGGGCAGCAACGAGACGCTGCTCGGCGGCGCCGGCAACATGACGCTGATCGCGGCGGGCACGAACGACACGCTGCTCGGCGGCACGGGCACGACGACGCTGATCGGAAACGCCGGCGGCAACAATCTCGTCGCCGGCAGCGGTACGGCGGTCGCGAGCTACGACGCCAGCAATCTGGTGATGAACCTGTCGACCGGCCGAGCGCAGTTGGCGGGATCGAGCAGCTACGACACGCTGATTGGGATCAACTGGGGAATAGTGAACGGCAGCAACGACACGCTGATCGCATCGAGCGGTCAAGTGCTGAACGTGTATGGCAACGGCAATACGCTGCTCGCAACCGGTAGCGGCAACGTGCTGCGATCGTATAGCGGCGTCAACACGCTGGTCGGTAGCGGCATCGGCAATACCCTGATCGCTCAGACGACCGAGGCGGTGGCGCTGTATGCCGGCAACAACTTTGCGGTGAACCTCGCAGCCGGCACGGCAAAGCTGAGCGGATCGAGTAGCTATGACACCCTGACCGGCATTAGCCAGCTGCAGGTGGCCGGCAGCAACGACACGCTGATCGGCTCGAGCAGCATGATGCTGGAGGTCACCTCCGGCAACGGCAATACCCTCACGGTGAGCGGCAGCGGCAATGTGCTGAAGTCCGACAGCGGCGCCAACACCCTGATCGCGACCAGCAGCGGAAACACGCTCGTTGCCAGCAACGGGACCGCGGTCATCTATGCCGCCGCCGGCAACACGCTGATCGGCAGCGGTGGCGGCGTGACGGCCAACTTTGCGGCCTCGACCGCGGCGATCGCCGTCAATCTGACCACCGGCGCCGGAACCGGCGGCAGTGCGCAGGGCAGCGTGCTGAGCGGCATCTCGGTTCTGGTCGGCTCGGTCTACAACGACACCCTGACGGGTGGCGCGAGCCTGACGACGTTGATCGGAGGCGCCGGCAGCAACACGCTGATCGCGGGGGCTGGCGGAGCAACGGCCTCGTATACGGCGGCCACGGCGAAGGTCGTCGCAAACCTGGCGGCGGGAACGGCCTCGCAGAACGGCTTCGGCGGTTCCGATGTGCTGACCGGCATTCACAATCTGATCGGCTCGGCCTATGCCGACACGCTGACCGGCGACAGCACGACCGACACGCTGGACGGCTTTGGCGGCGGCGACACGCTGATCGCAGGAAAGGGCAACACGACGTTCGTGTTCGGCCGCGGCTACGGCTTCGAGACGCTGTTCGACCACATCGAGCAGGTCTCGACGGTGACGACCACCTCGACGGTGTACACGACCAAGACGACGGTAACGCCGTCGATGACGTACTACAATTACACCTATATTGTATACGGCACGACCGCCAAGGGGGGCGTCACGTCCAGCTACGCCGTAGGCCAGACGTCGTCGGTGTACTACGTGACCTCGACCAGCGTGACGGCGACCCCGACCACTTCGACCACGACGGTGACGACCCACGTCGCCGGCGGTGCCGACACGCTGACGTTCAAGTCCGGCATCAAGGTGGCGGACGTGCTGGGTCAGGCGTCGGGTACCAACCTGGTGATCGCGCTCGACAACACGGCGAGCCCGACGGCGACGTTCAGCCAGCTGACCGACAAGATGACGATGATGAACTGGTTCGATCCGCTGGATCAGATCCAGACCTTCAGCTTCGCGGACGGGACCACGATCAGCGTGGCCGGGATGGCGTTCCAGAGCGGGACGACGGGCAGCAACACGCTGCTCGGCACGGCGGCAGCGAACTGGCTGAATGCCGGCGCTGGCGGCGGCACCCTGATCGGCAGCACCGGCAACGACGTGCTGATTGGCGGCGCCGGAACCACGACCCTGATCGCGGCGGGCGGCAACAACCGGCTCTACGGCAGCAATCTCGGCGGCGTCGCGATCGCAGACTACGCACTGGGGACCGGGGTGGCGGTGGTGAACCTCGCCACCGGGACAGCGCAGAACGGCTATGGCGGGACCGACACGCTGACCGACATCCATGTGGTGATGGCGGGCAGCAACGCGACGCTGACCGCCGGCAGCGGGACCGACACCCTGATCGCCAGCGGCAGCAATGACACGCTGATCGCGGGCAGCGGGACCGATACGCTGATCGACAGCGGCTCGGGCGGCTTCTACAAGTTCGGCGCCAACGCGACCCGTGCCACGATCGTGAACGGGGGCGCCGCCAATGCCAGCGCCTCGAACGAGCTGGATTTCGGAGCCGGGATCGGCAACGCTCAGCTGTGGTTCCTGCAGTCCGGCAACAACCTGGTGATCGACGTGATGGGAACCACCAATCAGGTGACCATCGACGGCTGGTTCGCCTCCAACGGCAACAAGCTGCAGGAGATCACGGCCGGAGGGCTCAAGCTCGACAGCCAGGTCGCGCAGCTGGTGCAGGCGATGGCCACCTACTCGACGAATCATGCCGGCTTCGATCCGATGAGTACGGCCCAGCTGCCGGCCGACTCCACCTTGCAGGCGGCGCTGGCAGCCGCATGGCATAGCTGAGGATAGGGAGGTGGGCTTGCTGCGTCGGACCGCGGGTGTCAAGCAATGGGGGATCGTCGTGTCGTGAACGACCCGCCGCAGCGGGTCGGCAGAGAGGAGGGCGAGAACGTCCGATGAGTGGTCTATCGCCCGAGATGCTCCGCGCAATGGTGCTCGACGCGCAGAATGCCGAGTCGCAGAACCGGCTCGGCGACGCCGAAAAGCTCTATCGTGCGATCATCGACCATCAACCGGACTGCTTCGATGGTCTGCACGGCTGCGGGGTGGTCTGCTACCGCAAAGCAGACATGGCTGGCGCCGAGCATTGGCTCAAACGCGCCGTCGAGGTCGAGCCGGGGGCGGCGGCCGCTCACAATAACCTCGGGACGGTGTATTTCTCGACAGGGCGGCTCGACCTTGCGCTGGCGTGCTACCGGAAGGCCTTGTCCTTGACGCCGGGCTACATTGACGCGCGCGCCAATTTTGCGGCGGCGTTAAGCCGGACAGGCGATCTTCTCGCGGCGCGCCGCGAATATGAGATGGTGCTGGGCCAGGTCCCCGAGCATGCCGAGGCCAACAACAATCTTGGCGCCATTCTGCAGCAACTGGGCCTGGACGGAAGCGCTCATCTGGAGCGGGCACTTCAGGCCAGGCCCGACTTCCCGGATGCGCTCAACAATCTCGGCACAGCATTCTTGGAGCGGGGCGATGTCGCCCGCGCCGTCCCGCTGTTTCGCAGAGCCGCAGCCTTGCGGCCCGAACTTCCCGAGGCGCGCTACGGCATGGCCTGCGCACTCCTGAAGCAGGAGCAGTACCAGGAAGCGATCGATTGCTGCCACTCCGCCCTCGCGCTTCGTCCGGATTTCGCGGAGGTTCATGTCTGCCTCGGACGCGCGCAGCTCGGCTGCCGGCAGCACCAGGCGGCGATTGAAAGCTTCAGGGCGGCCATTCGGCTACAGCCGCACACCGCCGAGACCTTCCACCATCTCGGACGCGCATTCGATGGGATCGGCGATCAGAAGCGGGCGGAGGTGAGTTTTCGCAAGGCGCTGGAGCTCAACCCGAAGGATCTCGAATCTCTCGCGGCGCTGGCTGCGATCTATGCGCGGCACGGGTTCATCGAGGAGGCAAAGGCTGAATATGTCCGCGCGCTGCGATTGGCGCCCCGTAACCCGCGGCTCCTGAGCGATCTGGCAGGCTTGATGCATTTCAAGCCGGGGGATCCGTACCTTGCAACGATGGAAGACCTGCTCGGCGATCCGGCGTTGCTCGACGAAGATGCGACGACCGCGCTCCACTATGCATTGGCAAAGGCCTATGACGATCTCTATCTGTTCGATCGCGCCGCCGATCACATGGTCAAGGCCAATACGCTGAAGCGTCGGCGAATTGCTTATGACGAGCGCGGCGCGCTGCAGGACCTGGACAACATTCGTGAGCTGTTTTCGCGGCAGATCATCGAGCGCCACCGAGGCGCCGGGCATCGTTCCGAGGCGCCGATCTTCATCGTCGGAATGCCGCGCTCCGGCACGACCCTGATCGAGCAGGTCCTGGCCAGTCACGATCAGGTCTTCGGCGCTGGCGAACTGACGATCCTTGAGCAGAGTGCCACCGCGCTCCCTGGTCAGACGGGGGACACACGCCAGTTTCCCGACTATGTCCAGGTCATGGACGAGCGATGGCTGTCATGGCTGGCCGATGATTATCTCCGTGCAACGCGGCCGCTTGCCGGCGGAAAGCCGCGCATCACCGACAAGATGCCGGCCAATTTCCGCTACGTCGGACTGATCCATCTCGCCTTCCCGCATGCCAGAATCATTCATGCCCGCCGAAATCCGCTCGATACGTGCCTGTCCTGCTATTCGATATCATTCGACCAGGGTCAGGCCTTCACGTTCGATCTGCGCGAGCTTGGCCGGCTCTACAAGGCCTATGACCGGCTGATGTCGCATTGGCATCGTATCCTGCCGCCGGGCATCATGATCGACGTGCAATACGAGCAGCTCGTGGCCAACTTCGACTCGGAGGCGCGGCGGATCGTGTCCCATTGTGGTCTCGAATGGTCCGATGCCTGTCTGGCCTTTCACAAGACGGCACGGGCCGTGAATACCGCCAGCGTCGCGCAGGTCCGACGGCCGCTCTATGCGTCCTCGGTCGAGCGGTGGCGCGCCTATGAGCAGATGCTGCAGCCGTTGCGCGAAGAGCTGGAATTGCCGTAGTTGACAGCTAACGAAGACAGGCGGGTAGCGCCCGAACAGCACAAGGCGGTCAATGGCTCGCGCCATGACGATGCAGTTTTTCGTGGACTTACATGACTCAGCAGAATTCAGCGCTCGTTCCCACCCATCGTGCCGACGAGGTCTTCGACCTCGGGGCGGTTCTCACGGGCATTCCGGTCCCTGCCGTCCCCGCTACGCAAGTGGTGACGACGAGCTCGCACGAAGCCTTTCGACTTGCCGCCTCCCTTCACGGCAAGGGTGCGCTGGCCGAAGCCGAAGCGGTGCTCCGCGACGCCATTGCGCGCGATCCCGGCAATCCGGAGCTGCTGAATGCGCGTGGGGTGATGTTCGCAGCAATGGGGCGCGAGCTCGACGCGGTCTGGTGCTATCGCGATGCACTCGGCTGCGGCGGCGGAGCCGGCGTGTGGACCAATCTGGGCAATGCGCTCACCAAGCTCAAGCATCTCAAGAGCGCGGTGGCCTGTCACGAGCGGGCACTCGCGATGTCCGATGGCACCGAGCCGCTGTTCCACCAGAATCTGGGGACCGCGCTGGCCGAGGCTGGCCAGCATGGCGAGGCGATTGCTGCGTTCTCGCGTGCGGTCGAGCTCGATCCGGCACGGTTGATCGTGAAGTGGGATCGTGGCCGCAGCTACCTGTATCTCGGCAACTACCGTGCGGCCTGGCCCGACTACGAGGTGCGGCGTTTCACGGGCCAGTTGCCCGCCAAGACGCTGCCGGGCGAGCCATGGAACGGCCAGCCCTATGCCGGCAAGCGCGTGGTCCTCGTCGTCGAACAGGGGTTCGGAGATACGCTGTGGGTCGCCCGCTATCTGGCGCGCGTCAAGGCGCTGGGAGGCGAACTCGTCATGGAGTGCCAGGCCGAGCTGATCCCGCTGATTGCCGGCATGAAGGTCGTGGACCAGTTCGTCGTGCGGGATGCGCCGCTTCCCGAGGCCGACTATCACTGCTATTTGTGCAGCCTCCCCGGTCTGTTCACGCACGATTTCGCTTCGATTCCCACCTCAGCCTGTCTCGCGCCGCCGCGGGAGCGGATGGCGAAGTTCAAGCCGCGGCTTGATGAGGCTCGCGGCTGGCTCAAGGTCGGAATCGTCTGGTCCGGCAGCGTCACCTTCAAGCGCAACGCCGAACGTGCCCAGCCGCTGTTGCGCTTTCTGCAGGGCTTCGCGCTGCCCGGCGTGCAGCTCTACAGTCTGCAGAAGGGACCGCCCGAACAGGAATTGCGTGCCTTGCCGCGCGGCGGCCCGATCATCGACCTCGCGCCGCTGATCACGGACTTCGCCGACACGGCGGCTGCCATCGCGCAGCTCGACCTGATCATCATGACCGACAGTGCGGTGGCCCATCTGGCCGGCGCACTCGGTCGGCCGGTCTGGGTGCTGCTCGGGCATTG
The DNA here is from genome assembly GCF_051167655.1 of Bradyrhizobium sp. HKCCYLS2038. NCBI lineage: Bacteria > Pseudomonadati > Pseudomonadota > Alphaproteobacteria > Hyphomicrobiales > Nitrobacteraceae > Bradyrhizobium > Bradyrhizobium sp. HKCCYLS2038. The sequence continues at coordinate 144,780 of NZ_JBNPTM010000011.1, read as the reverse complement.
GGCGCACTGGCTCTGGCTGCTCGATCGCAGCGACAGTCCATGGTATCCTTCGATGCGACTGTTCAGGCCGCGCGGCGAAGGTGACTGGGATTTCGTCTTCGACGCGGCATCGGCCGAATTGATGAAGCTCATCAAGCCATGATGCGCCGAACGCTCGGCGTGCCAGCACGGGGGCCAACGTCTCGAACCCGACAACATCAGACGCCGACCTGCGCCTCCGCCCGGCCCATCAGAAGATCGTCGAAATAGGCGATGGTTCGCGCAAGTCCGTCCGCCAGAGGTGTCTGCGGGGCCCAGCCCAGCACATCATTGGCCTGTGAGATATCGGGGCGACGCTGCCGCGGATCATCCTGGGGTTTGGGCCGGACGACGATCTTCGACCGAGAGCCGGTCATCGCGATGACTGTCTCGGCAAGAGAACGGATGGTGATCTCCGCGGGATTGCCGAGGTTGAGCGGACCGGTGACGCCGAGCCCGCTCTGCATCAGTCGCATTAGACCGTCGATCAGATCGTCCACGTAGCAAAACGCGCGCGTCTGCTCGCCGTCGCCATAGATGGTAATGTCGTCGCCGCGCAGCGCCTGGACGATGAAATTGGAGACGACCCGCCCGTCGTTCGGATGCATGCGTGGGCCGTAAGTGTTGAAGATGCGCGCCACCTTGATGGCCACGCGGTGCTGACGGAAATAGTCGAAGAACAACGTCTCGGCGCAGCGCTTGCCCTCGTCGTAGCACGAGCGCGGTCCGATCGGATTGACGTTGCCCCAGTAGTCTTCGGTCTGTGGATGCACCGTCGGATCTCCATACACCTCCGACGTCGACGCCTGGAGGATCGGTACCTTGAGACGCTTCGCCAGCCCCAGCATGTTGATAGCTCCGAGCACGCTGGTCTTGGTCGTCTGCACAGGATCGTGCTGGTAGTGCACGGGGGATGCCGGACAGGCGAGATTGTAGATGCGGTCGACCTCGACATGGAGCGGAAAGGTCACATCGTGACGCATCAGCTCGAAACGCGGGTGCGACAGCAATTGCTCGATATTGCGCCGCGTCCCGGTGAAGAAATTGTCGACACAGAGCACCTCAGCGCCGCCGTCGAGCAGGCGCTCGCACAGATGCGAGCCGAGAAAGCCGCTGCCGCCGGTGACCAGGACGCGATCGGCGAGATCGTGGCGCATCTCAGGTCTCCAAGGGCGTGGCGGTCAGCGGGGGAGGTGGCGTCGCCTCGAGGCGGGCGATCTGCGTGACGCTGCCAATCCAGCGCGGCGAGGCGTGCAGCACCTCGAGGAACCACGCCTGTTCGAGCACCGGCTTGTAGATGCGGAACGTCTTCATGATCGAGAGGGTCACGGCCGAATCGAGCGGGCTCAGATAGGACACGTCGCCGTCGAGAAAATGCGGACTGTCCGCCCAAAACCCAAGCTGAACGCCGTTGAGGAAGAAGCAGCCCGCGGAAGGATAGGATGTCCGCTCGAACGCGACTCTGTCATCGAGGAACGGCATCTCCAGGCGGGGCTGATCGCTGATGTGCTGGTAGCGTGCGGTAACGTGCGGCCCGAGCCGATAGTCGACATACAGCTTGGTCACTGGTGGCAGCGGGGTGGCCTCGTATCGGTTGGGCTGCAGCAGCGCCATCGGGCCGAACGCGCGGTCGAACATCGCGCGTTTGCGCAGAAACAGAGGATCGACGATGACGATGTCATCCTCGACATAGCCGTAATAGTCATAGCTGCCTCGCGCTGCTCGCAACAACCGGTGGCATTCGAAGCCCAGTAGTTTGGGATCGGCGTCGGTCGGCACGTGCCGGTACATGCGCGCCAGTGGGCCGAGCGCGTCGACGAGATGCGAGTTGCCGGTCGTCACGATCGCGACCTCGAGTGCGTGCGGCTGGGCGGTCGTCATCGGCCATGCTGTGGCCGTGCCATGATCGAGGCCGTAGCTGCTGGCGCCCAGCGCCTGGTGCAATCCGGAGATGGTCGCCATCAGCGCCCGCAGCCGTTCGTCCCGCTTGTTGGCCTGCGTCGATCGGTTCTCGGCGCTGTCTGAGCCGCCGAAGAAATGGGGAATGGTGATGAGGATACGCATCGGCTCGTGTCGGAGAGATGGGGTGAATCAATAGTGCGTGCGCGGTTCTTCGGCGTGCTCCACCCGGGGATGGACCGTCAGTCCATCATCGGCTTGTGCGGCGGAGGCTGCATGACGGCGGCGGAGCGCCTCGCGCAGGATCTTGCCGGTCGGGAGGCGGGGGATGTCGCCGACGAATTGGTACCGCTTCGGACATTTGTAAGGGGCGAGCAGGGCAGCACAGTGGCTCCGAAGTTCGTTCTCCACCGCAACACCTTCGGTGTAGCCCGCCGCAAGCGTGACCAGCGCCAAGACCTCTTCGCCCATCTCCGGATGAGCAACGCCGATACAGGCGGCATCGGCGACCGCGGGATGGCTCACGAGGATCGCATCCACTTCAGCCGGATAGATTTTCAGCCCGCCACAGTTGATGATCTCGGCGCTCCGGCCGGTCAGGAAGAGATAGCCATCGGCGTCGAGATAGCCATGATCCCCCATGGTGTAGCGATCGCCGCAATAGGCAGAACGGGTCTTCTCCGGATCGTTGAAATACTCGAATCGTCCGCGCTCCGGTGCATCGAGGAACACTCGGCCGATTGTCCCGACAGGCAGCTCCCGCCCGGCGTCGTCGAGGATGGCGACCCGATCGCTCGCTTTCCCCACGCTGCCGGGCTTGCGGATCCATTCGTCGCTGGAGATGACGATGTCGCCGCCTTCGGTTCCGGAGTAGCATTCGGTGATGATCGGACCGAACCAGTCGATGATCTCGCGCTTGAGGCCCACGGCGCAAGGTGCGCCCGTGTGGAGCACGTTGCGCAGCGAAGAGATGTCGTAGCGGCTTCGAAGCGACGGCGGCAACTGTGCCAACCGATGCAGCAGGAACGGCGTCAGATAGGCGTAGGTGATCCGGTTCTCGGCAATCAGGGCGAGGAGGGCCAGCGGATCATATTTTTCGGTCAGCAGCACCGGCACGCCGCAGACGAGCGGCAGGCGGACGCTGAGATTGAATACGCCGGGCCGGCACAACGCCAGCGGCGCCAGGGCAAAGTCATGACTCGCCGACAATTTGAGTCGTCTACCGACCGCGACTTGCGTCGACAGCGAGACCGGCTCCCGCCGGTAGACGCCCTTGGGCGCGCCGGTCGTGCCCGAGGTGTAGATCAGGGGAATCCCGACCTTCTCGCACGAAACCGCGGCAGTGGCCGCGCGGGCCAGTGCGGAATGATAGTCCTCTGCGCCGGGTAGCGTCGTGCCGATGGTCAGCGTCGCGCGTCGACCGGTTTGATGACCCAGCATGTCCGCCAGAGGCCCGGCAATGCTGCCGTCGGCGATGACGGCCTTGGCGCCGCTGTCCTCGAGCAGATAGTCGACCTCTCGCGCGGTCAGGTCGGCTCGGATCGGTGTCACGCGGATGCCGGCTCGTTCCGCCGCGAGCGTGGTTTCGACAAATTCGGGACGATTGCCGCAGATCAGCGCCAAGCCGTCATCGGCGCCGATGCCGCGTTCCAGCAGCACGTGCGCAAGGCGGCTGCAGTTGTCGTCGAGCTCCGCGAAGGAACGATCGCCGAGCGAACAATGCAGCGCTGTGCGATCGCCGGCGAGCCTCGCCCAGGTGGCCAACGATACGCCCCGCTTGAAATGCCTCCGGCGGGCTGCAGGGTTATCGTTGCTGTCTGCTGCAACGAGGGTCTCAATGGCCATCCAGTCGCTCCTTCCTGCCGGATTTAGACAACAGAAATCGGGTGGCTTCAACCGGCCGGTTGGAAGCCGGCGGTGGAGTGTGACCTGATACATAGCAGTTGCCGAAAGGGCGGTTCTGGCGCGCGGTGGTCTAAGCCTCACGCCGGATTCGCGACGCGCGCAATAGTTGTAGAGATGCGCGTGGTCGCGAGATATTGCGTGATCGATGTGGGGCGACGATCCCTCGCCGCGACCATGCGAACGCAGCTTAGATTCGGCCCGGCGAAGTGCGTCGTCCTATGCAGCGAAAATCCGGGAACTCAGCCGGACTGACCGTGCCGAAGGAAGTCTTCGACGTCTCGGCGCATCTCGTCCAGGGTCCACCAGATAATTGTGAAATCGAAGCTCGGTCCGACATAGGAGTTCGTCCACCGGATGCCGCCTTCCTGGCTCTGAAATCCGAGCACGGATTTCATCTTTGGCACGTCTTCCACGAAGGCGAACAGGAACGGTGACTGCCAGAGGTCACAGACCATGGATCGCCCGGCGGGCCAGGTCAGGCTCGACAGTCCGGCGCGCCGAAACCGGGGATGGATCCATTGCGCGCCGGAAAGCGCGAACGAGCCGCGAACCCGCCGTGGCGTCTCTGCCGTCGACACCACCTGCTCGCCCGGCTGCGCGCGGGCCGGGTCATCGTAGAACAGCGACATGCCGACGAGCGCGTCGTGCATGGTCTGGCCGCCGGACAGATCGTAGCGGCGATAGCCGCGCGTCAGGATGACCTCGCCGGTTTGATCCGTCCCCTTGATCCAGAACGCTGCGTCGCCGCCACCACTGAAGTAGTCGGGATGAAACTGGGGCATCAGGGCATCCCAGCTGTCCCGGTTGGCGCGGTTGACTGCGTAGAGCTCGTCGAAATCGTTCGATAGTGAAACCGAGACATCGAGAGTCGACGCGCGCGCCGCGACGTCGCGGAGAGCGGCCTCGCTGAGAGGGCCGGCGCCGGTGCGGAGAAGGCTGGAGAACGCCATTGGGTCGAACTCATCGAGACAGGATGCAACGGACCGTTCCTGTTCGGAAGCGACCGTGGCCTTCAAGTTGAACGGTGCCCGTTCACGTCGCCGTCCGTCGGTCGCAAGAGAGCCGCGATGAGCTCAAGTCTGCAAGCGGCATTTGCGAACGTGAATCTGAAAGCACGCTTGTGTCGCCTAGAAACATCTGGACTTCAACCCTCAGATGATCAAAATACGGCATCTCGCCGGCACGCTGGCAACTCTCGAGCGTTGCAACCCTTGCCATGAAGATCAAGAACATTCACGCGGCGGTCGATAAAGGAGACCGGCTGGCGCTGAAATGCGGCGCTAAAACGCGGACATTCTGCGAATTCGAAGATCGCACCGATCGCCTCGCGAGCGCACTGATTGCACGCGGCTTGCAGAGCGGACAGCGGCTCGCAAGCATCTGCCGCAACAGCATCGAGCTGGTCGAGGCGGCAATCGCAGCAGAAAAAGCCGGACTGCGCTTCACGATCATCAATCCCGTCGCGGGGCGTCACGATCTCGAAGCGGAGTTGCTGTGCTGCGCGCCGCATGCCCTGATCATCAACATGCCTGTCAGCGACGAGGTCATGACGCTGCTGGCGCCATTCGAGACCAAGCTGCATGTGCAGGCCGTACCTGGTTTCCTGAGCTACGAGGACGTCCTGGCCGACGCTCCCGCCGGATCACTGCCTGAGCGCGTCGCCGGCCTTGCGATGCCGCTCACTTCCGGCACGACGGGCCGCCCCAAGGCGGTGTTCCGCAAGCATCCCTACGTTCCACCCTATCTGCGTCAACTGCTGGCGGTGACGGCCTTCGTGCCGGAGACGGATCTTGCGTTCGCGCCCGGCGGCGTTCAGGCGTCTGGGGTGCTCAATCTCGCCGTGAGACTGCCGTTGCGGGCCGGCGTCGGCGTCCTGATCTCCGATCTCACGGTGACGATGGAGGCCGACGCGGAGGACGTGCTGCGCACCATTGAACGCGAGCGGGTGACGCATCTGTATCTCCCGAACTACCTCATGCGTCAGCTCATGCAATTGCCGGAACAGGTGCGTCAATCCTATGACGTACGATCGCTCCGTTGCGTCCTGCATGGCGGCAGCCCGTCGCCCAGGCAGATCAAGCGGGCATTGATTGCGTGGCTCGGGCCGATCGTGACCGAGTTCTACGCCGGCGCCGAAGGTGGCGGAACGCTGATCACCTCCGCCGAGTGGCTCCAGCACGAAGGCAGCGTCGGCAGGCCGCAACCGGGGCTGGTCTGCATCCTCAACGAGGACGGTGTTGCCTGCGAGCCCGGCGAGCACGGCCTGATCTATTTCCGTCTCGCCCGGTATCAGCGTTTTACGTATCTCAACAATCCCGCGGCGACGGAGGCCGTCCATCGCTGCGATTTCTTTACGCTGGGCGACCGGGGCTATCTCGACGATGAAGGCTATCTGTACCTCGCCGGACGCACCGCCGAGGTGATCGACTTCAGCGGCAACAATGTCATGCCGGCCGAGGTCGACGAGGTCCTGCTCGCGCATCCGGCCGTCGCGGCCTGCGCCGCCTGCGGCATTCCGGATGCGAAATTCGGCGAGATCGTCGGCGCCGTCATCGTGCTGCGTCCCGGATTTGCGCCGACCGTCGCGCAGGCCGAGGAGATCTGGCGGTGGTGCAGATCCCGGCTGACGATCTCGAAATGTCCGCGACAGCTTGTCTTCTCTGACGACCTTCCAGGCTTCGGCCAGGGCAAGATCAATCGCAGATCGCTGGTGCCGTTGTTCGCAACGGGAGCGATGACATGGACCTATCAGGAAGCGGCATCCGACAGCACCGCAGCTCCGAGCCCGGGGGAGGAACTCACCGATGCACCAGGTTGACGCCGCCGAGACCGTAACCGCCGAGGCGCCGTCGTCAGCGGCTCCCGACGTATCGCGCTTTCCGGTCAGGGATGTTCCCGACAATCTGACCACCTTCGCCTTCCTGGCGCGGCAGACGCCGTATCGGCAGGCGCTGCGCGCCATGTCGGAAAAGCACAAATCCTATCGCTTCATCGAGATGGACCTCGATCCCGCGCTGTTGGCGGCACTGAGGTCGGCCGTCCTGGACGCGATTGACAAGTTCGGCCATGCCGGCTGGCAGCGTGCCGACGGCAAGGCGTCCACCTATGGCGGCTTCTCGCTCGCATACAATCCGAACCACAGGGACAATCTCGACCCCAATGTGAGCTCGCTCGGCACGCCGCAGAATACGGCCGACCGGTTCTTCTACAATCAGCGCGACCGCAATCGGCCCCTCAAGGATTCCTACTTCGATACGTATGGTTTCCGTCGCCGCACGCCGGCATCACAGCATGGTGCGCTGGGCACCTTTCTCGATCAGCTGCAGGTGCCGCTGATCAGGAGCCGGGTCGGCATCATCTACGGCAGCCAGGTCGATCCGGCTGATGAGAACTACCTTGCGACCGCCGGCTGGCATCGGGACGAGCCGGTCTACGAGAACCTGCGCGTCAACATTCCGCTGCAGACCGATCCGAACTTCGTATTTCAGATCGAAGGCGAAGCACCCCGGCACCTCGAGGTGGGCAAGGCCTATTCGTGGGATACGCACGTTCCGCATCGGGTGTACTGCCAGGGGAAAACGACGCTCGACCGCGTCCACCTCGTGCTCGGCACCTCGCCCTGGTTCACCTATCACGCCGACGATGATGCATGGGAACCGAACGCGTCGTTCGGCAAGGTCCATCCCTTCGAGTTGCTGATGGACGGCCGCATTCATCCCTCTTTGACAGGACGGGCATCGCAAGCTCGCGAGTCAGCCGCCGGCGGTCCGACGCCATGAAGAAGTTTCCGGCCTATTGTCCGCTCGATCTCGATTTTGATTGCGACCGCATGACTGCCGAGATCCTGTCGACCAGGCCCGGCTGGAAGCCGCTGGCTCCGGCCAAGCGGTTTGCGCGCAAGGCTGCGTTCTTCGAGGTGGCGCCGGAGGAGTTCTACGCCCGCTGTGAATATGTCGAGACCAACGATGATGGCGGCTTCGTCTATCAGCCGGGAGAGCCGACCTGGGCCGGCTGCAGCCTGACCGTCACGCCGCGGCACGAGGGATCATCGGCAGGATCGTTTTCGCTTCGTGCTCGCTTCGATGATTGGCACTGGGACTCCCGCTTCGACGTTCCCTATGTACGCTCTGTCGTTGAACGCCTGCCGTATTCGCAGATCGAAATCGTGCGCGTCATGAGCATTGCTCCCGGCGGTTTCGGGCCGGTTCACGTCGACTCGCGCAGCGACGCGCTCTGGGAAGAGCAGGGCTATGCGGCGACGACATTCATTCTGAGCAGCGGCGGCGCCGACATGATCTTTCAACGCGGCACGCAGAGGTTCGCGGCGGATGCCCGCGTGTTCTTCTTCAAGGACTGCTATCCTCACGGTGTGCCTCCCGTCACCACCCATCGTGTCCTGCTGCGCGTCACCGGCAAGGTGGACTATGACAATTACGTCCGGATGCTGAACCTTGGCGCGGCGATCTGGTAACTCTCAAAGCGCGCCTGGTACCCTGAATCTGAGGGACGTGGTTCGCCGACGTTCGAAGGGACGCTGTCGGATCTTCTTCTCGGCCACGACAAGGGTCGGCTCTATCGTTGTCGGCGTTGACGCAGGCATCGAGAGACGCGCTCCGTGATCTCCGATTAACCCTGTCAAACAGCCCGCCGCTATCAGCAGCCGTAGCTCGCGCCCATGCCGCCGCGACCTCGCGGCCCGTCAGGCCCGAGCTCTGCTGCAGTTGGCGTCCTCGTCAGAGGAGAGGGCGCAGGGAAGGCCGAGTGCCGACTGGCACCCGTGGCCCCCGTGCGAAGGAAATGCACGGGGCAGGAACCACAGGCTCAGCCGGAATCAACCCGGCCTTCCCTGCGCAATGGTCTTACGGCTGCTCCGTGCTCTCCCAGGGGACCGGCTTGCTTGCCCCCGTCATCGACATCGTCGCCGACCAAGACACCAGCGTCGGGGTGTCGGGACCACACGGCTTGACCGTCCGCAAAACGACGTTCGTCCGCACCTCGATCGAGATGCTGCGTCGCTCCGCGGCCACCGCTCCCCGCCGCAACGTCCCGTGACGATCGCGATACGCCCCTCTCAGTGCGGGCGGGATGGCCGGATCAAACCACTGATTTGGGGGCGGCGTCAACAGATTTTCTGGTATTCAGAATCTGCGCCCGGCGCAACCGGTCGATCGCACGGGGTGGCGGGCATCAAGCCCGCGGATGTCGTCCACTTGTGCCAAGCGCGAACCTGGCCTCGACGGCGCTCATGTTCCGCTTGTCAGCGGGCGTTCGGTACCAGCCCCAGAAAATGCCGGTGAGAAAATCTGGCTCCAGCGCGGCCGCATTCCAGTCGAGCCAGCGGTCCGCATGCGATCGCGTCGTCGCGTCCTCGGCCCAGAACTGCAGCCGCCCGTACATCGCTGCAACATGGCGCGCCAGCATTCGGGGATTGTCAGGTTGTCAACTCGCTGGCAGCTGGCAAATCAAGGTCGACGGCAGGAAGCATAGGAGATGCGCTCTGAAGCCGAGAAGCTATTGCGCGGGAGAAACATCCGCCTTCGAATGCTCTTGCTTGATCCCGGATCACCGCCGCAGGTGTGCGTCGCGCCTGCAGGCAGCCCCGGAGAAACCTTGGACTGACCGCCATGAACTCACTGCGCGGAGAACCTCGCCTGGAAGCCGCCCTGCGCTCCAGGCAAAGGGGACGTCAGGATAAGCTCGGCACCAACTCCGGAGGCGATGGCTTTTGCAATGGCGAGGCCCAACCCCGAGCCCTCAGCATCGGTGCTGCCGCGCTCGAACGGGCGAGACAAGCGTTCCAGCGACTCCGGCGGGACGGCTGTTCCCTCATTTGTGACGGTCAGCACGCCATGGTCGGAAAGAGTTACAACGACTGGCGCGTGGGACGCTCCATGCTTGAGGCCGTTCTCAATAAGATTGCGCGCTAGAATGGCAAAGGCATCGGTATCAATATCGAAAAGAACCGGTGTAGCAGGAATGTTGACAGCGAGCCGACCGGCCGCGGCCGGATCGCGCATCATCTCGCCAATGACCAGTTTCAGAACCGACGCGATGTCAGTCGTTTCCCTGCCCTGAAGCCGTCCGCCCTCTGCTTTCGCGAGCTGCATCAACTTTTCGGACAATTGCGAAAGCCGCCGCAGTGCCACCTCGATCTGCTGTGCTCGGGTTCGCGCCGCGGTATCCCCGGTCTCCGCAATGAGCCGTTGCGTCTGCGCGAGCGCGGCAGCTACCGGCGTACGTAGTTCGTGCGCGGAATTAGCCGTGAAACTCCGCTCAGCTTCCAGGGCACGCCGAAGCTTTTCCAGCAGGCCGTTCACGGCATCGGCGATCGGCCCGATCTCGGATGGCAGTCCCGCTGCTGGAACGGGAGACAGGTCGCCGGTGCCGCGCGCTTCGATGCCGCTCCGCAGGCGCCTGACCGGGGTCATCGAAACGCGGACGACGCTCCATACGGCGAGAAGACCGAGGGGAATGAGGAGTGCCAGCGGCCAAGCAAGCCCGAGGAGCGCCTGGTTCGCGACCTCGCGGCGATGTGCCAGCGGCTCCGCCACCGCGATCGTCACTGTGTTTTGCAGTGCAGCGTCGAAATAGATCCTGTGGGTAGGGGTGTCGGCAAACCCCGTTCCGGAGAAAGGAGGAAAGATCGCATCGCTGGCGCGGTGCGAGCGCAACAGCACGGATCCGCGCTCGTCGCGGACCACATAGGTGAAGTATTCGTCGTGCTGCCTCAGCGTGGCAATACGTTGAGACATGTCGCCTGCCTCACGGCCGAGGATGTCGAGCACCGCAAGCGGAAGAATCCGCTGAGCCGTCTCCTCGAGCGCGCTATCGAATACCTCGTTCATTTCGTGACGCAGTCTTTGGCCTGTCACAACGGCCGCGACGAGCCAAAGGAGCGCGATGCCGAGCCCGAGCCATAATGAGATCTGCCACTGCAGGCTGCGCGGCATTCTCACGAGGCGATTCCCAGGCGATAGCCGAGACCTCGCACGGTCTCAATGACGGCGTGTCCTAGCTTCTTGCGAAGCCGGCTAACATGCACTTCGATCGTGTTGCTCTCGATCTCCTCGCCGAAGGAATAGAGCCGTTCCTCAAGCAGTGACTTGGATAAAACCTGCCGCGGACGCTGCAAAAAAGTTTCGAGCAGCACCCATTCGCGCGCAGTCAGGGCGACGTTCTTCCCAGCACGCGTCATCGATCGAGCGGCCAGATCGATCTGAAGATCGCCAATTCGGATGAGCGGATTTGGATTGCCGGCATAGCGGCGAGCGACGGCATTCAGCCGGGCCGTAAGCTCCGAAAGATCGAAAGGCTTGATCATGTAATCGTCCGCGCCAGCGTTGAGCCCGTCTATTCGATCGGACAACTGATCAAGTGCCGTTAGGATAATGACCGGCGTCACGTCGCCCTTGGCGCGTCGTTCGCGCAGCAGTCCGATACCGCGGCCGTCCGGAAGCATCAGATCCAGGAGCAACAGGTCATAGACCGCGCTGCGCAGATATTCCCTTGCCGCGTCTAGGCGAGTGACCCAGTCCACGGAATGTCCATCCGACACAATTTGGTCGCGCACGGCCGCTCCCAGGATCGTGTCGTCTTCGATCAGCAATATCCGCATCGGGTCATTTCCGACGGTCCCGTCAACCTGTAAGGCTACAGATAATGATAGGGGAAATTCTGACGTTGACCTGAAGCAAAAGTCGCGGCGTCTTCAGGTTGACGTCAGGAAAACGGCTCACGAAGAAGGCAGATAGAGGCCTTGAACCGGGAGCAAGGTAACGTGAACAGGACAGTCTTGATTGCCGCCATTCTGCTGGGCGGGCTAACCTCGGGCATAGCGCTGGCAGATGATGAAGATTGCAAGGTGCCCATGGCGCAATGGCAGCCGCGCGAGGCGGTCGAGCAGATGGCGAAAGCGCGTGGTTGGACCGTGCGCAGAATCAAGATCGACGATGGATGCTATGAGATCAAGGGGCAGGACGAAGGCGGTCGCGCCATCGAGGCAAAAGTCGATCCTGCATCTTTGGCTGTGATCCGCGTGAAGCAAAGACGCGGAGAGCACGACAAGGATCACGATGACGGTGACCGAGATCGGCGCGGCGATCAGTCGGAACCGGGACGAGCGCTCCCGTCGACGGTGGCCCCTGCCCCCAATGGACTTTTTCAGGGCGGCGGCGCCCCCAAGGCGCAAATTCAGTAGCGGCCTGGAAGTCGCGAGCATCATGAGATGCAAGGGGCTGGCCTGACCGACCGCCGTCGCCTGAACCGAGCGAGCGCGATATCGCGTTCAGCGCGCCCCGCGTCGTGCGGGGCGTTTGCTTTTGCAGAGAGCGCCAACCTGACGTCGACCTGAAGCAGAATCGTATCGGCCTTCAGGAGCACGTCAGCCGCACCATTCAGTCGTAGCGCGATAGAAGCGCCACTGTTGGAGACGAAAATGAAATCGATGATTGCCGCCCTTGCCGTAACCACCGCGCTGACCGCCCCCGGAATGGCCATGGCGCGACCTGTCACCTTGACCACGACGCTCAACAATTACGGCGGGAACGGCGCGTATTTGGCGCTTTACGTGACCGACGCGACTGGAGCCTACAAGGGCACCCTGTGGATGGCGGGCTCCAAGTCCAAATATTACAGCCACCTCAGCGGCTGGGAGCGCAGTTCTCGTGGAAACCTTGCAGATATCAACGGCATCACCGGCGCAAGCGTCGGTGCCGGCCGCACGCTGAAAATCACGCTCGATCTTGCGGATGCGCTCTTCGATGCGGGCTACAAGCTGCAGATCGACGCCGCCGCCGAGGACATGCGCGACAGCCCGTCGGAAGTGGTCGTTCCGCTGACGGCCGCTGGTGCGGGAAAGCCGGTGACGGGCCGCAGCTACATCCGCTCGTTCACTTACGGCATGTAGTCGCGGGATGAATGTGATGCTGCGCTGGATTCACAAAGTCCTGGCTCTTGCCGTCCTCCTGCCGGTGATTGTGCTTGTTCTCAGCGGATCAGTGCTGTCGGTGATCCCGGCCTCGGAACGAGCTGGAGCGATTTCGCCAGGCAGGACGAGCGTCGCCGATTTGGCCGGGCGCGTTGCCAACAGCTCGCCCGGTGTCGAACAGATCAAACGGCTGCCATCCGGCAAGGTCATTGCCTTCTACGCCGGTGCTGACGGCCCGGCCGCGAGCGTGGTGGACCCTTCCAGCGGCAAGCCGGCTTCCGACTATGTGAGGTCGCCTTTCGAGCGCTGGATGACCAACCTGCACCGCTCGTTCTTTCTCGACGATGGCGGGCGCGTGGCCGCAGGCGCGAGCGCGCTCGCGATGCTTGTTCTGACGGTGTCTGGCCTGCAGATGACCGCCCGCCGCATGGGAGGATGGCGGCATGTCCTCGGTTACTCTCGTGGCGGCGGCGTGTCGCGCCTGCATGCCGATCTCGGTCGGCTGGCTGCCTTCGGGCTCGTGCTGTCGACGGTGACGGCGCTCTATCTGTCGCTTGCGACCTTCGGACTGATTCCGGACGGCACGCCGCAGGCGCCTGCGTTTCCGAACGTGACAAGCGGCGGCCCACATATTCCGATCGAGCAAATGACCGCTTTGCGCGCGATTGATCTCGCCGAGTTGCGCGAGTTGACTTTTCCCAATCGAGCGAATCCGGATGATCTCTTCCATCTGACCACCGCCGTCGGCGAGGGCTACGTCGACCCGGCGAGTGGAGAGATGCTGGCTTGGCAGGCGCATACGGCCGCCCAGCGGATCTACGAATTCATCTACATGTTGCACACCGGCCAGGGGCTCTGGTGGCTTGGCCTGCTACTCGGCATCAGCGCCCTCAGCGTGCCGGTGCTTAGTGCGAGTGGGGCCGTCATGTGGTGGAGCCGGCGGCGTACTCACGCTCGGATCGCAGACGACGTGCTCGCCAAGAACGCCGACACGGTGATCCTGGTCGGCAGCGAGGGCGGCAGCACATGGGGCTTTGCACGCACGCTGCATGCGGCGCTGACGGCCAACGGGCACAGGGTTCATGCTGCTCCGATGAACAGCCTTTTGCCGTCGTATCCCTCGGCGCGACGCATGTTCCTGCTTACGGCGACCTATGGCGATGGCTCAGCTCCGGCTACGGCCAGCGTGTTCCTCAAACGCCTTGATGCGATCTCCGAGCTGCCGTCCTTTCCAGTCGCTGTTCTCGGCTTTGGAGATCGACAATTTCCGCAATACTGCCAGTTCGCCAGCGATGTCGAAGGGGCCTTGGCGCGCAAAGGTTGGACGTCGTTGATGCCGCTGGAGACGATCGACCGCCAGTCCGGGCAGGAGTTCGCGCGGTGGGGTGAGGCGCTGTCGGGTGTCATGGGCGAAAAGCTGGTGCTGGCCCATGTACCGGAACGCTCGCACACTCATACGCTGACGCTTATCGACCGCGTCGATTACGGCGCGGAGGTGCAGGCGCCAACTTGCGTGCTGCGCTTTGCGCTGCCGAAAAGCGGCATGTTCGCGCGCCTCGCAGGGAAGGGCTGGCCGCGTTTCGCCGCAGGCGACCTGATCGCAATTCTGCCGCCGGACGGCACGTTGCCGCGTTACTACTCGTTGGCCAGTTCGGCTCGTGACGGCTTCGTCGAAATCTGCGTCCGTAAGCATCCAGGCGGGCTCTGCTCTGGTCTGCTCCACGGCCTTCAGCCGGGCGACAAGGTCGAGGCCTTCGTGAAGGCAAATCCCGCTTTCCATCCGGCGCATGGACGAAAGCCGGTGATCCTGATCGGCGCCGGCACCGGCATAGGTCCGCTGGCAGGATTTGTTCGTGCCAACGACGCGCGCCGGCCGATGCATCTCTATTTCGGTGGGCGCGATCCGGCCTCGGATTTTCTTTATCAGGACGAGATCGATGGCTGGCTGGGTGAGGAGCGGTTGACGAGCCTCACCACCACCTTCTCGCGCGTGAAGGGCGGCGGGTATGTGCAGGATCGCCTGCGCGATGACGCCGATCGCCTGCGCACTCTCATTGCAGGCGGGGCACAGGTCATGGTCTGCGGTGGGCGCGGCATGGCAGCGGGCGTTATGCAGGCGATGGCCGACGTATTGGCGCCGATCGGCCTGGCTCCCGTCGCGCTCAAAGCCCAAGGGAGATATGTCGAAGATGTCTACTGACTTGCTCCATCATGCATTGAGCGGTGCCACCATGGGAACGCGCTGGTCGGCGCTGCTCTATGCGCCGCGGTCCACCAATGTTGCCGCACTGGAAGCCGCATTGGTCCGCGCCGTCAATTGCGTCGACGATCAGATGTCCACATGGAAGTCGGACAGCGACCTGATGCGCCTCAATGCAGCGCCGCTGGGCATCTGGGAACCCTTGCCGATTGAACTCATGCGGGTTCTGGAGCGGGGAGCCGCAATCGGGCGCGCGTCGGGTGGAGCCTTTGATATCGGGCTGGGACGTCTCGTCAATGCCTGGGGTTTCGGACCTCGCTGTTCAGCGCTCGACGCGCAGGCGCCTCGCGTGGCTCTTCGCGAGCGACTGCCACCAACCCACACTGTTCTCGAACTGGATGTGCCTGGACGAAGGGCGCGCAAACACAGCCACTTCGCCCTCGATCTTTCGGGCATCGCCAAGGGTTTTGCCGTGGACGAGATGATGCGCGTGGTCGAGACCTTCGGCGTCTGCAATGCGCTGGTCGGTCTTGATGGAGAGTTGAAAGCGCGAGGCGCCAAGGCAGACGGAACCTCGTGGCGTGTAGCGGTTGAGGCGCCTGATTACGAACTGCGCCGTCCGCTCGGCGTGATCGAATTGCGTGATGCGGCGGTTGCGACCTCGGGCGACTATCGGCACTGGGTCAGCATCGGGCGAAAGCGCCTCTCTCACGTGATGGACCGATCGCGCGGCGGTCCGGTAGATAATGGAATTGCGTCAGTTTCAGTCGTTGCCGCCAGCTGCATGGATGCCGATGCTTGGGCCACTGCGCTCATGGTTCTCGGTCCAGAGCAAGGCAAGGCCCTGGCGCAGAAGCAAGGCCTGGATGCGCTGCTTATCCAGCGGCAAGGCGAGACGTTCTCCGAAATTCCTGTCGGTCCCCTGTTCCATGAGCCCCGGGGCGCGCCGCAGGAATTGAGCCGACGCGAACGAGTGCCGGCGTTCTGAAACGGCGAGATAGTGACGCCGGCTTCCCGCCACGAGTGCGCATGGCGGCAACTGCGAGCGAGAGCTCAGGCAGTATTACGGTCACTGTACGCTCTATATTTAGTTGCACCGTCGCGGTACACCATCACGCAGGGTCACGGGCCGCATGCCATGGGGGCGGACATGAATCATCCCACAAGACTGAGCGCTGCCTTCTCGGGCGCGTTGCGGACCTTCAGCTACTGGATCGCGGGCGGCTCCGTCGGGCTTCCGCTGCTCGACGGGATCGAATATCGCGAGACCATGTTGGCGGAGCCGAGCCTGATGGAGCAGGCGTTTGCGATCTTTGCAAATGTTATCGAGTTCGATCCGGAGGGGACGCCCGTCAACGCGAAATATGCGGAGCATCGCGCCGCCCAATACATCCGGGCCTATTGTGATCGCGGATTCCAGGTGGTGCCGCCATTCGAGCCCTGGGAGGTCGCACTCCATCGCCCGCCGCCGAGGGAGGATCCGAAGCCGTGGCCCGTGGCGAACCAGCGGGAGTGAGCCGATCGAATTTTGTGCAGAGATGGGGTATGCGGGGCTCGAGATGCTGCGAGCAGAAACGTGCACCGTAATTTCAACGAGCGGCTTACGCCTGGAGCCTGCTCCAGGCGGAGTCCGGGATCCGGCCACGAACGCGCCCTATCGTAGCGAAGCGAGGGTTGGACTCGTCGTCCGTGGTTGATCGATGGGACCGCTTTGCAGCGTCGTTCGCCGTTCGGCAACGGCATGATTGAACAGTTCAGCGACGAGACCGAAGGCGGCCAAGTCCTCTGGCTCGACGACTCCATCGTCATAGCCCTTGAGGGCTTCGCCTATGATCGCGTCGACTTCCCGTTGCCATTTCAAGAGATCCTGTTCGGACTCAGCATTGCGAACTTCCGACATCGCCGCAAGAACGCGGCTGCGGCAGCTGTCGCCGTCGTTGAGTTCGTCCCGGTTCAGATAGCGGCGCAGCCAGGCGGCGGCCGAACCGATTCCGGATAGCGCAAGCAAGGCAAACCAGAAGTAGTCGCTGTACTTGTCCAGAAAGGTTCGCTCCGTGCCGTTGATCACCGCCGCGGCGCCCCGATGCACGGAAGGATCCGTCTCCTTCTCTGTATCCGGTTTCGTGACGTGCGAAGCGCCGGCGATGCCTTGCGTGATCGTGTCGCGGACCGCAAAGAGCTGCCGGTAGAAGGCGGCGGCCTTGGCCTCGGAGAGTTCCTTTCTTGCCAGGATCAGATGGTTGACGCTGATCGTGTCGATCTTGTCCTCCGGCCAGGCCGGTCTCGCATTGAAGACGCTCGCCGGAATCTCCTCGGCCTCGTAGCGGGGATGTTTCAGAGCGATAGCCTCGGATGCCTCGATCGGGAGAAACGTGGGAGCTCCGCGCTCTCGGGAGGTCTCATTGATCGCATCCGCGGTGATTTTGCTGTCGAGCGGACCGACCGCGAGATACGCATCGAGGGTGGGGTCTCGCGCAAGCTTTTCGATCTCATCGGTCCCGAATTGGGCCGTGGCCACCTTGTCAGGCTGCACGCCAGAGCCCTCCAGAATGGTCTGGAGGACTGCGAGGTTTGCTCCGGTTTTTCCGATAATGCCGACCTTGTGACCCGCTAGCTGGGCGATCTCCTTGATATTGCCATTGGCCCTCCGCTTTGGATCGCTGCGGCCTCGACCCGACGTAGACCACAGGACGACGTAGTTCTTCCGTAAGACGGCCAACGTCTGGGCATCAGGCGGCATGTTGAGGTCACCGCGGCCGACTGCCAGGTCGGTCTTTTCGGTCGCCAGCAGGGCGAGAGATTCAGCAGCTCCCCCGGTCGTGATCGGGGAGAGCCTCACCGTCCTGCTTTCCTCGCCGAAAGCGTCGGCCATGGCTTGGACCACCCGATGGTCGTCGCTTCCGGCCGGTCCAACGGCGATCCGCAGGGTCTCGGGCTGCAAGATGTAGTAGAGGGCAGCCGCTGCGGCGCCAAAGGCAATAAATCCCAAAGCCAGCACGATCAGCAACCGTCGCTGGCGGCCGTCATGAGCACTTTTGACGGGATCGAGCGATGACATCAGCGGACCTCTGGAGCAAGCGCCTTGAAGGTTAAGAGCAGCATGGGAACTTGAGCGAACCGGTCTCAGTGCGGAATGTTCCGCCAACCTGCGGGTTCACGAAAGGCGAATAGCTGTGCCTAAAGCAATCTATAAGCGACGATCACGACAATCTTACGTGATCTCCGTCGATCGGCGCGCCCGTGTACCCCGGGCCTGGGTCCCCTACATTCCGGTCGAAAGGCGATCGAGGCGCAGCCGGTGTCGATGATCGGTCAGCAAATGAGCGCCGCCTAATACCGCCGCCAGCGTTCCCAACCCGGTCCCGCCAGCGATCAGGAACATGATCAGCAGTTGGTATTTGACCGCGTCGGCCGGCTCGACGCCTGCGAGGATCTGGCCGGTCATCATTCCCGGGAGGGAGACAACGCCGATCGCCGCCATGCTGTTCATGATCGGCATGAAGCCGCTTCTCAGGGCGTCCCGTATGATCGGCAACAGCGCCTGGTGCCGCGTGCCGCCGAGCGCAAGACAAGCTTACTCGCAGGTGAAAGACGTCACGTCGACGGCCGAAGGCATCGTCGCCAAAGCCATGAAGGACGGCAAGCCGGTGACGCTCGTCCTCGACAGCAACGGCCAGATCAAAGAGCGCGATTGAGCGTGAGGAGTAGCACCATGAAGAAGACTATCTTGTTCCTGATTGGCCTCGGCATCCTGCTGTCGTTCCGATTTGCGCCATTGCCGCCGGCCTACGCTCAGGATGCCGAATGGCAGAAGGTGGACGAGACACTGGGCCGCAAGCCCGCTGTCTCGGATGACGTCCGGCGTTACGGCTTTCCCCGCAGCGATCTCTCGGTGACGTTGGACGGCGTCGCGATCAAGCCGGCGCTGGCATTGGGAGGCTGGGTCGCATTCAAGCCCGCCCATGGCGCAACAATGGTGATGGGCGACCTCGTGCTGCTGGAATCCGAGATCAATCCCGTGATGGCGAAGATGATTGCGAGCGGATTGGAGATCACGGCGGTACGCAACCATCTGCTGCGCGCGAGCCCGGCGACGTTCTACATGCACGTGGCCGGCCATGGCGATCCCGTCAAGCTCGCTTCGGCCATCCACGACGCGTTGGCTGAGAGCAAGACGCCGCTGACTGCTGCCGCGCCGGCGGGCCCACCCGCCGCGATCGATCTCGATACCGCGAAGCTCGACCAGATCATCGGCGTGAAGGGCCACGCCAACGGTGGTGTCTATCAGTTCAACGTCAAGCGGCGCGACCCGATCACGGAGGAGGGCATGCCGTTGACACCCGCCGGGCCGATGGGTGTCGCCATCGGCATCAACTTTCAGCCGACCGGAGACGGCAAGGCTGCGATCACCGGCGATTTCGTCCTGACCGCGGATGAGGTCAACCCGGTCATCATGGCGCTGCGGACGCACGGCATCGAGTTGACCGCGCTGCACAGCCACATGCTCGACGAGCAGCCGGGACTGTTCTTCATGCATTTCTGGGCGAACAACGACGCGGTGAATCTCGCTGAAGGGCTACGTGCTGCGCTCGACAAGACCGCCAGCACGAAGAGCTGAGCCAGAGCGCGCAAAACCGAAGCTGACGAAAGCGAATGGGAGGCAGCGGAATGGTCTACCAAGTCAACCCGCTGCCGCCCGACTGACAGGTGCGCGCGCTGGTCAGATCATCAATTCGTGCCACCCTGACCAACCGGTGTAGAGGCCAACGAGGACGATCAGGGCCGCGGACACGTAAGGAGCACGGTGCGCCAATCGGCTGAAGCCGCCCCAATTGCGCTCGATGTGGCGGAGACTAAGGGCCGCGGCGACGCCGGCGGAGACCATCGTGATCGCGAGACCGATGCCGAAGCACAGCACGAGCACAAAGCCGAGGCTGATTTGCTTCAATTGAATGCAAAGCAGCAGCACGGTGATGGCTGCCGGACAGGGTATCAGACCTCCGGTCAATCCAAACAGGATGATCTGAGGCGTGGTCACGGTGCGTCCCGCGAAGCGTTTGCGGATGTCGGCCGCATGGGCCCGCGCATGCGCGTCGTCTTCGTCGCCGAGATCGAGGTGATGGTGATCGTGCTCCTCGAACAACACTTCGGCCGTATCGCCAGCCAGCTCCACGCGTGCCTTGAAGGCGTGCGGCTCCGGAATGTCTTCGATGCTCTCGAGGTATTCGCCATGGTCAGCGAACGCAAAGGTCTGCTCAGAGCCGTCCGGGCGAATGGTCGTGATCACGACATCGCGGGCATCAAGCCGGCTTGCGTCTTCGCAGCGAAGTCGCCAGCGTGGCGGAACCCCGTCCTCGAAGACCTCTAGAATGAGCGTGCGGCCTGCGAGCGTAACGGTCTGCGGCCCGTCGTGATGATGTTGCTCGTGCTCCGTGGTCGGATCGCGCCACGTGCGCCACACCATCCAGGCGGCCACGCCGAGAATGATCACCGCGGACACCAATTGCAGGTAAGCCTCGCTGCGTTGGCCGGAAAGGTCGTGACCGAAATAGAGGCCGAGTAGCGCTACGGCCCAGACCACGGCGGTGTGCGAGATCGTGGCAGACAGACCAAGCAGCACGGCCTGGACGACCGTCCCTCGGATCGCCACGATGAAAGCAGCCATCATCGTCTTGGAGTGACCGGGCTCGAGCCCATGAAGCGCGCCGAGCAGGATCGCGCTCGGGATGAAGAGCCACGCGTGTGAACTGCTCTGTTGGAGCAGCGAAGCCAGGTCGGTCATGTCGTTCACTTCAAGTAAGTGCGGACGATATCGATCAGATCCGCAGCGCCCCTCGCCTTGTCCGGATCCTTTTCGGAAGCGGGATCGACGACGTGGTGCCGGATGTGATCTTCGAGCAATTCCGTGGTCAGGCCGGTGACGGCACCGCGGACGGAGGCGACGAGCATCAGCACGTCGGTGCAGCCAAGCTCCGCTTCCAGCGCGCGCTCGACAGCTTCCAACTGGCCCTTGATCCGCCTGACACGGCCCAGGAGCTTCGACTTGTTCTTGATCGTGTGCGCCATCGATATAAGATAGGGGGGTACCCTATATGAGTCAATGGATGGGCCTCCTAGTCTGCCGTGCCGGATCCGGCGGCAGGGGCCTCCTTCTGATCCGGATGATGGGCCTGGTGGTCGGCGGCGGGTTGCGGGATGGGAGGCTGGACGAGCGCAGTTAGCAACGCGGCTGAAGCCAGGGTCATCTTCCACATCGGCAACCCACGCTCGACCCCGAATCCGGCTTTGACTCCAGGTTGCCGAAGTGATCATCTTCTCCGTTGACGGGAGACGCAGGGCTCCGGCCAATCACACGCACCCAGGGAGGCGATGATGAACGGCAACAACAACAAGCTCGTGGCGGAGGCGATCGGCACCTTCTGGCTCACCTTTGGCGGTTGCGGCAGTGCGGTGATCGCGGCCGGGGTGCCTGATGTCGGGATCGGTCTGCTCGGCGTGGCGCTGGCGTTCGGGCTCAGCGTGGTGACCATGGCCTACGCAATCGGACACATCTCGGGCTGTCATCTCAATCCGGCTGTCACCGTGGGACTGGCATGCGGCGGCCGGTTTCCGACCAGCTTGATCGTGCCCTACATCATTGCGCAGGTGATTGGCGCCATCGTTGGTGCGGCCGTGTTGTATGCGATCGCGAGCGGGGCGCCGGACTTCAGCTTGGCCGGTGGCTTTGCCGCCAATGGCTATGCGGAGCATTCGCCCGGCAAGTATGGGCTCGGGGCGTGCCTGCTCAGCGAATTCGTGCTGACGATGATGTTCCTGTTCGTCATCATGGGCGCGACGCATGGCAAGGCGCCGGTGGGTTTTGCGCCGCTGGCGATCGGGCTTGCGCTGACGCTGATTCATCTCATCAGCATTCCCGTCACCAACACTTCCGTGAACCCGGCGCGCAGCACTGGACCGGCGCTGTTCGCCGGCGGCTGGGCGCTGGCGCAGCTCTGGCTGTTCTGGGTGGCGCCGCTGCTCGGCGGCGCGGCCGGCGGATTCATCTATCGCTGGCTGACCCCGGAGCCAGCGGGCGAGGTGACCGGGCAGACCGCGATCCCGAAACGCGTCTAGGGGAATCTCCTCTCGCGATCCGATGAGGCCATGATTCCGTCGTGCCAGGATGCGGATGATGGGGGGCGGCTCGCTACTTCGTCAGATGGGCCGAGGCGATCGCCTGCTGGAACAGGGCGGTCAGCGCGGCGCTGATGCTGCCGCTGGAATCGACCTCGTAGTAGTAGCCGGAACTGGCGCAGGACTTCATGACGGTGCCGATGTCGTCGCGCCACGGCGCGATGTAAGTCGTGTACCAGGCGTTGTTGGTGATCGCCAGGTAGGTGGTATAGAGCACCGCAATCTTGATGCCGCGCGCCTTCAGCGTCGTGCAGGTCTCGGTGTTCAGCGGCTCCTGGCAGCGACCGCCGGAGACCGTCGTCTTGCTGCAGGTGCTCGGATAGTAATAGTCGGCGACGCCGTCGGAGATGAAGAACAGCCATTTTTGCGGGTTGGTCGAGGTGCCGTCGCCCTGCGTCGGGATCACTCCGTTCATGGAGGACAGGGCGCCGTCGAAATCACTGCACATGTCGTTGTTGTACCCGCTATAGGGGATGGTCATCAGATCGAGCGTGCCGACCGACGACTTCACCGAGGACAGGCTCGAGGACAGGCTTGCGATGGTCGTGAGGCCCAGCGCGCCGCAGTCGCTGCCCAGGCTGTAGACCGCCATGCGGTACTGGCTGCTGACGACCTGGCTCGAGGTCGCCGTGTCCGTGAGCGACTGCGTCGCGCTGCGCACCACGTCGATACGCATCGTGACGCCCGCATTCTTGGCGATCGTATAATAGCTGTTCGTCTGCAGCTTCTTCTTCGAGCTCGACGTGTAGGTGTCGTGGCAGGCGAAGGCGCATGTGTCCGATGTCAGGCCCTGCAGCGTCGTCATGTCGGCGGTGGTTGCGCCTAGGCCCTGCGACGGTGAATTGTCGAGCAGCACGTAGAAGTCCATATAGGTCGGGAACGAGGCGGACGCCGACGACGAGGCCGAGACCGTCATGGTCGGAAACCCGAACATGGACATGAAGGTCGTTTTCACCGCGACGCTTGCGGTGCCGGTCACGGTTCGGGCGTTGACGCCGTCGGTCACGGTGACACTGAACGAACTTGCACTGAGGTTGTGCGCCGCCATCTGACCATTGAACATGCTGGTCGCCGATGTCTTGGCAGCCGACGCGGTGTCGCGCATGGCGGCATAGCTGGTCGCCGCGAGCATCGCGGCGTCGATCGAGGCCGACAGTTGCGCCCTGGCGCGCACGGCCAACGAATAGTCGGTGGCCGCGCCGACGAAGGCGACGATCGGCAGCAGCGCCAGTGCGAAGATGATCGCGATGTTGCCGTTCCGGTCACGGCCGAAACGTGACAGGAGTCCGAGGTAGGGGTATCCGGCCAGCACGCCACGCTCCAACGGGTGAGGGATGTTGGCGCGATATTGCGGATCAACGATTGCTCCGAAATTGATTGAATTGCCGAGATACCGTTACGCTGCATTTCTGATTGTCATCGGCGCATCGATAGACATGCTTTGAAATGAACGAGCCGGGGCGCGACGGCAGGCACCCGCCTCCGGCGCGCCGGCCGCCCAATGCCGGCTGAGCTTGATGCTTCGTCTGTCGTGGAGGGCTCGGACAAGGTTGACGGCGAAGTGCCGGGCGACTGCCAAGCAGGCGGCTCCAGTTCAAGTGCGGTCTGCAGGACTCCACGTGGCGGTTGCGAGATCTAGTTTTGCGCGCGATTGAATAGGGCGACCGATTCCCGCTCGCCCGGAAGTGGCAGCCGCGCCACAGGCGGCCCGTGAAATTGCGGGCGATTGTCAACTCGGTATGGGAAGTTATCGCTGAATGAACTACGCACGATCGATGTTCCCGCGCGAGGAACCGGTCCGAGGCGTGTGATGCAGCGAGTTCCGCTTCTAGCTTTGCCGCTTTTCCCGCTGGTCCTTTCGCCGTTCGATGCGGCCTGGGCCGCCTGCAGCCCTGCGGCCGGCAACGGCGTTATCGCGACCTGCACGGGCTCCACGACCAATCAGGACGGCACCAACGGGTTCGGGACCGGCACCGAGACCGGCGCCAGCGTGCTGGTGCTGTCGGGCGCGTCGGTCACTGGCAGCGCGGGAGTCAACAGCTTCGGTGTGGCGCTGGGCAATGGCTCCGTCGTGACCAACGCCGGCAGCGTGGGCGGCTACGGATCGCAGGTCAGCGTCGGGACGTTTATCACCGGTGACGGCAGTGTGACCAACTCCGGCACCATCACCGGCCAGGGCCGCGCGGTCTATGGCGTCTTCATCCTTGGCAACGGGACAGTCACCAACACCGGCAGCATCGCCGCACTTGGCGGGTTTGCGTCCAATACGCGCGGCGTGGGCGTCCAGATCGGCGGCACCGGTGCCGTCACGAATTCCAATACGATCCGGGCCACGGGCTATTACGCCTACGGCGTCCGGGGCGGCAGCGGCGTGACCAATGCGGGAACGATCGAGGCGAGCGGCATCTACCGCGCGGCCGGCATTCTTCTCCCCGGCAACGGCACCGTGACGAACACCGGCCAGATCGTCGGTACAAGCCTCTACAATGCTGCCGGAGTCCTTCTCGGCTCTGGTGCGGTGACGAATACAGGCAGCATCGTCGCCAATGGCGCAGGGACGGCCTACGGAATTCAGATCGCAGGCGACGGTCGTGTCACCAACACCGGCACGATTTCCGCGATGAGCTCCGGCGTCGGCTACGGCGTCAGCATCGCCGGCAACGGCACGGTCATCAATTCCGGCCGCATCGAAGCCACTGCCGGTTGTGGCTGCGGCGCTCACGGCATCTTTGTCGGCGGCGACGGCAATGTGATCAATAGCGGCAGCATCATCGCGAACGGACCGACCGGCGTCGGCATTCGGATCCTCGGCACCGGCACGATCAGCAACTCAGGCCTCATCGCCGGTCCCACGACGGCCATCGCATTCAACGGCGTCGACAACACGCTCAACCTGCTGCCGGGCTCGACTATCATCGGCGCGATTGATCTCAACGGTGCCGGTGACACCGTGAACGTCCGCACCGGCAACCAGAACCTGACCTTCAACACGCTGGCGGGCGTCACGGTGACCTCCAACGTGCCCTATGTGGTCAGCGGCAATCGCGTCGTCACCATCGATCCGACCCCGTTTGCGCTTGGCTGGCGCACGCTCGGCGATGTCACCGGCGCGGTGTCGGGCGCGCTGCCGCAGGTCGGTGGTAGCCCTGGTGGCAGCAGCACGCCGCTCGGCTTCGCAGCTCCGGACGCGCCATCGCGGATCGAGCAGGCGTTCGCGGCATTGCCGGGGCTGTCCGCCTATGCCGGCGACGGCATCGCCTTCAAGGCGCCGACCGTCGCCTATGCCGACGGCTGGACGGTGTGGTCGCGCGGCTTTGCCGGCGTACGCAGCCAGCCCGGCGACGGCGCGCTGGTGTCGGCCCGCAACGAGTTCTATGGCGGCATGGTCGGCTTCGACCGGCAGGTCAGGCCCGACCTGCGGCTCGGTGCCTTCGCCGGCGCGGGCCATACCACGACCGGCATCGCCAATGGCGCGTCGGGCGCCAGCGATCTTGGCTTTGCCGGTCTCGCCGCGCGCTTTGCGATGGGCTCCGCCTTCCTCAATGCCACGCTGCAGGGCGGCGCCATGCAGGCCAGCACCAGCCGCATCGTCAACAACAATCTGGTCGCGAACGGGCTGGAGCGCGCGGCCGCCAACTACAATGGCTGGTATGTCAGCCCCGAGGCGCAGATCGGCACTCATATCGGGCTCGGCCGGATGGCGGATGCCGTGTACATGCTGACGCCGAGCCTGAAGCTGCGCTATCTCTACGGCGCGTTCGGCGGCTACACCGAAACCGGAACCACCGCGCCGCTGACGGTCGGCGCGCGCAGCGTCAACGTGCTCGACGAGCGTGGCGAACTGAAGCTGACGCGGACCGTGAGCTTCTCCGCGCAGACGGCGCTGGCGCTGTCGGCCTTCGCCGGCCTGCAGGGCAGCCAACTGATGGGCGGCGGCACGGTGCCGGCCACGTTGCTCGGCCAGGCGATCCCGTTCGCCACCCCCGGCAAGACCAATCTGTGGGGCGGCTATGGTGGCAGCGGCCTGGAATGGCGCATCGGTACTGTCGGCGTCTATGCCGCCGGCGAATATCTGGCGCTGTCCGACGGCAGCCACGTCGTCTCCGGCCGCGGCGGATTGCGGGTCGCGTTCTAGAGTTCTGCTTCGGAAGGGCTGGCGCGATCGCTGCCGCCGCGCGCAGCCGCGCTGACGTCGCTGCGGCCGCGTGCGATTGACAATGCCGCCCGGCCGACCGAGACAGCAGGGATGAACGGGATGTCCGACACCTCGGGCGCGGCGCAACTGGCCGCATCTGCTTGCGCCTGTGGCAGCGGCCTGCCGGACGACCGCTGCTGCGCGCTGGACTGGAGCGCCGCACCGGCGGTCCCGCAGCCGGTGCCGGAATTCGATGCGGCGCAACTGGCGGCGAGGGCCGGCGACATCGCGGTCGCCGAGCGCATCGCGCTCTCGGTTTTGATGCGGCTGCCGCGCCATCTCGGTGCGCTTGATCTGCTCTATCAGATCCGCTTCGCTCAGCAAAAGCTGCCCGCCGCCGAAGCGCTGCTCGCCCGCATCGTGCGGCTCGATCCCAACAATCTGCTCGCCACTCAGGCGCTGGCGCAGCTCATGTTCGAGCGGGGCGCGCTGGCCGAAGCCGAGCATCATGCCCGCAACGCGGTGCGGCTGGCGCCGACCGATCCGCGCTCGCACAATCTGATGGGCATGATCATGACCGAGGCCAACCGGCCGCAGATCGGCGAGTATCATTACCGCCGCGTGCTGGAACTATCAGGCCGCCGCGATGCGATCGTGCTCGCCAACCTCGCCTGGAACCTGAAGAACCAGGGCCGCATCGAGGAGGCGCGCCGGCTCTACGAGGAGTCGGTGATGCTCGCGCCCGACATCTACCAGACGCTGTATGGCTGGGCGCGGATGGAGGAGACCGACCGCAATTTCGCGCGCGCCGGCGAACTGCTCGATGCTGCCGAACGCGTCGCGCCAGATAATTCCAACACGCGCCTCGCGCGCGCCATCCTGCATGGCCGCACCAGGGACTACGACAAGGCGATCGCGATCCTCGACGACATCGAGCAGCGCCGCGACGGCGGCGGGCTGGGTCCGGCCGAATGGACCGAGAAGGGCCTGCTGCTCGACAAGATGGGGCGTTTCGACGACGCCTTTGCGGCCTTCCGCGAGGGCAAGCGCACGCTGCGCGAGCTGACCGGCCTGTCCTATCTCGCCGACGAGGCGGGCTCGCTCGCCGCTCGGCTGCGTGGCTTCTTCATTGGAGGACGGCTGCAGATCCTGCCGCGTGCGGCGACGCGAACCGACGTGGCGCAGCCGATCTTCATCGTCGGCTTTCCGCGCTCCGGCACCACCATGGTCGAGCAGACCCTGAGCGCGCATCCCAAGATCACCGCCGGCGACGAGTTGCCGATCATCAACGAAATCACCGCGCTGATGCCGCGCATGCTCGGCAGCCCGCTCGCTTATCCCGAGGCGCTCGCCGATCTCTGGCTCGGCGACCAGGTCGAAGGGCTCGACAATCTGCGCGACTACTACCTGCAGCGCGCGCGCCAGCTTGGCGTGATCCGCAAGGGCGCGCAATGGTTCACCGACAAGATGCCGCTGAACGAGACCCATCTCGGCCTGATCGGGCTGATCTTCCCGAAGGCGCCGATCATCCATCTGCAGCGCCATCCGCTCGACGTCGTGCTCTCGGTCTATTCCAACCACCTCACCCACGGCTACTACTGCGCCTATGACCTCGAGAGCATCGCCCGGCACTACCTGCTGATCACGGATCTCGTGCAGCATTATCTGTCACAGATGCAGCTGCGCTATCACGCGGTGCGCTACGAGGACATCATCGCCGATCAGGAGACCGAGGTGAGGCGGATGTTTGCCTTCATCGGCCTGCCGTTCGACCGCCGCTGCCTGTCGTTCCACGAGAACCGCCGCTATGCCCGCACCGCCAGCTACGCGCAGGTGACCGAGCGCCTCTACGACCGCTCGCGTTTCCGCTATCGTCCGTATCTGAAGCACCTCGCGCCGGTGATCCCGATCCTGGAGCCCGCGATTCTGCGGCTCGGATACGACATCTAGCGAGGACAGGCGGCCGTGCAGGAGCGCTGCATCCTCAGCAAGGCCTCTCGCGCCGGCATTGCGAGCCGGTTGATGTCGCTGTGACCTCTCTCACAGCCCGCCGCGCGGCTGCGCGGCAAGATGCTCCCATATGTTCCTGGCGCGCCGAACAAGGGATGGACTGACATGCGCGGAAGTGACTCAGCCAAGGGATTTGCGGTCGTCCTGGCGGTGACCGTCGCCGGATATCTGTCCACGACCTATGTCGACCACCGCTTTGCCGCGCGCGATGCCGCCGCGCTCGAGACGACGAGCCCGTCGCCAAAATCGTCCGCTTGCGTCGACAAGGATGGCCGATGGCACAATTGGCCATGGGCGAATGTTCCGGCGCTCTCGCCAAAGTGTCGCGGCGACCGACAGACCGGAACTGACGGCCGGTGAGCAATCGATTATTTCGGTTCAGGGAAGCCCTGCTGCAAATCGCGGAACCATGATCTGTCCCGGGTCCGATGGCGTTGCCGCAGGAGCTTGCGCGCCGTGGTATAGATGATCGCGCACCCGCCGCGCCTTGGAGCGTCGCCATGTTCGTCGATCACCCCGCCTATTGGCCCGATGATCCCAAGCCCGAGCCGCCGAAGCGGCGGCTGTCGCCGCGGGGCGAGCGGGTGCTGCTCGCGCTGCTCGGCTTCAACATGGTGCTGCTGCTGATCGCGCCGATCGGCGGGGCCACGCTGATCGACTGGCTTGTCGCCGTGCTGGCGCGCTGATCGCAGCGCCAGCCGTCTTGCAGCCAAGCTCAGGGCATTCGGCGATAGATCTGCAGATAGTTGGTCGAAGGGCGGCCGCCAATGCGCCAGCGCATCGTCAGCGGGTTGAGCTCGACGGCGACCGTCTCGACCGGCGTGAAGCGCGACGCCAGCAAGGTCTCCAGCTCGGCGGGCTTCACGAAGCGGCGCCAGTCATGGGTGCCGCGCGGCAGCCAGCCGAGGATGTATTCGGCGCCGATGATCGCCTTCACGAACGAGATCGGCGTGCGGTTCAAGGTGCCGACCACAAGGATGCCGCCGGGGCGCACGAGCGCGGCGACATGGCCTATGAAGCGGCCGAGATCGGCGACGTGCTCGACCACTTCCAGTGTCAGCACGATGTCGGCCTGCTCGCCTTCCGCGGCGAGGTCTTCCGGCAGCGCGTGGCGATAGGCGACGAGCGCGCCCTGCTTGCGCGCATGATCGGCAGCGACGAGCACATTGCGTTCGGCAGCATCGATGCCGAGCGTTTCGGCGCCGAGCCGCGACAACGGCTCGGTGACGATGCCGGCGCCGCAGCCGACGTCAATAATGTCGAGGCCCGCCAGCGGCAGGTTCGCTCCGGCGTCGCGGCCGACCAGCGCGGGCAGGCGGTCGCAGAGATAGGTCACGCGCGCAGCGTTGAAGGCGTGCACCAGCTTGAAGGCGCCGTCCGGCTTCCACCATTCCTCGGCGAGCCGCGAGAATCGCGCGATCTCGGCGGGGTCGACGGTCGAGGGTCCCTCGGCGGTCGCGGCGAAGGCTGGCTTCACGGCATCCTTGTAGAGCATCGCTGTCCTTTCTCCGCGGGCGTCCTCACTGCGCGAGACGCAGCAGCACGCCGCCACTCAGCACGATATGGATCAAGGTGAGCATGACCGAGGCACCATGAAGGCGGGCGAAGTGGCGCTTCTCGCCGGCATCGGTGGCGCGGTTGATCGCGGGCATCAGCACCTGCCGTGCCAGCACCGCGGTCAGTGCGATCGCGACCAGCGCTCCGCCTGAGAGCTCATCTCCGGATAGCGCCAGCAGGCCGGCGGCGGCCGCGGTCGCGATGACGAACAGATAAAAGTGCGGGAAGGCGCGACGGATCAGCGTTCGCGTGGTGTCGCTGGGCAGCGCGCTGAACAGGAACGGCGCGAAGCCGAACGAGAACAGCGTCATGCCGCCGAACAGCAGCGCGGTGATGAGGAGGGCGGCAGCGTTGATCATGGCGTGGGGCCTCCGCGCGCGGGCCAGCGCGGCAGGATGTAAGGCACGCGGGCGCGATAGGTTGCAAAACGGGCGCCGTAGATCTGCGCGAAGCGGCGTTCCTTCAAGTGCGGTGCGAGCAGGCAATAGGCCGTCAGCACCAGCGCGACCGCGAGCTGGTCGGGCGTCCACACCGGCACCGTCCACAGCGACAACGCAAACGACAGATAGATCGGCTGGCGGATCAGCGCGAACAGGCCCGTGACGGGCATGCCGGGAAAGCGCGGCGGCTGGTCGGCCGCCAGCGACAGCCAGCCGAGCGCGCCGGACTGCACCTCGACGCCGGCATCCCAGCTCGCCTTGATCAGCAGCAGAAAGCTCGCGGCATAGGCGAGGCAGAGCACGACGAAGGCTTCGCCTTCTGCCCGCCACCAGATGATGCCGCTCGGCGTCCACAGCGCGAACAGGCACAGCAGCTGTGTTGCGGCGATGATGGCGTAATGCGTGGTGGCGAGTGTCGAACCATGCCGTCCCATGCGCGCCAGCCAGCGGCGGCCGGGTCCGAGCAACAGCGAATGAACCAGCGGAAACTGCAGCAGCAGCGCGGCGTTGGCGGCGAGGGACCACGGCCAGGGCACGCGGCCAAAGCTCTCGCTCATGCCGAAGAACATCGCACCGATCATCGCCAGCACGGCCGCGGCAAACAGCGTGTGGCAGACGAGGCCGGTAACGACAGCGGTCGCAATCCGGCCCGCGCCCGCGGGCGCGGCGAGGGCCGCGCGCAGCAGCGCCGAAAGGCGGGAGAGATGTCGGGCGAGCGGGTCACATTGCGGCTACGCCGCTCGCAGTGACGCGGATTTCAACCCGAATTCACGGATGCGTGAAGCGGCGAGCGAGCGTGCGACGCCGGTCACACCTTCATGTCGATGACGATCCGGCTCATCTCGTCACTCGCCTTCAGCACCTTGGCGTTGGCGGCGAAGCTGTATTTGGCGACGAGCTGGCTGATCATCTCCTCGGCGAGGTCGACATTGGGCGCAGCCACGAGTCCGTCCTTGTTGGCGAACGGCGCTGACGGCTGGTAGCTCGCCGACGTCCCCTGGCTCGCCTTGGTGATCGTCGCCTGCGTGCCGCCGCCGGCGACGTCGCTCTGCACCAGCGTCAGCGGATCATAGGCCTTGGGCGCGCCGGCCGGCAGCGTGCCGTCGGCATTCGGCAATGCGCCGGTGCTCATCGCATTGGCGACGTTAGAGGCGGACACCTCAAGCCGCTGCGAGGCCGCCTTCATGCCGGAAACTGCGATGGTGGCGATGGGGCTCATGATGCCTGCCGACAAGGTTGACGCGTCAGCTAAGCCCGGCTTGTGCCAAGCAAGCGTCAAGATCCGCGGCGAGAATTGACCGTTCGAAGCAAGGTTTCATTAACATCTACGCCGCTCAGGAGGATGGCTCCTGAGCGTCGGTCAATAATTGCAATGCGCCTGCCACGTCCGCCGGCGAGGACAGCAGCACATACTCGCCCCGCGCCGCGCGGTCGCGGCCGGTGATGACGACCGCCCGCTTCGGGCAAAGGCCGAAGCAGCTCGTCATGACCACGCGCGCGGGCTTGTCGGCCGTCCCGGTGCCGTGTTCACCCTCCGATTTCAGCGTGCGCTTGATGGCCTTCTTGATGGCTTTGGCGTCATCGCTGCGCTTGAGGCATTTGCGGCAGATCAGCACGGGGGCGGCGCGGCGGGATTGAGCAATGCGGGGCAGGGGCATCGCCGTGAGCTAAGACGCCGCCCGATGCGGCGCATCCCCCTTGAGAAGATAGCCGACGTGCGGCAGGCGAGGTTCCGGCCCCTCGTTGCGATGCACCTAATGACTCGAGCTATTGCCCATGATTGGAGCATATGATCTGCTTCCGGAGGCTTGCCCGGTTTCCCTTGGGGACGGGGGCGAGGTCCGGTTCCCGATGCTGTGACGGTCATGGCATAGTGCGGCCGGAAGTCTGGAAGGAGATCGATCCGGCGTCATGGCGGCCAGCGACAGCGACAAATCACGGCTCGACGACGCCGCCCGCGCCGGCTGGCTGTATTTCATCGCCGGTCACACCCAGGACGAGATCGCCCGGATGCTGCAGGTGTCGCGGGCCTCGGCGCAGCGGCTGGTGTCGCTGTGTCTCGCCGAGCGACTGATCACCTTCCGGCTCGAGCACCCGATCGCCTCCTGCATGGCGCTCGCCGCCCAGCTCAAGGAGCGCTTCGCGCTGGTGCATTGCGAGGTGGTGCCGACCGATCCGGCTGCGCCGGCCGGCGCGGCAGGGATCGCCGAGCGCTGCGCCAACCTGCTCGAGACCACGCTGCGGACCGAGACACCGGTCATCATCGCGCTAGGTACCGGGCGCGCGGTGCGTGCCGCGGTCGAGCGCGTTACGCCGGTCGACCGGCCCGAGCACCAGATCGTCTCGCTGGTCGGAAACATCCTTGCCGACGGCTCCGCGAGCTTCTTCGACACGGTCGGCCGGCTCGCCGACCGCACCGGCGCGCGGCACTATCCGATGCCGCTGCCGTTCCTGATGGGCAGCGAGGACGAGCGCGACCGCATGGTGACGCTCGATGCCATCGCCAAGGTCAAGGCGGTCGCCGACAAGGCCGATCTCAAGCTGGTCGGCATCGGCCAGATGGACCAGAAGGCGCAGATGCATGTCGACGGTTTCGTCACCCGCGACGAACTGACCGAGATGATGCGGTTGGGCGCCATCGGCGAGATCACCGGCTGGGCGTATGACGCGAAGGGGCGGCTGATCGACGGCGGCACCAACCGCCGGCTGACCAGCATTCCGCCGGATGTGCCGGCCCGCGCCATGACCATCGCCGCGGCGCTCGGGCCGGCGAAGATCGCGGCGATCCGTGCGGCGCTGGCCGGCCGGCTGATCAACGGCCTGATCACCGACGAGGCCACGGCTCGCGCCATCCTGGCGTGAAGGTCGCGCACCTTTCTCCTCTCGTCATTCCGGGGCATTCGCGTCAGCGAATGAGCCCGGAATCCATAACCCCAGGCTGAGGTTGGGAGGCGAGATACCCACGACAAGGGTGCCTAGCACTCCTCCCTGTGGGTATGGGTTCCGGGCTCGCGCTTGCGCGCGCCCCGGAACGACGGGGGCGGGCAAAGAGGCATCATCTCCGGCAGTCTCCTCAACCTCACGGCAATGTCCTATCGCAGCGCACAACCTGTGGGCGCCGGCGCATGCTTGACAAAGTCTGACCGGTGATGTGAACATCAGCTCAGCCCGTGAGCATATGTTCAAAATTCACGGGAATGGGAGGAGACCGTGAAGACCATCTTCACTCGGACGAGCATGCTTGCCGCCCTGGTCGGCGGCGCCACGCTGCTGACCAACGCGCCCGTGATGGCCGAGACCAGCCTGACCATCGCCACCGTCAACAACGGTGACATGATCCGGATGCAGGGACTCACCAGCGAATTCACCAAGGCCAATCCCGACATCTCCGTGAAATGGGTGACCTTGGAAGAGAACGTGCTGCGCCAGCGCGTCACCACCGACATCGCCACCAAGGGCGGTCAGTTCGACATTCTCACTATCGGCACCTACGAGGTGCCGATCTGGGCCAAGAAGGACTGGCTGGTGCCGCTCGACAAGCTCGGCGCCGACTACGATGCTGGTGACATCCTGCCGAAGATCAAGGACGCGGTGTCGGTCGACGGCAAGCTCTACGCCGCGCCGTTCTACGGCGAGAGCTCGATGGTGATGTACCGCACCGACCTGTTCGAGAAGGCCGGGCTGAAGATGCCGGAAAGCCCGACCTGGGACTTCGTCATCGACGCGGCCAAGAAGCTCACCGACAAGCAGGCCGGCACGTTCGGCATCTGCCTGCGCGGCAAGGCCGGCTGGGGCGAGAACATGGCGTTCCTGACCGCGATGTCGAACTCGTTCGGCGCGCGCTGGTTCGACGAGAAATGGCAGCCGCAGTTCAACACGCCGGAATGGAAGAAGACGCTGTCGACCTATGTTGACCTGATGAAGGAGGCCGGCCCTCCCGGCGCCAGCTCCAACGGCTTCAACGAGAACCTCGCGCTGTTCAACTCCGGCAAATGCGCGATGTGGATCGACGCCACGGTGGCGGCCTCGTTTGTGACCAATCCGAAGGAATCGAAGGTCGCCGACAAGGTCGGTTTCGCGCTGGCGCCGAACACCGGCCTCGGCAAGAACGCCAACTGGCTGTGGGCGTGGAGCCTCGCGGTGCCCGCCGGCTCCAAGAAGGTCGAGGCGGCCGAGAAGTTCATCGCCTGGGCCACCAGCAAGGACTATCTGAAGCTCGTCGCCTCGAAGGAAGGCTGGGCCAACGTGCCGCCGGGTACGCGCACCTCGCTGTACAAGAACGAGGAGTATCTGAAGGTCGCGCCGTTCGCGAAGCTGACGCTGGCGTCGATCGATGCGGCTGACCCGAGCCATCCGACGGTCAAGCCCGTTCCCTATGTCGGCGTGCAATACGCCGCCATTCCGGAATTCCAGGGCATCGGCACCGCCGTCGGTCAGCAGTTCTCCGCGGCGCTCGCCGGCTCGATGACGGTCGATGCTGCCTTGGCTGCGGCGCAGTCCTCCACCGAACGCGAGATGAAGCGCGCCGGCTACATCAAATAGCCGCGCGAGGTCATCAGCTCGACACCAAACTCCTCCCGAGCTGATCACTGGCGGCCATCCCTCCCCACAAGGGATGGCCGCATTTTCTCTCACGAGGCAGACGCGACCCGTAGGGTGGGCAAAGCGCAGCGTGCCCACCGCGCCACGGCAAGATCGAAGATGGTGGGCACAGCGCTTCGCGCCTTTGCCCACCCTACGGATTGATCAGTTGAGCATGAATACGGTGCGCATGACTGCGCCCTCTCCCCTTGTGGGAGAGGGCATGTAGGACAGCGCGACGAACTCGGTCGGGTGAGGGGTATGTCTCCACAAGTGGAGCTCGCGGAGAGATACCCCTCACCCGACCGCATACGCGGATGGGCCAGTGATGCCCTCTCCCACAAGGGGAGAGGGCGCATTCATGGGCATCGCGCCCGTCCCTAGAGCGTCGCGCTGCGCTACAGCGGACAAGTCGCTTCGCTCGCAATGCGGCAATATCTGTCGAGTGAACAAGGATCTTCGGCAATGGCCACCAGACAGACTCAACTGCTCGCCCGAGCGCTGATGTCGCCGGCGGTCATCCTGTTGTTCATCTGGATGATCGTGCCGCTGGCGCTGACGGTCTACTTCTCGACTTTGCACTACAGCCTGCTCGATCCTGGCTCCGAGAGCTTCGTCGGCCTGGAGAATTTCGAGTACTTCCTCACCGATCCCGCCTTCCTCGCCTCGCTACAGAACACGCTGGTGCTGGTCGGCTCGGTGCTGCTGCTCACCATCGGCCTCGGCATTCCCCTGGCCATTCTGCTCGACCAGCCGGTGATTGGCCGCAACTTCATCCGCCTGATGGTGATCGCGCCGTTCTTCGTGATGCCGACGGTGAGCGCGCTGGTGTGGAAGAACCTGCTGATGCATCCGGTGTCTGGCCTGTTCGCGTGGATCGCGACCTCGCTGGGCTTCACCCCGATCGACTGGTTCACCGATGCGCCGCTGCTCGCGGTGATCTTCATCGTCGCATGGCAATGGCTGCCGTTTGCGACGCTGATCCTGCTGACGGCGCTGCAGTCGCTCGACGAGGAGCAGAAGGAGGCGGCCGAGATGGATGGGGCCAGCGCGCTGTCGCGCTTCATCTACCTGACGGTGCCGCATCTGGCGCGGCCGATCACGGTGGTGATCCTGATCGAGACCATCTTCCTGCTCACCGTGTTCGCCGAGATCTTCGTCACGACAGGTGGCGGGCCGGGACTGCAGACCACCAACATCGCCTTCCTGGTCTATTCGCAGGCGCTGATCCAGTTCGATGTCGGCACCGCCTCGGCCGGTGGCCTCGTTGCGGTGGTCATCGCCAACATCGTCGCCTTCTTCCTGGTCCGCGTCGTCGGCCGCAATCTGGAGGCATGAGCCATGGCGCGCAAGGTCACCGGACGTCACGTCGTGATCTCAACGGTCGGCGCCTGGTTCGCCGGCTTCGTGATCTTCTTCCCGATCCTGTGGATGGTGCTGGCGAGCTTCAAGACGGAACTGGAGGCGTTCGCGACGCCGCCCTCATTCCTCTTCTTCCACTGGACGACCGAGAACTACGCTACCGTGCAGGATCGCAGCGACTATCTGCATCACGCATTGAACTCGCTGATCATCGCCGGCGGCTCGACCTTGATCGCGATGCTGATCGCCATTCCCGCGGCGTGGTCGATGGCGTTCTCGCCGACCAAGCGCACCAAGGACATCCTGCTCTGGATGCTCTCGACCAAGATGATGCCGCCGGTCGGCGTGCTCGTGCCGATCTACCTGATCTACAAGAACATGGGGCTGCTCGACACGCGCACCGGGCTGGTCTTCATTCTCTGCCTCGGCAATCTGCCGATCGTGATCTGGATGCTGTTCACCTACTTCAAGGAGATCCCGAAGGACATCCTCGAAGCGGCGCGGATGGATGGCGCCACGATCGGGCGCGAGCTGATCTATGTGCTGACGCCGATGGCGATCCCCGGGCTCGCCTCGACCCTGCTGCTCAATCTGATCCTCGCCTGGAACGAGGCGTTCTGGACCTTGAACTTGTCGACCCTGGAGGCGGCGCCGCTGACGACCTTCATCGCCTCCTATTCGAGCCCCGAGGGCCTGTTCTGGGCGCGACTCTCGGCGGCCTCCACGCTCGCGATCGCGCCGATCCTGATCATCGGCTGGTTCAGCCAGAAACAGCTCGTGCGCGGGCTGACCTTCGGCGCAGTGAAGTAACGGAAGGGCTGGGATCACATGGGACGGATCACGCTGGAAGGTGTCCAGAAATCGTTCGGGCCGGTCCACATCATCAAGGGCGCCGATCTCGATATTCCCGACGGTGCGTTCGTGGTGTTCGTCGGCCCCTCCGGCTGCGGCAAGACCACGCTGCTGCGGCTGATCGCGGGGCTCGAGGACGTCTCCGGCGGCCGCATCCTGATCGACGGCGCGAACGTCGTCGACGTGCCGCCGGCCAAGCGCGGCCTGTCGATGGTGTTCCAGTCCTATGCGCTGTATCCGCATATGAGCGTGCGCGGCAACATCGCTTTCGGCTTGAAGATGGCCGGGCTGCCGAAGGCCGAGATCAACCAGAAGGTCGAGGCCGCCGCGGCGACCCTGAACCTCACGCCCTATCTCGACCGCAAGCCGCGCGAGCTGTCCGGCGGCCAGCGCCAGCGCGTCGCCATCGGCCGCGCCATCGTGCGCGAGCCCAAGGCGTTCCTGTTCGACGAGCCCTTGTCCAATCTCGATGCGGCGCTGCGCGTGCAGATGCGCCTCGAGGTGACGCGGCTGCAGAAGCAACTCGGCACCACCGCGATTTACGTGACGCATGACCAGGTCGAGGCCATGACCATGGCCGACAAGATCGTGGTGCTCAATGCCGGACGCATCGAACAGTATGGCTCGCCGATCGAACTGTATCAGCGCCCCGCCAACCTGTTCGTCGCCAGCTTCATCGGCTCGCCGAAGATGAACCTCATCACCGGCGCGGAAGCGGGCAAGCACAACGCCACCACGATCGGCGTGCGGCCTGAGCACATCGGGATCGTCGACGACGGCGGCGAGGGGTGGCCCGGCAAGGTCGTCATCGCTGAGCATCTCGGTAGCGACACCTTTCTTTACGTCGATGCAGGCGCGCTCGGAACGCTGACGGTGCGCGTGGTCGGCGAGAAGCGACTCAGCGCCGGGGATGCCGTGACGCTGCGGCCGGAGCCGAACCGCATCTATCGGTTCGACCAGAGCGGCAATTCCATCTTCGCATGAGAGGTGACGTCCCCTCCGGGCGTCAACGACAACAACGGACGACGACGATGTATCTGGAGAAATTCAAGCTGAACGGCAGGACCGCCCTGATCACCGGCGGCGCGCAGGGCATCGGGCTTGCCTGCGTCGAGGCGCTGGCGGAGGCGGGCGCGCATGTCGTGATCGCCGATCGCGATGCCAAGGCCGCGGCGGACGCGCAGGCCGCGATGAAGGCCAAGGGCTTCTCGACCGAGACGGCGCTAATGGACGTGACCAATTCGGCGCAGGTGAGCGCGGTGGCCGACGATCTGGCGGCGCGCCACGGCAAGGTCGACATCCTCGTCAACAATGCCGGCATCGCCCGCAGCGAGACGCCGGCCGAGACGGTCACCGACGAGCATTGGTTGAACGTGCTCGACGTCAACCTCAACGGCACCTTCTGGTGCTGCCGGGCGTTCGGCAAGCACATGCTGGCGGCCAAGAGCGGCGCCATCGTCAATATTGGCTCGATGTCCGGCTTCATCGTCAACAAGCCGCAGGAGCAATGCTTCTACAATGCCTCCAAGGCCGCGGTGCACCATCTGACCAAGTCGTTGGCCGCCGAATGGGGCGCGCGCGGCATCCGCGTCAACGCGGTCGCGCCGACCTATATCGAGACGCCGCTCAACGCCTTCGTGAAGAGCAATCCGCGGATGTACGACGCCTGGATCGGCGGAACCCCGATGGCGCGGATGGGGCAGGTCGAGGAGATCGCCTCCGTCGTGCTGTTCCTGGCCTCGGAGGCGGCAAGTTTGATGACCGGCAGCGTCGTCGTTGTCGATGGCGGCTACACTTGCTGGTAAGCTCGCGTCAAATTTGACGGGAGCGAAACATGCGGCAGGCCTTTGTCGGTGTCGATGTCGGCACAACCAGCACGCGCGCCGGGATTTTTGACGAGACCGGCCGCCTGCTTGCCGCGGCGCGGCATCCGATCCAGACCTGGCATGAGGCGGGCGATGTCGTCGAGCAGTCCTCCGACGACATCTGGCGCGCCTGCTGCGCCGCCGTCAAAGCCGCGATCGCGGAAGCGGCCATTTCCCCGGAGCTGATCAAGGGCATCGGCTTCGACGCCACCTGCTCGCTGGTGGTGCTCGATCCCAGGGGCGAGCCGGTCACGGTGAGCGGCTCCGGCAGCTCCGCTCGCAACGTCATCGTCTGGATGGATCACCGGGCGCTGACCGAGGCGCGCGACATCAATGCGACCGAAGACGACGTGCTGCGCTATGTCGGCGGCTCGATCTCGCCGGAAATGGAAATGCCCAAGCTCTTGTGGCTGAAGCGCCACTTGCGTCCCAGCTTCGATTCCGCCGGGCACTTCTTCGATCTCGCCGACTTCCTCACCTGGCGCGCGACCGGCTCGCTCGCGCGTTCGATGTGCACGGTGACCTGCAAGTGGAACTACCTCGCGCACGAGACGCGCTGGAGTGCGGACTACTTCGGTCGCATCGGTCTGGAAGACTTCGTCACCGAGGACTACACGCGCATCGGCACCGAGATCGTTGCGCCGGGGACGCGGCTCGCGCAGGGGCTGACGCGCACTGCTGCGGCGGAGCTGGGCCTTGTTGCCGGCACGCCCGTCGGCGCCGCGCTGATCGACGCCCATGCCGGCGGCATCGGCGCGATCGGTGGCCGGGCCGCCGACGGCGGCGAGGTCGATGTCTGCGACCGTCTCGCCTACATCATGGGGACGTCGGCCTGCATCATGGCGACCACGCGCGCGTCATCCTTCGTCCCCGGCGTGTGGGGGCCGTATTATCAGGGCATGGTGCCGGGCTTCTGGCTCAACGAGGGCGGCCAGTCCGCCGCGGGAGCGGCGATCGACCACCTGCTGCGCTCGCATCCGGCATCGGCGGAGGCCAACGCGGCCGCCCGCGCCGAGGGGCTCGATCTGATCAGCTTCCTCGAAAAGCGGATCATGGCGCGCGCATCCAGCGTCGGCGCGGCCGCGCTGCTGGCGCGCGACATCCATATCCTGCCCGAGTTTCTCGGCAACCGCTCGCCCTATGCCGATCCGGACTCGCGGGCTGTCATCGCCGGCCTCGACCTCGACGCCGACATCGGCGCCATGGAGCGGCTGTTCGTCGCGGGGTTGTGCGGCCTCGCCTACGGGCTCGCCGACGTCATCGATGCGTTCGCCGCCAATGGTGTCACTAGCCGGACGCTGGTCATGGCCGGCGGCGCCTCGCGCAGTCCGCTGGTGCGCCAGATCATGGCCGACACGACCGGGTTGACGGTGGCGCTGCCCGGCACGCAGGAGCCGGTGCTGCTCGGTGCGGCCATGCTCGGTGCCGTCGCCAGCGGCGCCTTCCGCTCGATCGGCGAAACAATGGCCTCGATGTCCACGCTCGGCCGCCTCAGCGAGCCGACGGATCCCGCGATGGCCGACTTCCATCGCCGCAAGCGCCGTATCCACGGGATGATGCGGACGCTTGATCGCGACAGCCGTTCCGTGATGCATGGGGCCGGTGGGGAGGCACGCTGATGATCCTGAGCTGCGGCGATGCGCTGATCGATTTCGTTCCGGCAAAATCGGCCGATGGGCGCGATGTCCTGCGACCGGTGGTCGGCGGCTCGTGCCTGAACGTGGCGGTGGGCCTGGCGCGGCTGGGCGCGCCGACCGGCTTCGTCGGCGGCATCTCGACCGACCTGTTCGGCACCATGATCGCGGCGCATGCGCAAGGCTCTGACGTCGATCTCCACTATGCGACCCGCAGCCCCGACCAGACCACGCTGGCCTTCGTGCGCCATGTCGGCAACGAGGCGCAGTACGCGTTCTATGATGCCGAAACCGCGGCACGGAAATGGACGTTCCGACCCGGCAGCATCCCCTTCGCCGATATCGATGCCATCCATGTTGGCTCGACGACCCTGATCCACGACCAGGGCGCACGCGAGACCCGCGCCATGATGGCGGCCACCCAGGGCGCGGTGACGATCTCCTTCGATCCGAACTGCCGGCCGAACCTCGTGACCGACAAGGCCGCCTACGTGGCCGGCATGGATGAATTCGCCGCGCGCGCCGACCTGATCAAGATGTCGGATGTCGATTTCGACTATCTGCACGGCCATGACGATTACGCCGCGCGGGCCGCTGCGCTGCTGGCGCGCGGCACGGGCCTGGTCGTCGTCACCCGCGGCCCCAAGGGGGCACTCGGTTGGCATGCTCAAGCGGGGGCGGTGGAAGTTGCTGTCCCCAAGGTTAACGTTGTCGATACGATCGGCGCCGGCGACACCTTCCAGGCCGGGATGCTGTTCGCGCTGCGCAAGCTCGGACGTATCGGCCGGGAGGCGCTCCGAGGGCTCGGCGAAGCCGAGTTGCGCAAGGTGCTCGCCTTTGCCGGCGCGTGTGCCGCCGTCACCTGCACGCGCGAGGGCGCCGACCCGCCGCGCTGGAGCGAGATGGCCGCAACCTGGGATCGCCTGGGCTGAAGCACCCCATTGCACTCTGC
The DNA here is from genome assembly GCF_051167655.1 of Bradyrhizobium sp. HKCCYLS2038. NCBI lineage: Bacteria > Pseudomonadati > Pseudomonadota > Alphaproteobacteria > Hyphomicrobiales > Nitrobacteraceae > Bradyrhizobium > Bradyrhizobium sp. HKCCYLS2038. The sequence continues at coordinate 103,271 of NZ_JBNPTM010000011.1, read as the reverse complement.
ATTGGGAACTGGTTGGCTGTTTCTCCGTCATTATGAGAGGACCGGAAGCCGACGCGATACCTCGCGGCGGCCGGCACGGACCCGCGAAGTCGTGACGCGACAACGAGTTGCAGGGAGGAGAAACATGGCACCAGCCGCCAGGACCGAACCGCTGTCCCGTCACGCGCTGGCCTTCGTGCTGGCTGGCGGACGCGGCAGCCGCCTGCTGGAGCTGACCGACCGGCGCGCCAAGCCCGCGGTCTATTTCGGCGGCAAGTCGCGCATCATCGACTTCGCGCTGTCGAACGCGGTCAATTCCGGCATCCGGCGCATCGCGGTCGCCACGCAGTACAAGGCGCATAGCCTGATCCGCCACCTGCAGATGGGCTGGAACTTCTTCCGCCCCGAGCGCAACGAGAGTTTTGACATTCTCCCGGCAAGCCAGCGCGTGTCGGAGACAATGTGGTACGTCGGAACGGCCGATGCCGTGTACCAGAACATCGACATCATCGAGACCTACAACACCAAATACATCGTCGTGCTGGCCGGCGACCACATCTACAAGATGGACTACGAGCTGATGCTGCAGCAGCATGTCGATCAGCGCGCCGACGTCACCGTCGGCTGCCTGGAGATGCCGCGCGAGGAATCCTCCGGCTTCGGCGTCATGCACATCAATGAGGACCACACGATCCGCGACTTCATCGAGAAGCCCGCCGATCCGCCGCCGATGCCCGGCAAGCCGGACAAGTCGCTCGCCAGCATGGGCATCTACGTGTTCGACGCAAAATTCCTGTTCGAGGAGCTGAAGCGCGACGCCGCCGATCCGAACTCCAACCATGATTTCGGCCGCGACATCATCCCCTACATCGTCAAGAACGGCCGCGCCGTGGCGCATCAGTTCTCGCGCTCCTGCGTCCGCGCCGCCTCCGACCAGGGCAGCTATTGGCGCGACGTCGGCACGGTGGACGCCTATTGGGCCGCCAATCTCGACCTGACGGATGTCGTGCCCGAGCTCGATCTCTACGACCGCTCCTGGCCGATCTGGACCTATTCCGAGATCACGCCGCCGGCGAAGTTCGTCCATGATACCGATGGCCGCCGCGGCGAGGCGACCTGCTCGCTGGTGTCCGGCGGCTGCATCGTCTCCGGCGCCCAGGTGCAGCGCTCACTGCTGTTCACCGGCTCGCATCTGCACTCCTACGCCAAGCTGCACAATGCCGTGCTGCTTCCCTACGTCGACGTGGCCCGCCATGCCCGCCTGACCAACGTCGTGGTCGATCGCGGCGTGCAGATCCCGGAAGGCCTTGTGGTCGGCGAGGATCCGGAGTTCGATGCGAAGCGGTTCAGGACGACGGAGAACGGCGTCACCTTGATTACCCAGCAGATGATCGACGGGCTCAATTCATGACGCCATTGCGCGTTCTGTCGGTCGCGTCCGAAGTCTATCCGATCGTCAAGACGGGCGGCCTCGCCGATGTCGTCGGCGCGTTGCCCTGGGCGCTGCTCGCCGAGGATGTCGAGGTCCGTACGCTGATCCCCGGCTATCCCGCCGTGATGAAGGCGCTGGAGCAGGCCAGCGAGATCAGCTCGCTGCCGAACTTCTTCGGCGGCAACGCCAGGCTGCTCGGCGGCAGCCATGGCGCGCTCGATTTGTTCGTGCTCGATGCGCCGCATCTCTACGACCGCGAGGGCAATCCGTATCTCGGACCCGACGGCAAGGACTGGCCGGACAATCCGTTCCGCTTCGCAGCGCTGGCACGCGCGGCGTCGTATATCGGCCTCGGCGCGGTGCCGAGCTTCGTGCCCGATGTCGTCCATGGCCACGACTGGCAGGCGGGCCTGGTGCCGGCCTATCTGCTCTACAGCCACCGGCCGCATCCCGGCACGGTCATCACGGTGCACAATCTGGCGTTCCAGGGACGTTTCCCGCGCCACTTCCTGCCGCCGCTCGGCCTGCCGCCGGAATCGTTCTCGATCTATGGCCTCGAATATTACGGCGACATCAGCTTCCTCAAGGCGGGGCTGCAATTCGCCGACAAGATCACCACGGTGTCGCCGACCTATGCCCAGGAGATCCAGAGCGACGAGCACGGCATGGGCCTCGGCGGCCTGCTGCGCCAGCGCGCGTCGGACCTCGTCGGCATTCTCAACGGTATCGATACGACGGTGTGGGATCCTGGCAGTGATCCGGCCATCGCCTCGCATTTCGGCATCGAAAAGCTCGAGGCGCGGGCGCCGAACAAGGCCGCGCTGCAGACCCGCATGGGCCTGCAGGTCTCGCCCGAGACGTTCCTGCTCGGCGTGGTCAGCCGGCTGACCTCGCAGAAGGGGCTCGATCTCCTGCTGTCCTGCCTGCCGACCTTGACCAGCAGCGGCATCCAGCTGGCGCTGCTCGGCGATGGCGAGGCCGAGTTGCGCGATGCGTTCCGCGCTGCTGCCGCGCGCTACCCCGGACAGATCGGCGTCCTCATCGGCTATGACGAGCAGCTGGCGCATCTGATCCAGGCCGGCTGCGACGCCCTGGTGGTGCCGTCGCGGTTCGAGCCATGCGGCCTGACGCAGCTCTGCGCGCTGCGCTACGGCGCGCTGCCGATCGTCACGTCGGTCGGCGGCCTCGCCGACACTGTGATCGACGAGACCGAAGCGGGTGTCGCTGCAACGGGATTCAAATGCGCGTCCGTGACCGCCGAAGCCCTCGACCAGACCCTGCGCCGCGCCGCCGCCGCCTTCTACGCCGCCCGCAGCAACGCCTCCAACTGGACCCGAATGCAGCTCAACGCGATGCTGACAGATGTGTCGTGGCGGCATCGGGCAGGGCGCTATGCCGAGCTGTACCGGCAAATCGTCGCGCAGCGGAAGCCGGCGGGGTAGCACATCGTCGCGCCGGACAACCCTGCGGATGATTTTCTCCGTCATGCCCGGGACAAGCCCGGCCATGACGACGCGGAGATAGACCGGTACAAAACTCCGGCGCTCGTAAGCCCGCCGCTTGTAGGACAGGGCAGGCACCGTCGCCTCGGCGAGTGCGTCGGTCTGATCACCAATTTGGTAGGCCCACCCAGCGTTCTGTTCATGCCTATCGCGCTGGACGCATCCACGGTGTGCGCCGATAGTCACGCCACATCCCTGAAAATGCTGCGCGAGACCTCATGACCGACACCCAGCCTTCTGCCTCCTTCGACCTCATCATCCGCGGTGGCACGATCATTGACGGCACGCGGGGGCCACGGTTCGAGGCTGATGTCGGCATCAAGGACGGCCGGATCGTTGCGATCGGTGCGCTTGACGGCCGGACCGTCGCCCACGAGATCGACGCCACCGGCCGCATCGTCGCGCCCGGCTTCATCGACGCGCATACCCATGACGACAGCGCCGTGCTGGTCGATCCGGGCATGACCTGCAAGGTGTCGCAGGGCGCAACATCGGTCGTCACGGGGAATTGCGGCGTCAGCATCGCGCCGCTGAAGCCGGGCTCGCCACGGCCGATGCCGCTCGGCCTGCTGTCTCCCGGCGACGGGCGAATCGCGGAATATGAGTCTTTCGCGGACTACGTCGCGGCGTTGCGCGCCGCGCCCGCCGCCGTCAACGTTGCGCCGATGGTCGGGCATACGGCGTTGCGCGCCTCTGTCGTCAGTGATCTCGGCCGCGCCGCGACCGAAGCCGAGATCGCCGAGATGCGCGGCCATGTGCAGGAAGCGCTCGATGCCGGCGCCATCGGCGTCTCCACCGGGACGTTCTATCCGCCGGCGGAGGCGGCGCCGATCGAGGAGATCATCGAGGTCTGCCGCCCGCTCACCGGCAGCGGCGGCGTCTATGCAACGCACATGCGCAACGAGGCGAACGACGTGATCAAGTCGCTGGAGGAGAGCTTTGCCATCGGCAAGGCGCTCGACGTCCAGGTCGTGATCTCGCACCACAAGGTGGTGGGGCCGGCGAACTTCGGCCGCACCAAGGAGACGCTGCCGCTGCTCACCAAGGCGATGAGCTGCCAATGCGTCGCGCTCGACTGCTATCCCTACAACGCGTCGTCGACCATGCTGCACACCGATCCGGCCAAGCTGCAGGTCAAGGTCGTTGTCGCGGCGTCAGGTCCGCATCCCGAGGTCGCCGGCCGCGATCTCGCCGACATCGCAGCCGAATGGGGCGTCGACCGGCTCGAAGCCGCCAAGCGGCTGCAGCCGGCCTCCGCGATCTACTTCTCGATGGACGAGGCCGACGTGCGCACCATCCTCGCTTTCGAGCCGACCATGATCGGCTCCGATGGCCTGCCGTTCGGCGAGCGGCCGCATCCGCGGCTCTGGGGCACGTTCCCGCGCGTGCTCGGCTATTACTGCCGGGAGCTCGAACTGTTCTCGCTGGAAACTGCCGTGTGGAAGATGAGCGGCCTGACCGCGCAGAATTTCGGCATCAAGGGCCGCGGCACGCTGGCGATCGGCAACCATGCCGACATCACGATCTTCGATGCGGCCAGCGTGCGTGACACCGCGACCTATGACGAGCCCTGTGTACCGGCCGCCGGCATCGAGGCCGTCATCGTCAATGGCGCACTGACGTGGTGGCAAGGCGCGCACCAGAACGCGCGCGGGGGCCAGGTGATTGCGCGCGCCGGACTGCAGTGAGCTCAAGCCGCTGCCGCCATTGTCCGGGCGAATTCCGGATAGCATTCGGCGAGCTCGTCGAGGATCCGGCCGCGTATCAGCTCGATTGTCGCGCGGTCGGGCGCAGGCGTCGGCGGCACGATCTCCGGCGCTTCGTAGTCGAATCCGGTGCGGTCGCGGACGTCCTCTGCGGTGTAGCCGGGATGCACCGAGCGCAGCCGGAAGCCGCCGTTGATACGGTCGAAATCGAACAGCGCGAGATTCGTCAGCAGCGCGTGCGGTCCGCCGCGGCGCTTCACTTCGGGGGTCGTCGCGGCGGCGCTGACGAAATCCACCTTCGGCACCAGTACGCGCGGCGAATGCTCCTCGCGAAACAGGATGACGCGCGGAATGAGGTGATAGAGATAGGCGGAGCCGAACGATCCAGGCCAGCGCACGTCCATCGTCGGATACTCGCCGGTGCCGACCAGGTTGATGTTTCCGGCGCCGTCGATCTGGCCGCCGCCGAGGAAGAACGCGTCGACGCGGCCCTGCGCGGCGCAGTCGAACAGCTCGACGCCGCCATTGGTGAAGAAATTGTGCCGGCTCGAGCCGAGGATCGAGATGCGCACCGGCGGCTTGCCGGCCTGCGCATTGCGGGCGCGCAGCAGCATCGCGCCGGCCGCCGGGATCGGCGACGAGGCGCCAACGGCGACATGGCGAATGCCGTCGAGCAGGTCGGCGATGGTGGTGATCAGCAGCTCTTTGCGCGCACGCTCGTCCTGCATGGTCACGCCACTTCCTTGCTGCGGCTCAGGAAGGCGGAGAGATAGGCGCGAAAGCCTTCGTCGCTGCGCGCCATCGCGGCGTAGCGCGCAAGCTCGGCGCCATCGGTGTCGTATTCGTCCCACAGCGGCAGCGGCCAGGCGCCGTTCTCGGCAACCGCAATCACATCGACATAGAGCGCCGGCAGCACGCCGGCCGCGGAGTCCTCGGTGGCCATCAGGTCGCGATCGGTGATGCGCTCGACGGTGACCAGCGTGCGCTTGGCGGCATAGGCCATGGCCGCCAGCTCGCGATAGCGGCCGATGCGGACATTGCCGAAGCGGTCGGCCTCCGGCGCGTGGAACAGCGCCACGTCCGGCGTGATCGCGGGCACCACGACCACCTTGCCGGCCTCGCCGACCGGGCTGTCGATCACCTTCCAGTCGGGGCGCACCTCAAGCAGGTCACTGCCGATGATGCCGGCGATCGGCATGAACGGCACGCCCTTCTGCCCGGCGAGCAGGCCGGCATGGATGGCAGGGCAGGTGGCGTCGCGCAGCTTGATGCTGCCGTCGCGTACCGCCGCGACGAAGCGCGGCGCGCCGCCGGCCTCGCCGAGCGAGACGGCGCTGGTTTCCACCACTGTGGCGACGCCTGCGCCGATCAGCAGATCCGCCTGCAGGCCCGAGATCGGCACGCAGACCAGATGCAGGCCGGTGAGACCCGCCTCGATCATCGCCGCGGTCGCGGCCATCGAGACGCCGGCGCGGTCCACCGGGATCGCCACCGACTGCCCCGGTGCGATCGACGCCACCAGCGCCTGCAGGCCGATCATCTCCGTCATCGGTGTATCCTCCTGTCGTGCTTCGGCGTCGCGTGTACCGGCGCCTGATAAAGCTTGTCAGCGTTCGTTTGCGATGGTCGATCCGCGAACGATCAGCTGCGGTCGCAGCACGATGTGCTCGGCCGCCGCTGCGGGATCGGCGACACGCGCCAGCAGCAACCTCGCGGCCGCTTCGCCCATGTCGCGCTGGGCGATCCGCACCGTGGTGAGCGGCGGCGCGACCATGTCGACGAACGGCATGTCGTTGTGACCGACGACGGAGACGTCGCGCGGGCAGCTCAAGCCGAGTTCGGCAAGCGCGTCGTAGACGCCGAGTGCGAGCAGGTCGTTGGCGGCGACGATCGCGGTCGGCCGCGTCCTGCGCGCCAGCAGCCGCAGCGCAGCCTCGCGGCCATCCGCGCGCGTATAGGTGTCGGCGATCTCGACCGGCGCATGGCGCGCCGGCAATCCGGCGTCATGGACGCTCGCCTCGAAACCCGCGCGGCGCCGGGCGCCGGTCGAGATCTCCTGCGGGCCGGCGACGTGGCCGATGCGCTGATGACCGAGCGCGACAAGATGCTCGACGGCGAGCCGGATGCCGGCGGCGTCGTCACTGGCGGCGGAAGGCAGCATGCCGGCGGCATCGACGCGATTGAGCAGCACGACCGGCAGCGCCGTGTCCAGGCAATGCTTCACGACGTCGTCGCGCAAGCTCACCGTCGCCAGCACCAGACCGTCGACGCCGCGGGCGATCAGGCGGTCGACGAGGTCCTGCTCCGAGCCCTTGCTGCCGACGTCGACGACGATCGTGGCATAGCCCTCCGCATTGAGGTGATCGGCGATGCCGGACAGCACCGGCGGAAAGCCGGGGTCGGCGATATCGGGCGCGAGCACGCCAATCAGTCCGCTGCGTCCGGTGCGCAGGCCCTTGGCGGCCATGTTCAGCCGGTAGCCGAGCGCGTTGGCCGCGGCACGGATGCGGTCGGCGACATCGGTGGCAACGAGGTGCTTCATCGCCGGGCTGAGCGCGCGCGAGACTGTCGACGGATGGACGCCGCAACGCGCCGCCACGTCCTTGATCGTCGGGCGCGCGGGGGCGGCTGTGCGCAGGCCTGTCGCGGGTCGCAATGTGTGCTTCATTCCCAACCCCTGGTATCGCAGCGCAGCGACGTTTTCACCGATCCTACCTTGACACCCTTAACGTGCGTGCAATAAATCCGGCTCTGCAATCGATTGCAATAACTTAATGGGGAACTTCCACATGACAGCCAGCGCGTTGAAGCCGCATCTGGTCAGCCCGGAGCATCTCGACCCGCATTGGCGCTGGAGCCGGGCGATCCCCTCGCACGGCCATGTCTCGGTGGATTTCGAGCGCCGCGTCGATTTCGATCGCCTCAGGCGATACCGGCTGGCGCGGGCGCGGATGGCCCTGAAGAACTCGGGCTGTGGTGCGCTGCTGCTGTTCGACGTCAACAACATCCGCTACGTCTCCGGCACCAAGATCGGTGAATGGGAGCGCGACAAGCTTTGTCGCTTTGCGCTCCTGGCGGGCGATGGCGAACCGATCGTGTGGGATTTCGGCTCGGCCGCCGTGCATCACCGCATCTTCTGCGACTGGCTGGCGCCGGAGAACTGCCGCGCCGGCATGCTAGGCATGCGCGGCACCGTGCCGCCGGCGGTCGGCCTGATGAAGGCCCACGCCGAGGAGGTGATGAGCCTGTTGCGCGCGGCGGGCGTTGCCGACATGCCGGTCGGCGTCGACCTCGCCGAGACTGCGATGTTCTTCGAGCTGCAGAAGGCCGGCATGAAGGTGGTCGACGGCCAGCAGGTGATGCTGGATGCGCGCGAGATCAAGAACATCGACGAGATCATGCTGCTCAACCAGGCCGCCGCCATGGTCGACGGCGTCTATCACTCGATCTACGAGAACCTGAAGCCGGGCGTGCGCGAGAACGACATCGTCGCGCTCGCCAACAAGATGCTCTACGAGATGGGCTCGGATGACGTAGAGGCGATCAATGCCATCTCCGGCGAGCGCTGCAATCCGCACCCGCACAATTTCACCGACCGCATCCTGCGTCCGGGTGACCAGGCGTTCTTCGACATCCTGCAGTCCTACCAGGGCTACCGCACCTGCTACTACCGCACGTTCAATGTCGGCCGCGCCACGCCGGCGCAGCACGACGCCTACAAGCAGTGCCGCGAATGGCTCGACAATGCGATCGCGCTGATCAAGCCGGGCGTCTCGACCGACACCGTCGCCAAGGTGTGGCCGAAAGCCGAGGAGTTCGGCTTCCCGTCGGAGATGGCGGCGTTCGGCCTGCAGTTCGGCCATGGGCTCGGACTCGCGCTGCATGAGCGCCCGATCATCTCGCGGCTGGTCTCGCTCGACAATCCGATGGAGATCAAGACCGGCATGGTGTTCGCGCTCGAGACCTACTGCCCCGCCACGGACGGCTTTTCAGCCGCGCGTATCGAGGAGGAGGTCGTCGTCACCGACAAGGGCTGCCAGGTGATCACGCTGTTCCCGGCGGAAGAGCTGCCGATCGCCAACCGCTACTGAGCGAAGCAAGAAAATAAGGAGTAACGCAAATGGCAGCGACGCATTCGCTCGGCTGGATCGGCATGGGGCGCATGGGCTACCCGATGGCCGAGCGCCTGCTCAAGGCCGGGCACAAGGTGTCGATCTTCAATCGCACCCGCGCCAAGGCGGAGCCGCTCGCGGCCAAAGGCGGTGTGATCGTCGACCACCCGAGCGACCTCGCGTCGTGCGACATCGTGTTCACGATGGTGTCGACGGGCAAGGACCTCGAACAGGTCTATTTCGGCAGCAATGGTCTGGTCGCCTCGAGCCTCGGACCGCGTCCCAAGATCCTGGTCGACTGCTCGTCGATCGGGATCGAGCAGTCGGAGGCGATCGCCGCCAAGCTGAAGCGGCTCGATTGCGAGCTCGTGCGCGCGCCGGTGTCGGGCAACGGCAAGTGCGTCAAGGCCGGCAAGCTCTCCTCGGTCGTCTCGGGTCCCAAGGCTGCTTTCGACACCATCGAGCCCTATCTCGCCAAGATCGCCGTCGCCGGTGTCTCCTATGTCGGCGAGGGCGAGCTCGCGCGGATCTGCAAGATCGCGCACAACGTGTTCCTCGGCGTCGTCATCCAGAACCTCGCCGAGATCACCATCCTGGCGCAGAAGGCCGGCGTGCCGCGCCACGCCTTCCTCAACTTCATGAACGCCAGCGTGATGGGCTCGACCTTCACCAAGTACAAGAGCAACGCGCTGGTCAATCTCGACTGGACCACGACCTTCACGCCGCCGCTGCTGCGCAAGGATCTCGACCTCGGCCTGTCCGCCGGACGACAGCTCGACGTCGCGATGCCGGTGACGGCGGCGGCGCGCGAGGCGTTGCAGGCCCATGTCGGCGCCGCCTCGTTGCAGAATGATCCGGCTGCCTATCTGGAGAAGGATTTCGCGGCGCTGCTGGAGACCGTGGCGCTCGCCGCCGGCGTCAAGCTGCAGCCGGAGAACGTGCCGATGTCGACCGGGCTGGAGACGGAGGGGTAACCTGCCTCAGCCCGCTGTGAGTGCCCGCCATCGCGTATCACGCGCCGAGGGGCGGCGGTGCAGGCGAGCATCCAGCACCTCGCGGGCCTGCGCCAGCGCGCCGCTGCGGATCAATGCGAGGATGTAGGTGTCCTCGACCACCTCGCGCTGGGCGTGGCTGCCGCCGATGCGGGCGAGATCGCCCATCACAGGCGCGAGTTCGCGCGCGCAGCCGCGCCAGTTGTCGTCGGCGAACGCGCGGAGCGCCCGCAGCATGTGCGGCACGATGCGGCCGGCGGGGAGCATGCCCTCGGCCTGCCGTCGCTCGATCGCGGCGAGACGCCCCTTCAGCGCAGCCGTGTCGTTGATGGCCGCAGCGATCATCATCAGGTGCATCTCGATGAAGGCGAGCGTTGAGCCGGCGAAACGGGGACTGGCATAGGACGCAACGTCGGCCCAGGCGCCATCCGGCACGGCATTTTTTTCCGCCGTCAACCGCCACAGCAGCGAAGCGCAGTCGGACAACGTATTCAGCGGCGGTGCCGTGTCCATCGTCGGCACCAGCACGTCGGTATAGACCTTCAGCGCCCCGGCGGCGTCGCCGCGGTCCAGCGCGCCGAGCGCCTGATGCCAGCAGATGTGACCGTGCAGCATCCCGGTGCGGTCGTAGTCGCCGATCCAATCGTTCACCAGCGTATCGGCCTGGTCCAGCGCGCCGGCTTCGAACATCGCGTGCAGCAGCGCGTGCACGGCATAGGCGTTGCGCCGGCGCAGCGCGAAGCTGCGCTCGGTGACGGCGCGCCCTTGGCTGACGTCGCCGGCTTCGGTGAGCGCCCAGCCGTGGTTGGACATGAACCACCAGTCCTCGCCGTAGTCGGAGGCAAAGCGATCGCAGAGGTCGCGGCGGGCGGCGTCATGATCGGCGCGGCCGGAGAAGGCGAGCAGGCCGAAGGCGCCGAGCGGCAGCGCCATGATCATGGCGTCGCGCGGCCAACTCGCCAGATGGGTCAGTGTCGACGTCAGCGCCTCAGTGCCGCGGCCCTCGATGGCCAGCACCAGGGTCGCGACATGGCTCTGCTCGCGCTCGGTGCCGCGCTTGGCGACGAGGTCACGCGCCCGCTTGATGGTCTGCAACGCGGCCTCGCGCTGCATGTAGATCGCGTGGATGCGGGCGCGCGCGGCATGCGCCAGCGCGAACTCCGGATCGAGCATGATCGCGCGTTCGAGCGCATCTGTCGCGCCCGGCCAGAAGGCGAGCAAGAGATCGATGCCTTCGCGATAGGCGGCGGCCGCCTCGGCGGACACCGTCGACAGCGGCAGCCCGTAGCGATCCTCCTCCATGTCAGCCCACCCGCGGCCGGCGGCCTTCGATCGGATAGGCCGGATCGTTGTAGCCTGGCGTCGAGGCATGGCCGGTGACGACCAGGCCATCGATCAGCGCCTCGTCGTCTGCGGCGAACGGATAGTCCAGCGCGCGGATGTAGTCGTCCCACTGCGCCTCTGTGCGGGGACCTGCAATGACCGAGCTGATGAAGGCAGAGTTCAGCACCCAGGACACCGCGAACTGTCCCGGCGTAAAACCCTTGGCTTCGGCGTGGCGCTTGATCTCCTGCGCCAGCTTCAGCGATTCCGGGCGCCACTCCGTCTGCATCATCCGCGTGTCGTTGCGGCCGGCCCGGGTCTCCTTGTCCGGCGGCGCATCGGGATTGTACTTCGCCGTCAGTACCCCGCGCGCCAGCGGGCTGTAGGGTACGACGCCGAGGCCGTAATAGCCGCAGGCCGGCAGATGCTCGACCTCAGGCATGCGGTTCATCGCGTTGTAATAGGGCTGGCTGACTACGGGGCGGTCGATGCCGTCAGCATCACAGAGATTGCAGATCTCCGCGAGCCGCCAGGCGCGATAATTCGACACGCCGAAATAGCGGATCTTGCCGGCTCGCATGAGGTCGCCGATGGCGCGCACGGTCTCCTCCAGCGGCGTCGCGTGATCCTCCTTGTGCAAATAGTAGATGTCGATGTGCCCGGTGCCGAGCCGCTTCAGGCTCTCGTCCGCGGCCTGCAGCACCCAGCGCCGCGACAGGCCGGCGCGGTTGGGATCGTCGCCCATCGGATTGGCGAGCTTGGTGGCGACGATCCAGCGGTCGCGTTCGGCGGCGATGGCGCGGCCGACGACCTCCTCGGAGGCGCCCTTGTTGTAGGCATCGGCGGTGTCGATGAAATTGATGCCGGCGTCCCGCGCCTTCGCGATGATGCGGCCCGAGGTCGGCTCGTCGGTCGGGCCGCCGAACATCATCGTGCCCAGGCAGATCGGCGACACTTTCAGGCCGGAACGGCCGAGCTGACGATATTGCATTGTTGCCTCATTTCGAAACCATCACCACCCGCGGACGGGGATGGGTACGATAGCTCCCTCGACGCGTCTTTGCGAGCGCAGCGAAGCAATCCAGGGGCCGGGTCGGGACTCTTGATTGCTTCGTCGCGGAGCCTGTCATCGCGCCGCGCTTTGCGCGGACCCGTTGGCTCCTCGCAATGACGGAGAAAGCGCCTCACTCGCTCTTCAAGATCTTGAACACGCCCGAGGCCATCGCGACCACGCGGCTTGCGGCGGTGACTTCGGTGGTGATGAACACCAGGCTGCGGGTGATGCGCACCACGTGCGGCCGCGACACCAGCGTCTCGCCGATCTTGCCGGCCTCGACGAAATGGGTGTCGAACTGGACGGTGGCCATGTGCTCCTTGCCCGCGGCGTAGCGGGCGGTCATGCCACAACTGCGATCGGCCAATGTCATGATCACGCCGCCCTGCACCAGGCCGCGGCGGTTGTGATGCTTGTCCTCGGTCACGATGGCGTATTCGTGGGCGCCGTCGGCGATCCGCTGCCACAGCGGGCCGATCAGATGCAGGAAGCCCGAGGTGTCGACGATCTCCCAGCCGTCGGACTTCATGCGCGCCGCGGCCGATTTCGTCATGTCAAACACCCCTTCGATCAGTGCCGCGGGCCCGGCACGTGGCCGTTTCATCCGCTGCGGGGCTAGTGTAGTCAAGCTGCATGGCCATGCCGTTCGACGATGCCACCAGGCGGAAAATTGCCACGTGCTGTGCGGCTTTCGCGCGCCTGGATCCGATCGCGCCGACACCGCCGCTGAAGCGCGCTGCGGTGGCGATTGCATTGGCCCCGCATCACAAGACCGGCGCAGCGACGCTGCTGCTCACCCTGCGCGCAGCAGGCCTGCGCAGCCATGGCGGCCAATGGGCGCTGCCGGGCGGCCGCTGCGACGCCGGCGAGACGCCGGTCGAAGGGGCTCTGCGCGAGCTCGCCGAGGAGCTCGGACTGGCGCTCGCGCCGGACGACGTGCTGGGACTGCTCGACGACTATCCGACCCGGTCCGGCTATCTGATTACCCCTGTCGTCGTCTGGGCGGCCGATGGTCGCACACTCCGGCCGAATCCGGACGAGGTTGCCGAGGTGCATCGGATCGATCTGGATGCAGTCGCCGCTGACGACGCGTTCGACTTCACCGCGATTCCCGAGAGCTCGCGGCGCGTGATCCGTTTTCACGCCCGCGAAGGCTTGATCCATGCCCCGACGGCGGCCCTGATCTATCAGTTCCGCGAGGTGCTGGCCGGACGCGACACCCGCGTCCACGATCTGGAACAGCCGGTGTTTGCCTGGAAGTAGCCGAGGTTTCGGCTAAAAGGGCAGCATGCTGCATCAGCCGATTCGCAAGCTTGCCCTGATTCTCGCCTGCGCGGTCGCAGGCGCACCGCCGTTGCTCGCCGGGGAACCCGAGCCGGTCGCAGCCCCGCGCGACGCCTTCGCCCAGATGGCCTCGCCGGCGGCGATTGCGGACTATCAACGCAAGCTCGCCGAGTACCAGGCGGCGCGCGCGGCGTTCGACCAGGAGGCGGGCGCCTATTGGAAGGCGATTTCGGACAAGCGCCGCGTCCGCAATGCCAAGCGCCGCGACCGGCAGCCGATCGGGCTCGATGACTACGTGCTCGAGCAGCCGCCGGTCTACACCGGGCCGAAGCGGCCGGTGAATCCCGAGCCGGAGCCGGAAGGCGAGCCGCGCGAACGCAAGTACATTCCGGTCGTCGCCGATCTCCTGAAGGCCGCGCAGGAGCATTTCCAGTGGTCGCCGCAGCGGCCGACCAACGACGTCGACTTCAAGCGGGCCTATGCCCGCTTTGCCGCAACCTCGGGCCTGACGCGCGAGCAGGCGGTGCGAGTCTATTCGTTCGAGACCGGCGGCAATGGCCGTCACGACTCGCAGTCCGGCTTCAAAGGCAACCGCGCGATCTCGACCGCGATCGGCTACAATCAGCTGCTCACGACCAACACGGTCGAATTGCTGGCGGAGCAGGGACCGTTGTTCATCCGCGTGCTCGGCGAGCGCGTGGCGCAGACCTCCGGCCCGGGCCGTGCCGCGCTGGAGCACAAGCTCGCCGTGCTGAAGAAGATGGTCGCCGTTGCGCGCTCGGTGCCGGACGACTGGTCGGCGCATGAGAAGATCGGCAACACCGAACAGGGCTGGGCGATGCATGCGATGGTGCTCGACATCGATGTCGGGCCGATGCTGCAGACCCACAAGCTGCTGACGTCGGTGCTGTTCGCGCGCGCCAAGGGCTATACCCGGCCGCTCTCGGCCGCCGAGCTCGAGATGATGAACCTGACCGGCGACGGCACCGGCTTCGACATGGTGACCATGCCGCTCGAGATGCGCGACCAGGTCCCGACCGCCAACTTCTTCCAGCGCGGCGGCTACGAGCGCAATCCGGTCGCCGTCCGCCACAACACCGTGGCGAAGCTGCTCGCGGTCACCGATTCCAGGATGGATTCGCTGAGCAGCCTGCCCGGCGCCAAGGAGCTGGCGGCGGCGTTCTGAGGCGTTGGGCTGCGCGATCGCGCCCGACATTCCGCTGTCGTCCCGGGCAAGCCTTGTCGTCGCATCGCGACGCCGAGGCGCCGACCCGGGACCCATAACCACAGGAGGTCGTGGTTGCGAAGATCGTAGCTCCAGCGAACTCGAACAACCGAGGGCGGTGGCTATGGGTCCCGGCGTTCGCCGGGACGACTCTGTTAGAGTGATGCGCTCGCGTTGGCCCAATGGGCCAACTCACTCGTCCGCGCCGAACGAGAAGCTGCCGTCGCCTTCGAGATAGGAGCCCGTCCGCATGTAGAGCTGCCCGTTCTGGCCGATGAAGAACAGCGTACCCCGGGGGACCTTCTTGGCGCCCTTCAGCAGCATGTCGGCGTTCTTGGTGCCCATCCTGTAGGCGAGCGTCTTGCCGTCCTTGCCGTAGGCGTAGCCCATGTCGGCCTTCAGCTCCCAAGGCTCGGGCGGCGCCGCATGGCTGGCCGTGGTCAGCGCGCAGAGGGCTCCGGCTGCAATAAGGGCTTTCAGAACCAGGCTCGTCATATGTCCTCCTCCAATCTCGAATAACTTTCGAACAAATCACGAACGGGTCGCTGCGTTGAGGCACCGCGTCCGATCTCGCGGGATTTCCCACCCGCTGCTCTCGCGATTATCCTGCAGCGTGGTTTACAAGCATAGGCCAAGAAAACGCTTTGGGGATGATTCGAATGAGCCTCGTCACGAAGATCGGTTGTATTACGGGATTGCTGCTGGTGACGTCGGCATCGGTCGCCCTGGCCGACGATTTCAAGCTGTCGAACAACCAGCGGATCGCCTGCAGCCGCGGTCTCTCGGCCGGCAAGCTGAACACGGCGGTCTGTAAGTCCTACGCCTACGTCTTCAACGTGAAGACCTCGGAATATTTCCGCTGCCAGGTGTCGCTGTCGCTGACCCGGGACAACAAGGAGGTCATCAACGTCCAGACCGACGGCGGCTGCACCAAGAAGCCGCGCGTGTTCGACACCGATTCGAAATACGAGTTCGACGCCACCGAGACCGAGCCGGCGAACACCAATTCCTTCTTCGGCAATGGCGGCTATTCGATCTGGGTGGCGGACACCACTCAGCAGAAGGTGCGGGGCTGCATCACGATCTCCTCCGGGCTCGGCTCGGACATCTCCAAATGCCTCGACATGACGTTCCAGTGAGGCGTAGCCCGGTTGAGGCATCCGTCCCCGGGGACGCGGTTGCGAACCTGGCGGCGAGGCGCGAGGTCTCATCAATGCAAGGTTGATCGGCGCGGCCGGATTGTTCCAGGCGTGCGCCACCGCTCGGCAGACGGCCACCCGCCAGCCTTTCGGATGGGTTGACCGCGCGCCTGCATCCGTCCAATTTGCCGGCAAAATCAATGGGAGGATCAATGCGCTGTTCTAAATTCTTTGGCACTGCAACCGGTCTCATTCTGGCCGCCGCCTGCGTGCTGGCCGCACCTGCCGCACAGGCGCAGAGCTTCATCAATGTGCTGACCGGCGGCACCTCGGGCGTCTATTACCCGCTCGGCGTCGCGATCGGGAAGATCTACGGCGACAAGATCCCGAACGTGAAGACCCAGGTGCAGGCCACCAAGGCGTCGGTGGAGAACCTGATCCTGCTGCAGCAGGGCCGCGGCGAACTCGCCTTCGCGCTCGGCGACTCCCTGAAATCGGCCTGGGCCGGCGAGGAGGAGGCCGGCTTCAAGTCCAAGCTGGACAAGCTGCGCACGCTCGGCGCGATCTACCCGAACTACATCCAGATCGTCGCGACGGCGGAGTCCGGGATCAAGACGCTGGCGGATCTGAAGGGCAAGAGCCTGTCGGTCGGCGCGCCCAAATCCGGCACCGAGCTGAACTCGCGCGCGATCCTGGCGGCCGCCGGCATGAGCTACAAGGATCTCGGCAAGGTCGAATACCTGCCGTTCGCCGAGTCGGTCGACCTGATGAAGAACCGTCAGCTTGGCGCCACCCTGCAATCGGCCGGCCTCGGCGTCGCCTCGCTGAAGGATCTTTCGACCTCGTCGCCGATCACCGTGGTGTCGGTGCCGAAGGAGGTGGTCGACAAGATCGGTCCGCCGTTCGTCGCCGCCACCATCCCGGCCAACACCTATACCGGCCAGGACAAGGACGTGCCGACCGCGGCCGTGATCAACTATCTCGTCACCAGCTCGGCCGTGTCGGACGATCTCGCCTACCAGATGACCAAGCTGATCTTCGAATCGCTGCCCGAGCTCGCCAATGCGCATGCCGCCGGCAAGGAGATCAAGCTGGAGACGGCGGCGCAGGACAGCCCGGTGCCGCTGCATCCGGGCGCGATCCGCTATTACAAGGAAAAGGGCGTCCTCAAGTAAGGACGCTGCACGCCGGGTCTGCATCGCGGCCCGGATCGTTCGCCATCGACTGCGCGGGAGGTGTCCCGCGCAGTCTTGTTGTTCAGGCTGGACGGTGGTGGCCGGCCGGCCGAGAGGCGTCTCGAGGGACTCATGACGATTGAAGCCGTGAACATGGAAACGCCCGTGAAGGTCGAGTTCGACAATTTCGAGCACGGCTTTCCGGAAGGTTTCGGCCCCGGCCGCTGGGGCTATCTCGCCTACGGCATCGGTCTCGCCTTCGCGGTGTTCCAGCTCTATGTCGCGGCCTTCAACTACCTGCCGAGCCAGGTCGTGCGCGGCGTGCATGTCGGCTTTCTGCTGCTCCTGACCTTCGGCCTGATTGGTAATTTCACGGCCAAGACCAATGCCGGCCGCATCGCCGGCTGGGCGATCGGCGCCATGGGCTTCCTCTGCGGTCTCTACCAGTGGATCTTCTACGCCGATCTCATCGCCCGCGACGGCGATCCGACCCGCGCCGATCTCGTCGTCGGAACGCTGCTGGCCGTGCTGATCTTCGAAGGCACGCGCCGCCTGATGGGCCTCGCGCTGCCGCTGATGTGCGGCGCCTGCCTGCTGTATTGGTTCTTCGGCCAGTATCTGCCGTCACCGCTCAATCATCGCGGCTATGATTTCGATCAGATCGTGACGCATTTGTCCTTCGGCACCGAAGGCTTCTACGGCGTGCCGATCTACGTCTCCGCCACCTACATCTTCCTGTTCATCCTGTTCGGCTCGTTCCTCGAGCACGCCGGCATGATCCAGCTGTTTACCGACGTCTCGCTTGGCCTGTTCGGCCGCACTCGCGGCGGTCCGGCCAAGGTCGCGGTGTTCGCCTCGGGCATGATGGGCACGATCTCCGGCTCCGGCGTCGCCAACGTGGTAACCGTCGGCCAGTTCACGATTCCCCTGATGATCCGATTCGGCTACCGCCGCGCCTTCGCCGCTGGTGTCGAGGCCACCGCGTCGATGGGCGGCCAGATCATGCCGCCTGTCATGGGCGCGGTCGCCTTCATCATGGCCGAGACATTGGGCGTGGACTACTCGGTCATCGTCAAGGCCGCCGTCATTCCGGCCATCCTCTATTTCGCCTCTGCGTTCTGGATGGTGCATCTCGAGGCCGGCAAGCACGGCCTGACCGGCATGAAGGCATCGGAGATCCCGAGCGCCTGGAAGGCGCTGGTCGCGCGCTGGTACCTCGTCCTGCCGCTCGCCGCGCTGGTCTACATGCTGTTCGAAGGCTTCACGCCGCTGTATGCGGGCTCGATGGGGCTCGCGCTCACGGTGGCGCTGATCCTGGGCACGTCGATCACGATGGGCTTCTCCAACCAGGTGCTGCGCTACGTGTTCTGGATCGGGCTCGCGCTCGTGGTCGGCGCGCTGTCGCGCAACGGCCTGCAGATCGTGCCGGTTGCCTCCGTCGTGGTCGCGCTGGTCATCATCACCGGCTTCGTGCGCGGCGGCATGGCGACCTTGCATGCCTGCCGCGACTCGCTGGCCGAAAGCGCCAAGTCGGCGCTCACCGTCGGCATGGCCTGCGCCATCGTCGGCGTCATCATCGGCATGATGACCCAGACCGGCGTCGGCTCGATCTTCGGCGGCTGGGTGATCGGCTTGGGCAAGACCAGCCTGTTCGCGGCGCTGATCATGACCATGCTGCTGTCGATCCTGCTCGGCACGGGCATCCCGACGATCCCGACCTACATCATCACCGCGGCGCTGGCCGCTCCCGCGCTGGCCAAGCTCGGTGTGCCCTTGATCGCGAGCCATATGTTCGCGTTCTACTACGGCATCATGGCCGATCTCTCGCCACCGGTGGCGCTGGCCGCGCTCGCTGCGGCGCCGATCGCCAAGGAGAACCCCGACAAGATCGGCTGGGAAGCGATGCGCATCGCGCTCGCCGGCTATGTCATTCCGTTCCTGTTCGTCTATTCGCCCGCACTGATGCTGCAGGCGGGCGATCCGATGGAGGCGCAGATCGGCTTCTTCGGGGCCGTGGCGTACGCGTTCGTCAAGGCGCTGATCTCGATCGGCCTGTTCGGCATGGTCGCGATCGGCTTCCTGTTCACGCGCATGACGGTGGTCGAGCGCCTGCTGGCGTTCGGCGCGTCGGTGTGCCTGCTCGGGGAGTTCCCCTACAGCGACGTGCTCGGCTTTGCGCTGGCGGTGGTGATCGTGGCCTGGCAATGGCGGCAGCGGCCGCCATCGGCCGTGGTGGCATCCGCTTGAGCCTCTGTCTCGCTTCCGCCGGCGTCGTGAAGACGCTGGCACTCGCCGCGTTCACGCTGGCCTGGACCCATTCGGTCGAGAAGACCGCGTGGCAGGAGGACTGGCGCGTCACCGCAGATGGACTTCAACTGGTCGCTGCGCGCGTGAAGGGCTCGGGCGCGGGCATGGAGCCGCCACCGGAGGCGCGGCTGATCGATGGCTGGTTCCAGTGGCCCGTGCAACGCGAGCCGCTGTCGCGGATCGTGCTCGGCAATTCCGGCGCCGCAGGTGAATGGCGGATCTGCACCGAGGGACAGTGCCGGACGCTCTCGGATATATTCGAGCACGACATCGGCGCCGCGACGATCACGATGAGCGCCTGCAACGAATAGCAAGCAACGGGAGGACGCGATGGGACGTCTCGAGGGCAAGGTGGCGCTGGTGGTGGGCGCCGGCTCGATCGGGCCGGGCTGGGGCAACGGCAAGGCCACCGCGGTGACCTTTGCGCGGCAGGGCGCCAAGGTGTTCTGCGTCGACCGCAACCGGGACGCCGCGGCTGAGACGGCTGCGATCATTTCGAGCGAGGGCGGCCAGGCCGAGGCGTTCACCGCCGACGTCTCCAAGGCGGCGGAGGTCGAGGCCATGGTCAAGGCCTGCCTCGCGTCCCATGGCCGCATCGACGTGCTCGACAACAATGTCGGCATCGCCGAGATGGGCAGCGTCGTCGACGTCGACGAAGCGGAGTGGGATCGCGTGTTCGCGGTCAACCTCAAGAGCGCCTATCTCACGATGAAGCACGTCATTCCCATCATGATCGGGCAGGGCGGCGGCTCGATCATCAACATCTCCTCGGTCGCCTCGATCCGCCAGGTCGGCATCTCCTATGTCAGCTACGGCGCCAGCAAGGCGGCGATGAACCAGATGACGCGGACGACCGCGGTCGAGTTCGCGCCGAAGCACGTCCGCGTCAATGCGATCCTGCCCGGCCTGATGAAGACGCCGATGGTGGAGCACTCTGCCGGCCTTGCGGCGAGCTACGCCAAGGGCGATGTCGAGGAGATGTGGCGCAAGCGCGATGCGCAGGTGCCGATGGGACACATGGGCGACGCCTTCGACGTCGCCAACGCCGCGCTGTTCCTCGCCTCCGACGAATCGCGCTACGTCACCGGCATCACGCTGGTGGTCGATGGCGGACTGACCTGCCGGAGCTAGCCGGGTCGATTGCATCGCGGTGGCTCCTGCGCCATACCGTGCAGGGGCGATTTCAGCGGGACGTGATGATGCAGCCATGCCGCTTCGCAACGGTCATTCAAGCCGTGCTGACCGTCGTGCTGATGCTGTCGGCGGTAGAGGCCCATGCGGTCGGTGCTGCCGAGCCGGGCAAGGAGCCGATTGCCGACGCGACCGCCTGCATCGCAGCCTCAGAGGCGGGCGATGCCGACAAGGTGCTCACCGAATGCAGCGCATTGATCGACAACCCCAAGGCGGCGAGGGCCGATCGAATCAATGCGCTGATCGCGCGGGCGTCCATCTTCATCACCCGTGGCCAGGCGGATCGCGCCATCGCCGACTATGATGTGGTGCTGCAGCTCGATCCGACGCTCGCCGACATCCTCAACGCCCGCGGCGAGCTGTATCGGAAGAAGGGCGAGCGTCCGAAAGCGCTGGCCGACTTCGCTGCGGCACTGCGACTCAACCCCGATCACGCCAGCGCACGCAGCAACTATCACGCGCTCGCCGTCGAGCTCGAACGTCTCGGTGCGCAGTTGGCCGTCGTCGGCCGGCCGAGCTTCAACTGCGCCCGGGCGCGCAGGGCCGTCGAGAAGGCGATCTGCGCCGATCCCGAGCTCGCCAACCTCGATCGCGAGATCGACGGCTCGCATGCCCGCGTGATCCGGGAAGCGGCGGGACCGGCTGCCGCACGCGCCCTGCAGCGCGAGCAGGATACCTTCATCGCCCGCCGCAATGCCGGCTTCGGCCAGCCCGGCTACGATCTCAAGAAGGCGATGCAGGATCGGCTGCGGCGGCTGAACGGCTCGGACGGCTATTAACCATCGGCCAGCTGGTTTGAACCGGGGTCCGGCTGCTGACGACAATTGCACAGTCGTCTGTCGCCAAGAACCAGCCGAGCCACGCCGATGCATGCATTCGCTCGATCGATCTCGTCCCGCTCATCTTACCGCACGCTCTGTCTGATGGCCGGCCTCGTCGCCACCATTGGAATCGTGCCCGCGTTTGCCGCTGACACCGAATGTGCGATGGGTAGCAAAGCGACCCCCTCCCAGCTGATCAGTGCCTGCACCGCTGCATTCGAGCAGGCCTCCGGCTCGCCCAGGGATCAATCCTCCGCCCTGGTGGTGCGTGCCGACGCCCAGGCGCGCACCAGCGGGGGAATGACCCAGGCGCTGAAGGATCTCGATCGCGCGATTGCGCTCGACGCAAAGAATGCGCGGGCCTTCCGGCTGCGCGGCGATCTCATGCGCGAGGCCGGCGGCGATGCCGGCAGAGCGACGGCCGATCTCAGCACGGCGATCTCGCTCGATCCCAATGATGCCGAGGCCTATGAGCTGCGCGGCGTCGTCTATACCGAGCAGCGCCGGCTCGATCGCGCGCTCGCCGACTACGATCAGGCGATCCGCCTGAAGCCGGACTATGCTCAGGCCTATGCCGATCGCGGCGTCGCGTTCTATCTGCGCGGCGACAACGAGAAGGCGGTACTGGACTACAACGAAGCCATCCGCCTCGATCCCGACCGTCCCCGCACCTTCACCAACCGCGCCGCCGCCTACAAGAAGCTGGGCCAGACCGACAAGGCGCTCGCCGACGATCACGAGGCGATCCGGCGTGATCCGAAAGTGCCGGAATATTTCGACAATCGCGGCCTCACCTATGCGTCGCTCGGCGAGTACGACAAGGCGATCGCAGATTATGACCAGGCGATCAAGCTGCAGCCGAAGCCGAATTTCCTGACCAACCGCGGCGATTCCTATCAGTTCAAGAACGAGCTGGGCTCGGCCCTGAGCGACTACGACGCGGCGCTGCGGCTCGATCCCAACTTCGCGCTCGCCTACAACAACCGTGCCGTGCTGTTCAAGAAGATGGGCGAGCGCGCCAAGGCGCTGGCGGACTATGAGGCCGCGCTGCGGCTTGACCCGGGCAACGACAATGCCGCCAGCGGCCGCCGCATCATGATGGCCGAGATCAAGAAGTTCGGTGCCGAGCCGCCCCGTCCATTGAATGCGCCCTCGGAGCGCAGCGGCCCGTCGTTCGAGTGCGCCACTGCCGTGCGCGAGGTCGAGAAGGTCATCTGTGCCGATCCGCAGCTCTCGGTCCTCGATCTCGGGATTTCCGAAAGCTACGCGCGTCTGCTGAAGTCCTCGCGCGGCCGCTCCGCCTCCGAGCTGCGCGGCGCTCAGCGCGACTTCATCGCCGAGCGCAACGCCCGGTTCGGCAAGCCCGGCTACGACCTTCGTCTAGCCCTGCAGCGCCGGCTGGATACGCTCCGCGACGCAGCGCATTGATCTGGCCGCAGAAAATGCCGTGACCCAGGGTTGCGCCTGATCTGGATCAATTCATGACGGCTTGAACTGTCGCTTTGTCCCGTGACAATAGTCCGGAATAAACACAGATCTTGGGGAAACGTCATGAGCGCTGCGAGCCGCTATCACGAGGTCCATGCACGGTCGCTGCAGGATCCGGAAGGTTTCTGGGCGGAGGCCGCGCGCGCGATCGACTGGATCGAGCCGGCCAAGAAAGTGTTCGACCCGTCGATGGGGGCCTACGGCCGCTGGTTCGCCGGCGCCGTCGTCAACACCTGCTACAACGCGCTCGACCGTCATGTCGCCGCCGGCCGCGGCGAGCAGCTGGCGCTGATCCACGATTCGCCGCTCACCAACTCCGTCACCCGGCTCACTTATGCCGAGATGCTGAAGGAGGTGCAGACGCTCGCCGCGGTCATGCAGGATTTCGGCGTCGGCAAGGGTGATCGCGTCATCCTCTACATGCCGATGGTGCCGGAGGCGATGGTTGCGATGCTTGCCTGCGCGCGCATCGGCGCGGTGCACTCGGTTGTGTTCGGCGGCTTCGCCGCGAAGGAGCTCGCCACCCGCATCGACGACGCCATGCCGAAGCTGGTGCTGTCGGCGAGCTGCGGCATCGAGCCCGGCCGCATCGTGCAGTACAAGCCGCTGCTCGACCAGGCCATCGAGCTTGCGGACAAGCGCCCGCAGGCCTGCATCATCCTGCAGCGGCCCGAGCATGCCTGCGAGCTCAAGCCCGGCCGCGACTACGACTGGGCGGCGCTGCGCAAATCCGCGCTCGCCAATAACAAGCTCGCACCCTGCGTGCCGGTGCTGGCGACCGATCCGCTCTACATCCTCTACACGTCCGGCACGACAGGCGTGCCGAAGGGCGTGGTGCGCGACAACGGCGGACACCTCGTCGCGCTGAAATGGTCGATGGAAAATCTCTACGGCATCAAGCCGGGCGAGGTGTGGTGGTGTGCCTCCGACATCGGCTGGGTCGTCGGCCACAGCTACATCATCTACGGGCCGCTGATCCATGGCGCGACCTCGGTGATGTATGAGGGCAAGCCGGTCGGCACGCCGGATGCCGGCGCGTTCTGGCGCGTGATCGCCGATCACAAGGCGGTGGCGCTGTTCACGGCGCCCACGGCGTTCCGTGCCATCCGCAAGGAGGATCCGGAGGGAACGTTCCTGCGCAAATACGATCTGTCGCAGTTCCGCACGCTGTTCCTGGCCGGCGAGCGCGCCGACCCGCCGACGGTGGAATGGGCCGAGCAGCAGCTCAAGGTGCCGGTGATCGATCACTGGTGGCAGACCGAGACGGGCTGGTGCATCGCCGGCAATCCGGTCGGCCTTGGCCTGTTGCCGGTCAAGCACGGCTCGCCGACGGTGCCGATGCCGGGCTATCAGGTCGACATCGTCGACGAGGCAGCCAAGCCCGTGCCGGCGAATACGATGGGCTCGATCGTGATCAAGCTGCCGATGCCGCCGGGCTGCCTGCCGACCTTGTGGCAGCAGGAGGATCGCTTCAAGGAATCCTATCTCAGCGAATTCCCTGGCTACTACAAGACCTCGGACGCCGGTTTCAAGGACGAGGACGGCTACGTCTTCGTGATGGGGCGCACCGACGACATCATCAACGTCGCCGGACATCGGCTGTCGACCGGCGGCATGGAGGAGATTCTCGCCTCGCATCCCGACGTCGCCGAATGCGCCGTGCTCGGCATCAAGGATGCGATCAAGGGCGAGGTGCCCTGCGGCTTCCTGGTGCTCAAGGCCGGCGTGTCGCGCAGCCCGTCGGTGATCGAGAAGGAGATCGTGGCGCTGGTGCGCGACAAGCTCGGCCCGGTCGCGGCGTTCAAGCTCGCGATCACCGTCGGCCGCCTGCCGAAGACCCGCTCCGGCAAGATCCTGCGTGGCACGATCAAGAAGATCGCCGATGGCGAGCAGTGGAGCATGCCGGCGACGATCGAGGACCCCAAGGTGCTCGACGAGATCGGCGAGGCGCTGAAGAGCCGGGTATAGCGGGCGCTGCTCATGGCCGATGTGTAGCTCCGGCTTCGGAGCTGATTACTCTCCGTGAACACGCTGACAGTGTGTTCATGGTTCGCAGCGGCCGCTCCGCCGCTCGCCCCTCATGGTGAGGAGCGTCGCCCTTGCGACGCGTCTCGAACCATGAGGCCAGAGCTGGGGCCTCGCCCTTCGAGACGCCCGCCCCTGGCGCGCTCCTCAGGGTGAGGGGTGGAAGCTTCTTCATCACATGAGAAGCGATTGCGGTGCCGGGCTTGACCCGGGCGCTCATTGTCGTCAAGCAACGGCTTCAGACCGCCGATGACGAGAATGGAACGCTCGATGCGACAGACTTCCGCCCGCCTTGCCTTGGTTCTGATGGCCGCGCTCTCGCTCGCGTCTTGCGCCGCCCGCAATGACGCCGCAGCGATCGCGCGCGGCAATGATGACGACGATGCCGTCTGCCAGGCCGGTGGCAAGGTCGCGCCGGGGTCGCCCGACTATGTCGCCTGCCGCAAGGACCGCGACGTGCAGCGGCAGCGCGCCGAGGCGCGCGCCGATCGGCGCCAGCGCGATCTCGGCGAGTTCATGCTCAATCATCCCGATCGTCACTGAGCGCGACTGCAAGCGCGTCTCATGGCGCGTGACTTCACGGCAACAGGTTTTGCGACATCGGCGCTGCAGCAACGCCGGTTGATTGAAATCAAATCCAACGCGACGGCGTCCCTGCCACACCTGTGGCCGCAAGCGCGGCGTGGCCCGCGCAATTCAAGCGGAAGTGTAGCTCACGTGTGGCTATGGGGACCTCGATGAATACTTTGTTGAAACTCTCGTCGTCGCTGCTGGTGCTGGCGGCGGTCTGCGGAGCCATGGGCTCCGCGCAGGCAGCCGATCTGCAGGCGGCGCCCGTCTATGCCAAGGCTCCGGTGGTCGAGGCTTGGAATCCCTGGATGCTGCGCGTCCGCGCGCTGGGCGTGCTGCCGGATGCCGGCGGATCGACCGTGAACGTGACCGGCGTTCCGGCGCTGTCGTCACCGAATTCGAGCCTGACGATTTCCAACTCTGTCGTTCCCGAGCTCGACATCAGCTACTTCTTCACCAGGAACATCGCGGCTGAACTGATCCTCGGCGTCACCCGGCATTCGATCAGCGGCACCGGCGCGCTCAACGGCCTCAACATCGGCAAGTCCTGGCTGCTGCCGCCGACGCTGACGCTGCAATATCACTTCACCGATTTCGGCGCGTTCAAGCCCTATGTCGGCGCTGGCGTGAACTACACGGTGTTCTACAATCAGAACGCCGCCAACCAGGTGTCGAACGGCCTCGCCGTCACCAGCCTGCACATCTCCAACCAGTGGGGCGCCGCGGTCCAGTTCGGCTTCGACTACATGCTCGACAAGCATTGGGGCCTGAACGTCGACGTCAAGAAGCTGTGGCTGCAGCCGAACTACTCGGCGACCGTCAACGGCGTCACCGCGGTCTCCGGCCGCGCCAACATCGACCCGTGGCTGGTCGGCGCCGGCGTCACCTACAAGTTCTGATTTTGTTGCGTTCCTCCCAAGACTTGACATGGCGCCGGCGGTTCCGGCGCCATTTTTTTCGAAGACGCTCTTTCGTTGGGAGTTTGGTGAGGCGGGAGCCTCGCGCCTCCACGCCGCTGTCGTCCCGGCCTTGAGCCGGGACCCATACGCCGCAGCGGGAATGAGGAAGGAAGCGCCGAGTCACAGCCGGCGCGGGCGACTACGCAAGCCGGTGGTTATGGGTCCCGGCGTTCGCCGGGACGACAGCAAGGAGCGTCCTACTCCTCGTCCTCGTCGTGCTTCTTGCCGCCGATGGTCTTGAGCTTGGCGAACACGGCGTCGACGTTGAGGTCGTCCTCGTCGCGGCCGGCCGGCTCGTACTCGTCCTTGCGGGTGGTCTCGGAGGCCGGCAGCAGGGTGGCGCCGCTGTAATTGGCGTCGAGCGGCTTCTCCTTGGCGGCGCGCTGCACCTCGAAATCGAGCTCGATCTGCGAGCAAAGGCCGAGGGTGACCGGATCCATCGGCGTCAGGGTCTGCGCGTTCCAATGGGTGCGGTCGCGGACGCTGGCGATGGTGGTCTTGGTGGTGCCGACGAGACGCATGATCGAGGCGTCCTTGAGTTCGGGATGGTTCCGCACCAGCCAGAGGATGGCGCTCGGGCGCTCGTGACGGCGCGACACCGGGGTGTAGCGCGGGCCCTTGCGCTTCGGCTGCGGCGGCAGCACGACCTTGCTCTCCTGCAGGCGCAGGCGGTAGTTCGGGTCGCGCTCGGCCTTCTCGATCTCCTCGCGGGTGAGCTGGCCGGTCGAGATCGGGTCCATGCCCTTGATGCCCTGGGCCGCGTCACCGTCGGCAATGGCGCGCACCTCGAGCGGGTGCATCTTGGTAAAATCGGCGACCTGGTCGAAGGTCAACGCGGTATTGTCGACCAGCCACACGGCCGTTGCCTTCGGCATCAGCGGGGCATTGCTCATGGCAAATCTCCTTTGTGCTCCGCCCACTCTTCGGAGGCGAAACCTGCGGTCATCGACGATGACGGGAATTAGCCCTATATAAGCCGTCCGAGGGGCGCGGCGCAATGGCCTGACGAAAACAGCCTTGACAGCGCTCGAAAGCAGTCCCAAGTCCTACCCAAACGCATTCTAGCTCGAAGCCGTGACGTATCGACCGCCCCGCTTGCCGGCCCGGGGTTTTCCGGTCGCCGCAACAAGCCGCACAGATCAGGCCCTTAAGATCAGCCCATGGCAGCCAAACCAGACCTCAAAATCGTGCTTTGCTCGCCCCGCGGCTTCTGCGCCGGCGTGGTGCGCGCCATCGATACCGTCGAGCGGGCGCTCACCATCTACGGCGCGCCGGTCTATGTCCGCCACGAGATCGTGCACAATAAATACGTCGTGGACAGCCTGAAGACCAAGGGCGCCATCTTCGTCGAGGAACTGGCCGAGATCCCCGACAGTACCAACGCACCGGTGGTGTTTTCGGCCCATGGCGTGCCGAAATCGGTTCCAGCCGAGGCCCAGGCGCGCAATTTCTTCTCCCTGGACGCGACCTGCCCGCTGGTCACCAAGGTGCACCGCGAGGCCGCGATCCACTTCAAGCGCGGCCGCGAGATCCTGCTGATCGGCCATTCGCACCATCCGGAGGTGGTCGGCACGGTCGGCCAGCTGCCGGCCGGTGCCGTGACCCTGATCGAGACCGCCGAGGACGCGGCGACCTTCACCCCGAAGGACCCGAACAACCTCGCTTTCGTGACCCAGACCACGCTGTCGATCGACGACACCAAGGATATCGTCGCGATCCTCAAGGGCCGGTTCCCGAACATCTCGGGCCCGCACAAGGAAGACATCTGCTACGCCACCACCAATCGCCAGCTGGCGGTGAAGAAGGTGGCGCCGGTGGTCGATGCGCTGATCGTGGTCGGCGCGCCGAACTCCTCGAACTCGCAGCGCCTGCGCGAGGTCGCCGAGCGCGAGGGCTGCCCGATTGCGGTGCTGGCGCAGCGCGCCTCCGACATCGACTGGTCGCGCTTCGAGGGCATCAAGAGCCTGGGCATCACCGCCGGCGCCTCGGCGCCCGAGGTGATCGTCGAGGAGATCATGGGCGCCTTTGCCGAGCGCTACACGCTCCACGTCGAAACGGTCTCGGCCGCCGAGGAGAACGAGTTCTTCCCGCTGCCGCGCTCGTTGCGGCCGGAAGCGGCTGCCGAGTAGCGCCTTCCGCTTCGCCCGTCCTTTTCGTCGGTCCTTTTCGGGCGATCGGTGGCGCATCGGCCTTGAACGAAGCGCCGGCATGCGCGATGAAGGGCGCAACGGGCCTCCCTGGTCTCGAAGTTCGCATCGGGGGAGGCGGCGCCAGGCGAACTTCGACAATCAGGATAGCGCATGGCGGTCTACACCGACGTCGCCGCCGACGAGCTTGCGGACTTCCTCAAGACCTACGACATCGGCGAGCTGCTCTCCTACAAGGGCATCGCCGAGGGCGTCGAGAATTCCAACTTCCTGCTCCACACCACCAAGGGCTATTTCATCCTCACGCTCTATGAGAAGCGCGTGGCGGTGGACGACCTGCCGTATTTCCTGGGGCTGATGGCGCATCTCGCCGAGCGCGGCGTCGTCTGCCCGCAGCCGGCGCGCAATCGCGACGGTGCTGTCTATTCGAGCCTGTCGGGCCGGCCCGCGGCGATCATCAACTTCCTGGAAGGGATGTGGCCGCGCAAGCCGGCCGTCGTGCACTGCGCCGGTGTCGGCGAGGCGCTGGCCCGCATGCATCTCGCCGGTCGCGACTTTCCGCTGGTGCGCAAGAACCCGCTCTCGGTGTCCGGCTGGCGTCCGTTGTTCGCCCAGGCGGGCGGCCGCGCCGATACTGTGCAGGCCGGCCTGTCCGCGCTGCTGTCGACCGAGCTCGACCTGCTCGAGCGCTCATGGCCGACGGACCTGCCCGAGGGCGTCATTCACGCCGACCTGTTTCCCGACAACGTGTTCTTCCTCGGCGACCAGCTGTCGGGCCTGATCGACTTCCCGTTCTCCTGCAACGACATTCTCGCCTACGACGTCGCGATCTGCCTCAACGCCTGGTGCTTCGAGGCCGATCATTCGCTCAACGTCACCAAGGCGCGCGCCTTCTTCAACGCCTATGGCCGCGTGCGGCCGCTGTCGCAGGCGGAGCTCGACGCGTTGCCGCTGCTGGCGCGCGGCGCGGCGATCCGCTTCCTGCTGACGCGGCTGGTCGACTGGCTCAACGTGCCCGCGGGCGCGCTGGTGAAGCCGAAGGATCCGCTCGAATATGTCCGCAAGCTGCGCTTCCATCAGGCGGTGACCAGCGTGCGCGACTACGGCATCGGAGCTGCGACGTGAGCGAGCCCCCGATCGTCAGCATCTTCACCGACGGTGCCTGCTCGGGCAATCCTGGGCCCGGCGGCTGGGGCGCGATCCTGCGCTTCGGCGACAAGGAAAAAGAGCTCAACGGCGGCGAGCCGCACACCACCAACAACCGCATGGAGCTGATGGCCGCGATCTCGGCACTGGAGGCGCTGAAGAAGCCGTGCCAGGTCGAGCTCTACACCGACAGCCAATATGTCCGGCAGGGCATCACCGGCTGGATCCACGGCTGGAAGCGCAACGGCTGGAAGACCGCCGACAAGAAGCCGGTCAAGAACGCCGAGCTATGGCAGCGCCTCGACGCGGCGCTGAAGCCGCACAAGGTCAACTGGCACTGGGTCAAGGGACACGCCGGCCACCCCGAGAACGAGCGCGCCGACCAGTTAGCGCGCGATGGGGTTGCGATGGCGAGGATGCAGAAGAACGTGCGGAGTTAGCCATATCGCCATTTGAGCGTCCGGCGGACCAGGAGGGTCGCGACGATCAAGACGAACTCCGCGCCCCAGAACCAGCGTCCTGCGGCCGTGAAGCCCATGTGCTCACGGGCCATGTACATCGCCAATCCGAGCACGATCAGCGCCATGACGCTGCCGAGCCAATAGAGCGGATCGCGCGTCATTCCGCTCGCCACATGCTCCGCCGTGTCATCAAAGATCCGGCGCACGCGCCAGAGGCAAAAGACAGCTACGGCGCAGGCGATCAGGATTGTTGTCATGCGATCTCCCGGCCCAGTCCTAGCGACAGAACGCTTTCCGATGCTCTTCTCGATCCGGTAAAATGAGAAGGAACAAAAAAGCAAAAGGCCCGCGCGGTAGCGCGGGCCTTCGTATTCAGATCAAGCCAAGCTGGCTCACAGCTGCCCGAGCAGCGTATCGCCGCCGGAGACCTCGACCTTGCCGGGGGCGGCCTCGAGGTTGAGCTTGGTCACCGTGCCGTCCTCGACCAGCATCGAATAGCGCTTGGAGCGGATGCCGAGGCCGGCGCCGGAGGCGTCGAGTTCCATGCCGATCGCCTTGGTGAAGTCGGCATTGCCGTCGGCCAGGAACACGGCCTCGTCGCGCTGGTCGGTGTCGCGCTTCCAGGCGTTCATGACGAAGGCGTCGTTGACGGAGATGATGCCGATAGTGTCGACGCCCTTGTCCTTGATCGCATAGGCGTTGAGGAAGATGCTGGGAAGATGCATCTTGTGGCAGGTGCCGGTGTAGGCGCCGGGCACCGCGAACAGCGCGACCTTCTTGCCCTTGAAGATGTCGTCGGTGGTTTTGACCTGCGGGCCTTCGGCGGTCATGACGCGGAATTGCGCCTGCGGCAGCTTGTCGCCAACCTGAATGGTCATTCGAGTAACTCCTTCCCCTGGATGTCGCGCCAATAATGTCTTGCGCCTGGCGCGGTACACTATTCGGCGGGCCGGAAACGGCAACGGCCCGCCGTGATCACGTATCCGTCATCGCATGCCGGATGCAGCCCGCCAAGCGGCTCAGGCCGCCGCCGGCGGCTTCTTGTCGTCACGCAGCTCGCGGCGCAGGATCTTGCCGACATTGGTCTTGGGCAGCTCGGTCCTGAACTCGATCTGCTTCGGCACCTTGTAGTTGGTCAGCTGCTCGTGGCAGTGCTTGATGATGGCCTCGGGCGTGAGGTTCGGATCCTTCTTGACCACGAACGCCTTGACGACCTCGCCGGTCTTGGCGTCGGGCAGCCCGATGACCGCGGTTTCGAGCACGCCGGGATGCGCCGCGATCACTTCCTCGACCTCGTTGGGATAGACGTTGAAGCCCGAGACCAGGATCATGTCCTTCTTGCGGTCGACGATCTTGATCGATCCGTCCGCGGCCATGATGCCGATGTCGCCGGTGCGGAAGAAGCCGTCCGACGTCATCACCTTGGCGGTCTCGTCGGGACGATTCCAGTAGCCGGCCATCACCTGCGGCCCCTTGGCGCAGATCTCGCCGGCTTGTCCCAGCGGCACCTCGTTGCCGTCATCATCGCGGATCGACAGCCACGTCGAGGGCAGCGGCAGGCCGATGGTGCCGGTGAACTCCGTCGAGGTCGGCAGGTTGCAGGTCAGGACCGGAGCGGTTTCGGACAGCCCGTAGCCTTCGGCGATGCTGCAGCCGGTCGCCTGTTTCCATTGTTCGGCCACCGGCCGCTGCACGGCCATGCCGCCGCCGTTCGAGACCTTGAGCTTCGAGAAGTCGAGCTTCTTGAAGTCGGGGTGCTGCAGCAGGCCGTTGTAGAGCGTGTTGACGGCCGGGAAGTTGTTGACCTGATACTTCATCAGCTCCTTGATGAAGCCGGCGATGTCGCGCGGATTGGGGATCAGCAGGTTGGTGCCGCCCGCACGCACCGCGAGCAGGAAGCAGCAGGTCAGCGCGAAGATGTGATACAGCGGCAGGGCGCAGACGATCAGCAGCTGATCGACATGCGGCGGCTTGTCCATCACCGGCTGCAGCCAGGCATCGTTCTGCAGCACATTGGCGATGACGTTGCGGTGGAGCAGCGTGGCGCCCTTGGAGACGCCGGTGGTGCCGCCGGTATATTGCAGGAAGGCGACGTCGTCGGGACCGATGGCCGGCTTCTGCATGCGCTTGCCGCGGCCGGCGGCGAGCGCATCGTTGAACGAGACGGAGCCGGGCAGCGAGAACGCCGGCACCATCTTCTTCAGGCGACGGACGACGAGGTTGACGATCACGCCCTTGAAGCCGAGCAGGTCGCCCATGCTGGCGACGACGACGTGCTTGACCTGGGTGTGCCCGATCACCTGCTGCACGGTGTGCGCGAAATTCTCCAGCACGATGATCGCTTCGGCGCCGGAGTCCTTCAACTGGTGCTCGAGCTCGCGCGGCGTATACAGCGGGTTGACGTTGACGACCGCGTAACCGGCGCGCAGCACGGCCGCGATCGCGACCGGGTATTGCAGCACGTTCGGCATCATCAGCGCGACGCGCGCGCCCTTGGACAGCCCCAGTCCCTGCAGATAGGCGCCCATCGCCGTCGACATCTCGTCGAGCTCACGGTAGCTGATCGCCTTGTCCATGCAGATCAAGGCGCGGCGGTCTGCGAATTTCTTGAAGCTCTCTTCCAGCAGATCGACGAGCGATGAGTACTTGCTCGGGTCGATGTCGGCGGGAACGCCGGCCGGATAGTGCTTGAGCCAGATGCGCTCCATGAACCTTCCTCTCTGATCGTCTCTTATGGTCGCGATTCGTTCTGCGGCCCGGGTTCGCCAGGCGCCAGTTGCGGCCAATATCGAATCTCCGGCCGGGCAAGGCAAGCGGCCGGGGCGTAGACGAAGGAGGAATGGTTAGGAGCGCTTGGGCCTACGGCGAACGGGCGACCATGCGCCCGCGCGCGGGGCTCACTCAGCCGTCCTTCGGGGCCGGCTTACCGTCGGCCTTCGGCTTGGCGGCTGCCTTTGGCTTGGCGGGCTTAGTTGCGGTATCGGACAGCGGCTTTTCTGCCGGTTTTGCCGCGGTGTCGTGCTTGGCAGCGACGTGGCGCGTGGCGCCCGGCTTCACGTCGGACGATTTCGAACCGGGCTTGGTGCCCGGCTTGGCTTCGCCGTCGGTCTTGGCTGCGGTCCGGGTCGCCGGCTTCTTGCCGGCCCCATGCGCCTTCTTGCCGCGGTGCCGGGTCGACACCTGGGCATCGGCATCCGCGGCAACGGCCGCGATCAGGGCCGCTCCGGTGCGCGTCGGGCCGGTATAGACCAGGACCGGCTCGGACGGGGCGGGAGCCGAGGCCAGCAGTTCGGACGGCTTCATCGCCGGTGCCTGCAGACCGGCGAGGAGGGTGCCGCCGGTCGATTCGCCTTCCGACCCGACGGAGGCTTCCTCGTCATCGTCGCTGGCCGGGCGGTGTCGCCGGCCATTGCACATGTCGTCGCGCAGGTTCGGTGGCGTGGCATCGACCGGCACCAACTGCTCGACATTGCCGAGCGGCGCCTTGAGCCAGCTGAGCTGGTTGCCGTTGAAGCCGCGGTCGAGCATCTGGATCGCGCGCACCGCGCGCGTCTGTCCCGAGGAGGCGCCGAGCACCACCGCGATCAGGCGCTTGCCATTGCGCGTCGCCGACGCCACGAGATTGTAGCCCGACGCACAGATGAAGCCGGTCTTGAAGCCGTCAGCGCCGGGATAGCGCCCGATCAGCCGGTTGAAATTCTGCACCACGCGGCGGCCGTAGCGGATCGAGGGGATGTGGACGAAGTATTCGTATTCGGGCAGGTCGCGAATGATCGCGCGCGCCAGGATCGCGAGGTCGCGCGCCGAGGTGATCTGGCCGTCGGCGGGCAGGCCGTTGGGATTGACGTAGCTCGTCTGGGTCATGCCGAGCCGCTGCGCGGTCTCGTTCATCATGATCGAGAAGCCGTCGATCGAGCCGCCGATGCCTTCCGCCAGCACGACCGCCATGTCGTTGGCGGACTTCACCAGCATCATCTTCAGCGCGTTGTCGACGGTGACCTGCGTACCCGGCCGATAGCCCATCTTGGACGGCGACTGCGAGGCCGCGGTCGGCGACACCGTCAGCAGCGCGTCGAGCGAGGTCTTGCCGTCCTTGACCGCCTTCAAAGTCACATAGGCCGTCATCAGCTTGGTGACGGAGGCGGGGTACCATGGATAGGTCGCGTTCTGCGCCTCCAGCACCTTGCCGGTGTCGGCCTCGACCAGCAGCAGCGCCTCGGCATTGGCCAAGCGAGGCGCCAGCACGAGCGCAGCGGCAACAATCAGGATCTTGAGCGGGGAATAGCGGGACAACAGGCGAAGCGTCTGCACTGGTCTGGTCCGGTCCTTTGAGAACCCGCCTCGCGCAAGCAAGGTGGGCAAACGGGCTTTCGGGTTTCAAGCGTGTCCGGTGCCGCTTTGGTTGCGGCAGGCCGCGAACCTATACCGGCTCGATGCTCCAGAACAGGGGCGAGCCATTCAATTCCACGATGAAAGCGTCCCGCGATCAGGCCTTGACGCTGGTCTCGTCACTTTCGGGCGCCGGGAGCGACGCGCGAGCGGTCTCCTGCACCATGAACTGCGCCTTGGCGAGTTCCGCGAAGTGGCCGCCCTTGGCGACGAGTTCATCGAACGTTCCACTTTCGATCACCCGGCCGTTCTCGAAGACGAGGATCTTCGTCGCGTTGCGGATCGTCGACAGCCGGTGCGCGATCACGAAGGTGGTACGTCCCTTCATCACCTCATCCAGCGCCGCATTGACCTTGGCCTCGGTGACGGCATCGAGCGCTGACGTCGCTTCGTCGAGAATCAGGATCGGCGGGTCCTTCAGAAGCGCACGCGCGATCGACAGCCGCTGGCGCTCGCCGCCGGACAGCATGCGGCCGCGCTCGCCGGCATTGGTATCAAAACCCTGCTCGCCGCGGTCGATGAACTCGAGCGCCTGGGCGCGGGCGGCGGCAGTGCGCAACTCCTCGTCGGTGGCGTCGGGCTTGCCGACCAGCAGGTTCTCGCGGATCGAGCGGTTGAACAGCAGCGCTTCCTGGAACACGACGCCGATGTTCCGCCGCAGCGCGGCCAGCTTGAGGCCGCGCACGTCCATGCCGTCGATCTTGATGAAGCCGGACTGCGGATCGAACGCGCGATGCAACAGCGCGATCGCGGTCGACTTGCCGGCGCCGGTCGGACCGACCAGCGCGATGGTCTGGCCGGGCAGCGCGGTGAAGGTGAGATCCTCGACGGCCGGCCGCTTGCCATCATAGGAGAACGAGACGTCGTTGAACTCGACGAGACCCGACAGCCTGCTGACATCGATCGCATCGGGACGGTCGCGCACTGCGGGCACGGCATCGAGCACGGTGAAGAACTCCGCGAGCCGCGGCGCCTCCATGAAGACGTTGTTGATGAACGACACGACCTGCTCGAGCTTCTGGATCAGCATGGTCGCGAACGACACGAACATCACGATCTCGCCGACCGAGGTGAGTCCGGCCTGATGCAGCGCGATGCCGAGCGTGAAGATCGCGATCACGGTGATCGTCGTCGAGGCGCGGGTGATGACCGTCACCAGCGCCCACCAGCCGAGCACCGGCATCTGCACCGAGAGCAATTGTCCAGTGACGTTGCGCAGGCCCTGCACCTCGGCATCGATGCGCACGAAGCTCTGCACCAGCGCGACGTTGCCCAGCGCATCGGAAGCGCGCGCCGAGAGATTGCTGTAGTGCTCCTCGACCTCGCTCTGCATGCCGTAGGTCTTGCGCACCACCAGCGTCGTCAGCACCGTGAACACGACGCAGAGCACGAACAGCAGGATCGCGAGCCGCCAGTTGAGATAGAGCGACAGCGGCAGCAGCACGATCACCGACATGATCGCGGCAAAATGCTCGCGGAAGAACGATAGCCACAAATGCCAAAGCCCGTCGGTGCCGTTGATCATCACCTTCATCAGCCGGCCGGAATGGGTGCCGGAGTGGAACGTCAGCGGCAGCTGCAGGATGTGCTCGAAATAGCTGGTCAGCACGGCGTGGCGCTGGCGGTGGGCGAGCCGGTCGGCCTGCAGCGCCACCCAGGCGCTGGCGGCGATCGTGAACAGGCCGAACGCCGCCCAGGCCGCGAGCAGCGGCCAGGCCGCGTTCGCCGACGCGTTGCCGGACAGCGAATCGACAATGCGTCCGAACAGCACCGGCTCGGCGAACTGGGCCACGGCGAGCGCGAGGTTGGCGACCGCCACGAACCAGCCGAGCCGCGCCTCCTTTCCGAGCAGTTGGAGCACGCGGATGTAGATTCGGAGCAGGGACATGGGCGATGCGCTTCGTCGGCAGAGGTGGGATCGGCGCCGGACGGCGCATGACGCATGTTAGCAAGGGAAGGGCGGGTGCGGCGAGCGCTCAGTTGACGAGGCGGCTGTCGGCGGGCGGCAGGAAGCTGTCGTCGAAGATATCGGCTGCCGTGGGGCGCTTGTGGTGGAATTTGCCGCCTTCCGCGAGCTGGTCGAGGGCGCGCTCGAAGCGGGCCGGATCGATGCCGCCGATACCGTCGCGGCGGACGTCCGCTGTCAGCACGTTGTCGGCGAGCACGGTCTGCAGCCGCTCCAGCTCGAGCTCGCGCGAGCCGTCGTCCATCCGGCTCACGACTTCGGCCGTGGCCGCGCCGGGGTCCTTGATGGCGAGCTGGAGGCCCGATGTCAGCGCCCGCAGGAATCCCTTCACGGCCGCCGGCTGCTTGGCAGCGAAGGCCGGATTGACGATCACGGCATGGCCATAGGCCTCGCAGCCGTAATCGGCGAACCGCAACACGGCGAGATCGGCGGCGGGCACACCGCGGTCGCGCAGATTGATCGCCGAGAGGTAGGAGAAGCCGCTGACGGCGTCGACCTGGCCCGCCGACAGGATCGGCTCGCGCACGGCGGCGCCCACACGCGACAGCTTCACGGCGT
The DNA here is from genome assembly GCF_051167655.1 of Bradyrhizobium sp. HKCCYLS2038. Classification (NCBI taxonomy): domain Bacteria; kingdom Pseudomonadati; phylum Pseudomonadota; class Alphaproteobacteria; order Hyphomicrobiales; family Nitrobacteraceae; genus Bradyrhizobium; species Bradyrhizobium sp. HKCCYLS2038. The sequence continues at coordinate 66,320 of NZ_JBNPTM010000011.1, read as the reverse complement.
CAGCCTTGAGATGGTTGTGCCGCGCCACCGCGGGCCACAGCCGGATCGAGAGATCGCCCTCGGCAACGCCGAGCGTCTTGCCCTCGAGATCGGCGAGCCCGTTGATGCCGCGGCTCTTGCGCGCGATGATCGCATAGGGCGCGCTGTTGAACAGCACGAACACCGCCTTCACCGGCTGGCTGCCTTGCGTGTCGTGATAGCGGATCAGCTCGTTGATGTCGGCGAGCGCCATGTCGCTCTCGCCCGACGCCACGCGCGCGATCGCATCGGGAGAGCCCTTGGCGGTGGTCGTGGTGACGGTCACGCCCTCCGCGGCGAACAGGCCGCGGCTGGTGGCGAGGACCAGCGGCGCCATGCTGCCGTCGAGCGGCCGGTCCAGCGTGAACATCACCGCGACCGCACGCTTCGGCTCCTCGGCGGCGGCCGGTTGCGGCAGCCATGCGCACATGATTGCGGCCGCCAGAAGCGCCAAGAGCGCCAGCGCGAGCAGGGGGACGGGTCGTCGCACACGCATCAGAATTACGCCGGTATCCGCAAGCCACTCCGGCTTTGTCACGCCGGTATCCCAATCAGTTCACCGGCCTGCGTGCGACCGACATGTCGATGTCGTGACGTGCCGCTCGGGGCCGGCGGTGCCTGATCATGTCTGAACGAATCTGAACGGTCCATGAGCAAGCCCTGCGGCGATTTGCGGCTTCGACTTCGGGTTTCGCCGGGGGAACTGTCTCCCCAGTTGAGGCGTTGGTGGGCAGAATTCTTGATCGTACGGAGGATCACATGATCGCACAGCGCGGAAGTTCTTCACGCTTCGGCCGCGCCACCGTCCTGGCGACGGTGGCCGCGGTGACTTTGACGGCGGTCCAGCCGACGCTCGCCTTCGCGGGCTCGGCGCCGGCCGAGAAGGGCGTCGTCGCCAAGACGGCCCAGGAGGGCGGCCTGACCGACGTCAGCGCCCGTCGGCGCCACTATCGCGGCAACGGCGGTGCGGCGGCTGCCGCGGCCTTTGCCGGCATTGTCGGCACCGGTCTTGCCATCGCGGCGGCGCAGAACCGTCGCTCCTATTACGAGGACAGCTACTACTATGGCCGTCCGGCCTATTACGGCGGCTATGGCCCGCACTATTATGGCGGCGGCGGCCCCTATTATGGCGGCGGCTACTACCAGCCCTGGTAACCCCACATCACCGCAGCGATCCGCCGGCCTCAAGCGCCGGCGGATTTTTTCTTGCCTGCCGCAGACGTTAACACCGCCGCCATCGATTTTAACTATTGTGCGCCGATGACTGATTCGATCGAGCGGCTCTATCGCGCGGTGCTGGCGGCCAGGGATCTGGAGCCGGCGCGCTCGCGCACGGCCAAGCTGATGCAGCAGGGCAGCGGCAAGATGGCCAAGAAGCTCGCCGAAGAGGCGATCGAGGTCGCGATCGACGCCGTCGGCGGCGATGCCCAGGCCGTGGTGCGCGAGAGCGCCGACCTGATCTACAATCTCACGGTGCTGTGGGCCGAGCTCGGAATCCAGCCCGAGGACGTCTGGCGCGAGATGGAGCGGCGCGAGCTGCTGCTGGGCATCGCCGAGAAGCTGCCGAAATCGCCGGTGAAGGTCGCAAAAGTGTCATCTGCGCGCGTGCAGGGGCGACCGATCGTCGCGGCCGACAGCCGGGCCATCCGCAAGCGGCACTAGCATCGCCTGGGATGGGCACATCGCCCATGGACAAATGCTGCCCGGTTTGCTTCATCCCGGCCCATGCTCAGACGGATCTACGACTGGTGTATCGACGCCGCCCACAAGCCGCATGCCCTCTGGATCATGGCGGCGATCGCGTTCGCTGAAAGCTCGTTCTTCCCGGTGCCGCCGGATGTGATGCTGATCCCGATGTCGCTGGCGAAGCCGCAGCGCGCCTGGCTGTTCGCCGGGGTGTGCACGGTGGCGTCGGTGGCCGGCGGACTGGTCGGCTATGCGATCGGCGCGTTGCTCTACGACTCGCTCGGCCAGTGGCTGATCCATCTCTACGGATTGGGCGACAAGGTCGATGCGTTCCGCGCCTCCTATGCGGAATGGGGCGCCATCATCATCCTCCTCAAGGGGCTCACGCCGATCCCCTACAAGCTCGTCACGATCACCTCGGGCTTCGCCGGCTACAACCTCTTCCTGTTCGTCATCTGCTCGATCGTGGCGCGGGGCGGCCGCTTCTTCATCGCCGCGATCCTGCTCAACCGCTATGGCGAATGGATCAGGGTGCACATCGAGAAGCACCTCGGGCTGTGGGTGGCGCTCGGCGCGGCCGTGCTGATCGCGGGCTTCGTCGTCGCGGTGAAGCTGATCTGATGATGCGGCGGCGCCCAGCGCTCGTTGTTGCCTCGGTCTTGATGGCCGCGACGCTCTCGCTCGCGGCCGCGTCGGCGCAAACGCCGCCGACTGCCGGTCTGCGCGAGGCGCCGTCGCAACCGCCGCCGGCAGCCGCGGTCGAGCCGGCGCCGCAGCCTTCCAATCCTGGTCTGGTGGAAGAGCTCGGCAAGCTGTTCGACAAGATCTCGATCATTCCTCTCAAGCGCCCCGAGGCGAGCGCAGAGCCGCAGAGCACCGATGGCGAGACCGCCAGCGCGCCTGCGGCTCAGCCGCAGCCGGCTCCGCGTACCGTTGACCGGCCCGGCGCTGCCAAGGGCGGTGAGCCGAGCAGCGTCCTCAAGGAAACTGGCGACACGCTCTCGCGGCTTGCCAAGCCGTCCAGCATGGTGTCCGGCCGCACGGTCTGTCCGGTCGCAGCCAACGGCAAGTCCGATTGCAAGCTCGGCGCCGACCGGCTGTGCCAGAGCAAGGGCTACAAGGACGGCAAGAGCCTCAATACCGATTCCGCCGAGACCTGCTCGGCCAAGGTTTTGATCCCTGGACGGCAGCGCAAGCCGGACGACTGTCGCACCGACACCTTCGTGACCTCGGCGCTCTGCCAATAGGCCATTGGCCCAGTCGGCGCGTCGCGGCCTCGGCCCGAGTCAGCGCCTCAACGCAAGACCCTCCACGGGCTTTTCCGGTCCCTCTGCGATCGAATTGCCATCATGGCATGATGTCGGGCATGCTCGCGATGACGCGTGTCTCCGCATTTCACTGAGAGGAATTCCTGTCCATGTCCATGCCCGCCTTGTTCAAGGGCCGCCTGTCGATCCCGGTGATCGGCTCGCCTCTGTTCATCATTTCCGTGCCCGATCTGGTGATCGCGCAATGCAAGGCCGGCGTGGTGGGCTCGTTTCCGGCGCTCAATGCTCGCCCCGCCGCGCTGCTCGACGAATGGCTGGCGCGCATCACGGAAGAACTCGCCGCGTATGACCGCGCGCATCCGGAACGTCCGTCGGCTCCGTTCGCGGTCAACCAGATCGTGCATCGCTCGAACAACCGGCTCGAGCAGGATCTGGCGCTGTGCGAGAAGTACAAGGTGCCGATGATGATCACCTCGCTCGGCGCGCGCGAGGAATTGAACCAGGCGGCGCACCGCTGGGGCGGCATTGTCTTCCACGACGTCATCAATCAGTTCTTCGCCCACAAGGCGATCGAGAAGGGCGCCGACGGCCTCATTCTCGTCGCGGCCGGCGCCGGCGGCCATGCCGGCACGATCTCGCCGTTCGCCTTCGTGTCGGAGACGCGCAGCTGGTTCGACGGCCCGATCGCGCTGTCGGGCGCGATCGCCAACGGCCGCGCCATCCGCGCCGCGCGCGTGCTCGGCGCCGACTTCGCCTATGTCGGCTCGGCCTTCATCGCCACCAAGGAGGCGAACGCGGTCGACAACTACAAGGACATGATCACCAAGTCGGGCGCCGACGACATCGTCTACTCGAACCTGTTCACCGGCGTGCACGGCAACTACCTGAAGCCGTCGATCGTCAACGCCGGCCTCGACCCCGACAATCTGCCGACGTCCGATCCGTCGAAGATGAGCTTCGGCACCGATGCCTCCGGTGAGCGCAACAAGCCGAAGGCGTGGAAGGAGATCTGGGGCTCCGGCCAGGGCATCGGTGCCATCAAGGAGGTCCTGCCGGCAGCCGAACTGATCGCCCGCTTCAAGAAGGAATACGACGAGGCGATCGATCCGCCGCTGTGAGCTGATGGGGCAAGTGTTGCTCCATTCTCGGTGTCATTCCGGGGCGCTGCGCGCCAGCGCGGCGAGCCCGGAATCCATCTGGCTGCACGTCTCGGCGTGAAATGGATTCCGGGCTCGTGCTGCGCACGCCCCGGAATGACGGCGGAGAGAGACGCGATCATCTCCAAATGATCGCCTGGGATCAGCGGAGCAGCGCGTAGGATAGGCCAGCAGGCACGCGCCGTGCGGCAATCAAACGTTGCTCCTACCAAGTATACCGTAGGCGAGCCCTCCCGCCGTAGCTCCGCGAGCGCTCGCCCCATTCGGTCTCGGCCTGCACCATCACCGCGAGCTCGCTGCCGAGGCGCCATTCGGCGCCTGCAGACGACAGCAGCAGATGTTGCGAAGGCTGCGCGCCCAAGGTGGTGAAGGCGCTGTTCGGTCCAAGCGCTGTGAAGCTCGCTGCGGCCGCTGGCTGCTTGACGGCGTCATAGGCATAGGCGGTGCGGCTGAACAGGTTCAGCTCGCCGGCCCAGTCGGGCGCGATGCGCCGCTCGCTCTGCACGCCAAGCTCGGCGCGAAAAGTGTCTGCGCTCCGGCCGGCAAAGCGAAGCGCGAACTGGTTGGAGCCGGAGGCTGCTATCTCCGTGTAGCCGGGCGCGCGAAAATGCTGGGTCTGCACGGCGCCATAGGGTGTCCAGCTTACGCCGAGAAACGGCGCCACCAGCCGCGTCCCTGCCTCGATCCGCGCGCCAAAACTCTGCGCGTCGAACTGTGCCGCGAGCCGGTCCAGGCCAGCCACCGTGACGTTGCGCGTGGTCGACATCCAATGGTTCGCGTAAACAGCGGCGGCCGCGATGTAGGACGGCCCGGCCGTGTGCCGGCCATAGACGCCGGCCATCAGCACGTCGGCGGCGCCGCTGCCATTGCCGGCGGACCACAAGGCGCGGCCGCCGGCCATCGAGAACCCGGCCACCGAGCCCAGCGCGAAGCGATAGTCGACGCCGGCTGCGGTGGCACCGCCATTGATGGTGGCGGCATGTGTACCGCTCGCCGCCTCGCCGGATATCGTGTTGCTGCCGCCGAACGCGGCGCCCCAGGCGCTCCAGCGCGGCGCTGTGTGCGGGCCGAGCGCCGCGAAGGCCGAGCGGATCGCGGTGGAGGCCGTGCGCTCCGATACTCCATCCGACGCCGCGGCATAGCCGAGCGCGGCAGCGGCCTTGCCGCGACGGTCGTCGCGCGGCGCCGTCAGCAGATTGAGATAGGAGCTGCCGAGCACGAAGGCGCCGCTCTGGGCCTGCGTGCTGCTCTCTCCCGAGAGCTGGTCCAGCGCGCGCGCCGCGGCGGCAGCATCGGAGATGTTGAGCAGCGTGTCGAACCCCGCAGGGGGCGTCGCGCCATTGTCGACTGCGCGGTTGATGGCATTGGCGATGCCCCTCTCGGTGGGCGTCGCGCCCGGCGCGAGCGTCAGCGATGCGGCATCGAGCACGAGAAAGACGTCGTTCCCGACATAGCTGAGATGCGGGTTGCGCGCCGGGCTGAAGCTGCCGGTGCCGAGGCCAAAGCCCGCGAACGCCGTGCCGCCGAGGCCGCCGGTGGCGCTGAGGATGGTGTAGCTGCGCGCCGTGAAGCTGCCCGGCAGCGCGACAACATTGACGGTGGCGTTGCTCAAATCGGCGGTGCCGGTGACGATGGTGCGGTCGGCGGCGCTCGGCGAGACCTCGACGGTGTAGAAGCTGCCCGGCGCGAAATTCAGATTGCCGTTGACGGTGAGGGTGCCGATCGAGTTGCCCGGGGCCAGCGTGCCGCCCGCATTGACGAGGACGCTGGGCAATTGCCCGGTGCCGCCGAGCGTGGCACCGGCATTGACCGTGACGCCGCTCGAGGCGGTGATCGCGCCGTCGACCGCGAGCCTGCCGCCATCCACCGTGGTGCCGCCGGTGTAGCTGTTGACGCCGGACAGGGTCAGTGTGCCCGTGCCGGTCTTGGTCAGCGACCCGCTTGCGCCGGAAATCACGCCGCTGACCGTGGTCGAGGCGTTGTTGTCGCCGACGGAGAGCCGGTTGGCGCCGAGAATGTAGTTGCCAGCGCCCACGATCGAGCCGGCGCTGAGATGACGGTCGCCGGCCGGCCCCGTCGATGCTGAGAAATCGACGATGCCGCCGGCATTGTTGACGATCGCAGCGCTGCCCGCGGTGGTGTTGCCCTCGAACAGCAGGGTGCCGGCATTGGCGATGGTGGCGTTGGCGGCCGTGGCTGTGTCGCGGAAATACAGGTTGCGGTTGTTGGTGATGCTGGCGGTGGCGGCAGTGCTGCTGCCGTTGAAGGTCTGGTCCCCCGAGTTGGTGATGGTCGCGCTGGCGGCCGTGCTGGTGTCGTTGAAGGTCAGGATGAATTGGTTGGTGATGCTGGCGTGGCCGGCGGTGCTGTGGCCATAGAACTCCAGCTCGTCCTGGTTCAGGATGGTCGCGTTGGCGGCGGTGGCATTGTCCTGGAAGCGTATCCACTGGGCGCCGCTGCTATTGGTGATGTTGGCGTTCGCGGCGGTGCTGTCGTTGAGAAAGGACAGCTGTTGGGTGTTGATGATGGCGGCGCTCGCCGCCGTCGCGCTGTCGCGGAACTCCATCAGGCCGCCATTGCCGATCGTGGCATGGTCGGCCGTCGTGGTGCCGTGGAACGTCAGTTGCGTGGTGATGCCCATCGTCGCCTGGCCAGCAGTGCTGTTGTCGTAGAAGTGCACGACGCCGCCTCCGATTGACGCGGACTGGGCGCTGCTGGAGTCGCGGAAATTCATGATCGAGTCGGCCGCCGAATAGAACGCGGCCGCGCCGGGGGAGCTGAAGTCCCGGAAATCGACCGCTGTCTGGCTGCCGAGCGTATAGCTCGCCAGGCCCGGGTTGCTCGCCCCCAGGAACGTCAGCCCGGCGCCGGCCCCGTTGACGAAGAAGCTGGCGGTCGCGCCGCTCTGGCTGACGAAGCCGAAGTCGCTGAAGGTCAGGCGGGCGCCATTGACGTTGAAGACGTAGTTCGGCGAGGTCGGGTCCAGCACGATGCCGCCGATCGTGGTGTTCGCCGAGATCGACACGTTGGTGATCGTCGAGCCGGAAAACACCGCGCCTTGCGTCGGAACGGTGCCGGTGTCCCAGTTGGCTGCCGTGTTGAAATCCGACGAGACCGGCGTCGCCAGCCAGTTCGCGACCTGCGCCGTGGCCGGCGCCGCCGCGCTCAGCGCCAAAGTGGTGACGGCCGTCGAGGCGAGCAGCGCGCGGCGTGTCGACGGGGCGGGCATTCCAGTCTCCAACTCACAACAATCCCAAGCAGGCGAGGCCGCTCACCAGACGTAGCGGATGCGGCCGGTGCCGGCCCAGGTGCGCGAGCGCTCGCCCCATTCGCTCTCGGCCTTGAGCATGAAGGAGACGCCGGTGGCGAGCTGCCACTCGGCACCTGATGATGTCAGCAGCAGGTTCTGCGACGGCCGCGTCCCGAACACGGTGAAGCCGCCGGCGGCGCCGAGCGCGGTGAAGTTGGCGGTGAGCGTGGGATTGCTGACGGTGTCATGGGCATAGGCGGTGCGGCCGAACAGCGTCAGCTGGCCGCCGCTGTCGATCGCGATCTTGCGCTCGGTCTGCACGCCGAGCTCGGCGCGGACCGCGGTGGCGGTGCGGCCGGCATAGCTCAGCGCGAACTGGTTGGAGCCGACCGCGGCGCTCTCGGCATAGGAGGGAGTGCGGAAGCTCTGCGCCTGCAGCGCGCCGTAGGGGGTCCAGCTGGCGCCGAGGAACGGCACCGGCAGGCGTTGGCCGGCCTCGATGCGGCCGCCGAAGCTCTGGGCGTTGAAGCGCGCGGTGAGCTGGTCGAGGCCGGCGACGGTGACGGTGCGCGTCGTCGACATCCAATAGTTGGCGTAGCTCGCGGCGGCGGTGATGGTGGTGGCGCCGATCTCGTGCTTGCCATAGACGCCGGCGAGCAGCACGTCGCTGTTGCCGCCGCCATTGCCGGCCGACCAGCTCATGCTGCCGCCAGCGAGCGAGAAGCCGGCCAGCGTGGTCGGCGTGATCAGATAGTCGGCGCCCGCCGCGACCGCGCCGGCGCGGGCGGAGCTGTCGGGGCTCCCGGTCGCGGCATCGCCGGCCAGCTTGTTGCCGGCGCCGAAGCCGGTGCCCCACACGGCCCAGCGCGGATCAGCCGGGGCGGGGCGATCGAGCGCGGCAAACGCATCGCGCACCGGCGTGGACGGCTGCACGCTGGCATAGCCGAGCGGCCGGCCGGCGCCGCCCTGGCCGCCCGGCGGGGTGGAGATCAGCGCCAGGAACGAGTTGCCGAGCTGGAAGCCGCCGCTCTGGGCTTGCGTGCTGCTCGCGCCCGAGAGCTGGTCGAGGGCGTGGCCGACGGCGCCGCCGGGCATGTTGAGCAGCGTGTCGAAGCCGGCCGGCGGCGTCGTGCCGCTACTGACGGCGCGGTTGATGCTGCCGGCGACGCTGCTCTGGTTCCGGCTGGCGCCCTGCGGCAGCGTCAGCGTGCCCGGATCGAGCACGAGATAGGCGGTGTTCGCATCGTAGGCGAGACGCGGGCGCGTCGGGTTGAAGCTGCCCGTGGTGGTGAGCCCGGCGAACTGGGTGCCGCCGAGGCCGCCGGTGGCGCTGAGGATGGTGTAGGAGCGGCTGGAGAAGCTTCCTGGCAGCGCCACGGCCTGCACCGTGGCGCCGGTCAGGTTGGCGGTGCCGGTGACGTTGGTGCGGTCGGCCGCCGTCGGCGAGACCTCGACGGTGTAGAAGCTGCCGGTGCCGAACTGCAGATTGCCGTTGACCGTGACGGTGCCGATCGAGTTGCCCGGGGCGAGCGTGCCGCCGGCATTGAGGATGACACTGGGCAACTGGCCGGTGCCGCCGAGCGTGGCGCCGGTGTTGACGGTGACGCCGCTCGACGCCGCGATCGAGCCGTTGACCGCCAGCGTGCCGGCATCGACCGTGGTCGAGCCGGTGTAGCTGCTGGTGCCCGACAGGGTCAGCGTGCCCGTGCCGGTCTTGACCAGCGACCCGCCGGCGCCGGAGATCACCCCGCTGACCTCGGTCGAGTTGCCGTTGCCGCCGACGGTGAGTTGGTTGCCGCCGAGGACATAGCTGCCGGCGCCGGCGATCGAGCCTGCGCTCAGTCTGCCGTCACCGGCTGGCCCGGCCGAGCCCGAGAAATCCACCGTGCCGGTGTTGCTGAGCGTCGCATTGCCGGCCGTGCTGTTGGTGAAAAAAAGCAGAAACCCGGCGTTGGTGATGGCCGCGTTTCCCGCTGAGCTCGAGTCGGCAAAGACGATAGCGGCGTTGTTGATGACGGTCGCGCCGACAATGGTGCTGTTGCCCAGAAAGTAGATGCCCGGGGACGAATTGTTGATGACGGTCGCGCTGCCGCCGTTGACGATGATGCCCGCGCCATTGAGCGTGGGGTTGGCGAAGTCATCGAAAAACGTGAACGTGTAGGTCCCCGCGTTGACGGTGATGTCGGCGATCTGGACGAAGCCGATGGAGACGTTGGTGATGGCGGACGTGCCGTAAATGGCTGAGGAAAAGTTCGGTGGCAAGCCGGTGTCCCAATTGGCGCCGTTGCTGAAGTTGCCGTCGGCGGGCGCCGCGAGCCAGTTGTCAGCCTGCGAAGCGACCGGCGTTGCGATCAGCAGGACGGTGGCCAGCGCCGTGGAGGCGAGCAGGGCGGCACGGGTCGGCAGGGCAGGCATTCCGGTCTCCGGACGTCAACGGGGCGCGCCGTGCCGGATGAGCGGCACGGAACTGAACCCGATCACGGTACCGGTGGGGCAAAGTGCCCGTCAGCGTAGCCAAATGGCTACGGGGGCGAAGTTTGCGTCCGAGTGTTGTCAGCGTGCAATGAAGCGGGCCATCAGCTCGGCGCGGCTAGAGACGCCGAGCGCGCGGTAGATCTGCTCGATGTATTTGTGGGCGGTGCGCGGGCTGATGGTCAGGGCGGCGGCGATCTGCTTCTCGCTGCGGCCGGCAGCCAGGAGTTCGAGCACCGCACGGTGCCGCGGCGCGAGCTGCGCCACCGTGACGGGGGCGGCGAGCTTTCCTCTGGCGAGGCTGACGAGCGGGTCTGGCCGCTGCGCCAGCCAAGCCGTATGCTGCGCGAGCAGCAGCAGGATCTCGCGCTCGCGCGCGGTGAAGCCGGTGTCGCCCCAGTTGCGCATGCCGACGACGCAGAGCTCGGCGCCGCCGCCGATCGGCACGATCGCGGAGACGAGGTCGTCGGCGTCGAAGCTGCGGGAGTACTCCATCACGTGGGGGCTGTTGTACCAGACGTGGTCGTGGACGATGTCGCGGCGCAGGAAGCAGCGTGCGATGCCCGGCGTTGCGAAGGCCGGCTCCCAGGTCGGATGCTCGCCATAGGCGCGCGTCTCGAGATAGCTCCGTTCCCACCTCTGCAGCGTCTCCGGGGCGAGGCCGTGGACCCGCGAGCGCGTCACGTCGGCGACACCGTCGTCGGATTGTGCAGCGCTGGCGTCGGATCCTCCGATCACGCTCCACCACACCGGCCCGCAGCCGATCAGGCCGGCCAATCCACTCATGAAATGGCTGCATGCCGCGTCCGATGAGGCGCTGAGTTCTCCGATCTCGCCGACCAGCGTCAGCATGGCGCGCCAATCGTCCGAGGTGAGGTTCGAAGAAGTCATGTGGACTTGTCTTTCCGTCTCCGTTTCGGGTCCGGCGCGGCGCCCGCGCAGACGCCGTGCGCCGCCGTCCGCGCCGACCGTGGTCCGGACCGCTTCATCGCGGCAAAAAGCGGTGAGCAGCGGCGGGTCGAACGCGAGCGTTCGTGGTAAAATTGTGGTGCATGAGAGCACACGGTTCCATTTGCTAACACTAACCGGTGGCGATAACAGTACAGATTATCAATCTAGGATTGTAAATTTCCGCACTGCATCTGCGGCAGCACGTCGCAGTCATGCGGCTTCGGCCTCAGCCGCAGCAGTGCCGGGGCCAAATGCGTCGGTCGCGCGCTTCGGAGCGGGTCAGGGCAACGCCATGTCCGAGGCGATCCACTATACAGGATCCAGGCCGGCGGCAGGGAGCGCGGCGCGGATGTCGCCCATGATTGCGCGGGACCAAAAAGCAAGGACGCGGCAGGCATGGCCCGCCGCGTCCTGATGGTTGGATTGCTGCTACAGCGCTCGAACTACTCGAGCTCGATCGACTGGAACTTGCCGCGCTCGTCCATCGCCGTGCCCCAGATCTTGTGCGAGGCCTGGTGCTCGGCGCGGCCGAAGCCGAGCTTGGCGCCAAGGCCGAGGTCGACGGTCTGCATGTTCTCAAGCGTGTCGATCAGCGCCTCGGTGTCGAGCTGCGTGCCGACCCGGCGCAGCGCCTGGATCAGGACGTTGGCCGCGACGTAGCCTTCGAACGAGACGTAGGACGGCGATTCGCCGGGGAAGTACTTCTCCAGCGCGGTCTTGTACTCGAGCACTGCGCTCGAATAGCCGCCGACGGCCGGCACCACCTGGGTGACGATCACGCCATTGGCGTAGCGCGGTCCGAGCAGCATCAGCTCGTCGGACAGCTCGGTCGAACCCACGAACGACACGTTGGTGTAGATCATGTTCGGGTACAGATCGCGCGTCTTCTCGATGAACTTCGCCGCCGCCCGGTAGGTCGCCACCATGACGATGGCTTTGGGCGGGTTCTTCATGGCGCGCAGCTGGTTCACCGCCTCGTCGACGTCGACCGTGTTGCGCTTGTAGTTGAAGCGCACGATCGAGGTGTCGGCCAGGCCGAGCGAGCGGAACGCCTTGGACACACCGGCGAAGCCGGCATCGCCATAGGCATCCTGCTGCGCGAACACGGCGATGTCGCGCGCCGGCAGGCGGCGCAGCTTCACCAGATAGCGCACGACGGTGTCGGTCTCTTCGGCGTAGCTGGCGCGGTAGTTGAACACGTAGCGATCCGGCGGATCGTTGCGCAGGATGTTGGCGCCGGTGAACGCCCCGTAAAACAGCACCCGGCGCTGCAGCGCGTACGGCATGGCGACGGCCGACGTCGGCGTGCCGACGTTGCCGACGAAGCCGAACACCTTGTCCTTCTCGTAGAGCTGCTTCATCGCGTCCAGCGTCCGCGAGGGCTCGTAGCCGTCGTCGGCCGAGAACAGGCGCAGCGAGCGTCCACCGATCCCGCCACCGTCATTGGCGCGATTGAAGGCGGCCTCGATGCCCATCTTCATCTGCCGGCCGAGCTCCTTGGCGGCGCCCGAGAACGGAGCGGCGATGCCGAAGCGGATCTCGTTGGCAGTGACCCCCTGCACGGTGCTGGCCGTGGGCGGCGGTAGCGTCGCAGTGGGCGCCGTCGCGGCGACCGCCGCGGACGGGGCGATCACCCCGGCGAGGCTGGAGGCCGTCTGGCTCGGTGCGCTCTGTCCGAGTGAACGCTCCAGCTCGGCCAGCTGACGCCCGGCGGCGTTGCAGTCCGTCTGGGCGGCCCCGACGCGGTTGCGTCCGTCAGCGACGTAGCCGTTGAACACGCGTGTCAATTCATCGCGATCCGAGCCGCCTGTGGATGCCTCTCGGATCACCTCGCGAAACTTGTCGACAATGGCCTGTACGCGGCCCTGGTCGATCGCCTGACAGGCGGATGCTGCTCCCACGATCGGCCCGACCCGGCTCGCAAGATTACGCACCACATCCGCATTGGTGCCCGCCGCGCTGGCGGGCGTTGCGAGCAATGCCGCAACCAAGAACACGCTAGAACGAAAGCTCATTGCCACTATCCCACTATGGACCCCATCCAGGTCTTTCGCCTGGTGATTTCGACGCTTTGTCTGCGACGGAGAAATACTATGACCGCCACCATGCACAGACTAGCCTTTCCTAATACCATGACCATTTAGGTAACCCGGCACGGCTATCTCGGATCATGCTTTAGAACCTGCTAATGGGTCGTCATCAACCAGTTATTCTCCTTGCCGCTAAGTCTATTCAATTTCGATTGGCTGGTACGTGCCGGTTTCGTCGAGAGCAGTGCCCCAGATCTTGTGCGAGGCTTGGTGTTCTGCGCGTCCAAACGCGAGTGCCGCGCCGAGGCCGAGATCAAGGTTGGGCATCGATTCGAGCGTGTCGACCAGCCGTTCGGTGTCGAGCGGATTGGTCTGCTTCAGCGCCTGGATCAGGATCGTCGCCGCGATATAGCCTTCGAGGGACGTGTAGTCCGGCGCCTCGCCGGGCGAGAACTTCGCCAGTGCAGTCTTGTAGTCGAGCACGAGGCTCGAGTAGCCAGCCACTGACGGCACGCCCTGCGTCACGATGACGCCATTGGTGAAACGCGGGCCGAGCAGCTTGAGCTCGGTTGCAAGCGACGTCGATCCTACCGCTGATACGTTGGCGTAGATCAGGCCCGGGATCGAATCGCGGGTCTTCTCGATGAACTTCGCGGCGGCCCGGTCGGTCGACACCATGATCACCGCCTTGATCTGCGGCTTGTGGGCCTTGATCTGGTTCACGGCTTCGTCGACGTCCACCGTGGCGCGCGGATAGGTGAAGCGCGGCACCGGATCGGAGATGTTGAGCTGACGATAGGCCTTTGCGACCCCGGCGAAGCCGTCGTCGCCGAACGCGTCCTGCTGCTGAAAGACGGCGATCTGGCGCGGCGGGATCCGCTTCATCTTGACCAGATACCGGACCAGCGCATTGGTCTCTTCGGCGTAGCTCGCCCGATAGTTGAACACGTAGCGATCCGGCGGATCACGCCGTACCACGGCCGCGCCGGTGTTCGGGGCGAAGTACAGCGTCCGCCGCTCCAGCGCGTAGGGGATCGCGACCTGTGAGTTGGCGGTGCCGACATTGCCGATGAAGCCGAACACCTGCTCCTTCTCGTAGAGCTGCGTCATCGCCGCGAGCGTCCGGTTCGGGTCGTAGCCGTCGTCGGCGGCGATCAGGCGGAGCTGGCGACCGCCGATGCCGCCGGCCTCGTTGGCGCGCGCAAAGGCGGTCTCGATGCCGAGCCTCATCTGGCGTCCGGTCTCCTTGCGGATTCCGGTGAATGGCATGACGATACCGAAACGGATCTCGCGATCGGTGATGCCGCGGACGGGGGCGGACGACACCGCGCCGGTCGTGCCAACGGGCTGGCTGGATGGCGCGGCGCCTGCCGGCTGGCCAAGCGAGCGCTCCAGATCGGCCAATTGCCGCTCGACGTTGGCGCAGGCGGCCTGCGATGCGCCGCCACGGCTGCGGCCTTCGGCGATGTAGCCATTGAAGCCGCGCATCAGCTGATCGCGCTCACCGTCATTGTTCGACGCCTGGCGAATGGCCTCGCGAAACTTCTCGACGATGTTCTGGACCCGTCCCTGCGTGATGTCCGGGCACGTCGACGCCTGCCCCACGATCGGTCCCACGCGTCCGGCGAGATCCCGGACGACATCGGGGGCCGCCGCGAGGGCGGAGCTGAGGGGAGCCACGAACAGGCTTCCGATGATCAATGCGGACCAATGGACGGTCATCGTCTTTCTATCACTCGCTCTACAAGATGCTGCTAATCCTCATCGTCCTGCTATTCGTGGTACTTCAAATTAATGTCGGGTTTCTCTTTCGTGTTTTTGTCGCCGCAGGCGGTGTTGATACCGTCTTCAGCGGTATCCTAGTCAAGCTCCATCGGCTGATAGGTGCCGGTCTCGCTCAGGGCCGTGCCCCAGATCTTGTGCGAAGCCTGGTGCTCGGCGCGGCCGAAGCCGAGCTGAGTCCCAAGTCCCAGGTCGAGATTGCGCATGGTCTCCAGCGTGTCGACGAGCCGCTCGGTATCGAGGCTCGGGCCGGCGCGCTTGAGGCCTTCGATCAGGATGCTCGCCGAGATGTATCCTTCGAGCGAGGTGTAGTCGGCGGCTTCGCCGGGAAAGTAGTTCGCGAGCGCGTTCTTGTACTCCAGCACCAGGCTGGAATAGCCGGCGACGCTCGGTACGGTCTGCGAGACGATCACGCCATCAGTGAAGCGCGGCCCAAGCAGCATCAGCTCGCTCGCGAGCGCCGATCCGGCCACGGCGGAAATGTTGGCGAATACCGCGCCCGGAAACACGTCGTGGGCCTTCTCGATGAACTTGGCGGCGGCGCGCGTCGTCGCCAGCACGACCACGGCGCGAACCGGTGTTCGCAACAGCTTCAGCTGATTGATGGCATCGTCGACGTCGATCGTGTTGCGCGGATAGTTCACCCGCACGATCGCATTGTCGCTGACGCCGAGCGAGCGGAACGCCTTGGCCACGCCAGCGAAGCCCGCGTCGCCGAAGGCGTCGTTCTGCGCGAACACCACGATCTGCCGCGGATTCAGCTTGCGGACCTTGACCATGTAGCGGACCAGCGCGTCGGTCTCCTCGGCGTAGCTCGGCCGATAGTTGAAGACATAGCGGTCGGGCGGGTCGTGGCGCACGACGTTGGCGCCGGTGTAGGGCGCGAACAACAGCACGCGCCGCTCGAGCGCGTAGGGAATGGCGACCGCCGCGGTGGCCGATCCGAAATTGCCGACGAAGCCGAACACCTGCTCCTTCTCGTAGAGCAGCTTCATCGCGTCGAGCGTGCGCGCGGGATCGTAGCCGTCATCGGCCGTGACGAGCTTGAGCACGCGGCCGTTGATTCCGCCCGCCGCGTTGACGCGGCCGAACGCGGCTTCGATGCCGATCTTCAACTGCCGTCCGCTCTCCCTCACCGGTCCGGTGGTGGGAATCACCATGCCGAACTTGATGTCGTTCTGGGTCACGCCGCGCACGTTGGAGACAGGCGGCAGCACTTGTGCTGACGGCGTCGCGGCCTGTGCGGCCGCTGGTCCGATGCTCACCGCCGGCAGGCTGGATCTGGTCTGCGCCGGCGCTGCAATCGAGCGCTCGAGGTCGGCGAGCTGGCGATCGGCGCCGCCGCAGTCCAGCCGGCGGCCCGTCACGAGGCTGCGGCCCTCGGCCACGTATTGGTCGAGCAGGCGTGTCAATTCGTCGCGATCGACCTCATCAGCAGCGGCCTCGCGGATGACGACCTGAAACTTCTCGATGATGGCCTGGATGCGCGGCCGCGCGATCTCACGGCAGGCGAGCGCCGATCCGATGATCGGACCAACGCGGCTGCCGAGCTGGCGCACCGTGGACAAGTTCTCGCCGGGCGCGGCCGTGGCTCCGCTCGCCACCAGGGTCGCGAGCAGGGGCAATGCCATGCGGGCGTGAGCCAGCGTTCGGCGTGCTGCCGCTTTCTGCGGTAGGACGTCGGTCATGATCGCCTTGTGACGTGTTTGATGCCGGATCAGGGCAGAAGGTTAGCGAACCCGCTCCTGACCCGACTTCTGGTTCCACTGCATGAACTGCTGCAGCATGGGTTTTTCGGGAGTTTCGGCCTCAGCCGTCGGCGCCGGAGCATCCGCGGCGAGCAGCGACTGGAACTGCGACAGCGCCGGGACCTGCGCTTGAGTCTCTGTGCGCTCCGGCAGTGAGCTGGTCTGGTCGGCCCTGGCGTCCTGGGCATCGGCGGCGACCGGCGGCAGCGTCTTCATCGACTGCACGGCGGCGACGAACGACTGGCTCGCATCGGGCTGGCGCCACACCGGAACGATGTTGAGGAAGAACAGCGCGACGACGGCGGCGACGCCGGTGGCCGCGGCGAAACGGCCGGCGAACTTGAACACGACCGAGCGGCGGTCGCGCTCGATATCCGGCGGCTCGCGCATGACTTGCGGGTTCAGCGACTGGCGGAGGGATTCGAACACGGCGGTCTCCAGTCGAGCATCGAGCGGTCCTTGCTGTCCCGAAGCGGGACGCTCGGCCGCCTCCGCTGCCTTGTCGTTAACGAGAGATAGGCGGGTCGCCTCCGGGCGCTCCCGCAACCACCGCGGCGCGTAGTGCAGCGGGTCCTGCGGGTTCATCGGATTCTGTTCACTCAACGAACTCATACGCTACTCCTCTGACGCTCGATTCCGGTAAACTGATACGCTTCTGCCACGTCGTAGAGAGTTAGTTCCAACGTAGAGCGGGAGCGTCGTTGCCACTTCAGTCCACACGAAATCCTATGCAGAATCAGACGGTTTGCGCCGATCGTCGATCGCACGCCAAAGGTCCTTTCCTGCAAGGCGCCTTGGCACGTTGATCGTACCTTTGGCGCCTCTGTCGATCCCATGCCCCGCCCCCTGACGAGTGTCAATTGTTCGGACCCCGAACTACGCCCTGGCCCGAAATTATATGTACGTTAAAGTTATCATCATGATGTGATCGAAATGAGGCGTGCCGAGTCTTGACGTAGATGCTCAAAACTTGCGTCGCATTCACGCCAAGGTTGCGCCATGATTCGACCATGATCGAACTGTGTCGGGCGGGTCGCTGTCGATTTTCGAGCGGCTTAGCGTCGATTTAACCATCCGTTAACCATCTGGCGCCGACAGTTAACCAATCACTAAGAAGGTTGGGTCGGATGGTCATGAGTGCGAGCGCTGAAACGGTACGTCCCCTCATTCGTCTGCGCGGGCGCTCCTACGTCGCCTTCGTGTTCACGCCGGCGGTGCCGATCGCGGACTGGCTCGGTGAGCTCGACGCGACGCTGAAGGGCTCGCCGGGCTTCTTCGTCGGCAAGCCGATCGTGCTCGATCTCTCGGCGGTCGATCTGAGCCCGCTCGCCATCACCCATCTCATCAAGAGCATCGAATCGCGCAACATCCGCGTGCTCGGCCTCGAAGGCGTCGAGCAGGCGCGGCTGTCGGTCGGCATGCCGCCGCTGCTGTCCGGCGGCCGCCATTGCGCCGTGCAGGAAATCGAGCCGGAGAAGCCGCAGCTGCAGCCGCCGACCTCGCTGCTGCTCGATCAGCCGGTGCGCTCGGGACAGTCGATCGTGTTTCCCGACGGCGACGTCACCGTGCTCGGTGCGGTGTCGTCCGGCGCCGAGATCGTCGCCGGCGGCTCGATCCACGTCTACGGCGCGCTGCGCGGCCGCGCGATGGCGGGCATCAACGGCAACGCGGCGGCGCGCATCTACTGCCAGAAGATCGAGGCCGAGCTGGTCGCGATCGACGGCTACTACCAGACCGCCGAGCAGATCGACGCCGGCCTGCGCGGCAAGGCCGCGCAAGCGCGGCTCGAAGGCCATTCCATGAAGATCGTTGCATTGAACTGAGTAGCAGGAGGATTCCCAAGATGACCAAAGTACTTGTTGTGACGTCGGGCAAGGGTGGCGTCGGCAAGACCACCACGACGGCGGCGATGGGCGCGGCGCTGGCGCAGGCCGGCGAGAAGGTCGTGGTGGTCGATTTCGACGTCGGCCTGCGCAATCTCGATCTGGTCCTCGGCGCCGAGCGCCGTGTCGTGTTCGATCTCATCAACGTGGTACACGGCGTCGCCAAGCTGCCGCAGGCCCTGATCCGCGACAAGCGGCTGGAAAATCTGTGGCTGCTGCCGGCGTCGCAGACCAAGGACAAGGACGCGCTGACGGAGGAGGGCGTCGGCCGCGTCATCGCCGAACTGCGCAAGACCTTCGACTGGGTGATCTGCGACAGCCCCGCCGGCATCGAGCGCGGCGCGATGCTCGCGATGCGCTATGCCGACGAGGCGATCATCGTCACCAATCCGGAAGTGTCGTCGGTGCGCGATTCCGACCGCATCATCGGCATGCTCGATTCCAAGACGGTGCGCGCCGAGAGCGGCGAGCGCGTCGAGAAGCACATCCTCATCACCCGCTACGATGCCGGCCGCGCCGCGCGCGGCGAGATGCTGTCGATCGAGGACGTGCTGGAGATCCTGGCGACGCCGCTGCTCGGCATCGTCCCGGAGAGCCAGGACGTGCTGCGCGCCTCCAATGTCGGCTGCCCGGTCACCCTCAACAGCCCGGCGAGCGCGCCGGCGCGCGCCTATCACGACGCGATGCGCCGCCTGCTCGGCGAAGACGTGGAGATGCAGATCCCGAGCGAGCGCAAGGGCCTGATGAACCTGTTGCTCGGACGGAGGGCTGCATGAGTGTGCTGCGGCTCTTCACGGGGCGTACAGCCTCGGCGCCAGTCGCGCGGGAGCGGCTGCAGATCCTGCTCGCGCATGAGCGCAGCCTGCGCGGCCAGCCCGATCTCCTGATGCAATTGCGCGAGGAAATCCTCAGCGTGGTGTCGCGCCATGTGCTACTCGATCCGGACAAGGTCATCGTCCGCATGGATCGGGGGAAGCATGTCTCGACGCTCGAGGTCGACATCGAACTGCCCAACGGCGCCGACCGTGCCTTTGCCAGCGCGGGCTGAGACGTGGCGAGGCCTGCGCTGATGCGGCCGATCTTCCGCGTCACGGACAATCAGGTCGTCGTCAGCCCCGATGCCGCGGGTCCGTGGGATCCGACCATGCAGCACGGCTCCGCGCCATCGGCGCTGGTGGTGTGGGCCGCTGAGCGGATCGCGACGAAATCGCCGATGCGTATCGCCCGCGTCAGCATCGACCTGATGCGGCCGGTGCCGCTCGCCGAGCTCGCAATCGAGACCGAGGTGCTGCGCGAGGGCCGCAAGATTCAGCTCTCGACGGTGCGCCTGCGCGCCGGCGACACCGTGGTGGTCACCGCGACCGTGCTGAAGATCAGGCAGGACGCCGTGCCGCTGCCGGATGACGTCCGCGAGCTGCCGGTCGACCTCGCCGGGCCCGACGAAGCGCAGCCGGAGCCCGCGGATTTCTCCACCAGCCCGTTCGTTCGCGGCATGACGCTCCGCGCCGCGCGGGGCCGCTTCGGCGTCCGCGGGCCCGGCGCGATCTGGTATCGCGTCGACTGGCCGCTGGTCGAGGGCCATGCGGTCTCGCAGGCGATGCGCGCGGTGGTCGCCAGCGACTTCTGCAACGGCACCTCGGCCGCGCTCGACTTCCACAGCTACACGTTCCTCAACGCCGACCTCACCGTCAACATGGCCCGCGAGCCGGTCGGCGAGTGGATCCTGCTCGACGCCGAAAGCTGGATCGGCCCCGATGGCGCAGGCCTCGCGATGGCGCGGCTGGGCGACGCGAAGGGCTATTTCGGCCGCGTGGTGCAGAGCCTGGTAATCGAGAAGCGGTGAGGGGAAGGTCTGATCACGTCTTCATCCTGAGCTGGCGACCCTATGACCACGCTGACGGTGCGCTCCCCTCCCCCTTGCGGGGAGGGGTCGGGGGTGGGGGTCTCCGAGTCCCGTTGTTAGTTAGGGAGCGCGGAGTGAAGAACCCTCGCGAGGTCGCCGTAGATGACTTTAAACATCGAGGCACTCACGACGTTCGGCGCCCGGGGACCCCCACCCCCAACCCCTCCCCGCAAGGGGGAGGGGAGTTCACCGCTATCGGGGTGAGAGCGGAGCAACTCACAATGATGTTGCCCTTACGCCGCGCGCACCGTGTTCAGGAACCGTCCGACCTCGAGCTTCAGCCGGTTGCTGTCCTGCGACAGCGACTGGGCGGCGGACAGCACCTGGGACGAGGCCGAGCCGGTCTCGCTGGCGCCGCGCTGCACGTCGGTGATATTGGACGACACCTCGTGGGTGCCCTGCGCGGCCTGCTGGATGTTGCGTGAGATCTCCTGGGTGGCGGCGCCCTGTTCCTCGACGGCGGCGGCGATGGTCGAGGAGATCTCCGACAGCTTTTCGATGGTCCCGCTGATCTCCTTGATGGCGCCGACCGATTCCTGGGTCGCGCTCTGGATGCCGGAGATCTGCTGCCCGATCTCGCCGGTGGCCTTGGCCGTCTGTTCGGCGAGCGCCTTGACCTCGGAGGCGACGACCGCGAAGCCGCGGCCGGCCTCACCGGCCCGCGCCGCCTCGATGGTGGCGTTCAGCGCCAGCAGGTTGGTCTGGCCGGCGATGGTGTTGATCAGTTCGACCACGTCGCCGATCCGCGCTGCGGCCCGGGACAGCTCGCTGACGCGGTCGTTGGTCCTGCGCGCCTGGTCGACGGCCTCGTTGGCCATGCGCGCCGATTCCTGCACCTGCCGGCTGATCTCGGTGACCGACGAGCTCAATTCCTCGGTCGCCGATGCCACCGACTGGACGTTGGCGGTGGCCTGCTCGGAGGCGGCGGCCACGGTGGTGGTGCGCTGCTGGGTGCGCTCCGCCGTCGAGGTGAGCGTCTTGGCCGAGGCTTCCAGCTCGGTGGACGCCGACGAGACGGTATCGATGATCTGCCCGACCGCGCCTTCGAAGCTGTTGGCGAGGTCGTGCATGTCGCGCTTGCGCCGTTCGGCCGCGTGCTTCTCCACTTCCGCCTGCTCGGCGCGCAGCCGCTCGGTCTCGATGGCGTTGTCCTTGAACACCAGCACGGCGCCAGCCATCCTGCCGATCTCGTCCTTGCGCTCGACGCCGGGAATGTGAGCCGACATGTCGCCGCCGGCGAGCTTGCGCATCGCCTCGGTCATCGCCGCGATCGGTCGCGACACGCCGGCCACGATCAGATAGCCCATCGCGATGCAGAGCAGGGCGGCCAGCGCGATCACCGCCAGGATCCACATGCGTGACGACAGGTAGATGGCCGCGCCCTTGTCGGCTTCGGCCTTGCCCTGCTCGACGTTGAACGCGAGATCACGCTCCAGCGCCTTGCGCACGCCGCCAAAATTGTCCTTCATCCGGCTCAGGAACAGCGCTTGCGCCGGCTCGATCTGGTTCTTGCGGACCAGTTCGAGCAGCTGTCGGCTGTCGTCGAGATAGGCACTCCATGATGTCTTGAACGCCGCCACCAGGGCCTTCTCCTCCGCCGTCGTGACGGTCGGCTCGTACAGCCGCCAGGTCTTATCGAAAATCTGAAGTGCCTCGCTCACGAACTGCTCGTGCTGGCTCCGCTCGGCTGCGTTCGTCACCATCAGCATCTGGCCCTGGCGGCTGCGATACTGTTCCGTAGCCTTGGCCATTGTTCCGAGCCAGCCCGTGGCTGGCAGCCAATTGTCGCGAACCTCGGCCGCGGAGCCATTCACGGTCGCCAAGCGATCGATGCCGAAGGCGCCGAGTCCCATGGCCGTCGCGAGAACGATGCCAAAGGCCAGCAGCACCTTGTTGCGGATGGATAGATTGGAAAAGAACGGCATCTTCGACTCCAGCTCACGAATTCCAAGCAATGAAAGGACAAACGCCCAGCAGAGCGCGCACGGCGACCGTGCGCGTGAGATGCTCGCCGTTGAGGCATCATGATGGGGGCGTACGATCGATTAAGCGGGCGACTGATAAATTTTGCTCTAATATTGGGCAGCACGCATCAGCCGTAAGATTACGGGATGCATGGGACGATCAGGTAGGTCGGACAAGTGGCGGCTGGGCGACGTGAAGGGGCCATTGCCGCGGATGACTCCACAGTCTGATGGCCGAGAAGACGTGAGTGGCAGGAACTAATTAGTCACGATCAAGGTCGCGAAAGGCCGAAGCTGCCGCGGCGCGAACGGTGCGCTCCCCTCCCCCCTGCGGGGAGGGGGCGGGGGTGGGGGGCTCCGAGTCCCGCTCTGAATGAGTCCGAGCCTGGGATCGAACAAGTCCGAGCTTGGGATCTATGTATGCTAATGAAGTCCCGCGCTTCGATGCGACTGGGGCACTAACGCCGTTCGGCGCCCGGGGACCCCCACCCCCGACCCCTCCCCGCAAGGGGGAGGGGAGCGCACCGATCATCGGGGAGAGAGCTGCGGCCCAACTAACAGTGGCCGTCGCTACGCCGCGCGCACCGTGTTCAGGAACCGTCCGACTTCCAGCTTCAGCCGGTTGCTGTCCTGCGACAGCGACTGGGCGGCGGACAGCACCTGGGAGGAGGCTGAGCCGGTCTCGCTGGCGCCGCGCTGCACGTCGGTGATGTTGGACGACACCTCGTGGGTGCCCTGCGCGGCCTGCTGGATGTTGCGCGAGATCTCCTGGGTCGCGGCGCCCTGTTCCTCGACGGCTGCGGCGATGGTGGAGGAGATCTCAGACAGTTTTTCGATGGTGCCGCTGATCTCCTTGATGGCCCCGACGGACTCCTGCGTCGCGCTCTGGATGCCGGAGATCTGCTGCCCGATCTCGCCGGTGGCCTTGGCCGTCTGTTCGGCGAGCGCCTTGACCTCGGAGGCGACGACCGCGAAGCCGCGCCCGGCCTCACCGGCCCGCGCCGCCTCGATGGTGGCGTTCAGAGCCAGCAGGTTGGTCTGGCCGGCGATGGTGTTGATCAGTTCGACCACGTCGCCGATCCGTGCCGCGGCCCGCGACAGCTCGCTGACGCGGTCGTTGGTCTTGCGCGCCTGGTCGACGGCCTCGTTGGCCATCCGCGCCGATTCCTGCACCTGCCGGCTGATCTCGGTGACCGACGACGTCAGCTCCTCCGTGGCGGAGGCGACCGACTGCACGTTGGCGGTGGCCTGCTCGGAAGCGGCCGCCACTGTGGTGGTGCGCTGCTGGGTGCGCTCCGCGGTCGACGTGAGCGTCCTGGCGGAGGCCTCGAGCTCGGTGGACGCCGAAGAGACGGTGTCGATGATCTGCCCGACCGCGCCCTCGAAGCTGTTGGCGAGCTCGTGCATGTCGCGCTTGCGCCGCTCGGCGGCTTGCTTCTCCGTTTCGGCCTGCTGGGCGCGCAGCCGTTCGGTCTCGATGGCGTTGTCCTTGAACACCAGCACGGCACCGGCCATCTTGCCGATTTCGTCCTTGCGCTCGACGCCAGGAATGTGAGCCGACATGTCGCCGCCGGCGAGCTTGCGCATCGCCTCGGTCATGGCAGCGATCGGTCGCGACACGCCGGCCACGATCAGGTAGCCCATGGCGATGCAGAGCAGGGCGGCCAGCGCGATCACGGCCATGATCCACGTGAGCGAGGACGAATAGACCGCCGCACCCTTGTTGGCCTCGGCCTTGCCCTGCTCGACGTTCCAGGTCAGATCCGTTTCCAGCGCTTTCCGTACCTTCGAGAAGTCGTCGCGCAGCTTGCCCATGTAGAGCGCCGATGCGGCTTCGGTCTGATGCTTGTGCGACAGCTCGAACAGCTCCTTGCTCTCATTGATGTAGGTGGACCACGCCGATTTGATCGCGCCAGCCAGTGCTTTCTCCTCTGCCGTGGTCACGGTCGGCTCGTAGAGCGCCCATGTCTTCTGGAAGTCTGCAAGCGTCTCCTGGAGCAGCTTCTCCTGGGCGTTCTTGAGTTCGTCCGTGGTGGACAGCAGAAGCTGCCCTTGCCGCGCACGATATTTTTCGGCCTCCTTTGAAATCGTGCCGAGCCAGCCCGTAGACGGCAGCCAGTTGTCGCGAACTTCGGCGGCGAAGCCGTTGACGCGACCGAGCCGGTCGATCGCAAAGCCACCGAGCCCTATGGCAGTGATGAGGACAATGCCGAACGCCAGCAGCACCTTGTTGCGGATGGACAGATTGGAAAAGGACGGCATCGTCGACTCCGGATTTCGAACGAGAGATTCTCGGGCTGCGCCAAATGAGGTGAATGGTGATCGAACGAGCGCAGGCTGATCGTTGAGAGATCAGCGGAACCGAGATTGAGTTAGGGTTCCCATTGTTAAAATTTGCTCTAATGACAAGCAGCGCCGTGGCGCGTAGAACTTCCGCCGTAAAACTACGGGTCGCGTGTAAAATTGCCGAATGCAGCGGGTCAGCTGATGAAAAAGAGCCATTCCGCGCCAGCGTCGCAGGGGCGCGACGCTCCGTCGCACCTGATCGACGCCCGTATCAAGGAACTCGGCGACTGGCGCGGCGCCGCGCTGGCGCGGGTCCGCGGCCTGATCAAGCAGGCCGACCCGGATGTCGTCGAAGAATGGAAGTGGCGCGGCGTTCCGGTGTGGTCGCACGCCGGCATCATCTGCACCGGCGAGAGCTACAAGGCCACCATCAAGCTCACCTTCGCCAAGGGCGCCTCGCTGCCCGACCCGAACGGCCTCTTCAACGCCAGCCTCGACGGCAACACCCGCCGGGCCATCGACATCCACGAAGGCGACGAGATCGACGAGGCGGCGTTCACGGCGCTGATCAAGGCCGCGGTGGCGTCGAACACCGCCAAGAAGAAGCGCTAGGCGCACGGAGCCGGCGATGTCGATCGATCTTGACGAGCTCGCGACATTCCTGGTCGAGGCGAAGCGGCGCACCTATGCCAGCCTCGACGACGATGCGACGCTGGCGACGCCCGCGCTCGCCGGCGCGAAACAGCTCGAGCATCGCGCCGGTGCCTACGTCTATCGCGACATCTATTTCGGCATCGGCTTCTTCGTCGGACAGGAGACGGTGACAAGCAATGACCGGGTCATCTGGTCCATGTCCTATGGCGGCGGCATCCGCGCGGTCATCTCGGACCGGGAAACGGTCGTCGCGGTCTATGCATTTCTCCGCATGGCCTTGCTGAAGGTGGAAACGGATCGTCCCTATCGCGGTCCCGCCGCGTTCGCGTCAGGCGGGCTGAGCTATCGCAATGACGCCGAGGGCTGTCTCGCGCGTTTCCACGGTGTGGAGACGATCGAGCGGCATGGTCGGGACGTGTATGAACTGCACTATGCGGGTGGTCTCTTGAGGTAGAGCGGCCGTCGCCCCGCTCGTTCGGACCGGACGGCTCGGCACGGTCAGCCGACGTCGGACCACTCCACGATCGTTTCGCGTGCTGGCGAAACACCAAACCGGGCACGCTTGTATCGCGTGCACGGGCGGTCTGCGCGCAGACGATCGCCGATCGCCAGTTTCAAGGCCTCGTGTCGCTCTCGGTCCTCCGGCAGGGCGGGAGGGTCGCATGCGGGACGGCTCCCCGCTTGAAGGCCGCGTCCCAGCGCAGCCAGATCTCCTCGTTTTCAAGGACCAATGCCAGGAGGTCGTCGTCGACCGGCGAAAGCCAATATGTGTCGCCATACTCGTCAGTGCTATGATCGAACTCCGCCTCGTAGATGTGCGGAATTCCGTCCAGGTCGGCGATGCCGAGGCGGGGTCCGTCATAGTAGTCGTTGATGGTGTGAACCCGATCCCAAGCCATTTGATTGTGCTCTCTTCCTTCGCAGCGACTTCCTAGCACGGCGTCGGAGGTCGCAGCACGGATCTTAGGACGATCTCGTCTGCTGCTGGCTGGAAGACCGGCTTGGGGCCCGCACAGTTGATTTGCCCGACGAGCAGGCTTTCTCAGATCCACGACGGCCCGAGGGTCGGGCCGTGCGGCGGAAACCGCGTGCGCCGACGCGAAATTCCGTAGCGGCTGCAAGCCGTTTGGCCCGTCCAGATCTTCCACGTAAAAATTTTGACTTTCTTTTTTCCGAAATCTCTGCTTTCCTCTCTCCATCCCGCCTCATTGACGAGGGGCGCTTCGCGAACGTCACGACGCGTTGGGGTGGGAGGCGGTGGCCGCGAGGGGGCGCAGCATGCTCGGCATGCCGACGTACGTCTTGTCGCGGACGGTGAAGTCGCAAGGTCCTGGCCTCCCGACGCTGAGGTCAAGTTTCGCGGGGAACGCCGAGAGGCGTCTTGCGGGACGACGGTGGCAAACAAGCCCGGTCGCCGGGGAGACTGCGTATAAATCGTAAAGCCATCGCGCAGGGAGGGCCGGGTTATCCGGCTGACCTGTGGTTCTGCCGCGTGCTTTTTTGCTGCACGCGGACCGCAGGCCTCAGCCGAGGCCTGGCCTTCCCTGCACCCTCCGTCCTGATGGAGGGGACGAATGCAGCAACTCGGACGCAGATGCGCCGCGAGGCGGCCATGCCGTGTTTGCAGCAGGTGCAACAGACGTTCAGCTCGATTCGAAGTGGGCGCTTATTTGTCGAGTAGGAATGATATTGGCTGCCGGCGCCCGTCCCACAGCAATGGTGTCGTCCCGGCGAAAGCCGGGACCCATAACCACAGCAGATCGATTGAGGCACGCCCGTTGCGACATCCGCGCTCACCACGACCCCCTGTGGTTATGGATCCCGGTTCGCGCTTCGCTTGCCCGGGACGACAGCGGAGTGCGGCGGTTGCGAGCCGGGCTGACCAGACATTCGCGCAATCGTGTCGTCTGGTCCCGGTGTTTCGAGAGATCTCCGTCATTGCGAGCGCAGCGACGCAATCCAGGGGCGACACGCGCGGCCCTGGATTGCTTCGGCGCAAGGGCGCCTCGCAATGACGGCGGAAGGAGCGTGAAGTGCCGTCACCCCACCATCCGCCCGCGGCCCTCCCAG
Organism: Bradyrhizobium sp. HKCCYLS2038; assembly: GCF_051167655.1. Classification (NCBI taxonomy): domain Bacteria; kingdom Pseudomonadati; phylum Pseudomonadota; class Alphaproteobacteria; order Hyphomicrobiales; family Nitrobacteraceae; genus Bradyrhizobium; species Bradyrhizobium sp. HKCCYLS2038. The sequence continues at coordinate 39,198 of NZ_JBNPTM010000011.1, read as the reverse complement.
TACTTGGCGCGCAGCACCTTCTTGTCGATCTTGCCGACGCCGGTGACCGGCAGCTCCGCCACGAACTCGATGCGCTTCGGCGCGTGGGCCGAGCCCTTGCGCGCCTTGACCAGCTCGATCAGCTCGCTCGCATTCGGTTGCGCGCCCGCGCGCGGCACCACGATCGCGGTGACCGCTTCGCCCCATTTGTCGTCGGGCACGCCGACCACCGCGCACATCGCGACGTCGGCGTGCTGGGTCAGCACATCCTCGATCTCGCGCGGAAAGATGTTGAAGCCGCCGGAAACGATCATGTCCTTCTTGCGGTCGAGAATGTACATGTAGCCGCGCTCGTCTCTCCGGGCGACATCGCCGGTGTGCAGCCAGCCGTTCTTCAGGGTCTCTGCGGTGATGTCCGGCCGCTTCCAATATTCCGTCATCACGTGCGGCGCGCGCACGCAGATCTCGCCGGCCTCGCCCTGCGGCACCTCCTGATCATTGTCGTCGAGGATCTTGACCTCGCAGGCCGCGATCGGGAAGCCGCACGACAGGAACAGCTCCGGCTGCTTCGGATCGTGGTCGGCCTTGCGCAGCACCGACACCGGATAGCATTCGGTCTGGCCGTAGAGCTGCGAGAACACCGGGCCGATGCGCTCGATGCCTTCGACCAGCCGCGTCGGCGACATCGCGGACGCGCCGTAGAGCACCAGCTCCAGCGAGGACAGGTCGGTCTTCGCCAGCGCGGGATGGTCGAGCAGCACGTAGATCATGGTCGGCACGAACAGCGTGAAGTTGATGTGCTCGCGTGCGATGGTCGCGAGCACGGCCTCGGGATCGAACCCCTTCAACATGTGCACGGTGCCGCCGCGCATCAGCGTCGGCAGCACCTTGGTGCCGGCGACATGGCTGATCGGCGCCACCGTCAGATAGCGTGCGCGGTCCGGGATTTCGAAGTCGGCCAGGATGGCGGTGGCGAAGCCGCCATATTCGCGATGGTGGCGCAGCGCGCCCTTCGACTTGCCGGTGGTGCCGCCGGTGTAGTTCAAGGTGGCGATGTCGTCGGGCGTGGCGAAGTTGCGCGCGCTGGCGTGGCCGGCCGCTTCGATCGCCGCCAGCAGGTCGGCGCCATAGTCCGCAGGCCCCAGCGTGAAGACGTGGCGCAGGCCGGGCGCGCGCGAGGCCAGCTCGCCGCCGCGGTCGCGGAACGCGGCGGCATCGATCACCAGCACCTGCGATTCGGAATCCGCCAGCTGGAACAGCTGGTCCTCCAGCGAGCCCAGCGGATGCAGCCAGGTGATGGCGAGCCGCGACAGTTGCGCCGCCATGCCGGCGCACCAGCTGTCGGCGCGGTTTGCGGTGAGGAACGCGACCCGTGTTCCCGGCTGCAGGCCGAGCCGCATGAACACGCTTTGCAGGCGTCCGATGAGATTGATCGCGCCCTGATAGGACAGCGATCCGCCGGGCCAGCTGAAGGCGGTGCGCGACGGATGCCGCGACAGCGTCAGCAGCGTCTGTTCGCAGACGACTGGAAACGAATGAAGCTGATGGCTCATGGAACGTCCTCCCGTGATGCTGCGATCGTTGTTGCGTCGCATGGGTTGTGACGAACGCTATCAGAATGCGGGTTGCGCTCAAGCTCGCTGGGGCGTGGCTCGGAACATCGTCGCGGGCGATGCGTTGCCCGGCCGAACATCTACGGAGCAAGGCCATGCGCACCTCGACAGCTTTCTTTGCGGGAGTCGGAACGGTCTCCATCGCGGTCGCGGCAGGCCTCGGGGGCGGGCTGATGATTGCCGAGGGGATGCATCCGCGATCGCCGGCTGCGGACACCGCCAAGCTCGAACGATCATTGCCGGAGCAGCCGTCGCCCAGTCCGACGGTCACCTCCTATCTTGCCGCAACGCAGGCGGCTGCGACGACGCCGATCAAGGTGGCGCCGGCCGCAGCGCAGAGTGCGGCTACGACGCCCACGCCTGCCGCCAGCTCGTCGCCGCCGCAAGCCGTTCCTGCGGAGACGACGGTCACCGCCACCGCTCCTGCACAGTCCGACATCAACGTCCAGGCCGGCGCGACCGACGATGCCCAGGCCAAGGTCGCGGACAAGGCTCAGGACAAATCCGCGGAGAAGGCCCAGGAATCCACCGAGTCCAAGGCCCGCGATGCCGAGCGCAAGCGTGTCGCCGAGCAGCGCCGCGCCGAGCGGCACCGGCAATATGCCGAGCGTCGCCGCCAGCGCCGCGAGCAGGATCTGCGCGCCGTCGAGCAGGCGGTGCGCGAGGATTCGACGCCGCGAGCCTATGCCGCGCAGCCGGTCGGGATGGATGGGCCGCGCTTCAGCTTCTTCGGCGACGATTGATCGCCTGCGCTGGCGCCGCTATTCCTGAGCAAAACGAGCATCAGGGAGACGGCGCGGTGCAAGACGGATCATGGGCCGGCCTGCGGGCGCGGCTTCGCCTGCCGCTGATCGCAGCGCCGATGTTCCTGGTGTCGGGGATCGAGCTGGTGAGCGCGGCCTGCGCCAACGGCATCATCGGTGCGTTCCCGACGGTGAACTGCCGCTCTCCGGACGAACTCGATACCTGGTTGCATGACATCTCGGAGCGGCTCGCGCGCGGCAGCGATGCGAGCGGCGTGGCGGCCGCGCCGCTGTGTCCGAACCTGATCGTGCATCGCTCCAACGTGCGGCTGCCGCAAGATCTCGCCGTGCTGCTGCGGCATCGGCCGGAGCTCGTGATCACCTCGGTCGGCTCGCCGGCTCCGGTGATCGCCCCGCTGCACGATGCAGGCGCGCTGGTGTTTGCCGATGTCGCCTCGGTCCGCCACGCCGAGCGCGCCGCCGAGGCCGGGGCTGATGGCCTGGTGCTGTTGACGGCGGGCGCAGGCGGCCAGACCGGCTGGCTCAACCCGTTCGCCTTCGTGCGCGCTGTCAGATCGTTCTTCGCCGGTCCCATCGTGCTGGCCGGCGGCATCAGCGACGGCGTGTGCCTGCGCGCGGCCGAGGTGCTCGGCTGCGACCTCGCTTACATGGGCACGAAGTTCATCGCCACGCAGGAGAGCATGGCGGATCCGCGCTACAAGGCGATGCTGGTTGAGAGCTCGGCCGACGACATCCTGCTGACCTCGGCCTTCACCGGATTGCCGACCAGCATGCTGCGGCCGTCGATCGTCGCGGCCGGACTCGATCCGGATGATCTGCCAGCGCGCGGCATGATCGAGATCGGCAAGGACATCGATGTGGGGGCGCGCGAGGCGCGGCCGAAGCGCTGGCGCGACATCTGGAGTGCCGGCCATGCCACCTCGGGCGTCACCGACATTGCGTCCGTCGCGGCGCTGATCGCACGCACCGCGCAGGAGTATCGAAATGCCGCAGAGCCACGGGGCGCCGCCTGATGCGGGACCGCCCGGGGCATCGGCTTAAGTGGCCATTAACCATCCCGCCCCACTATCGGCCAGGCTTGAACTTGGCGGAATGGCGCGATGGCACTGAGGATTGTGCAGGAGAAGGAGCGGGCGACGCTCGAGGAGATCCGGATCCGGGTCGGCCATGCCCTGCAGCGGCACCCGCTGTGCCGCAACGTCCAGTTCGACATCATGAGCGTGCCGCGGACCGCGCGCGGCGGCAACTGGACCATCAGCCTGCATTCGGTGGAACCGACTGCGCTGTGGGAGGCCTCCGATATCGTTGCCGACATCCAGGCGGCCTACGATCTGCAGGTTCCAGCCGAGCTGCATTCCGCCGCGTGAGAAAAAATCCGTCCTGTGGACAGGGCGGAATGGTGACCTTCGTGTTTCTGTGGCATCGTAAAGCCTTAATTGACTCCCATTTTTCGGCAAGGTGCGGCTTTCCGCCGGGATACGGAGAATTGCGTGACGAAGTCGATCGCTTTTGCTGCTTTGCTGGGCGTCCTGATCGCAGCCGCGGCCGTGACCAGCGTCCTGATGCGGGACAGCGTGCCGTCGGCCGGTGCCATGATGCCGACCGTCGTGGCCAAGAGCCCGATCTCCAACCGCGAAGCCAAGGGTGACCGCCTCGCCATGGTCACACTTGCGGCTGCCGAAGCGCCGCAACCCAGCCCCGCAACCAGGTCAACCCTGCGCCAGGCCTATGCCTACGCGCCGGCCGAGCAGGAGATGGCGAAGGCTGCGCCGGCCGCCGCTGTGATCGCCGAGCCGGTCGTGCCCAAGTCCAAGATCCTGGCGAGGACCGAGCCGGCGCCGGCGCCGCTGAAGCCGGAGGTGCAGAAGGCCTATTCGCTACTGTCGGACACCCAGATCGCCGGGATCAAGGATCGGCTGCGGCTGTCGTCGAGCCAGGAATATTATTGGCCGGCGGTCGAGACCGCGCTGCGCGCCGTCGCCCGCAAGATCCACACGGCGCGCCAGGGTGCCGCCAAGCCGGGCGCGGTGGCGATCGATCCGGAGTCGGATGAGGTGCAGCAGCTCAAATCGGCGGCTATGCCGCTGCTGTGGCAGTTGCGCGACGACCAGAAGGACGAAGTCCGGCGGCTCGCCCGCACCATCGGCCTCGACAAGGTCGCAGCTGCGATCTGATCGAGACGTCGCCGGACAACAAAAAGGCCGCGCATCGCGCGGCCTTCGCTGTTTTCGGGGTGGGGTTTTTTACCGCGCCGGCGGATTGGCCTCCGGATGCCCGCCGCTCTCCGGGCCGGCGCCGGTCGGGGACGAGGCGGGCGCGGTGCGCAGGTCGGGATCGGGACGGGCCGGCTGGGTCATGGTCGGCGCCTGCGGCGGAGTGATCGCCGCGCCGGCGCCGACGGTGGTGCCGCGGTCGGTGTTGGTCGGCGCCGTCGGCACCGGCGTCGGCTTGTCGCCGCCGGCAAACCGCGTCGCACCGCCGCTCTGATAGCCGGCGACCAGTAGGCCGCCGACGACGAGGGCGAGCACGAACACGGCGCCGAGCTCGGGCAGCGCGCCCGACGGCGCCATGCCGCGGCCACGCCCGTCGCCTTCGAGCGCGACCGCCGCGATCTCGCGATTGTGCCGCGAGCGCAGGAACGAGAGGAACGCACCGGCGGCGATGACGATCGCGGCCGCCAGTGTGAAGAACATGAGCCAGCTGATGGGTTGTTCACCTTGCATGTCGAACATCCTTTGCGTGAGGGTCGCACGACGTGCAGTCGCGTCAGCCCCGCATGACAATTTCTGTTCGGTGCAATCGCCGATTACGCGAAAGGTTTCGCAGTCGGCTTCAAATTCTCAGCCGCTGCCGCCGTCCGAACTCAGCGCCGCACCGGTCGTGTAGGTCAGTTCCGGGGAGGCCATTGCGACGGCGAACTCGGCGATCTCCTCGGGAGAGGCCATGCGCTTGAGGCCGGGCATCTTGGCACGCGCCCACTCCACGGCGGCGATGTCCCACATCGCGTCGGGCATGCCTTCCGTGCCGGCGACGCGGCGAACCAGCGCCGTGTCGGTGGTGCCCGGCAGGATCGCGTTGATGCGGATATTGTCGTCGGCATAGTCGAGCGCTGCCGACCGGACCAGTCCGATCAGTCCAGCCTTGGTCGCAGTATAGATGCTCCGGTGCGGTCCCGTGCGATGCGCAACCGAGGACGAGGTGACGAGGATGGTGCCGCCCCCGCGCGCCCGCATCTCCGCGATCTCGTACTTCATCGCGAAGAACACGCCGCGCAGGTTGGTGTCGACGATGTCGCTCCAGTCGCCGGCGTCGTATTCGTGCAGCGGCTTTTCGATCGTGATGCCGGCATTGTTGAGTGCAATGTCGAGGCTGCCAAAGCTCGCGACCGCTTGCGCCACGAGGTCGCGCATTTCGGATTCGACGCGCACGTCGGCTCGGACGTAGAGCGCACGGCCCCCTTGGGCCTTGAGCTCGGCCTCGACCTGACGGCCCAGCGCTTCCCGCCGGCCGCAGAACACCACGGCTGCGCCTTGCCGCGCGAAGGCCGCGGCAGCGGCGCGGCCGATGCCGGATGTCGCCCCGGTGATCAGAACGGTCCTGCCAGCGAACCGTTTGGGCGCGGCGATGATGGTGGGCGCGGGCTTTTGGCCTGCCTGCAGCATGATGGCTGCCCCGCCGATCGCTCCCAGTGCAAGTCCTCCCGCCGCTCCGGCGAGCGCCAGCCGTCGGGAGGGATTGGGAGATGTCGTTGCCTCGTTCATCGTCCAGCTCCAGCTCGGTTTGTGCGAAATGTAAGCAGTGATAACATCATCCTAGATCGAATATGTTCACTGTCAACATTGAATTGCAATGACGAAACAGCCAGCGAATTCCAAGCCAACGAAGCCGAATGCCGGGTCTGAACGCCGGCCGTATCACCATGGCGATCTGAAGCGCGCCCTGATCTCGGTCGCAACCGATCTTCTCGAGCAGGACGGTGCCGAGGCGCTATCGTTCCGGGCAGTGGCGCGCGTGGCAGGGGTGTCGCAGTCTGCGCCCTACAATCATTTCGCCAGCAAGGAGGATCTGCTCGCCACCGTCGCCGAGGCCGGCTTCCTTGCGCTCACAGCGGCGCAGAACGAGGCGGCCGCGGACGGCTCGGATGCCGAAGATCGGCTGACGAGCCTCGGCCTCGATTACATCCGGTTCGCGACGATGCATCCGCAGCTGTATCGCCTGATGTTCGGCGTCGGCTTGGCCGACTGGCACGCTTATCCAGACGTCGCGGCGGCGAAACGGGCGACTTTCACGCCGCTGCGCCATGCTCTCGCAGACTTTCTCCCCGCCGAAACACCCGCCGCTCCACTCGAGCAGGCCGCGGTGGCGGCCTGGGGTCTTGCGCATGGGCTCGCGATGCTCCGCATCGACGGCTCGCTCGGCGGCGGGCGTCCCGGCGATCCAGGACCGGAGGAGGCGGCCCTGCGTCTGTTCGGCCGCGGACTCCGTGCGGCCTGCGGCTCCTCGGGTTGAGCGCAGTCTCTCAGTCTTGAACTGCGCGCCTCAGCGCCGCCCTTCACCCGCCGCCCACAACGCGTCGAGCCCGGCGCGGTAGGTCGGGTAGGCGAAGACGAGGCCGAGATCCTGCTTGGCGCGGAGGTTCCGGATGCGCCGGTTGCTAGCGTAAAAACTCCGCGCCATCGGCGACAGCTCGGCGCTGTCGAACGGCAGCTCCGGCGGCGGCGCGATGCCCATCAGGCTTGCGGCGTAGGCAATGACGTCCTGCGGCGGGGCCGGCTCATCGTCGACGATGTTCCAGGCGCCGCCTTGCCCGCGCTGGACCGCGCCCATGATCGCGCGCGCCGCATCATCGACATGGATGCGGTTGAAGACCTGGCCCGGTTTGACGATGCGGCGCGCCCGCCCCGCGCGCAGCTCGACCAGTGCGTTGCGGCCGGGGCCATAGATGCCGCCGAGCCGGAGCACCGCGAGCCGGTCACCGATCCGACTCCGCCATTCGTCTTCGACGCGGACCCGGGCCTGCACCCTTCCGTGCTCCGGCGCCAGCGGCGTGTCCTCGTCGATCCAGTCGCCCTGGTGATCGCCATAGACGCCGACGGTGGAGAGATAGATCACGCGCGCGGAGCCGGATGTGATGGCATCGCCGAACGCCGTCAGCGCTGGATCGTCACCGGCGCCGGGCGGCACCGAGATCAGCACGACGTCGGCCGCGGCGGCCTTCGCCAAGGTCGCGGCCGCCGGCGCCGCGCCGTCGAACAGGTCGATGTCATGCGACGCCAGCTGCGCGCGCTTGTCGGCGCTCCGCACGGTGCCTGTGATGCGGGCGAACCCGCCGCCGTGAAGGTCGACGAAGCGCTGGGCGGTGTAGCCGAAGCCGATGACGAACAGGTTCATGGCGTTCGAGTTACCCGGGCTGCCCGGCCCGATGCAAATCAAATGACGCGACCCGCGCCCGACGGCGCACCCTGCCGGCGCTGCGGTGCTGGCCTGCCGCCCTTGTTATGGCTCCCGTCATGAAAGATGTCGTATGCTCCGGCGACAGGAGATGGACTGCCCCGATGAATTTCCATTCGATCTACCGCCACGGCTTTGCCCGCGTCGCCGCCTGCGTCACCGCCTCGAGCGTCGCCAATCCCACCGCCAATGCGGCGGCGATCCTGGCGGCTGCGCGGGCTTGTCACGATCAGGGCACTGCGGTCGCAGTCTTCCCCGAGCTCTGTCTGTCGGGCTACGCGATCGAGGACCTGGTCAAGCAGGACCCGCTGCTCGATGCCGTGCAGCGCGGGCTGCTGACCTTGGTCGAAGCCTCGCACGACCTGATGCCGGTGCTGATCGTCGGCGCGCCGCTGCGCTTTGCGCATCGTGTCTACAATTGCGCCGTCGTGATCCATCGCGGCGAGGTGCTCGGCGTCATTCCGAAGAGCTACTTGCCGACCTATCGCGAGTTCTACGAAGGCCGCCACTTCGCCTCCGGTGCCGGCATTCGCGGCGAGATGATCGAGGTCGCCGAGACGATGGCGCCGTTCGGCACGGATTTGTTGTTCGCCGCCGCCGATGTTGCGGGACTCGTGATCGGCGTCGAGATCTGCGAGGACATGTGGGTCCCGGTGACGCCGGCCTCGGAGCTCGCGCTGGCGGGTGCCACCGTGCTCGCCAATCTCTCGGGCAGCCCGATCACCGTCGGCCGCGCCGAATCCCGTTCGCTACTTTGTCGTTCGACCTCGGCGCGCTGCCTCGCGGCCTACATCTACGCCGCGGCGGGCGCAGGCGAATCCACCACCGACCTGTCCTGGGACGGCCAGACCTCGATCTTTGAGAACGGCGTGCTGCTCGCCGAGAGCGAGCGCTTCCGCCAGACCGGCCAGACCATCTTTGCCGACGTCGATCTCGACCTGCTGCGCCAGGAACGCGCGCTGATGGGCACGTTCGATGACAACGCGCGCGCCACTGACAGCGGCGTGCACTGGCGCCGCATCGGCTTCGAGCTGCAGCCGGCCGAGGGCGATATCGGCTTCATGCGGACGATCGAGCGCTTCCCGTTCGTGCCGAGCGGCGCGGCGCGGCTCGATCAGGATTGCTACGAGGCCTACAACATCCAGGTCGCCGGCCTGACGCAACGGCTGCGCGCTACCGGCACCAAGCGCATCGTCATCGGCGTCTCCGGAGGGCTCGATTCCACGCATGCCCTGATCGTCGCCGCCAAGGCGATGGACCTGCTCGGCCTGCCCCGCACCAACATCCTGGCCTATACGATGCCGGGCTTCGCTACGGGCGCGCAGAGCAAGTCCTATGCGCATGCGCTGATGGCCTCGCTGCAGGTCAGCGCCGCCGAGCTCGACATTCGTCCCGCGGCGACGCAGATGTTGAAGGATATCGGCCATCCGTTCGGGCGCGGCGAAGAGGTCTACGACATCACCTTCGAGAACGTGCAGGCCGGCCTGCGCACCGACTATCTGTTCCGCCTCGCCAACGACCGCGGCGGCCTCGTACTCGGCACCGGCGATCTCTCCGAGCTCGCACTGGGCTGGTGCACCTATGGCGTCGGCGATCAGATGTCGCACTACAACGTCAACGCCGGCGTGCCGAAGACCCTGATCCAGCATCTCATCCGCTGGGTGATCGCCACGCATCAATTCTCGGCCGATGTCGATCGCACGTTGGAAGCGGTGCTGTCCGCGGAGATCTCGCCGGAGCTGGTGCCGGTGAAGGAGGGCGAGACGCCGCAGAGCACGCAGGCCACCATCGGCCCCTATGAGCTGCAGGATTTCAACCTGTTCTACACGCTGCGCTACGGCCTACGCCCGTCGAAGATCGCCTTCATGGCGCATCACGCCTGGAAGGACGCCGGCCACGGCGCCTGGCCGCCGCACTTTCCGCCCGACAAGCGCAATGCCTACGCGCTCGGCGATATCAGGAAGTGGCTCGAAGTGTTCCTCAAGCGCTTCTTCGCCTTCAGCCAGTTCAAGCGCTCGGCGATGCCGAACGGCCCGAAGGTCGTCGCCGGCGGTTCGCTGTCGCCCCGCGGCGACTGGCGCGCGCCGTCGGATGGCAATGCCGCGGCGTGGCTGGAGGATCTGGAGAGCGTGCCGAAGTGATTAGTCGGGAGTGATGCTCTGGCGGCTTGCTCGATGTACCTCGCCCCGCTTGCGGGGAGAGGTCGGATTGCATCGCCAGATGCAATCCGGGTGAGGGGGTACAGCTCTATCCATTCACACCACTCGTGCGGTTGCCCCTCACCCCGACCCTCTCCCCGTAAGAACGGGGCGAGAAAGCGCACCGCTCGTGGGGCGCCAGCCAATGTTTCGCCCATGGACCCTGGCAATTGGCCGACGCGAACGACCGATCGACTGATCGTTGCCAGCTTGCTCTGCTGCTCCGCTTGCAATATCCCGGACGAAAGGCGTCCCGTGCGCGGGTCGCACGCACCTCTTCCAACGGAGTCCCCCATGAGCGTGACCGCCGCCGGCATTTCCTCGATGGCAACCCGGCAGATCCTCGCCGAGCTCGCGGCGGCGTATGAGGAGGCCACCGGCGAGGTGATCACGATCGAATCCGTCGGCGGCGTCGATGCCGCCAAGCGCATCCGCGCCGGCGAGGCGTTCGACTTCGCGGTGCTGGCATCCGATGCGCTGCAGAAGCTCGAAGCCGACGGCCATCTCGTTCCCGGCAGCATCATCGAGATCGCGGAATCGCCGATGGCGATGGCGGTGCGTGCCGGCCGCCCCAAGCCCGATCCGCTCGACGAGGCCGCCGTGCGCAAGGCGATGGAGAACGCCAGGGCGATCGGCATCTCCACCGGCCCGAGCGGCACCCACGTGCAGACGCTGGCGCGTGGCTGGGGCCTGGAGGGCGAGGGCGCCTCGCGCCTGGTGCAGGCCAAGCCCGGCATTCCCGTGGCAAAGCTGCTCGCCGACGGCGAGGTCGATGTCGGCTTCCAGCAGCTCAGCGAAATGCTCGGCGCCCCCGGCATCGACATCGTCGGCCTGCTGCCGGACGCGCTGCAGCCAGGCACGGTGTTCGCCGCTGGGCTGTGCAAGGCCGGCGCGCACAGCGAGGCGGCGCGCGCGTTCATCGAGTATCTCGTCTCGGAGGAGACAGCCGAGACCAAGCGCCAACACGGCATGACGCCGGTGTGAGCAAAGGGGGGGCTGCGATGGCCGGCAACACGACGCTGACCGCCAAGGCCCACGAAGCGCTCGGCGCGCCGCGCCTGGCCGAGCTGCTGATGGAGGTGGCCGAGCGCGACGCGGCCATCAAGCGGCGGCTCAAGCTCGAGACCGCGGCGCCGAACAAGATGGCGGCCGAGCTGCGCAAGCGGTTGGCGCAGATCGCCCGCGCCACCACCTTTATCGAGCGCAACAAGCTGCGCCAGCTGGCCGCCGATCTCGAAGCTTTGTGCGACAGCATCACCGGGCAGGTGGCGCAGCACGACGCCGCGACAGCCTTGGAGGTGATGTGGCAGTTCATGGATCTGGCGAGCGGCGTGCGCTCGATCACGTCGAACAGTTTCCCCAGTTGATTCGGGTGCTCGACTTTCTCGTCCCGTGGAAGGCGCTGGATCGCGCCGCGAAGCTCGTGCTCCGGCGCAATCGGGAACTGAACGGCGAGGCCTATCACGTGCTCGCGCCGGCGGCGGAGGCGCTCGCCGGCAAGCATCCGCTTGCGGCCACGCTGCTGCTGCGCGCGATGATCGACGACACCCTGCAGGGCAGCCGCACGCGGCCTATCTCTCGCGCCTGAAGTTCGAGCATGGCCGCAAGGCCAGCTTCTGGGACCTGATGAGTTGAGGTGGAACCAGCGTGCGCCGGGCGTTCCACCATCGTGCGCCGGACGTCGCGGCGATCCGACGACGCGCGGGGCCGGTTCCCGGGCGTGATCGTTTGACCTGAAAAATTGTCGCCGTGCTGTCGTCGCGGTGGTCTCCGGCACGTCTTGCAGTAAGAAGCCGAAACAACGGAGACCGACAGATGAGCACAACGCAGTATCGCTGGGTGATCGTGGCGGCCGGCGGCGTACTCGGCTGCGTCGCCGTCGGCGGCCTGTTCTCGCTGCCGGTGTTCCTCAAGCCGATGGCCGCAGAGACCGGCTGGTCGGTCGCCGGAATCTCCAGCGCGTTGACGATCGGCTTCCTGGCGATGGCCTGCACCAGCATGGCGTGGGGCACGCTGTCCGACCGCATCGGCCCGCGTCCCGTGCTGCTGATCGGCTCGACCCTGCTCGCCCTTAGCCTGCTGCTCGCCAGCCTGACATCGTCGCTTCTGGCGTTCCAGCTGCTGTTCGGGCTGATCGCGGGCATCGCGACGGCGGCGATCTTCCCGCCGGTCATGGCCACCGTCACCGGCTGGTTCGACACCCATCGCAGCCTCGCGGTTTCGCTGGTGTCGGCCGGCATGGGCGTGGCGCCGATGACGATGTCGCCGCTCGCGGCCTGGCTCGTCTCGAACTACGACTGGCGGACCGCGATGCAGTGCATCGCCGCCATCGTTGCCGCCATCATGATCCCGACGTCGTTGCTGGTAGGCCGTCCGCCGGTGTCGGCGCCCGGCGATTCCATCGCGTCCGCTCCCGCCGCCGCGCCGCCCGAGATGACGCGATCAGTGGCGCTGCGCTCGCCGCAGTTCCTGATCCTGCTCGCCACCAACTTCTTCTGCTGCGCCACCCATTCGGGCCCGATCATCCACACCGTCAGTTACGCCGTCACCTGCGGCATTCCGCTGATGGCGGCGGTGACGATCTATAGCGTCGAGGGTCTCGCCGGGCTCGGCGGCCGCATCGGCTTCGGCCTGCTCGGCGACCGCTTCGGTGCCAAGCGCGTGCTCGTGCTCGGCCTGCTCGCCCAGGCGTTCGGCGCGCTCGCTTATGTGGCCGTGCGCGACCTCGCCGCGTTCTATGCGGTCGCCGCGATCTTCGGCTTCCTCTATGCCGGCACCATGCCGCTCTACGCCGCGATCGCGCGCGACAACTTTCCGCAATCGATCATGGGCACGGTGATCGGCGGCACCGCAATGGCCGGCAGCTTAGGGATGGCGACGGGCCCGCTGGCCGGCGGCCTGATCTACGACAGCTTTGCCAGCTACACGTGGCTCTATGTCGGCTCCTGGCTGATGGGTCTCGGCGCGGTCCTGATGATGATGACGTTCAAGCCGTTCCCCAGGCCTGTGCCGGAGCAGGCCGCCGCGCCGCTGCAAGCACCGGCGTGAGGCTGCCGCAGTGCACTTTCACGCGGACGCGACGTCTGACAACAACGCTTGATCCTGGCGGTGGAACTCCGATGTCGTAGCCGGGTTGGGCGAGCGTGCCGTTCAACTCTGGAGATCGGATCCATGAAGAAGACCCAGCTCGCCATTGCCACCTTCGTCGCTGCCAGCCTCGCCGCCGTCCCGATGGCCGCCCAGGCGAAGCATCACAAGAAGCACCACGCCTCGTCGTCCGCGACCTCGTCGCAGACCACCGGCAGCAACATGCAGACCAGCGGCAGCAATATGAAGTCCGGCCGCGACTCCACCTCGTCGAGCCAGGGCAATGTCGGCCCGGGCACGAACCAGGCTGGCAGCCTGCCGAAGTAGTTGGCAGGTTGCGAGGCTCCCGTCGGATGGCTTCTTGCAGGAGCCTTCCGATCGGAGACTGAGGCTGCCTAACGTGTCGTGCTCTCAGCGACAGCACACCCGGCGATATGCCTATCGCCGGAAGATCGGCCGGAGGACTCGCATGGGTCGGGTTGATCCGGACCGAAGTTCGGCGTTGGTCGGCTCGGACCGGTCAAGCTTTCGCGACCTGCGTCCCATGGCGCAACGTTGCACAAACAACAGAATTTGCGCCTCTACTTGTGATTGTTTCGAATGATTTTATCATCTAAGGTTCCTCGCTCGGTGTGCGAGCCGTTCGGACGCCCGTCGTTCGAAACGAACGCTCGACGTGATCCAGCGAGAGGAGCGACAGATGAAGGATCTCCATCGATTGCGGCAGCAGGTGAAGGCCGCCTGGGCCAGGGTCCCGTCGCATATCAAGCCGCAGTTGCAGCTGAAGATGCTCGACGCCCACAACCATGCTGTCGCGGTGCGGAACAAGGCTGTCGCCGCCGTGGTGCGTCCGACGGATCGGGAGCTCGTGGCGCTGCACAGGCTGCTCCGCGCGGAGCTCGAGGGCGAACTGCTCGCGCCGGGCGCTGTCTTTCCGGAAGATTTCTTCACGACCGTCGGGCCGAATGGCGAGGTGTATTTCGGCGATGTCGACTATGATTCCACGGACCTCGGGTGGGCTTACTGCTTCCCCGCAATGGTCCTCACCGAGGACCAGACGCCGCCGTTCACGGTCGGCAATACAGTTCAGATTCCGGACAGCGCCAATTTGGCCCTTCTCGGCGACTGGGGCGGGGCGAACGCGCCGGCCCTGGCCGTCGGCGCCGCCGCGAAGGCCGCCGACTATCTCATTCATCTTGGCGACGTCTACTATGCGGGCACCAACGGCGACGACATTCTGGACCCCATTGAGTCGACGAACTTCGTAGAGGTCTGGCCGGGCGCAGCCGGGAAATCCTTCGCGCTCAATTCCAATCACGAAATGTACGCTCACGCCACTGGCTATTCCTTGACGACGTTGGCGGCGCCGGCGTTCGCCTCCCAAGGAGGCAATTGCTTTGCGCTCACCAACAACGCCTTCCGCATCGTGGGGCTGGATTCGGCGTATTACGCACCGGACAACCAGCTCAAGGACTTCCCGGGCTACATGATCGGCAGCCTGGGTGACCCGCAAGGCGCCCAGATACAGTTTCTGCAGAACCAGATTGCCCGGCTCGGTTCAGGGCAAAGCTTGATCCTGCTCACGCATCACAACGGCCTGAACCTCGACGGATCGGTCCCGACGGCGGCCGATGCCGCCTACCTGCTATGGCAGCAGGTCACGCAAGTCCTGCAACAGATCCCGTCCGGCGCCAGTCGAAACGTCGTCTGGTACTGGGGGCACCAGCATGCCGCCGCGGTGTACAACGCGCAACAGATCAACGGGATCACCATCACCCCGCGCTGCTGCGGACATGGCTGCATCCCTTGGGGTGTCGCCACCGATCTGAGCCAATCCGGCAACGTGCTCTGGTACGAAGGCCAGAATCTGGGGCCAGGCACAGACTACTTCGTCACCAATGGCTACGCGACATTGACGCTCAACGGCGCGGCCCTGACGGAGTCGTTCTGGAACCAGAACGGCCAGCAGTCATGGACGACGCCGACAGCAGTGTAAGCCCGCTACGCGTGGTTTATTCACGGCGACGATGGTGGACTGCATGCGTCCAGGAAAGCACGTGACATCGCTGTGACGGAGGGGCAACGTCAGATGTCACCGAGAGATCGGGGCTACCTTGGGCTGAGACGTCAGTATGAGCCCGAATTCGTCAAGCTCGTCATCGTCGCGGAATCGCCGCCAGCTTCTGGAAATACTTCTATGATCCGACTGGGTCGATCAAGGAGCCGTTATTCGCCGCCCTCGCGCACCAAATGGGAAACAGCCCCACCACGAAAGAAGCCGGGTTGCGCGAATTTCAGCGCAAGGGATGGATGCTGGTTGACGCAACCTACCAGCAAGTGGACAAGCTGCCAAAGGATGCGAGCCATGACCGCGACGCGGTGATTGAGAGAGATTATCCGCTTCTCATCGACGACCTCTCCAGCCTGCTGTCAGATCGGGGTGTACCGCTGATATTGATCAAAGCAAATGTCTGCCGGATTCTGGAACCCAGGTTGACGAAGGATGGCTTCAACGTGATCAACGGCGGTCGGGTCGTCTATTTCCCCAGTACAGGACAGCAGAAAAAATTCGAACAACAGTTCGCCGACATCCTGAAATGGGCCGGCTTAGATTGAACGGTGAACGGCAAGGCCGAGGCGCTCAGGCGGCCAATATCTCGTCAGCCTCGGCGCCGCGGGTAGCGTCGATCCAACAGGTGGACGCCCGCGACAATTCGCGTCGCCGACTACTTCGAAGCTTCCTTGATCTTGTGGTCCAGATGCCCGGTGCCGTGGTCCCGGCGCAGTTGGCTGAGCGAGGTCTCGTTCAGTTGCATCAGAACGTCACTGAGCTTGGTGGAGTCCGGATAGCCCGCCGCGAACGATTTGCCGTAAATCTTGCGCAGCGTGCTGACCAGCGTATTCCCATGCTTCCTGCTGATCTCGCCATCCTTGTCCCGGTGGCGTCCGTCGAGACCCGGTTCTTTCATCCGTCTCTCCCCATGAATGCGACTTGCGCGCTTGGGACGAGCCTGCGCCCAATTCGCCTGATTGGCAACGCTGCGGCGCGAAACAGGCTGGGTGCGCAGCATTCCCGGGAACGCAGTGGATCAAATCTGACGGTCCAAATTTTGCGTCCGTCTGTCTCCGCGACCGGTCAACTATGGACGCGCCGGCTTTGGAAGCTGAATAGCGACCGCCTTTAACGCGACTTTGCGCTGCTTACTCTTTCGGCGCTGCCGGAGGTGACGTCGGCGGCCTCGCCTCCGGTTGCTTCGCCTCAGCCGGCTTCTTGGCCGGAGCTCCATTCTTGGCTGCGGGTGACGCTGGCGCTGCCGGCGTGACGGGCGCTGCCGGCGCGACGGGTGCGGATTGTGAGACGTTCACCGCGAGACCGAACAGTCGCCATTGGCCGTCGACGGGTGCGAAGATAAGTTCAAAGTTCACCTGCGAGGGAACGGACGGGAAGAAGCCGGCCATGCGCATCATGCCGTTTGGCACGATCTCCGGCAGCAGGCTGAGTTGCGGATCGATGACGGCAGTGCCCGACAGGTCGAGCTTGTCATTGCGCTGCGAGGCGAAAATTTCAGACAGGCGCGCGGCCGTGTTGGCCGCCTGGAAGCCGGGCGCGCCGAGGTCGCGCAAAACGGTGTAGTTGCCGGTCTTGTTGGCCTGGTCGAGCGCCAACAGCGCCGAGCGGATCAGCATCAGCACGCCGTTGCGATCGATGTTGGCGGGCTTTGCGTTCGGCGTCGGTTGCGGCTGCGCGAGAGCGACAGTGCTGCTCAGGATGAGCAAGAGCAGCACGGCGCCGGCGCGCCGCGCGATCGCTGCGAGGGTTTGACTTACCACTGGACCGAGACGGCTCCGCGGCCACCCGCGACGTTGCGCTCGAGCCCAATGCCAGCGCCGGCATTGCCGACGATGGCGTAGCTCTTACCGTCGTAGAGCAGCGCGGTGCCGCCGACGGCGAACGCATTGGCTCCCTGGAAGTTGCCGTAACCTGCGGAAAGCGCGAACTTGCGGCCGGGTAGCAGCGCAGGCATCGATCCGGCAGCGAGCGCAATGGCGGTGCCGGTGCGTGCCTCGAGCCGGTTGTCGGTGATCTGCGCCGAGAGCGAGTTGATCTGGGTCTGGAAGCTGCCCGGGTTGAAGCTCGTCGCCGCCAGGTTGCCGGCGGCGTCGGTGGTCACGAACGAGGTTGCGCCGGTCTGCGCGGCGAGGCTTGCCGCTGAGGTCAGGCCCGCCATCTTGTAGGTGTTGTTGGTGGTTCCGATCGAGACCTGGTTGACGGCAGTTGTCGTTGCTCCGGCGCCGATCGCGGTCGAGCCGGCGAATCCCGCCGTCGCACCCGTGCCAATGGCCATGGCGCTGATTCCGGTGGCCTGCGCAGTGTTGCCGATCGCGATGCCGTTGTTGCCGGTCACGGTGGTGTTGGTGCCGATCGCGACGATGTTGGTGCCGTTCACGGTGTTGCCCGTACCCATCACGCTCGCGCCGGCTGAACTCGCGGTCGCAGCCACGGTGTTGTTGGTACCTATGACCTGCACGTTGTCGCCAAATCCCGCTGTATTCGTGACGTTGACGGTGTTGCCGTCACCGAACACGAAGCTGCTGTTGCCGTTGACGGTGTTGGGATCGCCGATTGCGAAGGTGCCGTTGCCGTTAACGGTTTGGCCGGTGCCGAACGCACCGCTGTTATTCCCGGTGACGCTGTTGGCTGAGCCCATGGACGTGCTGTTGGTGCCGTTCACGGTCTGCCCAGTGCCGAACGCGGCGCTGCCGGTGCTGCCGGCGGCCACTGAACTGTTCGAACCGACAACGGTGCTGTTCGCCGCACTCGCGACCGTGCTACCGCCGATCGCGACGCTAAGGCTTCCGAGCGATCTGGCTGCGTTCGCGCCGACGCCGTCGCCGCCGCCGATGGCGACGCTGTAGTTGCCTATCGACTGAACCTGGTTACCAGAATTGGGATCGGCGCCAGCGCCAATCGCGGTGCTGTAGGTGCCCGCAGGGCTGCCGAACGCGTTGGCATTGGCGCCGATGCTGGTGACGCCGGCTGACGGCGTGGACGCGCCCGAGAAGCTGCCGATGGTCGTTGAGTTGGCGCCGAGTGCAAAGGCCCCGAAGCCCACGGCGGTCGCGCCGCCCGAGGTGCCGGACGCAGCGCCCTGTGCCACGGACGAAATGCCGCAGGCGACGTCATGCTGGTTGGCTGAAGACGATCCGGAACCGCTGACGGGGGCCGAGCCTGTTGCGCTGCCGCCGCATACGAATTGCGCGGACGCTGGATTGGAGATCGCGGGCAGTGCAACTGATCCGAACAGGGCGAACAGAACCGCCGTATTGCGCAGAAGATATGACTTCTTCGAAAAATGCTTACCGCCCATCTTACTCTCAATATTGGCCCATGCTGCCTTTTTACCGGTATCATTCATTAGTTCGACAGGTTTGGAAATGTTCAGAAATCTTCTCGCGACAACGAGTTTCTAACCGTGTCCGCCGTGCCACACAAAATTGGCCGGATGGAACCGAGAAACGGTCGCGATGGGGTGAACGAACTGATTGCAGCAGCTGCCATGCTCCGCGAAGGCGGAGCCTCCAGTACTCCGCAGCAGAAGATGTTCAACGAGGGCTGACGGCGTACTGGATCGTCCGCCGGAGCCTGTCCTCGGGCTCGCGAGACCCGGGGGCGGACGATGACAGCCGGATCGACAGGATCAATTTGCCACCACGTTGGAAACCCTCGTCTAATCCGTCAGGTTATGGCACGCCGCCAGCCTCTCGGGACCGGACGTGCGCAACGCCGGCACCTCGGCGAGGCAGCGGGCGGTTCGCAGCGGACATCGGGCGGCGTAGGTGCAGCCGCTCGGCCGGCTGAACTGGCTCGGCGGCTCGCCGGTCTCGATCGCGCCGGCGATGCGCTTGGACGGATCTGGCCTCGGTACGGCGGCCATCAGCGCGCGCGTATAGGGATGGAGCGGGCGATCAATAATGGTTCGGGTGTCGGCTGTTTCGACGATGCGTCCCATGTACATCACCGCGACGCGGTCGCTGATCCGCTCGATCACGCCGAGATCGTGAGAGATGAACAGCATCGACAGTTTCAGCTGCTCGCGCAGGTCCATCAGCAGGTTCAACACCTGGGCCTGCACGGAGACGTCGAGCGCGGACACCGGCTCGTCGGCGATGATGACCGCGGGTCGCGGCAGGACCGCCCGCGCGATGCCGACGCGCTGACGCTGGCCGCCGCTCAATTCGTGCGGATGGCGTTCGGCAAACGACGGATCGAGACCGACGGCCACGAGCGTTTGCGCGATCAGCGCAGCGCGCTCGGACCGGCTCTTGAAGACGCCATTGATGTCGCCGGCTTCCGCAACGGAGTCGCCGATCGAGCGCCGGGGGTTGAGCGAGGCGAAGGGATCCTGGAACACCATGCGGATGCTCAGCCGCAGACCGCGCAGCGAAGCACCGCTGGCCGCGATCACGTCGGTGCCCTTGAAATCGATCGCCCCGCTGTCCGGCTGCACCAGGCGGACGAGGGAGCGGCCGACCGTGGTCTTGCCGCAGCCGGATTCTCCGACGAGACCCAGCACCTCGCCTTCGCGCAGCGACAGCGACACGCCGTCGACGGCCTGCACGCGATATTTGCGGCCCGCCCGCTTGACCTTGAACGAGGTCTTCAGGTCGCTGACGGTCAGGATCGTGGTCTCGGTCACGTCGTCCTCCCGGCGTCGATCGGGAAGGCGCACAGCGCCTCATGCGCGGCTGCGATCTCGACGCGCGGCGGCGCCCGGTCCCGGCACACGTCACGCGACGCGCTGCAGCGGGGTGCGAAGGCGCAGCCGGCCGCGATCATGCCTGGTCGCGGCGCTTGTCCGGGGATGGTCGGCAAGCGGCGTGCGCTCGGATTGCTCGCCGGCATGCAGTCCATCAGCCCGCGCGTATAGTGATGAGCCGGACGGCCGAACAGCGCGGTCGTCGCCGCGGTCTCGACGATCCGCCCCGCATACATCACGGCAACACGATCGGCGAGCTGCGCGATCACGCCCATGTCGTGGGTAATGAACAGGATCGCCATGTCGAGCCGATTGCAGAGCTCGCGCAGCAGTCCGAGAATCTGGATCTGGATCGTGACATCGAGCGCCGTGGTCGGCTCGTCGGCGATCAGGACCTGCGGCCGGCAGGCCAACGCGATCGCGATCATGATGCGCTGGCGCTGTCCGCCGGACAATTGATGCGGATAGGCGGAGAGCTGCAGCGCCGCGTCGGGAATCCTCACCATCTCCAGCAGCTCGCGGGCCCGCGCCGTCGCGGCCGCTCCGGTGAGCCCGTCGTGCACGCGCACCGCTTCGACGATCTGGTCACCGATGCGCCGCACCGGATTGAGCGAGGTCATCGGCTCCTGGAAGATCATCGCCATGCGGCCGTGACCGGCCTCGACCCGCTGCCACGGCTGCAATTGCGTCACGTCGGAGCCTGCGAGCACGATCTGTCCGCGCCGGATGCGTGGCCCCGGCCGCGGCAGCAGGCCCATGACGGCCAGCGACGTCATGCTCTTGCCGCAGCCGGATTCGCCGACCAGGCCGAGGATCTCGCCCTTGCCGATATCGAACGAGACACCGGAGACGATATCGATCGGCGCCCTGTCCGGCCCGAGCGAGACAACGAGGTCTTGAACCGACAGCACCGTCTAGCCCTCACCACCGAAGACGTCGCGGAAGCGCGGATCGAGCCGGTCGCGCAGCGCGTCGCCGACGAGATTGAGCGAGAACGCGGTCAGCACGATCATCATGCCCGGAAACAGCAGCAGCCATGGCGCGCGCGTGATGAAGGTGCGCGACTCCGCGAGCATGTTGCCCCAACTCGGAATCTCCGGCGGCGCGCCGAGCCCGAGAAAATCGAGCGATGCCGCGCCGAGCTGCGCGAACGCGAACACGAAGCTCGCCTGCACGAGCAGCGGCGAGATCAGATTTGGCAGAATGTGCCTGGCGGCGATCCATCCGGTGCCCGAGCCCATGCTGCGCGCGGCCTCGACATAGGTCTCCGCGCGCAGGCGCAGGGTCAGGCCGTAGACGATGCGTGTGGTCGTCGTCATGAAGCCGATGCCGATGGCGAGGATCGAGTTGGCGACGCTGGGCCCGAGGATGACGATGAGCCCGAGCGCGAGCAGCAGCGACGGGAACGCCATCAGCACGTCGACCATGCGCATCAGGACATGGCCGAGCCGCGGAAACAGCGCGGAGAAGACGGCGATCGGCACGCCGGTGACGAGTGCGAAGACCACAACGCCCGAGCCGATCAGCAGCGCCATGCGCGCGGAGTAGATGGCGCGGGACAGCGTATCGCGCCCGAACTGGTCGGTGCCGAACCAGTGCGCGGCATTCGGCGGCGTCAGTCGGGCAATCGGATCGATCGCGTAGGGGTCGTGCGGCGCGAGCCAGGGCGCCGTGATTGCGGCGAGCGCGACGGCCAGGAGGACGCCAAGTCCGGCCAGCGCGATCGGGCGCGCGACGAACGGCGTCAACATGAAAGCCAGGCCGCCCCGGGTCATTGCAGCTCCACCCGCGGATCGAGGAGGCGGTAGGTCAGATCGACGATCAGGTTGATGACGAGATAGATCACGACGATGACCAGGATGATGCCTTGAATGACCGGATAGTCGCGGCGCAGGATCGACTGCACCACGAGCCGCCCGATGCCGGGCAGCGCAAACACCGTTTCGGTGACGACCGCCTCGGACAGCAGCGCCGCGAAGGTGAAGCCGAACGCCGACACCACCGTCAGCAGCGCGTTGCGCAGGATGTGACGGCGCACCACCTGAAAGGGGCGGATGCCCTTGGCGCGCGCCGCGCGCACATAGTCCTCGCGCGAGACGTCGAGCATGCTGGCGCGCGTCAATCGCAGGATCAGCGCGGCGTTGGGCGCAGCCAGTGTCAGGCTCGGCAGGATCAGATAGCGGAGATTGCCCGGGCCGCCGTCGAAGATCGACGGATAGCCCGAACTGGGCAGCCAGCCCAGCGTCGCGGCAAACACCAGGATCAGATAGAGGCCGACCCAGAACGTCGGCACCGAAGCCATCAGCATCGCCGCGCCGGACAGCCCCTGGTCGAGCCAGCTGCCATGTCGGACAGCTGCGATCACGCCGATCGGGATGCCGATCAGTACGACCCAGACCATCGTCATGGTGGCGAGCAGCGCGCTGGTTTCGGCGCCGTCGGCGATCACTGACAGAACCGGCGCCTGGAAGAAGATCGAGCGGCCGAGATCGCCGCGGAGCGCGTGGGCCATCCATTGCAGATATTGCACGACGATGAGCTGATCGAGGCCGAGCTCATGGCGCAAGGCGTCGATCTGGTCCGGCGTCGCCGTATCACCGAGCAGGACGTAGATCGGATCGCCCGGAATGACATGGATGAAGGCGAACACGACGACCGAGGCCGCCAGAAGGGTGACCGCAGTCGTCGCAGTGCGCTTGATGGCGTAAGACCACATTCAAACCTGCCGGCTGGCGGGCGGCGACGGACGCGAGGCCAGGACGACCGCCTGAACCGCGCCGCCTGCGCAGCTACTTGGTGGACACGTTCCAGAACACCGGACCGTTCGGATTGAGCCCCTTCAGCTTGGGGGACGCGACGTCATAGGTATAGGCATCGCCCACCTTCATGACCGGCACCTGCTCGTAGACCAGCGCCTGGATCTTGTCCCAGACCGCCTTGCGCGCGGTTTGATCGGACGAATTGACGAGTTCGGTCCGCAATGCCTGGATTTCCGCGCTGTCCCACCATCCGGGATAACTCGCATTCATGAAGGTCAGCAGCACGGGATCGGGCGCCAGGCTGTGATGGGTCACGAAGATGTCCCACTGTTCGGGCTGCCCGCGCATCTTCAACAGCGTCGCCCAGTCGACGACCATCATCTGGACGTTGATGCCGGCATCCGCGAGCTGGCGGGTGAACACCGCCGCCTCGTCGTAATGCGCCTGGTAGTTGGTCGACACCAGCAGGCGGATGGGCGTGCCGGTGTAGCCCGCCTCCTTGGCGAGCTCCTTCGCCTTCGCGGCGTCATGCGGGCTGTAGCCGGCGACGCCCGTTGTCGTGTACCAGGGCGTTCCCTTCTGGAAGAACGAGCCGTCCGCGTTCCACAGATCCTTTGGACCGAACGCGACGCGCAACGCCTGCGACTTGTCGAGGGCCGTCTGGATCGCGCGGCGGAGCTTGTAATTGTCCTTCAGGATGCCGTCCTTCGAATTCATGAAGAACAGGCCGAAGATCGGCGCGTTGCTCCGCTGCACCTGGACCGTCTTGTCCTTGCTCAGATTGTCGTAGAGGTCGCCCGAGATCATCTCGGCATAGTCGTAGTCGCCGGCCTGCACGCCGCTGACCCGCGTGCCGACATCGGGCACCGGAACGAAACGGATCTTGTCGAAATTGGCGATGCGAGCGCCGGCATAGCCGTCGGCCGTTTCGCTGCGCGGCTTGTATTTGTCGAACTTCTCGACCTCGACATAGCGGTTCGGCCGCCAGTCAACGAACTTGTAGGGGCCGGTGCCGATGTAGTCCTTCTGCTCGATTGGCTTGTTGCCCGCCTTTTCGGCGATGTCTTCCGGATAGATCGCCAGCCCGCCATTGACGTCGGCGATGAGGTTCTTCCAGGCGCCGTTCGGGGCCGACAGCTTCAGCGTGACTTCATACTTGCCGGTCGCCTCGACCGAGGTCGCAGAGGCCATCAGCAACTTGCCGCGGGCTCCGAATTTGCCCCAGCGGACCATCGATGCGGCGACGTCCTTGGCGGTCAATTCCTTGTCGTTATGGAAGAGAACGCCCTGGCGCAGCGTGATGATGATGGTCTTGCCGCCATCCTCGACGCGGTCGCGATCGGCCAGCAGCGGCTGCGGCGTGTAGGTCGAGTCCCAGGCGTAGAGCGTCTCGAAGATGTGGCGCCCGATGGTCGACGCGACGTCGGCGGTCGTCAGCATCACATCGAGCGGCGGCGGCTCGCCGATGGTGGCCTCCCGCAGCGTGCCGGCCGCGCCGGCCGGCGTAGTCAAGAGCGATGCGGTGATGAGAGCCGCGGCGGCGCGCGTCACCCAGCCCAGTCCCGGTGTCATGGCCAACCTCCCCTTTGCTCGCGCCGACCCGGCTCGCGCGGGTCGTCCCGCGCATTGGTTGTTTCTATCGCCAGACAGCGTGTTTGTTTGAAAGTTACGTACAGAACGTGCTAAAGCGCAAGTCCGGATTTGCGAAGTTTCGGCCGAATCTCTTGTGCAGTGCGGCCAGTCTCGTAACTTTATTACGGGCGTCCGGGAGCACGGGCCGGGCTGTGCTCCGGACAGAGAGGCGGCGAATGGCACGATCAGCAAGGCGCAAGCCCCGAGCGGCAGTGGCGGAGAAAGCGGGCGCAAGCCCCGTGCTGCCGCAGCGCGACTTTGGTCCGGACGACATCATTTCCGTGATCCGGCAGATCGAGCCGACGCTCAGTCCATCGGAACAGCGCGTCGCGGCTGCGTTGCTGGCGGATGTCGACTTTGCCGTCCATTCGAGCAATGGCGAGCTCGCACGCCGCGCCGGGGTCAGTGAACCGACGGTGACCCGCTTCAGCCGGTCGGTCGGCTGCCGCGGCGTTCGCGAGCTCAAGGTGCGATTGGCCCAGGCGTCCGCTGTCGGCCGCATCTATCTCGAACTGCCGCCCCATGTCGGCACCGAGCTGGCGCGGCCCGCGCTGTGGCGATCGGTGTTTCAGGAAATCCGCAACGCGATCTCGGCCGTCGAGCAGCAGTTGCAGAAGGAGGACGTCGAGAGGGCCGCCGAGGCGATCGCGCGCTGCTCGCGTCTCGCGGCCTTCGGCGTCGGCGGCGGCTCCACCGTCGCGGTCGCGGAGGTCGAGAACCGCTTCTTCCGGCTCGGCATTGCCGTGAACCATTCCTCCGATCCACGCCTGATGCGCATGTTCGCGGCGACGCTCGGCCGCGACGACGTGGTGATCGCGATATCCACCACCGGGATCATCGCCGAGGTGATCGAGGCCGCCATGGTCGCCAAGCGATACGGCGCGATGGTCATCGCGATCACCAAACCGCAGAGCCGGCTGGCAGCCGTCGCAGACATCACGCTTGGGTTTCATGTGCCGGAGGCGCCGGATGCGCTGAAGCCGACGGCGTCGCGCTATGCCCTACTCGCCATCATCGACCTCCTGGCGACGTCGACCGCCTATCTCAAGCCGCGCGAGGCTCAGGAGCGGATGCGGCGCATCAAATATGAACTGCTGAAGGCAACCAAGGAAGACGCGAACGGCCCGCTGGGCGACTAGCCAAGCATCAGGCGTTCCTCACCGCGAGCAACCGGAAAGGACGACAACGACATGACCTATGACCTGGTGCTCAAAGGAGGCCGCGTCATCGATCCCGCGCAAGGACTCGATCAGATCGCGGACGTCGCATTTTCCGGCGGCCGCGTCGCCGCCGTCGGTGCGGGCATTTCTGCCGCGGATAGCGCCGATGTCCGCGACGTCAGCGGTCGCATCGTGGCGCCGGGATTCATCGATCTCCATACCCATGTCTATTGGGGCGGCACGTCGCTCGGCGTCGATGCGACCGATTTTGCGCGTCAGAGCGGCGTGACCACCGTGGTCGACGCCGGAAGCGCCGGCCCCGGCAACTTCCGCGGCTTTCTCAAGCATGTCATCGAGCGGAGCGAACCGCGCATCCTTGCCTATCTTCACGTCTCGTTCGCCGGAATCTACGCGTTCTCGAAAACCATCATGGTCGGCGAAAGCAGCGACATGCGGCTGATGAGCCCGGCGGACGCGGTGGCCGTCGCCAACGCGCATCGTGACGTCATCGTCGGCATCAAGGTCCGGGTTGGCCGCAATGCAAGCGGGGCGTCCGGCGCAGCGCCGCTCGACATCGCACTTCAGGTCGCCGAAGAGCTGGGTCTGCCGTTGATGGCGCATATCGACGAGCCGCCGCCGAGCTACGAGGACGTTCTCGCGCGGCTGCGACCAGGCGACGTTCTCACGCATTGCTTTCGTCCGTTTCCCAATACGCCGGTCACGGGGCAGGGCGCCATCAAGCCGGCGGTCATCGAGGCCCGGCAACGCGGGGTCCTATTCGATGTCGGCCACGGCATGGGCTCGTTCTCCTTCAAGGTCGCCCGCGCCATGCTGGCCGGCGGCTTCATGCCGGATACGATCTCGTCCGACGTGCACATTCTCAACCTCGAAGGGCCGGTGTTCGACCAGGCGACCACGCTGTCGAAATTCCTGAGTCTCGGCACGCCATTGACCGACGTCATTCGTGCCACCACTGCAAATGCAGCGGCCGCCATTCGCCGGCCTGAGCTTGGAACCCTGCGGCCGGGCTCTGCCGGAGATGCAACGGTCTTCACCGTCAACGAGGGTAATTTCACCTACGTCGATTCGACCGGCGAGCGCATGACGGGGACGAAGCAGATTGCAATCGCCGGGATGACATTGAACGGACAGTGGTGGCATCCGACCGGCAGCCGCTAGCGCGCTGACCGGCGTCTGGCCGCGATGCTGCTATCGTCCCCTGATTGGCGTCGAGAATGGACGCGTCCGGATTGCGCCGCCCGGCGTGCATCCTTGTCTAGCGGACGAGGCATCTGCCGATCGCGGCGACCAGTCGTTCACGCTCGACCGGCTTGCTCATCACCAGACCCTTTTTCATGATCTCGGGCTGCTGCTCGTGCGAGTAACCGGAAACAGTGATGAACGGCGTACCGGATCTCACGAGCTCGGCGGCAACCGGCTCGGCCGTCTCGGCGCCGATGTTGGTGTCCAGAACGGCGGCATCGCAACCGATCGTTCTCAACAGCGCAAGCGCCTGCGCGACGGTGCTGGCCGGTCCAATCACGCTCCATCCAGCGTCCGACAAGGCCGCGGCGACATCCATTGCGATCAGTGGCTCGTCCTCGAGAACCAGCACGCGGCGTTGATGATGTGTCGAGGGCAGACCTGAGACGGCTGCATCTCCGGTCTCGTGAGCGGCGATCGACGCCCTGCCACCTTCGGCGACCTTGTCCACCGGGCACTCGATGCGCCAGGTCAGGCCGCTCGGTCGATAATCGATGCGTACATCGCAGCCGAGGCTCATCTTGACCATGCCGCCGATTACCGTCGAGCCGAAGCCTTGACGTGTTGGCGGCTCGACGGCCGGACCAGCCTTCTCGACCCAGGACATCGAGAAGCGCGGGCCGTCTTCGCCATGCGAGACCTCCCAGCTGATTTCGACCTGACCTGAATCGTTGGAGAGCGCGCCGTATTTCACGGCGTTGGTAGCAAGTTCATGCAGCGCCAGGCCGAGCGATTGTGCCGCCCATGCGTTGATCTCGACCGACAGCCCGTCGATCACAATGCGCGTGTCATCGAAATGCGCGAGCTGAGAGCGAACGAGATCGCGCAGCGGGATCGCCTTCCACTCGTTCTTGACCAGCAGGTCCTGGTTGGCTGCGAGCGCGCGTACACGCTGATTGAAGTAGGCGATGAAGTCGTCGGGCCTTGTCGCGGCGGTTCGCCGGGCAATCGCCTGGACGAGCGTGAGCATGTTCTTCGCCCGGTGATTGACCTCGCGCATCAGGTGCTGGACGTGCTCCTCATGGCGCTGCCTTTCGGACAGGTCGTAGAAGTGGCAAACCACGCCAGGCCGACCGTCCATCAGGGTCACGCGCTCGAGCTTCCAGTCGTAGGCTTCCTTGCTGGGGATGTCTCCGCGCTGCTCGACCGTACTCGGCGAGTGATAGGCCTCGCCGGTCGCGAGCGTGTGGCGGAATCGTTCGATGGCCTCACTGGCGAACGGCTCCGGCCAGACGATGCGCAGCACATCGGCGAAGTCGCGGCCGATCAGCGGTCGCACGTTCCTGAAGACGGATTGTGCGCCTTCACTCACCTGAACGAGGCGGAAGTCGGCGTCGACCATGTAGATGCCGAACGGCGAGTGATCGACCAAATGGCGCATCGTGGCGTGAGCAGCAATGAGGCTTTGCTCGGCCTGCTTGCGTCCGGTGATGTCGCGCCAGAACACCGCCAGACCCTCTGGAACCGGATAGGCGCGCATGTCCAGCCAGCGCGCAGGTTCGCCGTCGCGCCGAGACTGGTGCTCGAGCGCGACCGGGATACGCTCGCTCATTGCTCGCTTGTAGAGCTGCCCGAGTTTGCTGTGTTCCGAGCCGGGATAGACCTCCCAGTGGGTGCGGCCAAAGATCTCCCCTGACGTGCGTCCGTCGAGCCGCAGCGCCGCTTCGTTCTGCATGAGGATGCGGAAGTCGCGGTCCATCAGGCCGAACGCCTCGTCCATCCCGTTCAGGACGTCGCGCAACCGCTGCTCGCTTTCGGCCAGCGCCGCCTCGGCCTGTTTGCGCGTGGAGATGTCCTGGACGAGTCCGTCTTCTGTCGTCTTGCGGTCTGTGATGTCGCGTTTGATGAAGCACAATCCGTCGACATTGCCATTTGCATCGAAGATCGGCGCCGCTCTGATTTCGACCTCCACGGAGCCGCCGTCCTTCCGGCGGCGCCGGCTTTCGCACTTGATTGCGACCCGGCCTTGCTTCACGTCTTGATAAAGCTTCTGACGCTGCTGGATGAGATCGTCGGGCACGACCAACTCGTCGAGTTTTCGGCCGACAGCCTCGTGCTCGGCGAAACCAAACAGGGTCACCGCCCGCGGATTCCAGGTCTTAACCCGGTCCTCGATGTCGGTCGAGATGATTGCGTCGTCGGAGGATTCGAGGAGCGCGGCAAGATGGGCATCGCGCTCCGCAGTTCGCCGCCGCTGTTCGAGGAGGCGATGACGCTCGACGGCGGCGCGAACGGTACGGCTCAGGCTGACGTCAGCCACCTGCCGTCGATTGAAGGTGTCGAACTCCCCGGGGTCTCGCGAGCGGCCAAGACTGTCGGCTTGCTCCGAACTGGTCAAAATCACCACCGCGCAGGGCATTGATCCGTCGGAGCGGCGCAGGAGGTCCAGCACGTTCCTGTCGTTGACGTCGGGCAGGTGATCATCGAGCAGCACACAATCCGGTTGAAGCGCCCCGACCGTCGCGAGGGCCTTCGTCCCGTCGTCCACTTCGCTCAGCAGATAGCCATCCGCTTCGAGAGCGGTTCGCACCGCCATGCGCTGATCCGAAGAGCCGTCGACGATCAATACCCTGAGAGGGGCCTCGTTGATGGGACGGCTTTCGGCGGGAGGTGATGTCGGCCGGATCGAAAACCTTACTACTTTTCCGTCGCCGACAACCATCAGGCCAGCCCTTCATTGGGTGCGGTGCGGTGGCAGCGCAGCCCGTCTGAGCGCAGCACTTACACGACCAGAACTCGCACGCACTCGCACTGAATGTCTCACGCTCGACCGTGCCACATCGCACAGGCAGGCATTCTCATGGTACCTTCGACTTTGTCCACAGCTTTTAGTTGATATGACGTTGGAACCATCGATGGGTTTGCGCGTTTCGTGGGCTTCCGAGTTTGTGTGAGGCCACTAGCTGGCGGCATGATCGGAAGTCATCATGAAAAAGCGAACTCTGGTATAGCGCAGGTATCGTGTAGCTCGATCGGCTTCGGACGCGCCTGCATGATTAAGCGCACCCTCTGTGTGTTCGTTTGGCGCGTGGACGACAAGAGGCTCAGTCTTCGGTCACATGGTCGTTCGACGATACGTCAGCTACAGCGGTAGGACCGCCGTTTTCACCATGCTCTCGGCTCGAACCCGCCGGTGACGTCAGTCTGCGCCCGATTCCGGCGACGGCAGGTCGTACGAGGCAGCCGAGGAGGACTCCCAACAAGCCACTGGCGGCGAGTTGATGATCCCACTGAAACCCGGCATGGGCCGTCGCGTTCACGATCGCCTTGTAGGTGATCAGAAACAGCATTGCGCTGAAGACGAGCCGGCGAAAGAATTCTTTGACCAGCGAGAACAACGCTCCGAACACGAATCCTATCGGGATGACCGGCCCATAGTTCGTCAACCATTGTTGGATCATGTGGCCCTGCGCCTCAGTCGAACCGGTAGGGAAGCAGGCGTTCGCCGAACGCTTCGCCCTGCCACAGCAATTGCAAGCCGGCAACGATCTCGGCGCCGTAGACGGCGTAGGGAATTTCGATCGATCGCAGCCACGGCGCGACCCATTGGTTGAGCGGCGTGCCGTCGATGCTGACGAGGTCGCAGTCGGCGGGAATGGTCAGGCCGTGCTCGCGGGCGCTGCGGTTGACGCCATAGGCGATCTGGTCGCTGACGCAAAGCAGGGCATCCGGCCTCTCGCGGCGCGCGAACACGCGCGCGGCGGCATCGTATCCGATCTCGAGATGCGTTCGGCCGTCCCCGCCTTCACGGATGATCGCCGCCTCCGCGACGCCGCGCGCCTGCAGCCGCGCCAGGAAGCCGGCGACGCGGTCGCGCGTCGCCGACGAGCCCAGCCGCGGAAACACCACGCCCGGCCTCTGCCGGCCGAGATCGACGAAATGATCGGCGACGGCGGCGCCGGCCGCCCGATCGTCGATGCCGACGAACGGGCCGGAGCCGTGCGGATTCCGGCGGTTCACGAACACGGCCGGCGCGCCCGACGTCGAGAGCTCTTCGAGCCCGGGGCTGGGTACCGCCGCGACCAGCACATAGCCGCTGACCAGCTGCGCCCGCATCGCTGCGAGATATTCGTCCTGCAGCTCGGGCCGGTCATGGGTGTCGCACAACACCATGACGTAGCCGGCCTGGCGCAGCGCCGCTTCGGTGGAGCTTGCGATCGTCGCCATCGCCGGGTTGTCGAGATTGGCCGCGATCATCGCCACCAGCTGGCTCTGGCCGCGCTTGAGCGCGCGCCCCACAGGGTTCGGCCGATAGCCGACCGCCGCGATCGCCTCGCGCACCCGCGCCACCGTTGCCATCGAGGCGCGATGCGTCTGCCCATTGACGATCCGCGACACGGTCGAGACCGAAACGCCGGCCTTGGTCGCGACGGTGGCAAGTGAGACGTCGTCGGTCATCGCGCTCCCTCGGGCCTACGTGGCGGGCATCGGAAGCCGCTGGCGGGGTAGCCGCGACGACCAGCGGCAGGTTAGACCTGGGTTGACGCTTTGGCAAACGTTTGCCAAAATGCAAAAAAGCATCCGGCTCGGGCCGGAGGCATCGCTCGAGGAAACGCCAGCCCTGCGTGACTGGCTTCGCAACGGACCCGCCGCGGCGTGCCGCAATGCTCGGGACCGGTGCTGAGAAGAAGGGGAGAAACGATCATGCGTGCCCTGACGCCACTCGTCACGTCGCTTCTGTTGTCGGTGCTGGCCGCGACCGCATTGAACGGGCCCGCTGTGGCCGAGACCGTCACGCTGCGCATGGCGTGGTACTCGGACGGCAACGAGGGCGAGGTCATGGCGGACCTGCTCAAGCGCTTCCACGACCAGAACAAGGACATCGAGGTCGTCCTCGACCAGGTGCCGTACAAGGCGATCAACGAGAATCTGCCGGTGCAACTCGCATCCGGCCAGGGCCCCGACATGGCGCGGGTCGTCGACATGGGCGGGCTGTCGCGCTACGCGCTCGACATGCGGCCGCTGCTCAAGGATCCCGGCTATTGGGACGCGAATTTCGGCCCGTTCCTCGCCTGGATGCGTCCGCCCGGCGACACCCAGGCGATCCCGGGCTTCATGACCCAGCTCACCGTCACCGGTCCGTTCGTCAACAAGACGCTGTTCGAGCAGGCTGGCATCCCGATGCCCGGCGATAAGGCGACGTGGGAGGATTGGGCGAAGGCGCTGAAGGAGGTCGCGGCCAAGGTGCAGGCGCCGTTCCCGCTCGCGCTCGACCGCTCCGGCCACCGCTTCTACGCACTGGCGATGTCGCAAGGCGCGCAGGTGTTCACCGCCGCTGGCGAGCCCGACGTGGTCGACGACGGCTTCAAGCGCGCGGCGCAACTGATCTACGACTGGCACAAGTCCGGCGTGATGTCGAAGGAGCTGTGGGGCTCGGTGTCGGGCACGGCCTATCGCGGCGCCAATGACGAGTTCAAGAACGCGCAGGTCGTGATGTATCTGTCCGGCTCGTGGCAGATCGCGCAGTTCGCCAAGACCGTCGGCAATGCGTTCGACTGGGTGGCGGTGCCGAACCCCTGCGGTCCCGGCGGCTGCAGCAGCATGCCGGGCGGTGCCGGCCTGATCGCGTTCAAGTCGACGCAGCATCCGAAGGAAGTCGCGCGGCTGATGGAGTATCTCGCGAGCGAGCCGGTGCTGGCGGAGTTCTATTCGCGCACGCTGTTCGTGCCCGGCCATCTCGGTTTGGCGAAGAAGGGCGTCGACTATCCGACCGCCAGCCCCGAGGCCGCCGCCGCGCTGAAAGTGTTCACCGCCAGCGCGGCGCAAATCTCGCCGCTGGCCTATCGCACCCAGGGCTACACCAACAGCCGCATCATCTTCAACGCCGTCATCAGCCGGCTCGGCCAGGCCGTCTCCGGCGAGACGACGCTCGAGGACGCCTATAAGCGCATCACGGCCGACGTCACCCAGCAGATCGCCGAGCGCAACAAGAAGTGAGCGCGGCGGGCTCACGGCAGGAGAGCACGGCGATGCCGGACGTGCCGTCCGCCACGCGCCCGCAGCCCGGCCTTGCAGCGGACGCCGCCGCCGGGCTCAGGCGCGTCGCGCTGCTGCCGGTGGAGCTTGCGCTGCAGCTGTTCGATCCGCCGATGCGCGCGCTGCAGCGGCTGATCGGCGCGCGCCGCATGGCCTACGTGTTTCTGCTGCCCAACTTCGTGTTCTTCGGCCTGTTCGTGTTCCTGCCGATCGGCATCAATCTGGTGTTCTCGGTCACCGGCGGCGTGGCGCTGTTTCCATCGCAGCGGCCCTATGTCGGCGCCGAGCAATTCGCCTATCTGTTCGACTGCGGCTCCTATCTCGATGCGAGTAGCTGCCGCGAGGATCATTTCTGGCGCGGCGTCGCCAACACCGTGAAGTTCGTGCTGTTCCAGGTGACGGCGATGGTGCTGCTGTCGCTCGTCACCGCGCTGGTCCTGAACATGAAGATCCGCGCCCGCGGCTTCTTCCGCGCGGTCTACTTCTTCCCCGTCCTGCTGTCGCCGGTGGTCGTCGCGCTGATCTGGAAGTGGATCCTGCAGCGCGACGGGCTGCTGAATGCCGCGATCACCACGCTCGGCGGGCAGAAGATTTTGTTCTTCGTCGATCCCGGCTGGGCGATGTTCTGGGCGGTGTTCGTGTCGGTGTGGGCACATATGGGCTTCTACACCCTGATCCTGCTCGCCGGCCTGCAGGCGATCCCGGCCGATCTCTACGAGGCGGCGGAGATGGATGCGACGCCGCGCTGGCGCGTGCTGACGCACGTCACGCTGCCCTTGCTGTGGCCGAACATGATCGTCGTCATCGTGCTGGCGCTGATCAAGGGCGCGCAGACCTTCGACGAGGTGTTCGTACTGACCGGCGGCGGCCCCGGCACCGCCACGCTGATGATCGTGCAGTACATCTACGAGACCGGCTTCGCCAGCCAGGTGCAGAATTTCGGCCTCGCCGCCGCCGCCTCCGTGGTGCTTGGCGTCGTGCTGTTCATCTTGACGCTGCTGCAATTCGCCGCCGCGCGGCGCAAGGAGGTCTGACCCATGCGCCTTGCCAGCCTGCTCGGTCAGCGCCGCAACGGTCTAGGACGTCCGCTGCATTGGACCGACATCGCCGCCTACGCCTATCTCGCGCTCGGCGTCGTGCTGATGTTCGGCCCGGTGCTGTGGCTGGTGCTGTCGTCCTTCAAGACGCCGGGCGCATTGCTGGAGTTTCCGCCGTCGCTGCTGCCGTCCGCGCAGGTCGAGGTCAAGGTCGCCGGCCAGCCGCAGCCGCTGCCGCTGTTTCGCACCACGCTGCCCGACGGCTCCGTGCGCGAGCTCGCGCAGCTGCGTCGCGTCGGGCTCGTCGCCCAGATGGTCGATCCCGCCGATCCCACGCAGCAGTTCCGCGTTGCGATCGACAAGCGCGAGCCGGTGCGCCGCGTTGCCTTCGCGACCGAGAACTACACCGAGCCGCTGCAGCGCTTCGCCTTCCTGCGCTTCCTGTTCAACTCGGTGTTCGTGACCGCGGTCGCCACCTTGATCACGCTGCTGATCAATTCGATGGCGGCCTATGCGCTCGCCATCTACGCGTTCCCCGGCAAGCAGGTCGCCACGCTCGCGGTGATCGGCACGCTGATGATCCCGATCACCATCGTCCTGGTGCCGGTCTATCTGGTCGTGACCGAGCTCGGTCTCGCCAACTCGCTATGGGCGGTGATCCTGCCGGGCGCTGCGACGCCGACCGGCGTGTTCCTGCTGCGGCAATACATGCTGACCCTGCCGAAGGACCTGATCGAGGCCGCACGTATGGACAAGGCGTCGGAGTGGCAGATCTACTGGCGCATCGTCATGCCGCTGACCCTGCCGGCGCTGGCGGTGCTGGCGATCTTCTCGATCATGTGGCGCTGGAACGAATTCCTGTGGCCGCTCGCGGTCCTGACCAAGACCGAGGTCTACACGCTGCAGATCGCGCTCAATGCCTTCCAGGGCGAGCTGCAGACGCAGTGGCACTATCTGCTGGCGATGACGGTGGTGACGCTCGCGCCGGTCGCCCTGGTGTTCGTGTTCCTGCAGCGCTTCATCACCACGGGCATCGGCTCGACCGGAATGAAATGAGCAATCGGGTTATGAGCCATGGCTGATCTGAAACTCACCGGCGCGCGCAAATCGTTCGGCCCGATCGACGTGCTGCACGGCATCGACCTCGATGTCAGGGATGGCGAGTTCGTCGTCTTCGTCGGCCCCTCCGGCTGCGGCAAGTCGACCTTGCTGCGGGTCATCGCCGGCCTGGAGACGGTGACCAGCGGCGAGATCCATATCGACGGCGCGCGCGTCACCCATCTGCCGGCCTCAGACCGCGGGCTTGCGATGGTGTTCCAGTCCTATGCGCTGTACCCGCATATGAGCGTGCGCCGGAACATGGCGTTTGCGCTCGAGAACATGGGGCTGAAGCCGGCCGAGATCGAGGCGCGCGTTGCGCGCGCAGCCGCGATGCTGCGGCTGACCGACTATCTCGACCGCAAGCCCAAGGCGTTGTCCGGCGGCCAGCGCCAGCGCGTCGCCATCGGCCGGGCGATCGTGCGCGATCCGAAGATCTTCCTGTTCGACGAGCCGCTGTCCAATCTCGACGCCGAGCTGCGCGTCGCCACGCGCAAGGAGCTCGCGGCCCTGCACGCCGAGATCGGCGGCACGATGATCTATGTCACCCATGACCAGGTCGAGGCGATGACGCTCGCCGATCGCATCGTGGTGCTCAATGCCGGCCGCATCGCGCAGGTCGGCACGCCGCTCGAGCTCTACAATCATCCGTCCAATGTCTTCGTCGCCGGCTTCATCGGCTCGCCGCGCATGAACCTGCTGCCTGCAATGGTCGCCGCCGACGACGGCACGCTCCGCCTCGGCATCGGCGAGCGCGAGATCGCGATGCCCAGGCCGGCCTCTCACCTCGCTGTGGGCCAGAGCGTGACGCTTGGCATCCGGCCCGAGCATGTCGAGATCGCGCCGGACGCCGGCATGCTGACCGTGAGCGTCGATCTCGTCGAGCAGCTCGGCGGCGAGAGCTTTATCTCGGCGACGGCGCCCGGCCTGCCGCAGATCACGCTGCGCCAGCACGGCCAGTCGCGCCTGCGCCGTGGCGATGCCATCGCGATCAACTTCACCCCCGACCATCTGCATCTGTTCGACGCGACCGGCGCGGCACTCGCCGGCCCGGATCGACCCGGAGCCTGATCTCATGAAAGCCCTCACCCACGGCCGCTTCCGCGGCGTCCACGACGGCGCCGCGCTGTTCGATCTCGCGACCGGAGCCGATGCGCCCGTGCTCGCCACGCTGCGCGTCGCCATCCTCGAACGCGACATCGGCCGCGTCACCCTGCGCCGGCCGGAGGGTTACCGGCTCGATCGCGGCTGGGCGATCGCGCCCGACCACATTGAGCCGCCGTTCGCGGGACGGCCGCGCGACGACGTCTCCGGCTTTGCCAATCCGGTTCTTGACGTGTCGGAGCAGGGCGGCGTCGTCACGCTCGCCACGCCCGGGCTGCGCGCAGAAGTGAAGCTCGATCCGTTCGGCATCGCCTGGCATCGCCCCGGTGAATCCCAGCCGTTCCTGCGCGATCGTCCGACCCAGGCCTATCTGCTGTCGCGCAAATCCGGTGCCCTCATGCATGCGATGGAGCGCCACAAGGACGAGCGCCATTACGGTCTCGGCGACAAGGCCGGTCCGCTCGACCGCACCGGCCGACGCTTCGCCATCGACGCGGTCGATCCCTGCGGCTTCGATGCCGAACTGTCCGACCCGCTGTACAAGATGCTGCCGTTCGTCATCGTCGATGGCGCGCGCGGCGCCCATGGCGTGTTCTACGACAACCTCGCGCCCGGCGTGGTCGACCTCGGCTGCACGATCGACAACTATCACGGCCTGTTCCGCTTCTATCGCGCCGAGGATGGTGATCTCGACTACTACGTGCTGGCCGGCCCGACCGTGCCCGACGTCACCAGGCGGTTTTCCTGGCTGACCGGCGGACAGGCGTTTGCGCCGCGCTGGTCGCTCGGCTTCGCGATGACGACGATGACGATCGCGGATGCGCCCGATGCCGATGCGCGCGTCACCGCCTTCATCGACGATTGCAAATGCCACGGCATCCGCTGCGACAGCTTCCACTTCGGCTCGGGCTACACCTCGATCGGCAAGCGCCGCTACGTCTTCAACTGGAACACCGACAAGTTTCCCGATCCGGCGG
Source organism: Bradyrhizobium sp. HKCCYLS2038 (assembly GCF_051167655.1). Taxonomy (NCBI): domain Bacteria; kingdom Pseudomonadati; phylum Pseudomonadota; class Alphaproteobacteria; order Hyphomicrobiales; family Nitrobacteraceae; genus Bradyrhizobium; species Bradyrhizobium sp. HKCCYLS2038. The sequence goes on along the minus strand of NZ_JBNPTM010000011.1, from coordinate 2,342 downwards.
CGACGATGGCGCGGCTCAAGGCGGCGGGCATGGTGCCGGTCACCAACATCAAGCCCTGCCTGCTCGACGATCATCCGCGGCTCGACGAGGCCAAGGCGCGCGGCATCCTGGTCGCCGATGGTGAGACCGGCGCGCCGGCAACAGCGCAATTCTGGGACGGCCTCGGCTTCCATGTCGACTTCACCAACCCCAGGGGACGGCAGTGGTGGGCGGACGGCATCCGCGACGCGCTGCTCGCCTATGGCGTCACGGCGGTGTGGAGCGACAACAACGAATACGAGATCTGGGACGAGGATGCGGTGTGCGCCGGCGATGGCCGGCCATTCCCGCAGGCGCTCGCCCGCCCGGCGCAGGCGCTCCTGATGCACAAGCTCGCCTACGAGACCCAGGCCGCGCAGGATCCGGGCAAGCGCCCCTACACGATCACGCGTGCCGGCGGCGCCGGCATCGCCCGCTACGGCCAGACCTGGAGCGGCGACAACGAGACCGCCTGGAAGACCCTGCGCTACAATCTCACCCAGGGCCTGAACATGAGCCTGTCGGGGCTCTACAACATCGGCCACGACGTCGGCGGCTTCCACGGACCGTCGCCGGGACCGGAGCTGCTGTGCCGCTTCGTCGAGTTCTGCGCGCTGTGGCCGCGCATGGTGATGAACTCATGGAAGGACGACGGCAACTTCTCGACGCCCTGGATGCATCCCGCCGTGCTGCCGCAGGTGCGCGCCGTGCTCGAGCTGCGCCACCGCCTGATCCCCTATCTCTACACGCAGATGTGGCGCGCCGCAGTCGAGGACATGCCGGCAGTGCGACCGCTGCTGTGGGATTTCGCGTCGGATCCGATCGCGGCCGGGACCGAGGACGCCTTCATGCTCGGCCCGGATCTGCTCGTCGCTCCCGTGCTCGAACAGTGCGCGACCACCCGCGAAGTCTATCTGCCCGACCATCCCGGCGGCTGGTACGACTGGCACGACGGCACGCCGTTCGAAGGCGGCCGCAGCATCACCATCGCCGCCCCGCTCGGCCGCCTGCCCCTGTTCGCCCGCGCCGGCGCGATCATTCCGATCGAGGAGGGGAACGGGCTGACAGCGGTCGTGTTCGGCGCGCCCGATCAGGGCAGCGCAGGCTGCCTCTATGTCGACGACGGCGACACGGCGGATTGGCGCAACACCGGTCGTGCCATCGGCTTCCGCCTGCGCCGCGATGGCGCGGGCTTCGGGCTCGACGTCAGCGGAGGAGCGTTGCCAGTCCCGATCCGTGTCCGCGGCATAGGCGTGCCGAACCTGCGGCCTGGAGCCGTGCGGTGAGCGCGCTCTGCCAAGTGAAGGATCGATTGTCATGCAGCACGCCGGCGCGCGCACCCGCGGTCATCGCAACCTCATGAATTCGAGCCAGGGCCATAGCGCGCTATCTCGGGAGCAGGCAGGCCCGCCAGAGTTTTATGCACTGTACCGTAACCCCATCTCAACGGCTGATATAGAAGCGGGGAGCGGAAACGTGATTTTGCGCGGCTCGGGCCGCAGGCCAACATCAACCGCGTAGATTCTGAATATCAGAAAATCTACTGACACCCTCGCCAAATCAGCGGTTTGGTGCCGCCATCCCGCCCGCCCGGAGAGGGGCGTATCGCGATCGTCACAGGGCGTTGCGGCGGGGAGCGGTGGCTGCGGGGCGACGCAGCATCTCATAGGGGATGCGGACGAACCTCGTCGCGCGGACGGTCAAGTCATGTGGTCCCGACACCCCGACGCTGGTGTTCGGCGACGATGTCGTTGACGGGGGAAAAACCATGGTCGGATCGGCGAAGGCTACCAAGCAGCCGATAAGCCGTGATCTTGTGGTTAGCAAAGACCAAGAGTACCAATAGGTATACTGGGAGCTATTCTCGCGAATTTTTCGCATTTCTTATTCAAACTGCCGCAGGGGTGTTTGATGAACCGCAGACAATATGGTGATCTGATTGCGCAACGCCTCTTGGCAGAGCGTCAGCGGATGAAGGCCGATTTTCAAGCTCATCCGATCCAGAGCTGCTTCATCGACAACCTTCTTCCCGAGGAGGAAGTTGCCGGCATCTTTAGATCCTTCCCGGCGGGGCGGGACATGCCGCTGAAAAGGAATCTTCGCGAGTTCAAGTTCGCGTCTGCGCAGATGAACAAGCACGCCCCGATTCTTGAAGAGATCATCTACGCGTTTCAGGAGCCCGGCGTCGTTGCTGAAGTTGCCGAAATCACAGGGATCAAGGGATTGCAGCCCGACACCCACCTCTATGCGGGCGGGATCAGCATGATGGCAAAGGATCATTTCCTGAATCCGCATCTGGACAATTCGCATGACAAGAACAGGGA
>NZ_JBNPTM010000010.1:0-189892 GCF_051167655.1 Bradyrhizobium sp. HKCCYLS2038 | reverse complement strand
TCCGTCTCGGTGACGTCGAACACGCCCGTGCCGGTCGTGTCCTGCTGCGTCGTCACCGACAGCCCGTTGCCGCTGGTCGTCGTGACCGTGCGGCCGAGCAGCGCGCCGTTGGCGCTGCGGTCGGTGACCGTCTCGGTGCTGCTGCCGTCGGCGTTCAGCACCACCAAATCGGTCTCGCTCTGGTCGATCGCGCCGGTGCCGGTGCGGTCCCATTGCGTCGTCACCGATAGCCCGTTGGCGCTCGTGGTCGTGATCGTGCGGTCCTTCAGCGCGCCATTGGCCGCGAAATCGCTGACCGTCTCGGTACGGCTGCCGTCGGCGTTGACGACGACGACGTCGGTCCGCCTCTGGTCAAACACGGCATTGCCGCTCGCGTCGACCGCGCCGGTTGTGTCCTTCTGCGTCGTCACCGACAGGCCGTTGGCACTGGTCGTCGTGAGCGTCTTACCGAGCAGCGCGCCATTGGCGGCGTAGTCGGTCACCGTCGTGGTCACGCTGCCATCGGCATTGACCACCCGGCTCTGGATCTCGTCGTTGACGCCGTCGCCCTGGGCATCGATCTGCGCGGTCACCACGCGGCGGTCGGCGCTAACAGTCGTGACGGTCTTCGCCTTCAGCGAGCCGTCGGCGTTGCGATCGGTCACCGTCTCGACGCTGCTGCCGTCGGCATTGCGCACCGTGACGTCGGTCTCGGTGAGGTCGTACACGCCTGCGCCGGTCGTGTCCTTCTGCGTCGTCACCGACAGACCATTGGCGCTCGTCGTCACGACCTTGCCGTCGATCAGCGCACCATTGGCGCTGCGGTCGGTGATCGTCTCGGTGCTGCTGCCGTCGGCATTCAGCACCACCACGTCGGTCCGCACCTGGTCGAACACGCCCGTCCCGGTCGTGTCCTGCTGCGTCGTCACCGACAAGCCGTCGGCGCTCGTGGTCGTGACGCTGCGCGACGCGAGCGATCCGTCCGGATTGTAGATCGACAGGGTGTCGATGCTGGAGCCGTCGGCGTTCGGCGTCACCGTCTCCACGGAATCGAAGGTGCCGGCGCCGCGGCTGTCGGTCTGCACCGACCGCGTCCGGCCATCGGCGCTCTGGATGCTGATCTGCCGGGAGCGCAGCGAGCCGTCGGCGTTGCGCGCGATCACGGTCTCCGTGCGGGTGCCATCGGCGGCCACGACCGTGACGTCCGTGGTGGTCAGGTCGAACGTGCCGTTGCCGGTCGAATCGGTCTGCGTGGTCTTCGACAGGCCATCGGCGCTGAGCGAGGTCACCACGCGCTGGCGCAGCGAGCCGTCCGCGTCGTAGACGCTCTGCGACGTCACCGAGCTGCCATCGGCATTGACGACGATCGATTCTACCGTGATCGTATCGAAGATGCCGTTGCCGGAATTGTCGGCCTGGACGGTCTTCGCGCGGTGATCGGCGCTGGTCTGCGTGACAGTGCGGCTGCGCAGCGAGCCGTCGCTGTTCAGCACCGACACCGTCTCGATGCGGCCGCCATCGGCGAGAACGACGATGTTGTCGGTCGTGACCTGGTCGAACACGCCGCTGCCGGTGGAATCGATCCGGGTCGTCTTGGCCAGGCCGTCCGCGCTGGTCGTCGCGACGCTGCGGCTCTTGACCGAGCCGTCGGGGTCGAGGTTCGTGATCGTGACGGTGAGATTGCCCGCGGCGTCGCGGGCATCGACCTCGATCTGGTCGACGATGCCGCTGCCGGTCGCATCGCGCTGGATGGTGACGGTGCGCAGGTCGGCGCTGGTTGTCGTCACCGTGCGATCGAGCACGTGGCTGCCGGTGCCGTCGAAATTGGTCAGCGTCTTGGTCCGGCTGCCGTCGGCATTGACGATCGTGATGCTGGTCTGGATGCTGTCGACGACGCCGTCGCCGGTGGAATCCTTGTTGATGGTGACGGTCCGACCGTCGGCGCTGGTCGTGGTGACGATCTCGTAGGCCAGGCTGCCGTCGGTGTTGAAGCACTTGTCGTCGAGCGTGGTCGAGCCGTCGGCATTGTGCGCGATCGTGCGCGCGACCACGTAGCCGTTGGCGTCATAGGCGAAGCTGACGTCGGCGGCCGTGCCGGTGCTGCCGTCGGTCCGCGTGAAGGTGGTGCTGCCGGTGATCACGGAGCCGTCCGGCAGCGTGATGGTCTGGTTGTTGGCGACCAGGTTGATCGCGCTGATGCCGAGCTCGGCCAGCGTCCGCATCTGCGTGGTGCCGTCGGTATTGGTCACCAGGACCTTGAACAGGCTCCAGTCGGTGTCGCTGCTGTCGAGCTTCCCGTCGTGGTTGCTGTCGAAGATGTCGAGCAGCGCCTCCATGTCCGACGTCGCCGTCGGATCCCACATCGTGAAGGCGAATTCCGCGGGATTGTCGACCACCCCGTTGTTGTTGACGTCGAGCACCAGCGCGCCGTTGCCGGCACCGGCCCAGGCCGTGCGATGCTGCAGCCCGTCGCCGACGACGTCGAGGTACGTGCTGGACGAGCCGAGCTGGGTGATGTTCAGACCCTGGCCGCTGAGATCGAGCACGATCGGCGTGACCACGAAATAGGGGTCGGCCGGCTCATTGATGTCGATCAGGCCAGCATCGTTGTTCGGCTCCGCGACCGCACCGTAGTCCCCGGAATTGATATCGTAGAGATGGAGGTGCTCGTCGGGGTTCGGAAGGTCCGGCTGGGCACCGACGTCCGTCGCCGGAGATTTCCATCCGGATGTATCCTGTGCCCGTTCGCCCGTGGGTGTCGAATAACTTAGCTGGGTTGACGCCTTAGTGTCGCCGACATCCTGTTTTGCGGCCGACTTGGCCTGGTAAATCAAGTTGGCGTACCGATCTACATCGTCCCCGCTCAGCTTGTCCCAGTCCATCTTGTCGGTTAGTTCGTCAGCCGTCTTTACGCGATGCTCCTGAACCTTCGCGACCCACTTGCCGATCTCAGAATCATGCCGCGCCTGCCATGCAGCTTTATCGGCGATGTATCGATCCTGAGCCTCTAGCGAGGGCTGGGAGTCGTACCCCGAGCCCATCTCGGGGACAGGGTAGGGATTTTCCTTCTCGTAGAGCTCGTTCGCCAGCGCGACGGGATCTTTTCTGAGGTACGCCAGCCCGTCGGAGATTTCTCGCGCAGTCGTACGCTGCTGCCAGTTGTACAACTCCTCGGCTTGCTGCTCCTCGATCTTAGGCCGCAGCGCATCCAACTGTTCCTGGGTGTACTTCCTCTCGCCCAGCTCGTCCACCTCGAGCGCCATATGCTGCAGCATCTCGTCCGCAGTCGGCGGCTTTGCGTAAAGATCCCTGTAATACTTGTTGACGCCGAGCTGCCCGGCAGCCAAGCCGCCGATACCGCCGACGAGCGCCCCTGGAGGCCCCCCTAAAAACCCGCCTAGCGCGGCCCCCCCCCAACCAGCTCCATTGCGAACAACAAACCCGGCAACTTGCTGCTGCGCTCCAATGGCGTCCAGGTTCTGATTTGCATCCTGCCAGCTCCTGTACGTAAGGACACCGTCGACTAAGACCAAGGTCCCGGCCAAGGCACCTGAAACGAGCGCTTTGCCTGACACAGGAAGTTCGAATGAGCCGCGCGGTTCCGCAACCTCGAGAGAGCCCCCCCCCACTCTCGTTTCAACGATTTCGGGCGCTCCGACACTGCGACCAGGTTCACCCGTCTCGACAATGGGCGAACCTTTTGGGGCTTGCTCGAAAATTTTTGGCTGATCGGCCACGGTGCCCGATTCGGCACTTCCGCCGCCCGGCGCTTCGCCCGCGCCACCCGGCCGGTTGACCGGCTCAACCGCATCTACGACATACCGTCGCGGATTGACCGGCTCATCCAGCCCCGCCGGCTCGCCAGCCCCCGCCGGCCGGTTGACCGGCTCAGGCGCATCGACCACATACCGTCGCGGATTGACCGGTTCATCCAGAGCCGCCGGTTCGCCGGCCCCACCCGGCCGGTTGACGGGTTCAACCGAATCTCCAGCATAGCGCCGCGGATTGGTCGGTTCATCCAGACCCGCCGGCTCGCCCGCCCCACCCAGCCGCGTCTCATGGGGGTCAGTCAACTCAGGCGGACCATGGTGCGCGCGCGTGGCGCGATCGGCCGTATTCAGGTCAAGATCTGGAGAAGCCCTGTCAGCAATTGTCGGCGCCTCGACCCTCGGCATCTCAGGCTCGACAGCAGGCGAAACCGCCGCCCTGGTCGGCATCCTAGCCTCGATATCAGCAAAAACACTTTGAGTGATCCGCTCAAGTCTCGTTAGCCCGTCAGCGCCTTTCGTTCTGAGGCCTGAAAATTGCGGATCTTTGTAGTAAAGTGGAAGATTTCCGGTACGCAGCGCAGCCTTGACTTCGGTGGCAACGAAGTCCAACTGAGCTCGAGCAGTCAGGTGATCTTGAGTAAGCTGAAATCTTTCGTTTATGCGGCTAACTATATCACCGTAGGCCTTATTGTACGCCGGATGCCCCCCAGCATGAACGACCGGCCCACCCGGAACTCCGCCATACCCACGGGCCGGCAGATTGACTAGATTGTCTCCCGCCACGCCCCCTGTGATAAAATCTGTGCGATAAGTACCACTTGCCTTACTAAAGTTGTCAGCCATGCCTAATCCACGGCCGCCAATATCGGCGTAGGCAGCCTGGAACAATTCAGCGTTTTGACTAACCACCTGTACGGGAGCAACATGGTGGATACGCTGCGCGCTCAATAAATCCTTAATCCAAGTAAACACGTTTGCCCCGCCCCTCAGTCACCATTGCTTAGCGCCGGAATCACTATCGTTCGCTATACAAGCCTTCTAGGCACAAGCTGTCCCGGAAATTTGACATTCAGCGCTTCCCAAACCTCGTCACGAAGTAGTATGTGCTTTTTATTTGCAATGAATTGCGCGGCCGCGCCATCCACATCAATCTCCCGCCAAATCGGTGGAGTACTCAGAGTTACGGACTTATACTTTGTGATTGGATCCGTCATAAGCCCGCGAAGAAAGCGCACCTCACGCCCATCTTTAGTGCGATCGTCACGTAGATCTGTCGAGCTACGATCCCAGTCTATCAGCTGCCCTCGCGGCAAAACATCGATGAAGAAGAAACGCCTCCCTGCGAGCAAGAGATCCGTTGCCTTGATCGCAAGCGGAAAAAACGAAACGCAGCCCGGCACCAACTCCTCCAGAACCACCTTTCCTTGATCCGAAACAAAGCGAAATGCATCTCCAGCGCTACAAATATCGGGAAGCTTTAGGCGCCCTTTGAGCACCGTCTCAGTTGGAATATCGACTTGTTGCAGCGGAACCCCGTTGATCTGTTTACGCAGTAGCTCCGGATGGGCCCCAGCGGCTTGGATCCACTTGTATTGGTTCGGCTCAAGGAGATAGGCCATGCGCTCACTCGCTATCGAGCTGTCTAACTGGGTTTAAACGACTTGCTCGGAGCAAGCCACGAAAGCCGCAGATTGCGGCCGGTGCCGAAGAATCCGTTGGCGATCACATCGAGTTTGAATACATTCTTTTGGTCAACATCGATCGTATCATCATCTTTCACTGCTTTTTCTGAGCTCATAACGTACTCGCACACAGACCATGCGTGCGGTACGAGCTCCTCAATAGACATCGCGATCGGCGCATATTCGATTTCGTCGAGGCCGAACGACCAAAGTCCGTACGAGCCTGCGATGATTTTCTGCTGGTCATGGGCACGCCCGGCAAAGATCCGGATCCAGAATGGGACCGCAGTGCCGCCTAGAACAGCCAGTCTCGCTGCGCAACCTCGCAGCAGCGCCACGGAAACGAAGTTGTTGGAGTCGATCCACTTGACCGCCTCAGCCTGCGTGACAATCGCAACGGCTAGAGCGAGGAGAGAGACCGCGCGAGCCGTCGCGACGGCAGAGGGACCATTCTGAGGCAACGCCGCTGGAACGATGCTCACGTGAGCCCGCTGCCCGCGCAACTGCTGCAGCGGATTCGGCATCAACTGGCTTGGGACGGGACCTATGTCAAAGAATGGCGGCGGTAGCGGCTGATCCAGGCTCAGGAGCGTCATTTGGACGCCATCTATGCTGATCATGTCGCTGCCGAAAGCTTCGATATCCCGACCGTCGAACGGCCCAATCCAGTCGCCGATCTTGCTGGATGGCGCGACCGCACGGAGGGCATCAACCAGCTCCGCCAACTTGATTTCTGTATACCGGTTGCAGATGACAATAGCGCTATATTGCGGCGATCCAGCCGCTGCCTGGGGTGAAGACATCATGATTTTCCTTCCACTTCAGGAACGGTCCGATCATGATCGTTAAAATGGAAATCGCTGTCGCCCCTCCCCCGAACGAGGAAACCTTCTTCACGATCAAGCGCAGGGGGGGTGGACGGCGACCTGTGCCGTACAGCGCCAGGACTCGAATAACGCCCTGATGTTGGATGCCGAGGCGCGTTCATCTTAGCCTCCCACCTCAAGATGCTTCCGCATCTCCGCTTCCCCTCCGAACGGAGCGACGATGTCGATCACGCGCAGGTGTGATCCACTCTTCCATTCGGCGGCGGCGAGGCGGCGGTCACCGGTGTCGATGCGGTGGGCGACGACGTCGTCGACCAGGGCCCACAGCGCCACGCCGACCGGGCGCTCGCCATTATAATAGAGCCGGAATTGCTTGAGGATGACGGCCGGCATCACCAGCCATTCGAGATCGCCGATCGGGATCGACTTGTGGCGCGGGCTTTGGGTCATCAGCCAGGAGATCTCGCCCATCACCTGCGACACCGTCTTGACCGGAGCCCCGGGCTGCTGGGCGGCGCCGGGCGTAGCGTGGCCGGCGCCGAGTGCATCGATGGCCGCCTTCAGCGCCTCCTCGCCGAGTACAGCCTGCGGACCGCCCGTGGCCGTTCCAGCTTCTCCCATCGGCGCTCCCTCGACCTTGTCCTTCGGCGTATCGTTCGACATGTCTCACTCTCCGAGTCTGATGATCAGCATCGGAATAGTAGGACAAGCCAGTCCTGCTGCACAGCACGACACCGCGGTGCCGGGCTGCGCCCTCCAATCACTCATGCTGTCACGTGTGGATTGGACGCCGGGAACCCGCCCTTGCCCCAAGCAAGAGTGCACCGAACGACCGACGACGAAAATCCCCCAGTTGATGCGACGATAAAAGCAAAGCGCATATTGTCGCAAGGCGAAAGTCGGAGGCGATCGCAAGATTTCTACGAACTGAAACAATCGCACCGCTCATCACATCCGGACGGCCCGTCGCTCAAGCGAACATGCAACTACTTGCAACCCTGGCGGGCTGCACGGCAAGGCCAGAGGTTCGGCCATCGCACGTGACGTCGCGAGATCAGGCGGTGCGGCGACACTGAGACGTGCAGCGAACGATGGCGTCAGCCGCGCTCATCGTTCCCTCATGCTCTCCTGCTTGTAGCGCAGCAAGGGTGACAGCAGGAATTCGATGATTCGGCGGGTGCCGGTCTTGATCTCGACGGTGACCGCCATGCCGGGCACGAGATCGACCATGCGGCCTTCGACCTCGAGCCGCGTCTTCTCCAGCTCAACCGTCGCCAGGTAGACGAACTCCTGCCCGAGCGGCTCGCTGCTGTCGGACAGCGACTGCGACTTGATCGGGCTCGACTTGTCGAGCGGCTTCTCGCGGACGACGGCATCGTGGGACACGTTGACGACCTTGCCGTGCAGCAGGCCGTATTTGGTGAAGTTGAACGTATCGACCTTGACCTCGGCCTCCTGCCCGGGACTGACGAAGCCGACGTCGCGGTTCTGCAGGGCCGCCTCGATCTCGAGATGACTGTCGGACGGCACGATCATCATCACCTGCTGCGCCGCCGTCACCACCCCGCCCAGCGAGTGCACGGCGAGCTGCTGCACGGTGCCGTCGACCGGCGCGCGCAACAGTTGCTGATCGAGGCGCTGCTCGGCCCTGGCGAGATCCTCGGTCAGACCGAGCACCTTCTGTTCGGCGTCGGCGAGGTCGCTGTAGATCTTGTGGGCGTATTCGGCGCGCGCCTGCTCGCGCTGCCGCTCGAGGCCGAGACGCGCCGCGTTGACCTCGATGACGCGCCGCTGCTGGACGAGCAGATCGTTCTTCTGGTCATTGAGCTTGATCTGGGCGTCGAGGTGGGCGATGCGATTGCCGAACTCGAGCGACATCGCCCGTTCGCGAATCTCGGCCTGCTCTCCGATGAGGGGCAGCGTGGCCTCGATCTTGGTGATCAGGGCCGCGATCTGCTCCGCTTCCGCGGCCTTCTGGGCAATCTGCTGGTCGAAGCCCTGGAGCTTGGCGGTCTGCGTCGATGCCTGCTCGATCATCGTCGCGCGGGTGCGCGCCAGCTGAGGCTTGCTGGCGTCCGCGGGCGGCGCGAACGAGGCGATGAGATCCGCTCCGCTCTCAAAATTGTCACGCAGGGCCGAGAGCCGCGCCGCGTCCAGCCGCGCCGACATCAGATCGTTGCGGACATGATTGCGCTCCGCCTCGATCAGCGTCTGGTCGAGCCGCATCACGACCTGGCCGGTCGAGACCTCGTCGCCATCCTTGACCATGATCGACGTCACGATCCCGGCCTCCAGCGGCTGCACCGTCTTGGTGCGCCCGCTCGGGATGACCTTGCCGGACGCTGTCGCGACGATATCGATGCGGCCGATCACCGACCAGATCAGCGCCAGCACGATCAGGAGGATGATCGTCGCGCCGGTGGCGCGTCCGACGGGCGATGCGGGCGTCTCGATGATCTCGAGCGCCGCTGGGAGAAACTCCAGCTTGTCGCGGCGGCGATCCCTGACCCGCAGCGGAATGATCCGGGCGGTCTCAGGAGGCATGGAGCTGATCCGCACGTTCGCGCCGGGGAGCAGAGGCGATGTGTGTGGTCACCTCGGCGCTCCCCGCGGCATCGGCGCCGGCCTCGGCGTCCAATCCGCCGGCCTGCAGGCGATGCAGGGAGGCGTAGCGGCCGCCGGCGCGCAGCAGCTCCTCATGGCTGCCGTCCTCGACGATCCTGCCCTTCTCGATGGTCACGATCCGGTCGGCATGGCGGACCGCTGAGAGCCTGTGCGCGATCACCAGCACCGTGCGGCCCTCCGCAATCCTGCGCATGTTCTTCTGGATGATGCGCTCGCTCTCATAATCCAGCGCGCTGGTCGCCTCGTCGAAGATCAGGATGCGGGGATTGGTCACCAGGGCCCGCGCGATCGCGATGCGTTGGCGCTGCCCGCCGGACAGGCTGGCGCCGCGCTCACCGACGATGGTGTCGTAGCCCTGTGGCAGCTCGAGGATGAAGTCGTGCGCGCCAGCCAGTTCCGCGGCGGCGATGACGCGCTCGATCGGCATGCCCGGCTCGGCGAGCGCGATGTTGTCGCGGATAGTGCGGTTGAACAGCACGTTCTCCTGCAGCACCGAGCCGACCTGCCGGCGCAGCCAGGACACGTCGACGACAGCGAGATCGATGCCATCGACCAGGACGCGGCCGCGCTCCGGAACATAGAGCCGCTGCACCAGCTTGGTCAGCGTCGACTTGCCGGACCCCGACGGCCCGACGATGCCGATCATCTGGCCCGCCTCGACCTTCAGGTTGATGTCGCGCAGCACTTCCAGCCCGTCGACACGGTAGCGGAACGAGACGTTCTCGAACGCCACCTCGCCACGGATCGACGGCAGCGCCGCGCGTGCCGGATTGTAGGCCGGCTCCGGCACCGCATTGAGAATGTCGCCGAGCCGCTCGATCGAGATCCGCGCCTGATGGAAGTCCTGCCACAGCTGCGCCAGCCGCAGCACCGGCTGCGCCACGCGTCCAGCCAGCATGTTGAAGGCGATCAGCTCGCCGACCGTCATGCTGCCGTCGATCACCAGATAGGCACCAAAATAAAGAGTGGCGGCGGTAACTGCCTTGCTGACGAACTGCACGCCCTGGCCGGCCCAGTTGCTCAGCGACAGGACGCGGAAGCTCGCCTGGACGTAGCCGGCGAGCTGCTCCTCCCAGCGCTGCTGCATTTGCGGCTCGACCGCCATCGCCTTGAGCGTCTGCATGCCACCGACCGATTCGACGAGGAAGGCCTGGTTCTCGGCGCCGCGGTCGAACTTCTCCTTCAGGAGACGATGGAACGCCGGAGTCGCACCGGCCGAGATGCCGATGTAGAACGGAAACGATCCGATCACGACCCAGGTCAGCAGCGGCGAATAATAGAACATCACCGCGAGAAACACGAAGGTGAAGACGAGATCGATGACCAGCGTCAGCGCCGAGCTGGTCAGAAAATTCCGGACGTTTTCGAGCTCTCGCACCCGCGCCACCGAATCGCCGGTTCGGCGCGCCTCGAAGTAGCCAATCGGCAGCGCGGCGAGATGGCGGAACAGCCGCGCCCCAAGCTCGACGTCGATGCGATTGGTGGTGTGCGCAAACACGTAGGTTCGCAGGGCACCCAGGACGACCTCGAACGCCGACACGGCGACCAGCCCGACGACCAGAACGTCGAGCGTGGTGAACCCGCGATGCACCAGCACCTTGTCGGTCACGACCTGAAAGAACAACGGCGTCGCCAGCCCGAGCAGTTGCAGAAAGAAGGAGGCCAGCAGAACCTCGCCGAGCAGACCGCGATATTTCTGCATCGCCTGAACGAACCAGGTGACGTCGAACCGCCGTGCAAGGTCTCCGAGCGAGGCGCGCCGGGCCATCAGCACGACGCGGCGGGTCCAGATCTCCTCGAACTGCTCGCGCGTGAGTGATTGCGGCCGGCCCAGCTCGGGCGAATGCACCAGCACACCGTCGTCGCCGACCTTGCCGACGATGACGAAGCCGCCGCCCTTGCATTCAGCGATCGCGGGCAGCTGCAGCTTCCCCAGCCGGCGCCAGTCGGTCGCAATCGTTCGGGCACGCAGCTTGAACGCCTTCGCGCAGCGGAGCATCTCGGGAATGCCGATGCGTGCTCCCGCGAACTGATGCGCGATCTGGCCAATATCCGCGGCGATGCCGTGAAAGCGCAACAGCAGCGCCAGCACATGCAGGCCAGGATCGTTCTCACTCGCGGACGTCACCACGTTCAACCCTGGACTTCTATGCGGCCAAAACTAGACCAAGTCAGCAATACATGGTCACAATGCGCGTGAGAAGCGCGTTTTCCGTCTCTACTACAAAGCCGTTGTGAAGTGCGTCCTTGGCGCCCCTGTTGCGTGCCGCGGGACGCGAAACCACAACTATGAGTTACTTGCCGCACCGCGCCCCGCTAGAGAAAGTTGCATCAGCGCCGCACTCGCGGCATCGAACACGCCGCCCCAGTCCCCCCACGCCTTCTGGCGAAAGAACCGCATCGAGGGATACCAGGGGCTGTCGTCGCGATCGAGCAGCCACAGCCAGAATGCCTCATAACTCAGCAGCACCCAGACCGGCTGGCCGAGCGCGCCGCACAGATGTGCGATCGCCGAGTCCGTCATGATGACGAGATCGAGCATGGACAGCACGGCGGCCGAGTCGGCGAAGTCGCCAATGAAGGGGGCGAGGTCGATGATCGGCGCGTCCGCGGGCAACGCCTTCAGATCCTTCTCCAGCGGGCCCTTCTGCAGGCTGAACAGCTGCACGCCGGGATGCGCGAAGGCCTGCATGAAGGCCTTCAATGGCGCGGCGCGATCCCGGTTCCTGGCGAAGCCCTGATTGCCGGACCAGACGATGCCGACGCGCAGGTTCCCGCCGGCCCGCGCCATCACCGGCTCGAACTTCGCTGTGCGCTGCCCGTCAGCCGTGAGGTAGGTCGCCGACGGGATCTCACCGATGTCGCGCGTGAACAGTCCGGGGAGGCTGCACATCGGACAATGCAGATCGGCGCGTGGCAGCGGATCATCCAGCCTGACGACCTGATCGACGCCGGGGATGGTCGAGAACAACGACACCAACCCCTCGTGACATTCTACAATCAGAGTGCCGCCGAGCGCCTTGACCATCCTGAAGTAGCGAGCGGCCCAAATCGCATCGCCATGGCCCTGCTCGCAGGTGATCAGCAGCGTCCGTTCCTGAAAGGGCTCGCCGTTCCAGCGTCGGCCAGGATAGCTGCGCACCGTGTTCTGCAGCCGCGTCTCGTAGTCGGACCAGCCGCGGACGTAATCGGCAAGATGCAGAGAGGCCATGGCACGGTCGAACCGCGCACCGAAGTTCGAAGGTTGCAAGCGCAGCGCGCGGTTGAGCGTCTGCACGGCCTCCGCATGGTGGTTGGCGACGATCTGGGCGCGCGCGAGATTGCGGTGGAACTCGACATTGTCCGGCTCGAGCGCGAGCGCGCGGCGGTGACAGACCATCCCGGTCTCAAGCTGCTTCAAATCGACCAGCGCATTGCCGAGATTGGACCAGGCACCGGCATTGAGCGGCCGTCGGGCCAGGGATTGCCTGTAGCTCCAGACCGCCTCGGTCGAGCGGTCGCCGGCCCGCAGAAACACGCCGCACGTATTCCAAAGCTCGGCATCATCAGGCGATCGCTCGATGGCGCGCGCCACCGTGGCCGCCGCCTTCAGATAGTCCTTACTGAAGTAGAACCTGCGCGCCGTCGACAGCAGCTCTTCCACTGCCTGATCGTTGCTGAGGCCGCCCCCCCATGAATCATGGCTGCCGACCGCTTCGAGACCCCGTTCCTGCATTCACCGACTCTGGCTCTGACCGCCCTGCGTACTCTGAAGGCCCGGCGCTGCCGTCGCGGCCTTCAGCTCTCCATTTCTCATCCTGCGGCTCTCACCTTCGCACCGTTCGCCTTCGCAGATCCAACTTCGCGACGATCCATACGAACGAGTTCTCTTCACGACCCAGATCGGAAAGCGCTATACACGTCTTGGTTGCAAATAAAGACCAAACACAACAAACCCCAACTCCGTTGCGATATGATCTTGCCTTTGACATAAAATGCAATACACGGCAGTCGATCTTTGCTGAATGTTGCCTTTTCGCAGCTTGCATGACGCATGGATTGATGGATGGATAAAGCAGCGTCAGGCATCGCTTCGCCGAAGCCTTCGCTCAGATGTGGCCTTGGTGGGCACAGGGGTCTTTGCATGTCAGCCATTGTTCTCTCGTCACTTCGGCGTCACACGCTGTTGCGGCCGAGCGTCAAATTCGTCGGATTTATCCAGATCGCCACCGGACTGATCACGGCCTGGGCCGCGATGTTCGCCCATGTCGGACTTGCCTGGTGGCTTGTGGCGCTGGTCGGATACTTCATCTATGGCTGCATCGGACTGTCCGTCGGCTTCCACCGATACTATGCGCATCGCAGCTTTGCGGCACCGCGCTGGGCCGAGATCATGTTCACGCTGGCCGGCGCGCTCGGCTGCTCCGGATCTCCGGCCAGCTGGGCGGTGATGCACCGGCAGCATCACAAGCATTCCGACCAGGACGGTGATCCGCATTCGCCCAAGCTGCGCGGGCTTGGCGTGATGTTCATTCACAACTACGCCCCCCGCAACCATCGCTGGGAAATGCGCCGCGAGTTCCGCCGCGACCCGCTGCAGGCCTGGGTCCACCGCAACTACGTCTTCATGGTGCTCGGCTTCGCCCTTGCCTTGCTGGCGATCGACTGGCGCCTGTTCGTGTTCGCCTGGGCCGTGCCGGTGGCGATCAAGCTGTGGATTAGCGGGCTGACCATCTATGTCACGCACCGGTTCGGCTACGTCAATTTCGAAAGCGGTGACGACAGCCGCAATGTGTGGTGGCTCGGCTACCTTGCTTGGGGCGAAGGCTGGCACAACAATCATCATGCCAAGCCCGGTCGCTGGAATTTCGGCGGTGTCCGCTGGTGGGAGCTCGATGCCGGCGCGCTGGTGATCAAATTTGTCAGCTGGAGCCACCGGCAGTCACTCGCCGGCGCGACCGAATCCTCGACGGTGATCCCCTGATGAAGGCGAAACCGGGCAACATGCAGGTTCAAGCTGCGGGACGTGGTTGGCAGACCGGATCCGACGAGGCGTCGCCGGCTGCGGAGGCTGGCGGTGAAACGGGAGCATCCCCCCTTGGGTGATCCCGCGACCCTGCAACGACCGTCAACGGGACCAGTGGCTTCGTCGCGCAGCAGCTCGGCGATCCTTGGCCAGATCGCATGGCTCATGATGGAGTCGTCCTGGCATCGCGACCGCCGTGTCGAGGATTTCGCACGGCTGGTCATGCCGGCGATCAGGCTGCGGCAATTCCGCCTGTTCGAGGACGGTGACAGACCGATCGGCTTCGTCAGCTGGGCCAAGATCTCCAGCGCCGTCGAACCCCGGTTCATCGATAATCCGTTCAGCATCCTGCCAGAAGAATGGGCCAGCGGACCGCAGGCCTATCTGGTCGACCTCGTCGTCGCGCCGGGCCGGCTGCGCCGGATCACGCGGCTGCTGCGTCACGATCCCGAGGTCCGCGTCGCTCCGGTCCGCGGCCTCAAGCTGCGCAACGGCCGCCGCATCTGCGTCGAGATCTCCGCCGAGCGCATCACTGTCTCGCCGATCGACCCGTAGCTCACCCAGCCCTTCTCGTCAGTCTGGGTATGACAAACACCCGGCGCAAATTGCTCGAACAAGGTTGCCAGACGAATGAGCCAGCAAGCCACTAGTCTCGCAAGCGAGCAGCCGAGGACCAACAGCGAGGTCCTGGGAGAGATTTTGTGGCTGTATGCGCATTCACCGATTCATCAACGCTTGCGCCTGCATGAAGTTGAGCAATTCGTTATGCCGGCAATCAAGCACAATCGGTATCGCATCTATAAGCGCAACGGCATCCCAATTGGCTATGTCGGTATCGCTCGGCTTTCAAAGGAGGTTGAGGACGCCTGGCTCGGCGGCAAGTACGTCCTGCAGCCGGACGATTGGATCAGCGGGGACCGCCTCTGGTACTTGCAATTCGTCGTCCCGTTTGGCGACACCCTGGAGGTTCGGAACAGACTGCGGGACGAGCCGGAGCTTTATCGTAAACCTGCGTGGGGTCTGCGACCCAATAAAAACGGGCAGGGCGTCCACGTCGTTCAGTTCGGAAAGTTCAAATATCGCGGTCGAAAAACAACGAGCGACGTCCGAGACGATTCCATTCCCCCGCCGATCGATCCGCAGTCGCCTTCGCCTCTTGGTTTAGGACTCGAAGAAGCATAACAATCGTCAACATGATCGGGGTACGCGTCGTCCTCGCGCGGCATGTCGGCGCAGATCCAGTTGCGGCCCTCAAGACGGCGCCTCTCAATGCGCCCCGCAACCGACCTTTCCTAGCGACCAGCACCACGGACGTTTGCGCTCGATCATGCTCGAACAGTAGTGCGCCTTTCCTCCCAGTGCGCGACCGCCATTCTCCTGAAACCGGGGGGACGGCTCTTCAAGAGCGGCGTCGACAGCCAGAGCCGCTTCAGGTGACGCCGGACCCCCGCGTCGAGATCGTCCTCATAGGCGGTCCGCCCGTGCAGGACGTGATAGTTGTTGATGAACTGGATATCGCCCGGCCGTAGATCCATGTAGACGTTGTATTCCGGCTGGCTCGCCAGCGCTGCCACCGCATCCAGCGCCTCATTCTGCAGAGGCGTGAGGCGCGGCGCATCTGGATGGCGCTGGGAGCTCCTGATGTAGGACGCCAACAAGCGACAGAAGAGCCGCCCTTTGCGCTCGCTGAAGACTGGCAGCAGATAATAAGGGCGCCCGCCGCTCGGTTGGTCACCGCGAAAGTCGATTGGAAAATCGCCGCGTAGCACTTCAACGAGATCCGGCCGTGTTTCCACCAGCTTGTTGTAGATGGCAACGCCATTGGCTACGCAGGAGGTTCCGCCGCTCTTCCCGCCGCTCAGGCAGAACAGCGCAACGAGATCGGATCCATCCGTATGGTACTCCATGGCGATCCCGCCCATCTCATAGCTGCGCCGCTCGTGATCGCCGGGCTTGGCGTCCGTGCGCGTGATGTCGACCATCACCTGACCACGCCGATTTTGCGGCCACGGATCTCCGATATGGATGCTGATGCCCCAGAAGATCAGCGTGAGGTCATCGGGGTCATAGCGCTCGACATCCAGCTTGGAGATGCGGATAAAGCCGCGACCGTCGATCAGATCGCTCGCGATGTCGGACAGCTTCGGGCCAAGGCTCGGCAGCGGAAAACCCTCGCGTCCGATGCCGACAAGATCACGCGATTTCGACTTCGCATGATTCAAGGCGTCGTGGAGTTCGCGTTGGTCGGCTGATGTCAGCGTCAGTGTCCAGGTCGCCGGATCCAGCACATCCTTGGCGCGCCAGTTTATGTGCGTCTCCAGCTTCTCGAGCGCCATTCATCCGACTCCTGCGTCAATTGTTGGCCACCGACTACCTTGAGGAATAACACCAGCAGCAGCGTGGATGTCAATCCGGAGGCACCTTTGCGTCGGCGTGCTCGGATCTCGCGAAACGGCGATTGAAGACAGACAAGTCCAGTTCGTACGACGCCGCTTCATCTCAGATGCAACTCACGTAGCGCGACGCCCGCGACTGCAACGGACGCTGGCATCGCGGGGCCACGACGATGATCGCAGCCGCCGCTCGTTTGATCACCCGGCGTGATCTTCATCTTTGCGACCCTCTCCAGATCCAGAGCAAGTAGCCGAAGGCAATGAGCGGAGCCGAAATGTAGAGGAACGGGCATGAATTTCGGTATAACAGAACAACGCCATGGGCCACCGAAGGGCAACGATGGGAACGACCTGCGCGGCCGGATTGCTGACGGCCTCCATCACCCAGGTCTGTGCTGTATTCCAATTCACCGCAATGGATGGCGTGAGCCCCAACGGCATCACAAGAATGAGCGCCCATCTGCGCCAACCGGAATGGCGCCGGCAGGCGGCAAAGATTGCAGGCGCGGTGAGGCCGATGACTGCAATCCTGCCGGCGAGAAACAGGTATTGCGTCGCCGATCAAGTTCGACCAGCGCCGCCTGCGCCCAAAGAAGCACCATCGCCAGCATAGGCCCGAGGTCGGACATCCGTAGCAAGCGGGCGCCGGAATGCCCCCCATCGCTCGATCTGGCCGCCTCGTCCGCGGTGCAGGATGTTGTGGCGAGTGTGAAACTCATGTCGGTTGCGCAACAAAATCTGGCCCTTCGTCGTGGCTGCTCGGATCTTTTGAGACTCAGGTAACGTTGAGAATGGTGACTTGGGGAATGGTGACGTGGAAAGCGGCGGCGCGGTTCGGCGACGACCTTACTGTGAGGATGTCATCGGAATGGCGATCGGTTCAAGCGGCAGTCAGCCGCGATCAGCATGAATGACGCCAGCTCAGCCCCGGCGACTGCTGCCACCATCACCACCACACCACTGCCCCTTTGCAGCGGCGGTTCGCGACCATCACTCCGATACGGACCCCGCTGGCGCCGGTGTCTTGGGGACAAGATGGCGATATCCGTCCTCCAGGACGCCGGGTGCTGGCCTGACCCGGACCGTGCGGATTTTTTGAAGGCCCTCGGAGGAGATATTTCCAGACTTCATTTCATCGGATCTCCGTCCACCCGCTGCTTCGCTGCTGTTTTCCGATTGAGGCTGGATTGGTTTGATGGTGAGGAGCTTGAAGCTGGCCGTGGGCGGTAGAGGTTGCGCGCTGTCGTCGGCGGCGGGCTGCGAGCGGATGGTGATCGTGCGGGTTTTTGACGGCACCAACGACTCCGCCGTCACAGACGTCGTCAAAGCAGCTGCAAAACAGCTCAGGATAAGGAGGCAGATCCGCGCCTTCGGGGACACTGACTGGATCGGTCGATGACGCTGCATTTTCTCGGCTCCACCTGACGTATGCTCCAGCGTAAGCCGCTCGTTGCGCTTGGCACAAGGGGCGACATCCGCGAGCTTGATGTCCGCCACCACGTGTAGTCGATCGACAGCGCTGGCCGCAGATTCTGAATACCAGAAAACTTGTAGACACCAACCCCAAATCAGTGGTTGATCCGGCCATCCCGCCTCACTGCAAGCAACTGTGCTTTGAGGTAACCCGGCGATCGGCCGGCCTCAAGGCTGGCGCGAGACGCGCCCCCGCCTTCGGCGGCTTAAGGCCTTGACCTCGTCCGCTCGCCGTCCTGTGGGCTTGGCATCCGCTGGTCCTGGACCGAGCGCGGTAGAGCGCTCGATCAGCTCACCGCGTTACGTAGCGGCTTGGGATTCCACCTCTCACCGCGAGCGATCATCGTGTTGAGGATGATGATCAGCTTGCGCATGCAGGCAATGAGCGCAACTTTCGGCTCCTTGCCCTTGGCGATGAGGCGCTCATAGTAGACGCTGAGCATCGGATTGTGCTGCGTCGCCGCGCCGAGGCAGGGAAGGAACAGGCCGTTTCTCACCCAACGTCGTCCGCCCTTGATGTGACGCTCGCCGCGGCGCTTGCCGCTGTCGTCGTCATGAGGGGCAACGACGATCAGGGCAGCGGCGATCCTGTCACTCACCTTGCAGAGCTCTGGCGCTCCTGCAATGAGGAGCGCGGAGGTCGTGCCGGCGAGCCCCGGCACACTTTCGATGATCTCGGCGCGCTCGGCAAACTCCGGTGTCGCCTTGACCTTGGCGGAGATGGCAGCCTCGAGCTTCGCAATCTGGGCCGCGAGCATCTTCAACACCTGGGAATGGGCCTTCTGCGCCAATCCCAGCACGACATGCTCGGTCTGGTTCTGTAAACGAGTTTTCAGATCCATCAGATTCTTGCGCGCTTTCACCAGCCCCGCCAGTTACTCGCGTGCAGCATCGTAGGTCTGACTCGGTGCCTCGTCGAACGTCTCGGCGAACCAGGCAATCATCTCTGCGTCGATCGTGTCGTTCTTCGCCAGTCGCCCCGCCGACAAGGCGAAGCTACGAACCCGTTTGGGATAAACGATCCGCACCTCTATCCCGGCCTCACGCATCGCCTTGGCCCATTCGCGCTCATAGCCGCCGCTGGCCTCCATGACGGCCTTTGTCACCTTGTGCTTGCGAAGCAAGGCCACCAATTGGCGGTGCCCGTGCAGACTGCTCGGGAACGTCTGCCGTAAGCCCAGCTTGCGAATGCAGCCGTCGACCTCGTCATTGGCGACATCGATGCCCGCGACACCGTTTACGATTTGTGTCATCATCCACTCCCTTCCTTGCCTTGTATGGACTCAAGGCCCTTGCAACTGTTCGGGTTGAGGAAGATCACCGGAGCTGTCCCTCGCTCTGATACAATCTCTGCCGCTTTTGGGGCGTAATGGGCTCAGCTCCAGCGACGGGCGGTTTTGCGAGAACCGCCCGTTCGCACATTCTGGCAGATCTGGCGTACACAAGGGGCGTATCGCGATCGTCACGGGACGTTGCGGCGGGGAGCGGTGGCCGCGGGGCGACGCAGCATCTCGATGGAGGTGCGGACGAACGTCGCCAGCGCGGACGGTCAAGCCGTGTGGTCCCGACACCCCGACGCTGGTGTCTTGGTCGGCGACGATGTCGATGACGGGGGCAAGCAAGCCGGTCCCCTGGGAGAGCACGGAGCAGCCGGAAGCCCATCGCGCAGGGAAGGCCGGGTTCATCCGGCTGACCTGTGGTTCCTGCCCCGTGCACTTCTTTCGCACGGGGGCCACGGGTGCCAGTCGGCACTCGGCCTTCCCTGCGCCTCTCTTTCTGAGAGGACGCGGACTACAGCATAGCTCGGGCCTGATGGGCCGCGAGGTTGCGGCGGCATGCGCGAGCTACGGCTGCTGATCGCGGCGGGCTGTTTGACAGGGTTGATGGGAAATCAGAGAGCGTGGCTCAAGCGAGACTTGGGGGGCTCAAACGCCCGGCTTCGCCAAGGGGCTACGCCGGGCACGCTTCGCCGCTTTGCGGGTCAGGGAGCCGGGCTCGGCCGCACCACGCGTAGCCGCAAAGCGGCGAAGCGTGGAGCCCAGGGGCGGAATCGAAGATTCCTCTATCGATCTGAAATTACATCACTTTCTCTACAACACTTCTGCAGTGTACCCACCAGTATACCCAACTGTTTTAGCCAGACCCTGCGTCTCGATAGGCCTTTTTTTCATGCTGTCGGTGATTGCGGGAAGACGCAACCACCGATACCGACACTCACTGGCGGTGGCGATTTGACCGTTCGGCCGCGCTTTTGCGTCGCGGACTGCCGCGGGGTCGCAATCTGGCGTAGCGCCCTCTTTGGGTATTCCTACGCGCCGTCAGCGATTGAGCTCGAAGTTGCGTACCAGGGTTACGCCAAGGAAACGGAGACATCGCGATTTGCTTGATTGAGGGATCGCTTGCCGGGGTCGGCTTTCGACCCTCCTGCCAGTCGACCGATCTCAACCGGCCGCACCTTGCAGCATTTGACGACAGTGTCGTCGAAGGCATCAAGGCGCGCTCCCCTGGTTTCAGGCCGAGGCTAGCTAGTTGCCTTGCTGTGGCCTATCCGGATCGACCTGTTCGTGGGGTAACGAGAAGTGTTCCACGCGGCGCGCCGGCTTATTGTTGAAAAGGAGTCTTACGACGTCAGGGCGCGCGTAATGGCCGGCCGGGTCCGCAGCGTTCTTGGCCACGCCGATCGCCCCGAGATCAACGGTCGCATAGAGCAGCCCCTCCTCGTTTTCCCCGAGCTTGTTCGCGAGCGGGCTTCCGTCGGGGCCGTAGATCACGGCATGACCGCCGCCGGCGTGAACGAGCTCGCGCTTGTCGGGCGTATCGCACATCTCATCCACCATCGCCTGCGAGATGACTGCACAGGGCGCAAGCACGAAGCACGATCCTTCGACCGCGTAGACCTTGCTGACCGCATTGTTCGTTTCCCAACCCAGCGCATGCGCGAAGGGCTCGTACATCGAGAAGCTCGGCCAAGCCGCTACGTGAACCTGCTCGTTCTGTGCGTACATCGCGAATTTTGTCAGAGGTTGCACGTGCTCCCAACAGCATAGCGCTCCCAGGCGACCGATATCTGCCCGCTCGTGCACCGCGATGTGACTGCCATCACCATCTCCGAACACCGTCCGCTCGACGTGGGTCGGACGCAGCTTCCGTCTCTTGGCGATGGTCTCGCCGTCCGGCCCGATCAACCACTGTGCGATGTAGAGACTCCCGCCGTCCCGCTCAGACAGGCCTAGAACGACCGTGATCCTGTTCTTTGCAGCGGCCTCGGCAAGCTGCCGCGCGAGCGGGCTGTCATAGCTCAGCGAGTTGTCGAAATAGCGTTGGACAAAGCCCCTGCCGATGGCCCAGGCCGGCGTTCCGACCCAGATGTACCAGGGATAACCCGGAAGCCAGGTTTCAGGAAACGCGATCAGCTTCGCACCGGCTCTCGAGGCTTCCTCAATGTACTTGATCGTCTTTTCGACGGTCGCCTCCAGATCCAACCAGACCGGCGCGGCCTGGACGACTGCGACTTTGTAGTTGGGATGAGTGATGCCCACGGACCTTCTCCTTTGATCGATAGTCAATTGGCCAAGTTGATGATTGCTGTTTTCGTCAGACCGGACTGGCTCGGGTCCGTGCATGCGCCGGCGAATGCGGAAGAGATCGATGCGCCATTTTTCCGGGACGAGGGACACCGCGCCGCCCGGAGCCGCGACCATGGTCAAGATCGCGAGCAGACCGACGCCGATGAAGTACCAGGAACCGTAGCCGGCAAAGCTCTCTCGCAGCAGGAAATAGACGATGGTTCCCACGATCGGGCCTTCCAGCGTACCAATCCCCCCGAGAACCGCGATGAAGATCGCGGCGGCCGTCCAGTTCAGCGAAAACGAGGCGTCTGGCGTCACCTGAAGCGTATTCATGTATGACACCGCGCCGGCAAGTCCTGACATGACAGCGCACAGAACCCAAAGCGCCATCTTCGCGCGGGTGACCGGGACGCCACTGGCCGACGCCGCCGGTTCTGAATCCCGTACGCTCATCAGCGCAAGCCCCAATGCGCCGCGCAGCACCTCTCTAGCTGCCGCGAGGGAGCCCACGCCGATCAAGAGCGCCGCCCAATACACGCCCGCATTGCGTGTCCAGCGATCGAATTCGCTCATCGCCTCCAGTGGCATGCCGCCTCCTGCGCCAAGCCAAGGCGAATTCAGCGTCAGAATCCGCATCATCTCGGCAAGGACCCAGGTGCCGACCGCGAAGTATGCGCCGCTGAGACGGAACATGGGCCACGCCGAAAGCAACGCGAAAGCGGCAGATGATACCGCCGCGACGGGGAGCAGCAGCCACGGATTGAGGTGCGACTGGTTCGACAGCGCGAACAGCGAATAGGCACCAACGCCGACGAACACATGCAAGCCGATAGCCACCAGGCCGCCGTAACCGGCGAGCAGATTCCACGCGAGAGCGACAGCAAACAAGGTGAGGACTTCGACCAGCAGCCGCTGAACGGCAAAGGTCGCAAGCCAGGGAACCGCAACCGCGAGCGCAGCGACAGTGAGAAGCCCGCCCCAGGACAGCATCCGCACCAGCGCAGTCCAGGAAGTCTTGTTCGACCTGTTGGCCGCCATCATGACGTAGTCCTTGCGAACAAACCTTGGGGACGAGCCAGCAGGGCGGCGAGGAAGACGAGATGACCAAAGAACGGCCCCAGGCCCGAGGCGACCTTGGCGCCAAGAAGCTGAGCAACACCGATCACGAGCCCGCCAAAAAGCGTTCCCCAGATATTGCCGAGGCCACCCAGAACCACCGCCTCGAACGAATAGAGAAGGCGCTCGGGTCCCGCCGTCGGCGAGAAAGGCGTTCTCAGAGCGTAGAGCACGGCAGCTACGCCGATGGTCGAAAAGATGACCCCGGTCACGATTGCGAACAGATGGCGATCGTTCACGCCGACGAGCCTTGCCGTCCCGGGATCGTCGGAAACCGCCCGCGCCTGACGTCCAAAATGCGTGTGCCCGACCATCCAGTGCATCGCGCCGAGCAACGCGACGCTCGCGAGCGTGGAGAGCAGAGGAAGAACTCCAACGGAAACGCCGAGAACGTTGAATCCCAGACCCGCCAGATCGCCGGCCCGCAAACTGCGCGTGTCGGCGGTGAACGTCTCCTGGAGAACATTCTGCAGGACGATGGACAGGCCGAACGTGAGCAGCAATGGCGCGAGGGCATCCTTTCCGACGACGCGATTGAGTAGCGCGGTTTGAAGGACCCAGCCGAGCGCGAACATGATTGGAATGACGAGGAGCAAGGCGGTGAAGGGGCCGATATTCGCCGCGCTCATCACCACGCTGGTCAGATATGCGCCGACGACGATCAGATCGCCATGCGCGATGTTGATCATGCGCATGACGCCGACGCTGAGGCTGAGCCCAAGTCCGAACAGCGCGTAAAGCGCCCCCAGCATTAGGCCGTTCAAAACTGTTTCCACCGCGATCTGCATGATCAGTCTCCGAAATACGCGGCCGATACGCGCGCGTAGTCCGCGGTGCCGGAATTTCCTTCGAGCACGACCTTCCCCTTCAACATGCAATAGTATCTCGACGACTTCGAAAGCGCGCGACGCACGTTCTGCTCCACGAGGACGATCGCCGTACCCTGGTCGATGACGGTCCCGAGCAGGCCGTAGACGGCGTCGACCGCGACCGGCGACAGGCCGAGCGAGATCTCGTCGCAAAGCAGAAAATCGGGATTGGTGACGAGCGCCCGCCCCACCGCCACCAGCTGCTGCTGCCCCCCCGACAGAGCCGTAGCAGGACGAGACCGCAATTCGTCGAGAACGGGCAGCTCACGGTAGAGGCGGCCCGGCGTCCATGGACCACGACGGCCGTTTCTCGCGGCAAGAAGCAGGTTCTCCTCGACCGTAAGGCTCGGGAACAAGCGGCGACCTTCCGGCACCAGCGCAATTCCACGCTTGAGCTGCTCGATTTCGGCTGAACCGCCGATTGGCTTGTCGTCGAGCAGCACGCTCGGAGCGGAAACGTGGACGGCACCCACAATGGCGCGAAGAAGGGTCGACTTGCCCGCTCCGTTGGCTCCTATCAGCGACACGACCTCGCCGCGCGCGACTGAAACGGCGATGCCGAAGAGGGCTTGAAACATGCCGTAGTGTGCGTGAAGACTTTTAGTGCGCAGCATGTGACCCCTGCTCTTCGAGATCGGACCCGAGATACACGTCGCGAACCTCGCGGCTGCTCATGATCACGCCGGGCGTACCGTCGCCGAGCAAGCTTCCCTCCGAGAGAACCAGCAGCCGATCGGCGCAAGACACCAGCGCGTGCACGAGGTGCTCGATCCAGATGACCGTGACCCCTGCCTTATGAATCGCAATCACGAGTTCAAGGAGCTCCCCGACTTCGGCGTCGGTCAATCCGCCAGCCACTTCGTCAAGCAGCAGCAACCGGGGTTCGGTCGCGAGCGCCCGGGCCAGTTCGAGCCGCTTGCGCTGGAGCAAAGTCAGGCGGTCGGCAAGCGTGTCGCCGAGATGCTCGATGTCGCACTGGACGAGCGCATCCCGTGCCTTCTGCTGCGCCTGCTTGCCGCGCAAAGCGGCTCCGAAAGTCGCCGCGACGAGCGCGTTCTCGAACACCGTCATGCCCTGGAACGGATGCGGGATCTGGAACGTCCTGCCGATGCCGACGCGGCAACGCGCATCCGCGCCGAAAGCGGTGACGTCTTCGCCATCGAAATAGACCGACCCGGAGTCGCAACGGAGGTTGCCGGAGATCAGGCCGAACAGGGTGGTCTTACCTGCCCCGTTCGGCCCGATCACACCGACGAACTCGCCTGCACGAACCGTGAGCGTCAATCCGGGGATCACGATCATATCACGATAGCGCTTGCTGACGTGACGGAGTTCGAGCAGCGCAGTCATCGACATCAGCCCTTCAGGAGCTCGAACTTGCGTTCGACCGGGATCTCAGGAGCCGTGCCGTTGTTCGTGATGTAGAGCTTCCGCTTGCCGTTAGACTCGACATGCCATTGCCCGCCGACGACCCGAATCTTCGACACGTTGGCAACTCCGCTGCCGCCGAAATCGAGCTGACCAATGATGGTCTCGTGCTTGAGCCGGCGGAGAGCTTCAACGACCTTGGACGGGGACTTGGGATCGCCGCTCGCCTTCAAAGCCTGTACGCCAGCCTCGAACAAGGCATGGACGACGCCAATCGGCTGCGTCCAGTCGCGGCCGCTCGCAGCCTGGTAGGACGCTCCCAATTCAGCCGCGGTCTGCCCGGTCAAGCTCGAGCGGAACGGATAACTGGGCAACCACCAGATTTCGGTCGACATGCCCTCCGCACGCGGCCCGAGAGCCGCGACCCCGCCGGGAAACAACAACGCCTTCGCAATGGTGCAGACCTTCGGGGCAAATCCCATCTGGGCGGACTGATTGAGGAAAGTCGCCCATTCCGGCGGATTGAACAGGCCAGTGACGATCTCGACGCCTTCCTTCTTGAAGGCCTGAATGTAGGTCGAGAAGTCGTCGGCACCGACCGGGAAGCGGCCGACATCGATGATCTTGTAGCCCGCCTTCGCGAAAGCGGCCGGAATTCCGAGCTTGGGATCACCGAAGGCGTTGCCGGGCACGTCGTTCGAAAATACCGCGCCCACGACCTTGTTGGTATTCGCGCCCTTCCAGATGTCGAGATAGACCGCCGCGATGTCCTCGATGCCCCAGAAGAAGTGGAATGAATTCTTGAAGCCTTTGGCCGGATCTCCCTTCATCGGAAACATCCAGGCCTGCCATGGGGTCATGGTTGAGAGACAGGGAACGCCATTGAGCTCGCATTGCTGTGACACCCCAGGGCCGATCGCAACCTGGGCAAGCATCAGGTCGACGTTGTCCTTGTTGATCAGCTCGGCCGCGAGGTTCGATTGACGGTCCGGGCTGCTCTGATCGTCACGCGCGACGATTTCCACCTCGTATTTGGCGCCGCCCACGGACAGTCCGCCGGCGAGCGACTTCCTGACCTGATCGAGAATGAAATCGTCCGCCTCGGCGAACGGGGCGAACGGGCCGGTTTTCGGACTGATGTAGCCGATGCGGATCTTCTTGTCCGCGGCTGCCCATGCCCGTCCGGTCGAGCCGAGGGTCGCTCCCGCCGTCAATACCGCGGCGGTCTTGAGGAGATCGCGCCGCGTCGGGGCGGCGATATCGGTCCCCTGGATGAGACCGGGTGTTTCCTTTGAAGCCATGAGCTCTCCGATGCGAAAATAGATCGAGTTGGAGGCGCTCATTGAACAGCCTTGGCCGCGAGCGGCTTGGTTTAACCGGAACAGAAACTTGTCTGAGAGGGCTGAACGTATCGCCGCCACACCCCAAGACCGTTCAGGTCAAAACCGAAAGATTGGCATACTTCGTGCTTGATCTCGGGCGGTGGACCAATAAACTCGGCGGCCGCTCGGCCGTCTCAGCGGCCGGCGACGGAGAGGGCACCAAGAACCCCGCCGTCAAGGAAGGGAGTTGAGAAATGCTTCCGGAAGGGACGACGGGTCCTTCGATGCAGCCGTGCTTCGCATCGACGGCGGGCATTCCGGCGCGAGAACGCTTCGACTACTGGCACGACGTGGTCGGTCGCAATCTCGTCGATCTCGACTATGGACTGGTCGGCGACAGTCAGTTCGACGCGACCTTCCATGGCACTCCGATCAACGGCCTGGACCTGTGCCGGATCAAGGCGTCTCCCCACCTCGCCCAGCGAAGCCCCGCCGGCATCTCGCGCGCGGACAGTTCGATGCTGGTCTTCAATTTCGTCCTGTCAGGCTCCTTGGTCGCCGAACAGGACGGGCGATCGGCGCACCTCAAGCCGGGCGACGGCGCCCTCTGCGACGCAAGAAGACCGTATAAGCTTCACTCACAGGAGGCGTTCGAGCTTGCGTGCATTCGCGTGCCGCGCGAGCAGTGCGCCGGCAGAATTCCTCATCTGCACCGTCTCTCCGCCTGCAACTTAGGTCAGCGGGGAGAACTCGCGCCGATGGTGTTCGGCTACATTTCGCATCTGATCGAGCGTGCGCCGAATCTCACGAGTCGTGCGGCAGGTTACAAGATCTCGCAGAACTTCAAGGACCTGCTTCTCGCAACGCTGGCCGAACTGGCTGAATCGCTTCCTCCATCCCTCACGGAGTATCGGAGCTTGGCCCTGATGAGGGTGAAGGCGATGGTGGAACGAAACGCTCACGATCCCGAGCTCACCCCGGCGGCGGTCGCGGCAGAATTGAAGTTGTCGCCTCGCTACATCAACCAGTTGCTCGAAGCCGAGGGAACATCGTTGTCGCGCTACATCTGGTCCAGGCGGCTAGATCGTTGCGCCGAACAATTAAAGGATCCGGCCTTGCGCGCCCGCAGCGTCTCCCAGATCGCCATGGACAACGGGTTCAACGATCTCAGCCACTTCAGCAAGGCGTTCCGAAGCAAGTTCGGCTCGGCGCCGCGCGACTACAGAAGTGATCAGACAATGCATTCGTAGATTTGAGCGATACTCAGCTCTTCCAGTTTCGACCCGACATCGTTTGCTGAAACCTGTCCAGCCGTCGTTCACGTGGCACGGGCCGTACCCGGGACCAGAAACCGCACCGGCTAGCTCATCAGGCCTTTTCATACCGTGAGGTGGGCGAGGATATCCTGCCGATCGACCTCTGATGCCGCCGCGCTCAAGACAACTTCACCGTGGTCCATAATCACGATGCGATCGGCCACCCGGTCGACCAGCGTCAGGTTCTGTTCAATGACCAGGAACGACACCCCGGACCTCTTTTGCGTGACAATCAGGTCGGCCATGTGAACGACGTTCTCGAACTGAACGCCTTCAGTCGGCTCGTCGATGACGATGATGTTCGCCCCTTCGGAAAGGCCCCGCACAAAGGACAACAGTTTCTTTTCGCCTCCGGAGAGTGTTCCTGCATGCTGGTTGCGGCGTTCGAAGAGGCGGGGAAAGACGCGGAAGTAGGACTCGAACTCGTCGAGCCGGCGGCTGTCGCGCATCAGCGAGAGATTTTCCGCCACGGTGAGATCATCGAAGACCACCCTCTCCTGCGGGCAAAAAGTCAAGCCCAGGCCAAGGTTTTCCGATGGCCGCTTGCCCGATATCTCCGCTCCGGCGAGTCGCACGACGCCACTCATGGGCCGCAAGAAACCGCATGCAAGCTTCGCGAGCGTGGACTTTCCGACGCCATTGCGCCCCAGCAGACACACGACCTCTCCGCACCCGATCGAGATGCTGACATCGCGGACGACTCGTCCCGCCCCGTACCCTCCAGAGATGTTTTCGATCTCGAAATAGCCGGATGTCACCGGGAGCCTCCTACATAGACCGCGCGAACCTCCGGATTTCGCTGCACCTCTTCGACACTGCCGTCCGCGAGAAACCGACCTTGATGTAGCACGACCACGCGGTCGGCGAGGCGGCGCACGAGCTCCATGTCGTGCTCGATGATGATGACGCGCAGATTGAGCTCGTCTCGCGCCCATCGGATCGCCTCGATGACGGCTGCCGTCTCCTCGTGCGAGAGCCCCGCGCACGGTTCGTCCAGCAGCAACATGCGCGGCTCCGTGATCAGCGCCATGGTCAGCTCGAGAATCTGTCGCTCACCATGTGAGAGAGCGGAAGCCACTCTTGTCCCGGCGTTCAGAAATTGGAAGCGCTTGCGCATCTCGTCAAGCATGGGCGATGTCCAGCCAAACAGGCTCGGCCGGAGCAGATCGAACCCTCGCCAACGTCCGGCCCACAGCGCCGTGGCCAGGTTCTCGTCAATCGTCAACTTCGGAAACACGGAGGGTGTCTGGAACTTGCGCGCGACTCCCTTGCCCGCAACGATCGCCGGTTCAGGACGCAGGATGTCCGCGCCATCGATGAAGATCCGTCCGCCGCGCCTCGGGAGCATGCCGGTCATGACGTTGAGGGTCGAGGTCTTGCCGGCTCCGTTCGGCCCGATGACACAGAGCACGGCCTCGTCTCCGGTTCGCATCGTCAGACCGTCGAGAATTGTCACGTCGCCGACGCGCACCCGAACATCCTCGAATGCCACCGAGAGAGACGATGAGATCCGCGGCTTGGCGGGAGCGGGTGATCGGGTGTGCGGTCCGAACCTGGCGAGCGACAATTTCCACAGCGGGGCAAGGAGAGTCATCAACCCACCGGGCAGGCGGAGCACGACGATGATGAAGAACAGGGCGATGCCAATTTCCCACCATGGGAAGCGATCGCGCAGTTCCGCCGACATGACCCCGACGACGATGGCGCCGATCACGGGGCCCAGCACCGTGCCACGTCCGCCGACCGCAGCAAAGATGACCAGATCACCGGAGAAAGCGAAACCTGCAAGATCGGGCGTTACAAGGTTCTGCTGCGGGGCATAGAGCGCCCCCGCGAGCCCGGCAAGCGCGCACGCGACGGCGAAGGCCGCAGCCTTGATCGCGGCAACGTCGTAACCGAGAAAAGCGAGTCGGCGTTCGTTGTCGGCGACTGCGCGCCACAGCACGCCAATGGGAGCGCGGACAAGGTAGTCCACGGCCGCGATGCTCAGTCCCAGCACGACGGCAATGAGATAATAGAGGTCGAGAAAACCATCCAACCCTGGCAGGCCGGGAATGTTACGCATTCCGTTGAACCCGCCGGTGATGCTGCTCCAGCTGTTCGCCACCTGAAACGCAGCGAGCGTCAGCGCCAGCGTCATCAATGAAAATGACGGGCCCTGCTCAAAGCGGCCGCGAAAGACCAGGGCGGCGAACGCGAAGCCGAGAACGGCGACGAGCATCGCGGCAACAGGCAGCGCAACGTAGGCGATCGGCGACGAGCCGAACGCGAGGAGCCCATGCGCCGTGACATAGGCCGCGATCGCAACGAACATCCCCTGCCCCAGCGGTAGGATTCCGGCCTGCCCCCAGGTCAGACCGACGCCAAGCGCAGCCAGGCCGTAGAGGAAATAGAGCCCGAGCTGATAGGCCCAGAACTCCCCCAGGAACGGCGGGATGAGGATGAGGAACGCGAGGATTGCGGCATTACGGACGAGGAAAGAGGCCACGAGGTCGCTGCCATAGGAAGAGGATGGAAACAAGGAGCATGGCGAGATAGGCCGATGTCGGACTGACGGCGGCCGACAGAACGCTCTGCAAGCCGCCGATGATGGCGGCACCAGCGAACAGTCCGGCGACCGTTCCCATTCCGCCCACCACCAGCGCGAAGAACGAGTTCACGATGAAGGTCAGTCCCATGAAGGGTTCGACCGGCGTGAGTGGCGCGACCATCACGCCGGCGACACCTGCCAACGCTGTTCCGGTGATGAAGGTGTTTCGCGCCAATTCACGCGTCTTGATGCCGACCGCCTCGGCGAGCACGGGATTGCCAACCATGGCGCGAATCCGTGCTCCGGTCCGAGCACGGCGATACCAGACGAACAGGCCGGCAAGCACCAAAGCGGCGATCGCCATCAGCACCAGACGGTATGCCGGATAAAACTCGCCAAAAAGACTGAGCGAGCCGCTGATCGGAATCTCGACGCTGCGATAGCCGCGGCCAAACGCAAGCTCGACACATTTGCGTAGTAGCAGCCCCAGCCCCCAGGTCGCGAGCAGCGTCTCGAAGGGTTCGTAGCGCAACGGTCGTATCAGGAAGCGCTCCACTGCGAGACCCAGGGCCCCGCAGACCAGCGCAGCAGCGGGCACCGCGAGCAGATAGGGAAGCCCTGCTCGTTGCACCACATAAGCGGCATACGCGCCTATCATGATGAACTCGCCGTGCGCGATATTCAGGACGTTCAACAAGCCCATCACAACGGCCAGGCCGAGGACCAGGATCGCCAGGATCAGAGCTTCGTAGACGACGTTGAGTCCCTGCGTGAAGAGCAGCGCTTCCATGCCCGCCGATCTCCTAGGAGCAGGACTGCTGGGTCGGCACGGCCGCAAACGTATCGATCACCACGAACTTCGTTCCCTCGCAACGTGCCAGGAAGATGTTCTTCGTCGTGTGGCGGTGCGTCATCGTCATCGGTCCGCTCGGGGTCTCGAACCGTACGCCCTCCGCAGCCGCCGCAAACGCGTTTGCGGCTAGCGACTTCGACCTGGCAGTCACGGCGGCGGCGAAAACGAAGGCGTCGTAGAGGCCTTTCGAGATCGTGCACTGCTGTGGCGCCTTGTCGCCGTACTTCTTGTTCAGCTCGCCGATGAAAGCCTTGTTTTCCGGAAGATCAATGTCGGCGAAATAGCCAAGGCTCGAATACAGGTTCTTGCTCGCATCCTTGCCGATTCCGGCCAGCGTGTTCTCCTCGAGCAGACACGACAAGCGAACGATGTCGTCGGACAAATTGAAGTCGGCGAAGGTTCGGTTGAAGTTGACGTTGTCGCCGCCCACCAAGGTCTGCAGTACGATCGCGGGCTTGGCGGCCTTGATCTTGGCCACGGTATTCTCAAACTTGTTCGGCGCGCCGAGCGGGTAGTAGTCTTCCGCCACAACGGTGCCGCCGAGATCCGCAATGTATTTCTTCGCCTTGTCGTTGGTCGTGCGTGCCCAGACATAGTCGTTGCCGACGAGGTAGAACGTCTTGCCCTTAGCAAACTCGACCATCTTCGGAAGCGACTTCTGCAGCTCCTGTTCAGGAACTTCGCCGAGAAAATAGACGCTCGGTGAGCAGTCGTCGCCCTCGAACACCGGCGTGTAAACGTAGGGGATCTTGCCCTTGACGACGTTTTCTACGCCCTGCCGGACAGCGCTGTCGTGCGAACCGAAGATCATCTCGACTTTGTCGCTCAGCATCAGCTTGACGGCGCTCTTGGCCACTTCAGCCGGCGAGGCTCCAGCGTCGGCGAAAACGATCTCGACCTGGCGACCCAGGATCCCGCCCTTGGCGTTGATGGTGGCGGCGCCGAGCTCTGCCGCGGCGCGTTGCGCAGGACCGAACAAGGCCGCGGGCCCCGAATCGGCGACAAGAACGCCGATCTTGAGAGTGTCCGCGGCGAGAGCCGGACGGATGATTCCAGGAGCGCCGATCGCGAGGGCGGCTGCGCTGGCAGCGCGGACCAGATCGCGACGGCTCAGCTTGACTAATGTAGGCATGTCTCCTCCGATGATGTCGCAGCAGTTTTCCAGAATTTACTTAAGGCGCGGGCGGCACGAGAAGCACCTGTTCCAGCGCGACGGCGAGTGAGAGCAGGTCACGATCGCTTCCAGCGGGAGCATCGAGTTCGAGACCGACCGGCAAGCCGGCCGATGTCAGGCCGACGGGCAGACTGATGCCGGGCAGTCCGGCATTGCTTCCCGGATCGGTGTTGCGCACGACCGTCGTAAAGGTCGGAACTGAACGTCCATTGAGCAAAACGTTCTCATCCTCACCGATGAGGGGCGGCGGCAGTGGCGTGGTCGGAAAGACCAGGGCATCGACATGATTGTCTCTAAAGCAGCCTCGATACAGATCGATCAGCTTCGGACGATGAACCTCCATCGCCTCCGAGTAGGCCTGTTCGGGCACCGCCGTCGCGGGATCCAGCAAAGAACCCAGAATGGATTTGACGTCGGGACTGGCGACGTCCGCAACGATGTCGGCAAACCGTTTGGCGAGGCCTTCGCCCAGCAGATAGCGGTCCAGGTCGCGCTTCACTTCATAGAGCGCCACCGTGAACGACACGGCCTGGTTGATGGAGGCAATGTCGGGCAGATCGACCTCGACCAACGTGACCCCTGCGGCCCTGAGTGAATCGAGCGCGGCGTTGCAGATGCCAGCAGTCTCCTGTTCGAGGTCATCCCAGAAGAATGATCTGGGGACGCCGAGACGAAGCCCCGAAGGTCGCTTGACTGGGATGGGATCAGCTTCGCCGGTGACGGCGGCATCGAGGGCTGCAAGGTCGACGGCGTGGCGCGCCAGGGGCCCGGCAGTATCCCGTGTCGACGAGATCGGAACGATGCCTGCCTGCGACCACCGTTGCACCGTTGGCCGAAAACCCATCACGCCGCAGTATGCAGCGGGAACGCGGACTGATCCGCCAGTGTCGGAGCCGATGCTTGCGGGGACCAGGCGCGCGCCGACCGCCGCACCAGAACCGCCACTCGAGCCTCCCGGGATATGACGTTCACCGAACGGATTCCTGATGGCGCCAAAGGCAGCATTATTCGAGCTGATCCCAAACGCCAGCTCATGCATGCCGACCTTTCCGAAGGGGATCGCGCCAGCATTCTTCAGCGCCTGCACAATCGGCGCGTCCGTCGTCGGCTGGTGCGCGCGCAATCCGGGCGTGCCTGCCGTGGTAGGCATGTCAGCGGTATTGATGTTGTCCTTGAACGCGACCGGCACGCCGTGAAGTGCTCCGAGCTTCTGACCGGACTGTCTTGCTTGATCAGCACGGCGAGCTGCTGCCATGACCTTGTCGGCATCGAGCGCAACAAACGCGTTCAGCGAACTGAACATCCTCGCTCGCTCGAGCAAAGCCGATGCGAGCGCTTCCGCGGTGATGTCTCCCGAGCGGATCGCGGCAGCGGCCTGCACCACGCCGATTTCATGCAGATTTTCCATAGCTCGTCCCAGGAGGTGCTTCCAGGCGACGATTGATAGGAGACCTCTGACAGAGACGGTATCAACACAAATGTGGAGGGCAGAGACCGCGTTGCAGCAAAGCTGCGGTCCGCAGCAGGCCGGTGCCACTTAGGCCATACGGCGGCTCAGCTCACTGTCTTCTCTCGCGCGACCAACGCGGCGAGTTCAGCTCGATTGGCGCAGCAGCGTTTTCGCATCGCGTTATTGATATGGGTCCGCACGGTCGCAAAACCGATATTGAGCAATCGCGAGATATCTCGATCCGTACAGCCCTTCGCGACTAGCTTCGCAACGTCACTTTCCCGCGCGGTCAAGTCTTCGTACTTGTGCGCGCCTCGCAACATCGCTCCACGGAGAAAGGGCTCAAGACCCGACAGAAGATCGATTTCGCGGCTTTCGAAGTCCGGACGTCCCGATGCGCGCCAGATCCGAAAGTCGCCGAGATCGCGGTCGCCGTCGAACACATACATGTTGATCCCGTGGTGCAGCCCATCTCGCGCCAGGAAATCATTATAGAACTCTGTCCGAACCATGTCGCGACGGGGCAGGACCTCCTCGACGAACGAGGCCCGACGACGCTGACGAAGCTGCGCCGTCATCGGGTCGTGAAACTGAAAATGGGCGTCGTATCGCTTGAGGTTCTGCGGATCCATGTTGAACGCGACGCCGTGCTGAAAATTCGCAGCATCCTGACGCCAGATGTAGGACGCTCCGAAATCCGCCCGCAGCAGCCGAAGGAGATCCGGCAGTATTGATTGTCTCAGGTCGGCGCCTGCGTCCATGCGCTGGAGTCGCACGACGATGTCACCAAAGAGCTTCAGGTCTTCGGAACCAATGTCACGGACGCGGATCATCGATCTTTCCCCCCCGGCGACGAAAGCAATTTTCCTGCCATCATAGTCGGAGGCTTGAGCGAGCACAAAGCGATAGTTCAGGACAGCCAGCCTGACCGGTGCCCCTCCAGACTCGAAGCTCTCGCGCTCAAATGCCGATATGAAAAACTAAGCCGTTGTATAGTAAATATCTTTTCCGGGTTCGAAGCCTGCACCGGGCATGCCCCCTGTTTGCAACCAAGCGCTGAGTTGACCACCTTCCGTGGACCCGGAGGAAGTGAATCAAGCCGCCCCAATGTACCTATAGCGCCGCACAAAAACTAAGCGACACGTCCCGCGTGCCTAGACGATCAGTTCTGCTCAGCTCTTCCGGTTTCGACCCGACGTCAGTCGTCTCAATTCGTCCAGCAGTTTCAATGAAGGCACCGGCAGAAGACCGCGGCGACGCCGAAATGCCACCAGCCCGCGGCGACCGTCGACACCGGCAATCGAGAGGGGCACGACCAGTCCCGCGCGCCGCTCCGGCTCGAACATCGGCTCTGCCATCCAGCTCAGAAAGCCGGAATCAACAACCAGGCTCTTGAGCACGGTGATCGAGCGCGTTCTGACGACGATGTCAGGCAGGCCCAGACCCTGCTCCGCGAACACGCGTTCAAGATGCTGATGAGGACCGGTGCCTGCCGGCGGGATCGTCCATCTCTCCTCCAGTGTATCCGCGAGCATCAATTTGCGCCGGCGTCGGAGCGGGTGATCGGCCGCGACGATGACATGACTCGTATCCTGCCACCGGCAATCCCGAATGGCGACGATTTCGTCGGTGTCGGGCGCTTCTGCGCCGAGGGCGAGATCAATCTCATGCTTGGCAAGACCCGCAGCCAGCAGATCCCAAACACCTTCGACCACGTCGAAATGCAATCCTGGCCATTTCCGCAGCGTGCGCTCGATGGCGGGAGGCAACACCGAACTCGCGATACTCGCAACCGCTCCGACGCGGACGGTCCCACGACCCGCCCCGCGCAACGCGTTGATCTCCTCCAAAGCTTGCGTAGCCTCGGCGTGAAGCGAGATGGCATGCGGAAGAAAAGCCTTTCCAATCTCCGTTAGTTGCATGCCTTTCGAGTGGCGCTCGAACAGTTCGGTGCCGAGCTGCTGCTCGAGCCGCTTGATGGCCCGGCTGAGAGCCGACTGCGTCATGTTCAGCACAGCGGCGGCTCTGCCGAGGCTGCCCGCCTTGACGATTGTCGTGAAAGTCGAAAGCTGCTCGACGCTTAAAGCCATGATGAAGTGTAATGACTTTTCCGTATTTATGCAATTCCTCGCAAGCGCTTGGCTGCCTTAGCCTGAGGCTGGATCGATAGAAATCCACGGCAGGAGGAAGCGATGGGCATTGTCGATGCGCAGGAATTGCGACGCGTAAGCGCGCCGACGGTTCGCGATTCCGTCATGGACCTGCTGCGTCGGTTCAGGATGACGTCGATCTTCGCCAATCCTGGGTCCACCGAACTGCCTCTGTTTCGGAATTTCCCCGATGACTTCCGCTACATTCTTGGTCTTCAGGAAGCCGTCGTCGTCGGCATGGCCGACGGATTTGCACAGGCCACGCGCAATGCAGCTTTCGTGAACCTGCATTCGGCGGCGGGCGTCGGCAATGCGATGGGAAACATCTTCACCGCATTCAAGAACCGCACGCCGCTCGTCATCACGGCGGGACAGCAGGCCCGCTCGATCCTTCCCTTCGATCCGTTCCTGGCTTCGCGCGAAGCCACCGAGCTTCCGAAGCCGTATGTGAAATGGAGCGTCGAACCCGCGCGCGCGGAAGACGTGCCACACGCCATCGCGCGCGCCTATTACATCGCGATGACGCAGCCTTGCGGTCCCGTGCTGGTCTCTGTGCCAGTGGACGATTGGGATCGTTCGGCCGAATATCTGCCGACGCGCGCGGTGAGCCAACAGGTCCGACCCGACCCCATCATTCTCCAGCAAATCAGGCACGCCCTGGACCGCTCGAAGCAACCGGCTTTCGTCGTCGGAGCCGCCGTCGATCGCGACGGAGCGTTCGACGAGGCCTGCCGGCTCGCCGAGGCGCACAATGCGCGGGTGTTCGTTGCACCCATGTCAGGCCGCTGCAGCTTTCCGGAGGATCATCGTCTGTTCGCCGGATTCCTGCCCGCAATCCGGGAGAAGATCGTCGAGCGGCTCCAGGGCCACGACCTCGTTTTGGCGATCGGCGCGCCCGCCTTCTCCTATCACGTCGAGGGTCACGGTCCTCATCTGCCTTCCGGTGCCCGACTTTGTCAGTTGACGGACGATCCTCAGACAGCCGCATGGACGCCGGAGGGAACGGCCGCGATCGGTAGCATACGGCTCGGCCTCATCGACCTGCTTGCAAGCACGGCCCCGCCGGTACGTAGCGCCCCGCCGATCCGTGCCATGACGCCAAGAGTGCAGCCGTCCAAGCCCCTGTCCACAGCCTACGTCATGCAGACCCTCGCCGACATGCGCCCAGCAGACAGTATCGTCGTCGAGGAAGCGCCGGGCGCGAGACCCGTGATGCAGGCGCACTTGCCGATCAAGCGAAGCGAAAGCTTCTACACCATGGACAGTGGCGGCCTCGGTTACGGCATGCCGGCGGCCGTGGGCGTGGCGCTGGGAAAGCCGGGCCGTCGCGTGATCAGCCTGATGGGCGACGGATCGAGCCTCTACTCGATTCAATCGATCTGGAGCGCCGCTCAACTCGCCCTCCCCATCACGTTCGTCATACTCAACAATCGCCGTTACGCCGCCTTGCAGGACTTCGCTCCCCTCTTCGGGTTCGGCTCGCAGGAGACCGTGCAGGGGACCGACCTCCCTGGACTGGATTTCGTGTCGATCGCAAAGGGCCTGAGCTGCTCTGCCATCCGTGCGGCCGACGCGGAAGCACTCCGCGAGGCCTTGAGCAGAGGGTTCTTGTCCAAGGGCCCGATGCTGATCGAGGTCGAGGTCGAAGACAGAGTTTCACCCAAAGTCCAAAACGATAGAGAGCAAGAGATGAACGCGATTTCCATGCTCATCGGTGGCGATGCGCGCACAGCCGCCCACGGCGCGACCTTCGAGCGGCTGAACCCGCTCGACGGAACGGTCGCGACCAGGGCCCCCGCGGCGTCGAAGGACGATGCGATCGAGGCTGTCGAAGCTGCAGCGACCGCCTTCCCGGGATGGGCGGCAACCGGGCCATCAGAACGACGGACCTTGCTCACCAAGGCTGCACACGCGCTCGAGGCGAAAGCTGAAGCATTCGCTGCCGCGATGGCCGCGGAAACGGGCAGTTCCGGCCTCTGGTCTGGGTTCAACGTGCACCTCGCCGCAGGCATGTTGCTCGAAGCCGCTGCGATGACTACCCAGATCAACGGCGAAATCATTCCCTCGGACGTACCGGGCAACCTATCCATGGCGCTCCGTCAGCCTGCCGGTGTGGTGGTCGGCATGGCGCCCTGGAATGCGCCGGTCATCCTCGGCGTGCGCGCCATCGCGCTGCCGCTCGCCTGCGGCAACACGGTGGTCCTCAAAGGATCGGAGCTTTGCCCCGCGACGCACGGTCTGATCGTCGAGGCGTTCAAACAGGCCGGTTTCCCGCCGGGAGTCGTCAACTATCTGACCAATGCGCCCGAGGATGCCGGCCCCGTCGTCGAAGCCATGATCGCTCATCCGGCCGTTCGCCGTGTCAATTTCACCGGATCGACCCGCGTCGGCAAGATCATCGCCTCGACTTGCGCGAAGTACCTCAAGCCTGCGGTTCTCGAACTCGGCGGCAAGGCTCCGATCATTGTCCTGGACGATGCGGATGTCGACGCTGCCGTCAACGCTGCGGCTTTCGGAGCGTTCGCGAACTCTGGGCAGATCTGCATGTCCACGGAACGGATCATCGTTGACGAAGCCATTGCGAATGAGTTCGTCCGTCGCCTTGCGGACAAGGCGTCCAAGCTGCCGTTGGGCGATCCAAGGAAAGGTCCAGTCGTCCTGGGCTCCGTAGTCGATATGGCCACGGTGCGCCGCTCACTGATCGACGACGCACTCGCGAAGGGGGCGACGCTGATCTGTGGGGGGAAGTCCGAAACCACGCTGATGCCGGCCACGCTGATCGACAATGTCACGAGCAGTATGAGCATCTACAGTGAAGAATCCTTCGGACCAGTGAAGCCGATCGTCCGCGTCAAAGGCGAGGAAGCCGCAATCGCCTGCGCCAACGACAATGCCTATGGCTTGTCGTCTGCAGTTTTCACCAAGGACGCCGCGCGAGGCATGCGTGTCGCCGCACGCGTCCGGTCCGGCATCTGCCACATCAACGGCGCGACCGTCCACGACGAAGCGCAAATGCCTTTTGGGGGCGTGAAGGACAGCGGCTACGGACGCTTCGGAGGCAAGGCCGGCATCGCCGAGTTCACGGATCTCCGCTGGGTGACCATGCAGACGGCTGAACGCCACTATCCGTTCTGAAGCTCGTCAAGTGGAGCTCCAAATGTCAGCTCACAACGGACAACGCCTGCGCATCGCCATACTCGGCGCCGGCGCCATGGGATCGTTCTTCGGCGGCTCTCTGGCCGAGGGAGGATCAGACGTCACCCTGATCGACGTCAATGCGCCACATGTCGAAGCCATCCGCCAGCATGGACTGGCGCTGAGCACCGACTCGGGCAAGAGACACATCCACCTGAACGCGCTTTTCCCTCCCGAGGCGAAAGGGACGTTCGACCTCGTGATCGTCTTCACCAAAGCCATGCACACAACTGCCGCTCTTTCGGCCGTCCGAAGCTGCATTGGCCCTGACACGGTGTTGCTGAGCCTTCAGAACGGGCTTGATAACAAGCTTGCGCTGAGCGGGTTCGCCCCCGCGGAAAACATACTGGTCGGCGTCACCACTTATCCTGCCGATCTCGTCGGGCCGGGTCAGGTCGAGTCGCACGGAAACGGCGTCGCTCGCATCGCGGCCATTGCGAAAGGTACTCCGCCGATCCTGCCGATGCTACCCGACTTGTTTGGGCGTGGAGGACTGAATGCACTGGTAGATCCTCACGCCGAAACCGCCATCTGGGAGAAGGTCGCGTTCAACGCGGCACTCAATACGCTCTGCGCGATCACGCGATCGACTGTCGGCCAGATCGGTGCCGACCCCGAGACGCGAAATCTGGCGTTCACGATTGCAGGCGAAGTCTGCAACACGGCAGTAGCTTGCGGCTTCCCGGTCAATGCAGCCAATGTCGAGACGACCTTGGCGTCAGCAATGCAGCATCACACCCATCACAAGCCGTCGATGCTGCAGGACGTACTCGCTGGAAGGCCGACCGAAATCGAATCCATCTGCGGTGCCGTCGTGAGGCACGCCAAGACGCGCAGCATGCCTGTGCCGATGAACGAGACAGTCCTGACGCTGATCCGGCACATCGATTTGAAGACCGGAAGCGAGGGTCGTGTGAACAGCATGGGCTCAGCACAATCGGCATAGAAGAAGAACGGGCTGGCGCCGCAGTCGGCTCGACGCAGATCGCAAGGAGGAAACAGCATGGCCGGGTCGCCCCCGAATGACCGCGCATGGAATCGGCATGCCGCACCGTCGGATTCCGAATCAACGCATCTATCCGACGGCGCGAACAGCGGCGGCTCAGACCCGACTGCTGCACTCGACATTGGTCGGTTGCTCGACGAGGGCCCTTGGGCCCCGATGCAGAAGCTGGTCGTCGTCATCGCCGCTTTGTCGATCATCATGGATGGCTTCGACGGACAGTTGATCGGCTTCGCCGTCCCCGTCCTCATCAAGGAGTGGGGCGTTACCCGAAGCGACTTTGCTCCGGCACTTGCGGCCGGTCTGGTCGGAATGGGCATCGGGAGTGCGCTTGCCGGGCTCTTCGCTGATCGGTTCGGCCGGCGCTGGGCCGTGATCGTGAGCGTGTTGATTTTCGGGCTCGCCACCTGCTGCATCGGCTTCGC
Source organism: Bradyrhizobium sp. HKCCYLS2038 (assembly GCF_051167655.1). NCBI lineage: Bacteria > Pseudomonadati > Pseudomonadota > Alphaproteobacteria > Hyphomicrobiales > Nitrobacteraceae > Bradyrhizobium > Bradyrhizobium sp. HKCCYLS2038. The sequence goes on along the minus strand of NZ_JBNPTM010000010.1, from coordinate 149,798 downwards.
CGCAAATCTCTGGCACATCGGCGTGCTGCGTTTCGTTGCGGGCCTCGGCATCGGCGGAGCCTTGCCGAGTTCCACGACCATCGCAGCCGAATTTACCCCGGCAAGGCGGCGAACGCTGGCCATCACCGCAACGATCGTCTGCGTCCCGCTTGGAGGAATGTTGGCCGGCCTGTTCGCCGGCGTGGTCCTCCCGCACCTCGGCTGGCGTGCCCTCTTCTTCCTTGGCGGAAGCCTGGCGGTCATTCTGGGCGCCGCCCTGCTCTTTACGCTCCCGGAAACGCCGCGCTTCCTCGTGCGCCGGCCGGCGCGTTGGGCCGAGTTGAGCCGGCTCGTCGGTCGCATGTCGCGCCCGGTTGCGACGAATTGCGCATTCACGGATATCAGCGAGCAGCGGATCGAGAAAAGCGAAGGCTTTCCTGCCTTGTTCGAGAAGGGGCGCGCCCGCGATACGATCGCTCTCTGGTGCGCGTTCTTTCTAAACCTTCTTGCCGTTTACAGCGCGTTCACATGGCTACCGACCATGCTGACGTCCGAGGGACTCGACGTCGCGATCGCCAGTTCGGGTCTGACGGCCTATAATTTCGGCGGCGTCATCGGAGCGTTGACCTGTGCCGTAGCCATCGCGCGATACGGATCGCGTTGGCCGCTCCTGCTGTGCAGTCTGCTTGGCGCAGCCACAGCGTTCTATCTGACCACCGTGAATATCGCACTGCAGACGGGGTTGCTGATCGCCGGCTTCGGCTTGCAGGGCTTCTTCGCCAACGCCGTGCAGTCGACCATGTATGCCGTGTGCGCCCACGTCTACCCGACGACGGTCCGGGCCACGGGCACAGCCTCTGCTCTCGCCTTTGGCCGGCTCGGAGCCATCCTCAGTGCGTTCGCTGGTGCAACCGTGATCACGGCGGGCGGCAAGGACGGCTATCTCGTGATGCTCGGCATCGCCATGACAGGTCTCGCCTTCTCGCTCGCTGTCATTCGACGCCACATCCCGGCGCGCGCAACATGACGAGACCACAGATCCATGGAGCGGCGGCGGGCGTACCGCGCCGCTCCCGACCTAAGCGATCAGACTGATGTAACCAACAATATGCTCGCCGCGTCACTGCGGCTCTCCACCGAGGTGGGAGCCATAAGCCCAGGGTACCTTATTTTTGTCGCCACTTTACATCGGCGCTTTGGCGTTAGCGTATCATGTCGATGTTTAGGTTGGTCGCTGCTCGTTCCAAGGCCGAGATCCGATATGATGCCTTCTCGCGGCGAAGATCGAGACAACGCACCTGGCTCCTGATCCTGCGTAGCACCCCTATTGGGTTGTTGACCTTAAAGCCTGCTTTCCCTTCTCGGCCCAGAGCACCCGCGCTCGCTCGCTTCGGTCGCTTCGGAGCGTGTCCGATATCCAGAGTAGCGCACCGAGGATCGTCGCGCGGTCATCGCCAGTCAGGTCCACCACACCGGCTTTGACAAGGAGGCCGCCGAGCTCGATGAGATGCCTCGTGCGCTTGCGACGCTCGACTTGCCAGAACCGCATGTCATGCCGAGCCCTTGCGGCCTGATCCCGGTTGAGTGACGATTGGTTGCGCCGGAGCGCCATCCACGTTGCGGTGAGCTGCTGGAGCATTTTGCCGCGACCGGCTTTGAAAGAACGTGGCCCCGCGCTTGGCCCATGCCTCCCTCTTCCCGGTCTCTTTCGTCTCAGCCAGCACAATCAGCGCACCCGCCAATTCTTCAACGGTGAGCGTGTCAGCTCCAGTGGTGATGACCAATTCGCCGAGCTGACGCACCTTGCGGGTTTTCAGCGCGCGCGCCTTATCTTCAAGTGCGTTCAGGTCCGCATCAAAGTCCCGAGGTTTGCGCATCGTGGTCTCCATGATTGCGATGGAGAATTGATAGCGTAGCGAGCGGCACAATGCTGTAAGGTCGTCAGGACGGCCTGGGACGGTGCGATCCCTCCCGACATTTTTTCGAGGGAGGGCGCGCTTATACGTCGTTCCAACGTGCGCTTCGCTGTGCCAGTGATCTGATCGCGATGGCGATCTATCATCTTCACGTCAAGGTCATTGGCCGGAAGGCCGGGGTGGCTTCAGCTGCATACCGCTCCGGCTCGCGGCTTCGCGATGAGCGGCTCGGCCGTGATCAGGATTTTTCTGGAAAGCGCGGCGTCGTTCATTCCGAGGTGATGCTGCCGGAGAATGCGCCGGAGGCGTGGGGCGACCACGAGCGACTCTGGAACGATGTAGAGGCGTTCGAGATCCGCAAGGATGCACAGCTGGCCCGGGAGGTCGAGTTCGCCCTTCCGCGCGAGATGAGTGAGGCGCAGGGCATCAAGCTTGCGCGCGACTTCGTGCAAGGCGAGTTCGTCGGTCTGGGCATGGTGGCCGATCTTAATGTGCATTGGGATATGGCTGAGGACGGCATGCCCAAGCCGCACGCCCATGTCATGCTGACCATGCGCTCGGTCGATGAGAACGGTTTTGGTCAAAAGGAGCGGGGTTGGAATCGCACCGAGATGGTCGAGCGCTGGCGCGAACGCTGGGCGGCTCTCGCTAACGAGCGGCTGGCTGAGCTCGACATCGACGCGCGGATCGATCATCGCAGTCTGGAAGCTCAAGGCATTGCGCTCGAACCGCAAAGCCAGATCGGCGCGCCAGCCAAACGCATTGAGGGTCTGGGCGTCGCAGGCGGAGGGAGCGAGGCCGACCGTGCCCAGATGCACCGCGAGATCGCGCGTAACAACGGCGCGCGGATCATCGCCTATCCCTCGCTTGGACTGGACGCGATCACCCTGCAGCAATCGACTTTCACGCGCCGCGATATGGCGAGGTTCGCGCACCGGCACAGTGAGGGGCTCGACCAGTTCAACCAGGTCATGGGCGCGATGCAGGGAGCGCCCGATCTGTTCGAACTCGGCAAGGACTCCCGCGGCGAGGATCGGTTCACCACCCGCGGAATGATCGAGGCAGAACAGCGTCTGTACCGGGCTGCTGAACGCATGTCGGAGCGGGAGCGCCATGAGGTTCGAGCTTCGGACCGGACCTCCGCTTTGGCGCGAGCCGCAGCAAGCGGCCTGGTGCTTTCTGGTGAGCAGGCAGAAGCGCTGGCGCACGTCACGGATCGACACGATCTCAGCGTCGTGGTCGGCCATGCCGGCACGGGAAAGAGTGCGATGTTGGGCGTGGCGCGGGAGGCGTGGGAAGCGGCTTGCTTCGAGGTTCGGGGCGTGGCGCTGTCCGGCATCGCCGTGGAAAACCTCGAGAGCGGATCGGGCATTGCGTCGCGCACCATCGCCAGCCTGGAGCATAGCTGGGAACAAGGCCGCGATCTGCTCAGATCGAGCGATGTGCTTGTGATCGACGAAGCCGGCATGGTCGGTACGCGGCAGCTCGAGCGTGTGCTGTCGCATGCTGCGGATGCTGGCGCCAAGGTGGTGCTGGTCGGAGATCCGCAACAACTGCAGGCCATCGAAGCGGGGGCGGCATTCCGGTCGATCCATGAGCGTCATGGCGGGACGGAAATCGGCGACGTGCGCCGTCAACGCCAGGACTGGCAGCGCGATGCCACGCGCGAGCTGGCGGCCGGCAAAGTGGGCCATGCGCTAGAGGCCTACCGCTCCCACGGCATGGTGCATGAAGGCGAGACCCGCGAGCAGGCGCGCGGCGATCTGATCGAGCGCTGGGATCGAGATCGGCAGGCATCCCCGGATCGGAGCCGGATCATCCTCACCCACACCAATGACGAGGTCCGCATCCTGAACGAGGCGGCGCGCGAACGGATGCGAGCCGCCGGCGATCTCGGCGAGGAGGTGCGTGTGACGGCCGAGCGAGGCGTGAGAAGCTTTGCCAGCGGCGATCGCGTCATGTTCCTGCAGAACGAGCGCGGGCTTGGCGTGAAGAACGGCACGCTCGGGGCGATCGAGGAGGTCAGCGCGCAATCCATGACCGTACAGACCGACGATGGCAGGTCCGTTCGCTTCGAGTTCAAGGATTACAACCGGATCGACCACGGCTATGCCGCGACGATCCACAAGGCGCAGGGAATGACGGTTGACCGGGTCCTCGTCCTGGCAACGCCGGGCATGGACGCCCACAGCAGCTATGTCGCGCTGCCGCGGCATCGCGACGGTGTCGACCTGCATTTTGGCCGTGACGATTTTGCCAATGCGGATCGGCTGACTCGCACGCTGTCGCGCGGTCGCGCCAAGGACATGGCCTCGGATTACGACCGTGCCGATCCGGTCCAGAGCTACGCCGAACGGCGTGGGATCACCTTCCGCGAGCGCGTGGCCGAGATCGCGCGCAAGATGATGCCGGAGAAGCTGCGCGAGATGTTCGACGGCCTGCGCTCTCCGGCCGACGTGGCCGGACCGGATAGCGGGCGGAGGCCGGAACAGGCGACGCCGGAAAGGGAAAGCAGCGGTCCAGCGGCAGAGCGGCAGAGCGGCGCGGAGCCGAAGTCCCGGCAAGGAACGTGGCGCAAGATCTCGAAGCGGACGCGGGTCGCATCCGGACACGGGCGCTGGTGCGCCATGCCCGCGCGGTAGATGCGACCTTCGCAGCGCGGGAGACGGGCGGCACAGCGAGCCGCGAGCAGGTCAAAGAGCTGCAAGAGGCGCGTCGAGCCTTCGAGGAGGTGCGCCCCTTTGGCTCGCACGACGCCGAGGCCGTTTATAGGAAGAACCCGGAGCTGGCTCGCGAGGCGGCCGGTGGTCAGGTCAGCCGGGCTGTGCGCGCGCTCCAGCTCGAAAGCGAACTGCGTACCGATCCGAGCCGCCGCGCCGACCGCTTCGTCGAGCGCTGGCAGAAGCTCGACCAGACCGGTCGGCGCCTGTATCAGGCGAGCGACTTGTCCGGCTACAAGGCCACGCGCTCGGCGATGGGCGACATGGCGAATAGCCTCGAACGCGACCCGCAATTGGAAGCCATCCTCGCCGGCCGCAAGAACGATCTCGGCATCGGATTCGAATCAGGCCGACGGCTCGGCCAGGATCTGGCCTTCGTCCATGGCATCGATCTCGGCAGAGGCCGAGGCCTTGGAATTTGACCCATCCCGTTTGCCGCCGGCGCTACGCCACACCGCTCAACGCGCGAACTCCTATTGTCCGCCTGCACCTGATGGCCTCTCTGGTCTCACCAAACATCAGGAGCAACCAGCGAAGGGCATCATGGCCATGCGCGAGCCGGACCGTATCATCAGGTTGAAAACCGTCGTCGCCAGGACCGGGCTGTCCCGGTCCACCATCTATCGCAAGATCGCCGAGGGCACGTTCCCGGCCCAGCTCAAGATCAGCAGCAACGGAACGGGTTGGCATGAATCCGAGGTCAGCCGCTGGATGGCGGATCCGGTCGGATGGCGAACCGAAGATCGCTTCCCCAGCTCGGCTACGACCAGAGGCTCGAGGTCGTGAGGAACATGAAATGGCCGGGGCCAGCGTGATCCGGTGGTCCTCCGCGGCCGTACCCAACCCGCAACTGCGGTGTCGGAGTTCACGGGCGCGCCGACCGAGCCGTACTGCGACGCGCAGATCAGGTGTCCGCGCTTTTTCGACGCTATGCTTCGCTCGCCTGTGGTTGCTAGATGGTGCTAGGCCGGACAGCCACCGAGCCGAATTTGACGTAAGCTTTGCTCGAAACACCAGCCTACTGTTCCACAGCCTGCGTCTCGACACGGAGTGCAGGAGTCGAACACGCTTAGATGCTGCCATCGGTGTTTGAGCCGACGTTTCCGACCTGACCAATTCTGCGCCGCGGTATCCGAAGCTCGCATCGCTTGTACGGGACCCTTCCATCTGCGAACTGCGGCGTCCTGACTATATTGATCGAAGTCTCCGAGCTCGGAGCCAGAGCAGCCAAGGCTGCAGGGTCCTACCTGCGCGCCTGGTGCTAAACTTGAGCAATGTAAGAACAACGAACTCAAGCAGCGCCGTCTCGTCGAGTTCAAGGACGGCTGCAACTACGGCAAATTCGGTAAGACAAAGGCCTACCAGTTGATCGCGCGAGAGCAGATCCGGGCCTACAAAATGGGAGGGAAGACACTCCTCGATCTCGACAGCATCGATGAGTATCACGCCTCGTTGCCGCGCGTTGAATCGCGAGCTATGATCTAGGCCGATTTGCGTAGCGGCTCGGCAGCTCTCTCGCGCAAGCGATCGAGGCGATCGGCCCAATGCTGCACCAAGCGCACGCGCTCGCTCCAATAGGCTGCGCGGTTGTAGATGCCGCGGATCTTGTTCTTGTCACCCTTTGCAAGCTGGCGCCGCACGACCTCGTCGCGGCGCCGCCTCTTCTTTTCGTCCGTTTCGTGGGCGAGTTGAGCTTCGACCACATCGCCGTCGAATGCGCCTTCTTCATCGAGCAAGGTCGAGGCGCTTGATCGGAAGCCGTGCGCGCAGTGGTCGCCATCGGGCCCTGTGTCGTAACCCATGATCCGCAGCGCCTTGTTGATCGTGTTGTCGGACATCGGCACATCGTCGTCATGCGAAAACAAATAGCGGCCGCGTCCCGTCAGCGGCATTAGCTCGGCCAAAATAGCCAGCGCCTGGCGCGAGAGCGGCACTTCGTGATCGTCGCACATCTTCATCTTCTCAGCGGGGATCACCCAGATGCAATTCTTCGCGTCAAACTCCGTCCACTCGGACAGCCGCAACTCACCTGGCCGGACCATGGTCAAAGCAATCAGCTTGAGCGCGTACCGGACCAGCCCCCCATTTTTGGCGTCATAGACCTCGATCCGGCGCATCAGGTCGCCGACGTCTTCGGGATCGGTTAGCGCGGGACGCGGCCTGCCCTTGGGTGCCTTGGTCAGCGCGTGCTTCAAGTCACGCGTAGGATCGCTGCTGCAATACGAGGCGCCCACGCCGAACTGAAACACACGCGAGGCTGTCGATCGCAGACGTCCCACGGAGTAGAAACGGCCGCGGGCCTCAACGCGGCGCAAGGCTGTGAGCAACTCCGGCGGCGCGATCTCGGCAAGCGGACGATCACCGAGTTCGCGATAGAGCTGATCCAGATTCCACCGCTCCCGCTTGATCGTTGCCTTTGCCTTGTTTTCCTTTTCAAGCTTCGCCTTCACCCATTCCTCGCCGACGGCCTGGAAGGTGTGCTTCAGCTTCTCGCCCTCCTGCCTGTGGGCCTCGCGCACCGCGACGGGATCCGAACCTTGGTCAAGCAGCCTTTCGGCTTCATGACGCTTTTCGCGCGCGGCCTTGAGCCCGACCGTTGGGAAGGTGCCGAAAGACATGTTCTTGCGCTTCCCACCGAAGCGGTAGCGGAAAAGCCCAGAGCTTGGTCCCATTGGGTCGAACCACGACGCTCAGACCCTGGCCGTCTGCCATCGCGTATTCCTTGGCCAAAGGCGCCGCGTTGCGGATCTTCGTATCGCTCAGTTCGTCCATGGGAGGCGCCCTCGCAATAGCGAGCCGCTCCAGTGTACCCGGCCCATTCAGTGTACCTACAGTGTACCCAAAAGAGCTGGATGCCAGCGAACGGCCGCGAACCGTATCGGGCTCTTATAGACGCCGAAGTGTCTGATTTTATGGCGAATCTAGCTGAGCGGCGAACCGGCGCGGACTAGAAAGAACGGGGCCGGAAAGGCTGATGGTGCGCCATTCAGAATAAAACTGCGAACTCTTATGTCATTGAGATTTCGATATAAAATTCGGCGTCACCCTTACCGCCCCCGGCGATAACAGCGGCCGAGGTGATCAACGGTTCTCAGGCAGGGTAGTGAGGTGGTCAATGAACGCCACGATGACGGCTCAGTTCGTGGCGGATGCGCTGCTGATGGCGGTCTGGCACCGGGGGGCAAGCCGGATGCATTGTTGCACCATTTCCATGGCATCCTGCAGCATGACCGTTCCGGCATCGTCTGGTACAATGCTGCGAATAGACGATTTTTTTCCGCTCAAGACCGAACGGACGGAACGCAAAACCTACAGGACCAGAGACGAGGCGCGCCCGATGTGTCGGTCACATCGAGAGGTTTTACAACACGACCGCAGGCACTCGACTATCGGCTAGACCAAGCTAGATGAGCTTGGACGCGCCCCAAAATTTCAGGGCGTTCGGCGGCAAACTTTAGCTTTTCGACATCATCGAAGCCTAGTCGAACTGCTGTAGAAAGACTTTCAACGACTTCACGCTCCAGGTCGTCCTGGTCGCAAAATGGATCAAGATCCAGCACCGTGTACGAAACGATACTAAGAACAAACGATATTGCCCGCGGAATAACGGATCCAATCAACTCGCGAGAGCGAGGGCATGTCCGGGCCGTCGCGGAAGAACTTTCCGGATCACCTCCCAATGTGGCTTCAATTTCAGCAACGGTCTTACCTCTCACCCAGCCGGTGATTGCTTGCCGGACCTCCGCGAGCACGTCCTCGTCGACAGGGCCTGCCTTCTTACGTCCCGTAGCGGCTCTCGCAGCTCCAGCCACGTCAGTAAGCAGCAATGCGCGAGCCTCTTCGTCTTCCTTCAGCCAAGTGAAAACCCAAACGATCCATTTACAAATGGACGTTGGCAAGTCACCTACCTGATCGGTGATACGTTTTCTCAGCCGCACCAAGACATCTGTTGGGAGGCCGCTCTTTGACGCGAGGGCGAACACCGCCGCATCAGTGCCGTCCTCCACATCCTCTTCGATAGCCTTCTTCATCAACGCTACCTTATCATCGAACTCCTGTTCTTCGGTGGCCTTGCGGGCAGCATAGGCTGCGAGCGATCGATTGAAATCAAACATCGACGGTTCGTGATCCTCGCCGTCCGCTTCCCGCAATAGAGCCATACGGTTAATCGTATAGAGAACATCACGGTCCAATGTTTCTCCGTTCGCGAGACGATCTAGCACCACTTCCAGTGGGTCTGAGATGGTCACGCAGCGATCGTTCTCCGGCAGCACCGCCCGCAGTTTTTCGATCACGTCCTTCTTCAGGTTCCTTCCCTTAGTGAAGGCGATTATCGGCTCCGGTATCAGCAAGACGACACCGTTTGCTAAGTGCCCGGCACGGCCCGCTCTTGCCGCAGCATTGAGAATCTCGTGCGCTTCCAAATTTTCCCGGCCCTTCTCTTCCGATGCCCGCTTGTCACCAGCCAGAATGGCCAGCTGAGCCGGAAGGTTCAGTCCTTGAGCAAGCGTTGGCGTGGCAACTATGACGGTCGCGCCGTCGGCTCGGCGAAACATCCCTTCAGCTAGCTCTCGCTCGAGACGAAGCATCGATGCATTATGCGGAACGGCGGCCGCTGCACCATTGAGAAGTGAATGCTTTATGTCGCCGAGCTCCAACGTGATAGCATCCCACAGTGCCTGCTCCTCCGCAGTCGGTGAGATGGTGTTTCCCAATGTAGTCGCGACGTCTGAAGCAGTAGAAACCGCATCGTGCTTGGTGTTTACGAATACGATTGTCTTCAGACCATTGCGGGCGGCGTCCGCCGCGATTGCCGCAGCGACGCTGTTAGAGTTTGGCTTTAGGCGGATGCGGCCATAGGAGAGCTCTCCGCTCAATCGCACGGGCGAGTTCAGCAGCGGCGTGAACGAGCAATATGCCTTTTTTTCAACGAGCCAGTTGTGCTGTAAACCCCAGATGGCCATGGGCTGTACCGTCAGCTTGCCGGTGGCCGCGGTGCGCAGGCCCTTGGCGCGCTTGCCAGCATGCTTGTCGCCAGCCGCCTGCGCTTTCAGGGCTTCCTTCTCAATGCTAACAAGCTCCTCGTCTTGATAGATCACGACGCCGCGCGCTTGTCGGCTTGGCTTCCAAAGCAGGTCGACATGCACGCAGTTTCTTGTGGTCAGTTCAGCTATCCAATCCCCAAATTCCGCGGCGTTCTTCAGCATCGCCGACAGAAATAGAAAGTCAGCTTGGGGCACGACATGATTGAAGGCCAGGACGCATAGCATGCTGTCCAGCGCCCTTCGGATTTTTCCCGATTGCGGGCTTAGAAGATGGCACTCGTCGAAGACGAGAAGACCGACTTCGTCAAACGCACTGGAAGCGAAGGATAACATCGCGAGACAGCGCTCGGGAGTCATGACTTCGATTTCCTTGAGCTGCGCATCTGACAGCATCAGCAAATCGAAATCGCTCGAAACAACCGAACCAAGCAAATCCTTCGGAAACATTGATTGCAAATCACGCGTCAATTGCTCGGCTAACGCATGTGTGGGCGCAAGGAACACTACCTTCTTCTTCTTAGCAAGAGTTCCGGCGATCTTCAAAGAGGACACCGTGGTTTTGCCTGCACCGGTCGGTAGCACGACAACCGCTGACCTGCCGCTCTCGTAGAAGTTCTTGTTGATCGCCTCGCGGTGATTGGGCCAGACATACGGAGCGCTGTCGGCTCGGTGCCGGAGCCACTTCTTCCAAAATTTGGTGTCGGCGCCTCCCGGCGGCTTGAGCTTGGTCAGCGCCGCCTCGCTCACACCGTCGGATGCGGACAAGAGCAAAGAAGCAAGATGACGTGGACCGGCATAAGTCGTGAACAGCTCACCTGCCATCATCTCATCGCCTTCGGCCGAGCGTGACGATAGCCTAAGGACCCTGCGGAACGCTTCCTCCGCGCTGTCAAAACGGCCGCCGGTGGCATCGGGCACCGGCACCGAAAGTAGCTGTGACGCAAGCAGCTCGATTCCAGCAATGAGAGCTTCCAGCAAGACTCTCAAGGCTTTCCGCTGAAGCTCTATCGTGATACTATCCGGCCGACGCCAGCGCGAGGCGCGAGCGATGATTGCGTTCAAATCGCCGCGAGCCAAATCCCGGACGTTGTCGGCAAGAATTCTTGCTTCGTAGAGCTGATCTCGCGGCTCATTTCCGATCAGTGTCGCTGCTTCGTAAGCGTCTGCGTATTGTTCGGCCGCAAGAAACAGCAATGCCGCTGCAATAGTCGGGTCCACTTGATCGCGATCGACAAACGGCCTCAGTGTTGTCTCTTCCGGAGGCGGTTTCCGAGCAAGTATCTGCTGCGCCGTTCCGGCAACGAATGCGGATGCACGGCGAATGCTCGCATCGTCGTGTACAGATGTGATTAGCTCATATGTGTCCGCTATCCTTTCAAGGGGCCATTCGTCCGTGCCGCTTGGCTCGCTCCCACCTCCGCCCCGTAAGCGCTGAGACATCAATTGGGCGTAGTGGCGAGTAAGCCTCCGGGGCAGGTCCTGCGAGTCGAGATCAGGCAGGCTCGGTGCCGAGCGCAGCATCGCGGAGGTGACGGGATCAAACACCGCTGCCCTCCTTTGCATCTCATCCAAAGCTGTCATGGCTCGCTTGGCAAGACTATCAAACCAATCTCGTAAGTCTCCGTCTATGACGAAGGTTGCACCAATTCGCTGCTGCGCGGTAATACCATTGAGCTTATCGTAGCCTTTAAATAGAGCAACTCGCCCCTTTTCAGAATCATACTCGTTATTTACTGCAAGCGATGCCCGGTAACGGCGATACGCAAGGTCGAGCACGCGCGAAGCGGCCTGAACAGCCGCTGTCCCGTCAATACCGCTTTTCTCGATCAATGCGGACGCGCCGGACACAAGTTCCGGGCCGCGAAGATTCTTGTGATGATCACCGAATGCTTTCATCACGTCTTGACGAAAGATGGCTCTCGGATTTTCAGAGCATTTGTCTTCGAAAATCGTTGCAGAAGTAATTTCAGGCGCGGAAGCCGCCAATTCAATCATCAAACCGTCGATGCCCTGGGTCGTCGATTTGATGTGTGGATCTTTCATGTAAACCCGCGACTTTCCGCCTTGACGAGCCGCAATCCAGGAGATCGCTTCAAAAAGAAACCCATCCCGACGCCACCGTGACGCATCTTTTTGATCGTCGGTCTTGCCGGTAATTCGAAGCTGCCTTCTAGCCGCTTCGGTCAAACTGGCGGCAGTGATGGCAGACGAGGTCGGCGAGAGGTCTTCGATGATCTTCGCCGCATGCAATGCTTGACCCATGGCGATAAGCGCGATCAGACGTGCAAGACGATTAAGGTCCTGCACAGTCCACCGGCTACCGACCGAATTGCTGTCAATGACAACGGTTTTTGTAAGCAGGGCATTCTTCTCCGCCTTGCTTACATTTTTCGGTTTCGCAGTCTTCGCCCCCGTAGCACTTGTCATTCTTGCAGGATGTTTCTCAGCTGGCGCAAGCTCAACGCCGTCGTGGTTTATTGTTGAGTTCAAACATAACAAACTGCTGCAGGCCGCCTCGGATCAGCTCGGGGAAGGCCTCAAGCGCGTTCTGCACGAAGGTCCGCAAATCATCGGCCTTGTCTGGCCACTCGGAAATATCAAGCTCAAATCGTGCGGGCTCGGTGGCGATGGCGTAAGCAAAGCGGCCCCGACCCTGCTGGGTTCGATTGACGAAGGCGTGGCAGCGCTGGACAGGCCGGTTGTCCGGTTCGCGGGTCTGAAGCGTGAGCCAGATGCCGACCGGCTCTTTGGGCGACTGACCGGCCGGGGCGACGATGGCTTTGCGGTAGAACGCAAATTGCAGCGCCGTGATGCGTTCGTGCGCGCCCTCGTGCTGAAACGTGATCTCATGGCCATCCAGCGCCTGCGATTTTGAGACCCGGCCCATCACAGTTGCGCCGCGCGGATTGAAAGGCTGCGCGCCGGATTTGATGAGGCCCGGCTCGGTCAGCCGCGCCGCATGGGCGGCGAGCTCGCCATGCACCAACGCGAGAATGTCCATGTGGACATCGTTGAACCACGCTTGACGGCGCTCCTCTTCGTCCGCTTGATCCTGGACACGCGAGCGGTCGGCAAGCGCGGCCTGCTTGAGACGGTCGATCGCAGCCGCATTGAAAGCATCGGGCGGCTCGGAAGCGGCCTCGGCGGCAATGGATTCAAGCCTGCGGATGACCTCAGGCATGGCTTGGATGCGGTAGGGACGGGCGCAGATCATCTGGCTCAGCAGAATCTTTAGCCGGAGCAGCCGGCCGCCTGCCGCAAAGGGCGCGGCGTATGCCTCTTCATGCAGACGCTCACGCGGCATGCGCACGCCGCCCGTGATCATGTAATAGATGACTTTGCCCAGCGAGTAGATGTCGGCATCGGGGGTGACGGCCAGTTGACCACCGTCCTCAAGTTCCGGCGCCATGAACACCGCGGGGCCCACGACTTCGCCGTCTCGGGTGTTGCGCTGCTCGCGCGCCTGGATAAGACAGATACCGAAATCCGCGACCCAAATCGCGTGCCCCTCGCCGGGAAAGAGGATGTTCTCCGGCTTGACGTCGCGGTGAATGATGCGGGCCGCGTGAGCGGCCTGAAGGCCATGGGCGATCTGGATGGCGACCGTCAACACGTCGTCGAGCCTGCCCCGGTAGCGGTCCACGGCTTTGGCTAGGTTGCCGCCTTTGGCGCGCGGCATGACAAGGTATTGCCGCGCGTCGTCACCGGGAACGGCATCGAGCGCGGAGTGATCGAGCAGCGGCACGATGTTAGGATGTGAGAGTGTCTTGATCGCTTCGACCTCGTCGCGGAAGCGCTCATGGCGCTCGGCGTTGAACACGCGCTTGAGGGCACAGGGCCCCTGGTATTGTCGCATTAGGTCTTCGACGAGGATAACCTGGGCCTGGCCACCCTGATCGAGCGTGTCGCCGCTCTTCCATCGGCCGCCGTAAGGGCCCCTTGTTTTTGCCATGGGCTTGTTCCCGCTAGACCAGCCCCAAGGCCTTCAGCCAGGCCTGCACCTGTCCGAAAGCGTCCTGTTGCCATTGATCGGGGGTACGGTCTCCGAGGAGATGCGTTTCCTCGACGAACTTCCGCACCGACGTTGGGCCGTAGGCATCTTCCTTGTCGAACTTCCCGGCGATGTGTGCGTAGCCTTGTCTGCCTTCCGCCAACTCGAGCAGCGGCTTGCAATCCGCGGCGAGCGCCTGCGGCCCGCCGGGGTAACTGCGGATGCAGTAATAGATATCGTAGGCGTCCTTCTGCTTATGTCGGTTTTGGATGGCATAGCCCTTCATGGCCAGAAGCGCCGGGATCGAGGCGATCGCGATCTCGACGCGGTTCTTGCCGCCCGCGGGCATCGAGCCGTCGATCGCTACCATCTGATAAAACTGGAGCGCAAGATCGGCGCCGTCGGCGCGCTGAACGGCAAAATTCTCAATGAGGGCCGGCTTGTTCTTGGTAAGCTCGACATGGCGCGGCATCAGGAAATCGACGATCACGTCGATGGGCGGACCGCCGTCGTTGGGGTCGACCTGTCGCACCAGCTGGAACTTCTTGAGCTCGGTGCGCTGGTCGTAGCCGTTCTCCATTAGGCTTTCGATGAGCGCCTTGTATTCGGCGTCGTCCTTGAGGGCGGCGGCGTCGAGAGCGATGTCGATATCGAGCGTGCCGACATGGGCCATGTCCTCGCTCTCAAGCAGAAGCCAGGGCACAGCGCCGCCGATGATCGCGAACTTGCCCTTGAAGCTGCCAAGGATCTGGCCCATTTCGACCAGCACGGATTTCACGGCCGCCGTGGTGCGCTCGTCGTAGTCGGCAGCGGACTGCGGCTCGGGCTTCACTTCTTTTGCCATTGGAGCTTTTCCTCCCGGAGATGCTCGGCAGCTTCCCTTCCGCGCTCTCCAGCTACGTAAAGGTCAAGGTAGGTCTGGACGGGGCTCGAGCACCGGACATGCGGCGCGGGCTCGACGGAATCCCGAAACAGTCCCTCGTCCTCGACTTGCAGGACGGTAACATTCTCACCGCGTGCCGGGGAGGACAAATCAAGGCGCTCTTTGAGTACCGAGACGCCCTTCTCGTCGGCGTAAAAATAGTTGGTGCTTATACGGGCGTATGGCGCGAGCCACTGCGCCGCCGAAAAGGAGGCCAGCATGGCCTCGCCCTTGCGGTTGGCCTCTTCGAGGACGTCCGGCAGGCGTTGTTGCAAGGCGCTGCCGTGTGAGGTGGTGTAAAAGAGAAGCTGCTGGCCCGGTGGCTTTTCATAGACCGCCTGCCAGCTATCGAGCAGCGCGTCGGGGTTAGTGAGGCTAAGCCCTTCGCGGTCGGTGCTTGCCCATTCGCGGTCAATCAAGGCATGGCGGACATTACTGACATGACCGAGGCTCACATTAGCTTGTTCGGCAAGCTCGGCGACCTTCCAGGCACGTTTGGGATCGCGTAGCAGCAGACGGAGAATCTGGGCGGACTTTGGTGCAAAGATTGATTTGATTTCGCGGCGCTCCGTCGCGGGCTTGAGAGGAACGGCGCGTTCGATGAACACGCCCCCGAAGACCAGACGGCAATTGCCTTCAAAGTCGAGGAAGCCAATATTCTCTTCTCGGCAAAGTCCCTGCGCGGCGGGCGACAGGTAGGGCGCGATGACGACGCCGTACGCGCCTTTGTCGAGGGCCTTTACGTAGTGCCGGAGCTGGTCAATCGCAGCCCGCACGATGCGCGGCTGGCCATTGCTCTTGAACTCGCAAACGATCTTCTGGGAGCGTCCATTCGACTTGACCTCAACGAGCAGGTCGAGCTCCCGGCGGTGATCAGGGTCAATGACGTTCTGCTTGACGGCCTCCACGGAGAGGAACGGGACGTCGGCCAAAACGGCTTGCAGCCGGCGGGCGGCTTCCTTCTCGAATTTCACTGCAGAGAATGATTTCAGCATTTGCTGAAAATAGCCATACCGATGAAAAAAGTCAAGTCATTTTCACTGGATTAATCGCTTTCAGTATTCGCTGAAATGGTATATTTGAATGAAATTAGTCGTAACCAATTGACTTTGCTTAACTCTAGACGCACTCCCCAACACAGGCCCAGACCCTCCCCGCCACCGCGCGATTGAAGCCTGGGACGACGGCTCGCGAGAGCCCGGTCCCGCAGGCTGGACGCGCCCGAAGGCTGGGAACCCAAAGAACCGGCGGAAACGGTTTCCCTTCGCCCTACCGGTGCCGGATCGGCAAATCCGTCCTGCGCGGCCGCCGCTGCCGGCTTCGCTTCCCTTTCGGGCGGCGCGGCGAGCCCAGCTCCGGCGACGGGCCAAGTAGCGGCTCTGGCTCGCTTGCGAGGGCGGACACATTCCCTCCGGCAGCTCCACCTCGGTCACGCGGCTCATATGCTCGGACGCCGGCACCTCGGGCGGTGGCCAATCGCCATCCAGCGGGCGGAGGATGTTGTTCTACCGAGTTGCACTCCCCGGGGACACGACCCGGCGATCTCCTTGTCGCCGACGCCGGCGTCCGCCGCCAGCAGGATCTGCACTCGCTTTAGCTTGCGCGCGCCGCCCGCCGCTCAGGAATTGCGAGTTCCTCGCGCTCTCTGTGCCGAGGTACTAGCGCGAGATTTCCGAAATCATAGAGCGCAAGTCTCCGGAAGCGAGCTTCACTTCGGCTGCCTGGCCCCGCCAGGCGAGCGCTAACGAATGCCTGGGTCCGACGCAGTGATGCCGGACATGCCAACGATCGGCGGTCACAAGGATTCCATTAGAGATGGCAACCGCGGGAGGATCTATTTCCACCGACAGCTCCTTCAGCGGGTGATCAAGGCCGCAACCGGCGGCTTTCAGCACCGCTTCCTTCAACGTCCACATCTTCATAAAGCCGTGCGACCGATCAGCGGGGGTGAGGTCGGCGAGCCAGCGCCGCTCGCCCGGCGAGCAGTAGAAGTCGGCGAGTTCCAGTGGAGCTGTCCTGTCCAGCGGCTCCACGTCAATTCCGATCTCGAGAGTCGACGAGAGCGCGCACGCGACCATCGCGTCGCAGTGCGAGATACTGAAGTACGGCCTACCCGCCGGCATGAGCCACGGCTTGCCTGCGGCCGTCTTGCCAAATCGCAGCGAGGACGGAGGCACGCCCGTGACTGAGCAGATCATCAGCCGCTTGATGGCGTGCGCCACGACAAATTGCCGCCGATGCCTGTCGAAGACAAAGCCGGACGCACGCTCTCGCTCGTCGGCGTCAAGCAATTCAACGAGCGCGAGCCACTCCCCGTCCGCGACGCCGTCGAGCGAGACGGCACGGACGGCAATCGTTTCGCTCGCGTCGCTCACGTTCGAGCGGAGCCAAAATGACGGCGCACCGCATCCCAACTCTGGCGCTTCTCCTTTCCTTTTCCCTGCCGGTATCCCGGACCTGCAGGCGGTTTCACAAAGCCATTCTCTACAAGCGCCCGGGAAATAAGCGGAGGGCCTCGGCGAGACGGTCGATCTCCGCTTCCAAATTGAAAACGTGTGTCGAGACCCGCAATATTGGCTCGCTCGCGTGCGTCATAACGGCGACTTCTATCTTGTGTTGCCGCCAAAGCCAATTCTGCAGCAAAGAAGTGTCGTCAAAGCGAAGCAATGCAAAGGTAGTCATCGCAGCACTGAGTTGGCCCTCCTGCGGCGTGATGCACTCCAGCCCGGAACGGTCCTGTAAAATGCGCCGCGTGTAGGCGGCGAGTTCCCGCATTCTGTCCAGACGGTGTCCCGTCGGCAAGGCCTCCAGGGCATCGATTGCGTCGGGGACGGCGAGCCAGGGGCAAAAGTCGCGTGTGCCCTGACATTCGAGGCGGCGCAAATGCGGAGTCGTGCCGAAACGGTCAGGCCGATCGCGGTCTTCGCCGGACACGTCCATCTTGTAGCCCCAACTGACCAGCAACGGCTCGACCGTGTCGATGATGTCAGCACCGAAATAGACAAAGCCTGTGCCGACCGGGGCCAGCAGCCACTTGTGGCCTGAGCCGAGATAAGCGTCGCATGGCAAGGTTTTCAGATCGACCGGAATCTGCCCGGGCGCATGGGCGCCGTCGACCACGGAAATGATTCCCTTCCGGCGCGCGATCCGGCAAATGTCCGCGACGGGCAGGATCAAGCCGCTCGTAGAGACGATATGGCTCAGAAAGATGACGCGGGTCCGGCTTGTCATGGCCTCCACGGCGGCGCTGACGATGTCTGCTGCGCTGCTCGGATGCCGCGGCACACGAAAGACGTTGATCGTCAGACCGTGGCGAGCCGCAACTTGTTCCCAGCACCAGCGCATTGTTTGGTACTCTTGATCGGATAGCAGAATCTCGCCCTCCCCGGCGAACCGGAGCGACCTGGCGACGAGGGTCGCCGCTTCCGTGACATTGGTCGTAAACAGCAAGCGCCGCGGTTCGCCGCTCAGGAACGCCGCAAGGCGCTCGCGGGCTCGCCAGAGCAGCGACGGCGCCTGCCTCAACAGAAATTCGGCTGGATTCTCGGCCAATTGCCGTCTGAGTTGCGTCACGCAGGCATAAGCGCGGCGGGTCGGCGGACCGAAGGCGCCGGAGTTCAGATATGCCACATCGGGGTCCAGGAGTATCTGCCGCGCATCCATCCGAAATCGACCATAAATCAGGCGCGGCTTACGAAAGCCCCAGGAAGCCCGCTTCCGTCGCCTTGCCGAACAATCAGACCCCAGCCCGCTATCGATCCGCCATTCGTGGATGCGTGCCCCTGCTGCATCTCCGCCTCGCAGAACGTTCTGGCTTCAGGTCTGGCCGTTCTTGACGATCAGGTCGCCGAGCCCATGCCGCAGATAGTGTCCGTAGGCCAAGCCATGCCGGGTATGCGGCCCGCCGGGCCTGTCCAGCGTGGGCGCATCGTCGTCTCCGAGGTTGACGAAGAACGGCAGCGACAGCCGCTCCTTGTTGATGAAAACCACGCGATGTCGACGAGCCGGATAGAGTCCGTTGGTCAAA
Source organism: Bradyrhizobium sp. HKCCYLS2038 (assembly GCF_051167655.1). Taxonomy (NCBI): domain Bacteria; kingdom Pseudomonadati; phylum Pseudomonadota; class Alphaproteobacteria; order Hyphomicrobiales; family Nitrobacteraceae; genus Bradyrhizobium; species Bradyrhizobium sp. HKCCYLS2038. The sequence goes on along the minus strand of NZ_JBNPTM010000010.1, from coordinate 131,198 downwards.
TGCGCCATGTAGGTTCCACAATTGACGAGGAAGTCCGTCCCAGAAACGGGCACGTCCAGATACCCGCCCGCTGATTCCACCTGGAGATTAGGTATAGGCGTCTGGAAGAGGACCGTAATCAACGACACGTCGAGATGGTCGCCGAAGCTCAGGACGGTGCCGTCGGGGGCTGTTTGCAGCGGCGGATAATTCACAAGATAAGGATACCGTATGAGCGACACCGCCGAAAGCGTATCCTCGCGTCTGAAATAGCGGGCGAAGAAATCCTCCGATTCTCCGAGCGCCAGCGCGAAACCTCGCAGGATCGTCTGCGATAGGTCGAAGATCTGCCAGTAGTAGCTTTCGAAAAAGCTGCGCCAATCCACTCCGTCGCGAGGTCGCGGCCACACATTGACCTCGTGCATCGGCGCCTTCGCCGCGATCCGTGGATGGTCGGCGTCGAAATTTGGATTCAGATAGCAGAAGGACTCTGGAGCCTTCTTGCCTTCAATCGCCAGATAGAATCCAGCGCGGGAGCGGCTGTTCGTTGGATTGTAAGCCTTGATGGCGAGATCGAATTTTTCCTGCGCGGGAATCGTTCGATGCATGATCGCCGTCATCTCGGCAAGCTGCCTGACGTCGATCCCGTGCCCGGAGACGTAGAAAAATCCCGCTCCGCGACAGATCTCGTCAAGCTCGCGCGCCAGAGCAAGCTTTTCGCAAGGGTCACCGTCTCTGAGCGCGCCGATATCGATGCGAGGTACGTTGAGCTGCCTATTCATCGTAGTCCTGCCTTGTCGAGAGCTTCTGCTTTCGAACCCAGAAGGTCGGTAACGTGGCGGGCCATTTCGGCGACCACCGCCGCATCCCGCACCCAGGAGAAATGGTCACAACTTCCGAGCGAGCGCACATTGATAGCCTCCGCAGGAACCAAAGCGTCCAAGTGATTGTGCGATGACCGCGCATAATACTCGAAGAGACGTCGCCGCTCGATTTCGCGCGTCTCCTCATTGTAAACGTTCGCCTTGAACAAGGTTATGCGCCCGATGGAAGGCAGAAGCGGCGCGAAGTCCTCACGGCGCGGCGCGTACCTAAGATTTATCGGGTCGATCACGGCGCTGATGTCCGCCGGCGCGAGGCGCAGCGCGGCCTCGTCCACGCGCCAGAACGGATCTATGAGGATCAGATTGCTTGTCTTGTCCCCTCCGCGCGCCAATTGACGCGCCGCCTCGAGCGCAACCACGCCACCGAAACTCCAGCCGAGCAGATTGTAGGGCTTTGGCGATCGCATCTCGCGGATCTTCGACACATAGTAGGCAGCGATCTGCTCGAAGGAATCAAGGCGACAATGCTGGTGGACGTTGTTGAAAAGGACCTGATTGACCGTATCGAGGCTCCGGGACAGATTGCCCAGATAACTTTCGGCACCGCCCTCGCCGGGAGGAAGCAGGAAAATATCCGGCGCGCCCGGAGATCTCCTGATCATGACATTCGACTCAAAGTCCCACAGACGGCCGTGCCGGCTTACGACACCGGACTGCTCTTCGGCCTGCGCTGTTCCAGACACGGCCGATCTCGCGCAGAGATCCCCGATAACTTCGATCAATCGGTCGCCGAACTGCTCGGTCGCCGCCGGCGCGAGACCGCTGTCCATCACGAGGATGAGTTCGTCTTCGGCGAGCCACGCGGTCACGTCAAGCGCGCCCTGGCTCATGCCGAGATCCGCGGCGGACTTCCGCAGTCCGAACATCTGCACGTCGAGCTGCCATCGGTCCGCGTCGCGGCGCCTTGACGGCTTGCTATTCGCGAGAGCGATACGGCCGAGATAGTTGAAGCTGATCGGCGGTAGGGGGGCCTCTGCGCTCCCGAGCGTTCCGCGGCTTATTCCGTAGCCAAGGCCATTGTATGGAACGCGGTCACGCCAAGCCTTCACGCGCTGCGCCGTTTCCATCGGATTGTCGGCGATTTCAACGCGAACCGGATGCAGAGTGGTGAACCAACCCACCGTACGCTCAAGCCGCCAGCGAGGGTCGAAGGCCTCCCGGCCATGGTTCTCGAGGGTTATGTAACGGGACGGTACGCCGACAAGCTCCTGAGCGGCATGTCCCAGGGCCGCCATGAGCAGGTCGCGCATGTCGAGCGCGCCGCCGCCACCGGCCAGCGATCGAAGTCGCGCGGTCTGTTTGGACGAAATGCTGAGACGCCGCTCGACGGGTGCAATCTGCCCCGGCGACGCGGCCCGTGATTGCATGTCGTTGGCAACGTCTTCGGCAACTTGTCGCCACAACGCGACTTCATCCGGCGCGAGCTCGTACAGTCTGAGCGCCCTTGCCCACTGCCCATAGTCGACGTCTTCAGAGGCGACCTCACCACCATTGTACAGGATTTCGAGGTCACGAAGAATGATCGTCCAACTGACCCGATCAACGATCAAATGATGCGCTGCAAACCAGATGCGGGCCGATCCGTCCGCATAACCGTGCAGGTAAGCGACGGCGGCGAGCTCGCCTTTCGATAGGTCGAAACCGCTTTGCCAGCCGTCGAGGAGGCGGCGCAGATCCTCAGACTCCATCGCGCCGATATCGGCCTGATGAAACGCGATGGATGACCGACCGTTCGAGCGCTGCGTCATCGTCATTGCCTCGCCGGATTCGCCCAGCGCATCCGTTTCGAAGCAAAGGGAAAATGCCTTGTGAAGCTCGGCTAGTCGCCTAACAGCGGCGACAAGCCGGCCTATCTCGAGCCTGCCAGTCCGGAATGCAAATTCCTGGTTCCAAAATGCCGGCTGCGAAAGCTTCTTTGCAAAGAACCAATTCTGGATCGGAGTGGCGGGGATCGGCTTCTTGGATGAGAAATTCAAGAGCTCGGCGTGTTCCGACAATTCGCCCGCGTGTGCCCCGGCGCATTGATCCGCAAAGACCACCAGCCGCCTCACGGTTGGATGATCGAACAGCCAACGCACGTTGACTTCGGAACCAAGAATTGGACGCAGGCGGGTCGCAAGATGGAGCGCTGCGATACTGTCCCCGCCGGATCGGAAGAAATCGTCGTCGATTCCGACCTGCTCCACTCCGAGTGCGTCTGAAAACGCCTCGCAAATCTCGCTCTCGCGTCGAGTTCGGGGTGCCGAGTAGCGTTCAGCCGGTCGGCGAGCGTGAGGCGTCGGGAGCGCCGCGACATCGAGCTTTCCGTTGACGGTGGTCGGAAGGCGGTCCGATACGGTGAGGATATGACTTGGCACCATCGGCCGCGGCAGAAAGCGCAGAAGATATTCTGCAACATAGGTTGGCGTTTCCGTTTGCAGTTGCGCGTCACCAAAATTCGAATTGGCCGCCTTTTCGGCAACGTAATAGGCGATGATTTCCTGACGCCCGCTCGCCGATGAGCGCATGATGACCGCACATTGTTTGACGACCGGGCACGAACCCAGGACCGCCTCGATCTCGGCTAGATCAACGCGAAAGCCGTTGATCTTGACTTGCGTGTCGTTTCGGCCGTGAAACTCCAGATATCCGCGAGGATGACGACGGACGATGTCGCCAGTCGCAAAAACTCGCTTGTCGGCGCCAAAGGTTGTCGCTTCGAAGCATTCTGGGATTTGTCCAAACCGACTTACGTTGAGGTCGGGACGGTTGAGATAACCAGCGCTCACACAGGGGCCGGCAATGAACAACTGGCCGCGCGCGCCCCCCGGCGCTGGTCGCAATGAGGCGTCGAGGATGGCCAGACATGTGTTTGGCAGCGGCGAGCCAAGATCGTTGGCGAAGCCGTCGTCTGGCTTGAACTCTCGGAGCGTGTTGTAAACCGTCGTCTCCGTCGTCCCATATGCAGTCAACAAACGGCCCGCGAAAGTTGCGCGAATTCGCGAGACATGATGAGGCCCCACGGACTCCCCGGCGATCAGCACCGTTTCGAGAGAGGTCAGCCGGGTAAGGTCGAAGCGGCCGATTTGCGTGGGCGTCCCGCTAAGATATGTAAGGCCATTGGCATTCAGACGAGCGTAGGTGTCGTCGTCGAGCACCTGCGTGGGATCCACGAGCAGGCTGTGACCGCTCAAGAGGGACAGGCAAATCTGCTCGATCGAAAAATCGAAGACGATGTTCGAGGTCAGAAGCACAGTTTGGCGTTTTGCCGCCGCGCTACCGAATATGCGCTCGGCAAGCCCGTCATGGAAGCTGAGTACATTGCCATCATTGACGACGACGCCCTTCGGCTTGCCCGACGTGCCGGAAGTATAGATGACGTAGGCCTCGCTGTCCCGACGACGATCGAGGCCGAGATTGCCGCTCGACTCGGCGCTCGCCGTCGAGACTTCGTCGACAACGAGAATTTGCCCTTGTGTGAGCGAGAGCACGCGTTCGTAATTGGCGCGGTCTGTCAGAACAAGGCGAACGTCGGCATCACCGAGAACGAAGGCAAGCCGCTCGCTCGGATAGCTTGGATCGAGCGGAATATAGGCGCAGCCAGCCTTCCAAACGGCTAGAATTGCGAGAATGGCGTGCTCGCCGATGTCCAGGACGATCGCGCTGCGCTCGCCGGGTGTTGCGCCTCCGGCGATCAGGCGGGCGGCCAAGCGATTGGCCGCGAGATTCAAGGCGTTATAGCTGAGCCGACGGTCGCCGCAGACGAGCGCCAAGTCCGTACCATGCAGCGCCGCAACATTTTCGAACAAATGCGCAAGGGACAAGACGGCTGTTGTCTTCAGCGCCGGCGCGTCGGCTTCGGCCACAGCCGAGAGGCGCTCGACCCCCGACGCATCGCTGTCGCTATCGTCGGTACTGCGCACCGCACCTAGTGTTTCGGTTTCCGCCGCCGCCGACAGCCGCACGATCTCGCTGGCGATCACAGAAAACGTCCGTGCAAAGCCGGCGGCACTTTCCGGTTCAAATAGCGCACATGGAACCGTCACGTTTCCCTTTATGCCATCTTCAGTCTCTGCAAAGGTCAGGGCCAGATCAAACTTTGCGCTCGTCTGGCCTTTCGTCTCGACCGAGTAGTCCGTCACTGTGGCCGCGCTGGTCTCGCCTTCCACCCCTGGCGGCAATAGGGTGACGAGCGCCTGGAAGAGCGGATGACGGCTATTGTCCGGCGCAACGCCCAGCGCCTTTACTACACGGTCGAACGGCACATGTTGGTGACGCAATGCCTCGTTGACGCGGTCGCTGACAGTTCGAAGGTAGCGCGCGATAGTCAGGTTGCGGTCCACCCTGATTTGGATGACAACGAGGTTGGCGAACAAGCCGATAACATCTTCGAAACGACGATCGAGGCGATTATTCGTGGGCGTGCCGACGGTAAATTCGGCTTGGCCGCTATAGCTTTCCAAGAGTAGCGCAGAGGTTGCGAGCAGCACGGTATAGAAACTCACGCCACAAGAGCGCGCCAACCCCTTCAGGCCATCGCGCGTCTTGCTGTCGATTGAGAACAGGGTCTCGAAGCCCCGATGGTCGAAAATTGCCGGGCGCGGCTTGTCGAGCGGAAGATCAAGAGCCGGCGCGCCGCTCAGGCGCTCGCGCCAGAATTCATCCTCCAGCGCGAACACGACTTCGGTTCGTTCGTCACGTTGCCAGACGGCGTAGTCCGCATAGGTCGCCGCGCCAGCGGCCGAAAGCGCTGAGTTTCCCTGACCGACAAGCCGGGCGAATTCGCCCCGGAAGATTTCCATCGATCGGCCGTCGAAGCAGCTATGATGAAACACGAGGCCGACATAAAGTCTCGCCGGGTCCTCGTTGTGCGCCATAAGGGCGATGCGGAGGGGCAACTCCCGGTCGAGCCTGAAGATATGCTCTGCGTTCGCGAGGAGTTCGCTGTCCATTTCCCGCCGATTTGCCAGCCGTTTGACGGTCAGGCTCAGCATGGCGAGCACCGCAGCAGGGTCGAGGACGCTCAAGAAACGGGCGCCGTCGCTGCCACCGCTGATGAGCGTGCGCAGCGAGGCATGCCGCCGAACCAGGAACCGCAGCGCCGTCTTCACGGTCTCCGCGCTCACACGCCCGATATCCACGGCAAGAACCAGCGGGATATTGTATGCAGAGGTTCCGCCGAGCAATTCGTCGATGAAGAGCAGTCGCTCTTGAGCGGAGGTGATCGGCGCATTCCCGGCCCTGGGCAGCTTATGAGATGCAAGGCTCGGTTGTGCGCCGCTTTCACTGGCTTCAAGTCGCCGAGCTTGAGCCTCGATTGTAACGTGATCGAACACTTCGGGAAGCGTCAGTCGAAGGGCGAGTTCCGACGTGACCCTTGTGGTCAGCCTGATCGCTGCCAGGCTGTCGCCTCCGAGAGCGAAGAAATTGTCGTCTATTCCAATCCTATCTTGCGTAACGGCGAGGACTTCCGACCATATCCCGCGAAGCGCCCTTTCAAGCGGCGTTTTCGGTCGCGCCTGTGAGGCGTCGCCGCTGACGGCGTCGTTGGGAAGCGCTGCGACATTCAGCTTGCCGCTCGGGGTGACTGGCACCTGGGCGATCCGCGTGACGGAACCCGGTATCAATGCAGCCGGCAGGCGATCGCGCAGCCAAGCAGTCATTTCCCTCTCTGGGATGTCTGCGGCGGCAAGATAGAAGGCAGCGAGGTACTTGCGGCCGGCGCCTTGCTCGCGCGCGATGACGACAGCACGCTCGACGCCGGGATACGACAGCAGCTCGCTTTCGACCTCCCCGAGCTCAATTCTTTGGCCGTTGATCTTCACTTGCCCGTCGGCGCGGCCAAAATATTCAATTTCTCCATTCGGCAGCCAGCGACAGAGGTCTCCCGTCCGGTAGAGACGCGGTCGCGCGCCGTCTGGGTCAGGGCGGACAAAGGGATCGGGGACGAAGCGTTCGGACGTCAGGCCCGCACGATTCAGATAGCCGCGCGTGACGCCGACGCCGCCAATGTACAGCTCGCCGATGCCGCCGATCGGGATGCGCCGCATCATGTCGTCGAGCAGGTAGCTGCGCGTGTTGGCGACGGGCAAGCCGATGCTCTTGTCCCGTCGCGGCTCAGAGCGAGCATAGGGTCGTTTATGGGAGGTGATGGAGATTTCGGTCGGACCGTAGCCATTGACAATGACGCCGTCGAACCATCGACGGATCGAGTCGAACGCCGGGCGGGTGAGATCCTCGCCGATCGCATCGACGATACGCAGGCTTGGACAATCAAACAGATCGTAGGTCGAAAGCACCGAGGGCGTGCCCGACAGGTAGGTCACGCCATTCGTGCGAATGCAGCGCCGCAGCGCCTCATTGTCGGTGCGCAGATCGTCGTCCAGGACCACCAGTGTCTGGCCATTGAGCAGGGCGTCGGTCATCTGCTCCACAAAGTGGTCGAATACAATGTTGGAAAATGACAGAAACGTCTGCGGACCCCGGCTGCGATCGAGCGCGAACGTCTGCGCCAGTGACTCCCGCAGATTAACGACACCGCGATGTTCGACCAGCACTGCTTTTGGCTGGCCGGTCGTGCCGGATGTGTAGATCGCGTAGGCCAAATCGTCGCTTCCGGCCGTTCGATGCGGCGGCCGGTTCGGCAAGTGCTGAAGCGCTTCCTCCTGTGGCACGAGAATATCGACCGCCGCCCGGGCTTCCCGATTCCGCACGATTGTCGCGAGCCGCTCTCGATAGGCAGGGTCAGCGAGCACCAGTCGCGTCGACGTGTCATCGAGAATGTAGGCAATACGGGTTGGAGGATAACTCGGGTCGATCGGCACGTAGGCCGCACCGGCCTTCCAGACTGCGAGAAGGCTTGCGATCATCCATTCGCTCTTGTCCATTACGATCGCGATGAGATCGTCTGTCTTCGGCGCTATCCGCAACGCAATCAGCTGAGCGAGACGATTAGAGAGTTCATCGGTCTCCGCATAGCTGAGCTGGACCTGCCGAAACACCAGCGCCCGCTCGTGTGGCCATCTGGCCGCGACCTGTTCGAACACGTCGATAAGTGTCGACTGCCGGGAAAAGTCTCTTTCGGTCGCGTTCCAGCAATCGAAAATCGCCAGCGCAGCACGATCAACCAGACTCAATTCGCTTAGCGTTTGGGTCGCATCGCGCGCGATTTGGTCGAAAATAACCGAAACGGTTTGAAGGAAGATCGCAATCATCGCCTCGTCGAACAATTCTCCTGCATGCCAGAGATCAATCTCCAACGTTTCGTTCGCCTCGCGGCCGACGATTTGCAGCGGATGATCGACCTTGTTGACATCGCGACGTCGCTCGAAGGCGAGCACGTCCTGATGGTGTCGATCGCCCGCGGTCATGGGATAGTTTTCGAACATCAACAGTGCGTCGAAAAGGCGTCCCTTCGGTCCAGGCGTTGCGATTTCCGCGAGATTGACAGTGCTGAACGCGTTGAGGGCCGTCGTCGAACGTTGGATCTCGGCCATCGCCTGGGCGACCGTCCAGGCAGCCCTCGTGGGACCGTGCTCGACGATGATCGGCAGGGTATTTATGAACAACCCGACCGCCGTTTCGATGCCAGGCACGGGAATCGCGCGACCGGAGACTATAGTTCCGATGACCGTTTGACTGCCTCCCCCGAAGGCGCCAAGGGCAGTGTGAAAAGCAAATTGCAGCGCGGAATGGATCGTCAAGCCGTGGTTCGCGCAACTTGCGCGCAGTGCGGCGTAAGTATCCGCGGCGACCGTCAACCGGCGCATCTGGTGATTGCAGATCCGATTGTAGCCGCGAACGTCGATCTTTTCGCGCTGATCGAGTTTCAGCAAACCGCGCAGGTCGCAGGACTGTTCGATCCGTTCGACCTCACGAGTCCAATAATCTACGTTGTCACCGTGGCGCTCATCCCAATGGACCTGCGCCGCGAAGAACGCATCGTCCGGGGGCTCATCAACCAACTTGCCGTCGAGCAAAGCAAGATAGGAGCGGTGGACCGCCTCGTGCAGAACCGAAAGGCTCCAGCCGTCGAGCAAAATATGATGGCAGGTGAATATGAGAGCCGCGCGGGATGCGTCCTGATGGACGAAGCGCAGACGGAACAGCGGGCCACCTTCGAGGTCGAACGGGTCGCGGCGTTGCCGTTCGCAGAACGCATCGAACTCAGGTTCCGTATGGGCAGGGGATGCGGAACCGGTGAAATCAACCACGCTCCAATCCATAGGCGCGGGTTGAAGGTCGAGGCGCTGAACTGGAAGCTCGCGGACAGGAAAGCGCAGTCGCAGAGCCGGAAACCGGGCATAGGCGCGCCGCCAGGCCAGTTCCATCAAATCCGGCCGGACCGCCCTGCCATAGAAATGCACCGTCTGCAGAACGTATATGTCGTCGCCGGATGGGGTGTTGAGGGCGCGATAGAGAAGACCCTGCTGCAATCCGTAGGTAGGTCGCTCCATCGCCTGCCGGGTGGCAGGCGACGAGTCCGCCTTGGCTGGGATCAATTCCACTGGTTGACCGTCCACAAAGGCGACGAAGGCGTCGAACGAGGCGTGGGCGGCGACGTCATCCACACGGATTAGGCGTTGTAGACGTTCGCGGATGCGAGCGACAAGCTTGATCGTCGAGATACTGTCGCCCCCAAGTCGGAAGAATTCAGCCGTTTCACTGATTTCTGCCGGTGCGACGGCGAGGACTTCGGCCCATATGTCGCGCAGAATGCGCGCCGTTGAACCGGCCACTGGGGGCGGCGCCGGCGTGACGTCCGATGTCGTTGAACGACCCTGAGCCATCGCCAGCAGCGAGCGCCAATCGACCTTGCCGATCGGCGTCACCGGAAAGGCGTCGAGCTTCAGCATCCGCGACGGAATCATCACCGGGACCAGCCGCGTCTCAAGGAAGGAGATCAGACTTGCCTCCTCGACGTCCGCTCCAGGTGTGGTCGTATAAAAGCCGACAAGACTGCTACGACCGGAAACGATTGGCCAATCTCTGGGCAAAACGACGCATTTACGAATCCCCGGAAACTCCGCCACGTGCGATTCTATCTCACCCGGCTCGATTCGCACCCCGTTTATCTTCAACTGGAAATCACGCCTGCCAAGAAACTCGACTTCGCCGTTCGGGAGCACGCGGGCGATATCGCCGGTCGCGTAAATCAAGCCGTTCCCGACCCTCGGCGCCGGTCGTGTTTTCACTGCGGGATCTTCGTGAAACCGTTCTGCTGAAAGCCCATCGTTGTTGAGATACCCGTCGGCGATGCTGCGGCCGCCTACGTGAAGTTCGCCAACGGCCCCGATCGGCAACTGCCGCCGGTATTTGTCCAGGACGTACCATCTGACGTTGCGCAATGGACGGCCGATACTCCGATCGTCCCGATTGATCACGTCGGGGGCGAACAGCTTTATGGCCGTGACGAATGTCGCTTCGGTGAAGGCGTACTCGTTGATCACCTGACCCCGGAAGACCTGCCGCAGCTCGCGCAGGCCCGCGGTCGTGAGCTCCTCTCCCACCAGCGCGATCCGCCTCAGCGTCGGACAGCGGGTGAGGTCGAAATTTCGGATTACGGAGCCGGTGCCGTTCAGATGGGTGACAGCGTGGCGGGCGAGAAAGTCGGGCAAGCGATGTGGATCGAGACGGATGTCGTCGGCAACAACGACCAGAATCTGCGAGTTGATCAACGCCAGGAGCAATTGACGCATGAAGGGCTCGAAGCCGCAGCCGGAAAACAGCAAGACGCGCTCCTCGCCAGGCGCGGCAATCAGGCCATAACGCTCGGAAAGGTCCGTGATGCTGTTGACGACGCTGATGTGCGGCTTTGCAACGCATTTGGGCTCACCCGTTGTCCCCGACGTGTACATCACGTAGGCAGCTTGGACATTGTCGAGGGGAAGCCCCAGATCCTCCCCGGAACAGTCGGCGGCAGTTTCCGAAATTGCTTCGGCGGCGACGACGCTGACCGTGATTCCACGTTGCGCAAAGGCCGCTCGCAGCGCATTGGCATGGCGCTCGTTCGCGATCAACATCGATGTGCCGGTCTCTCGAAGGATTGCTGCAACGCGCTCGACCGGTTGCGCAGGATCGATGGGCACGCAGGTCGCTCCTGCCTTCCAGAGGGCAATCGTCGCGACGACAGGAAGGTGACTCCTCTCGAGGAGCAAGCCAACGAATTGGCCCGCCTCGACTCCCAGCGCCTCCGAAGTGAGCCAACGCGCGAAGCGGTTGGCCCGCTTGTTGAGCTGATCGTAGGTGAGAACCAGTTCGTCAGTGCAAAGAGCCCTCGCGGCCGGCGTGCGTCGGACCGCGGCCTCAAAAAGGTCTTCGACCCGCAACGCGTCCTGAAAATCGCCGTCGGTCGCGTTGAATTGATCGAGCAACCGCCGTTCCGCGTCGGACACCAGGAGGAATTCACCGATGGTTTTGTCGGGCTCCGCCCTGATTTGGCGAAGAAGGACCTCGAGCAGCCCGATTAGCCCCTCGACAGTCGCCGGCTCGACCAGCGTCTCCGAGTAAACGATCCGGCCACCGATGAGGCCGGAAGCGGCATCAAACTGGAAGAGTGCGTTGACGGGGCCTGAATAGGGCGTCTCGCGCAAATCGTCTCGGGTAAAGACGATTGTCAGGTCGAACAGGCCTTGCCCTAAAATGCCCTGCGACGCCGGAGCGCAATCGTAATCGGCCAGTCTGCGGCAAATGTCCGCAACCGCTTGCCCGCTCCACTTCGACGAAAATTCGGAATGCTCGATGACCGTGGGATGCACCTGCGCATCTGTGAGGCTTGCCGAGTTGGTCGCATCGACGACGGCGATCGCCGTCGCTGCTCCGAAACCATATGCATCCAGAAGCAGATGGAACGCCGTCACAATTTCGGCTTTTGCGCGATCAACCGATCCGCGCTCACCCGCAACCGGCTGAATTGCGCTAAACGGGATATCGCGACAACAGCGCGAACCGAAGCGCCCTGGACCATCGCGAAACTGCACACGGTGTCGAAACGCGTCCCGCAGAAGGCTCGCGAAGTCGCACCGGCGATCAGCGCAGTTATTGAGGATCGTCAACCAATAGTCTTGTGGGTCCATCCGCGCCGTAACGAGCATCGACCACTCTCCTTGACGACAATAGCTTCGACAGCGTTCGATTCCCTGTGGAATGCGCCTTGCTAGGTCATCCAAAATCCATCGCCGCTAATTAATTCTCTCAACAACGTCGCGTAGGCTGCGCGAGTGCGCCTCTGGGCGCCGGGCCCCAAGAACTCGCGCGTGGTTTCCAGACAACAAGGGAAGGAAAAAACGCCGAGCGCTCACGGTCGATCGGCAACAGGAATTCGCGCTGAGCTTCACGCATGTGAAACACCGACCCACGATGGGGCGGCAGAATTCGGCTTTTGCAGATCGCGTGCACCGACGGAGCCGAGCCGACATTGTCGCCGGGCCCTCGACGCCGGCGCGGCGGCTTCGCCGTGCGCCGCTACACGTTGAGAGGGCGGGCCTCGTCCCAAGTTGCCTGCAATGCATTGACCGTCCAGCAGTTGTTCTGCTGTAGGCGGACCACGGCGGCCGCAATACTGCTGTGTCCATGGCGGGTTGTCTTTCTTCTCAGAACATCCATGGTCTTCCGAAAACGATTCTTGCGCGAGTTGAGGGCAATGCGACGCAAGTCGGAGCGTTTGGACGACGTACTCCATCTGGTAGGGCCTGGCCGTCAGACGTGCGGAACTTCTCGCAGCGCAAGCCATATGCTCGCTATTGCTGCGTGTTTTGTAAGAAACTTGCATCTCGCAGCGAAAGGTGTCAATATGAGATACTTTCTACCTGCAGTTAGAAAGATACAAAGGAGAGTCAGATGAAGTCGGATATCGATCGACTGACCCGGACTTACCAAAAGGCGGTTGAAAACGATTGGCGAACGGTCCAGTCCGCGACGGAGCAAGCCATCGCCATGCATGCGGCAAAATTGCCAGCTGAGAAAATTACTCAGAAGCTAAATATCGCTCGTTCGATTCTCGCAGGCGAGAATGGAACTCATATCAAGACGTCTGGAATCGATGAACCGTAGATGCTAGGCGACGCCCCTTCAAATTGATAGGCGATCTTGCGGGGGCGCTTCGCTGCTATTGGCGCAACGGCCGTCTTAGAGACGGGCCCCGCATCATGACATGTACTTGGTCCATCGCCGACCGGTAGCTAATTCTTTCAAAACGACGGAAATATGTAATGCGGCTTTGACTGCGTCGACTATCTACACGCGCATACCTCGTTTTGCCCCGCAAAAATGAGAAGAGTCAAATGTCCGCATAAGCCACAGAGAAGTATGAGCCCAGAGAGAAAGTGACCCCGCATATGCGCCTCGAAGTTGACGCGCCCAGCATCTCGCAGCGGGAATCGATCCAGGCCCTGCAGGAATTTCAAGACGAACTGCTGCCTGAAACTATTGCAAACGCACTTCAAACGAGTTTCTACCGCGAGCACTGGGCCGGCTGTGACGTTGGCGATATCAATCGCTACAATCTCTCGAAGCTGCCTACAGTCGGCAAAGAGCACATTCGAGCTGCGGGAGCGGGCGCTCAAGTTCGTGCTGGCGTCATTTGCGACGACGTGTTTACGACAGGGACGACGGGAAACCCTCTGACAACGGTCAGGAGCAATCGCGAGCAAAAGTTCATAAGGGAATTCTTCGGCCGGCAATTGAAAGAGCGCCCAGTTACGCGGCTGTTGCGAGGACTGGAGTTCAAGAATCCCTATCACGGCCATCTCATCGGCGTACCGGCACTTATTCATTACCACAAAGTAAGCGTGTATGACGCCGGCAGTTTTGATTACGCAAGAAACACGCTGATATGCAGTCACAACGACGCTAACGTGGAAGAGCGCTGCTCCATCCTGTTGGGGCTCGAACGATGTCTGCGCGCCTTCACACTGGACACAATCAGCAAGTTTCCGGGTGGCTTTTCAGGGCCTGAGCTGCGGGTGGTCGTGTCTTACTCGCAGTACCTCACTTACGCCTGGCGCCGTCGTCTTCAGGACACCTGGGAAGCTCCCGTCATCGATCGTTTCGGTGTCAGCGAGGTGTTCGGCGGAGCCAGCCAGTGCTTGCACTGCGGTTGGTATCATTTCGAACCATTTGTCATCCCCGAAGTCGTGGGCGCACATAGCGGTGAGACAATGTCCTCAGGCGCGGGACTTCTGGCGCTTACAGCGCTGTATCCATTTCAGCAGGCCCAGCCACTTGTCAGGTATTTGACCGGAGACCTCGTGGAAACGACGACGGAGCTATCGTGCCGCCCGGGGACAACAGCGATCAAGCCTCTTGGGAGAGCACGCTACGGCGTGCCGGACCCTGGCACCGACCGATGGCTTATGACTCCGGCATCCGTGCTTGAAGCGGTCGACGAAATCCCCGAGATCCAGCGCACGCCACGATTTGTTGGAGTAGGTCAGATACGCGACCCCTATGCGATCGGCCATCCAAAGTATCGAACGCGGTGGTCCAAAGAGGGACCTCGTTTGCGATCAAAGATCGAATTCGTTGTCGCTCCTGGAACCTCCGACGATCGACGGAAAGCGATTTGCTCGGAGATTCTAAATCATGTTGTCAAAGCAAATAGGGCGTTGGATCTCGCCGTGCGGGAAGGCGCCGCCTCGATCGAAGTCGAAACTTGCGATGACATGGAAGAGGGAGACTTGATTGCACAGGCTCATTCGGGAGGCGTATGGAGCGACGCTTAGCAGACGGCGGAGCTGCCTTAATGATCGGTTCAATCCGCTGTAGCTTGTGAAACTCCGGCGTCTGGGACCGCAGGTATGCCGCCAAGAGGCACAAAAGAAGCCGGATAGCTAAAGGTCATCCTTGGTCTGGTGCCATCGAGTTTATTGGCGAGCGTACACTGTCGGGGAGAGGCGCGATGGAAATGGCTTGCGGAACTTTGTACTATTCGGCACCGCTCACTCCCGGAGGACGTGAGGACAATTGGCACTATGACGCCGTTTCAGATCCGCCGAACGTAACAAGCAACTTTCTGACGACCGGCATTGATGTCGACGTAACGGATCTGAGGAGCGTGGCTCTAAGGCCAACGCTGGATGTGTGGGGATTTGAGAAACTCGATTTTCCAACCGGCGTCAACCAAGCCGACCTCTCAGACTCGGATCCCGAAGCCATCAACGCATATTGTGACGAGACGACGTCTTACCTCAAGGCTGTACTCGGAGCCGACGAGGTTGTGCTGTTCGACACAGTCATACGACACAAGGATACCGAATCCCCAGCCAAGCCGAACGGCAGTCCCTTCGTAGCTCCCTATATGCGCGTGCATGTCGATCAAAATCCGAGAAGCGCTCTGGCGCGGCTCAAGCATCACGTAGGGTTCGACGCAAAGCTTCGGCGATTTCAAATACTGAATGTTTGGCGGCCGCTGGTCATCCCGGTCCGAAACTACCCGCTGGCGCTGTGCGACTACCAGACTTTGAATCCTGAGCGGGATTTGATCTCGACGCGACGCCTGCTTCCTGAATGGATGCACGAACTCTGGGTACAGGATCGAGAAGGCTATTCTCTCAAGCATCATCCAAATCATCGCTGGTACTATTGGAGACATCTGACGCCGGACGAAGCCATTGTCTTCAAGTGTCACGACAGCGCCAGCATCAGCCTTGCGCTAGGTCCGGAAGGCCGCGACGCAAGGAAACAAGACTTAGTAGGCAGCGCAGAGTTTGACCTGCTCGATGTATCGGGTGTTTGCCCTCACACGGCATTTTTTGACCCACTGAGTCAAGATCAGGGACATCTTAGGTCCTCGGTCGATGTCCGCATGCTTGCGCTCTACAACTCGGGTCCTTAGAGCCGCAGCTTTTCTAAACTTGCATCCTATCATTGATCGCGCTTATAGGGCTGAACCAATGACCGAGATCGATAACGCAACTTTCATGTTTTCGGAAGTTATTTCCGGTTCACGCTTGGGGCCGCTGCGACGGCAGTTGATCGAAAGGGGATTTATTTATGTGACCGAGCACCCGATATCCGCTTCGCTACATGAAAATTACCTCGATGCGACCATGAATTTTTTCAAGAACGGCTCGGCGCAAGAAAAGCAGGCGCTGAAGCCGGCGAGAAAGGAATTAAGGAGAGGCTTTTCGGATTTGGAGGCGGAAAGCACTGCGCTCGTAATGAACTCGGGCAAGTATTCTGATTACTCGATGTGCTATTCGATGGGGGCGAGCAATAACCTATTCCCATCGAAACGATTTGAAGCTGCATGGGTGGATTATTTTAATGCGTCGAATGCCTTTGCGATTAATATCGCGCGCGCAATTTTGCAGCACAGCGGCGGATTGGCGCCGAGTGTTGGCGATGAATTGGATCGCTGCGATCCGTTGCTGAGGTTTCGTTATTTTCCCGATGTGCCTGAAGAACGTGTGGCCGAGAAGGAGCCTATGCGCATGGCGTCACACTACGATCTCTCGATCTTGACGTTGATCCAGCAAACCCCGTGCGCAAACGGCTTCACAAGCCTGCAGGCGCATATCGGGGGTGAGATGGTGGACCTACCTGCAAAACGAGAGGCGATACTGGTGCTGTGTGGAGCCGTCGCCACATTGGCAAGCAACGGGGCGCTGCCCGCTCCGCGCCACCATGTGGCCTCGCCACCAGCAGACAAGCGGATCGGCAGCGCAAGGACATCGAGCGTCTTTTTCCTAAGGCCAAATCCGGCATTTAGCTTTTCGGTAGGCGAGGCGCGCGGCTACGGTCTCGACGTGAGCCTGAAGCAAGAGCGCGCCACATTCGCCGATTGGATCGGCTTCAATTATGTGACAATGCACACGGGGATCTGATAGCGGTGCCTGTCAGTCAAAGAGCGCCACAGATCGGCATAGCCAGGCAAGCCGCTTTCGAGGCATTTTTTGGTTGGCGCATAGCGAGCGGGAGAGCCTGCTTGCATCACCGGGATCTCACCGGCGGCGACCTCCGCGTTGCGTGTGTCGATCTGTGCGGGCACCGCCCCGTGGTTTTTGCTGCACCGGGGTCGTGTCGATCGCCTCGCGTTGTGCTGGTTGTCGAGCATTGAGCCGTGGCGATGGACCCGCGCGTCCTCATCGTCGGCGGTTCGCTGGTCGGTATGGCGACCGCGCTCGCGCTCGACGCACGTGGCGTCACATGCCGAGTCGTTGAGCGTTGGAAGCCGCCAGTTCGGGGCGGCACAGGGCTCGGGGTCGATAGAGGCTTGCTTTCACGTGTCACTGGGCGCGACGCGCGACGCAGTGACGGCGGCGTCGGCCTTTTGCCCGTGATCCATGCGCACGGCGAAGCCGCTGCGTGGCAAGACATTCACGACTGGCTCTGCGCGCATGTCCTGGCCGCTAAACATATCAATTTGGTGCATGGAGTAAAAATCAATAGGGTCGGCACGGAAGATGACCATGCATGGGCCGACGCTGAGGGGATGCGCCACCTTGCACGCGTCGTGGTGGGTGCCGACGGCTATCGCAGTGAGGTTCGTCGCGCTGTGGGCTCTGGTCGAACTCATGGGCGGTGGGCCGGCTATGTCCTTTGGCGCGGGCTCGCGAAGGAGACTTGGCTACCGCCTGAGCTGCAGGGCTTTCCGGATGGAAACGGGGTCGGCAGGACGACCACGGATGGTTACCGGCTGATAGCCTATCCGGTCCCTGGACCCGATGGCGGAACTCGACGCTGCGCCCGCGCGATCGCGTTCGCATGGTATGATCCGTTCCGTCGCGATGATCTCTCGAGGCTCGGCTGTGTTGCCGGCAATGAGGTCTTGTCGTCGCTTGCGGCTGACGCCATGCCGACTAAGCTCTTACATGAATTGCGTACGCTAGCCGCTCGAGTCTGGCCGTTACCATGGCGAGAGGCTGTGGTTGCAGTAATAGACCGCGGCGAGCTATTCGGCACGCCTATCGTCGAGCACGTTCCTGAACGTCTGACGCACGGGCGTTTGGCGCTGGCGGGCGACGCTGCGCACGTTTCAACGCCTGCACTTGGCGGCGGGCTCGAAACCGGGCTGCTCGACGCCGAGACCTTTGCCGATGCCTTAGCCGAATCCGCTGAGGGCGCAGAAGAACAGGCTCTCGCGAATTACGAACTGTTGCGTCTCCGACACGGCCGCGCCATCGCGCTACGCGGCCAAGCCTGGAGCGAGGCCTATGTCGCCACGGCTCACGAACGACGACTGCCCCACTGCAGAAGTTTGTGACGGCCATGATTCACGCCGAAGCCGCAGAGTGAGCCTGCTGGCTTTTTCATCGACGCCGGCGAGGGTGACGGCCCAAGGCGCTAGTACCAAACATAGAGGATTTGACGGATTGGTTGGGCACCTCCAGGCCGGACAGAATCGTAAGCGTTGTTCTCAAGCGACGTTGCGCAGTTTTCCGCTCCGGCTATGCCCAGGGCATGAGCCCCTATCAATCCGATCATTGGGATGAGCCTTGACGATCTTGGCGATGGTGTCGAGGATATAGACTTGGGGATCGATGGCGCCGAGTTTGCGGGCCTCTTCTATCTGCGTATCTTGGCTGTAGCAATCTTGCGGCGTTAGGCGTTTTTGCTTCGCTCATACGGCTAGGATTGTTGTGATGCACAGGTGTGATAGCAACTTTTCGCAACATTGCGGTTTGCTGCATTTTGTTGCGCTCGAATGAAGGATGATCTGATTGGTCCTCGTACCGTTGTCAGAGAACCACAGCAGTGCACATCAAGCCGGCCACCGATGGACCTGGGCCTCCAACATTCTGCCGGGGGCGCTGCTGTTGCGTCGCCGTAAGCGCGAACGTCTGCGTGCCCCCGTACGCAGTGCGATAGCGAGCCGGGAGATCGACGCCAGACCGACAGAACGAGTCGCGGAAGCGCCCGAGCTTGAGAAGTAAGTTGAGGCCTGGCAGCAGAAGTGCGCGTATCCTCCTGTGCAATTGGCCGTCACATGGAGCGCTGCCGAGACATTAGACTTTCTAGTGGTGAGCCGGTCCGGCTTTTTGTCCAGACCTCGCATGCCAAGCATGCGCTATTTGGCTTCCAATGCCCTCTCGTCGGAGCCTGGTCCTTCGCGAGCCGGGCCGGGAGGCACGGCGAGCCCGCGACGCGGACACGCGTCATCGCCGCCGATCCGGCTTGCCGGATCGGCGGCGCGATTCTTTCATGTTGTGAGGCCGCGCAACTGAGCTCCAGTTGCGCGGCCAATGGCCTTAGACTGCACGCTCCATCAGGCGCCTTGCCTTGCCTTCCAACTCGAGGCGAGCATCCTGATGCGGCTTGGCCCGGGCAAATGCGGTAATTCCTTGAATGAAATCGAAGATACTTTCGGGCTTGCGGTTTTCCTCGCCAAGGACGGTTTTGATGATTTTCGAGGTCTCGGATTTGGTGAAGGCGTTCTTGCGCAAGAATGCTTCTCGGTCCTCGTCCGTGCGAGCAACGATCCGCTCGCGAGCCGCCCTGATGCCGGCGACGAAGGGTGCAGGCGAGGAATTGGCAAAGCGCGTCAACGCGGGCGCAGCCTCGTGCGCAAAGCGCTGAGCGGCGAACTTCGAATGACGGATGGTAATCTGCTCAAAATTCTCCACGCCCCAGAGATTGCGGTTCATGCAGACGGCGCGCAGATAAAAGCTGGCGATGCCAAGGGTCTTGCTGCCGACTTCACTGTTCCAGCAATAAAATCCCCGGAAATATAGATCCGGCGATCCATCCGGCAGCGTTCCGGCCTCGATCGGATTAGTATCGTCGACCAGAAACAGGAACACATCCCGATCGCTGGCGTAGAGCGTCGTGGTATCCTTTGTGACTTCCACAAGGGGATTGTGTGTCATGGTCGACCAATCCAGAACGCCCGGCACCTTCCAACGGGTGTCACCGGTGCCGTTGCCTGCGATCTTCATGACGGCAGCGACCAGCTCATGATCCCAGATGCGGCCGTAATCCGGGCCGGTTACGGCGCGGAGTTCGATGCGCCCGCTTTCCGCTTCCAGCGTTTTGATGAGCTCCGCGCGATGCGATAGCAGACCGTGCTGCAGGTTGATGGCTGACAATGGCGCCGGGAGTTGCCGCAAGTAGGAGGTCGGGGCTCCGACAAGCGTGCACAATTGGCCAAAGCTCCAATGGGTCGGTGCAACTGGCTCGTCCCGTCCCGGCACCATGAGGGAGAGGCGTTCCGGATTATCCCGGCTTGCCTCTACCCGAATGGACTTGCTTTCAATCGTCCGGGCCTGCGTACGCTCGGCGCGGCCTCGCACTGCTGCATAGAGGTCTGGCAGGTTGAGGTAGCGCTCGTCATCGGGCCGAGCAAACCATTCGGACGACACCCGGCCGATTCGCTGACCGCGCGATATGTCCACACGGAAGCCGCCGGAAGCGGGTTGTTCGGGTAAGGTCATGATGTTCATGGTCGTTCTCCTATGGGTTCAGGTTGAAGCGCAGCGCTGCGCTGCAACCCTGCCCGTCGGCGAGACCTGGGGTAGCAAGGGCAAGGGCGGCCGGATGCGGAGGGGGATCACCCGCCCGAAGGGGCGCCGCAGGCGGCGCATCTGTACGCGCTCCGACGAAGTCGTGATCAAAAGCGCGGAAGATCGGGGATACCGTTCCGGCCGGCACGGCGTGCCGTGCTTCACCCTTGCCGGCGCGAGGGCGGAGCCCTTAGCAGTTCCTTCCAAGAAAAATTGTCCTGCCTTATCCGCACCAGCGGCAGAATCGAGAAAGGCCCCGCCTCGAAGAGGCGGGGCCTTAGATGCCTCGGCATCAGTCGCCGCTGCGGCGAGACCAGATCAGAGCGAATTCGTCGCCACCGTCGATCTTGACGAGCGATGCGTAGATCGCGCCAGGCAGTGAAGGATCGTCGATCTTGCAACTGAGGTAGGTGCGATCGCTGTCACGCGCGACCTTCCTCCATGCCGCCCCGCACTCGACCGCGCCCGCGACGATCCGATAGTCGGGCGCCCTGTCGTTACCGGTCTCGGAGTTGGCGACCAGCTTTGCTTTCAGGTTGAGCGTAAGTGTCTTGATGGACCCGACATAGCCGGTTTCCGATGCGGTGAAGGTGCCAATCTGAGCCATGATAGTCTCCATTTGTTACTCGGGCCGCGACCATCGCCGCCTCGATGACGGTCGTTAGCCCGGGGAGCGATGGGCCCGCAGCCTTCAGGCCCGCAGCGGATGCGCAGGACTGCGTCAGCCTGCTTTTTTGTCTTCGCGCGAGGAATGCCGCCGCTTCGCGGCAGGGGAAAAAAGCAGGCGTAGCAGTTGCGGGAAGGCGATCGAGGCGTAGCCGGCCCCCGGGCTTGATCCGCTCATCCGAGGAGGCGCAGGACGCGAGCCCTTTCCAGGCAAATGGAGACAATCATGGCGTACTGCACCGGGTTGCATGAGGGTTTGATCGGCTTGGTCGGAAGCCCGCGAGATGCACGAAGCTCAACCTTGAAGCTGACGATCTGAGGCGGGGTGATGGCGTAACTTCGCGGCTTCGTGGTGCTCGAAAGGTCGCGGACATTGGCGCTTGTCGCGATGGTCGAGAGATCCTCAGTTCATGGATGAGTGCCAACGCGTGTCGGGAGGCTCGCGTGCATACTGTCATCTTGTCACGCGGTTCGTTCAGGACGGCCGAGGCATGCCAACGAGCGTTGCAGGGCTATTCTTGGATTTCGTCAATTTGGCATAGCAAGCGCTGATCTGAGAGGCGTTGACGCCCTCTCACTGAAAATCGGGCCAGAATCCACATCCCCGATGAGAGCGCGCTCTCATCGTGCAGACTTGGATCGCAATCGGCCGGCCTGACAAAATGACGAAATGCCAAGCTTCGTGAGGCGAGCGAGCTCGTGGACGGCTCATGAGGAAAATGCATCGAGCCGCAACGGCCGGCTTTGGATTTTGTCATTCTGTCATTTCGTCAGGCCGGGTACCTGGAGATCGGCTGAATGGCGACGGTCGTGTGGGGAGACCGGAGGCCGCATCGGCAAGGCTGTCCGAGGCCCATGCTCCGGATCGCCGCGATTTTCTCCGGGGTCAGGGGGGAAATTCCCTAACCGGGTCCTCTAACAGAGATGTCGCCCACGCTTCGATGGGTGACATAGGGATCCCCTTTGGGGGGAGCATCATGGCACGAAAGTCGACAATGACCAAAGCTGAAAGCAAGCCGGCGTCAGCCGATGTGGAGCCGGGCCAGAATTTGGCCGGCGTCAAGGCATGGCCCGACGTGGACCTCGCCTTCGCAGAGAAGAACGTCGCGACGTCCCCCTCGTTTCCGGTGAGCGCCTTGCCGCCGGCAATCGAACCCCTCGTCGCAGGCCTCGCCGCCGCAAAATGCATCACGCCGGCCTACCTCGCGCCGGCGATTCTCGGCGCGTTTTCGGGCGCGATCGGCAACAGGTGGCGCATCGCCATCACGCCGGACGAGGCCCAGCCGCTCGGCCTCTTCATCCTCCACGTGGGCGAGCCGGGATCGCATCGCAGCTCGGCCGTTCAGGTCGCGACCCGCGCCCTGCGGCAGGCGGAGGCCGCGATCAGCACGGACCTCACGACGACCGCGGCCATGGCCTCGGCCGAAGTGTCCAAGGCGCGCCACCAGGACAGCGCGCGAGCCATCCGGCAAATCGTTCGCGAGCACGGCACGCCGTTCGACGTCGGCGATGAGGAGATGCCTCCTCCGCCGCTGATCGTGTCGGACGCCAGCGGCGCCGGCTTCGTCGACGAAATGCAGCATGATGCGCGCGGGCGGGTGCTCGTGACCGATGAGTTCGGCGGCGGCAGCCTGGCTGGCCCGGGGGAGATGGGCCAGAAGATCCTGCTGCAGGCGTTCGACGGCAATAGGTTCGACCAACGGCTCAAGAGCAGCGGGCACGTCAGTGTCCCCGCGCTGCTGCTGACGATCATCGCGGCGACTCATCCGGATCGTGTCCAGCAGATCGTCGGGCGAATCCGCAACGGCGCGTGCGCCCGCTTTCTGTGGACGTATCCGGCGTTCGAGCTGGTGCACGACCTGCCCCAGCAGTCCGGGCCGGTTGAGGAACTCGGCAAGCTCGCGGTCGATCTCGCCCGCTCCGGTGGCTCGAACCGGTCCGGCAGCTTCTTCGACACGATCGAACTTTCGGCTGACGCGCGGGCCAATCTGACCGGGGCCAGCAAGGCCTTCACGATGGGGCTCGATGATCTGTCCGGCCCGCTGCGCGATGTTCACGTTCGCGCGCGGCAGCACGCGCTGCGGCTGGCCGGGTTGTTCGCTGTCGTCGAGGCGACGGCGAACGGCAGGCAGCCCGATCAGGTGACCGGCGAGCATGTTGAGCGCGCCGGCACCCTGATGGGTGACTTCTTCCTGCCGATGGCGGCGCGGGCGCTGTCGGCGGGCTCGTACAAGGCCGAAAGCCCGGCGCTTCAGCTCACGCGGCATCTGCGCCGTCTCGGGAAGGCGACGGTGAATGTGCGCGACGATATTCAGCGCGGGATCGGCTCGCCGCTGCGTGAGCTTGCAACGATCGGCGAGGCGCTACGCGAACTGCAGTTGCGTGGCTTGATCAGGCCCGTCGAACGCTTGCGGGTGGGCGCCGGCCGCCCCTCGCGGGACTGGATGATCCATCCGGCCCTGCTCGGCGGGTCTGCTGGCTGAGATCGCTCGCAATAACTGCAGTCGAGAGGAAGTACCCCGCCATGAGCGGGGCGCTTGCCTATGTACCGCAAGACGATTGGCGCGGCTCGATCTGAAGAGCATCGATGAGACGACCAAGAAGCGTTGCGCTTCATCGCGTTGCACTTACATCAATTAAATGGACAGCGAAAAGAGAATCCAGGCGATCATCGCAGCGTTGGGCGACGGCCCCGACAAGATCCCGTTGCGCCGCGCGTTGCGCATGTGTCTGCCGGATTTGAAGGCGCTGCGGGCACAGGGATTGACGTGGGGTGTCATCGCCATGCGGATGACCAAAGCCGGCGCACGTCACAGGAGAGGCCAGGCGATTTCCGAGCATCAATTGCGCACTGAATATGGTCGGTTAACGATGGAGCGAAATGAAAGCGCGGTCCCGGCCAGCGGTGCAAGGAAGTCTCAACCTTTGGGTCAAATGAATCCACCCGTCGAACTTCGCATGGCGCCTGCGTCACCGGCGGATGGAGCGACGGCACGCCGATCGGACCGGTTGGCGGACATTCTAAGGACCCGAGTGCATCGGATCGATCTGGACGACTGACACCACGCGGTGGCTTCACTCATGTGCGATGATGGTTCGAATTTGACGCCGCAAGACATCTTGCAGCAACTGAACCGCAAGATCTCAGTATTCTACGAGAAGCATCTTCATCCACAGTATCGAGAGCGCCGTGCCTTGGACTGCACTGAAGCGTTCCAGATCCATCTGATGGATTTCCTCGACGGCGTCGAGGAGTGGGGCAAGGATCTTCCGCAACTCCCGCCACATCGACGCGGGGAGGGCAATGCGCAGACGGAGCCATCGAAGAACCGACTTCATCTTGTCAAGGAACTCGAACAGTTTGCGGCATTCTTGTCGCGCAATCGGGAGCGGCGCCCGAATCGACCATTGAATCGCACGCGGCTCGAAGGACGCCGGCATCTTTCCGTCTACGCATGTCGAGAACTGGTACACCGCGCTTCCGGGAAGCTTGCGGTTTTGGCTCCAGTTCGCAACCGAGAGCATCAGAGCCCATCGGCCTTGTCCGAATTCCGCATGTTCGGATGGAATAGCGAGGAGAACGGCGTCCATCGCATGAAGCGTGCCTTTACCGCTGCGGCGCGTGATCCATCCGTTGAAATGCATGGGCTGTGGCGGCTCCACGATCGGTTGGGCCGCGAAACTGCCCAGCGTCTGGTTTGGGCCTCCGGCGGACTGCAACGGCATGTTCCGATCGCGCAACTGGTCGCCGAGATGGACGGCCTGGCGATGGAGAATCTGGCACTAAGCTGCCGGCTCGCAGCGAGAGATCTCGAGACGGCGTTCCGACTTTGGGACAGGAACAGGGACCCGCAATTGAACAGGACGGTGACGGACTTCGAGAAGCCCGCACCGCTCTATCAACTGATCAGTGGACTTCTGGAGCAGGGATGGCCATGTTTTAGCGTTGCCATGATCAAGGAAGAAGACGAACGTCTGCTGGCCGGCAATTCCGAGAGCGATCCGTTCGAAAAGCGATTTGCGGAGTTAGTGTCACAGATCGTGGAGTGCACTCCTCGATTGGCTCAAGCACTTCACGGCCAAGATGATTTTGACCCACTTATTGGGATCGACGCGAGAACTATTCTCAAGCATGAGAAGCCGCCACCGCGCGGGGATCTTGCCGCCTGGCAGCTCTGGGCACCGGACGCGGCCAGACATTTCGCCGGCAGGATCGCCAAGGCAAGAGAGCAAATCGTCATCCTGCGCGACTATGCCGAAGCCACGCGGAGGATGAACGAAGATCTGGCCAAGCGCGCGAGAGCCGACCAGCGGCTTGAAGGAGCCAGGGATTACTTCAACGCCCATGCCACCGTTGAAATCTATGCATGGCTACGCGAGTGCGAGCGCCAATACCGCCATGGCGTCTTCTATACGCAGGACGCCAAACGCGGTGACGACTATTTGGAGGTGAAGCGGTTGGGTGTCGAGCTTCTGCGGCACGAATACCCGCGCCGTCATCAAGGCGGGCCGCGGTTTGCCAATGTTCCAGGAGAAAGGATAAGGGCAATCTTCGAGGCTCTCCATCCCGCCGGCGTCATCCGGGATGAGATTCGCAGAATTCTCGCGGAGCTATGAGCTCCATGTCCTGGCGAGAGATGCTCAATGTTTGCGGTTATTTCGGCACGGCCGGCGGCTTGGCTCGGCCGGCTATCAATGTCGTCTGTCGGTCTTCGTGCTGCTCGCATTCCGGCAGCCTGCATTTTTCTCCGGGGTCGCGGGAGGATTTCCCTTAGCTGATGTGAACTTATCGCTGTCCATCCAATCGAAGGAGGACCGCGATGGACGAAAGCGAACGCAAGGAAAAGTTGCTCGAGCGCAAGGCGAGCAAGCTCGTCAAGCAGGTGCGCGCGGCAGAGAAACGGGCTGCCGTGTCAAAGGCCCGGATCTACTTGACGATCGGCCCCAAGGGAGGTCTCGGCAAGACCCTGCTGGCGCGGCTGCTGATCGACAAGTATCGCGCGGGTGGCCAGCCCGTCAGGATCGTTCAGATCGACCGAACGCCGCAACTGCCGTCTCTCTATGGGGACGCGGTGTCGGTCGTCCGTCTGCCGGGCGCGGAGGCGCTGCGCGCCGATCCGCTGGCGGCCGTGGTGGCGATGGAGCCGTATACGGCGGCTATCGACGCATCGCTGCAGGATGGCGCAACGCTCATCGTCGATGTCGGCGGCGGGCCGTCGGCTTCCGGGACCGTCGAGTATACGGGTAAGGCCCGGGTTGACAGCTATCTCAGACAGCACGGTGTTCGCTCGACCGTCTTCCTGTTGCTGCTGCCCGACCCGGCTGCCATGGCACAAAGCATCGAGCTTGGACGGGCGTTGGAAGTCGCATTTCCGTCTGCCGAAATCGTTCCCGTGCTGAACGAGAGGGACGGCAAGTTCCGGTTCTTCCCGGGCTCCACGGCCGAACATGTGTGGCGCGAGAGCGTGGCTCCGTTCGCGTTCGGCCGGCAGATGCTGCACATGCCGGCGTTGCCGGCCGGAGCGATGCCGCCATTCGAGACCCTCGGCTTCACCTTCACCGATATCATCAACACCGACGATGCGGCGATCGCCAAACGTCTCGGCATGTCACGCGCCATTGCAGCAACGCTGCAGGGCGATGTGGCGGCATGGTTGGAAGCCATGTGGTCGGCGATCGACGACGTGTTTAACGCAGATCAGGGAGGTTCCGATGCCTGATCGCGCGGATGAGTTGAAAAGCTTCTATCGTCTGTTGCGCCAGAGGCAGATCTCTGGCGAGGCCGGACGAGCCCAGATCGTAAATCGCCTGGCCAAGATGACGGCGGCCGAGCTGTTGCGCGTACCGCCGTGGGTCATCGTTCGCCTGGGGCCGAAAGGCCTCGCCCTGCTGGCCGAGCGTTCGGCGGTCATTCGCGCAAAGGAAGGCGGCTCGGCGCAGATCGCCGAGGCAGCCGCCCACGCGGTCGGCGCACCGACGGCGCGACCGAGGCTCTCATGGCTCGCGGACATGAAGCGCCGCTGCCCGCTGTGGTGGGAATGTCTGTGCAAGATGGTGGTGACCACGACCGTCGGCCTGGCGTTGATTACGGCTCTCCCGTTTGCCGTGCGATGCCTTCGGTCGCTTGAGGGGCCCACCTCAGGGCGCGAGGCCTGCACTCGGCTCGACCGTTGGACAGGTCACTGCATCTATCGCGTCGGTTCCTCCGGCTTGAGCCTGAGCCAGGCGGCCGATCGCCTCGCTCTTCCTGTCGCGGCGCTTTTTGCGGCGAACCCAGACCTCGTTCCTGACCGCTCGCTGCCACAGGGCACGCTCATTGCGGTGCCGCAGCGCATCAGCATCAACTTGAGGTAACTTGACATGCCCCCCTTCCATCCGACCGAACTCCAGCTCTCGCCGGCCAGCGCACGGTTCTGGAGCACACTTGTGTTTCTTGGCGTGCTCGTGATCGCGACCGCCGCGATTTTCGCCCTGCTGCCGCCGATCGTGTGGTCGCACCGGGCGGACATGTTCGTGACGTTCTACCCGTGGGATCTGTGGTTGATCATCAGGCAGACCAGCATCCCGCCGCTCGAAACGATGAGCCTCGGCGACATCGTGGGCTACCCGTTCAGGATGGCGGCAGCCTTCACTGCTCCGCCGCCGTGGCGCGCCCTTGCAATACCACTGCTCCTGCGCATTGCCGTCGTCATCGCGATTGCAGCATTGGCGGCAAAGCTCGTCTTTGTTCGCGTGCGCGAGGTCAGCCCGAAACAGATGCGCGCACGCCATGTCAACGGTCCCCGACCGATGCGGGGGCAGTGGGGAGCGGCGCATCTCAATCAGATCTGGGCGCCGCTGCGTCGTCAAACAGGCGATGGCTTGCTGCTGGCACCTGGCGTCAGGCTGCCAATCGTCACCGAGCAGCAAGGAATCTTGCTGGTTGGTCAGCCCGGCGCCGGTAAATCCGTGATCCTCGAGGGGCTATTGCGGCAGGCGCTGGCACGACGGGATCGCGTCGTCGCGCTTGACGTGAAGGGCGGGCTTGCGAACCGCATGGCCGCCGACAAACCGGCGACACTTGGTCTTTCGGGAGCCACCTCGGTGGTCTGGGCGATCGGCGAAGATCTTCTGAGCGACGCCGATGCCGACGAATTCGCGGCGTCCCTCATTCCGGAATCCAAGGATCCGGTCTGGTCGGAGGGCTCAAGGCTCATCCTGTCGGCCTTGGTGCTCTATCTCGCCAATCGTTACGGTCGGCAGTGGGGCTGGCGCCATCTTTACCGTTTGCTGAACCAGCCCCTGGAGAAGCAGGAACAGATGGTCCGACAGGTCGCGCCGGAGGTCGCGAACATGATTCAGCAACGTGGCGAAGAGCCAGCGACCTTTATTTTGTCGTTGCTCTTCAATTTGACGGCGCATGTCGGCGCAACCGCCAGGCGCCTTGCCAGGATGGAACATGCACGGGCGCGCCGACTATCGTTGCGGAAGTGGGCGACTGCGACCGGCTGGCGGCGCCCGATCGTATTGAGATACGATCTGCAGCGCAGGGAACGCTCGGCGAATTTTGTCAAACTGTCATTGCGCCTGTTGGCCGGAACGCTTCTTGGCGATGAGGTGGAGGATGGCCGCGATGCGCGCATCTGGCTGTTTCTCGATGAGGTCACGCGGATCGGTCGCAGCGACGCTCTGATCGACCTTGTTTCGCTTGGCCGCTCGCGAGGGGTGCGCAGCGTGGCTTCACTGCAGAGCCCGGCACAGCTCCGGGATGCCTATGGCGAGGCCGGTGCGGAAGCCTTGCGCGAGAATTTCGGCTTGCAGATCGTCTGCGCGCTCTCGCCGGGCGACAATGCCAAGCGTATCGCCAACGATTGGGTCGCACCGCGTACCGTTTGCGAGCCCCGCACCGTCCCTCAAAATGGAGCGCAGCGCGAGTGGACGATTCCGCCGATCTCTCCAGCGGAGTACGCCGCCGATTTCGGTCTCCGATTCGACCTCTGGGGCCGGCCCTACGTCCGGGCCGTGGTATTGGGGCTCGGCGATATCCCGGTACTGGATTGGCCGTTCCATCGCTGGATGCCAAAAGCCTAATCGAGCATGTAGTCATTAGTGGCTCATCGAGCTGTCTCGGAAGAGGACGTTTCCGACAGGCGACGCGTTTCCGGCTCGTTTCTCCATTCATTGGCGAAGTGCCGCGGCTCCTTATCTCTAATTGACGACATCGAGTGGCTTTTCTAGCTTCGGGCCATGTTTGAAATTACAGGCGACGATATTGCGGCATTGACCGACACAGACCTTCGCACGCTCGTCGGACTGCTCTGCGAAGCCGAATTGCGCAGAGGCAGTTTGTCGGTCTCCGCGGTGACCTATGGGGGCAATCAAACGGCCAAAGGATGGCGGCCTGGATGTCCGCGTTGCGGTGCCGGCCGGGTCATCCATACACGGCTTTATTCCGAAGCCTCAGACAGGATTCCAAGTCAAAGCCCAGGACATGCCTCGAGGCGAGATCCTCGATGAAATGAAGCCTAAGCCGGCAAGGGTGTTACGCCCGTCGATTGTCGAGTTGGCCGACATGGACGGAGCATACATCATCGTTAGCTCCAAAGGGTCCGTGGCAGAGACCGCCCTGAATGACCGCCGGGCCGCGATGGCAGAAGCACTTGCGGGCACATCCGCCGCCGGGAAGCTCGTCCTTGATTTCTACGACCGCAGCCGCATGGCAACGTGGGTCCGCGACCACGCGGGCATCATCCCGTGGGTACGAGAGAAAATCGGCAAGGCCGTACCTGGATGGAAATCATTCGGTTCGTGGTCCCTTGCGCCTCAGGGGTCTGAGAGCAGTTACCTCTTCGACGAGCACGCGCGTATTCGAACCGGGGATAAAGATGAAGGCGATGGCATCCCTGCGATCGATGGGGTCAACAAGATTCGCGAGGTGCTTTCTAAGCCGGGGCGCGTCGTGCGGCTTGCCGGCTTATCTGGAGTGGGCAAAACGCGGCTTGCGGAAGCACTATTCGATCCATCGGTGGGAGATGCTGCTCTCGATCCTTCGCATGCTATCTACACCAACGTCGCGGACGAACCCAATCCTCCGCCGGTGGGCCTGGCGTCAGACCTGAATGCCAACGAGACCCGCGCGATCCTCGTGGTCGACAATTGTCCACCGGAGCTGCACCGCACCCTTTCGGAAATTGCACGAACAAAGGGAGCTTCGATCAGCGTCATCACGATCGAATACGACATTCGTGACGACCAGCCTGAAGGCACCGATGTCTTCCGCCTCGACACGTCATCCATCGAGCTGATCGAGAAGCTCGTCGTTAGGCGCTATCCGGATTTGTCTCAAGTCGATGCCCGTACAATCGCCGTGTTTTCCGATGGCAACGCCCGCGTCGCCCTTGCACTCGCCTCGTGTATCGAAAAGACAGAGCGAGTCGCGGAGTTGAGCGACGAAGAGTTGTTCAAGCGTCTGTTCCAACAGCGTCATAACTCCGATCCATCGCTGCTGTTGGTCGCGCAAGCGTGCTCGCTGGTCTATTCTTTGGAGGGCGAAACGCTCGACGGTGATAAAGCTGAACTCCCTGTGCTCGGACAACTGGTCGGCAAGACGGCCGACGAGGTCTACCAGGGTGTTGCCGAGCTGCGGCGTCGCGATCTCGTTCAGGCGCGTGCGCAATGGCGGGCAGTTCTGCCGCACGCCATTGCGAATCGTCTTGCAAAAATGGCGCTTCAGAATATTCCACCCGCTCGCGTGGCGTCCTTTTTGGTGGATAGTGCGTCCGAACGCTTGTTGCGCTCGTTTTCACGCCGTCTTGGCTACCTCGATGATAGCAAGCAGGCCAAGGCGATAGTGGAGAGCTGGTTGGCGTCGGGCGGGCTTCTCGGCGACGTTAGCGACCTTAACGAACTCGGACGCGCGATTTTTGCCAATATCGCTCCTGTCGCTCCCGAAGCTGTTCTAACGGCGATCGAGCGCACGGTTGCACCGGGCGACGAGGAGACGCTTAATCGTTGCAAGCACTTTGTGCGTCTGCTGCGGTCGCTGGCTTATGAACCGGCTTTCTATGATCGAGCAATCGCTGTTTTGATAAAGTTCGCGGCACTTACTCCCGAGAGCGAGAACGACAGCGACGCCAACAAGGTCGTGGCGTCATTGTTTTATATCGTTCTGTCTGGGACCCACGCACCAATCGATATGCGGATCAAGATCGCGCGACGGTTATTGTTATCCGAGGATGAGAAAGAGCGGGCGGTTGGTATCGGTGCATTTGAAGCGTTGCTCAAAACCGATCATTTCATGTCGAGCTATGATTTTGATTTCGGCGCGCGTTCGCGTGATCATGGTTATCATCCCGCTAATGGCGGCGAGGTCCGGTCGTGGTTCGATGCGACGTTGAACTTGGCGCGAAGTGTGGCTCTCTCGAACAGTCCAGTTGCGTCTGTCGTGAAAAAGGCGATTTCGCAAGAATTTCAGGATCTGTGGGGCCGTTCGGGCCAGGCCGAGCAACTCGACCAGCTCGTCCGTGACCTTGCCGGCGCAACGTTCTGGCGCGATGGATGGGTCGCGGCGCGTGAGGCGCGGCGGCTGGACGGCAGCGCTATGCCGCCTGAGCTTAGGAAGCGGCTCACGGAACTGGAGGAGTATCTTCGGCCGAAAGACCTAGCTAATCGCGTACGGGGGCTCGTCTGCGGGCAGCGCGGTGGGGCGCTTGATCTCGAAGATTTCGAGGATGAGGAAGAGGAAACTGCTGACCTGAGCGCAACCGCTGCTCCGCGCAAACCACGAGAAAGCTATGACGTACGGGCGGCGCGCGCGGCTGCGGCCATTAGGGAACTTGCGCGCGATGTTGCTGTGGATGAGAACGCGTTCCGTGCCCTTTTGCCGGAGCTCATGAATGGTAACGATAAGGAACGAATGTTTGGCGAGGCTCTTGCCGAGGCGGCGGAAGTACCGCGAGCGATGTGGGATGAGATCGTCAAACAGTATGGAGCGGTGAAGAACGCTAGCCTTACCTTGGTCGGCGGGTTCCTACAGGGCCTGTTAAAGAGCGACCAGACACTTGGGAACGTTATTCTTGACGAAGCGCTATCGAGTACAACTCTCGGCAAGTCGTTTCCTCTGCTTCAGACTTCAGCCGCGATCGATGGGCCTGCCCTTGGTCGCTTACATAAGTCCCTCGACCTCGGCCAAGCGCCGATTGAAACATTCAACAGCTTGGCCTATGGCCGCGCGTGCGAGAACGTTCCTGGACCCGAGTTTCGGGACCTATTGCTTGCCATATCTCGCAAGCCGGGCGGCATTCCGGTCGCGTTGGAAATCATTGCCATGCGGCTTCATTCTGACGCAGAGGCCAAGCGCCCGCCGGCATCCGAGGTTCGTGAGGCTGGCCGGCGAATCCTTCACCATTTCGAATTCCAACGTACAACCGGCCGCGCGCACCGCGAAGATCACGAGTTGGGCATGGTCGTGCGCGGAACGTTGAGCGGGCCGGAAGGCGCTTCCGTGGCACGAGGGCTTAGCCGTAAGCTGATTGACGCCACATCAAGGCACGATGTCCGCGCTTACGACAACGATGATCTGATGAACGGATTGTTGCGGGTGCATTCGACGGAGGTACTTGACGAGCTCTTCTCAGGTACGCCCGCCGAGATCAAGCGCAGCATAAGCTTCTTTCAGAACCTTTCGCGCCATCGGCAGAATGTTTTTGACGGTGTTACGGACGAGGCCATCTTACGGTGGTGTGATCGCGAGCCCGTGTTGCGCTATCCGCTCATGGCTGCCGTGGCAATCCTTTTCAGCGGAAACGAAGAAAACGCAGCGACCGAGTGGCGGCCCCTTGTTGGAGAGTTGCTAAGGAAAGCACCCGATCCCACCCTGGTTATGAACGAAATCGTGCAGCGCCTTTACCCTTCATCGTGGAGTGGATCGCTTGCGACTGTATTAGAGAAGCGGCAAAAACTGCTCAATGCCTTGCCGGGCACAACGACGCCCGGACTGGCTTCCGCTGTTCAAGCGGCAAACGAGCGGCTCCAAAAAACTATTGACGCAGAGCGATTGAGTGAGCGGAACGAGGACAACGAGCGAAACAGCCGCTTCGAGTAGGGGAGATAGGAGCCTCGTATCGCCAGCCCCGCTTATTGTGGCTTGGAATGCATACAGTGCGTGCACGCCGAGTGACATAGGTGCTGTAGGAGTCGAGGCGGTCGGTAAAACTGGCGGGTGAAAATGGCCGACGATCCGTTCAGGCGGAATATTCGATCGAAGCATAAACGTGAAATCGACCGGTGCTGATCGGTCTGGTTGATTACAAGCGAAGCGTGTCACTTCCCGTAACATTTTGGCGGCAAATTCCTTACGTTTGGCAAGGCTGCTCATGCACAGCGGAAAATCTGTCTCACGAAGCGTCGGGAGGCCTATTTTTTCCGGAACATCCCGATAACTGTGGCCCAGCACGGCGGATAAGCGTCAACGCTGCGATTGCGTTTGGTGTTTTCTGTACGATGCCCACCGGAGACCTGGCCCCGCATAGTACGTGCCATGGTCGCTTGATCGCTGGCGGAGCGCGGGTTTGTGTAGCGCGACTATGAACGGCCTAGCTCTGCTCGTCTAACAGAAGATGGAGCCACCTCTTGGCGGCTCTGCTGTGACACCGGACACAACTTTCTCCGGGGTCAGGGGGGAAATTCCCCCGCGTTTTGACCGAAGCTTCCGCTCGAAAGGTGGAAGCAAGTGGTCGCATCGATCCAAATTGGCACAGCGTCAAGCTATTACGCGAGGGACTATTACCATGGTGGCGAGCGTCAGCTCGCTGCCGCGTGGTTTGCGCGCGCCAATCATTTTGGAGTCAAAGACGGCGCCGCGGTCGATATCGATCTGTTTACCCAGCTTCACGCCGGTCTGGACACGAACGGCGCATCACTGCTGACGACGACGGGCCGCACCGTCGAAGGCGTCGATATCACATTTTCAGTGCCGAAGAGCGTGAGCCTGGCCTACGCGCTGACAGCGGACGAAAATCTCCGTAACGAGATTCTTGCCGCACATCATAGAGCTGTTCGTGCCGCACTCACCGTTCTCGACGACGAGGCGATCTTTGCACGTCGTGGGCGCAATGGTCTTGTGCGCGAGAAAGCGAGCCTGACGGCAGCGCTGTTTACCCACGATAGCGCGCGCCCCGCGCAGCACCTCGACGGCTCGATTTTCGCCGACCCACAGTGCCATACCCACGCCGTATGCTTCAACCTGGCTTTGCGTCAAAGCGACGGCACGGTCGGCGGAATCGACACGCGGTTAGGTCCTTTCAAACTCATGACGGGCGGGGTCTACCACGCTCATCTCGCTCATGGGCTTAGCCAGCTTGGATTCGCGATCCAAGAGATCGGTCGCAACGGCATCTTCGAGATCGGCTTCGATCGGACGATTCGAAAGTTCTTCTCAGCGCGGCGCAACCAGGTAGTCGAAGAGCTTGACGAGCTCGGGCTCGACACCGCATCGGCGCCGGCTTTGGCGGCCGCGGCGGCACTCAAGACACGACGCAATAAGGACGGCGATCTCGGCGACCAGCGCTTCGCGTTGTGGCGGTCGAAGGCAGCCGAGCTCGGCGTTGACGTCCCTCTCTGCGTCGAACGCCTGCACGGGCAGGAGAATGGGCACTCGCTCGGCGATGAGGCCGATTTCGCGAAGGCGTTGGCACTGCTGCCCCAGCGCCTCACTGAGTTCGAGGCGACGTTCTCGCGCAAGGATCTTATCCGCGCGGTAGCAAACGCATATGTGGGCACGCTCGCGGATCCCGCCGATTTGATCCAGACCGTAGACCAGATCATCAAGACTGGCGCGATCGTCGAGATCAGACGCGATCCGCTCAACGAGCCGATCTACTCGACCCCCGAAATGATCTGGCTCGAGCGCGAGACCCTGCTTCACGCCCGCGAGCTCGCGGATCGTCAATGGTCCGGCATCAACACAGATGAACTGCAGAAGAAGATTGTGGCAGCCAGCCTTTCTGCCGAGCAGGCCGGTGTTGCAGCCGCTCTTGCCGGTCCCTCGGCTCTAGTGCTGCTTTCCGGCAAGGCCGGTACGGGCAAAAACCACGCCTTGAAGCCCCTGATCGCACAGATGCGCGAGGACGGGTATCGCGTCATTTTGGCGGCGACGGCATGGCGTACCGTCGAGATGGGGGCTGCCGAACTCGATGGCGTCGAAGGTCGCGCCCTCGATAGCTGGCACGCAATTGCCCGGATGGGCGGCAACTTCATCGACGATCGCACAGTGATCGTCGTCGACGAGGCCGGCCAGTTGGGCGTCAAGATGACTCACGCCATCCTGGGCGAAGCGCTGCGTTGCGGAAACGGGCCGAAAGTCATCCTCTGCGGCGACTCCGCCCAACTGAAACCGATTGCTGCGAGCGCTGGCCTTGAGATCCTACGGTATTCGGCGGAAGAGGCCACTCTGAAGACGGTCGTGCGTCAGCGCGATCCGGCCATGCGCCACGTGGTCGAGCAACTATCGCGCGGCGAAGTCATGCCTGCATACGATGCCCTGGAAAAGTTGGGCTGCATCGTCGACGTCCCCGGCCATAAGCAGGCGATTGCCACCGCAGTCGACGGATGGTTCGCCGCTCAACAGGCGGAGCCTGACAAGAACCACCTCCTGATCGCGCGAACGAACGCGACCGTCCGAGCTCTCAACAACGAGATCCGGAAGCGACTGCGTCGCGACGGCCAAATCCAGGGCGAGAACGTCGTCGTTACGGCCGGAACCGTATCGGACGATCCGTTCGGCCTCGCCTTGGCGGCGGGAGATCGAGTGCGGTTCGGACGACGCTGTCTCATCGACGGTCGCCGCGTCATCAACGGCACGTCCGCGAAAATCGAACATATCGAGCGCGATGGCGACGATCACGCGCGAATCATCGCTTGGGCGGGGCGAAAGCGCCTCAACTTCTCGACGGCGGAGCTCGTCGATGAGCGCGGAAACGTCCGCCTCTCCCACGACTATGCGACGACTGTCTACAGTTCGCAGGGGCTGACGTCGGATAGCTGCACGGTTGTCGTTGACCCTTCGTACGATCGGCATTCGCTGTATGTGTCGGCAAGCCGTGCACGGGGCCAGACGACGCTGATCGTTAACGCGTCTGAAATCGACGCCATCGTTGTTGCCGATCGTCGCTACAGCGAGAGGCCGAACGAAGTGACCGTCGAAGAACGGCGCGCGACTTTGCTAGCGCGCCTGGCCCGGTCGCAGCACAAGACCACCACGCTTGAGGCCTCCGACGTTACCGAGCTCACAACGCGCTCGGTGGCGAATGCTAGCCTCAAGCGCCGGACCAAAAGAGAGCTCGGCCATGAGCTCTAGACGTCCGGCATCAAAGCCTCGGCCGTTCGATCCCGAGTACTGGATTGTAGAGAAAGAGCTGCCCGACCCGATCCCAGTCTCGAAAGCCGAACTGGATGCGATCGAGCGATATTTCAGCGATCTGCTCGACGCTGTGTTCGAACCGAAATCTCGCACCGTGCCGGCAGCTATCTCGGCGCATAAAAAAGGAGACAAGAAATGACTGTCCGCCCCGTCTGCGAACCCCGCATCCTGGAAATGCGCCTTGAGAAATACGCGGAGATCGCGGTCGACGGAGGTATTTGGCTCGTCGGCGAGCTACTGGCGCACGGCATTCCGGTGAATGGCATCTTCCTCCCGGACCCGGGTTACGCTTACAAGCCCCGCCAACTCGAGGCAGCGCTCATCGAGCTGTGTCGGCGAGGGGCTACGGCATCGGATCTTTGCCGCCGGATTTCTTAAATTGCCGGACAACGGTGCTCAGGCAACCTTTCGTCGGCTGCTCGAAACACACACCGAAATGCTGCACGAGGCTTTCCGTATCGAATGGAAGCGTCGCTACGGCGAGACGATCGATATCAGCAAGCCGCGCGCAACTGCAATCGAATTGCTTCACAAGCTCGTTTCGCCTCGCTAGACTCGATGGACGAGCTCAATGGGGGCGCACTCGAATGGCACGGAAACATCTTCAGACACTGAAGGCGACCTCGGAGGAGGTGGTCAAGACGTCTCGGAACGTCTTGATTTACATCCGCGTGTCGACCGATGCCCAGGCCCAGAACGCGCTCAGCCTGACCGATCAGGAAAACCAATTGGTCGACCGCTGCAAGCGGGATGGCGACAACATTGTCGGCATTTTTCGCGATGAAGGCGAGACCGCCACGAATATGAAGCGACCTGCATTCGAGCACATGGTCGCGCGAGCAACCGACGGCACGCGGTCGGTCAACGCCATTCTCGTTTATTCGTTTTCGAGGGCATTTCGGAATCAATTCGAGCAGGAACTCACGGTGCGGGCGCTGCGCAAGCACAAGGTCGAACTGATTTCTTTCGCCGAGCCGCTCGCCAATGATGCGAGCGGAGACATGTTTCGCAAGTTCATCGGTATCGTGAACGAATTCCAGTCGGCGGAGACCTCCCGCGCGACCACCCGGACCATGAAGGAGAATGCTCGCCGTGGATTCTCGAACGGGGGCATCATTCCGTTCGGGTACAAGTCTGTCGATGCCGAAGTCATCGGCAATAAGCAAAAGAAAAAGCTCGCCGTCGAGCCGGTCGAGGCCGAGATCGTCGTTCGCGCATTCGACCTAGCCCGCAATGGCGATGGAAATTCCGGCCCGCTGGGCACAAAGAAGATTGCAATCTGGCTGAACGAGCGCGGCTTTCGCTCAAGGAACGGCTCGCTCTTTGGCACCGGTACGGTACACGAGATTCTGACGCGGGAGGCCTATACGGGCGTTCGCCGCTTCAATGAGTTCAACCGCAAGGGCGACGGCGAACGTAAAGATGCCGCGGAAATCGTCGAGTACGAGATCCCCACGATCATCGATCGCGCCTTCTTCGATGAGGTCCAGGCGCTCCTGGTTGCCCGCCAGCCCCGTGCGAGGGGGCCGCGCCTGACCTCCGCGCCGTCCTTGCTGGGCGGCCTCGTCCGCTGCGACTGCGAGGTCTCCTGCGCACTGTCGGCTGCCACGGGCACGTCCAGAACGGGAAAAATCTATTCGTACTACAAGTGCATTCAGGCAACTAAACAGGGACGCCACAAGGAGGGCAACGGGGCCAATTGCGTCAATCGGAAGATCCCGCGGCCAGTCATCGAAAAGCTGGTCGTCGAGGCGCTGAGCGACCAATTGCTGCAGCCGGACCGGGTGACTTCAATTCTTCTCACCCTGAAAGCCCGGCGAGATGAGCGACAGGCTTCTGCCGACCGCCGGATCGTTGATCTTGCTCGTCAGGCTACCGAGGCCGAGGAGCGCCTGGGGCGCCTCTACGCGGCTATCGAGGCCGGGACCGTCGATGGCACCGATCCGACCCTCAAGGAGCGGGTTGCCGCTCTGAAGGCCAGCCGGGACAGGGCGGTCGAGGCTCTGGATTACGCGAAGAAGTCCAGTGCAACCCCGATCGAGATTGATCCCGTCGCGGTTGACCGGTTTACGCGTCTTATGCGTGAGCAGCTC
Organism: Bradyrhizobium sp. HKCCYLS2038; assembly: GCF_051167655.1. NCBI lineage: Bacteria > Pseudomonadati > Pseudomonadota > Alphaproteobacteria > Hyphomicrobiales > Nitrobacteraceae > Bradyrhizobium > Bradyrhizobium sp. HKCCYLS2038. Next base: position 92,761 of record NZ_JBNPTM010000010.1, on the reverse strand, counting down.
CTCTCGGGCGATGTAGCCGCGCGGAAGGCCTATTTGTCGAGCGTGGTGGACGCGATCATCGTGTCGGAAGACAAAATCCGGATTATCGGCTCAAACGATAACATCCGGTCCACTTTCGGACCCCAGGGCCAACCCTCGCCCCGGGTTCGTAGATCTGTTCAGGAATGGTGCCCAGGGGCGGAATCGAACATCTGCTCATCTCACTGATCTTACATAGATTTTGTTTATCATTCTCCATAGTGTACCCGTCAATGTACCTAGAGCTTTCTGTAGGGCGGGGGGCTTCACAAGTTGTTTCAATCTAGCCGCTGGCTTCGATACCGCCATTCGTTCGCCATGTGCCCCATATCGCCGAGGCCCAAGGTGGGCACGCGATAAACCTCAACGTCCGACATCGTCTCGTTGGCCGAGCTTCCCAAAGCGGACCTGCTGGACGATCAACCATAGGCACTTCGCAACACGCCCACCCGTGCGATCGGGGCGGCCGACACAATGAGTTTGGGGAGTTCACGTCGCCGATCCGCGCCGACTCCTTGGCGAGTTCGCCGACACGTTCGTTGTGTCCGCCGCGCCTGCTCCATCGCGTCGCTTGCGATCTGCGCGGAGACCTCGACCTGACGGCTGATCTCGTCGATGGAGAAGGTCATCTCCTCGGTCGCGGACACCGACCGAATGCACGTTGGTCGATGCAGCTTGCTCAACTCGGGCCGGTTCCGTGTCGATTAGCCGGCAACCGGCCAACACGGCCGTCGTCGCGTCGGGGGCGCAGCTCATCGTGCCATTGATATCCTCGCATCCGAGCGCGATACCGACCATGCGATGACGAACCGAACGTCGCCACCTCGTGCTCGATCAAGTCCTGGCGACGCTCGTCGTGGAAGCACCCCGGCGATCGATGCACCAGTCCGATCGCGCAATCCGTGCCCCCCAGCAGCAATCGGCCGGCATCCGACGCGATCGCCCCATCGTCGATGCCAGCCACAACTTCCCGTCTTTCGACGTACCCCTCCGCCGAACAGCTGCAAATTCGAATAGATCTGCGCTACAATCTGTCGGCAGCGGGGTGCTCTCCGGATCGACTGAACGTCCTTCTCGTAAAGACCTTTCGCTGATTCAGCGCCTCAATGCGTCGTTTTCGGCGAGATATCCGGGCTAGTCCTGCCTGGCGCCGTAGCCGCCCCCGCCGGGGGTCAGGATCTCGAAGACATCCCCGACGTTCATATGAGTGGCGTCGCAGCTGATCAGATTTGTGATCGCGCCGTCAGCTCTCACAACGCGATGTTCTCCGATCGCTCCGGGATCGCCACCTTTCGCACCGGCCGGGGCTATAACCCGGCGATTTGATACAATCGCCATGTCCAGCGCCGCGAGGAAGCGTACACGTCGCTTCGTGCCCTCGCCTCCCGACCACTGACCTTTCCCGCCAGAGCCCTCACGGATGCTGAACTCCTCCAGCAGAACCGGGAACCGGAGCTCGAATACTTCCGGGTCTGTCATCAGCGAGTTCGTCATATGGGTGTGAACCGCCGACGCGCCATCGAAGCCGCTACAAGCTCCTGCGCCGCCGCAAATCGTCTCGTAGTATTGATACGTGTCATTGCCGAAGGTGAAATTATTCATGGTTCCCTGCGATCCGCCTATTATGTCGAGCGCACCGTAGAGAGCGTCCGTCACCAGCACCGAAGTCTCTGGGTTGCCAGACGACACCGCCGCGGGGTGTTCCGGAGAGAGCAACGATTTTTGCGGAATTACAACTTCGATCGGCCGCAGACATCCCGAGTTGAGAGGTATATCCCTGTCGATCAGCGTCCTGAATACATACAGCGTCGCGGACCTCGCGATCGCCGGTGGCGCATTGAAATTTGTCTCGACCTGAGGGCTTGTTCCTGTGAAATCGACCTTGATGCTTCTCTTCTCCTTGTCCACCGTGATGCGGACAGAAACGTGATGGCCCATATCATGCTTGCAAGTGAATGCCCCCTCCGGAATTTGGTCGATGATCGCTCTTAGCTCCTGTTCCGAAACATCCTGGATGAAGCCGCCATAGGCAGCCACAACGGCCTCCGAATATTCCAGGATCAAACGCTTCAACTCATCGCCGCCGCGGATGCAGGAAGCAACCTGCGCCTGCAAGTCGATAATGTTCTGCTTCGGATTTCGTGCCGGATATCGAGCCGTCGTCAGCAGACGAAGCAGCTCGTCATGGGCGAACGCTCCTTTGTGAACGAGGCGCATCGGCTCGATGAGAGCGCCTTCCTCGTATATGTCTCTGCTGTCGGGAGGGAGAGAACCTGGCGTCTTGCCCCCGATATCCGCCTGATGGCCGCGCGCTGCCGTGTAGAATAGAACCTCGCTGCCATCTGCGTTGAACACAGGCATCACGACCGTGACGTCCGGCAAATGCGCCCCGCCCTTGTAAGGCGAATTGAGGACGAACAGATCGCCAGCCTCCATACTGTCGCCGAACTCCTGCGCGACGACGTCCACACTCTCCGACATCGCGCCAAGATGGATCGGAATGTGCGGGGCATTTGCGATGAGGTCGCGGCTCTTGTCGAAGATGGCGCAAGAAAAATCCAGACGCTCCTTGATGTTCACCGAATGGGCGGAATTCGCCAGGGCGTGGCCCATCTGATCCGCGATCGAACGGAAGCGATTGTTGAATAGCTCTAGATGGATTGGATCGGCCTTACGCGGATCGACAGAAGTTGATCGCGCCTCTCCAACATAGTCGATCTTGAGGGCGCCAGTAGCGTCCTTGATCGCCCGCCAGTCGACGTCGACGACAGTGGTTGAGAACGGGTCTATGATGATTGCAGGGCCAACAACTTCCGAGTCTAGTCCCAGTTGATCATACTTGTAGACGGGTACATCCTGAAAGCGCCCGTTTGCGTACATCCTGGTACGATCGAAAGCCACCGCGCCTCTTCCGGTCGCCGTAGCGATTGCCGCGGCTGCCTTGATTGCCGGGCGATGCGAGCCAGCGGCTTCGATCGTGACGGACTCGATAATGACGTCAGAATGCGGGAGCCCGAATCCGTAGTGTTTCTCGTGAAGGGCCTCGAAGGTCTGGCGCAAGGTTGCGAGGGACTCGAACACGACCTCCAGACCTGAACTGGCGCCTTTGTGGCGGACGACCGCTCGCTGGATGACGACGATATCCGCGCTTCTAACACCCTGCGATACCAATTTCGCCTTTGCCTTGCCTTCGAGACCTGCCATTAGCGACGGCAGCCAATTCTTCTCGTTCGCGTCGAACACCCTTTCCACTGTTGCGGCTTCCATCGCGCGAATATCGGCGATCCCCATGCCAAATGCCGAAAGCACGCCGGCTAGGGGATGGATGAAGATGCTGCTCATATTGAGTTTCTCGGCGACCTTGCAGACATGCTGACCACCGGCTCCACCGAAGCAGCAGAGAGTATACTTCGAGAGGTCATACCCGCGCTCTGTCGAGATCTTCTTGATGGCGTTCGCCATGTTTTCGACCGCAATGTCGAGGAAGCCCTCTGCGCAATCGTACTTCGTTTTCGCGTCTGTAGCGTCCGCGTTCACTCTTAGGGTCAGCTCGTCGAACAGCTCGTTCGGCCTCACTTCGTCCAGCAGTTGATCCCCGTTCGGACCGAAGATGTTGGGAAGATGTCGAGGCGGGATACGGCCGAGTAAGACATTGCAATCTGTGACCGTGAGCGGGCCCCCGTTCCGATACGATGCCGGCCCCGGTACAGAGCCAGCCGACTTCGGACCCGCCTTAAAACGCCTCCCGTCGAAGGAGATGATCGACCCGCCACCGGCTGCGACGGTATGAATCATCATGATCGGTGAGCGAACGCGCGCGCCGGCGATCTGGCTCTCTGTCGTGCGCTCGAAATGGCCGGCATAGTGCCAAACGTCCGTAGACGTTCCGCCCATGTCGAAGCCGATCACGTTGCCGATGCCGGCCGCCTTGCAGGTAGTCACCGCGCCCACGATCCCGCCGGCGGGCCCTGACAGAACACAATCCTTGCCCTTGAATTGGGAGGACTCGATCAAGCCGCCGTTGGACTGCATGAAGAAAAGCGGCACAGCCCCCAGCGCATCGTCCAGTTTCTTCTTGTAAGCGCTCAAAATCGGCGTGAGATAGGCATCTACAACCGCAGTTTCCGCTCGTCCTACGAACTTGATCATCCCGCTGCATTCATGAGATGTAGAAATCTGCGTGAACCCAATTTCACGAGCGATACGGGCAACGGCCATCTCATGTTCGGGAAACCTGTACCCGTGCATGAAGGCGATCGCGCACGCTCTGTAGTTCATGGCATAGGCGCTCTCGAGGTCACGCCGCACTCTTGCTTCGTTGAGACTGACAAGCACAGAGCCATGGACGTCCACTCGTTCATCAACCTCGACAGTTGAGGAATAGAGCTGTGACGGCAGCTGTATGTTCAAATCGAACAATTTTGGTCGGTTTTGATATCCGATCCGGAGCGCATCTCTAAAGCCCGATGTCGTGACAAACACCGTTGGCGCTCCCTGCCTCTCCAGAAGGGCGTTGGTGCCGACGGTAGTGCCCATGCACACCGCTTCGACGAGGTCAGGCCCGATCTGATGGCCCTTAGAAAGTGCGAGGATTTCACGGATTCCGCTAATGGCGGAATCTTCGAGGTTGTTTACCCGATTGGAAAGTATCTTCTTGACACGCACGTCGCCATTCGGGGCCCAAGCGACGATATCTGTGAAAGTGCCACCTCGATCGATGCCGAAAAGATAGCCTCCGACATTTGCCCGAGCAGTCGAACTGGTCTTTTTCATCTTTTCCTCGCGGCTTTCGTAAGCTCACGGAAGATGATTTCTTCGCCCGTCGGTTTGCCAGCGCGTATATATTCGTATGCCCATCGGCTGAATGCTGCGCTCCCGTGGCAAATGGCTCCAATACGCGGTCGCATCCCGCCCGTAGAGCGAGGTGGGCAACGTTTTTCTGCTCGATTTTCGGTTCGTTTCTTGCATGATGCCGTTGGGCTACATCGCCCCAAGCCGCTGGAACCATCAAAACCGAACAGGAGGAAGCGCATGCACTGGGCAAGTCAACTTAAGCGGTATCGCCGCAACAATGGCCTGACACAAATCGCGCTCGCTGAAATCCTTAGTGTAGAGCAGGCGACAATTTCGCGTTGGGAACGTGGGGTTCACGAGCCCGATCTGGGCTTTCAGAAGCGACTACGTTCGCTGATTTTCGGCCGCGGCATTAACTCCGATCATTTCATAATGCAGAACGTTTTGCATTCACCGTTCGCGGTCAAGATCGCGAACAGGCATGGGCAAAACCTAGCTGCTTCACGTGGCGCCGCCGCGCTTCACGGAGTCAACCAGTCCTTTCTCGCGACTGCGAACTATAGACCTTTCTTTACCGAGCCGCTCGAGCGTCATTGGAAATTGGCGATCGAGTTCGGCTTTTTCGACGGCGATCTAGCCAGCATAGAGGTCTGCAATCCCTGGATGCCGATTGGCGGAGGCGTCGAGAAACTTTGCGTTTCATACTGGATTCCCGCACAGCTTTCCGATGGGGAGATCGTTCTGATCAGCGATTTCAGGGTGATGTCGGACGACGATTCCGGCGCGATCGAGCGGCAGCCAAGCTTCAATGCTCGCGCTATGGAGCTTATCTGAGCAGCAGTATACGCATATATACGACCTAACCCCTTGCTTCTGTGCAGGTAGCCTCTGGACTTGCGGGAACCTCACGAAGACCCGCCGCCAGGGGAGACATGGGCATGGTGCAATTTGTAGGTGAAGCTGGATCTTCAAAGAAGGTCCGGGGCGTTATCTGGTCTTCTTTTCTGGGGACTACGCTCGAATGGTACGATTTTTTCATCTACGGCACCGTTGCGGCCCTCGTTTTCAACAAGCTTTTCTTCCCCAGCTTTGATCCAGCCGTTGGCGTGCTGTTGTCCTTTGGGACGTTCACAGCCGGCTTCATTGCACGTCCCTTGGGCGCCCTGATCTTCGGTCACTACGGAGATACGCTGGGTCGCAAACGCATTCTCGTGCTGACAATGTTGCTGATGGGCTTGGCGACTGTCGGGATCGGACTGCTGCCTACGTACGACCAAGTCGGCGTTGTCGCGACCTGCCTGCTTGTCATCCTTCGATTGGCTCAGGGATTGGCGCTGGGTGGCGAGTGGGGTGGCGCCGTCCTCATGGTCGCGGAACATGGAGACTCGCAACGCCGAGGACTGCAGACGAGTTGGGCCCAGATCGGCGTCCCGGCAGGCAATCTGCTTTCGGTAGGGGCGATCGCGGCCATGTCCGCTATGCTGCCAGAAAAGGAATTTCTGTCGTGGGGTTGGAGGGTGCCTTTCCTGCTAAGCGGCATTCTGATCGCGGTAGCGCTATGGGTACGGTCCGGCATTGACGAGTCGCCAAAATTCATGGCGCTTGCTGGCGAAAAGCGGACGAGCTCCAGGCCGCTGATCGACCTGATCAAAGGGCACCCAAGATCTCTTTTTGTGGCGTGCTTTATCAGAATCGGCACCGACGTCGCCTTTTACATCTTCTCGCTGTTCGTTCTTACCTATGTCACTGGGACGCTGGGCTTGAGCAGGTCAGTCGCTCTTCAGGGGGTTCTCGTCGCGTCTGCGATACAGATGTTCACGATACCCTGGTTCGCATCGCTTTCCGATCGCTTCGGCAGGCAGCCGATCTTCTTGGTCGGCTCAATCGGCGCAATTGTCTGGATATTCCTCTTCTTCCCATTGCTTGGAACAAAGGATCCGCTCCTGATCACCACCGCGATTTGCGTGGCGATGACGTTCTGGGCGCTGATGTACGGCCCATTGGCCGCTCTGATTTCGGAGCTATTCCCGACGCACGTGCGTTACAGCGGCATCTCGTTGGGCTACCAGCTCGCAGGAATATTTGGCGGAGGGCTCGCGCCGCTAATCGCGGCCGCGCTCCTGAAAGAGTATCAAAGCCCCACAGCAGTCGCCATCTACGTTGCCGCTGCCTTGGCGTTGACTACGGTCGCGGCTTTCCTATCGCGCAATTATGATCATGCCGGGTGAGCATACCGGGCCGGCGGAGTGAGACCAGCACGTTCGCTACCAGAACGCCGCCGCCAGGCCACCAACCTAGGACGAACTCAGATGACGCGTGTACACACTGCAACCGCCCCCGCGGCGATCGGTCCCTATTCTCAGGGCTACGCCATCGGCGGACTGCTCTTTGTCTCCGGGCAGCTTCCGATCGATCCTCGGACTGGCACCATTGATGCGAGGGAGGCGAGCGAACAGGCCCTGCAATGCCTCCTCAACATAAAGGCCGTCGCTGAAGCGGCCGGGACTTCGCTCAACCGGACCGTAAAGACGACCATTATGCTAACGGATATGTCGACCTTCTCGTCCGTGAACGAGGTGTACGCACGCTTCTTTATCGAACCGTACCCCGCGCGGGTTTGTTACGAGGTCTCGGCGTTGCCGAAAGATGCAGCTGTTGAAATCGACGCCATCGTCGCGCTTTCGTGAGGCCCGGATGTTGCTCAAGTCTCAATCTGATCGTGAGTGGACAAGGCACGCTCTCGAAATCTTGAACGGCGATAGGAGGCGATCGGCCGACACCCATCTGGTCAATCCGATCTTCAGGGGTTTACGCAATATTGCAATTTACCTGAAGGACGAAACGACGCACCCGACGGGAAGCCTAAAGCATCGTCTGGCACGCTCGCTTTTCCTCTACGGAATTTGCAACGGCAAGATACGTAAAGGTACGACGCTTGTCGAAGCATCGTCCGGCTCAACGGCCGTGAGCGAGGCTTACTTCGCCAATCTCCTCGACCTTCCGTTCATCGCCGTGATGCCGAGCATGACGAGCAGCAAGAAAGTTGAAGCCATTAGGCGCTTTGGAGGAGAATGTCAGTTCGTCTCCGACGCGTCGAAGGTTTACGACGTGGCGCAACGCTTAGCGAAGCAGACCGGCGGCTACTATCTTGATCAATTCACATTCGCTGAACGTGCGACTGATTGGCGCGGCAATAACAATATTGCCGAAAGCATTTTCAATCAGATGTCCGACGAGCAATTCCCGGAGCCGAAATGGGTTGTGATGAGCGCTGGCACGGGCGGAACGGCGACGACGTTAGGTCGGTATATTCGTTATAGGAATTTTCACACCGGACTCTGTGTCGTTGACGTTGAACGCTCCGCCTTCTTCGAAGCATTCAAAACCGCCGATCGCGAGGTCACGTGCGACGCGCCATCCCGTATCGAGGGTATCGGCCGCCCCCGTGTCGAGCCTTCGTTTGTTCCGGAGGTGATCGATTGCATGATAAAGATTCCGGACGCCGCCTCGATCGCTGCCATGCGGGTGCTGTCTGATCGGCTATTCCGGCGCGTTGGAGGCTCTACAGGAACGAATTTTTACGGGGTCTGCTGCATCGCTGCGCAGATGCTTGCCAAGGGGGACAGCGGTTCAATCGTCTCTCTAATTTGCGACGGCGGTGATCGCTATACCGACACCTACTTCAGCGACGATTGGTTGAAGGGACAAAATTTGGACATTCGACCGCATGTTGAGGTCCTAACGAGATTTTTGGACGAGGGCGCTATGCACCCCTTCCACTCCGCCGACTCCGATCTCTCACGACCGATCGCTCATTGCGCGTGAAAGACGCTCGTTCCTCACAGGGCCTTCGTGCTACGCATGTGCGGCCGCGGATGCGGAGCGCAAACAGAACAGGGGAGTACCGAAATCAACTCTGCGCGCAAAGCTTGGAAATGTGAGTTGCGTTGACCAGCATGCTCAACTAGCGAAAATGGACTACGGTGCAGTTATCTAGGTACTCGACAGACGATTGCCTGGCCTTTCAGGCAAGCCACTTGTTCGATGTCAACGAAACTAGCGGCTGCCATGTCCTTCGCCAGACCGACCGTACTGCCACCTGAAGGCGGTGTGAACGAGCAGAGGAACGGCGAGCCGGGCCGCAGGACGCGCCTCAGTTCCTTGAGTCCCGCCAGCCGGTCGGGCCAAAAATGCAGATTGTCCATTGCCAGCGCCGCATCGAACGAGGCGGCGGCGAAAGGCAGCGCATCTACCGTTCCCTCGATCAATTTTATCCGTCCTGCGCGGATCGCGGTCTCATTTCTGAGACCAGCGTGTCGGTGCATCAACCTTGATGGATCAACCCCCGTCACATGACCCTGCTGCACTGTCTGTAACAGAATCTGCAGTGCTATTCCGGGACCAAACCCGATCTCGATTACTTCGTCGGTTGGTGTGAGCCTGAGATTTGCAACTGCTTCATTGGCCATTCCATCACCTAACTGCTCCATCAAATCGATACCTCGCTCGCCATCAATACCCTCGGGGCGTACGAACATTCGATAAGGATTGGTCATAAGCGGCTTCTCGTCTGACGAGCGGCTGCGGCCCGGGGTTACCGGGGCCGCCGCCTTTTTCTTTCGCAGGACTCAAGGATTAGTGTTCAACCGGAACATAATCCATCCCGTTCGGATAGTAGACGAAGAACACGCAGTCCTCTTTGCTAAGGCACTTGTTGATATGCTCGGCCTTACCGGGCTGGAACCAGTACCCGCCCGGAGCAATCGGCTTCGCTTCGTTGTCAGGTGCAACCCGGGCGGATTCGGTACCGCTCAACATCACGGCCCAGTAGTCCGAGCTATGAATATGCGTAGGTGAAACACCGCCTGCGGGCACTCGGAACAGGCCCGCAAACGGCTTGCCGATGACGCCGGGCTCACCAGAAACAACAGCCATAGCCGGGCCTTTGTCGCCCATTTGGGGGATCATCGGAAACCATTTGACATTTTCAGGCGCAGTGATTGTCGGTGCGGGTACATTCACCTGGGACGCGGCGCGGGTCGTTGTCGCTCCAAGCATAAGCAGGCTTGAGACGGCCAGCGCCAGGTTAGATACTGTCATTTTCATGATTGTTCGCTCCAGCGTCTGTTGATCGGCTAATGCTTGCTCAGGGCGCTCGCATACATTCGCGCCCAATCTTCGATGGACATCGGCGCGATGGGCAAGAGGTCGAGTGCCGCCTGGTGGTCTACGTTCGTGCTCATCATCTCGGGATTCTGGAAAACCGCGCTGTAGTACCCGACGATGGCGTCTTCGTTGCCGCCGTAAGCAACGGCCTTGGCAAACTCTTCGGGGGGCATCGGACGAAAGGCGATCTTGCGCCCGAGGGCCTTGCCCATCCGCTCAGCGATCTGAGAGCCCGACAGCTTCTCCGGTCCGCTGATTCCAAGGGTGAGGCTCCCGGTTGCGCCGCGCCGAAACGCTGCGACGACATACGCGGCGGCATCCTGATGGCTTATCCATTGGCAATTCACTGCCTCGGGCATCGGATAAGCCAGTACAGCCATTTCTGCCAATTCGGTTGCGATGGCCGGAATCAGGAAGTTTTCCATGTAGACGGTTGGCTGCAGCGCCACGAACGAGATACCGCTGTCCTGCAGAGCGGATAGAACCGGACGACGGAAGTCGATCGAGGGATTGCCCGTGTCGAAGGGCAGAACGGGGCCTGTCGCGTTCCAAACGATCTGCCGGATGCCTGCACGCTTTGCCGAAGCGATCACGTTGTTGGCTTGCGCAGCAGTCCCGGAAAAGAAGGATAGGAGCATAAATGCACCGTCCTGTCCTTTTGCAGCCGCATCAACGCTCTCAGGATCGTCGAGGTCGCCCTTCACGACCTCTATCCCCTTGGCCGCAAGATCCGCCGCCTTGGCAGGATCGCGCACCATGGCACGAACCATGAAACCCGCTGCCATCAGTTTCTCCGCGACCGGTCGTCCCTGCGGCCCCGTCGCCCCGATAACCAGAATGTTTTTCACCGCGATCTCCTCTCGTTGCTTGATACCGCGAGATTTGATCGTTACCTTCAGAATCACAAGAACGCATAATTTTCAGACATACTATGGATTTTCATACTAAGGAGGCTGAGATGACCAGCTCAAAGCCGACCTGCGAGCCAGGCCCGGCCTGTCCCGTCACGCGCGCAGTCTCCCTGCTTGCGGGGAAATGGAAGCTGTACATCATCTTCCAACTAATGCAGGGAACGAAGCGATTCGGCGAGTTGCGCCGGGCCATTCCGGATGTAACCCAACAGATGCTTACGGCTCAGCTGCGCGAGCTTGAGGCTGACAAAATCATCACACGAACGGTCCATCCCGTGGTGCCACCAAAAGTGGAATATGCTCTGACGCCTTTTGGCGCCAAACTCGAAGCGGTAACCGATGCACTCGAAGCTTGGGCCAGCGCCTTGCCTGACGACGTCGGGCGCAGCGCTACCGATCAACACGCAGCGCGAACATGACCAAGATGGATCAGCGATATAGGGCGCGGAATTCAACGGGAGAGTGCGCGACGTACTTTCGGAAAAACTTTGAGAAATTGGTGGCTTCATCAAAGCCGAGGCTCTCGGCGATCAAATAAATGGGCTTGTCCGTGTGCGCCAGGAGCCGCTTGGCCTCGAGGATAACCCGGCGCGCAATATAATCCTTCGCGCCAAGCGCCGTCGCCTCCCTTGAAGCACGATTGACACTCTTCTCGGTGCACCCGAGCGCCTTTGCATAAGGGGCAACTTGATGCCAGCTGGAATAGTTCGCCTCCAGCAATTCCCTAAATTTCACAAAACGCATCATTGACGAGCTACGCTGCGCGCCAGCCATGCCGCGTTCCCCGTTAAGCAGATGAAGCCGCAGGATAAGTGTGCATAACTGGTATCTGAGGAGTGTGTGAACGATTTCGGCCTGGACGTCGCTTCGCGCTTCATCGGCCATCGTGACGATCGCGTCGTTCGTCGCCCGAAAGGCCTTTGGGTCAAGCCTGATGTGTTCGGGCATGCGTTCCAGCATTCTTCCCGGCGTAAGATCCGCAGGAACATCGGAGACGGTCGGCACAAACTCCGGAAGAAAGAGAACCAGCCATCCTTCCCAGTCCAGATCGGGACCGAAACTGTGCACCTGACCGGGACGCAAGATGAGAATGGAACCGGGAGCACATTGTACCGGCTCAAAGTCCACCACTTGCGTCGGCACACCTTCGGTCACCAGGAGTAGCAAGTGAAATTCGTAACGATGGGGGGCCCGGACGACGGCCGGATTCGTCCGTCGCAGGATGTCGGAAAACGGAAAGACTTCCATGTCGAGCTTGCGACCCGGGGGTGAATATCCAAGCCAGGAGATATCTCCCGCGACTTTTGTCAATCCAAGCACTCCCGATATTACGAATGTCCAATATGTATCTCTTTTTTGCGCATTTTCACCAGTAGCACCGCGAGTTTTTCCATTAAATATCACACATCAACGCCCAACTTCCTCCGGAAGCGGCAGGCAATTGTCGGCAGAGAAACACAACGAGCGGCGGGCAATGCTGGCTGAAGGGCTCAACTTCGTTTCAACAACGGTGGCCAAATGAGCAACATCGATATCGCAAAGAACTACATCAAAGCCGTCCAGACTGGAGATCAGGCGGCTCTTGGCAGCCTTATCTCACCCCAGCTTGTCTGGCACCAGCCCGGCGCCAACCAGTTTTCCGGCGTCAAGAACGGCATCGGCGAGTTCGGCGCGATGTTCGGCGCGATGATGGCAGCTTCCGGAGGCACCTTCGCCATTACTCATGCCCACCGCTATCTCTCCAATGGCGATCTTGTCGCGATCGAAATCGAGTTCTCAGCCCGACGCGAAGGCGCCACGCTCAACCAGCCTGGCATCGACCTCTTGCGTATCGTTGACGGCAAGATCGTCGAGGTTTGGCTCTTCTCGTCTGACCCCGAACAGGAAGACAAGTTCTGGGGCAAATAAATCTTCACGCAGAACGCTGCGGAAAAGTAGCTTCACTGCTCACACCATGTTCATTTCTCGAAGGAGCTCAGCAATGAGCGCGGACAACAAGAAAATCGTCACCTCCGCCTACCAACGAATTTTCGGTGACCTGGATGCATCAGCGGTAGATGAATGCATGAGCAAGACTTTTGTTCAGCACAATCCAACGATTGCCGATGGCCCGGATGGGGTGAAGCAGCTCGTCCAGATGCTGGCCTCGCAGGGCGTGCCAAAGCAGCAAATAGAATTCAAGCATGTGGTCGCTGACGGCGACATCGTCATTCTTCATTCGCGCTATGAAATGGCCGGAAAAGAATGGCGCTTCATCGATATTTATCGCATCGAAAATGGAAAGCTGGCCGAGCACTGGGACGCAATGATGCAAATGCCCGATGAGCGCGCAAACAATAATCCGATGTTCTGAAGTCGAACGTTTGCGGAGGCGAGCGAGACGGCTCCTGCCCCCTCGCTCGGCTGCGCGGAATCCTTTCCCTGAGCGTTGTGTAGCTGGCTGCGACTAACCGCGTTCGCCGGCGTGGGCCGGATCGGTCAGCTGGCGAATGCCGGAAGGCTGACGTCGGGACCATCGCCCAGACACGCGATGGTTTCCAGCAGAATGTAGCGCCTGCGTTGAAGCGCCCACTCGTCGTTCTCTTCGTGCAGGATGGCGCCGACCAGGCGGGTATTGGCGTCCCCGTTGGGGAAGATGCCGACCTCCGTTCGTCGCTTGACCTCGCGATTGAAGCGATCGAGCGGAACGGTCGAGTGCAGTTTGACTCGGTGGGTAACTGGGAAGCTCATTTAGGCCAACGCGTCGGTCTCGGCCTCATTGAGAAAGACCGCGAGCTTGGGTAATTTGGGGCGCAGTTGATCGGCGACGCGCCGCCAGTGCGTTCGCGCCGCTTCGGCGTCGTCCTCAAACGCGGTAGCAATGAGGGCGGAGACCCTGCGTCGTCCGCTCCTGCCAGCATCGCCAGCGCGTTGCGCATGAAGTGTACGAGCGGCGCTGCTAGGTGCGTCGAGATTCTTTCCGACCGCAGCTTTGATACCCTCATAGACGTCGGAGACGACGAGCTTGACGGGCCGTGACAATGCGATCTGACATATTCATAGGTCGATCGGTGAGCGGCCTTCTCTTTTTCGAAGTTTTGAGGACAAGCCGTAACCCGTCGCCTGACGCGGTGCAGTGATCACTTGCTGTCGGTGATGAAACAATGACAATCGTTGAGACTGAGGCCAAAAGTCTATCCAGAAGTCGAAAGTTCCGTCTATTGACCCATGTCGCGAAGCCTTACACGGGTTGCATTCTGGGGCGCGCCTATTGTTGTGCAAGTGTCGTGGCCGTGCAGTGGGCGAAAGCGCTTCGGAAAGGGACTGGCTGATATGATGGATCCTGCTCAGGAGGGAATTGCTATCTCGTAAGCCGGCATCAAGGGACTTGCGACAACTGGCAGTAGGAGACGGAGGACGGTTGGTGTCCTCCCGCCCTCCCCGCAACAGCACGAGATCCACCAATGGATCAGCCAGAAGTTCAGCTGCGCGCTGCCCTACTAACCCGCGTGCGCAGGCGTGGCTACGCCCATGGGTAAAGGCCGTTGACTCACCAACAGCAATAGCGCCCCCGACACCAAATAGAGTGCGATCACAAAATACATACTGTAGGTATTGTCACCGGTGCTCCTGACGATCAGCCCGTTGATCGACGGGCTGACGGCAGGACCGAGATTGCCGAGGCTGCTGATCAACGCAAGGCCGCCGGCGACCGTCGCTGCCGAGAGATACTCGCTGACCAGGGCAAAAAACAGCGGCGTCGCCGATGCGATCCCGATGACCGCAAGGGACAGCGCCAACACCGAGCCCACCAGACTGCCCTGCAGCAGCGTGGTGACGAACAGGCCGACAGCTGCGACCGCGACGCAAGCTGCAAAATGCCAGCGGCGTTCCTTCCATGCGTCCGAATGGCGGCCGATCAGGATCATGCCGATAACGCCGACCGCGTTCGGAATCGCCGCATAAATGCCGACCAGAAACAGATCCTTGACACCCCAGCTCTGGATCAGGGTCGGCAACCAGAACACCATGGTATAGGTTGCGCCCAGAAGGCAGAAATAGACCAGCGACAGCAGATAGACCTTCGGATCCTTCAACATGCCTCCGAAGCCGCCGGCCGGATTGCCTTGTGCGCGTGTCGCATCTTGCCGTAAGCTGTCGCCGAGCAGTTGTTTTTCGCGATCCGAGAGCCAGGACGCGTTCGTAGGCTTGTCTTCGAGCAGCAGATAGACCAGCAGACCGAGCGCGACCGCGGGCAGTCCCTGCGCTACGAACAGCCATTGCCAGCCGTGAAGGCCGCCGAAGCCGTCGAAATATTTCAGTGTGGCGCCACACAACGGTCCCGCGATCACCGAGACGATAGTAGTCGCCGACATGAACGTGGCGATCACCTGACCTCGCCGCACCGACGGATACCAGTAGGTGAAGTAGAGGATGACGCCGGGAAAGAACCCCGCCTCGAAGACGCCGAGCAGGAACCGCAGCACGTAGAACTGTAGCGGCGTCGAAACGAACATCATCGCCGCCGCGGTCACGCCCCAGAGCACCATGATGCGGAGCAGCGACTTGCGTGCGCCGATCTTCTCCAGAAGCAGATTGCTCGGCACCTCGAACAGGAAATAGCCGATGAAGAACACGCCGGCGCCGAGGCCGTAGACGGCCTCGTCGAACGGCAGGCTCTGCTTCATCTGGAGCTGCGCATAGCCGATGTTGATGCGGTCAAGATAGGCGATCATGTAGGCGATCAACAGCAGCGGGATTAGGCGCCAGCTGACGCGCGAGAAAGCTGACTTGAGTTCCTCACTCTCCGATGACATTCCCGGTGACGACCCGGTCGCGTCGATAGCATGCATGCTCGTTCTCCCTTGAACTAGATTATGCGGCTGTCGCCGCGCCCGGCGTCTGCTCGACCGGAGGTAACGCCTCGATCTCGCGTAGCGCGGACCGCAGATGCTCGACGAGCTCATAGGATTCGTCCTGCGACAAAATACGGCGACAGGCCGTCAGCCCGAACTCGAGCAACCCGGCATAACTCTGTACCGTGATGTTGAGCGCGCTGCCGTGAAACGGAATCGAGACCGGAAAGTAGTGCACCATCCGTGCGCCGGCCATGTAGAGCGTCATCGACGGGCCGGGCACATTGGAGATCAGAACGTTACCGGCCGCGGGCGTGCGGCTCGCGAGGTTGGAGCGCCCGAGCAGCGAAGCGAGCCCAGTCATCAGCCACGGCGAGCCCGTGATCGGCACATCCACCCCGAGCACTGGCTTCAGTTCCCGCACCACCGCCTTGGCCGCTTCCGACGAAGCGTGAATCGCCTTGAAGCGCTCTGGCAACTCCTTGATGTCGGTCGCCAGGTCGACACGAACCATCGATACTTGGTTGTTCATGGCACTGTCGCCCTCGGCGCGCAGGCTCACTGGGACTATGGCAATCAACGATTCCTTGGGCAGCAGATCGCGCTCCGTAAGGAATCGTTGCAATGCGCTGCTGCAGATTGCCATCACGATGGTGTTCACGGTGCCACCGACCCGCCGGCCGAGTTTTTTGACATCCGCCAGCGGCAGCGACAGCGTACTGTAGGATCGCTGATTGGTGACGGAGTCGTTGAAGACCGTCTTCGGGGCGAGCCCGAGGTTTAGGGGACGCGCGCCGCCGGCCGAACGCTGGCTGGCCACGACGCTCGCAGCCGCGGCCATTGCTTTTGCCGCCGTCGGCAGGAGATCCGCCAGCTTGCGATATTGCTGGACCGAGTTGGCGACCGCGGCCTGCAGCAATTCGGTCATACCGAGCTGATAGCCTCCTGTGTTGCGCTTGCGCCGTGGTGGCGGCACTTCGCGCATCTGCGGCGAGACGTCGTAGAGTACCTTAGCGATTTCGACTCCGGCCTTGCCGTCGACGCCACTGTGATGGGCCTTGGTGTAGAAGGCGACCTGCCCGTTCTCCAACCCCTCGATGACGTACATTTCCCATAAGGGGCGGCTGCGATCGAGCAGCGTGGAGTGCAACCGCGCAGCCAACTGCTCGAGCTGCGCCATGGTCCCTGGACGGCGCAGCGTCACGCTGCGCACATGGTAGTCGAGGTCGATGTCGTCATCCTCGATCCACACCGGCTCGGCCAGCTCGAACGGCATCTGCGCCAGCTTGCGGCACAGCACGGAGGCCAGATGCAGACGCTTGCCGAGCAGCGCCTTAACGTCCTCGTAGTAGTCGCCCTGATATCCCTCTGGAAGCTCGAATATCATCAAGCTGCCGACATGCATCGGCGTTTCCGGCGTCTCCAGATGCAGGAACGAAGCGTCCATGCTGCTGAGCTGGTCCATTCCTGATCGCTCCTCTGCGATGTCGAACGAGCACGGCGTCCGATATTTCGTTAGTCTAAAAAAGATATTCTGGGTTAGGTCGAGGAAGGTTGTTCGTCGGAACTGGCGCGTTTGCGCGCCTCTTCGTCATACAGATCCTTCTTCGAAATCTTGCCGACGGCAGTCTTCGGCAGCTCGGCACGGATTTCGAGCGCCTGAACCATTTCGTGCTTGCCCAGCTTGTCTTTCAGAAAGCTCTGCAGCTCGCTGAGGGAAAGTGCCTCCGCTTCTGCCTTCAGCTTGATGAAGGCTTTCGGAGACTGGCCACGATACGTGTCGTGAATGCCGATCACCGCGACCTCCTCGACGGAGGGATGCTTGTAGATCGCTTCTTCCAGCACCCGCGGATAGACGTTGTAGCCGCTGCACAGCAGCATGTCCTTGGTCCGATCGACGATGAAGATGAAGCCGTCCTCGTCCATATAGCCGACGTCGCCCGTGCGCATGAAGCCATCGAACGTGGTCACCTCGGCGGTCGCCTGAGGGTTGTTCCAGTAGCCCTTCATGACGTTGGCCCCCTTGATGCAGATTTCGCCGCGCTCGCCGAGCGGGACATATTGCGTGGGGTCATCGACACTGAGAAACTTGATGATGATGCCGGGTGAAGGCATGCCGCAGGAGCCTGCCTTGCGCATCGCGCCGGGTTGAGCCGGCGTGAACGTGCCGCTCGGAGAGGTCTCGGTCATGCCCCAGCCTTCGGTCAGCTGGCATCCCGTGATCGAAGCAAATTGCTGCGCGACTTCGAGCGGCAACGGAGCTCCGCCGGAGCCGCAATATTTGAGCGAGCGCAGGCTGTGATTGGGCGTCTCCGGGTGATTGATCAGCGCGGTGAACATGGTCGGCACGCCGCAGAAGACGCTGACTTGCTTCTGCGCGATTTCGGCCAGCGCCGCCTGCGGATCGAACCGAACATGCTGGACGATCTCCATGCCGTACAGCAGGCCGAACAGCACGTTCACGGTCAGCGCGTAGATGTGGAAGGGCGGCAGCACCGCCAGCAACCGCTCCTGCCCTTCGACGAGCACCGGCGGCTCGCCGCGCGTGGTCTCCTTGTATTGCTGGCATGCGGCCGAAAGATTGCCGTGCGTCAGCATCGCGCCCTTCGGCAGCCCGGTGGTGCCGCCTGTATACTGCAGCACGGCGATGGTTTCGCGCGGATCGGCAATCGGGTGGGTTTCGAACGCGCCATCATTGTCGAGCAGGTCAGCGAAGCTGATGTGGCTCTCGTCCCAGCTGACGTCGCTCACCTGCTTCCCGGCCTTCATCTGGGCGACGACCGCGTCCGGCGCCGCGGTCATCTCGGCGAGGCTCCCGACCACCAGCTTCCGCAGCCGCGTCTTGCCGAGCATTCCCGCCATCTGCGGGTACAGCGTCACATGGTCGAGCGTGATCAGGATATCGGTCCGGCTGTCCTCGATCTTGTGCTCCAGCACCTTCGCCGCATCGAGCGGCGAGTAGTTCACCACCGTGCCGCCCGCCTTGAGGACCGCAAAGAACGAGATGATGTAGTGCGGCGTGTTGTGCAGAAACAGGCCGACATGCACCCCGGGCTTCACGCCGAGCTTTTGCAAGCCCCGGGCCGCGCGGTTCACGTGATCGCCGAGCTCGCGATAACTCAGGCGCTTGCCCATGAACTCGACGGCCGGGCGATCCGGCCGCTTTGCGGCGGTGTCATCGAGAATTTGCTGCACAGGCATGGGAACGATCTCGGTGTCCCAGCGTACCCCTCCGGGGTAGGACCTGATCCATGGCATGTCGTTCATGGCAAATCTCTCTCAAAGAAAGAAGACGGAGCCGCAATGCGCTCGGGGTCGCGGCGCTACTTAGGCTGAAGCAGCTTCGTCAAATTGGCGAGATTGTCCTGCAGGCGATCCTGCGCGACCTTCCAGGCGTTGTTGCGCGACTGCGCTTCCATCTCAGAAAGTTCGCGGAAATTCTCGAACGCCTTTCGAATTGCCAGGCTCGCCGCTTCAGCTTGCTTGGTCAAACCATCTACACTCACCCCGTTGCCGATCGCCGCCTGCCATTGCGCGAGAGTGTCCCTCAGGATCTCATTGCGCCGCTCGATGAGGGCCGTGATCCCCGCATACGCTTGCCGGTTCGCCTCGACCAGGGCGTCCATGTCCTTGCGCTGCCATTCGATCAGCGCTCCGATGTCGAGGCCCGGCAGCTTGAATGTGTCCGCCAACTTTCTCAGGTCGTCGGACCATATCGCACCGCTTTGCGGCTTGCCGTCAGTTTCCATGGAAGCTCCTCCTGTGTGGGTATGGTGTCGTCGCGGGTCAGGGGTGGTAGGTATGATTAGAACAGGCTGGCTTAGCCGCGCGTTTCTCTCTCACGGCTGCTGCGCTGCGGATCTGGATAGAGCAGACCGCGCACGCCGCTGCGGTCGAACGGGCGCCATTGGCCTTCGGGCAAGGCAAGCCGGTCCGCTACCGCGTAGAGCACGACCGGATTGTGCCCTAGCCCGCAATGACTGCTCTCCACCTCGATATTCTCAGTGGTCGCGCTCTCCTGCTCGCGGCAGCCTTGCCAGGCGACAATTCCGTCGGTGCGGCTGTAGATTGCCGTGCTCGGAACGGGGGGCGGCAGCCTCATGGCATGACGCCCGGGCCAGTCGTCCGACTGGCGTCCGCTCAAGGCCTCGTAGACTTGCCAAGCGTTGCTTGCCTTCGGCTCGTTGGCGAAAGGACTGCCCAGTGTGATCACCTGTCGGACCAGCGATGGCGCCCGACGCGCCGCCTCGCGCGCAAACACGCCGCCGAGGCTCCATCCGATCACGCTGATCTTGCGCTCATAACGGGCCGCGAGCTCAGCGACCCGTGCATCGATGCCCTCTTCCACGCCGGGATGCGGGCCATGGTTCGGCCCTTGCTTCCAGCCATGGGCGGCGTAGCCTAGCTCCTTCAGAAACACGCGCAGTGGCCGGGTAGAAACGTCGCTGGCTGCCAGACCCGGCAGCACTAGCACCGGATGCCCGTCGCCGCGCGGTGCATGCCGCATCAGCGGATAGACAGCGAAAAATGCCTGCAATTCCAAGATGCCGCGCAGTTCAAGCGCCAGCAACAACCGCGATGGCGGCTCTGCAGGATCGGTTGCCCGTCCCATGCCAAACGTCTCCCCTTACCGTCATCCCGCTTTTCAGCAACAAGTCCTTCGCATGACCGGGATCGGAACACCCTCGTTCAGCCAGACCTTTTGTGCGGGTTTATTTGACGGGCAAGCTATCGAGGCCCCGGCGCCTTGCACAGGTGCGAATCGGCCGCCGGAGCGGGTTAGTTTTGGACAGCCGACCGGGCGTCTCTACTGCCGAGCAACTAACTGCAGCGTCTCCATCTCACGGTTGTAAAGGCGTCAAGAAATGCCACCGGAGATACGGAACCTGGACGGGCTCTTGCCTGTCCATCGTAAGAATGCATGCCGAAAATTTGCAACATCACTGTAACCGAGAAGATTGGCGATTTCCTCGTTGGTCATAGTCGTCTTCCGCAGGTACTCGGTGGCGAGGCGCATTCGCACCTCGGCAAGAATATCGCGGTAGGACGTCCCCTGTGCCTCCAACCGGCGTCGCAGCGCGCGAGGATGTATTGCCAGCTTTTCGGCGATCACGTCGATACTGGGATATCGACCGGGCTGCTCGATCAGGATCCGGCGGATATCCGCCGCGACACCGCCCCCCCGATTGACCTCCCCAAGGACCTGTTCGCAAATTTCGCACGCCATAGCATGGCTCCGCGAATCTGCCAGTGCCAGCGGACCGTCCGCTGTCGACAGATCGTAGCGATAGGTGTTGCTTCGCTGCGCAAACTGGACCGGACATCCGAACAGGTCTTCATACGCGCCGGCATGTGCCGGCGGGGCGTAAGCAACACAAATGCCCGAGAAGGCAAACGATGGCCCGGCCAGATCCCTGGCCGTCGTCAGATGTGCCGACAACGCAAATTCGACAGCGAACCGGTGGAGGTCGTCGGTCGGATGCGGCCAATGCCGCGGCTCGATGGTGCAGAGCACCGTCGTGCCGTCGCACGACGAAACGGCATCGCAAAACGGACCGATTACCCTGACGTAGCGATTGGCTAACTCGCGAGCATCCGCATACGTGGGGCTGCTCAACAGCCCATATCCGTACATGCCGTACGCCGTAATGTGCATGCGCCGGCCAGCGCGAAGCGCGACGCCTGGGTCGCGCGACAAACGAAGCGCATTCCGGATGACGAGATCGAGCTGCCTATAGGAGACCTGAGTGGTATGAGCCTTAAGCTCAGCCTCGCTCAAGCCCGTGCCGTCGAGAGCCAGCGATGCCTCGACACCTTGCGTGCCTAGCTCAGACACGATCGCGGCGATCGAATGCGGCGAGTAGATGCGCTGCACAAACCCTTGTCGGCTCTGGCAATGCAACTCACCATCCAGTTGATTTCCTTTGTCCACCACGCTCATGGTCCCGGTCAATTCTCCTTCAGTGGATCACCTGCTCTCCCGAGGCACAGACTACTCACCGGCAGCGACCGGCACAACGGCTTGTCGCTTGAAACCGAGCTGTCGCGCTACGGACCTCGCCAAGGACCAGCTTGAGCGGCAGAGCCAGGCTGCGTGGCAGGCGACGCGTTGGAGCAAAGCGAGCTTCTACCGCGGCTCTGGGGGAGGCCTGAATGGGTCTCGCATTGCCGCTACGTCTCCTCAACGCATCCTCCTCCAAAAGGCCGCGCTACGGCTAGCCTGATATGATCTCTGCAGTCATGACCGCTACAAAGCCGGGGCGATCTGCTAACCGGATGAGAGCGAGTGCCGCTTCGGGCCGCTCTCACTCTACTGCGGCGCAATGAGAGGTGAGCGGCTTGATGTAGCCGCCACGCGTCTGCGGACTCTTCATGTCGAGCACTCTCGAGGCAACCAGCGTCCTCAGCACTTGCGCCGTGCCACCCGCAATCGTGAACATGCGTGCGTCTCTGACCGCGCGTTCCAGGGGGTAATCGCGCGAGTATCCGCGAGCGCCATGGAGTTGTAGCGCCTGATTGGTAACGACGTTAGCTGTTTCCGAAGCGATGATCTTGGCCTGTGCGGCCAAGAGAGGATCCGGAAACGGGTCGGCGATCGATGCGGCTTGATGAAGGGAAAGCCGTGCTGCATTGAGGGCTACGGCCATGTCGGCCACTATCCACTGCAGTCCCTGAAATTCCGCGAGCGGCCGCCCGAATTGCTCGCGCTCCTTTACGAAGGTCACCGCCTTCTCGAAAGCGCCTTGGGCGATTCCGAGGGCCACCGTACCAGCCCCGACCCGCTGACTATTATAGGCATTGATCAGATCAGCAAACCCGCCACGCAGGCCGCGCGGCGGCAGAACGAGCATGTCTTCACGCACCTCGAGACCCTCAAAAAGAAGCTCTGTCTCGGGGATTCCGCGAAGCCCCATCGCCGGCTCGCGCTTGCCGACGACCAAGCCAGGGGTGCCGGCCAAAGCGATGAAGCCTCCGATGCCCTGCTCTACTCCAGCCTCATCGAAGACACGGGCAAATACTAAATGAAGCTTTGAAACCCCTCCCCCGGTGATCCAGTGCTTTTTGCCATTGATCACGTAGGTATCTCCGCGCTTGTCGGCACGCGTCGTCATTTCAGTCGCCGCTGATCCGGCATTCGGTTCGGTGATACATATCGCTGGCTTGTCGCCGCCAAGCACAAGATCGGCAGCCAACCGCTTCTGTTTCTCGGTGCCGTATTGCATGACGGCCGAGATCGCTCCCATGTTCGCTTCGACGGTAATCCGACCGGTGGCACCGCAAACGCGAGCCATTTCTTCGATGATAAGCACCGCCTCGAAATAGCTGCCGCCGCGCCCGCCATATGCCTTCGGAATGGTGTACCCCATGAATCCGGCCGCCTTGAGGGCGGCCACATTGTCAAAGGGATAGGCCTCAGTCCGATCGACTTCCGCAGCCCTGGCAGCGAATTCGGCTTCGGCAAGTTCGCGAGCGACGTTTCGGAGCTTCAACTGCTCCGACGAGAGCTTCATATCCATGAGTTAGTCCTCTATCGGGCGACTGGATGATTGGAGCAACTCACTCCAAGGCGTTTCAACGACCATTTGGCTCGATTTCACAGGATGGCAGTCAATTTCCACGAGCATGGGATAGCTCCGGGCGACTGACTAAGCCCCCACTCCTATCTCGTAGAGACAGTCACCGCGTTTGGTGAGACTTGGAAATCGCCTACATAGAACGCGTCCGGCAGTCTGGAATGTGGCGGCGGCCGGCTCTCGCCATGGTGTGTCCGGGAAGTGCATGCGAGCAGCAAGCTGACCTGCCATGACCACGTCACCAAGCTCGGCGAGGGGCTGGAACAGCCCGTTTTCGGGGGCATAGACATAATTGTCGAAACCATTGACCGAAAGGATCTCAGTCTTACCCGGAGGGTCGGCCTCGCCTTTCGCTATCCCCGAGACAGCCAGGATCCTGTTCACGCCCGCATTCGTGAGCGCCAGATAGTCCTGCTGAATGCTGCCGCCCCCACCGATCTCGACACAGAGATAAGGGACATTGGAGCGTGCTGCAGCCGCGGCCATGGTGCGGTTCTCGCCGGAAAGCGGCTTAAAGATACAGCCATAGGGAGCTCCGAACGCCCGCAGCAGCGTCAACGTACGCTCCATGATCCCGGGATCGGGATTTGAACGGGCACGGATTGTCGGGCAATACTGCAGAGAGCTCCCGCCGGAATGCAGATCGATGACACAGTCCGACAGCGGCAGCAGCTTGGTTTCGATGAAATCGGCGATCATCTCCGTCGGCGAGCCGCCCTCGCTACCGGGGAAGCTTCTATTGAGGTTGCCGCCATCGATCGGCGAGACTCGCCGGCCGGCCATGGCCGCGGGAAAGTTTGCGGCCGGCAGAATGATCACGCGTCCTTGTAGGTCAGCCGGATCGAGCGCCCTGCAAAGCTCGGCCAGCGCCACCTGGCCTTCATACTCGTCACCGTGATTGCCGGCGATAAGCAGCACGGTCGGTCCGGGCAAGCCGACCACGCAGACGATCGGTATCGGGATCCAGCCGTAGGCCGACTCGTGCGTGGAGTGCGGCAGGCGCAGGAAACCAGCATGCTTGCCCGGCGCATCAAAGGAGATCGTGGGAGAGATCCGGCTCACTTGCGCTCCCCACCCCTGAGCTTCGCAACAGCAGCCGCCATTCGTCGGCATGCATTCCCGATCGCTTCTTCCGAGGTCGCGTAGGACAGACGCAGATGCGGCGACAGTCCGAATCCGGCGCCATGCACGGTCGCGACATGTGCCTCCTCGAGAAAATACAGCGCGACGTCCTGATCATTCTGCAAGGAACGACCATCGCGACGAACCGAGCCAAGCAGACCGGCGACCGAGGGATAGACATAGAACGCTCCTGCCGAGGCAAGGCAGCGGATGCCGGGAATATCATTGAGCAGACCAACGATCAGATCCCGCCGGCGCTCGAAGGCACGGCAGCGCTCCGCAACGATTTGCTGTGGGCCCCGAAGCGCTTCAATGGCCGCATATTGGGTGATCGTGGAGGTGTGCGTAGCCGTATGTCCAAGTACGTCGTTCATGGCCTGGATCAAGGCGCGGGGGCCTGCAGCATATCCGAGGCGCCAGCCGGTCATCGAATAGGCCTTTGAGACGCCGTTCATCGTCAGCGTTCGATCGCGCAGATCCGGAAACAGCGCGGCAAATGACGCATATGCCCGGCGGTCGTAAAGGATGTGTTCATAGATCTCATCGGATAGAATCATCGCGTCGGGATGCTTGCGCAGGACGGCCGCCAGAGCAGCCAGCTCATCATCATCCAGAACCGCTCCGGTCGGGTTGGATGGCGAGTTCAGAATGAGCCAACGCGTCCGCGGGCCGAGCGCAGCAGCAAGCTGCTCGGGCATCAGCTTGAAACCGGCCTCCTGGCCACAGGGCACAATGACCGGCTGCCCGCCCGCCAGTCGAATGATGTCCGGATAGCTTGCCCAATAGGGCGCCGGCACGATGACCTCATCGCCCTCATCTAATGTAGCCAGCATGGCATTGAAGATGACCTGCTTGCCGCCGCAGCCATGCGTGACCTCCTGAACCGCGTAGTCGAGGCCATTCTCCCGTTTGAACTTCTCGGCGATTGCCTTGCGAAGATCAGGCAGCCCGGTGATCGAAGTGTACTTCGTCGCGCCGGTCTGAATAGCCGCGATTCCCGCTTGCTTGACGTTGTCCGGCGTCTCAAAATCCGGCTCTCCGATCGACAGATCAACCACGTCGATGCCTTGCGCTTTCAGTTCCGCCGCCTTGGCCACGACCGAAAGGATCGGCGAAGGATTGATGCGTCCCATCCGTTGGGCAACTTTATTCATCGTCAATTCCGATTGTGGTTGCGAGGTCGGGCGAGATCACTTGTTGGGTACGTCCAATTCGGCCAGCACTTCGTTTGAATGTTCGCCAAGGCGTGGTGGTGGGCGGCGGTATCCCACCGGAGTCCTGGAGAGCTTCAGCGGACTTCCCAAGAGATTGATCTGTCCGTCACGCGCGCTGTCGTAAGCCATCGTGATCTTCATCTGGCGGGCCAGAACATGCGGATCGGCAAACACCTGCTCGATTGTGTTTACGGGACCGCAGGGAACACCCGCCTGCTCAAGCGCATCGATCCAGAAGGAAGAGAGACGAGACCCCATGCACTCCATCACGATCGGCTCAAGGGCGACCCGATTACCGAGCCGAGCAGCGTTGGTAGCAAAACGAGGGTCCCGAAGGAGGTCGGGGACATGTGCTATCTCCGCCCATCTTTGGAACTGCGCGTCGTTGCCAACGGCCAATACGACGTGCCCGTCCTGTGTCCGGTAGACGTTGTAGGGACAAATGTTAGGATGCGCATTGCCTTTCCGAAGCGGCTGTTGGCCGCTCAGAAAGTAATTCGTCGCCTCGTTGATCAGCCAAGAAACCTGCGTATCGAGCAGCGAGCAATCAATATGTTGGCCAAGGCCCGTTTTGTCGCGATGTCGTAGAGCAGCCAAAATGCCTATTGTCGCATAGAGGCCGGTTGTGACATCAGCGATTCCCACGCCAACCTTCATGGGCGGGCCATCTGGGTCTCCGGTCAAACTCATGATCCCGCCCATGGCCTGGGCGACATGATCATAGCCGGGCCTTGAAGAATACGGGCCGCTCTGCCCGAATCCGGTAATCGAGCAATAGATCAGGCCCGGAAATCGCTGGCTTAGACTAGCGTAGTCGAGGCCATATCGCGCGAGCCCCCCGGCTTTGAAGTTTTCAACCAGAACGTCCGATCGGGATATGAGAGCAAGGACGGTTCGCTTGCCCTCTTCCGTACCAATGTCCAGCGCGACCGATCGTTTGTTGCGATTCGCGCAAAGATAGTACGCCGATTCTGCGGTCGGCATGCCATCTGTCCCAGTGACGAAGGGCGGCCCCCATTTGCGGGTGTCATCGCCATCGTTCGGCTTCTCGACCTTGACCACATCGGCGCCGAGATCGCCCAGGATCTGAGTACAGGTCGGACCAGCGAGAATGCGGGACAGATCGAGAATACGTAGTCCCTCAAGACAGCCAGACGTGTCAGATAAGTCCGTCATAAGCCCGCCTATCGATTGTCGCAGCGATCAAGGTGAAGCCGTCCGTGCGTGCCGCCGCCTCGCGACACGCCTGCTCGAGCGATGGGCGATCTGAAACCGTCACACCAACACCGCCGAACGCCTTTGCGATCCCTGCAAAATCGTGTCGGCCAAAATCGACGCCCAAATTACCCATCTGCCGCCCGCGCTGCTTCATTTCAATCAAGCTCAAGGAGGCGTCGACGAATACAATGACGGTCACGGGTATCCGCAACTCGGCCATCGTAGATAGTTCGCCAACCACCATGAGCAGACCTGCATCACCGGTGAACGCCACAACCGGTCGCGACGGATCGGCGATCTTGGCACCCATCGCGAGAGGAAGCGCACAGCCCATGGTGCACAGTCCCGTGGACTGGAGCAGCCCCCGTGACTGATAGACCTCCCAGAGCTGCGACAAGAGGATGCGATGTGCGCCGGAATCGACCGTTGCGACGGTTTCTTTAGGAAAGACCAAGCGCACCGTTTCAACCACCGCCGCGGGGCCCCATTTGCCTTGACTGGCAAATGCATCGCCGAGCGCTCGCCCAAGATCGGCGGCGCGGGCGGCCGCCCAGGTCTTGCACGGTTTGACGCCACTAGAGACCGCGCGGAGCCCTTCGGCTACGTCACAGATAAAGGCGAGCGTGGCGTGGTGCATGTAATGGTCGTTGCGTGCCGCCGCGAACTCGAGGACACGCTGCTTCGCCGGATCCCACACGTCGCGCCATCCGATACGCATCTCGATCGGGTCATAGCCGACGAGAAGGATGAGATCAGCTTCCTTGACGAATTCGACCAGGAACTTGTCGGCGAGCGGCGACAATCCGGCGCCGCCGAGCGCCAGCGGGTGGTCCTCCGGCAGAATGCCTTTCGCCTTGTAGGTGGTGATGACAGGAACACCGAATGTCTCGGCGAAGCTACGTATCTGCTCTTCCGCGCCGTCGTTCAACGCATCAAGGCCGACGATCATGACCGGCCGCGACGCCTCGCCAAGCCAGGCACGCCCGCGCGTCAGGTCCGTGCCCTCGGCGGGCGCAACCTTGGCCACCGGCCGATGGCGCGATACGAGCGGTCGCGGTACAGCCATATCCGCAACCGAGATCGGGATGTCGATGTGGACAGGGCCAGGCCTTGCCGATATGGCCATCAGCACCGCCTTGTCGGCGATGATGTCAGCGCCATCAGCCGTCAGGGTAAAGGTCGCCTTGGTGATCGGCGCAAGAACAGCGCGATGATCGAACACTTGATGCGTATAGGTCAAGGCTTCGTTGGCATCGACACAGCCGGAGATCACGATCAGCGGCACGCGGTCCTGCTGCGCATTCGCAACCACGTTAAGACCATTTGCAAGGCCCGGGCCGACGGTCGCGACGAGGATCCCGGGCGCTCCCGTCCTATGATAGGCCCCTTCCGCCATGAATCCCGCGGAGTTCTCATGCTTGCAGAGATGGAAGGAGATCCCGGCCGCTTCCAGCGCGTCGACCATGGTGAGGACCTCGCCTCCGGGCATTCCGAACGCATGCCTGCATCCGGCCTCGTAGAGGCGGCGCGCGAGAATATCGGCAGCACGCGGTGGCTTGGCGTCCATGTGATTGATCTCCTTCGGCTAAGAAGGACACGACACAAATCACGTCAAGGCAATCTAGATATATTGGCATTTATATTCAATTTCCCTTAATATAACGCCGATGTCGATCCGAGCCCTCAAGACTCTTCTCTGGATACGTGACGGTCGCTCCTTCCAGGAGACCGCCCGCGAACTCAACATGACGTTGTCTGCGGTCAGCATGCAGATGAAGCAATTGGAGGAAATCTATCAAGTCGCTCTATTTGACCGCTCCACACGGCCGCCGAGATTGACTCGGGAGGGGCTTACGCTGGCGGATGCTTCGCGGGATATCGTGACGGCCTATGAAGACCTTCCGATCGTGTTGCGGAACAACCAGCCGCTTTCGGGAAAGCTGGCGCTCGGCGTGGTCGCGACCGCAAGCATCCGTCTGCTCCCGGCTGTTGCGAAGCATCTCATGAGTGCATTTCCGCAACTCAAACTGCGGGTCGAAAGCGCGCTCTCGATCGATCTGGTGGACAGGGTCGCCGACGGCCGGCTCGATGCGGCAGTCGTGACGGGAACCGAAGACCTGGGCAATGCGTTCGCGGTTACGCCAATCCTGGTCGACCCCTTCGTGCTGGTTGCGGCAAAATCGGAACGCCGGCAGCTGTCCATCAACTTGCTCCGCACGCGCCCTTTCATTCGCTTCGCGCCGCGGACCGGCATCGGGCAACTGGTCGATGCCTTCCTGGCCGATAGGTCGATCGATATCCGCGAGGGCATGGTGCTAGACTCGCTGGAAGCAATCATTGAGCTCGTGGCTCTCAACATGGGAGTGGCGATCATTCCCAAACCAGAGGCACTGCGCTATGGTCAAGGGCGGGTCGTCTGGACCGAAAGTCTGGGCAGGCCGCTTGATCGGACGCTCGCGCTGATCACGCGGCGAACGTCGGGATCGTTGGTGCTTCACGATCCTCTGGTAGAGGCGTTTCGCCAGGTTGTGCCGCGAGATCACGCGACAGGACGACGCGGCTCTTCCACTGCAAAGAAACAGGCGAGGAAGTGAGAGCTATCCTAGAGCTGCA
The DNA here is from genome assembly GCF_051167655.1 of Bradyrhizobium sp. HKCCYLS2038. Lineage (NCBI taxonomy): Bacteria > Pseudomonadati > Pseudomonadota > Alphaproteobacteria > Hyphomicrobiales > Nitrobacteraceae > Bradyrhizobium > Bradyrhizobium sp. HKCCYLS2038. Next base: position 63,296 of record NZ_JBNPTM010000010.1, on the reverse strand, counting down.
CGCCGCCTTCTTCTTGCGCACATTGGCGGCTCGACCGGATGATTGGTTCTGCTGGCTTCGTCCGTCCCTTTGAACGAAATCGGGCTGTTCGGAGAGCGCGGCTGGGATAATTTTACGACATGACGCTGAAGCAACTCGAGGCCTTCTATTTCGCGGCGACCCTGGGCAGCTTCGCTCTGGCAGCACAGCGCGTGCACGTCACTCAATCGTCGTTGTCGAAGCGCATCGCGGAACTCGAGGCCTGGGTGGGAGCAGAGCTTTTCAGCCGGTCCGGAAAGCGGGCTCATCTCACGGAGGCGGGCCATCGGCTGCTACGCCTGGCCGCCGAGATGCTGGAGCTCAAGGAGAGCGCCCGAGGCGCTCTCGATGCACCGGCCCGGCTGAGTGGAACGTGCAGATTCGGCATCAGCGAGCTCGGCGCGCTGACATGGTTGCCGAATTTCGTGGCTCGGGTGCGCAAAGATCATCCTGGCCTCGCCTTACGTCCCCATGTCGATCTGGGACGCCGATTGGAGCGTCAAGTGGTGCGGGGCGAACTAGACTTCGCGATCGTCCCTGGGCCACCCGAAGATTCGAGCATCACCTCCTATAAGGTCGGGGATGTCCGGTTCGCATGGATAGCAGCACCCGGCAGATTCAGAGCCGGCAAAATTCTGAAATCGAAGGATCTCTCTCAACACCCCGTCATCACGATGACGGAAGGCTCCGGACTGACTCAGGCATTCGATGCCTGGGCGGCGGCACAAGGCCTTCGGATAGAGCGAATCGTGGCGAGCAATAGCTTGATGGCCATCATCGGGCTTACGATTGCAGATGTGGGTCTCAGCTTTCTGCCGCAGTCGTTCATGCGGCCGTGGGTTCAGGGCGGCGCTCTCCTGACATTTCGCAGCGATCCGCCGTTGCCTACTCTACCCTACTGCTTCATCCAACGCGAAGACGACCTTCGTGCGCTGCTGCCAATCCTCCGCGACTGCATCATGGAGGTTGCCCAGTATTCGACGACTGCCGGATACTCCCGGAAGATCGCTTAGTGACCTCAGCTGGGCAAGAATGACGCTGTCGCAAAACGACACATTCGTTTGGAAAATAAATCGCTTTTCTTCCCTTTCGTTGGCGTTCATCAATGGACGTAACAAAATTGGGAGGAACATTTGCAAGCTTTGGACACCACATTCGAGCCTGACATTCTGGACGCATTCCGCGACGTTCCGACGGCCGTGATCAGTGACAACCTTCAGCGCTTGCCGGGCTTCTTCGGCTTGAAACCCTATCATCGCTCGGGCCGGTTGATTGGCCGCGCAAGAACCGTCCGTACCCGGGCAGGCGACAATTTGACGATTCACAAGATGCTCGATCTCGTCAAACCTGGCGAGGTGATCGTGGTCGCAGGAGAAGGCGACACGTCCCGTGCACTCGTCGGCGACATCATGAAGAATATCGCGGAAAGCCGCGGCGTCGCCGGTTTCGTCATTGACGGAGCGATCAGGGACTGCGCGGCCTTTGCAGCGTCTGACTTTCCTTGCTTCGCCAAGGCCGTGACCCATCGCGGACCGTATAAGGATGGCCCGGGCGAGATCGACGTGCCGATCGCCATCGAAGGAACCGTCGTTTCTCCCGGGGATATCGTGGTCGGCGACGCGGATGGCGTCGTTACCTTCTCCATCGCGGTCGCGAAGGAGCTTGCGGCTGCCGTGCACGCGCAGATCGCACGCGAAGAGGCGATCATAAATTCCATCCACGCGGGGACTTATACCGGCGCTTACGCCAAGAAGTAGCAGCGCAGCGCGGCTGCTGAAGCACGTCGCATCGCTTTGACGCCAACGAATTCCGGCCCAACCGGATGCAGCGCCGACGCGCATGGACGCGCGCATTCGATGGACAGCTGCGTTCACACGCAACCACTGACAGGGATTGAATTTAAGAAGAGGAGGACAGCGTGAACGAGGCGCCGAAAGGTTCAGACGAGCACAAGGCCAAGTACAAGCGAGCGACGGCGGTGGCAGTCTTTGGCACCTTCATCGAATATTACGATTTCAGCATCTACGGCTACGTTGCGGCCACGATCGCCACGGTCTTTTTCCCGAAGGCCGACCCCCTTGTAAGTCTGCTCGATACGTTGGCCATATTCGGACTGGCCTTTCTCGTCCGCCCGATAGGTGCGTGGTTCTTCGGGCGTCTTGGGGACGTGAGTGGCCGGCGTATCAGCTTGATCGCAAGCATTACGCTGATGGGCGCCGCCTCGGCGGCCACCGGTTTGCTACCAAACTACAACGCGATCGGCGTAGCCGCCCCTTTTCTGTTGATCCTCATGCGTATGCTGCAGGGATTTTCCACCGGCGGCGAGATCGGCGGCGCGGCATCGTATATTCGCGAATGGGCGCCCCCCGATCGCCGGGCGCTCTACATCTCGTTCATCCCTTCAGTCGCGCAATTAGGAAAGGGGCTGGCCGCGGCTCTTGCTGCGATCATGGCAGTCTCTCTTTCAAAACAGAGCATGGCCGACTGGGGCTGGAGAATACCATTCCTGCTGGCCGCGCCGCTCGCAATTCTAACGATCTGGATGCGGCTTCAGATTGAGGATAGTCCCGAATACGCTCGCCTTGTCGCTTCCAACAAAACTACAAGGACGCCGCTGAAGCACGTGTTTCAGGTCTTTCCGTGGGCGCTTGCGAAAGTCACGCTGATATCCGCGGTACAAAACCTTGGGACTTACATCGGTACGGTCTTCGTTGCCGTCTATTTCAGCGAGGTGCTCGGCTTCAGCAAAGCCGAGGCCGCGACCATTGTCTTGCTTGCAGTTCTGCTCGCATCGGCACTAATCCCCGTCGCGGGCAGCATCGGAACGAAGATCGGCGGCAAGAAACTCCTTCTCTGGTCGTACGCGACCTATGTGGTCGTCACCATACCTGAATTTGCGCTGATGAATCAGAAATCCTTCGCGCTCGCTCTCCTCGGCCTCTTAATCGGCATCATACCCTACGCTCTTTGTCAGGCTGGGACCTATACGACGATGCCGGAGCTTTTTCCGACCGAAGTCCGCCATACGGGCGTCGCCTTCGGACACAGTGTCGGAGCGGTCGTCGGGGGCGGCGGTGGTCCGTACCTGGCGACCTGGTTGATCAGCGCTACCGGCAACACTTACATACCAGCCTATATCCTGGTGCTCTCTGGCCTCATAGGCCTCGTTCTGATCGGTTTCACCGTCCGCCCCAACGAAAAATCGGCGGGCCACCTCTACGCATAGATCGGCCCGCTGCGCTTTCCTCTCATAGCGCAGCGGACGTTATCAAATGAGTCCTGCTGGTGCCCCTAAGACCGGCAGAGGACGGCTTTTGTCAAACGACGGGACCACGTGGAGCAGCGAATGACCTTTAATGTCCTCGTTTCAACGCGCTTCTTCGATGAGACCGCCGAGCGCTTTTTGCGAGACAACGAGTGCCTCGTGCGGCGCACGGGTCTTGCTGACCATATCCAGGACGACACGCTTGATGCGGGCACCCTACGCCAGCTGCTGAGTGGGGTCGACGCCTGGATCGTCGGCACTGCATCTGTGACACGCAATCTCATGCTCGAACACCAAAGTCTGAAGGTCATCGCGCGGCGCGGGGTCGGGTACGACACCGTCGATACCGACGCGGCGCGCGAGCTCGGCCGCCGGGTCGTGATCGCCCCCGGCGGAAACGAGCCAGCTGTTGCGGACCATGCGGTGGGCATGATGCTGTCGTTGGCCAAACGCTTGCGGGAAGGCCATCTCGCCATCGAAGCGGGAAAATGGTCACCTCTCGTCGGCACGGAACTATTCGAGAAGACGGTCGGCCTAGTCGGCTTCGGGCGGATCGCTCAGGCGGTGGCGCGAAGGGTTCGCGGGTTCGATGCGACCGTGCTTACTTACGATCCATTCCCAAACAGAGAGGCCGCCGCGAGCCTCGGAGCGCGCTTCGTCGAACTTCCAGACCTGTTGAGCCGCTCTGACTATGTCAGCCTCCATCTGCCCCTTACGGGCCAGACCCTCGGCCTGTTCAATGAGGCAACACTGTCTGCGATGAAGCCGGGAGCCATTCTTGTCAACACAGCACGTGGCGGCCTAGTCGACGAGGAAGCTCTCATTTGCATGCTGAAATCGGGTCGCCTCGCAGGGGCGGGGCTGGACGTTTTCGATGGTGAGGCCGATTCCATGCGCCATCCGAGGGTCCAGGAACTCGTCAGCCTCCCCAATGTCATAGCGAGCGCGCACGCGGCCGGATCCAGCAGCGAGGGTTTGTCGCGCACCAATAGAATTGCTGCGCAAACGGTCATCGACATTCTGCACGGCAGGTCGCCAAGTCCGCATTGCGTCATCGTCTGAACACGACGTGTCAATCGGCGTTCGAATTTGGCTCTGACTCACTTGTGATGCAGTTTAGGGGATGTCTGGCGGATCGGCGGCCGGTACGTGATTGACGACCACTCCGAGAACACTCGCCAGAGCGGAAGCTCGGTCAGTCCAAGTGTGACCGCTCAGCCAAGCCAATGGACGACGACGATGCTGATAGCGAGCAGAAGCAGCAAGGACAGACTGACAGCAGCAGCTGCTCTCACTCCTACGTTTGCAAGTACTCGGACGTCAACGTCGAGGCCAAGAGCAGCCATCGACACGACCGTGAGGAAACCGGAAGTCGCGGTGAGCCAACCGACGAAGGCTGCAGGCACCAGCTCGATAGAGCGCGCCGTTGCTAGCGCCAGGAAGCCAAGGATGAACCAAGGCACGAGGCGGACGAAACCGATGCTGGTTCTGCGGTTTCCCTCGTCGTCAAATCGTGAGGCGAACAATGAAAGGATCAAGACAACCGGTCCAAGCATCAGAACGCGCATCAGTTTAACGAGCGTACCGATCTGGGCGCTAACGAGCCCGGCCGGCAGGGTTGCGGCGAGCACTTGCGGCACAGCGTAAACGGTAAGGCCCGCAAGGATGCCGTATTGTTTAGCTGACAATTGGAGAAGCGGAATCAGCAGCGGCAGACCGAGTACCGTCAACACACCAAGAATGGCGGTGAAGGAGATCGATGAGGCGATGTCGTCACCGTCGGCGGAAATGATGGGCGCGACGGCGGCAATTGCCGAATTGCCGCAAATTGAGTTGCCGCAGGCGATAAGGATCGAAAGCCGTGTAGGCAGACCCAGCAGCCGACATAGCCCGAAGCTCAGGCAAAGAGCGATAACGACTACTGCGGCAATTGCGGCGAGCAACTCGCCCCCCGACGATGCGATTGCAGAGAGGCTTATGGAGGCGCCGAGCAGCATCACCGCAATCTCAAGTAGCCGCTTCGCGCAAAAGGCGATACCGGCCTGCCAACACTCGGAAGGCTTCCAGAAACTGCGTACAGCCATACCTAGCAGAATCGCGAGCACAAGCGCCTCCACATACGGGTGCGCGAACAAACGTCGTTCGAGGAACTCAAGGCCAATCGAGACGATGCATACGGCGAGGCAAAGCAGAAGGCCAGGAATCAAGCTTGCATGACGCCTCAAACGCGCCCTGGCACTGCGGCCGGCCACCGACTGCTGATCAGATGACACGAACTTCTCCTCAAGGAGAAGATTCTTATGCATCGTTCTGCTCAATCGCATAGTATCTTTTTTGTCTAGGCCGATAGAGGAAAGTTATGTCCTTGAACCTCCATCTTCTGCGTCTATTCGCCACCGTGGCGCGGACGGGAAGTTTTTCGCGCGCCGCCGAAACCTTGCATATCAGCCAACCATCGATCTCGAAGGGCGTGCGCGATTTCGAGCTTCAAGTGGGCTGCCGATTGCTCGACCGTACACCAAAAGGCGTGCGACTCACCCGTGAGGGCCAAGCGCTTGCTCGGCATGCCGACCAGATGTTTTCAGTCGAGCGTGCAGCAGAGGAGGAGCTGCAGTCGCTACGCAGCCTCGATAGTGGATCACTTCGCATCGGCGCTTCTACAACAATCGCGACGTACATGATCTCGGAACACCTCGGGCTATTTCACCGAACGTATCCGGGAATTGATCTTCACCTCCTGATCGCCAACACGCGCGATGTCGCCGACCTCATGCTCGCGCATGACATCGAGATCGCGCTGGTTGAAGGCCCGGTTGAGGATACTGTACTTGATAAACGTGCCTGGCGCACCGACGTAATGAGCCTGATCGTTGAACCCCAACATCGCTTTGCGAAAGTCGAGCACAGCATTCGAGCAGCCGAGCTTAGGCACGAAGTTCTGATCGTGCGCGAGCCTGGCTCTGGAAGTCGGGAGGTGGTGAGTCAGGCGCTCGCTTCAACAGGGATCGAGCCCAGGCGGACACTCGAGATCGGCAGCACTGAGGCAATCAAGCATGCAGTCGCTGCCGGTCTCGGCGTTGCTATTGTTTCCAGGGCAACAGTCTCCGATCAACTTAATCTTGGCCGGCTCAAGATTGTACCAATGATCGACCTCTCCATCCAACGCACCCTTTGGCAGTTGAAGACGCCCGGACGTATCGAGGTCCCGGCTGCAGCAGCGTTCGAACAGATTCTAGGTTGAGTGAAGCCACAACAGGCCGTTAGGATGAGCACTCTCCACTCATCCGAGGGTGGGGCCCACGACCTTGATCAGGCCCGACGACTGTGCACCCCCCGTCGACCGCAGTATCCGTGGCCGCGATAAAAAAGCCCGCGAGATCAGAACACGCGAACAGCACGATGTTCGCTACCTCATGCCCTCGCCCGACGCGCCCTAGCGGATGAACGTCGCGGAAAGGGTAGTTGCGGCTCCGAGCGGCGCGCCCTGGATCAGGAGATCTCGCGTCCTGAGTGTCAGCTTTCTCTCGCTGACGTGGATCATGGAGGCGATAACGTCCCCAAGCTTGATATAGTCCATAAGCCGCTCTAACGTCGGTCAACAGCTACCCCGTAATGAGCGGGAACGACACCCGGGCGCTTGAGAGCGGTGCCAGGGCACAGGGGGCCTCTAGCCCGAAGGCTCGGCGTGGTTCGCTGCGTTCATTCCTCCTTGTAGCCGTACTCCTGATTGTTACCGCTTGCGTTATAGTACTTGTAAGGCAGGAACTTGCCCGACATCACGATCTTGACGCGGTCTCCCTTTGGATTCGGCAGCCGCTCCATCACCATGTCGAAGTCGATGGCAGACATGATGCCATCTCCAAACTCCTCCTCGATGAGTGCCTTCCAGGCCGGCCCGTTCACCATCACAAGCTCGTACAGCCGATAGATCAGCGGATCAGTTGGCGGCATGGTAACCTCCTCCCCTCGCATGGGCACTTCGTTCAGCATTGACTGCTCGGTACTGGAAAGGCCGAACAAGCGTGCGGCATTCGCAGCTTGCGGCTTTGTCAACTTCATCTGCCCAAGGATGGCGCCTACGATGAGGACTTCGGAGTGCCCCCCGATCTCGTCGCATATGTGCCTCCAGCTCAAATGCTTCTCACGTTTTATGTCGAGCAGCTTCTCAGTCAGGTCTCGGCGTTTCATTGAAGACCCCTCCAAATCTTTCATCTGTGCCTCAGCAACGACTATGCCAACTTGATCGCCTCGGCATCTGAGCGACGATCACAGCGCGTGCCATGGATGGCCGCAGGCCGCAACGCGGCTCGGACCGGCATGAAGGAGCCGAACGTCTCCCAGTGCTCGATCGGGCGTTTCGCTTGGAACGCGTGTTTCAACACGAAACATTTTGAACTCGAATACTCTTGCCTTGCGCCGTACTTACTTTCATTCGCCGAATGCGTGAAGCGAAGCGTTTTGAGTGTCCCGCATGACGCCAGGCGCGCCCGTGGGGCGGCGGCGAATGCCGTGTCGCTGGCGTACGGCTTGGGACTGTTAGTTCTGTGATCCGATGTGGCTCGGCGGGCTGACAGACGAGCAATTCGGCCAAGGAAGATCCCTCTGCGGGATGAGGACCTGCGCGCAGCTAGGCGCGCATCGCCGTCAGGGACCCTCGCGGCGTACTCATCGGGTCAACGTATCGGGTGCGCTCGGAAAACTGTTCGATGGCAAACAGCCTGCGACGTTTCATCCCACCGTCTTGATCGAAAATGCTCCGTCGCCCCCCCGGTTGGGGCGACGGAGCAGTGGATCCGGTCCCGGCCTGGTAACCGGATCAGGGAGCCGGTTCGCCTTGGAGAGCGCGCGTGGTTTGATCGAACTCATATTAGCAGTGCTCCCTGGGCTGCTTAGTCTCCCGGTAGTGCAACTACCCTGCCAAAGTGAAACTCAGTCGGCTAATGGCATAAGGACATCTGCGGAATTCAATCCGCGCTTCCAACGCGACAAATGCACCACGTCAGCGCGTCGGCTGGGCGCTTCAGTCCAGCAAAGCTCCGAAGTTGTACGTGGCTCTAACCGTTATATGGAAACCGACCGCTCAAATCCTCACAAAGCGGACGTTTCAATTTGAAACTGCGATTGAAACAGTAGAATTTACATGGCTCTTCTCACTTCACCTTTGCTCGAGCGACGCCGACGCCTTTCAGGCTCCATGCTTCACACAGTCTTATCGAATGTATGGAAACGTTAGCAACCTTCACCAACATCAGAGCGGACGAAAACTATGCTTTTCAATTTGAAGATTGGCGGCCGCATCATAGTTCTGATCGTGATCAGCGTTATTGGCCTGATCGTCGTCGGCGTCATCGGAGTGCTATCGACGTCAGCCACGCAACGGATGCTGTCTCGCACCGAACGCGATGCGCTGAAGCCGATCCAGCAAATTTCACAGCTGAACGAATCTATGCAAGAGACATTCCGCCAGGTTCTCATGGCGGTTCAGCACAACCCCGTTCTTCCGGCCTCCAAGCGCCATGACCATCCGGCGTCTTTGCATACTGACGCTCTGGAAAATGCGATCAAAACAATGAACCAGTCACTTCGCGAATATCGGCAGTCGGACGCGGGTACGCGGTTCACCGATATCGCATCGCGCGTTGAGGTTAGCGCAGCAAAGATGATTGAAGAAGGCCTCAAACCGATTGCACAGAAAATCCTAGCGGGCGAATACGATCAAGCCGGGATTGATCTTACAACGCAGGTTCTCCCCCTCTTCAACGAGGTGAAGAAGGGCGCCGAAAAGTTGCTCGAACTACACCGGGAAACGGCAAGGGAAATCGAGCGGTCCGCAGAGGAGCAGTACGCTCTAGTTTTTCGAGTTCTGATGATCAGCAGTTCTCTGGCGTTCGTCATCATGGTCGGTGGCGCTATCTTCATTGCCAGGTCGATTACCCGTCCGCTTGGCTCGCTTACGGCAACGATGACGGTCCTCGCGACCGGCGATCATTCCGCGCCGGTGCACGGTCCAGATCGCAAGGATGAGATCGGCGAGATGGCCAGAGCCGTTCAGTTCTTCAAGGACAACATGATTGAGGCGGAACGTCTTCGCAGGGAGCGGGCGGATGCCGACGGCGCGGAACGTCAGCGACGTCGAGCGGAAATGCAAGAGCTTGCGAAGCGCTTCGAGGCCGAAATCGGTGAAATCGTCAATGCCGTCTCTTCGGCCTCCGGTGAGCTTGAGGTGGCCGCTCGTGGGCTATCGAACACCGCCGAGAGCACACAACATTTGTCTGCGATCGTTTCGCAGGCCTCCAACGAATCATCAACGAACGTTGGGTCGGTTGCTGCGGCGAGCGAAGAACTGGCTGCCTCGGTCAACGAGATAAGCCGTCGTGTGCAGGAATCCGCCGCGATCGCGTCTGTTGCGGTCGATCAGGCTCAGAACACGAATGAGCAGGTCCATGCTCTGTCTCACGCCGCGACCCGCATCGGCGATGTGGTCGAGTTGATCAATACGATCGCTGGCCAAACCAATCTGTTGGCCTTGAACGCCACGATCGAAGCCGCACGCGCGGGTGACGCAGGACGCGGATTCGCGGTTGTGGCAACCGAGGTCAAGGCGTTAGCTGAACAGACCGCTAGGGCCACGGGCGAGATCAGCCAGCAGATCGGCAGTATCCAGGCGACGACTCGCGGTTCCGTTCTTGCCATTCAGGAGATAAGCACCACCATCGGCCGCATATCGGAGATAGCCACGGCAATCGCGACGGCCGTTGAGGAGCAGGAGGCCGTTACGCAAGAGGTCTCGCGCAACGTTCATCTGGCGGCGCAAGGAACGCTACAGGTCGCGTCGAACATCGGCGATGTGCAGCGCGGTGCCAACGAGACCGGGTCCGCCTCCTCGCAAGTACTTCTTTCGGCCCGCGCATTGTCCGACCAGAGCATTCGCCTGAAGTCCGGAGTTGGTACATTTTTGGATTCAGTTCGCGCGGCCTGACATCGCGGCAAAACTCCAGCACCGGCGCGATGTGCGCCGGTGAGGATGGCTCGATTCAACGATCGATCATTCGTCGCCAACGATTCTACTGAGACGTTCGTCCGTTCGTTGAGCAACAGTACTCGCTGATTTTCGGCCCTCCGCTGGGCCAACCAACTGCGAATATCTTCGCAGCGGCGATAGGCTTAACTGCCTTCGTGCCATCCTTGCCGGATTGCTCGAGGAAGGCCGTCAGATCCTTGCCTCCTGCTCCTAGCGGGAGTCGGTATCGTTGTTCTGCAAATCCGGGTTTTGGTACTCCTCGATGCACCGTGGTATCCCGAGCGGCGATCACTTCGCCGCCACATGCATGTGAAGCTCAAAATTAGTCAGCCAAAAGGCACAAACCGATAGGCGGTGCCTTCGGCCTTCGCGATACCGTCTCCAGGATGCGGAAGGTGGAAGCCAACTATCCTTACCTTGTCGTTTGCTATCCTGTCGAGCAGACGCTTGCGGGTCTCTACCGCCATCGTCGGGTCATGATCTGTACCGCCATGCCAGTGAGGATTAGTGAACGATATCGTGCTCGACAGCACGTCGCCTGCGACAAGCACGGGATCGGAGCCGTGGTGAAGCAAAAACGAGGTGTGTCCGGGGGTATGTCCCGGCGTCTCGATCGCCTCGATGCCTGGTAGGATTTCAGCACCCGCCTTAAACAACTTCAGCCGGTCGCTTATCAAAGGAAGCCGTTTTTGGGCGCCTACGACAAATGCCTTACGATCTTCCGGAGCTTTTCCCAGCGTGTCGGGATCCAGCCAGTAGTTCCATTCCACCTCGTTCATTCTGTACGTGGCGGCCGGAAATATAAGCTCATCAAATTCATCGGTCAAACCCCACAAGTGATCCGGGTGACCATGAGTAAACACCACATCCGTGATACTGACGGGATCAATACCCGACTCCTGAAGATTGCCAAGAAGCTTGCCCGCACTTCTCATGAAATGGGCGCCGGATCCAACATCAAATAGGACAATTCGCTGTCCGGCGCGGAGTAGCGTAACGTTACAATCCGGCTTGAGCGTATCAAGAGAAAGTTTGTTCGCTGCCAGTACCGCCGACCGTTCGGCTTCCGGAACGTTCGGGAAGCTGAAGGCTGCAGGCAACTCCAGGTAGCCGTCACTTATGACCGCAAGATCTGACGCGCCCAATGCGAAGCGCTTGAACGCTTGCGAAGAGGACGGCCATGCAGCCAATGCTGCAACGGCGCCGACGACTAACCGGCCGGCCTCGCGACGCGTCAGGCAATACGGCATCTCAGATCTTCGGTTAAATGTCATGATGTCTTCGTCCTTCCGCTCGCCAGCATGCTCGACCCCGAAGTCGCTGCGGGTCCGTTGTAACCGGCGACGGTACATGTTGAAGAATTTCTCGGCCGGCGACGGCGTCCTGTACTCCTGCCGACATGGTCGCTTCTTCAAAGATGGCAACAGCCGGCAGGAAACGTCGGGTCATCATTTAGCGCGATCACGGGTTGTCTATTGGTCCGGGTTACGCTCACTCGACCTTAGGTCCTGATTTCCCATCAGGGGTCACGTCAATCGAGATTGCCTTGCCAGTGACCTTGGGAACGCCACGGCAGTTTTTCATGCAGGGGTCCTTATTCCAGAACTTTTTTTCCGAGTTTTCACGATCATCTTCGAAGAACGCGGATGCGTTCGGCAATTTTATCGAGTTGAAGTTCTTGTCGCTGAGCTCGAAATTTTCGTCCTTTATGATGTCATTGAGGTTGAGAAGATAGGCCACCAGCGCGTAAGCTTCGTCGTCGGTCAACGAACGCGCGTTTCCATATGGCATCGCCCGCTTGATGTAATCGTAGACGGTCGAGAGATCCGGCCAGAACGAGCCTATGGTCTTTTCCGGGCGATCTGCTTTCAGAGAACCGTCCCCACCGGCGAGCACAGGCCAGCGACCGGCACCCTCACCAAACTCGCCATGGCAAGATGCACAGCGCTCCTGGTAGAGTTCATCGCCCTGCTTCACCGTGCCGCGACCCACCGGCAACCCCTTGCCATCGGGCCGCACATCGTTGTCCCAGGCCGCGACTTCTTCCGGAAGAGCTTGCCGCCCCAACCCCATCTTGCTGGCAGGGTTCGCCGCGGCAGCAGCGCTGCGAGGACTTTCCGCCGAACTTGAGTTGAATACGCCGCTGACCGATACGACGAGAAGAAGGCCCGCAGAGAGCAGCTTAGACCAGCTCGACATTCTCGGTCTCTCCGTTGCCGTGTACCAGCCAGGTCTGGATGCCGTTATTGTGGTAGATTGAATTGACGCCGCGTATTTTCCGGAGTTCATCCTTACTTGGCTGCACGTACCCGGTCGAATCTATGGCACGCGATTGCACCATCAGCTCTTCACCATTCCATTCAAAGTCGACGTAGAATCGCGTCAAGGACTTGTCGAACACCGGGCCGTCGATGCGCGCCGTCTGCCAATTGCGGCCTCCATCAACGGATACGTCTACCCGTTTGATCGGGCCGCGCCCTGACCAAGCGAGTCCGCTCAGAACGTTACGCCCCCTGAATCTGAGCGGAGCCTGCGGCGATGGATTCGTCACCACCGACTTGGCATCCATAATAAAGGTATGTTTACGTGATCGCCCATCGGCCAGCAGGTCGGTATACTTCGATGTCTCTTCGCGCGTCTGCCAGGGCTGGTCTCCGACCTCGATGCGGCGCAACCATTTCACCCAAAGGTTTCCTTCCCAACCCGGGATCACCGCCCGTAACGGGTAGCCTTGTTCGGGGCGGAGCGCCTCACCGTTCATTCCGAACGCTATGAGCACATCACTCAACGCCTTTTCGATCGGGAGTGATCGATTCATACCCGAAGCATCGCTACCCTCGAGCATCAGCCATTTGGCGTTGGGCCGCAGGCCGGCTTCATCGAGTATCACTTTCAGCGGAACACCCGTGTACATCACGTTGTGGACCATTCCGTGTGTGAACTGACAGCCATTCAACTGAGCGCCGCGCCATTCCATTCCCGAATTGGCCGCACATTCAAGGAAGTATATCCGGTTCGTGCGGGGCATCCGCTTGATGTCGTCCATCGTGAACACCAACGGCTTTTCGACGAGTCCGTTAATCATCAGGCGGTGTTTGGCCGGATCGATCTCGGCAATTCCCCCGTGATGTCGTTCGAAGCACAGCCCCGATGGAGTAATGATTCCGTCCATTTCATGGAGGGGCGTGAAGTTCACCGACGATTCGGCAGACGCCGTTAACCACGAGACATCGCGCCTGATCACGTTCTTCTCGAACTTCGACGGCGATCCGTAGGGACGCTTATCTACACCGTCGCCCAGATGGCGCTGCCAGTCCTGCACTTCCGTGATGAGCGGATCGGGCTTGGCGGCGGCTTCCGCCGCCGCATTCCGCGGCACTGCAATCCCAGCTCCGGCAACTCCGGCAGCGGACAAGAAGCTGCGGCGATTGACGAGATTTCGCAATAGCTTCTCATTCATGGAGCTTCACCTTTCTTCATCGCAGGATTTTGCCGGCTCAGGCCCCAATGACGCGTACGGCTGAACTGGGGGACATGTTGATCGCCTTTGCTTTCGAGACGTGCGAGGCGAGTACATCCCAGATTGGCGGCCCTTGCGTGCCTTCATTGATGCTGGCCCAGCCGGCCACCGAATACGTCCTGGCCGCGTCGACCGGCTGCCCGGTCTTCAGGTACGTCATCTGCGAGATCCGCGATCCCATCGGCTTGGAAATATCGATCGCGTAACCAACCCCTCCAATGCGAACCATGTCGCCGCCTCCCTGAAAGTACGGATCAGGATGGAAGATGTTGTCCGCGATATCCTCGAGCGCGTCCTTCAGCTGCAGGCCGGTCATCTGGCTTCGATAGCAGTTTGGATAAGTGATTGCGGTTGCATTGGTAATGTGCTCCCATGTAATCGTTTCACCCGGAAGCAACGTTCCACCCCACCTGAAGCCTGGCGACAGCGCAATTTCCGCATCGCGCTCAGAAATCATCGCTTCACAGATCAAGTCGTCAAACGTCCCATTGAAATTTCCTCTCCGATAAAGCAACGACTCGGTTTTCCCGATCGGGCGGGCCAATTCCTTCGCGAACGGGGCACGGATATTCTCGACCAGGGACGCCATCATCGGATCGGGCTTGATCGCGTCAGAAAACACCGGCATCAACTTGAAGCGAACGCCGGCAACCTTTCTGTCTTTGATGTCGACGTCGAGCCGTGACACAAACTTGCCGTGTGAGCCCGCCGCGACCAGAACCGTATTTCCCACCCGCAGCAACCCCGGCATCGCGTCATGGGTGTGAGCAGTTAGAATGACATCCAGACCCTTCACGCGTCCGGCAAGCTTCCGATCGACGTCGAATCCGTTATGAGACAGTAGCACGACGACGGACGCGCCAGCCCCGCGCGCCTCCTCCACCTGCTTTTGCAGTTCTTCCTCGCGAATTCCAAATTCCCATTTGGGAAACATCCATCGCGGATTTGCCACTGCAGTTCTCGGCAATGCCTGCCCAATCACTGCAACCTTAACTCCGCCGCGTTCGAACATCTTGCGCGCTTCGAAAACGGGCTCTTGCCATTCACTATCGCGGACGTTCTGCGCCAAAAACGCGAAAGGAGCCTTCTTCGCGATCTCCATTACGCGTTCAGCGCCGTAGGTGAACTCCCAATGCCCGACCATGGCGTCGACGCGAAGCGCCGAAAGCACGTCGACCATGTCCTGCGCCTTGGTCTGTAGCGAGGTCCAACTACCCTGCCAGCTATCTCCGCCGTCGAGCAGCAACACGTTGTTCTCGCCGCGCTCGGCCCTCACCGCCGCGATCAGCGACGCGACGCGATCCATGCCGCCCATACGCCCGTAGTTTCTGGCGAGCGAGACGAAATCGTCCGACGTCAATGCAAACGCATCGGGAGACCCAGCCGCAATCTTGAAATACTTCTGGAATTCAGCGTCCGTGATGTGTGGCGGTTGCCCTCTGGCCTCACCTACGCCGAGATTGACGGACGGTTCGCGGAACTGCAGCGGCATCAGCTGCGCGTGCGTGTCCGCGACATAGAGGATCGTCAGCGTACCAAGCGCATCGAAGCGAAGGATGTCCGCCTGCGTCAGACGCTGCTGAGCTGCGACTTTGCCGACTGAACCGACGCCGCCACCAATCAGCATGGCGGAAGCGGCCGCAGTCGCCTGAAGGAATTCGCGTTTCGATATCATGCTTGCTTCGTACCTCGGTAGCCACGAAGGATGATTACGTGAAGACCAATGACGGATGTGCCGAGCAGCCGCCCCATCAGATACCTTCGCTTCATCGAGCGCTCCGCCCCCTATTCCCCTCAGGCAACGGAGCAATCCGCATGCCAACGCGATCGCTGCCGGCTCGGGCCTCGCGGTGAGCGGTTACGGGAAGAGACTGCGCCAGCCTCATCCCGCCAGCGCGCGCTTTCGATCCCGCTAACAAGGGGGAACAGGCGAGCAGCGGTCTCGCGCCGCAGGGCACATCGACGCAGTTTGTGGCTACCCCCATTCCGAAAACAGGATCTTCGCCTCGTTTCACCTGGAACGACGAATTTCAAGCTGAAACACGGAACACTGAACCACACCTGTCGCCCCTGGCGATTCTAAACGAACCCGACGCTTGAAACACCTGCCGGCGGCTCCGGCGTTTCTCGACCCACAGTTACGGAGAGCGAGACGGCCGCTCTCCATGCAGGCGAGAAGGCCCCTTAAATTTTTCGTCCACTTTGGCGAAAGAATAAAGCTCGTGGTGTTCTTTCAGTGTGAGGACAACGACCTCAGGGTGCACGATTTGATGGGCTCTCAACCTTCTCAGCCAACTTTCCGAGCAGCCCCCAGAAAGCCGCGTCATCGATATAGCCGGTGATGCGCCCAACCTCGCGACCACGGTCAACCACAACAAACGTCGGCGTATATCTCACAGGTCGTTGCAGAACGATATTGCCCTGGCTGGGGTCGTAAATTCTTATGCGCCGCAGAGGCATCAACCGAGCTTCTTCGGTCTTCTCATAGATCTTGCCGATATCCTCAACCCATCGGCGACACCAGGGACACCCCTCCTGCTCGAACATGACAAGTTCAGCCGCGCGAGCGACGTCACAAGCCGGGAGGCCGGCCAGCAATAGCGTTCCCCACAAGAACAGTATTTTCTTGCAACTGCCAAATATCATCGGTCACACATACTCCAATTCGGACGTGAGTTGAATAAACGTGCTTCGCCGGTCATGTTTCCGGTGCGTCGCGGTCCGAAGACGGCAACAGCGTCAATCATTACGGAGTACGCTGGCGTCAGGTCTTGCCCCTATCAGTCGAGAGCACCCGACCCGAACCTGGATTTCAGCGTATTTCTGCTGCCGCTCCTTCGGATAGCCTTTGTGCTCGTCGAGATGGGCGCCAGCTCCTTCTGCGAGGCCGGGCGCAGGCGCTCTCGCACGAGCCGACCTTCGGCACGATAGAACGCCAGCCCTCCGGAATAGCTTCGGAACTCGGCGTTGCGGTAGCCTCGGCGGCGACGGAGCCGGTAGAAGCCGCGGTCTGCACCGGCGCGATTCTCGGATCCCCCTATTTCGGCTTCTTCTCGTTCTCTTCGTCAGCAACTGATCGACCTCTTCCGACTCTTTCGGCTTATCCCGCGGCAATACGGCTTTGTTGACCTCGGCCTTCCGCCTGACGAATTGTGGTGATTCCACGGAACAATCGGTGTCCGGGCCAGGCGGCAAGTCTGCCCCCCCCGTTGCAACGACGCCAGTTCGAGGCCAACTTCGATTGCCGACGCACCGATGGCGTCATCTGCCTCTTCGGTCTTGAGTTGAAGCGCAAGCGCGATTGATGCGGCAGAACGCCGGAGCCGCCGCAAACGCTTTTGCTCGCCGATCTCCGTCACGAGGTTTTTCCTGCGCCGCTTGCGCTCCGCCCTGCGGCCGAAACACCTTCAATCGCCACCGGCATGATCCCGGACTAGCCGCCGATCCGCAGAATCTCGAGAACTCCGACCAGTACGCTATGGGGCACGGCCCGGTCGTGCGCGCAGAAGGATGTGGCATGGCAAATTAGGCCACGTGAACGACGTTAAAAGCCACAAGGCCGATAGTTCGCGTCCAATCGCTTTATTGGTCTCGTAACCAGCAGGGTCCGCTGGTGTGTCCTGGACAAGTGGTACTTTCGTCTGAAATCACGCCAAATGCGTCAACTTCAGCCACGTCGGCCGAAGTAAGATCCGCCGAGACAAGGTTCGCTCCCCTAAGACTGGAGAAGAACAGCCGAGCCGAATAGAGATCGCTCCCCCGGAGAACTGCATTGCTCAAGTCGGCACCTTCCAGGTCAGTCTGATTCAGGTGCGCACCGACAAGACTGGCGAACTTGAGGTCAGCGCCAGCCAACGAAGCCATCATAAGATGCGCCTCATCCAGCGTTGCGTTTCGCAGCCTGGCACTCCTCAGATTGGCGTCAGCCAGGATCGCGCCGCTCAAGTCTGCACCATCAAGAATGGCGTTCTGAAGATCCGCACCAGTAAGCGCCGATCCTTTGAGGTTCGCTCCAGGGAGACGTGCTCCCCGAAGGGATGCGCCGATCAGGTTGAGGCCCGACAAGTCCACTCCGGCGAGATCACAGCCCTTGCACGCGTTGGTGCTCAGAAGCTGGTCGCGGGCAGTTGCGCCTTTTTCGTCGGCCGTCACGACGCTGGTAGAGGCCAGCACGACCAGAGCACTGAACCGGCCAAGACGGCTCAAATAGGCGATCCGACTCATGTCTACCTGCCCTGGTATCCGACCGACATTGAACGACTCAATGTCTCCCCAGCTGAAACCGCGCTTGCAGCGGCTCTTCGTCAGGCATCGATATGTCAAGAATGACACGCATTTCGCCATTCACGATGCCAGGATCGCTTCCGCGCATTTCGTTCTTTGCAGCCGGAGTTAGCAAGACAACCAGCCGCTTTTCGCCGACCAAGATCGTTGCCTTTCCGGAGAATTTCTCGGTCGGAACGGCCGTGTTGCCATGATCGGTCACCCAGACATGGATGGCGCCGCCCTCCGACGTGAGCTCCAAGTGATGGTTACCTGACGCGCGGATTTGCCCGCCATGGTCGCCTACCATAGCTGCCATCTGCTCGTCGGTGTGAGCTACTGCCGAGTTTCCTGCAAGGTGGATTGAGCCAGCAACCAACGCTAGCACAACCAAGATGCGGTAAACTCGAAATTTCCCGTTTCTATCCAACGCGAACATAGAGATCTCCTCGGGCGGTGTGGATTGACTAACCCGCCAACACGGTCGGCGGGTTAGCCGTCGCAACTAGACGGACGTACTGCGAGACGCCTTCATACCTTCCCAGGATTCCGGCACCACGACGTGATCGTGATGCCCGGCAGCGCTCGGTAGACGTGCGACAACCTCATTGGAGTCAGCGTGGATAACGACGAGACCGGATTGGCCGCCTTGGTTCCCGCTATAGACCGTGGTCATATACTGGCCGTCAACGGTACAATCACAGGTGTGCGGGTCGGGACCGGTGTCCCACTTCGCCACCACCTGCCACGTCTTCGGGTCCACCTTGCAGATAAATCCGTTATTCGGCTTGCGCGCCCAAATCGTAAAGAAAGCCCAGCGAGAGTCGGGCACATTGCCCATGTGAAGCGGAAGGTATTTGTTCCCGAACCCTTCCACGAAGTTTTCCTTCTTCCACTTGCGCGGGTCCGGATCCTCAGAACGGTATACAGCGATATTGTTCTGGAGGACGTTGTTGCATGCCAAGAAGTACTGTCCGCTCGTGATAAAGCCCGCTTCGTGCAGCGGCGTAAGCACGGCCGGAAGAGAGAACGTCCAGGTGTATCCCGACTGCTTGACCAGCGGAAAGTTATCCGGCGATCCCTTGGCCGTCGACAACATCGCGAGCGGCTCCCAGGTCTCGGTATTGACGATCACACAGCAGCCGTGGCGACGGACCAGGATAGCGCCCAGGGGCAACGTCGGATGCCACGTAAAGGCATCCACAAACACGGCGGTCGGATCGGCCGGCATCAACTCCTCACCAAGCATTGCCTCGTGAGAGGTCTTCATACCCTTCCGTCCCTGGAAATCGAACTTCTGGGTCGAACTGTCGGGGAAGACGTGAGCGACATTGACTTGACGCGCTATCGGATCGTAGTCCACGCGAAACGCCTTGACGATCTTGGGATTGTCATCGATCGTGGTGATCAACACCATATCCTTCTGGCCGTCGGCGAAGGCTACATATTTCTGCGCATTGGCCCCTACTCCGATCGACACGTGAACGCCCAAGGCCATACCCGTGGTCGCGGAGATGTCGTTTACGACTCGAATCGAATTTTGAGTTCCCGATCCGTCGTACCGCATCTTGAACATCTTGAAGTCACCGCGATCGCGCCACTGCGGCGAATTTTCGTTCACGTAAGGTGCACCCGGCGGCTGCATCGTCTGATAGAAGTCAAATCCCTTATACGGGTCCGCTGAGGGCATCGCGGCGATGTGGTGCGGGATTGGCATGTCGATGCCATGCAGGCCATAGTTGTACCAAGCCAAAGTTTCCGGGCCGGCCAGATCGAGTGCGCCCACCGTGCCGTTATACTTGCCCGGAAGCAGGATGACATTCCCCTTGAACTTGCTGAACAGGGAATGTTGCGCTTCCTTGGACATGTCGCCCACGGCACCGAAGGCCTTGGACGACAAACCCGACCCACCCATCATGGCGGCTGCCGCGCCTGCGCCCATACCACGCAGATAGTTTCGTCGTGAAATGCTCATGTTTGTTTCCTCAGAAAACGGTTGCTTCAGATGTCGCCACGATTCCAGGCGTGCTGTCCGATAAAAACCTTCTCGACATTGCCGTCCGCACCAATGAGGTAGCTGGTCGGCAACCCTCGAAATCCAAGTCGATTGGACAAGCCCGCTGGACTGAGGGCGTCATTTGGAGCGACGAACATCGACGCCGTGAGATTGTTTTCGCGCTTGATCAAGGTAACCGTCCGGACGGTTTCAGCTATTGCTGTACCGGCGCCACCCTCAAGGGCAACGCCGACGGTGTCCGCATTGATGAACATCACTTGCGTATTCTGCTTTGCACCCTCGACTGCCGCCAGAATTTTGCCGAGTTCGCTTACAGAGGCCGGCGCCGCCGAAATGAAGAACGTCACCAGGGTGCGTTTGCCCTTGATCGCTGAGGCAAAGTCGACTTTCTTGGATGCCTCATCGAACACGTCAATGTCGGTCGGAAAGGCGTCTCCCTGCTTCAGACCGGCCGGAAAGACTTGTCCTCCAACTTGGTCCGCCGACGGAAATATCCCATCCTTGCTGTCGGCAAGAACTTGCGTGCCAGCCGCTAGCACCGAGAGCGTCGCGATAACGATAAGCCGCCGTACAGAACGGCTCAAAGGCACCATGCGAATACACCCCTTCTCAAAACAATGCCGTCGCATCTCGAGCTTCCCTCCTCCGCTATTTCTTCATTCCCCAATCGCCACCCCTTGAACAAAGGCGGGCTGATCGCAGCTGCCATATTGCAAGGGCCATACCACGGTGTATTTCAAACCGCCCGCTAGGCGACCAGCGCAGAGTCGCGCGTTTTGCGATCGCAGAGGGACCCTCGGACGATTGGGGCTTGCCGTCCATGCTGGAGCGGCATCAGCTGTGGCGCCATCTCGTTCCAATCGAAACGACCGCTCGTTTCAGAGTGAACCGCCAGGCGCAATCGGAATAGCGTTCGCTAACTCGAACGAGGGAGCACAGCCCGGGCGCGTACCCGAACGGAGGACTAAACAGGCGCCAAACTTTCTAACGTGTCAGTTTGACGACTTGATCTCGGTACTACCATTGGTGGACTTGGGTACGGATGACCGTTGAATATTGTGTTGGCGAATCTTCCGCCAGAGGGTGGTCCGACCAATCCCTAGCCTTCGTGCAACGTCACTTAGCGTTTGGCTACCCGACAGGGCGGCCTCAATCATTATTCGCTCGGATTTTCCTAAGCTCAAATCGACGTCGGCCGCAGCAGACGTTTCGACCAAACTCAACTCCTCGGGCAACGCATCGGAATCTATCACTCCCTCCGCAGCTGAGAATACGACCATCTGTTCAATAAAACTCTCAAGTTGTCGTATATTTCCCGGGTACGAATAACTAAGCACAAGATTCAGCGCTGCGGGCGTCATCGTCAATGGCTTTCGGCCGTACCTTTTTACGTACCTTTCCAGCAGCCGTTCGACCAGAATACGCAAGTCGTCCCCGCGCTCGCGCAAGGAAGGCAGATGTATCCGAATTCCGTTGAGACGGTAGTAGAGGTCCGCGCGAAATTCCCCTCTGGCGATGAGAGTTTCCAGGTTCCGGTTAGCTGCCGAAATGACGCGAACGTCGACCCGTCGCGCGCGATTTGAACCGACGGGACGAATCTCCCGATCCTGGAGCACGCTGAGAAGCTTTGCCTGCGTACCCTGCGAGAGCGTGTCCACCTCGTCAAAGAATATTGTTCCGCCATCGGCCTCCTCGAACAGGCCTATGCGCTTCTGGGTGGCCCCGGTGAAGCTGCCTTTCACATGCCCAAACAGCTCGCTCTCGAGCAACTGCTCGGGCAGGCTTGCGCAGTTGATGCTGACAAATCTCTTTGACGCCCGGTGGCTCAGCTCACATATATTTCTTGCACATCGACTCTTGCCGGTACCGGTTTCACCGGTGATCAAGACACTCAAGTCAGTCCTTGCCACGCGCTCAATACGCGTGGCGATCGCCTGCATTTCTGCACCGGTAACGATCAGGCGGTCTGAGCCATCACTCCGATCTGGTCGAACATCCTCCGTCTTGGCTTCCCCCTGCACACCGGCTGCCATCTGCAGATGGCGACTCTGCTGGGCATTGTGAATCTTCTCCAGAATATCCTTCTCCCGAAACGGCTTAGTCACATAATCGTAGGCACCTAGGCGCATCGCCTCGACCGCCGATTCCACCGTTCCGTAGGCCGTGACCAGGATAAGCGGCAGATCTGGTTCCTTACGCCTGATCGCCTTCAACAACTCAATTCCGCACATGTTATCCATCCGAAGATCGGAGATAACGACATCGAACGAACCGACCTCAAGCGCTCTGAGCGCTTCTACTCCATCGCCGGCCTGCACCGACCCTATGCCGGCATTCTCCAGCAAAAGCGCTAGGCTTCGCCTCGCACCACTCTGATCGTCCACAATCAATACGCGCGTCATGGGCTTCCTTCCGCAAAACTCTTACGCGCTTGCGACGATACGAAACTCTTCGGCATGCCTCACTCGGTCGTGGCCGTCGTTGCAGAGAGGAACCAGCACCGCAAAACAACTCCCGCCACCGAGGGCGCCCCAGATCCTGATCGTCCCACCCCACCCGTGTATCAATCGGCGCACGATCGCCAGGCCAAGACCCGCCCCCTCGGATCGCTCGGTAACGAACGGCTCGAACAACTGTTCGCGCCGCGATGGCGAGATACCCCTGCCGTTATCCAGCACGACCACGAAGAAATGCGTTGGCTTTTGACGGGCCTTGACCACCACATGGCCTTCGGCATCGATTGCCTGAACCGCATTGAGCATGAGGTTCATCAAGACCTCACGAAAACCGTCCGCGTCGAAAAGAACAAGACGATCATCCCCTCTGAACTCGCACGAAACGGCGATCGGCAGCTTGCGGCTATCAACGTGCTTGCGCACGACATTGCAGATTTTTCTCGAATGATCCCTCACCGACATCAGCTGCAAAGCGACTGTTCCAGCCGGCTTTCCAACATTCAGAAAATTCTTGATAAGCCTTTCAAGGCGCTGGGTTTCTTCCTCAATAATCATCAATGCAGTCTGAGCCTTCGGATGGTCCGGGATCACGCTCCGCAGGACCGTCGCGCAATTCACGATTGCACCGAGCGGATTTCGAATCTCGTGCGCAACCGTAGCTGCCACTTCACCCAGCGCTGAAAGCCGCTCTGCCACCAACTTGCGCTTTTCCGTCTTGCGCAGACGCAGATTTGCCTGACGCAGATTGTCGCAGCTCTTCGCATTTTCTAGCGCAAGCTCGAGTTGCTGGATCAGCAACTGCCCCTTCTGAAGCGTAGCATTGCTAAACCTTATCGAGTTGCATCGAGATACGACAACCGCACCGACCAAATGACCGTCCTCGACCAGCGGGAACATGGCATGCGCTGCGGTTTCTGTCCCTTCCGCGCAGCTCGGCAATCCGGTTGGTAGAGGATCCTCCGCGGTAACATCCCGCCCGGTCACCCAGCCAACCGGCTTCAGCTCCAACGAAGCAGGCTGCTCTAGCCGCTGTGACAGCCAGGGACCCATTCCATCGGCGACCGCAGCATGATTTTTCCCGCACGATCCTATCCCGATCTCGCGACCGCTTTCCCCTTTGACCAATATTGCGGCACTATCGCTGTCCAACAGACTTGCAGCGCTATCGCAAAACAACATCCTCAATCGCTTCTGCTCCAGCGTCGAGCGCAATTCTAGTACGATTCGAAACAGCCCTTCGCGAAACATGCTCTCCTGCATCAACTGCTCGTAGATCAGGGTGTTATAGAAGATCTGCCCCATCTCGGCGGCCAAATCGGAAAGGTGATCCCATCGCTCCTCCACCAGCGCCATGTTCGATACGGGAACGCTGATGTATCCCAACTGCCGATCGTTCGCACGCAGTGTGAACTGCAATTCCGTCGTATCCTCGCCAGAGTGACGCGACAGCCATGTCTCGGAGGTCGAGGGATCGCGTTCGTTTGATTTCACCGGCCTCGGAACGACCGATACGCGCCAGTCATCTCTGACGTACCCGAACCGGCACTGATTTTCATCTACTTCGTCAACCGGGGCAAAGAGGACGAGATTGATGTGCTGTACATCGAGATATGTCCGCAACGCGCTCGCGATGACAGCGAGTGTGGCATCAAGGCCGAACGCACTCGTTGCCTTGTTCGTCATCCAGTTTCTGACTTGCAGGCCACCCACGAGATTGCCGAGGCGGGTATGAGCGTGAGCCAGTTCAACATGCTTTTCAGCCAGCGCCTGGCGCGACAGTTCGTTTCGCCGAACCATCAGTGCAAATTGCACTGTGATGATGAGCAGAGCACCAACATAGAACAGCGCCTTGACGAAGTGCCAGAGCCACCACACTTCGCTCCAGAGAGACGAGAGCCTGAACAGGAGAACGCTTACTGACAGAACGAGCAGCTCTCCGGCGATTACGAGCCAGAGGGCCTCCCTGCTTGCCAAATAGGAATTGAATGAAGCAAAGGCTGCCACGACAAACAGCGCACCGGCAAGCAAGTGTACGATTTGTGTTGTATCGTCGAATGACTTTTCGTTGGTCGAATTGTCGAAAACAAGGGAAAACGCAACAATGCACGCCAACGCCAGCGCGAGAAAACCGACAACCCGCAGCTCTACTTTAAGGTTATTAGTCCTGTAGCTTGTATGTAGCTGCACCATCACGCCAGCGATCATGAATATCGCTCCGCACGACGTCGACAACGTGTGAAATACTATAAATAGCTCAGTTGTAGTGACTGGATTGGTTCCGGCATGCAGCGTATCCAACGTCCCGCTCAGCAGGAACGCCATCCCGAACAATGCGGTAGGCAATCGCCGATTATGAACCGTGGTGGCAAAAAGGAGGCCCGCTATGAGAAACGAGACAACACCGCAAAAAAGTTCGACAAATGCATGGACCTCAACGTTGAGGCCCAACTTGAGCAAGTGAGCGTGCGGAATAAGCCAAGACAATTCCACGACCGTCAGCTCCCAGAAGCGACCATTTTTAGTCCGACCCGCCGCATAAACCCCAACGGTTCCGAACATCCGCAGTCAGAAATCAACACCTGCAGCCTTTTTACGAGAGCCACGTAGCTCGGGCCATCTGCTGGAAATCCACACATAGCTCGCCGGCAGGACGAACAGACTTAGCAGAGTCGACGATGCCATCCCGCCTAACAGCACTATCGCCATCGGTCGCTGCAATTCCTTGCCAACCGGATCTCCGAGCAGCAATGGTACTACAGCCAGACCGGTCGTCAACGCCGTCATCATGATCGGCAACATACGATCAGACGCGCCGCTTCGCGCGATCGCCCCCGCGTCGGTCAAGCCGCTGTCGGAAAGCTGTTCGTACCGCGACAAGAGAAGAATACTGTTGCGCGCGGCGATGCCGATGAGGACGATCATGCCGACAAGCGACGGTATATTTAACGTACTGCCGGTAACAACCAGAGCGATCGCACCGCCAACCGCGGCAAACGGCAGGTTCAATAGCACAAGGCCCGCCAACAACGTTCGTCCGAACGCCGCGAACATCAGTACGCATATCAAGGCGAATGCGGCGGCGCCGTAAAGTAGCAAGTTTCGGGTCGCCCGTTGCTGCGCGACGTAGTCTCCGCCGAACTCGATCGTCATACCCGGCTTGAGCGATACCTTGTCCGATATCATCGCACGCGCTTCCTGCACCACGCTGTTCAGGTCCCGCCCCTGAATGTTCCATTGCACGACCGCGCGCCGCGCTCCGTCGTCTCGGTTGATGAAGAACGGTTCGCGCACTTCGGAAATCGTTGCCAGCTGACGGAGCGGAACGATCGCACCTTGCGGGCTTCTCAAGGAAAAGTCACCGATCGACTCGATGTTCTTGCGACTCCTTTCATCCGCTCGAACGACGAGATCGAACGCCTTGTCGTTTTCCAGGATACGCGAGACTGACACACCATTCATCGCTTCCCCGACCTGCCGTGTGACGTCCAGCGGAGTGAGTCCGTGCAGGGAGGCGGCACGGCGATCGACCCGAACGTCGATGCCAGGCCCCAAAATCATCGGCTCGGCCTGCAGATCGACGATTCCCGCAATTCCCGCCACCGCGTTCATGACTTCATGCTGCTTCTCCTGCAGCTCGCCAATATCCGAGCCAAATATCTTGACTACGACTTCCGCCCGGACACCGGACAAAATCTCCTGCATTCTATGCACTATGAACTGAGACACATTCACAACCAAGCCGGGAATTTTTGACAGCTTTTCCCGGATTCGTCTCATCACCCGAGCTGCATCCGTCACCGATCCCTGCAGTGCCACGTCGTATTCGGCAAAGTTCACCGGTTGGGCATCCTCGTCGAGCCGGGATCGACCCGCTCTGTGCGCGACACTCTTGATCTCTGGAATATCGTTCAAGGTCGACGTGATGGCGCGGCCGACACGCATATTCTCCTCGAGAGAGGTCCCGGGATTCATCGTTGTCGCAATGACAATGTTTCCCTCGGCAAGCTCCGGCAAGAAGGACCGCCCCAGCGAAAAGGTAAGCAGAACGGCGGCTACGCTGACGATAACGCTGAACGCAAGCAGGAAGCCGGTGCGGGCAATCGCCCAGTCGAGCGATTTTTCATAGTGACGTTTCAGGGTTCTGGTTAGGAGACTGCCCCGATACCGTACAAGTACGGTGCCGTGCGCGAGCAGGTAATAGCAGAGAACCGGAACGAGGGTGAGGGCCACCAGCAGAGAGCTGGCCACCGCCGATACGTACGCGATCGCCATCGGCGCAAAGATACGCCCCTCGATATCCGACAGCGCAAATATCGGGAGAAACGATACGATCACGATCAAGGTTGCGAATACGACGGAATTCCTGATTTCCCGGGATCCCCGTAGCACAACGGACAACTTCGGCTCGTCGCTTTTCGTATCCTCGTGTTCGCGAAGAAGCCGCACTATGTTCTCAACATCGATGATGGAGTCGTCGACGACTTCGCCGACTGCAAAGACAAGGCCGCCCAACGTAAGTGCGTTGATGCCGGCGCCTAGGACCCACAGGACGAGCCCACCTATCATCAGGGAGGCCGGGATCGCAACTAAGCTGATGATCGTCGGCCGCCACCTGGCCATGAACAGAAACAGGACCAGAGCGACGACGATCGACGAATGAAGCAGCGCGTCTTGCAAGTTGCTGATCGATCGCTCGATGAAACTGGCTTGCCGAAATACATCGGGAATGAGCTGAATGTCCGATGGAAGCGCTTTAGAGAACTCCCGCAATGCCTCTTCTATATGTCTCGTCGTTCCAAGCGTGTCGGCACCCCACTGCTTCGAGATGGTGCCTACAACCGCGTTCGTTCCGAATACCTGGGCATCGCCGCGCTTCAGTTCGTCCCCAATCTTCACATTTGCGATGTCGTTCAACGTTATCGGAACGCCGTCGCGAACCGCAATTGCGGTCAGTCCGATGTCCTGGAGACGGTTGACCAAACCGTTCGCTCGAAGGAAGTACTCCTCTTCACGCGTAGGATAGACAAATGCACCGGACGCAACGATATTCGTCTGTCGGCCGGCCTCAACAACGCTGGAGAACGGTAACCCAAAACTGTTGAGTTTTGCGACGTCGACCTCGACCTGATACTGCCGTACTCCCCCGCCGATCGAGACCATCGAGGCCACGCCGGGCTGAGAAAGAAGACGGTTTCTCAAGTCCCAATCGACGAGGCTCCTCAACCGCTGGTTATCCGCCGAAGGGGACCAGTCGATCAAGGCGAATTTCTGCAGCCAGCTTACCGCGGAAGTGGTCGGCATCAGTTCAGGAACGGAGATTCCGGCCGGCAACTGGGGCTTCACCAACTGAAGCCGTTCTTGAGCGATCGACCTCGCGCGGAATACGTCGATGCCACTGCGCAAGACCACAGTGATACGCGAAAGGCCGATCGACGAATTTGAACGGACCTGGGCGACATCAGGCATGCCTCGCAGGGCGACCTCGATGGGAACGGTTACCAGCGCTTCGGTGTCTTTCGCGGACAGTCCTTGCGTCTCGGTCTGGATCTGGACCTGCGGCGGCGCAAACTCCGGAAAAACATCTACGGACATCGTCGGTATGAGCACAATCGCTATGCCCGCCGCGACTGCGTATAGAAGCAGTACAATTATGCGGTTCTGCAACGACCAGGCAATGATTCGATCAAACACGCTCGCTGCCCCTCAAGACTCGCAGCTTCCGTGATCATGTACATCCCGGCTTTGCAATCGATAGGCCCCCTCCAGAATCATCTTGCCTGTAGTCACCACACGCTCTCCTGCCGTTACATTCGACAAGCGAATGAAATCGTCCGTCGTCTCCAGGGCCTTCACTGAGCGACGTTGGAAAACGCCTGGCTTCATTTCCACAAAAACCACCGGATCCAATCCCTGGCTGCTTACGGCTTGTCGGGATATCCAGATTCCATCAGCGCCCCCACCGTCGATCTCAAGTTGGACGGTCTGCCCCAAGGCAAACGTCTTGGGACCTTGACCCAGACGGATGATCGCGCGCGACATCATGTTGGATC
Source organism: Bradyrhizobium sp. HKCCYLS2038 (assembly GCF_051167655.1). Taxonomy (NCBI): domain Bacteria; kingdom Pseudomonadati; phylum Pseudomonadota; class Alphaproteobacteria; order Hyphomicrobiales; family Nitrobacteraceae; genus Bradyrhizobium; species Bradyrhizobium sp. HKCCYLS2038. Next base: position 34,686 of record NZ_JBNPTM010000010.1, on the reverse strand, counting down.
TGTCGACGTCAAAAAGCACATCGCCGATCGTGAAGCTCGCAGCAGCCCCGCCCACCGCCCCTATTCTGACGCCCGTCTCGCCAGGCTTTACGAGCCCAACGCGATCGGATGGCAAGTAAACCTCAATCCAATCAGGCGCCGACAGCGGCACCATGCGAACCAAGGGTTTACCGAGGACCACGAAATTCTGCATCGTCTTGTCGCCGGCATTGATGATTTGGCCGGGCTGAACGAAGACCTCGGTAACAATTCCGTCCTGAGGAGCACGAACCGAGATGCTTTCGACCACCTCTCCGCTTTTCGTCAATTTATCAATCTCCTCGTCGCTCATGCCCCACCATATTAGGTTGTCTCGAGCATCCGAAAGAAAATTGGGCAGCCGCCCTTCTTCCTTGAGAATGCTTTGCTGCTCGTCATTGCTTAGGAGCGCGAGGTAGGCCTTCTGCGTCAGAAGGAAGTCTGGGCTCGAGATCGTGGCGATCAACTCATCCTTGAGCACGATGGATTTGGGCCGCACGAAGATTTCGCTTATCTGGCCGCTCAGATAAGCATTGATGTTTAGGACGGCGGAAGGATCGGCCACGACACGGCCGAATGTCGGATATAGTCTCGTCTGCTTGCCTGATACGGCCGCCTCCAGTCTCAGTAGGCTGGAAGCGTTACACGGGGTGACGAGCGCGTCCGTCACTCCTAGCGGGATTGCCCTGTCGGCATTCTGCTTCGGCCTGTGCGTCGTTGAGGGCGTGTCGTGCGCGATCGCCGGCGTCAGCAAAGCGCAACCAGCCGCCAAGCCGACAAAAACTCCCAGTCTAGTCATGGCTGTCACCGAAGGTTACGCGCATTTGCGCGCCTTCCTGCAACGAGGGTGTTTGCAGCGTGAGGTCGGGCGTGATGCGAACCTGGCGGGTTTGGTTAGGAGCCACAATAGGAGAGATTTGCTCCACCACGCCGGCGACGACGGGCGCTTCTCCGCCGGCTGAGAATCTGACCTGCATGCCGACCGACAATTTTTCCGCCTTCTGGGCCGGAACATCTGCCTCGATGACAAACGCCCTCTCGTCGGCAATCCTTGCGACGACCGCTCCGGCTGAACTGAACAATCCGGATTGCGACCCTGCGTTTACGATCTCCCCGTTAACAACCCGAAGCTCCATTAGGTAGCCATCCACTGGCGCAAGCACGCTGATGGTCTTCACGGCCTCTCCCTTCTGCTCGATCGCCTGAACATCGGCGGCAGACAATCCGCGCCACTCCAAGTTGGTACGGGCCTCTATTACTTTCTCTTTCCCCGTGATGCTGAAGGCCTGAACCGCGTCGAAGTTTCGGACCGTTTCGATGAAAGACCGTTGGATAGTCTCAAGCTCCGGACTATCAAATGTCATCAAAACATCGCCCTTTTTAACCTTTCGACCCGAATAGAGATTGCGAAGACTGGTGATCCTCGCATTGACCTTCAAGACGACGTCTCGCACGTGCCGGGGGTCGATCCGCACCAGTGCGGGATAGACATCGTCACGGTACGCGGCGCCAGATGCCTGCTTCAGTTCTTCGTCGCCGCCAAATACACTGGAATCCGAGTGTGCACCCGCGCGCGTCGACGGGCCCAGCAGCGTCAGTAGCACCACGAACGGCAACATAACCCGGACCGACCGCACGCATGCGCTCCTTCCTGCACCAGTTCTGCTACGGACGAACATAGCTCCATCCATTTTCCTGCAGCTCCATAATGTGCGCCACGCCTACATCGACCACCTCGGCCTGCGGAACAAGACGGACGGGCCCTCCCTCGTTGCGCTCCATCGTCCGAATCGTATTGCCACAGGCGACGAAGCGAATGCCTCGTAGACTTTCGCTGATCGACTTGATGCGTGCCTTCACGGGCGACGAGTCTTCGCGAAGCATGTGAAGACCTGCGCCGTAAGCTATGATCTCCATTTCGACCTCCTCGCCAAGCTCGCTGTAGTGGCGATCTACGTTAACTGCATTGTCCAATGCGAGGCGCATCAAGACCGGATCGTCGGTAGTCACTTGAATTATCAGGCGATGCTGATGTGCCTCTCGGTCAGCCGCAACGGCGGCCGGTCCCACCAGAAGAAGCACTGTAACGGGCAGCCAGCGCAACAATAGCCACTCGATGAGTACCTTCACGTTGTCCCTCATCGTCAAAAGCGACGTTCGTCAATCGACCGAACAAGGTCCGTTGCTAGCTCGATCAGCATCGAGCCGCGCGGTTCGATCGATACGAATTGCCAAGCGCCCGCTCTATCAGCCCGAGGCCAGCGTCGATACTCCTAGTCGGCACGGGCAACGTGGAGCTGTCGCGCCGCAGCCTTAGTGAGCGTGCTGGATCCCGGCTGTTTACCCTTCGGCAAATCATCCGACCCGCAAGCTCCTCAACCGTCGCCAGGACTCCGACGATTCAGTTGCGCACCGCCGGCGTTTCGACTGGCAAACCAATTCCGCGGTAAGCGATATAGAGCTCAAGCGCCAGGAACTCGTCCGACATTGGCTTGAATGGCTCGGCGCGAATGTCAAACATGCAGCCGGCGAACCGCTCGTGGAGCGGAATCATTGTCTGTGAGGCCAACCGATAGGTCGGGAATCCATTCGTCTGCCCCTGGCTCAAATAATCGGAGCGCAAAAACTGCCCGTAGTGCTTCTCGTGACAGCTGGCGCACGACATATCCAGCTGACCGTTACGTTGGTAATAGAGTTGCTTCCCCTTTTCAAACCAGGGAGTCATCGGTCCATCGACCTTGACGCTGACGGCCACGTCTTTCGACTGCGTCTTGATGAACGTCGTCATCGACGTGAGGGCCTCCGTCTTGAATTCCCAAGGTTCGGCCTTCATGTTGTCAGTCCTGCAGATATTGATCTGCTGCTCCAGGTTGACCGGCTTGCCCTTCTTCTCATTCCATTTTGGGTAGGCCGCGCCGGCCGACGCCATGGACTTAGCTGCGTCTCCATGACACGACGAGCACGATTTTCCGGCCGCGCCCTCCACAGTCGCCCATAACCGCGAACCGCGCTCAACCCAGAGCATGCCGGGATTTTGAAACTCGTCCTTCTGGACGTCTTGCGTTTCCTTGGAACGGAACTCGAATCCCGAGATAATTTCTGGCAGGGGATGGCCGGCCGGCGCCTTGATACTCTTCATGTCATTGGCGCACGCAAGGCCGACCTGGGCAGAAGATACCCCGATCGCGGCAATCACCAATCCGAAACGTTTGACGCGATTGAACATCCTGCCTTCCTATCTTACGAGAGAACTTCCGTTTCGAACCAAGACAACGGCGCACCACCGCTACGTAGTCGCGATAGTCTGCTCGTCCTTGTAGACCGAGCCATCGTCATCGGTCCAAGTAAACGCAAAAGTGCCGGGCTCGTCGATCTTGACCGAGAACTCAAAGTAGGGATTGGCTGAAACCGACGGCGCGATGTCCGCCGAGTACACGGCCATTCCATTGAACGTGACCGCAAACTTGTTGATGATCTGCCGGGGAATCGCCTTCCCCTGGGCATCCTTGCGTTGTCCCGACTCCATTTGATGGGAGATCAGCGTCTTTATTTGAATGACTTCGCCCTTCTTCACCGTCTTGGGTAGCTTGATACGGGGCCTGACATCCTGAGCCATATTTCAATCCTGTGATTGGAGTTCGTTAGCCGCCGCAACCACCGATGGTCACCTTGACGGTCTTCTGATCCATGTAGAACGTCCCATCGCTCATTTGCGCGACGGCAATGACATTTTGCGTCTGCGCGAGGCGGATGCGTGTGGCGGTATCGGCCCTGCCGGACATGGGGGAGAAGTAAAACGTCGCAACACCAGGAAGTGGATTTCCATCCGCTACGATCAGAACCGACTTCACATGGCTTTCCTTTGTCATCGGGCTCTCCACCGAAACCGACAAAGGCACCGTGTTTCCGTTCTCGGCAATTTCCGGCACGGTTAGACTTACTTTGCCTGCCTTAGGAGTAGCCCCACCGGTGAACTTTGAGATGGCTTGAGCCGTCTCCTCAGGAGTCGCAATGGCGACCGGAATTCGTCCGAATAGCGCCACCGCCGTGGCTCCCAGACTGACATTCAGAGCGCCGCGCCGCGTTAGTTGGATCATGGTGAACCTCGTTTGTTTTGATATGACCCGCTACACTCAATCCCGGAGCGTCGTCAGATATGCGACGACATCTTCCACCTGTTGAGCAGTTAGCATTGGCTTTTCCTGAAACTCCCCGCGCACCCGATGCATGCCGGCAGTCCGATAGAACGCAGGCATCGCCGTGTCCTCGAACAGTACCTTGGGGTTCACCACGATCAGGCGGAGCTGCCCTTCCTTCCATCGGCCGGCAACTCCGTCGAGCGCTGGCCCGACATCGCCATGAAACGGCTCGGACTTCATCTGCGCCACCTTGTGGCATGCCAGACAGTTTCCAAGCTTGCGGTCCGCCATGGCGGCGGCGCCGTTCTTTGGATTTCCCGGCTGCGAGGTTAAGGGCTGCGCGATCGAATCCTTGTCGACGCGAATGGCGGTGAGATCCTCGGCCCAAACGCTTGACGTTGTGATCGTTGAAAGAACGAACAACGAGAATGCCAAATGCCGCATCCTGGTCACCTACCCCCTGCAAATTGACAATCTTTTAGTTAAGCATCAGTTCAGCAATGCTCGTGCCAATTTCGCTGGCGGCGGTTAAGTGCATCGCGACGGGCCGAAATCGGCATCGCCTTCTTTTCAACCTGCCGAAAAGCTGAAATCCCGCGGCTGCGAGACCTGCGACAGCATCTCGGCGTCAGCGACCCAGCCCCTCATTCGATTTGGTCGCGGACCCGACCGCCACGCTCGTTCCATGGTGTGAAACGCCACGTTTCGATATGAAACATTGAGCTTGTCGCGAGCACGCTTTAGCGGCGCCTGGCTTTCCTCGTCCCGACGCCGATAGCTCACCTATGGCTTGCCCCGGAATTCCAATCAGGTTTCGAACTCAGCGAGCCTGATTATTGACGTAGCTCCGAAAGTTTTCCCGCTCATATGCTTTGTCCCGGACGAAGCGAAACATCGCCAGGAAATGCTCACCCTTTACGTATCCTGGCATCCGTGCAACTTCCCGCCGGCCGGGATCCTTGGAGGATAAGTCAGCCGCGATTTCGGGAAAGAACTGGATGGTAGGAGTGAACCGCACATTGTACTTCTGTGCGAACTGCTTCTCGGAGAGTTTGGCGCCATCGAAATCCGTAACAATTCGACTGCCTATGATGTTAAGTTGCAGTATGGAAAAATTCGCCTCGATGTACGAGGCCACCTTGGCATCAGCCAGGTTGACAAGGTGCATTTCCTTGCAATACGGGCAGCCCCTGAGTTCCCAAAGAATAGCGAACCGTTTGCCATTGCTCGCTGCATCGCCGAGATCATCCGACAGCTCCAGCATGGTATTGAGGAACCACGGTTCCGAATACATCCCGTCCTCGTTCAGAACCGCAGCGACGGTTGGCTTGAACGACGACAGCAGCAGTGCCGAGCTTGCGGCAAGCACCTTACGCCGTGAGATGGTCATTTCGCTTCCTTCCGCCCAACTGTTGGAGAGCACCGACCGAGTGTACAAGGACTTGAGTCTTTCGCGATTATTGATAGATGTCCTTGCTGTACGCGCCCAGCTGAAAAGAGCACTTCGACGTACTTCTTCGGGCGGAGGGCCCGCAAATGACGGGGAGATTCTTCATGCGTACCCGAGCCCGGCTAACGATCACCGCAATTGCGTTCGGCCTTTCCTCATCCATCGGCATGGCGGACGATCTGGCAGCTTTCAACGCTGCGGTAGACGACGTTGCTTCCCACTACCGTCTCGCCGCCAGCTATCTGCGTACAGGCAACGCCGACTTGGGCGGCCTTGAGGTCGACCAAGTACGTGCCGCTTGGATCACTCTCACCAAATCCGTTCGAGCAAACACCCCTGACACTTTTCGGAATAATCCATTCTTTGACTCGACACTCGAGCAGGTCTCGTACCACACTGAAAAGGCCGTGGAATACGTCGATCACGGCAATCTCAAAGCGGCCGAACGGGTGATGATTTCCATTCGAGACGCCCTTTCTCAGCTTCGCCGCGCAAACAATCTCTATCTACTGGCCGACTGCGTTCTCGATGCGAACCGAGCGATGGATACGCTGTATGTCTACGAGACGACGCCGCCGAACTTGTCCGAGCAATCCGTCGCGGCTGCCGTTCAGTCCAGCGCTGAGGTCTATGAAGGCATACTGCGTCGCTGCGATCGAATGGCATCAGATCGCACCAAGCAGGATCCCGAATTTCGCAGACTCATCGACGGCGCCACCGCGAGCCTCAGATTGATACCCAAGGCGGCTCGAGAACACGACAGCGGCCTTCTTCATCGCGTCCTCATCGAAATGCGTTCGTTCGACAACTTGCTGTTCTTTCGTTTCGGCTAACCAATAGATCCGAGGATCGGAAACGTTTCCAACAACCAACCTGAAATCATCGACATTTGTCCGGTCATGAAAACCACGCCAGTGACAACCAGACTTGCACCCATCACCTTCTCGACAAGGCCAAGATACTGCCTGAAACGGGCCACCAGAGTCATGAAATAGCTCGCAAACATCGCGGCGATCATGAACGGCAAGCCGACGCCGGCTGAGTAAAGAAGCAGCAGCCACACACCTCGACTAACGCTATCCTCCGCTCCAGCGATAAAGAGGATCGTCGCGAGAATCGGCCCGGCGCACGGCGTCCAACCAAATGCGAAGGCGAGCCCCATCACGTAAGCACCCACAAATGTGCCCGGAGACACTTCCGTCTGGACAGTGACCGATCGATAAAGATACGGAATCCTGATGATGCCGAGAAAGTGCAGGCCCATCGCAATTATGATTGCTCCCGCGACATATCCGATCGACGCGATGTTGGACGAGATTATTCTTCCAAGAAACGAGGCGGTCGCGCCAAGCGCGACGAAAATCGTTGTGAATCCAAGCACGAACGCAAACGAAGTCAGCACTATTCGAGATCTGTCAAGCTTCTCCTTCGACAGATCCTCCATTGACGTACCTGCAATGTAACACAGGAATGGGGGCACCAGAGGCAAGATGCATGGCGATGCAAACGAGAGTAGACCACCGGCGAATGCACCGGGAATGCTGACGTCGTAGGCCATACGTGATCCATACCTTTCCAACCTGTCGAAGCGTGTGCCGCGCCCCTTGCTTACGGTGACGATGAGCCACTGGCGAATTCGCCCACTTGAACCCCGCCACTGTCGCTCGAGCAGATAAACGCCCGCGGATCGAAGCTGCTTTCGAGCACGCTTGACCGCGCGTACAGAACGACAGCCGTCAACAGAACCCACGCAGTTGCACCGGTCCACACGACCACGCTCGATCGCATCTTGCGGATTGCTAGTCGAACCATTCACTCCCCCCTGGCCCGGTTCTTATCAAGTTCGCTGCACAGCCAATCCGCCGTAAACAAAGATGAAATCAAAACACCCCGCTCTACGGTCACCGCTCGGTGCTGCCTCGGCAAGCCATTTTTATTCCAAATTTTGACCAATACGGCAATCGACAGGTCGACCACCTCATCGGTGTGATGCGGCGAGGACGTGATCAGCAAGCGTTCCTTACCGCGCGCCGCTATTGGGACGCCGACTGTCTGAATGTCGATTGCGCGGCTATTCGGCAGCAAATCGCGTGCCGCCTTGCAGTCCTCCGAATTCTAAACGTGCAATGGAATGACGTTGGCCGTGCCGCCACCAACGAGCACGCTCACGTCTTCGCGCATCGCCTTGACCCGTAGCGCACGTTCCTATCTTCAAGTACTTGATAGCGGAAGCGCTAGCTGCACAACTTGACAGCGACAGCGCGGTGGCGAAAGCGCACTCGCGCGCGTAAGACCGATGCGCGTCGATCAGTCCGGCCGATCCCGCAATGTAGCCCCCAAGGCCGCCGAAGGGGTCTCCCGTTCTGCGGCAGCGCCGCTCAACGCGCACCCACTCCAAGGCCTCTTTTCCGAGGATTGCTTTGTCATTCATAGGCGCGGTCCGCCAGTCGGAGCTACTCCACTGAAGTTAGTCTATCCGCATTGTTCTTCAGAAGTCGAGCAGCTTCAGACTCCTCAGCAATGTGCCACTAGCGAAACATTTGTTCCAAAATGAAACCTCGCACACGATACGTTTGGTTGCCTCCTAGCGAGGCGACCGAACATATCTACTGAATTTATGGCTTGCATCAGTTAGCATTTCTGGACAGCAGTCCTGCAATCGTTGCACTGTCTCCAACTGATCAATCACCTCTAACCTTTCGAATCCGCGATGCGCAGCGACATCAGTCATTTCCCAGGCGTCGAACCCGAGACAAGAAATCGGCTCGCGGGAAACGTTCCTATAGATGATGGCCGCGATCGTAGCCGGCACGTTGTTCCGTACTTTAGGGAAAACGACTCAACCTGGAAGACGTTGGCTTCATGCTGCGAACGGGACCTTGTCCGCCGTCACCGCTGCTTGAGCAGATCCGCGGGAGTTAGTTTAACCAGCCTCGTGAGGATTGCGAGGCGTTGGAATGCCGATGCCGCGTCACGTTCGAAACCGCCGAAGCCGCCAGTCGGCATTGGCGAGCTCGCTTCCGCACGATCCGCCGGCGTTCCACTTTGCTAAGGGAGCGGTGAACAGGAAGAGCCGACACACTTATCGCTGCGGTGTTCACGCAACGAGCTGAGCCGAGCACGGCGCGTCATTTCGCACTAACCGGCCGCCTGACAAACAACGGAGTCGCATGACGCCGATCGACCTAGACACCCGGACGGTTCTTGGCGTTGACGGCTCATAGGCCGCCGTGGCAGGCGGCGGCCGGAATCCATCTATTCCCCGCTTGACGACCTCTTATTCCGACTCATAACTTTCAATGGAGACCTCCGATGTCATCTATGTCCCGTCGACACCTAATCATCGCAGCAACCGGTATCACCATCTTTCCTCGCCTTGTATTTGCGCAAGCGGCCGCCTCTGCACCGTCGGCCCCTTTTAAGGTCGATCCCCTGACCTATGCAGCTAGCGCTCTTGAGCCGCACATCGATGGGAAGACGATGGAAATACATCGCGATCGGCATCACCAGGCGTACGTCACGAATCTCAATAACTTTGCCAAGGATAATCCGTCGATTGCCGACAAGCCGATCGCGGAAGTGCTGGGAAATCTCGCTGCCATACCAGACGCCATCCGAACCGGAGTGCGCAATAACCTAGGCGCACACGCAAATCACAGCATGTTCTGGCAGATCATGGGACCAAACGGTGGCAACGCGCATGGCGACGTGCTGGCCGCGATCGACCGCGACCTCGGCGGTATCGAAAAACTCCAGACCGATTTCAATGCAGCGGGTGGACGCGTCTTTGGCTCGGGATGGGTTTTCGTGACGGTGTCGAAGGAAGGCGAGCTCGCCATCGAAACACGTCCAAACCAGGATAATCCAATGATGGACGGCAAGCGCGCGCTGCTCGGCAACGACGTGTGGGAACATGCATATTACCTTAACTATCAAAATCGTCGCGCCGACTATCTCAAGGCATGGTGGAACACCGTCAATTGGAAGGCGATTGACGAGCGCTATGCGGCGGCGAAGGCAGGCACGTTGGGCATTTGAGCGCAGTCAAGGTCCACGCGTGAGGTGGTAGCAGAGCAGAGTTACCACCGCTTCGCATCATGAGCCGGCGGAACTCGATTGCCAGGGAGCGTTCCCACGCATCTCAAGCTTTTGCGAGCATCTGCGCTTGCTATCGATGAACAGCGTTCATGTTGTCGGATCGGCGGTTACCGGGAACCATACGGTTCATTTGCTTGATGCAGGCGAATCGGCCGTTGATTGCGATTGCGGCGCCCGATCGAAAGTGAAGTCTGTCACTCCCGCGCCCAACCACATACCGCCGAGCACAAGCCAGGCGGTGAGTGCAAACACTGAAGCGCCAGTCACCCCGGCCCCAACGGCGCAACCACCGGCGAGCATCGCGCCAAAACCCATCAACATCGCACCGAGGAGATAACGGCGCATTCCGAGACCGTCCGAAAAACCTTCAAGTCGCAATTCGCGCGTCAACGCTGCAGCGACGAATGAGCCGAGGAAGACACCGGGTATGACACCAAGATCGAAGCCGAGCCGCAGATACGCACTGTTCAATACCAGCATCAATAGCTCGGCCGAGGGACCACTGAAGGTGAGGCTTTTTAGCGCTACGGGCGAGAAGGACGCTTGTGCGAGCTGATAGGTGAACAGCCATCCTGCTACGACCGCTGCGCCGGTCAGAAAAGCGGAGAGGATCAAACGGCGCGACAACTCGCTCCGAAATGCAAGCGTAAGACCTGCGAGCAGCCACAACGCTCCGAACGCAAGCTTCTCGGGAGTGCCGGCGCCGAACATCGCCATGATGTCACGCGACTGGCCTCCGTCCACCTGCCACAGACTTGTTAACCATTCGCGCGCAGGAGACAATAGACCACGGTAAGAGGCCTGCGCCGTTACGACAAAGACAAGACCGGACAGCAGCGCCCTCAAATTTCCATTGGCAGACAGCACCAACAGCCGGCTCGCGCAGCCACGCGCGAGGATCATGCCAGAGCCGAACATCAGACCGCCAACGATAGCACCGGAGATGCTGCCCCGCTGGCCAAGCTGACGCGCTTCCGATACTTCGATCCAGCCAAGCGCAACAAGTGCCTGCGTGCCAAGCAAAGCAGCCGCGAAGGTCAGGAGCCAGACCGCGAGACGTGGGCCTCCGTCGCCGCGCGAAAATTCGACGGCGGCGGCGCGCAGGCAGAAACGGCTGCGCTGCGCAAAGAACCCGAACATGCTACCGACCAGAAGGCCTCCCAGCCACGAAAGCCGGTCTTCTCCGACAAGATCAATGACTGACACCAGCACGGCTGCCTCCCGCTGCTTGGAGCCTGCAGTCTTATCGGTCCCGCAGGCCTGTTACATGAGCCAGATCAAGGGCCGCTTCGCAAATGAGACCGTGCGCAAATTCCCGCGAAGAGATCGTGCATTGCGCTGTCCCCACCGGGTTCGCGTATTCCGCTTGCTTCACTCATTCTTGCATTGGCGGTAGCGAAGCATTTGAATTTTCATGCCGCCTCGGCGCCGACGCCGCCCTGCTGCCGGCCGTCAAGCATGCCTTCATGCGTGGCATCTGCCATGACCCACCTCCTCAAAGCCGGTCATGCCTGTATCTATGGTAGATCACTCGCACCACGCCCAGGTGTAGAGGTCATGCCGGTTGCAATCAGCAAGGCGGCACCGGGAGCACGGTTCGGGGATGCTCGCCGTGGCCGAACCATCGGCATCGGCGCGCCACGCCAGCCACATTGCCAAGCGTTCAAGCCGGTCAGCCTCAGAACGCGCTGCGAACTCTCTGCCTGGCAGTTGCATCCACGTTTGAGCGCTGATGTCGGCGCCCGACCAACACGATAAACTTTGCCGCAGGCCCCAGTACCCGCGGCCGGCCTGCAGGTCCTCGCCAATCGTTGTGCACGTCGATCAGGAGTGCAGCGACTCGCACTGGTATTGTTTTCACGACTAGGTCAGAAAATTGCGCATCCTTGTAGTTTTATAGTCCATCGATATTGTCTGCTCGTGACGGGAGAGTATCCGATGGAGAGAATGACCCAAGTGAAATATGATGAAGTGACTCGTCGCCAAATTGAGGCGATTGTCGAAGCAGAGGAGCAGCACCTCGCAATCGATTGCGTTGAGCTTGATGGCGATGACTGTTCATGCAAGACGGGCATGTTTCCGTCTTCATCGCTTCATCGACGCAATTTTCTCTTTGCGGTAGGATCAGCCGCGGGCGCCTCGGCCGCCGCCGTGTTGAGCTCGCTTCCTGCTGCAGCCGATACCAATGCTCCTCCGGGAGCCCAGCGCTTCGAAGCGCCGGCCGATTCCACCAAAGAGCAAGGGCGCCCTACCGCCGCCGACGGTGGTTATGGATCGCGCTCGCAATTCGAGACCGAAGTTCGACAACGCTACCCTACCCCCAACGAGAACACATCCTGGACATTTACCCCTCTCGATAGAATGTTGGGGAATCTGACCGCATCGGGCCTGCACTTTGAGCGGCATCATGGCGGCATTCCCACCATTGACCCGTCGCGGCACCAGCTTTTCGTGCACGGAATGGTCGACACGGCCAAGAGATTCACAGTCGCTGACCTGAAGCGTTTTCCGTCAATCACACGCAGGCACTTTATCGAATGTTCCGGCAACGGATTGACGGAGTGGAACAAGCCAACGCTAAAGACTGTACAAGGGACCCATGGGCTACTCAGCACATCGGAATGGACCGGCGTTCCTTTTTCGACGATCGCGAGGGAAGTTGGAATCAAGGAGGGATCTGGGTGGGTCCTTGCCGAGGGGGCGGACGCTGCAGTCATGACCCGCTCAATTCCGATCGAGAAAATGCTGAAGGATGCCTTCATTGCCTACGGACAGAATGGCGAAGCCGTTCGTCCGGAGCAAGGATATCCGATCCGCCTCATGCTGCCCGGCTATGAAGGCAATACCCATATCAAATGGCTACGCCGCCTCGAGGTCAGCGACAAACCATTCATGACGCGCGAAGAGACCTCCAAATATACAGACCTTTTAGGAAACGGTAAGGCCCGGCTATTCTCGCTCGATATGGACGCGAAGTCCGTGGTTACCTTTCCTTCGGGGGAGATGAAGCTGCCCGGACCGGGCTTCTACAACATCACCGGCCTTGCATGGTCGGGACGCGGCCGTATCCAGTCCGTCGACGTCTCGGTAGACGGCGGCCAATCCTGGTACCCCGCACGGATTGACACCGCGCCCGAACCAATGTGCACGGTAAGGTTCAGCTTTCCCTGGATGTGGAACGGCAAGCCTGCGATCTTGCAGAGCCGCTGTACCGATGAAACAGGTTATCTGCAACCAACCCTGAACGATCTCATCGCAATTCGCGGCTCGAACGGCCCGTTTGCGTCCGTCTATCACCTCAACGCCATCCAAAGCTGGGCTGTGGCGGCCGATGGGAGCGTGAGCAATGTCCATGCGTAGGACCGCCGCGATCGCAGCGACATGTGCGGTGCTAGCGATCGGCATATCCTTTGATGCCTTCGCCCAAATGGGCAGCGATGCCCGCTTCGGCCTCGGCACGCCATCCAGCGAGAGTGAACGCTCCGCGTTCTTCTCTATTCCACCGAGTGGGCGCGGGTTGCCAGCCGGTAGCGGAGCGGCGCAACAAGGGGCGAAGGTCTACGCCGAAAATTGCGGTGCCTGCCATGGTGACAGGCTAGAGGGAGTTCCACAGCCCGGCCTCGGCGGAGACAAATTAATCGGCGGACGCGGCTCCCTCGCGACGAAGACGCCGGTCAAGACCGTTGAGAGCTACTGGCCGCACGCGACAACGCTGTTCGACTACGTTAAGCGTGCAATGCCATTCAACGCTCCGGGCTCTCTGACGGACGATGAGGTCTATGCGGTTGTCGCCTACATCCTCTCGGAAGCTAAGATCATCCAGCCAAGCGACGTGATGGACGCGAAGACACTGCCGAAGGTCCAGATGCCAAACCGGGACGGGTTCATTCCTGACTCCAGGCCTGAGTTCCAGCTCTACCGTTAGATTAGCACGACGCCATTGATCCCTTGCCAGAGATCTCGTGACTTTGTCGCACTCTCCAGCACATTCGAGTGGATCGCCAGATTCGCCTCGGGCAACGATTTCGGTCACGCCCTACGCAACCGCCGGGATTGCCAGACACCCTATCATCCGAACCAGCTAGTCTCGGCGACCGCGGCGTCTGTCAGAACACGCCGGAAACGAGGATGGAAATGCCCGATGAAGCAAAAGCGGTACTGAACTTTTGGTTTAATGAGACATCAAGCGAACGGTGGTGGCAGAAAGATCCTGCATTCGATCATCACATCCGACAGGAATTCTCCGCTTTGCACAAAGCGGCGACAATGAACGAGTTATTTCCGTGGCGGCACACGATCCGCGGTCGGCTTGCGGAGATCATTGTACTCGACCAGTTCTCGCGTAATATTTACCGTGGCAAGGCCAGAGCGTTTTCACACGATGCTCATGCGCTTTGCCTTGCCCAGGAAGCAATTCGATGCGCCGATCACGGTGAACTGCGGGTCGATGAGAAGGCATTCCTTTACATGCCGTTCATGCACAGCGAATCGTTGGTCATTCATGAAGAGGCGCGCCGCTTGTTCTCCGAGCCAGGACTTGAAGAACATCTTCGCTATGAAGAGGCGCATCGTGCGCTTCTGGTTCGATTTGGCCGCTATCCTCACCGCAATTCTGTGCTGGACCGCGTATCAACCCGCGAAGAACTCGCCTACTTGGCGAACCACGCAGATTTCTGATGTATCGAACGATAACAAGAAAGGCTTGGCTTTCCGGACACGCGCATAGTTGACGATACTTAGGCCAGCCTGGCCCAGGCAACCAAGCGTAAGAAACAATGACACCAGACATCTTTGCATCGTGCTTCGCCATTTCGTCGATGCACCAAAGGTCCTGCTGCAGTACTCCTGAAACCTTCAGAGGGCCGGGGTGGGCGTGCCAGATCGGTAGCCGAGGCTGATCAGCTAGCTTGATCTGCTTCTGAGAGTGGCATTCTCCACTATACCTGCCTGGTAGCAACCTTTGGCGCCGAACCAGTCGCAGCTCGCGAGACACATCAGGCATCGCGCGAGGCGCAACTTGCGTTTCAATCATTGGAATTGGATATATATGCGCGGAAATGTGGATCGACGGAAGAGACGCAATCTGAGGCGCTGACAAGCGGAACGCCGCAGATTGCAATGAATTGTTTCTGCTCAGGGCCGACTCGAACTAGGTCTTCGGCTTATTTCGCATCCGACTCCGCAGGGACGTAGTCCATACCATCCTTATAGTAGACAAAGAACACGCAATCCTCCGGTCCCATGCACTTGTTTACGTGTTGAGCCTTGCCCGGCTGGAACCACCAGGAGCCAGGAGGGATTCGTGCAGGCGCGTCTTTAGCCCCCTGACGAGCTGATTCAGTCCCCGAAAGCATCACAGCCCAATAGTCAGAGTTGTGAATGTGCGAAGGCGATTCGCCGCCGGCCGGCACCCTGAACAAGCCACCGAAGGGTTGCCCGAGAACTCCGGGTTTGCCGAAGACTACCGCCATCGCCGGACCTTTTTTTCCCATCGCGGGAATCATCGCGGACCATTCGACTTTCTCGGGCATAGTGATTCTAGGAGCCTGATCGTCGGCTCGCGCGACAGTAGCGGTCGCTATCGCGACGGCCGCGGCAGTGATCAGGGCCCTTGATGTAGATCGCATATCTCTCTTCATGAGGTTCTTCCTTAAGTTGACGTGGAATTCCCTGGCGCTGCCGGAGAATAGCTAGAGGGTAAAGCGAGCCCGCCTCACCGCGAGGTCTTCCGCTTTGGTGGGATCTCTGACGAGACCTCTGTCCTAGAAACCCGCAGCGGCAAGTTTTTTGGGCAACGGGACGGCCTTGCGGATCGACGGCCCTCACTACGAAACTGCTCTTCATATCGCTCTCTCTGTGAGAGAACGAGCTAGACGTTGCGATAAAAACCGCAAGTACGCTTATTATTCATACATAGTCTGAATATACATACCACGACTAGCACCATCGGCGCTTCCGTGTCCTGACCACCTTCGGCAACTGCCAGCGTCATCCGGGCCCTCGGAGCCTTCGTCCGCTGCATTCTGCGCGATTTCAGCGCACTCATCATCGCTCATACCGACGAGCACTCTCGAACTATTGATATTTCCTCTACTGCTTCTGCACGCTGCCCCCTCGGTCGTCCACGCTCGTGACCGGCCGTCGACGAGCGGGCGCTCTGACGCGCCATGTACTTTGCTGCACAATTGACGGACCGCACACACCACCCGTATTTGTCCGGATCGTTTTCAGCCGATACATCGCCTCAGGTTTTACGTGGAATTATCCAATGCAGAGACAGGATGCCTTCCTCGCAGCAGCACACTGACTACGAAGGTCGAGCATGCTTTCCCGTCTTAAGATCGGCAGCCGGATTACGATGCTAATCGCCATTAGCGTTATAGGCTTGACCGCCATTGGCACAATCGGCATCTTGTCAACATCGGCAACACAGCGGATGCTGGCGCGGACAGAATCCGAGGCTTTGCAACCGATTGAACAGATCTCGCGGCTGAATGAAGCGATGCAAGAGAGCTTCCGCCAGCTTCTAATGGCCGTGCAACACAATCCCATTCTTCCCGCGGCGAAACGACACGATCACCCAGTTTCCTTGCATACAAATGCGCTGGACAACGCCATAAAAACGATGGGCGAAGCGCTTCGGCAATATCGATCGTCTGAAGCGGGCATTCGATTTGCAGAACTCGCCGCTCGCGTTGAAGCGTCTGAGGCGAAGCTGATCGAAGATGGCCTGAGACCCGTGGAACAGCAGATCGCGGCGGGTAACTATGACCAGGCGGGCGTCGATCTCACTGCGAAGGTTCTGCCACTGTTCAACGGCGTTAAGAAGGACGCAGAAGTGCTCCTTGAAAAACATCGAGAAACGGCACGGACCATAGAGCGTTCGGCTGAGGAGCAGTACACGTTCGTCTTCCGAGTCCTTGTCATCGGC
Source organism: Bradyrhizobium sp. HKCCYLS2038 (assembly GCF_051167655.1). Classification (NCBI taxonomy): domain Bacteria; kingdom Pseudomonadati; phylum Pseudomonadota; class Alphaproteobacteria; order Hyphomicrobiales; family Nitrobacteraceae; genus Bradyrhizobium; species Bradyrhizobium sp. HKCCYLS2038. Next base: position 18,050 of record NZ_JBNPTM010000010.1, on the reverse strand, counting down.
GGCGCACTGCTCTCGATTGCAATCGTTGCGGCTGCCATCCTTATTGCGAGATCGATCACCCGTCCGCTGAGCTCGCTGACCGACACAATGACACAGCTGGCTACGGGCAACCGTTCTACGTTGGTACCCGGACAGGACCGACACGATGAGATAGGACAAATGGCAAAAGCCGTCCAAGTCTTCAAGGCTGGCATGATCGAAGCCGAAAGGCTGCGTACCGAGCGCGCTGACGCCGAACGGATCGAACACGTACGGCGCAAGGCTGAAATGAACGATCTCGCTGTACGTTTCGAGAACGAAATAGGCGAGATCATAGAAGCTGTCTCATCGGCTTCCGGCGAGTTGGAACTTGCAGCCCAAGGCCTATCGAAAACTGCCGAAAACACGAAGGAACTATCATCCATCGTCTCACAAGCGTCTGAAGCGTCCTCGACGAATGTCGGATCGGTCGCAGCGGCGAGTGAAGAGTTGGCTTCTTCGGTCAATGAGATCAGCCGACGCGTCCTGGAATCTGCCAACATTGCTGCCGCCGCCGTTTCTCAAACTCAACGAACGAACGAGCAGGTGAATGCGCTATCCCAAGCCGCAACGAGGATTGGAGATGTAGTCGATTTAATCAACACAATTGCTGGTCAAACTAATCTTCTTGCGTTGAATGCAACGATCGAGGCCGCTCGTGCGGGAGAAGCTGGACGAGGCTTTGCCGTTGTTGCTACCGAGGTCAAAGCCCTCGCGGAGCAAACGGCTAGAGCCACCGGCGAAATTAGCCAGCAGATCGGCGGCATCCAATCGACCACTCAAGATTCTGTACTCGCGATCAAAGAGATCAGCGGAACTATTGATCGAATTTCGGAGATTGCGAACGCGATCGCTACGGCCGTCGAAGAGCAGGAGGCGGTTACCCAAGAGGTCTCCCGCAATATTCACCTAGCGGCGCAAGGAACCCAGGAAGTCGCCTCGAATATCGGAGCTGTGCAGCGGGGAGCAAATGAGACAGGCTCTGCATCATCGCGAGTCCTTGGCTCGGCGCGCATCTTGTCGCAGCAAAGTACTCGATTGAAATCTGGCGTCGGCTCGTTCTTGGAATCCGTTCGAGCGGCTTGAGGCGGCGGCAGCAGGGCGGCTCTGCTCCTTCCCCTCGCGGCGCGCTGCTTATGCAATGCGCGGTAGAGGAACGCAAGGGCAACCGCCGTCCTCGGTTAAGGTGACTTCATCTCGTTGAGTGGCGTAGCTGACGTGGCCGGTGATCGGTTAGATCGTAAGCGTCGTTCTGCCCTCACCCTTCATGTGACGGCCTGATCTGCCAGGTCTACGGTCCGTTTTGGATCGTAAGGCTTAGAACGGATACTGAGCGTTCTGCTATCACGAAGCCTGCGCGCCAGCTCGAGATATTCACGGGCAGAGGCCGGCGTCCCGCAATTATCTGGAGCATAGAATTATGCGGAGTCCTGCCGGATTGATCAGGCGTGGACCGGAGTTCGCGGCTACAGCGCTCCGCATAATTTTGCGTCGCTATCTGCCGCTGAGCATAGCCAACAGTTTTTCAGGCGGTCGGAACTTTCCTGCCCGAAGGTTAGGTGCCGACGTGGAGTTCCGCGCCTCCAGTTTCTTCGTGGGATCCGACCGCAGATAAGCCTCCGTACTCTGAAGGCCGGCGTGACCAAGCCATAATGCTACCTCGCGGATGTCATGGGAGGCCTGAGGCATATGTATTGCGTAGCTGCGGCGCAGAACGTGCTCCGATACTTCTTTGCGGCTATGGACGGCAGGGCGACCACGGCGATGTCGGCGTGCTTGGCGAGGATATACTCGAACCCCGCGCGGGTCATCGCTCGGCCGGAATCGTTGAGGAACAGCGCCGTGTCCAAGCCGTGCGGCTGGACGGCGAGCCAAGTTTTGACTGCGTCCGTCGTTTCCCGCCACAACGGCAGAACCCGGTCGCGCCGGCCTTTGCTCATGACGTGAATATTGGCCGGCGCCCGGGCGTCGTGATTCCGACCAGTTCGGATACCCGCAGGCCTGCGGACAACGTGAGATGGTCTTCGCGCTAGGGATCACCAATGCGGCCGGCAGCACGCTATTTCCCGCGCTGCAGCACAGGTTTGGAACTTAAAGAAGGCCTCGAATCTTGCCGATTCGGCAGCTTACCAGGGACCTTCGATCGGGATAGCCGGACCGGTCGTAACCGGCCTGTTTCTTGTCGTAACGTCGCGCAGGCGGAAGGTCTCAAGAAATAGGGCTGATCACCCACTATTCGCCTTCCTCCGATGCCGACTGCCTAAACTTGGCAAACGCCCGATCGGTGGCCATGAAGCGCGTGATCATTGCCGCGGCGAGTCGCCCGATCTCGATAGGCATTTGGGTCGACTCTCGCGCCATAATCTCCGCATACGCTTGTAGATCTCGATGAACGCTCGCGGGTAGCTCGACGGAGATCTTAACCGGCTTGTCGTCTGGAAGCGCCGAAATCTTCAGCTTCATGCTCCCGGCCCCTAGCGATCGCGATATGGCTCGAGAACCAGGTCGCGATTGACGATTACGCGCACCGGAAAGCCCGGCTTCACCGTCAATGTCGGCTGAATGTTCATCTGCTGGCGCACGAGCTGCTGGCCGGTCTGACTTATCGCGTTACCAAAGCCCTGGCGCAACGCCTGGATGATCCCTGCATTGTTCGTGTTCGCATTCGCTCCCGCATTGATTTCACTACCCACCGACAGCAGGCTCGAGAGCAATGCGGAGCCGATGAGTTGCTTCCAATGATTGTCGACCTCGTCAGAGAGCCCGGAATAGCCGCCTGCATCGGCGCCCTGCTGCCGCTCGAGAACGATCGAGCGGCCATTGGGCATGATCAGTCTCGTCCAGACCAGGAGCACACGCGTTTGGCCGGTCGTCACCTGGCTATCATATGTACCGATGAGGCGAGCTCCCTGCGGAACTAGCAAAGTGCGTCCCGAAGGAGTGTCGAAGACGTTCTCGGTCACCTGAGCCGTGATCTGTCCAGGTAGGTCGGAGCGAATCCCCGTGATCAAAGCGCCGGATAAGACGGTGCCGGCTTGGACAACGAATGGAGACGCTGGCCGCGTGACCCGGTCCGGACTGGTGGTACGGCGATCAACCGGAGCGTTGACGAAGGCGAGCTTGCGCTCCTGACCATTCTGGGTGAGGAACTCATCCGGATTCATCCCAGGCCGGTCGCCGCCCTGAACTGTACCGGCCGGCGGCTGGCTGTCGCGCGCATTGGTCGTGGCAAACAGCCGGCTGACGCGCGCAGCTTCCGTCTCCTGCTCTCGGCGCTGCTGATCGGAATCGGGCGTGGTCGGCCCCGCCTGACCTTGTGACGCAAGGATCGGCCGGCCGAGGTCGCCCGGCAGCGGTGGGCCGAGAACAGGGGTGTCCTTGCCCAAGCTCGCATAATCGCGCGGCAGCGCAGACACGCCATCGGCTACGTCGTGGTGATCGGTGCTGTAGAGCTCGTCCGCCCTGGATTGGCGCGGCTTGTTGGCCTGCAGCGCCCAGATGAAGGTGCCGCCGATCACGAGGAGCGCCAGCGCGCTCCCGCCCGCCAGGACCTTACGGGACAGCCGCGTGATCTGTGGCGGATCACCCTTGAGTCGCAGCTCCTTTGTACGCTGATCGGCAGCAGACGTTTCTTGCACAACCGAACCCGTGTCGTCCCCGCCCGTCATGGGGTCGCTCCTTCGGTTCGGATGATCCGGACCTTCTGCTGCTGTTCGCCGCCCAGGCGCAGTTCTGCAGCGGCAAACAAACGATCGACGATGATCACATTGCGGAAGGTCCGATAGTTGACGATCTCCGGCGCACCATCCGCGCCAATGACGAACAAAGGCGGCAATTCGCCTTGCACGATGCCGCGCGCGAACTCGATATAGACCTTTCGCCCGTCGTCATAGGCATTGACCGGCTTCCACGGCGGGTCATCGCCCTCGATCCGATATCGCAGACGCCGCTGCGATGGCTCAGGCAACTCTGGCCTCAGCACCGCCTGTCGGGCCCGGGTCTCGGCATTCTGCGGATAGTACCAGGCCACGGCCGGCATATACGGCTTCTCGCGAGACCGCAGTTCGATCAGATAGGTCCGCCGGTCGGTATTGACGACGAGATTGGTCTCGATAGCAGGCCGCGTGGGCTTGACGAGGATATGGACGCGTCGCGTCTCACCCACGCCGCTCTCGGTATCACCGACTACCCAGCGGACGGTGTCGCCGGCCGAGACCGGACCGGAGCCCGTAAGCTGCTCGCCCTCCTCGAGCATGATGTCGGTGATCTGCCCAGGCGCCGCGTAGACCTGGTACAACGCGCCCGGACTGTAGGCATAGATCTGCGCCGCGTTGAAATACCCCCGCCTCCGCGGCTCGACCCTTGCGGCGCTGTTGGCCGTCTCAACGCGATCGAGCGGGTCCGCGTCCTCCTTCGCGCCAGCCCCGCCGCCTAAGGACACCTTCCATGGCGGCGGCAAGTGAAGCGGTTTGGGCCTGTCCTCCACGGCCGGAGGCGGTGCCGGCAGAGGCGGTATGTCGCTGTCATAGCTTATCTTGGGCGGCGCAGTCGTCACGCAGCCGGCAAGCGGAACAATAGTCGCAAGCACGATCGTCCATCGCGCGCGCGACAACCCAGCAATTGGCCTATTCACTGCGACAACTCCTTCGACCAGTTTATGGCTTGGACGTAGACACCGAGCGGGTTCTTGCGCAGCCGATCCGCGTTGTCGGGCATCGCGAGCACGATCGTCAGGATTGCGGTCCAGCGTTCCGTTGCGCTCAGCGCACCGCTCTCGTAGCGGCGCTCCACCCAGGCGACCCGGAAACTATCCGGCGAAGCTCGGATGACGCTGGAGACCTCGATGGAAACCTGGGACTTGCCGAGCTTCGTGAACGGATCGTTGGAACGAGCGTAGTCGTTGAGCGCAGCGGCGCCACGATCGGTCGTGAAATCATAGGCGCGCAGCCAGTTCTGACGAAGCACGATCCCGTCCGCCGGCAGCCCTCTGACATCCTCGATAAAGCGAGCGAGATGGAACGCGACCTGCGGATCAGTGGGCTTGTAGTCTGCGATCGCAGGCGCGACCCGTTGGACCTCGCCAAGATGACCGACCTCGATCACCCAGGGCGTCACCGTCCCGCGGGTCGATTGCCAGATCAAGGCGGACGCAAGACCTGCAACGAGGCCCAGGCAGCCCAACGCCATCAGCCGCCAGTTCTTGGCCTGCACGCGGGCCGAGCCGATGCGCTCGTCCCAGACTTGCGCAGCCTTCTGATAGGGCGTAACCGGCTCCGGTGTACGGCCATAGTGGACGGATGGGCGCTTGAACATGTCAGGATTTCCCCTCAGAGAGATCGACGGAGCCGCCGTGCCCGCCCTGCTCGGCATTGCGCACCGCTTGCGTGGTTGTGGACGCCCCCTGGTGAACGGCACGCGCCGCCTTGATGCGTTGTGCCCAGCGGGGCGAGGCAGCGGCCGAAGCATTCCCGTCGACTGACGAAGAAGAATTCGGTGGGCCGTTCTGCGCAGCTATCTTCTCGCGCAACGGGCTCGGTGCCACGCCCGTGTCCTCAGCTACGGCCGTGCTTCGGCGTAACAGGCTCGACGCGCCAGGGCGCAGCGATGCCGCGGCTCGCGCCGAACCGGAGATCGCGCCGCCGGCGAGCCCTGCGGCTCCAGCGGCAAGCCCCACGCTGGCCACGGCGAGACCTCCGGCTGCCAAGGATGCACCGGCCGCGCTGCCGGCGCCGAGCTGCGGGCCGCCGGACACCAAGCCATTCGCAATGCCAGGCCCGAACAGTCCTAGACCAAGCAGCGACAGCGATCCCAGCACCAGCGCCATAGCGCTGTCGATCGTCGGCGGATCGCCGCCGCCCGCTTGCGTCAACTGCGCAAAGAGCGTGGAGCCGACGCCGGAGATGACCGCGAGCACCAGCACCTTGATGCCCGAGGACATGACATTCCCGAGCACGCGCTCGGCCGCGAACGCTGTCTTACCGAACAGGCCGAACGGAATCAGCACGAAGCCTGCAATTGTCGTCAGCTTGAACTCGATCAGGGTGACGAAGAGCTGGATCGCCAGGATGAAAAACGCCAGCAGCACGACTAGCCAGGCAAACAGGAGAACCACGATCTGAACGAAGTTCTCGAAGACGCCGACATAGCCCATCAGGCTCGATATCGCCCGGAGAAGCGGCCGTCCGGCATCAAGGCCGACTTGGGCGATTTTCCCCGGCCGGAGAAAGTCAGCAGTCGATAGCGCAGACCCGGAGGCTTTCAAGCCGAGGGCAGCGAAGCTTTCGAATACGATGCGGGCCAGACTATTCCAGTTGCCGATGAGATAGGCGAAGACGCCGACGAACAGCGTCTTTCTCACCAGACGCGCAACGATGTCGTCCTCGCCGCCCCAGGCCCAAAATAGCGCCGCCAGGGTCATGTCGATCGCGACCAGCGTGGTCGCGAGATAGCCGACCTCGCCGCCGAGCAGCCCGAAGCCGCTGTCGATCGACCGGGTGAAGGTCTCCAGGAATTGATCGATGATGCCCGTTCCGGCCATGGGCCAATCTCCCTCAAGCGACAGCCGAGCTCCCGCAGATCAGAGCTTCATCCTCAGTGAAACATCTGGACGTTGGAGGGCTGGTAGCCCTGTCCCGGCGCGAGGAAGCGCCGGAGCTGCTCGCGACCCTGGTCCTGGGCTGCCGCGCGCTGCGCGCTATCGAGGCTCTCGGCCCGTCCCTGCGCGGCCACCGCGGCCGTGAGATCGGCAAGCTGCTGCGCCTGCAGCGCCAGGATCTGGTTGCCCGCTTGGGTCACCTGCAGCGCGCCGGTCGCGCCCTGGCTGGCCGCGACCAGCGCCGCCGACTGGCTCTTGACCGTATCGAGATTGCCGACGACGCCGGCTTGGACCTTGAGCGCATCCTGCAGCGCGGCCACCGACGTCTGCCAGCGCGCCTGCGCATTGCTGACGAGATCTTGGCTGGACATATTGCCCGTGGCTGGCGCGTACGTCGTCGCAAAGGCGTGGTCGATCTGCTGGACGTCATAGGCCAGCCGCTGAGCCTGCCTGAGGAGATCCTGGGTACGCTGGATCGACTGCTGCAGCTGCCCCAGCGAGGAATAGGGCAGGCTCGCCAGGTTCTTGGCCTGGTTGATCAGCATCTGCGCCTGGTTCTGTAGCGACAAGATCTGATTATTGATCTGCTGCAGCTCGCGCGCGGCCGTCAGAACGTTCTGGGCGTAGTTGTTCGGATCGAACACGACGAGCTGCGCCCGTAGCGGCGCAGCCGAGACCAGGACAAAGGCCACGGCTGACGCCGCCAAACGACACATCCGCCTCATGCCCGGATTTCCAGGTTGTCGAGGCTCGGAACAAGGTCGGCGGCCCAGCCAACGTTCCGGTGTTGGAGCCAAGCCGCGGCAAATCCCTCCTTCCCGGCTGCCGCCGAGACCTCCGCGACTGCCGCCTGATCCGCTTTCGAAGAGACGGCAGCAAACGCAAGCCCGACCTCCCCGAGTCCGAGTTCGAACATCCGATTGCCGCGGCGCGATTGGCAGTAGTAGTCGCGCTTGGGCACCGCGCGACTCAACAGCTCGATCTGGCGATCGTTCAGCCCGAAGCGGCGATAGATCGCCGTGATCTGCGGCTCAACGGCACGCTCATTGGGAAGCAGAATTCGTGTCGGACAACTCTCGATGATAGCGGGCGCGATTGGCGAACCATGGATGTCGGACAGAGATTGGGTCGCGAAAACGACCGAGGCGTTCTTCTTGCGCAGCGTCTTCAGCCATTCCCGCAGTTGTCCGGCAAAATCGGCATCATCCAGCGCCAGCCAGCCCTCATCGATGATCAGCAGCGTCGGGCGGCCGTCGAGGCGCTGGGCGATCCGATGGAACAGATAGGCAAGCACCGCGGGCGCTGCGGCTGTCCCGATCAGCCCCTCGGTTTCGAAGGCCTGGACCGATCCGTCGCCGAGCGCCTCGTGGTCGGCATCCAGCAGGCGGCCATGGGCACCATCGAGGCAATAGGGCTTGAGCGCTCGCTTGAGGCTGTTGGACTGCAGCAGCACGGACAGCCCGGTCAGCGTACGTTCTGCTGCTGGCGCCGACGCTAGCGAGGTCAGAGCTGACCAGAGATGCTCCTTGGCCTCCGGCGTCACGACAATCTTCTCGTGCACCAAGATGCTGGTGATCCAATCGACCGCCCAGGCGCGCTCGCCGATGTCGTCGATGCCGGCCAAGGGCTGCAGCGCGACGGCGGCGTCCGTCTCCGCCGACAACGCGCCACCGAGGTCGTGCCAGTCCCCGCTCATGGCCAGCGTAGCGACCCGCATGGAGCCGCCGAAGTCGAACGCGAAAATCTGAGCACCAGGATAGCGACGAAACTGCAGGGCCATCAGCGCCAGCAGCACCGACTTCCCCGCTCCCGTCGGGCCGACCACGAGCGTATGACCGACGTCACCCACATGCAGCGAGAAGCGGAACGGTGTCGCGCCTTCCGTCCGACCGAACAGCAGCGGTGGCGCCTTGAGATGATGATCGCGCGTCTCACCGGCCCAGACCGCCGACAGCGGGATCATGTGGGCCAGGTTAAGGGTCGACACCGGCGGCTGCCGGACATTGGCATAGACATGTCCCGGAAGGCCCCCGAGCCACGCTTCGACGGCGTTCACGCTCTCCGCCATGCAGGTGAAGTCGCGTCCCTGGATGACCTTTTCGACCTGCCGCAGCTTCTCGTCCGCTCGTGCCGGGTCCCCATCCCAGACGGTCACCGTCGCCGTGACATAGGCCTGACCAACGTCGTCGGATCCCAAATCCTGCAGAGCCGCATCGGCATCTACCGCTTTGTTGTGCGCATCCGTGTCCACGAGGCTTGCAGCCTCGTTGGTCATGACCTCCTTCAGGATAGCTGCGAGCGACTTGCGCTTGGCGAACCATTGCCGGCGGATCCGCGTAACAAGCTTCACGGCATCCTGCTTGTCCAACATGATCGCGCGCGTCGACCAGCGGTAGGGAAACGCAAGCCCGTTCAGCTCATCGAGAATCCCCGGCGTGGTGGCCGAGGGAAAGCCGACGATGGTGAGGACCCGCAGATGCACCGATCCCAGCATGGGCTCGAGCCCGCACATCAGCGGCTGGTCTGCGAGCAGCCCATCCAGATGCATCGGGATTTCTGGAACCCGGACCCGCTGGCGCTGCGTCGAGATCGTCGAATGCAGATAGCTCAGCACCGCGTCGTCACCGAGCCAGCCGCATTCCGGCATGAAGCCGGCGATCAGCTGCAGGATGCGGTCCGTACGGTCGATGAAGCTGCGCAGGATTTCGCGGCCGTTGACGCCATCCGATTGCGGCCGGCCCTCGTAGAGCACGCGTTCGGAACGGGCGACGTCTTCCCGTGGCGGCAGGTACAGAAACGTCAGGTAGTAGCTCGACTCGTAATGGGCCCCCTCCTCCTCGAACTGTGCCTTGCGCTCGGCGTCGACCAGCGCAGACGCCGCATCCGTAAACATGCAAGGCGGATAGGATCCCGCCGAATGCCGTTGCGCCTCGACGAAGATCGCCCAGCCCGATCCGAGCCGCCGCAGCGCATTGTTGAGTCGGGCCGCGACAGCGACAAGCTCGGACGCGACGGAGCTCTCCAGATCGGGGCCACGGAAGCGCGCTGTCCGCTGCAGCGAGCCGTCCTTGTTGAGGACGACACCTTCATCGACCAGCGCCGCCCAGGGAAGGAAATCCGCAAGCCGGATGTTGGTGCGGCGATATTCGGCGAGATTGAACATGGCTGACCTTACTGACCGAGATGACCGGGAATGCGCAGATGACGGCGCACGACTTCGATGAAGGACGGGTCACGCTTCGTGGCCCAGACCGCGATCATGTGACCGATAAACCAGAGCAGCAGGCCGAAGAACCAGAGCCGGAGTCCCAAGCCGAGCGCGGCCGACAACGTGCCATTGACGATCGCTACCGAACGAGGTGCGCCGCCGAGCAGGATCGGCTCGGTCAGAGAGCGATGAACGGGAGCGCTGAAGCCCTTGACGTCCTCTTCCATCAGATCACCACCCCGCCGCCGAAAGCGAAGAACGACAGGAAGAAGCTCGAGGCCGCAAACGCGATCGAGAGCCCGAACACGATCTGGATCAGCCGTCGGAAGCCACCCGAGGTTTCGCCGAAGGCCAGCGACAGCCCGGTCGTGATAATGATGATCACCGCAATGATCTTGGCGACCGGCCCCTCCACGGAGAGCAGAATCTGATTGAGCGGCTGTTCCCAGGGCATGTTCGAGCCGGCGGCGCGAGCTGGGCAGTCGATCAGCAGTGTGAAAGCTGCGGCGGCAGTTAAACCCGCCGATAGTCGCCCGATCGGTCTCTTCATCATTGGTCTCCCAAAGGCACGAGAAGGTAGTCTCCGTTCGCAGCGAGCCCCTCGACCCGGACGAGTTCGCTCAAGCGTCGTTCACGACCGCGTCCCGTGAGCACGGCGATGGCATTGATCGTTTCGGCAATGAGAGCGCGCGGGACGGTGACGACGGCTTCCTGAATCAGCTGCTCTAGCCTCCGAAGCGCGCCGAGTGCCGAACCGGCGTGGATCGTGCCGATCCCGCCTGGATGACCGGTGCCCCAGGCTTTCAGAAGATCGAGCGCCTCGGGGCCGCGCACCTCGCCGATCGGAATGCGATCGGGACGCAGCCGAAGCGACGATCGGACCAGGTCAGACAGGGACGCAATGCCATCCTTGGTTCGAAGCGCCACGAGATTGGGTGCGCGGCACTGCAGTTCGCGCGTATCCTCGATCAGAACGACGCGGTCTGAGGTTTCCGCAACCACAGCCAACAGCGCGTTCGTCAGCGTCGTCTTTCCAGTGGAGGTGCCACCGGCCACCAGGATGTTGCAGCGATCGCGGACCGCTTGCCGCAAGCTGCTAGCTTGCGCTGGATTCATGATTCCAGAGGCAACGTAGTCGTCGAGCGTGAACACCGCGACGGCAGGTTTGCGGATCGCAAAGGTCGGAGCGGCGACGACGGGCGGCAACAAGCCCTCGAACCGTTCCCCTGTTCCCGGTAATTCAGCGGACACACGAGGCGAACCTGCATGGACCTCGAATCCGACATGGTGCGCGACCAGGCGGATAATCCGCTCGGCGGCGGCGGCGGGGAGCGTTTCACCTGTGTCAGCCAAACCAGACGCGAGGCGATCGGCCCACAACTTGCCATCCGGATTGAGCATCACCTCGACGACGCTCTGATCATCAAGAAGCTTCGCAATGGCCGATCCCAAAGCCGTCCGCAGCATGCGCGTGCCGCGCGAGACCAACTGCGTCTGAAGAACTTCGACCACCCCGTTCTCCGATCCTGAGCGCGCCAACATCGGCTCCGCGCGACCGGATGATCAAAGAATACATAAGCAAGCATGGAGCAAGGACCACTCCGCTCCGTTCGTGCTCTGGCGTAGGAAAGCGCAAAGCCCGAGACTACCAGCCAACGGATCGCGCCTGACCTGCGCCCGATTCAATGTCAGTTCACCACGAGCCTGCCGTTGCGGGATCACTGATGAAAACGGGACGTTCGTAGGAAGACGCGGCGTCGGGTTCGCTTAGCTCGTCGACATCACGACCGAGTTGCAGGCTGGACAGCTCCCTCTCTCGCTTCCCACGCGGAATTGCGAACCAAACCAGAGCCGCGAACTGCAGCGCGACGTTCACACCGAAAGCCACCTGATATGCGAAGATCGGATAGTGACCGTCATGCTGCGCCCACTGCGCCAGCAACAGGCCGGTTCCATATTGGGCCAGAAATCCCCAGCCGAAATGAACGACGTTCAATACCCCGTTGGCCCGTCCGGCCATCTCCTTTGGAAAGTAGTCTGAGATGATCGCAAAGCTCAGCACCGTCGCTGCACCCACGATCGCGATCATCAACCAGGGAACAATCGGAGGCACCGGTAGCCGGAATACCAACGCCAGCTGAGCCAGGACGAACAGTCCGCCTACAATTGCCAGCAATGTCTCGGACCTGATCCCCTTCTTGCGTGTCCAATTGGCCAGGGTGCCCAGCAACCATGCGCCGAGGCAGAGCATAATCGCCGTCGTACACAGCGCCGTCACCACCTGGCTTCGGGTCATGCCCTCCACTTCGGTCAACCACGCCGGCGCCCAGAGCCCTTGCATTGACCAGGCAGATCCAATGCATGCTCCCGACAACGGCGCGACCTTCCAGAAGCGTTGGTCGATCAAGATGCTCCGCAGGCCACCTTCAGCCGGTGCGGAAGCTGCATCGCTTTCGCGTTCGGGGACCAGGAAGTAAATCAGGACAGCAGTGCCTGCCGTGGCGACCGCCAGGATCTCGAACATGTCGCGCCATCCGGTCCGAGCCAGGATCGCTTCTGCCGGCAAGGTCGCAGCGACGGCGCCGAGAGCACCGAGCATGACCATGTAACCGTTGACGAGTGCCACCCGCTCGCGCGGAAACCAGAGAACGATCGCTTTCAGCCCTGCGGTCAGGGCTGCCGCGACGCCCAGCCCGATTACGGCGCGTGATGTCATCAACGAGATTGATCCCGTCGACCGCGCGAACCCAGCCGCACCCAATGCCGCGACCACGAGCAGCGCACTCTGAACGCGCCGCGGTCCGTAACGATCGAGCATCATCCCGACCGGAATTTGGGCGGCCGCAAGCACCAGGAAATAAACCGCCGTGATCAGACCGAGGTCGGCAGCATTCAGTCCAAGCTCGGAGGCCAAGCGTTCGGAGACTACGCCATTGATCGTCCGGAACAGGTAAGACAGGAAGTAGCCCGCTGCGAACGGCATGAACACGAGAGCAACAACGAGCCAACCGGGAATCCCGGCAGTGCGGCCTGTCCTCGCTTCGGCAGCCTTCCGACCGAACATGAAGGCCGGCAAGGGAGGATCAGGATCAATCGCGCCGGATTCGTCAGCGCATTGTTTCCGACGCAAGGCGAAAGGGATCCTCGCCGCCCTCCTGGGCGGCCGGCATTCCCCAGGACACTTCTGTGGTCGGAGCAGCTCCTAGAGCCGATCGTGTACGGCGGGCTGGAGCTCCGAACGGCAAGTCCTCGTCTTGCTGATGTTGACCTCCAGAACCTGCAACCCTCGCCTGCTCGCGGGTCTCATGTTCGCCGTCGTGACGCGTCTGACAGCCGTCGACGGGCGCGGCGGAGCTCACTCCAGCACCGCCATCTCGGCCGAGCGACGTCAGCGCCAGATGATAGCGAGCATGGAGAGCGACCGTCTCATTGAGCGCCCTGAGATCGCACTTGATGCTCTCGAGTTGCCGCTCCAGGCCACCAAGGCGATCCTGCTGCGGCACAGATTCCGTGGGCTCGGCGAGAAAGCGCTCCAGGGCTTTTTCGATCAGAACGGCGCGGTTGACACATCGCTCCTCAGTCGCCCCCTTCAAGCGACCGAGGATCTCGTCGGAAAGCTGCAGCGTGATCTTTTTCTTCATCGTTCGGACCCCATTTGGTCCGTCGATAAGCGGCCCTCCGCTGGATGGCACCCACGGCGCCTCGGCGTTCGCGGAAAGGCGTAGAAAAAGAAGCTCTGGCGTAGACGCCTGCTTGGCGACGATCGAATCCGCCTCTCAGCTGCTTGGCTCCTCCGGCTCCTTCCGCACGAAATCCTCCGGGATCTCGCGCAGAAAGCTCTGCCCCTTCTGGAGGCGCCGACCTAGGGCCTCAACGAAGCCTTCGAACCGCTCACGCCCCTTGATCTGGGCCGCGGATTGAGCCTCGTTCGGAAGCGGCGGCGTGACGGTCAGCCAGAAGCGGACGAACAACGCCAAGGTCTCCGCGAGGATACCGACGTCGCGCTCCAGCCGCTGTATCTGGCGAGATAGCCGGTCGAGCCTTCGCGTGAACGCAGCTTCGCGCCGGTCCGCCCCATCAGGCGACAGGAACGACAGAACGGCAGCCTCAACGATTGCCGAGCGCGACAGCTTCTTGCGATCCGCGAGCTCCGTGATCTGCTTCAGGAGCTCCGGCGGAAAGTAGACATTCATGCGATCGCGCATCAGATCGGCCTCACAGACCCATATCGTCACCGGGATCAAGCGCAGCCTGCCGTGCGACACCCGTCATTGTCGGATCACGGTCGGCTCTGGAACGCTGCGCCAGGTCATCGTCATCGAGCACGACGGAGAACTCGTCTGCCGGATCGACGACGGTGGCCTCACTTGCGATCGCGACGTGCTCCGGCAGCTCGGGCTCCCGGCGCAATCCGCCATTTGCCTGATCTTCGCGGGCGGGCGATGGATCTTCGGATTTGGACAGCGCTGGCGATATCGGCGCCAGCGCCGACCATGCATCCGCTCCTTGCGTCAGCACGGCCCTTACGATGTCTGGGGGCGGGAGGACACGCGCGACCAGCCTCGCGTCCTCGAAGTAGCGAACCTTCTTGGCCCGGATCGGCGGCGCGCCGGCGACCATCACGATCTCATCCGCCGGCGGCAGCTGCATCACCTCACCCGGCGTCAGGAGCGCCCGCGGCGTTTCCTGGCGGGAGACCATGAGGTGGCCAAGCCAGGGTGCGAGACGATGGCCGGCATAGTTCTTCATAGCCCGCATCTCGGTGGCAGTGCCGAGCGCGTCGGACACGCGTTTGGCGGTCCGCTCGTCGTTAGTGGCAAAGCTCACCCGGACATGGCAGTTGTCCAGGATCGCGTTGTTCGGCCCGTAAGCTTTCTCGATCTGATTGAGCGATTGCGCGATTAGAAAGCTCTTGATGCCGTAGCCGGCCATGAAAGCCAGCGCCGACTCGAAGAAGTCGAGCCTCCCGAGTGCTGGAAACTCGTCCAGCATCATCAGCACGCGATGCCGGCGCTCGCGGGCCTGCAGGTCCTCGGTCAGCCGCCGTCCGATCTGGTTCAGCACCAGCCGAATGAGCGGCTTGGTCCGCGAGATGTCCGAGGGCGGCACGACCAGATAGAGCGTCGCTGGCTCGTTGCCCGCAATCAGATCCGCGATGCGCCAATCACAGCGGCCCGTGACCTCGGCCACCACGGGATCGCGATAGAGCCCAAGGAACGACATTGCCGTCGACAGTACGCCCGACCGTTCGTTCTCGGACTTGTTCAAAAGCTCGCGTGCGATCGATGCGATGACAGGATGCGGACCCGCTTCGCCGAGATGCGGCGTTGCCATCATGGCCGTCAGCGTCGTCTCGATCGGTCGCCGCGGATCAGACAAGAAGGCTGCGACGCCGGCCAAGGTCTTATCGGCTTCCGCATAGAGGACGTGCAGGATGGCGCCGACCAAAAGGGAATGGCTGGTCTTTTCCCAGTGGTTGCGCTTGTCGAGCGAGCCTTCGGGATCGACCAGGACGTCGGCGACGTTCTGGACGTCGCGCACCTCGAAGGCTCCGCGCCGGACCTCGAGCAGCGGGTTGTATGCCGAAGCGTTCGGATTGGTCGGATCGAACAGCAGGACCCGGCCATGCCGGGCCCGGAAGCCGGCTGTGAGCTGCCAGTTCTCGCCCTTGATGTCGTGAACGATCGCCGATCCCGACCAGGTCAGCAGCGAGGGCACGACAAGGCCTACGCCCTTGCCCGACCGCGTCGGCGCAAAGCACAGCACATGCTCGGGTCCGTCATGGCGGAGATAGCGCGGCCCCAACCGGCCCAGCACGACGCCATCCTCACCGAGCAGCCCGGCTTTCTCGACCTCACCGGGCTCGGCCCAGCGCGCGGATCCATAGGTCGCGACGATCCTCGCTTCCCGGGCCCGCCAGAGCGACATGCCGATCGCGGCAGCAACGGCCAAGAGGCTGCCGAGCGCTGCGATGGCCGCGCCCTCTGTGAACACGCCGGGCGCATAGGCATCGTAGACGAACCACCACCAGAAGAACGCCGGCGGCCAATAGACCGGCCATCCTGCAAGCCAGAACCAGGGCGGTCCCAATCGCGCCTGAAACGCCAGCCGCCAGGCTGTCCATTCCGTCGCGCCCCAGATTGCAATGAGGACGATGAACGATACAGCAAACACTTGGCCCCAGAGGATTCGGGTCGCAGGCATTGATGCTCTCCTGATCTGATCAGAGGCTGAGGTCGCGCTTGCGACCGAGCTGCCACTCGATGCCGCCGGCCTTGGCAACGCCGGCGACGGTCTTCCCGAGCCGGCTGTCCAGCTCGCGCGACCACGGGACCAGGTAGAAGCCAAGCCCATTGTCGATCATCGCGAAGCGGCCGGAGGCGAGCGTCAGCCGCTGGCGGTAGGTTCCGGCGATCGGGGCACCTGGCGACACCGGCAGAGGCGGCAGATCGAATTGCGCCGACAACTGCGCACCGACGGAGTCCAGCTCTCGCTGTCGCAAGCTCTTCAAGAGATCCCGCTGCACGATGATCCGCTGGCCTTGCCGCTGCGCCAGACCCTGATCCGCAAGATGCGCGGCCCGCGCGCGAAGAGCATCCCGGGCCTCGGCTCCGAACCCGCCCAGTGCCAGCGGCATCGGCTCGCGTTCGACCAGACGATGATCGAGCCAGGTGGCGCCCTCCGCTGTGATCTGCTCGGCGAGACCAAGATCCGAGCGCGTCGCGAGAAGCAGGGTCGGCCGCGCCTCGTCCGGTCCGCCGAAGCGCCTGACCTCGACAATGCCGCCAACCGGTGGCGCCTGGGCGAAGGCCTCGGCGCCACGGAACCGAACATGATGCGCCCGGCCGTCGACACCATCGATCACGGCGTAGGCCTCGCCGATCAGTTCGTCGTGCAGCCCACGGTCGATCAGCCGACCGACGATCGGCGCCCCAGCATCGGATCCCTCGATCGCATAGTCGGCCACCGAGCGCTCTTCCTCGCGCGCAGCGAAGGCCTGGTGCATCGTCTTGATGATGTCTCCTCGCAAGCCGAGCTCGCGAAGCTTCCGCTCCGCACCGAGTTCGACCATCCACTCGTTCGGGCCCGCCGCGCTCGCTAGCCCCAGGCGTTCCAGATACTGGAGGCGCCCGCGCATGAGCCGGGCCACATCAGGATCCGGAAGCCCCGCCGCTTCCTGCCGAAGGTCGATGGCGCCGACCTCGTTCGCCGCCATCCGGACCTCACGATCGAGCCGCGTCCAGCGATCAGCCGTGATCTCCTTCTCAAGTGCGTTGCGGATCTCATGCTCCGGCTTCGGCCCAAGCTCGATCGCAACCAGCTCCTCAGCGCGCGAACGCAGGCCGCGGCTGATGTAGTCGCGGGAGATGACGAGATCCGCGCCGGTCTCGTCGACGCCGCGCACAAGGACGTGGATGTGCGGATTGTCCGTGTTCCAATGATCGACCGCGATCCATTCCAGCCGCGTCGAAAGATCGGCCTCCATCTGCCGCATGAGGTCCCGGGTGAATGCCCTGAGGTCCACCATGTCGGCCGCGTCCTCGGGCGAGACGATGAAGCGGAAATGATGCCGGTCACCCCTGCCCCTCGCCTCGAATCCAGCCTCGTCCGCTTGATCGCCAGCCGCATCGAACATCCGGGCCGGCTCACCATCGCGGGTGACGCCATCGCGCTTGAGATAGGCGAGATGGGTCGCCAGAGGCGCTGACCGAAACGCGCGCCCCGCGTGCCTCGCGATCCGCGCCTTGACTGTCACCCGACGCACGGGGGTGAACAGACGCTCGCGGCTGAAGCTGAGCCGGCCGCGACCGAAGGTCGAGTGAGCCCGCACCGCATGACGTCCATTGATCGTCGGCAAGCGCGCGACGTGACCGGCGGTATTGGCAGCCCGCAGCACGCGATTGATGAAGGTCTTGGCCTTGGTCCCCCGCCCATGACGAATGCGCCCGGGGCGAATGCGGAACTCACGCTCACTGGTGCTCATGCAGAGCACCTCTGTGCCGCGAAACTCACTACAGTGCCGAAAACCACATTGATCGTGCTACCAAAAACCTCGAGCGCGGCACGCGCTCCGACCGACCGGCACGGTTGAACGCAAGCCATGTCAATGGCTTGCTGTTCGACAGGCGAGCCGCTTTTATCTTGCCCTAGAACGTCGCCCTGTAAGCGTCCGGTCCCTGCACACCTTCCCCCTCGTGTGTTGTCGTTCCATTTCGGGTTCTCTGCTGC